>CAVZGK010000003.1:0-383872 GCA_963774805.1 uncultured Acidobacteriota bacterium
CGCAACGTCGTACCAGTTTGGCAGGGCGACCAACTCGATGCCGAGAGCTGCGGCCCTGGCGCGGGTCATCGCGGCGACCTCGCCCGTGCTCCACGCGATGTCGGCGAACAGATGCGCGTGCGGCCGTTTCATGCCGATCAGGTAGTAGCCGCCGTCGTCCGCAGGGCCAAGCACGACCCGCTCCCCCGGCGCCAGCAGGACACGTGCCGCACGGATCAGCAGTGCGGTCGGCAGCGTGGGGCTGTCGGAATTCAGCAGACAGGCAGCGCCAAATCCCGATACGAGCATCGCCTGCGCCGCATGCAGCAGACTGCGGCCGAAGCCCTGCACATCGGGTGGCATCGGCGGCGACCCGTCGGCAAGAACGAGGCCGGTGCCCTCGGCAAGATGGCCTGCAAGCGCATCAACTGGTCGAGGCCTCAGGCGGCGCACTCGGCATCAGTGTCATCGTCGGACTCGTGCTGGCGCTTTGGAGCGCTTCGCGCGGCATGAGTGGGATGATCACAGCTGCCGGTGCCGCCCGATGGCTGACGTCCAGCGCACTCCGCAGTTCAATGCGATATCGGAATGTGTCGTGCCATCAACCGCAATCCTTTTCTGGAGGCCAATTTCGTCCTCGAGCCGAGGCCTCTCTGCCTGACCTGATTCGGGTGTGTGGTTCATGTCAGACGAATCCCTTATCTAAAGGGACTTTTTTCTGACACGGCACTGCATCTCAATGGCACTCGGCTTCAGGTTGTTGCAATACCGGGGCGAAAGCGCGTCCACGCGCTTCCATTGCGAATACGGACCCATGCGTCGGGTCAGGAATCAGACCAGCCGTGGCGGACTGCACGATCCGCTCGCCAAAATCGACCAGCACATGGCACCCATCCCGCACGAATAGCTCGACAAATCTGGGATCGGTGCTATCATTCCGGTATAGTTCCGAGGGCGACGAATGAACACCAATGGCGTTCGCGCGGCGATCTACCTGCGGGTCAGCCGTGACGATCAGACCACTGAGAATCAGCGGCTCGTCCTGGCACGGGTGGCGGAGCATCGTGGCTGGCTGATCGTCCAGACCTACGAGGATCAGGGCATCAGTGGTGCCAAAGGCAGGGATCAGCGTCCCGCATTCGACGCGATGCTGAAGGATGCGGTGCGGCGTCGCTATGACATTCTGATGGTCTGGTCCATCGATCGGCTTGGGCGCAGCGTCCTCCACGTGGCGAATGCCCTGGCGGAACTCGATGCTGCCGGCATCCGCTTGTATTGCGACCAGCGAGGGGATCGACTCCTCGCACGCCGATGGGCCGGGCCATGATCCAGATGGCGTCGGTGTTTGGCGAACAGGAAAGATCGATGCTCCGCGCCAGAGTCCTCGCCGGCCTGGATCGTGTCCGCCAGCAGGGGAAGAAGCTCGGCCGCCCCAAGGTGTCACCCAAGGTCGAGAACGCCATCAGGACGCATCTGAGCGCCGGGAAGGGCATACTGAAGGTGGCGGCGCTGGTCGGCGTCGGGAGCGGCACGGTGCAGCGGGTGAAGAGGGAGATGGCCGAGCAGTTGCAGGTGGCGGCGTGATCGCCGCAGTGATCCGCCACCTGACCCCCCTGGTTTGACTGCAAAGCGTCTGCGATACGTCTGATTCCGCAACAGAACAACAGCAAGAAGGAGGAGGAGAATATGCCCGGCATCACTCGCCCGTATCGGCGAACAGCCCGACCATTCGTCGGGACAAATTACCTGCGGGGGAACACATCGTATATTACGCATCCAGGATTTGCCAATGATCCTGAAAGGTATGTGCGAGCGTTCAAGCTGTTACAGGATGATCTGAAACATTTGTTCGAGTATATTGAACCGGCCGACGGCAACTCGGCCTGCTATTCGTTCCGCGTCCATGAGTTATTGCTACGATCTTGTGTCGAGGTGGAGGCGAACTGCAAGGCAATCCTAGAGGAGAATGGGTATATACAGCCTCGGAAAAAACCTCGCAACAAGGCTAGCAAAGCCTCCGATGACTGGAACATGGCCGACTACAAGAAACTCGAAGCGTCCCATCACCTTTCGGCGTTCCAAGTGAAGATCTGGACTTGGCATGGCACCAATAATATACGAACACCATTTGCATTTTGGGCGTCAGGTAACTCGTTGCCCTGGTACGACGCATACAATGCAACGAAGCACGACCGGCATGTGAACTTTGCAATGGCAAACTTCGGACAGACGGTTGATGCGGTGTGCGGAATCTTGGTCCTTCTGACAGCGCAGTTTATCACCTATGATTTCGATCCAACGTCCAACCCTTTTGGCAGAGGAGATGAGGGCAGCAAGTTTTGGCCCGCCCAAGGGTCACTCTTTACAGTACGGTTCCCGGAGAATTGGCCGGACGAGGAGCATTACGATCTGACGGGCTGGGATAATACCAGAATCGTGCCGGATCCATTTGGGCGGTATTCCTATCCCTAGCGCGCTCCTTCGGCGGCCACATTTGGGCGACACGCGGCGACAAGCCGTCTGTGGCAATCTACTGCGTGTGTGCCGCGATGATCAGGCCACTCTGCGCGGCGTCGCTATTACATTCTGATGGTTTGGTCCATTGATCGGCTGGACAGAAGCGTAATCCACGTCGCGAATGCCTTGCCGGAACTCGATGCAGCCGGCATCCGCGCGCATTGCGACCAGCAGGGGACGATTCCTCGACGCCCATGGGCCGAGCCATGATCCAGATGCGTCGGTGTTTGGTGAACAGGAAAGATCGATGTTCCGGGCCAGAGTCCTCGCCGGCCTGGACGGGTCCGCCAGCAGGGGAAGAAGCTCGGTCGCCCCAAGGTGTCACCGAAGGTCGAGAATGCCATCAGGACGCATCTGAGCGCCGGCAATGGCATCCTCAGGGTGGCGGCGCTGGTCGGTGTGGGCAGCGGCACGGTGCAGCGGGTGAAGAGGGAGATGGCGGGGGAGTTTGCGGAGGCGGCGTGACTGTCGGCGGCGGTCTCCCTCTTCCCGCGAGGTCGCAAGGTCCGACAATCGGGCAGCAAGGGAGCTGGCGCGTCTGGCTTCGGCGCTGCCTCACGTAAAAGATCGCGCGCACGCTCGAGCTGCCTTTCACACTCCGTTGCGTTGGCAACCGTGTCGAACCGCCATAAGGAAAAATAGAGTGGCCTCGGGAAGTTTCGCCACACTTCTAGAGCCGCGGTGTACGCGGCAATCGATCGGTGCAGCGCATCCGTCTCGCCTTGTTTTCCCTGGCAGAAGTCCTGTATGCTCGGGTGCTGCCTGGACGGATCCCCCTGAAGCCTCCCCGCGATCGACAGCCAGCGGATGGTCATTCGGGTGGAGGCGGGCAAAGGCCGGAAGGACCGGTAGATCAATCTCGTCACTATCATCATGATTGTCTATCATCAGCCGCGCGCCTTTTTCTGGGGGCCAATATCTCCATTACCACCTGTCGTCGGAGACGAGCCTGCGCTGCGCGAGCGCGGTTCGCCAAAGATAAAACCGGCAGGGTGTGATCATCGAGCGGTCCACCCTGTCGTTTTGGATGGGCTACGCCGCGGCCGAAATCGCCCCAGTGGTTGCGCGGCTGAGCGAGATGATGCTGGCCTCGACACGGATCGGGTGGGGCTCCGAAAATCCCGCTTACCGTCAAATGTTCACGTCGCAATTCTTGCCCGAAGGAACCAAGGAACAGTTTGACGCACTCAACGAGTTGCAACGCATCTCGACATCGCCGGAAGGGGCGGTCCGTTATTTCGATGCGACGGGTGACTTTGACGTGACGGCATTGTTGCCGCAGATATCTGTCCCGACGCTCGTAATTCATGTCCGTGGGGATGAGGATGTGCCGTTCGAGACGAGCCGACAGATTGCGGCAGGCATCCCAGGTGCGCGCTTGGTCGCGCTGCCAGGAAGAAACCATGCATTGATGAGCGATGACCCGGCTTTGGCGCGCTACATCTAGGAGATTCGACTTTTTCTGGGAGCGAAACCGTAGCACCTCGCGGGGATGGATCGCCGTTCAATCACATGGATGGTCGATCACATCAGCACAGCACGATCGCCGTCACCTCACCCAACGTGAATGCCCGGAAGCCTCTGCCTCCCCGTTATACCTTTCGCCTGGAACAACCCTCGGTGGTAGGATTTAGGTCAAGCTCGGTTGCGTTACTGTAACACGCCGCACTAAGGTTGCCCGCAATGTCAGGAACAAAGGCACCGGACCCCACAGGAAAACCGCCAGATCGGCGGAAGCTGGTCGCCGTGCTCTATGCCGACATGGTTGGTTACTCGCGGTTGATCGGCCTGGATGACGCGGGAACCCTCCAGCGGCTGCGGGCTCTGCGGCAAAACCTGATCGACCCGGCGATCGAGGAGCACGGCGGCAGGATCGTCCAGACCGGCGGCGACTCGCTGCTCATCGTGTTCGATAGCATCGACGGAGCGGTGCGCTGTGCCGTGAAGGTGCAGCAGGAGGTTCCGATCCACGACGGCGACCAGCCGCCTGATCGAGCCATCCGCTTCCGCGTCGGGATCAACATTGGCGACGCGATTGCCGACGGCACTGACCTGCACGGCGACGCGGTGAATGTGGCGGCGAGGCTTCAGGCCGAGTGTCCGCCGGGCGGCATCTGCGTCACGCGACCGGTGCGGGATCATGTGCGTGACCGGCTCGATCTGGCCTTCGAGGAACTTGGGGCGCTCAATCTGAAGAACATCGCTCGACCAGTTGAGGCGTTTGTGGTGAAGGCCGGATAGACTGGCACCGGAATATGTCGAGCGGTCGCTTGTCCAGGGCACTTCGAGCTTGCCGCTGCCGGATCAGCCCGTCGATTGCCGTGCTGGCGTTCGACAATATGAGTGGCGACCCTGACCAGGAGTATTTCTCGGACGGGATCGCCGAGGACATCATCACTGAACTCTCGCGCAGTCGGTCGCTGTTTGTGATCGCACGCAATTCCAGCTTCACCTACAAGGGTCGAGCGGTTGACGTGAAGCAGGTAGCCCGCGAACTAGGCGTGCGCTACGTGGTGGAAGGCAGCGTGCGCCGCAGCGCGAGCGGTATGCATAGATACTTCGCATCTCCAGGGAAATGCACCGTGAGCGCACGGTAGAGGCCCCGAAAGTCCGGAGTAAGGCTGCCCTCTCCTCAGAGCCCAACAGTCATCCGGGTGAAATACAGGCTCGGTCGTCGTGCAATTGTTCCAGGTGGCCACCGATTCAATTAAATCGCGTGACGAATTTAAAATGTAGAGCGAGCCCGGCTATTGTCCCAGAATTCCGGCAAGGGCCGTCTGACTCATGGCGTAGGCTTCGTCGACGTTCAGGCAGGACTGCAGCGAGTCCCCGAGTTCGCTCAGCACGCGGCTTTCCCGTTCCAGCGCCTCGGATTCCATTAAGGCAAGTCGCAACTGCTCGTCCGCTTTCTTGCGACCAGTGATGTCGCGCAAGAAGACGACTCCTCCCCGCTTCTCTCCCCTGTTATTGATCAGCGGTCCCCCGGCAGCCAGCATCCAGCGGGGCTCCGCGTCGCTCGGCGGCCGCACGTACATCTCCAGGCCATTCGCCGAGCCTCCTGCCAATGCAAGACTCAGAGGCAACTCCTCGGTCTTGAAAAGAGTTGTGCGATCATTCTTATAAAGGCCCAGCAATTCAGGATACTTGGCGCTGAGCTCGGAGGTGGGGGCTCCCGCGTTGTAGCGGACACCCACGGGATTGCGCAGGATGATTTTGCCGGTTGTATCGGCGACGATCACCGCGTCGCTGCAACTGTCAAGGATCGACTGCAAAAGTTCCCGCTGCTCGGCGGCGGAATGTTCTGCCTGCTCACGGCGGGTCAGCTCCCGGTTCAGCAGTCCGAGCGAAAAAATCAAAAATACAAATACCGACACGCCGAGAAACGTGTTGATCCTTACTCCGCGCTGGGAACTGACCTTGGCCGCCGCCATTCTTTCCTGCAGCAGCAAGCGTTCGCCGTGGTCGAACACATCCAGCAGTTCGGTGATTTGCTCCGACAACCTGGTGCTTTGGCTGTTCAATACGTCCTGCTGCTTCTGGTCGTCGCGAGTACGCTGGTGCAATTCCACGGATTCCTTGAGCAGTGCCAGGCGCGACTTAATCAGCTGTTCCATCTGCGCCAGATTCGCTTGTTCTTCCGTGTCGCCGCGCGTTAGTTTGCGGAGATTTTCAAAATCGGTGACCGCGGCTTGGCTGGCCTGCCTGAAATCGTCGAGTTGTTTGGGGTCCGCCCACAGCGTGTATGCCCGGCGCGCAGCCGCCGCTTCGTAAATATCCGAACGCAGCAACTCGCTGGCCTCCAGAATATCCCGGTGATGCGACACGCGATTGTCGCTATCCTGCGTTTTGTGGCTACCCTGAATAGCCAGCCAACCGATAATCCCCAGCGTCAGCAGAGCAGCGACAAACGCGATATTCGTTTTATTCTTCAGGCTCATAGACCCCACTCTAGCGTCTAAATCCCCAGGCGTGGAAGCGCCGCCGTTAACTTATTCTAATTGACCTGCAGGACTTCAGATTAGCGGAAGCAGCTGCCGTGCCCGACTAGGCACTACTATGCTATTTATTTAATGCGGTAACAGCCGAAGAGGGCGTGCCTGCGGGGCCGGCCTAAAATGTGATTACTTAATGCTTAGGTAATATACCATAAGCAGTAAAGACCGGGTCTCGGTAGAACGATTCAGCTTTGAAAACTAGATCGTGGAGCGGAAATCCGTCTCGGGAAGCGACCAGCAAACCCGTCCACCGTTCTTCGCCGCCGTTGAACATGTCCTCGAAAGCTCGGCAGCAATTGCACGCATTCAGCTGCCATCGTCGCGAGGGGCGATCTGCGCACGGCACTCGAAAGAACAGAGCAATACCGCGCGGCTGCCGCGAAGCAAAAAATAATTGCTATTCGGTGAACACGGACAGAACACAGACATTATGGCTATTCAAAGAAAATGGGCTCCCGGTCATTTCACGGAAGCCCATTATTTTGTTTCTCAATTTGGTTGCGGGGGTTGGATTTGAACCAACGACCTTCGGGTTATGAGCCCGACGAGCTACCAGACTGCTCCACCCCGCGACGCCATGATAGCGGATGCGGAGGGGTACGTCAAACTGGCGCCGGCGCGGCCACGGCGTCGCAATTCTTCATGCGGCGATTGCAACGCTCTGCAATTCCAGCGATCGCCGCGAGCGAATTTTTTCAAGGCGGCTTCGCAGATGCTCCGGATTGATTCCGGCGGAATAGCAGACCGTTCGGTAATCCGCATGATCGTCAAACAAGAATTCCTCGGCTTCGCGGCTGCGGCGGAGCGGGCCGTTGACCCACTCCTCCACCGTGCTGGCGATCACTGCGCGCCACAGTTTTTCTTCAAAGCAATCTTCGGTATTCACATAACCCGGCATCGTTGCTGACATTGAATTCCCCCCAGTTCATCTGGCCGGCGCGGCGGTTTTCTCATCTCCGTTCGCCGGACGCACGATATATGGCAATTGGGCCGCCAAACGAGTCCGAATTCGACGGAGATCTACATTCATAAGTTGCACTCTTAGAAGGAGTTACAAAAGCCGGGTGGATGGACCTTTATGGGCGGTGTTGGCAACTGTATCAATCACGCACAACTAGGACGAGCGTGTGTCATGGGGAAACAATGCTCTAGAGACGCAGATAGTCGCATTAGCGCGTCTCCGCGCTGCGGATCGCTTCGCGCCTCTTTAACCGGAAACCCAGGCTGGCGGCCGTTGGTATTTGCGGCGGTAGGTAATTTTGCTGCGTTTTCCGCCGGATACAAATTCAAAGATGATGAATTTGCTGCCATCCAGGCGCGCGCGACCGTGGTTCTTGGAGGCAGACAGCACCAACCAATGTCCGCTCTGAATCTCGTAAGTGCCGCGTTCAGACAGCATCTGGTAGCTGCCATCGGAATTCATTTCGATGGACGGCGCGGAGCAGGGGTGCGTCTTGCCTGCAACCTCGACACTTACACAGGTATAAGTGCCGGACAGCGAGGCCTGGGCCTTAACCGGCGAAGCTGCAAAGACTACTCCGAGGATCCCAAAGGAAAGCAGCGGGAAGAGCTTCGAGACCGATCTTGTGGTTTCGCGCATAATTAACCTTTGCTCAGGAGCGGTCCGAAGCGCCTGCGGTGAGCAATTCGGAGCGCATACACCCTACGTGCATGCAAACCTTGTGCCACAAAGGTAACTAACCACTGCGCTGATTCTAAATGACTTAGTGTGATATCCACAGATTCGAGGCTGTGTAATGTGAACAACAGTTTCTCCGAATGCCCACGAAGGGAAGCAAATTGCTTACACCTTGCACGCCGCATTCGACCCAAAAGGGGAATTTGGCCTGCCCGGCAATGAGCGCTTCCGTCCCGGCTCTGCCCTGTTAGAATGGGGACAGGTTCGCCCAGGGACCTGGTTGAGGGGGAAAACCAGTTGAGCGTACTGGAACCATCTTCAGACGAATCCACGACACCGCTTGAGGCAGCGCCGATCAGCGAACTCGATCGCGACATCGCGCTGCTGCTGAAGGCCGAAAACCGCGACCCGTTCCGGCTGCTAGGTCCGCACATCGTTGAGGAAACGATCAACGAACGCGAGGAGCGGCGACTCGTCGTCCGCGGCTTTTTCCCTCGCGCCACGAATGTCTCGGTGATCCTACAGGGTCATGAGGGCGAAATTGCCGCCCGGCGGCTTCGTTCCGAGGGACTATTCGAGGCCGACCTGCCGATCTTCGCGCATCTGCCGATTTCTCCAACTTTATATCAGTGGAAGATTGCCGAAGAGGGCCAGCCGACGCGCCAGGTGCACGACACCTACGCATTCCCTCCCCTGCTTTCGGATTTCGATTTGTACTTGATGGGCGAGGGGACGCATTATCAAAAGTACGAAAAAATGGGCGCCCATCCGGTGGTGGTGGACGGAGTGGCGGGCGTGATGCTCGGCGTATGGGCGCCGAACGGATTGCGCGTCAGCGTGGTCGGAGATTTCAACCAGTGGGATGGGCGCATCAACCCGATGCGCCACCGCGGGCCGTCCGGAGTTTGGGAATTGTTCGTGCCGGGCCTGGCCGAGGGCGCGGTTTATAAATATGAAATTCGGCCCATGTCCGGCGGCTATCCCCTCCTGAAGAGCGATCCGTACGGATTTCGTTCGGAACTGCGGCCCAACACCGGCTCTATCGTGGCGCGGCTGGACCAACACCAATGGAACGATGCGGGCTGGATGGAATGGCGCACGCGAAACGACTGGCTATCCTCGCCCATCTCGATTTATGAAGTTCATTTGGGATCCTGGCGGCGCGTGACGGAAGAGGGTGGACGCTGGCTCAACTACAACGAGCTTGCCGATCAGCTTATCCCGTACCTCAAACGGATGGGCTATTCGCACATCGAACTTTTGCCGGTCATGGAACATCCCTTCGACGGCTCGTGGGGATACCAGACGGTCGGATATTTCGCGGCGACCAGCCGCTTCGGAACGCCTGCGGATTTCATGTCCTTTGTCGACCGCATGCATCAGGCCGGAATTGGCGTGATCCTGGATTGGACTCCGGCGCATTTTCCGAGCGATGCGCACGGCCTGGGAGAATTTGACGGCACTCATCTCTACGAGCACGCCGACCCGCGCCAGGGCCGCCATCCGGACTGGGGCACGCTGGTTTTCAATTACAGCCGCAATGAAGTCCAAAATTTCCTAATTTCCAACGCGGTGTTCTGGATCGACAAATACCACATTGATGGACTGCGTGTGGACGCAGTCGCTTCCATGCTGTACCTGGATTATTCGCGGCGCGAGGGCGAGTGGATTCCCAACGAATTCGGCGGGCGCGAGAATCTGGCGGCGATCGCCCTGCTAAAGCGATTGAATGAAGTGATCTACGCGCGCCATCCGGGTGTTCTGACGATCGCGGAAGAATCCACATCCTGGCCGATGGTTTCGCGACCCACGTATCTCGGCGGGCTGGGCTTCAGCCTGAAGTGGAATATGGGCTGGATGAATGACACGCTGAGCTACTTTGCGCGTCGATCCCATTTACCGGAAATATCACCATAACCGCATGACATTCTCCATGCTGTATGCCTTCACGGAGAATTTCGTACTGCCGCTTTCGCATGATGAAGTGGTGCACGGCAAGGCATCCCTGCTCAATAAAATGCCCGGGGATTTGTGGCAGCAATTTGCCAACCTGCGGCTGTTTTTCGGCTATCTTACGGCGCATCCCGGCAAGAAGCTGATGTTCATGGGCGGCGAATTCGGGCAGCGCAGCGAGTGGAATGCGGAGACCAGCCTGGAATGGCATCTGCTTGAGTACGATACGCACCGCGGGCTGCAGGCGCTTACGGCCGATCTGAACGCGATCTACCGCAACGAGCGCTCACTGCACGAAGTGGATTTTGACTGGCACGGATTTGAGTGGATCGATTGCACCGATTCCGACGCCAGCGTGCTGTCCTTCCTGCGGCGGGCCAAAGACGCCGCGGACTTCATGGTGGTGGTTGCCAATTTCACGCCGACGCAGCGGGACACCTACCGCGTGGGAGTGCCGGAGCCGGGATTTTACCGGGAAATCATGAACACGGACTCCGAGAAGTATGGCGGCACGAATTTTGGCAACCTGGGCGGCGTGCACGCCGAAGCGTTTCCGTGGAACAACAAGCCGTATTCAATCCTGCTCCACCTGCCGGCGTTAGGGGTTCTGTTTTTCAAGCACGAGCGCTGGTAGCATTCCGCGCCGGGACAAAAAACGCCTCCGCCTGAACATCCTTATCCTTCCAGCCGCCTCGCACGGCGATTCCCCGGACGTTCTCGATCATTCCCGGATGGCCGCAAAGATACACTTTCGTGTCGCGTGGTGAGAGTTTCCAAACATCGGCGTATTTGCGGACAACATCGTCGACCCGGCCGGTCTCTCCTGACCATTTTTCGTCTTCCCACGGACGGCTGACGGTGGAGACATATTTCAGCCAGGACACTTCGCGCGCGGCGCGCTCCATTTCCTCGGCATAGCCCAATTCCCAGGAACGGCTGGCGCCATCCAATACAAAAAGTTTGGGAGCCAGGGCTGCAACGGCGGAAGTTTGCTGCTGAAGAATAGTTCGCAGGAAGCTGACGTAGGGAGCCACGCCGGTGACGGTTCCAATGAGAAAATGGTTCGCATAGCCCCCGTCAAGATCGAGCGTGAAGGTGCCCCGGGCCGCCTTGCGCAGCGTAATCTCATCGCCGACGCCGGCGGCGTAGAGCAGCGGAGTCACTTCGCCTTTGGGAACTAGCTCAAAGAAAAACTCCAGAAGTTTTTCGTGGGGCGCGGAAACGATGGAATAGGGGCGTTCGTGAAGTTTGTGGGGGGACCCCACGCCCAGCGTTGCATATTGCCCTGCTCGAAACTTGAATTCCCCGCCGGGATCCACACGAATCGTCCACAAATCGCTGGAAATCTCGCGCCGCTCGACGATGCGAGCTGCGTAAAACTTATCGCTGGGGGCAGCCATCGGGTCTCCTGGGAATAAGTTCTGTAAGGCGGAATGGCTCGCCCATGTTGAATCTCGTGCTGTCCTACTGCTGGTGGTCGCGCATCATCTGCATCGGATCAAATTTCGTCGGCGTACCGGTGATGCGATCCTTCGCGTCGCTGATGACCTTGGTCAGGACCATGGTGGACTTGCTGTCCTGATATTTCACCAGGCTCCACGGAGAAACTTTATCTGAAATCCAGACGTCGCTCGAACCATCCTTCTCCCGAATGTGCTGGCAACTGAAAGTTCCGGCCGGGACGGTGATCGATTCCATTCCCACGACTTCGGCCTTGTCGCGGATGTCTGCCGGAGTGGTGTGCTGCATGTTCCGGGCCATAGGATTGCCAGCCAAATCCATTTCCATGGGGGGCTGGCCGGGTTGCTGCATCACGATCTTGCCGGCAGAGACGCCGTCATCGCCAACTGCCATCAATTCTTTCATCAACATCTGGCCGCCCGGTATTTTCAAACCGGTAATACCGAATTCCAGCCAATAGGCGGTCTTGCCGGCAATCTCGTCCTTGCCGACAACGGTCATTTCGATCTGCATTTTTTCGCCGGTGCCGGTCAGAGTGCGATCGTAAGCCGCGCCAGACCCGATCACCGGATGCCAAACGCCGCTGAGGGTCGGCATCCGATTGCCCATCATTCCCATCTGAGCCGCCGCCGGAAGCACGAGCGCAGCCATCACGGCCAAAATTGCAAACTGTTTTCGTCTCATTATGATTTCTCCTCTCCCAGTTTCTTCATTGAATCCGTCCGGCAGCCGCCGGACTTCCTCACCTTCACCTCGATCTCAGCAGGCCGATCATTGTTATGAATCAATGCCGCGGAAAGCAGTTGATACTCCTCGCGGTCAAAGCCGGTGATGATCGTATCTCCCGCCATCAGAGTGGGTAAGGTGCAGCTGTCGAGATCTTCCTCCAAAATCCGCAGAAATTCCGGCCGGGAGCGAACATCCCGCTCCTCAAACAGCACTCCACACGATTGCAGGAAGCTCCTTGCCTCCGTGCAAGCAGAGCAGCCGGGCTCGGTATAAAGATGGATTTTCATGGGCGGAAGTTTCCGCCACGTCCGCTGCAGCACCTTGTATCAGAATCGATCGCGGCGGGGCAATAAAATTTCTTGTTGCGGGAAGCGGTTGTGCAACAGGCAGGGCGGACCCGAAATCGTCCCGTTTGTAAATCACTCGTAGGCCAGGGCATCGACGGGATCGTTGTGCGCGGCACGCAACGCGGGATAGGTAGCGCCGGCGATAGCTCCGCCAATCGTGAGCAGGATGGCGCGAACGATCCAGGCGCCCTCGATGGTGATCTGCAGTGTGGGAGAGGTATGGTGCAAAATGGCCACCACGCTGTAAGTGCAAACCAGTCCCGCAATTACGCCGAGCGCGACCATCACCAGCGTCTCGCCCAGAATCAGCCACCACACCTGCAGGCGCGAAGAACCCAACGCGCGTAGTACGCCGATGTCCCGGGTGCGTTCAAAAACCATGGTGTGCATCGTGAGCAGCACGACCAGAAAGCTGATCACGACACCGAGCAACACGAACGACCGGATGAACGGTTTCAACTCCGGCAAATTGGAGGACGTCATCAGCGTGCTGTATTCCTCCATGGACCGAATTTTGTAGGTCGGCAGCAGTTTCGCCAGATCTTTTCGAGCGCCCTCGGTATCCCCTTTGCTTCGAACATAAAACATCGAGGCGCGGCCCTCCGCCCCGGCGATCTCCTGCGCCGTCTTGATGGGAATAAAAAAGCGCGCGCCTTTGCCGTGCAGCACGACCCCGGAGATCGTGAATTCGTGGCCCAGTAGCGTCGCTCGCTGTCCGGCGTGCAGCTTGCGGGATTGCGCGGCAAGGTCGTCCGCAATCGCCTGATCGGGTTGTTGGAACGGGCCGCCGGAAAGAAATTTGAAGCCGTTGCTGAGGCCGGCAAATCTCTGGTAGTCAATGCCGTAGACCACGCCCAGATTTTTCTGATCGACCACGATGCACACCGCCGCCGCTTCATCCACGGTGGGCAGGGCTGAGATTTTATCCACCAGCGATTCGGGCATCACCGCACTGGAGAAGGCGAAGAAAACGGAGGAGTTGGGCGGCTGCACGATGATGTCCGCGCCCACGCCCTCGGCGCGCGTGCGCCAGTCGGTCAGCGCCCCTGAGGTGAGACCCGCGATCAGCAGAACTAGAAAGACCTGCAGCGCCAGCGCCATGATGCTGAGGGCGGAGCGCAGCGGGCGCACGCCCAGATTGCTCCACAACAAATCCCAGACGACGAATCCCTTGTATGGTTGTTCTTGCATCCGTCCGATTCCACGCGGCGTGCTCGGCGCCGTTCATCTTACACCGCGGCGCGCACCCATCCAAGCGACGCCGCGCGTTTCCTCGAAATAAAAGATTTCAACAGTTGTGTTGAAAAGTTTGTGGAAAAACCCGGCCGGAAGCGCGTAGCTCGCGACAAACACGGAGCTTGATGCGGTTTGCACTAAGATGAAGCAATTGTTGCAGAAAAAATGATGGAAGGTGAAATTGCCGGCGACGGACGCCCGGGATTTTTTAAGAAACGACGCAGCATGCACGGTTGTGCGCAAAAAAAGAAATTAAATTTCCGCGGAGGAATTCCCTAATACCACTTCGGAGGCCGCACCAGGCTGATGTTGATGGTCTGCTCGGTGTCGCTCACGTCGTAATACTCGCCAAACGTTTTCCAACCCTCGGCAATCACCTGAATTACGAATTTCCCCGGGGGAATTACCGGCACATGGCAGATGCCGGACTGATTCGTCTTCAGGTTCATTTCCACTTTCTTGTCTTTGCCGTGTTTGCGCTCTTCCACAAAGCGGATATAGACGCTGGCGCTGTCCACCGGCTTCTTTTCCTCCCCGCCAGTGACCACGATCGTGAGCCGCGAATCCTTGTCGCCGGAGTCGCCTTTTCCCTTGGCATCGGCGGATCTGTCCTGGCCATTGGCAGCGACGCCGGCAAACAAAAACAGGAGCAATACGGCGCGCAGCGCGATCTTTGCGGACTTCGAGGCGGCTCTCACAGGCGGCACCCGGCAATTTTGCGGACGGCAATCATGGATGCTTCATTTTTGCCCTTTTCGCCGGATTGCGCAAGGGCGTTGGATTGACTCGGCTGCGCTCCTGAGCTACTTTCGACGCTCGGAAGATTTCCAGCGGCTGGTGAGCAGCTCAACCCACGGCAGCGACTGCAGCCAATTTTCAAGGAGAATTTGAATGGGATTCGCAACCGATGCCATCCATGTGGGCCAGGAACCCGATCCGTCGACCGGAGCAATCGTCGCGCCGATCTATCAAACGTCCACCTACGTTCAGGAAGAATTCGGCAAAAACAAGGGTTACGACTACGCGAGGACGTCGCATCCGAATCGCCGCGCCCTGGAACGCACCATGGCGAAACTGGAGGGCGGCGCATCCGCGTACGTCTTCACCTCCGGCATGGCTGCCATCGATTGCGTTTTCCGGCTGCTCCGCCCCGGCGACCACGCCATTATTTCGTCAGCCGTTTACGGCGGCGTGATTCGCCTGACCACGCAGTTTCTGATGCAATGGGGTCTCGAATTCAGTTTCGTGGACACATCATCGCCGGAACTGGTCGAGCAGGCGATCAAGCCCAACACCCGGATGCTCTATGTCGAAACGCCCACCAACCCAACGATGCGCGTGAGCGATCTTGCGGCGATGGCCAAAATTTCCGCCGCCCATAATCTCACGCTGGCCGTCGACAACACATTTCTGAGCCCCTACCTGCAGTCACCGATCGCGCTCGGGGCCCATATCGTCGTTCATTCCATGACCAAATATCTCAACGGGCACAGCGACTGCGTGGGCGGCGCGGTGGTTCTATCGCGCCCGGCTGACGCTGAAAAAATTTATTTTTTGCAGCGCTCCACCGGCGCCGGGCTCGCGCCCATGGATTGCTTTCTGGTTTCCCGCGGAATCAAGACCCTGGCCGTCCGCATGAAGCAACATGACGCCAACGGCCGCGCCGTGGCGCGTTTTCTGGAAGATCATCCCCGCGTTAAATGCGTTCTCTACCCCGGCCTGCCATCGCATCCGCAGCATGACCTCGCCGTGCGCCAGCAGCGCGGATTCGGCGCCATGATTTCCTTCGACGTGGTCACGATTGAAAATGCCCGCACGGTTCTGAATCACTTGAAGATCTGTTCCCTGGCCGAGAGCCTGGGGGGCGTCGAAACGCTGATCTCGCATCCGGCGACCATGACGCACGCGTCGGTACCCGCCGACGTGCGCCAGCGGATCGGCATCACCGACGGCTTGATTCGCATTTCCGTGGGAATCGAAGACGTGGAAGACCTGATCAACGACCTGGATCAAGCCCTGCGCAAGATATAGGACCTCCGTAAATCCGGCTTCAGCCGGTTGCGGCAAACGCGCCTCGTCTTGTCATTCTGAGCGCAGCGAAGAATCTCTCTTCGATCTAGGCACCAGCAAAGACGGAGGGATTCTTCGCTGCGCCTCGGCGCGAGTCCTCGGTGCGAGCGCTCAGAATGACAGCAATTTGAATTTTTTGCGGCGCTGGAACCCCACTCCGCCTCCGTTCACACTTTTCCCCAGCCAATCGAGATAGCGCTGCGAACCGGCGCCGACAGGCAACGCAATAAACTCCGGCACGTCGTAGGAATGCAGCCGCGCAACCTCCGCCTCCAACTTGGCCAGGCGTTTCCGCGAAGATTTCATCAGCAAGAGGTGTTCACGGGCAGTTTCCACTTTACCCTTCCAGCGATAAATAGAAGTCACCGCCCCCGGAAGCACATTCACGCACGCGGCGAGCCGCGCCTCGACCACGGCTCGCGCGATCCTTTTTGCTTCGGCTTCGCTCCCGCAGGTCACCAGCACCACGAATTTATCGGTCAAGAAGGCCTCCGGTCCCTTTACTATTTTCTTGCCAGGCGCATTTCCCTGATGCCTCGCGCCAGCATGGCAGGCTACAATACCTCCGCGAAGGCGGAAACATTTTTTAAACTTATGACCGCAACGATCAAATTCGGAACTTCGGGCTGGCGCGCGATTATCGCGGACGAATTTACATTCGCAAACGTGCGTCTGGCAACCGCGGCCATTGCGGAGCACGTGCGCAGCCGCAATCCCAAAGCTACGCTGATCGTCGGCCACGACACGCGCTTCTTTGCCGAGGAATTCACACGCACCGCCGCTGAAGTGCTGCGCGAATACGGCATTCGCGCGCTGTTGTGCAACGGCCCCACGCCGACGCCTGTGATTGCCCATGAAATTATCCGCAGCAAGGTGGATGGCGCCATCAACTTTACCGCCAGCCACAATCCCGCCGAATACCAGGGCCTGAAATTCAGCGCCGCGGACGGCGGCCCTGCGCTGCCCGAAGTCACGCGCGACATCGAAGCGCGCGCCGTGAAAATCGGCGAGCGCGGACCCGCCAAACCGGACGGCAAGCCTTTTGACAAGATCGATCCGCGAGCCGCCTATCTCGCCCGGCTCGAGCAATTAGTGAATTTCAAACTGCTGGCCGATGCCGGGATCAGCGTCGTCACCGATGCCCTTCACGGCTGCGGCGCCGGTTATCTGGACCGCTCGCTGTCCGCGCACGGAGTCACGGTGCAGGCCATGCGCACGGAGCGCGACGTTCTCTTCAACGGTTCGGGGCCAGATGTTTCCGAGGAGAATTTGCAACCGCTGCGCGATGCGGTTCTGGCGAAAAAAGCGGCCGTGGGGCTGGCCACGGACGGCGACGCCGATCGCTTCGGCATTCTGGATTCCGACGGCACGTGGATGCAGCCCAATCACATTCTCGGCCTGTTGTACGATTACCTCGTCGAGACGCGCGGCTGGAAAATGCCCGCGGCGCGCAGCGTGGCTACCTCGCACCTGATGGATGCCGTCGCGCAGTACCACGGAACGACCGTGTTTCAGACGCCCGTGGGATTCAAGTACATCGGCCAGCTGATTCAGCAGGACAAAATTGCGCTGGGCGGCGAGGAAAGCGCGGGCTTGACGATCCGCGGCCATTTGCCGGAAAAAGACGGCATCCTGGCGTGCCTTCTGGTAGCGGAGATGATCGCGGCGAGGCGCGCGCCGCTCAAGGAACAGTTGCAGGCGCTTTTCAAGCGTGTAGGCCGCGAATTCTGGCCGCAGCGCGCCAACCTGCATCTCCCAGACGACGTGAAAACAAACACAGTGAACCGCCTGAGAGCCGATTTCAAAACTTTTGTGGGACGTACCGTGAAAAGCCTGGACCGCACTGACGGTCTGAAAATGGAATTCACCGACGGCGCCTGGGTGCTGTTGCGGCTGTCCGGCACCGAACCGCTGCTGCGGGTTTACACGGAAGCGGCAACCGATAAGGAGTCTTCCCGGATCGCCAGCGACACGCAGGCCTGGGTGATGGGCTCCGCGCAGGAAGCGAAGGCATGATGAGACTCAAGGAAATCCGGAATATTTCACCCGCCGAAGCCGCCGCGTATTTGCGGAAGCACGGGCGGCAGATCCTCGGACTCGCTCTTTTCGCGCTGTTCGTGCATGACATTTTCGGGCCGCACGGGTTCATCGCCATGCGCCGCACGCAAAACGAGATCGAGCAGATTCGCGAGCAAATCGGAAAATTGAACGACGAGAATAAATCCCTCACCCAGCAGGTCAATTCGCTGAAGAGCGATCCCAAGTCCATTGAGCGCATCGCCCGTGAGGAAATGGGCCTGGCGCGCCCCGGGGAGATGATTTTCCGGCTGCCCGATACACCGAAACCTTCAGGCAAATAACTCGAACATCTTTTGATGCCGCCGCAACACAAAGAATGGCTCTTTTGCGCTTTGCTTGCACTTCGATCGAAGAGAGATTCTTCGCTGCGCTCAGAATGACAAATGAAGGTAGGGTTTCCGCAATGTGTTTTTAACCGCGTGTATAAGATGATCCGCGTCAGGTGCGTGCCGCTTTTCCAAACATCCCCGCCAGTTGCGGCTTCCACTTTGAATAGCGATTGCGGGCCGCGGCCAGCGCCGTCATCCCTACCGTAATTGCGATCAAGCCGATCGTTGCCGTGCCGATGCCCGCGCGATGCCGGTGCACGATGGAGAGTCCGCCGTAAACAAATTCAAAGTGCACCCAGTAAACCAGCAGCGAACATTTCCCCATCTCAATCAGCGGGCTGAAGCCCCACTCTCCGGCGCCCCAGCGGCACCACGCGTAGCCCAGGAACACCACGATCAGTACAACGCCCGCGCGAATCAGGAAAAAGTTGGGGCTGGTCCGCCAGAAATCATACACGCTGTAAAGCTGCACGCTTCGCCGATCAAGCCAAATGCCGGCGACGATGCCGCCCGCGCCCGCCAGTCCCGCCAGCGCCAGCGCTGCAGCCTCATTTCGGCGCGCCCAGGCGCAAGCAGCAGCATTCCCGCCGCGAGCCCGGCGAACGCGAACGCAGTCCACGGAAAAATGGGAAACAGCCACGATTGCGGCGTGCCAAACGTGTGCACGCCGTCGATGTAGGTCTCCACCCACCAGGGCAGGAAACTCGGCCGCCACGTGGTCCACAGCGGAGGCGTTAGCATGGCGATCGCAGCGGCGCACAGCACCGCCGTCACCGCGCTGGAACGCCGCAGTTTCTCGGGATCACCTGAACTTCCAATCGCAGAGATCCTGCAGGCAATTCCGAGCAGTACAATCGATATGCCAATCACGTTCAGGACATCCACGCGCAGCAAGTCCGTCCACGGCGCTACCGGAATTCCCAGCAGAAAATTGTATAAACGAAAAAGCAGCGCCAGCACAAAGATTTCCCCGCCGCGACGGATCGTAGTGCGCGCAATTTCATTCGCCGAAACTCCCTTCTGCCTCAGCTTGTCCGTAACCAGCGCCACGGAAAATCCCGCCAGAAAGAGAAACAACGGCGCGGGCAGCGTCCCGCCCATCTGCGACATTCGCAGGAACAGCCCGCCGCGCACTGGGGCTCCGAGCCACGAATCGTAGCAATGCGTTTGGAACATCACCAGGCAGGCCAATCCGCGCAGCCAATCGATGTAAGCAATCCGTTTCGTGGGGTTCCCGGCGATCGGTGTCATTGTCCAGTGCGATACACTATCGTGCCATGCCCGCTCCGCGCCAGCTTTCCATTTGGACTGCGTTCGCCTTGTGGACCGCGTCAGTCGCCGGCGCGACGGTGTATGGAGCCTGGCACGGCTACACCGGACGCGTCTACGTACTCACCCTCTGCCTGCTGGCATATTTCCTGGCGATTCAATTAGCCTTTGCCGCCGGAAATCTCGGCGAACGGTTTGCGCGACGGATCGGTCAGCATACCGGCATCCTGCTCGCCACCGTGCCAGTTCTTGCTTACATAATTTATCTCGCTGCGACGAACACTTTCACGTGGCATCGCGCCGCTCTGGCCGCCGCCTATACGCTGGCGCCGGTGTTCATTTGCAGTTCCGCCGGAACGGCGAAGCCCGGGGTGTGGCAAGACTACGTCGCCATGGCCTCCATCTTTCTTCCGCTGAAGCTGAAATTTCTGTTAGTTCTCTGGCCCTGGGGCGGCCCGACCGTCGCCTACGTCGCCACTATGCTGCTGGCCATCAGCGTGGCACTGGCCACGTTTCTGCTGGCGCGCCAGTTTGATGGCGTGGGGTACAACATCGTGTGGGGACGCGACGCGATGCTCTCCGTTCTGCTGCACTTTGCGCTGCTCGCGGTGATCGTGATTCCTCTGGGAACCGCACTACACTTCATCCGCTTCGATCCTTCACAGGCGCACTGGAGATCGCTGCCGGTCGAGGCGCTGTCCATTTTTCTATTGACCGCGTGGCCGGAGGAATTACTGTTTCGAGGACTCCTGCAGAATTCTCTTTCGCGCACTTTCTCCAGCGCCAACGGCGGCTGGATCGGCGCGTCGATTGTTTTCGGCCTCGCGCACATCACCAACAACGGTGTCTTTCCCAACTGGAAATACGCGCTGCTGGCCGCGATTGCGGGAATTTTTTATGGAAGCACGTGGCGCAGGACCGACAGCATTTTTGCTTCCGCCATTGTGCACGCTCTGGTGGACACTACCTGGCACTTTTTATTTCGGACGCTGTAGGCGGGACGGGTTCGGCGCGCGGTTGCTCGTGATTGCCTCGACCCAGTGAAAGTGGCAGAAGGACTTTCAGAAACCGACAGGCTGAACAGGCTGCGGAAAAATCCAAAATGTTGTCATTCTGAGCGAAGCGAAGAATCTCTCTTTGTTCTTTTTGCTTGCACTTAGATCGAAGAGAGCTTCTTCGCTTCGCTCAGAATGACAACACGAGGTGTTTTTTCCGCAGCCTGTGAAGCCTGTCCTATATTTAGCGCACTACACCGGTCAGCGGGCTTGACGCTGAGGCGTACAGTTTTTTCGGCATGCGCCCCGCCAGAAACGCCTTGCGCCCTGCGGATACCGCTTCGCGCATGGCTTCCGCCATCACTACGGCATCTTGCGCCTCGGCGATTGCCGTGTTCATCAGCACGCCGTCGGCGCCCAGTTCCATCGCCACGGCGGCGTCCGAAGCCGTTCCCACTCCGGCATCGACAATCATGGGAACCTCGGTGATGCGTTCGCGCAAAATGCGAAGGTTGGCGTGATTCTGTATTCCCATGCCCGAACCGATCGGCGCGCCCAGCGGCATCACGGCCGCGGCGCCGGCGTCAATCAGTTTGCGCGCCACCACCAGGTCGTCATTCGTGTACGGAAGCACGACGAACCCTTCCTTCACCAGAACCTGCGTGGCTTTGACCAGTTCCTCGGTGTCTGGAAATAGCGTCTGCTGGTCGCCAATCACTTCAAGCTTCACCCAATTGGAAAGGCCGACTTCGCGGCCGAGGCGCGCAGTGCGAATCGCTTCGTCGGCGTTGTAGCAGCCGGCGGTATTCGGCAGGATGAAAATCTTTTCGCGGTCGATGAAGTCGAGCAGCGATTCCTTGGTACGATCGGTCAGGTTCACGCGGCGCACCGCGACCGTGACCATATCCGCGCCGCTGGCCTGGTGGGCGCGGGACATTTCCTGCGGGCTGCGGTATTTCCCGGTGCCGACAATCAGGCGCGAGCGAAACGCACGCCCGGCTATAATCAGTTCATCGCTCATGTTCGTCTCTCCCGAAAGTATTGTAACTCGCTGTGCGAAAGTCGCACAGGCGTCAGCTTGCCGGGCACTGTCCGTCCCGGCGGTGACCAGCTGCCGCCTCGAACCCTGAAATTCGAGCGCTTAAACCCGCGCCTCTTCGTACAGGCTTTGAATGATGTTCGCGTAACGTTCCGCAATCACGCGGCGTTTCAGCTTCAGCGTGTACGTCAACTGTCCGCCGTCGAATGTAAAATCGTGATCGAGCAGCGCGAATTTTTTGATCGTCTCGTATTGCGCCAGTTTCGAGTTCACCTGCGCCACTTCTCTTCCGATGAGTTCATGGACCCAGGAATCGGCGGCCATTTCCGAGGGCGACGCAAATGACTTCCCGCTCTCGCGCGCCACGGCGGCCACGTTGGGAAAATTGGGAACGAGCAGCGCGGAAATATATTTGTAGCGGTCTCCCACCAGCACGGCATTCAGAATCAGCGGGCTGACTTTCAGCAGATTCTCAATCGGTTGCGGAGCCACGAATTTTCCCGCCGCCGTTTTGAATAAATCCTTCTTGCGATCGGTGATGTACAGAAAGCCCTGGTCGTCCACCCGCCCGATGTCGCCGGTCGAAAGGAAACCGTCCGGAGAAATCACGGCGGCGGTGTCTTCAGGACGCTGAAAATAGCCTTTCATGACGCACGGGCCCTGCACCAGTATCTCGCCATCTTCGGCGATGCGAACATGTACGTTCTCAATGGGGCGGCCGACCGATCCCACTTTGTTCGTTCCCGGATAATTCGCGCTGACCACCGGCGAAGTTTCGGTTAAGCCGTATCCTTGATACACCGGCACGCCAACGGACCAAAAAAATTCCAGGAGCTCCGGAGCCAGCGGGCCGCCTCCGGAAATAAATGCGCGGAATCTTCCTCCGATCCCGCTACGAACCTTCCCGAAGACAATTCGATCCGCCACCCGCCAGCGCAGGCGCAGGCCCACGCCGGGCTTTTCTCCAAAAGCTTTCCAGCGCACGGATTCGCCGGCCACGCGCGTGGCCCAATCAAAAATCTTGCGCTTCGCGCCCGTCGCTTCCCGGCCCTTCTGCACGATGTTCGCGTACAGTTTTTCAAACACGCGCGGCACGGCGGCAGCCAGCGTGGGGCGAACCTCCCGCAGTGCCTGCGGCAGGTCCTCCATGCGCTCGACGTAGGCTACCGGAACACCGTGAAACAGATACGCGTAGGCCGTCACGCGTTCATACACGTGCGAGAGTGGCAGAAAACTAACGGCCTGGTCGGCCGGACCCATGCGATAGGGCGCGACGGACGTTTCCTCGTTGGAGCTGAGATTGTTGTGCGTGAGCATCACGCCCTTCGGCTCGCCCGTTGTGCCGGAAGTGTAAATGATGGTGGCAACCTGTTCAGGCGTGACGCGCGCTGCCCGCAAACGATATTCCGCGACGGCCGCATCGCCCGTTGCGGCAATCAGCGTTTCAAAGCGCAGAATGTCATCGCCAAGATCGGCCGGAGCCGCGGCGCAGATGATGTGCTTTACGGAGATGAGCTCGCGGCGGCACTCCAGGAGACGCCGCGTCTGCATTTCTCCCGCGACGATCACGACTTCCGCGCCGGAATGATTCAGGATGTAGACAATCCGCTCGGGAGACTCGTTGAAATAAATGGGAACGTCAGCCGCGCCAAGCCCCAGAATCGCGAAATCAGCAATATGCCACTCGGGCCGGTTCGGCGCGAATAAACCGACGCGGTCGCCCGGCTTCACGCCCAGCAATTCCAGCGAGTTGGAAAGTCCCGCCACGCGCCGCAGAAAATCGGCGGAGGAAATCGGCTCCCAGCGCCCGTTTTCGCGAAGTGCAACGGCGCGATCATTGGGCATCCGCTCCACCACATTCAGCAGTTTTTCGGTAAGCGTTGCGTAGGGCATGGCGAACCAGAACATTACCGCACGATTCTCCGTACGCGCAATGAAACTTCGCACGCTCCGGCCATTGGAACAGGTTGGCAAGTACGTGAAGTTAGCGGCCTTCGGCTTTGGCCGCCCTCCGCCGCTTCGCGTATCATGTTGACAGAACCTTACTTCTACGGAGAGGCTGAATCGCGCGCTGTTGGAGAGCCGCTTTACCAGATCGCAAAGCCACCCAGTTTCCCTGAGACCCATGAACCGCCTGATCGAATGCGTGCCGAATTTTTCCGAAGGGCGCGACCTCACCAAGGTCGACGCGATTGTCGCCGCCATGAGCGGCATGCCCGGCGCGTGGATTCTGGATCGCACCAGCGATGCCGATCACAATCGTTCGGTCATCACTCTGGCGGGCGATCCGGATGCCGTGGCAGCGGCCGTGATCCGTGGTGCGGGAGCAGCGGCGGAGCTCATCGATCTGACGCAGACAATCCGGCGTGCATCCGCGCATCGGCGCGACCGACGTTATTCCCTTCATTCCGCTCGCGGGTGTTACGGTGGAAGAGTGCGTGGCGCTCGCGCGCCGCGTGGGACGGGAATTGTGGGAGCGCTACCGCATCCCGGTTTACTTTTATGAAGCCGCAGCGACTCGCCCCGAGCGTGTGAATCTGGAAAATATCCGCAAAGGTCAGTTTGAGGGCTTGCGCGAAGACGCTTTGCGCGATCCAGACCGTTCGCCGGACATCGGCGAACCGCGCCTGCACCCCACGGCGGGCGCAACCGCGATTGGCGTCCGCAAACTTTTGATCGCCTACAACATTTATCTGAACACTTCCGATGTCTCCGTTGCCCGCGAAATTGCGCGTACGATTCGCGCCTCCAGCGGCGGACTGCGCCACGTGAAAGCCATCGGCGTGGAAATGAAGTCACGAGGTCTCGCGCAGGTTTCCATTAACCTGACCGATTTCGAACAGACTTCGCCGCACCGCGTTTTCGAGACGGTCCGCCGGAAGCGCAGAAACGCGGCTGCCGCGTCACATCCAGCGAAATTATCGGCCTGGTTCCGCGCCAGGCGATCGACTTCTCGAGCGTGTCCGACCTGCTGCTTGACAATTTTTCGGCGGCGCGAATTCTGGAAAATCGCTTACAGGAAGTTGCCGGCACCGCCGCCGCGCAGCCTGCCGATGGAGCGGCATCCGCCGCCGATCCGCTGCAACCGCTCGTGGACACGCTGCGTCAGGCGTTCCACAGCGTCGCGGAGCGTGCCCTGGACGCGCCGCAGGGCTCATCCGCCGGTTCTTCGTTTACTGGCGACCGGGTCCGGCAGAGACCGCGGAATCCCACCTGGGCGCCGCTTTTGCCGCTGGCGAGATTTATGAGCGTTTGGTGCAACTCGAAGCCATGGCCGCACCGTCTATATCTTTAGACTGGATGGTCCTCAAGCACGCGGCGATGTCCGCAGCACGCGCCGCCATCGACAGCGCGGAAGCTCTGCTGCCCTCGTTGCAAGATGCAGGCACGGTTGCGAGAATTAAATCCGGGACGGCCGAAGTTGAAGCAAAATTGTCAGGAAAGCCAGTAGCCTCGGGAAAATGACTCTCCACAGGGTCGCGATCTTTGGATATCTGGCGGGAGGAAGTAAGATGAGCACTCGAAAATCAATCTGGATCGCCGCTCTCGTCGCCATCCTATCGCTGCTGCCGGGTTCGGTCCGCGCGGGGAGCCTGGGCTCGGACATCCTCACCATGTTTCCAAAGGACTCCGGCGAACTGGCCTACGCCAACCTGAAGGAGGCGCGCGCGTTTCCCTGGTTCAATCAATTGAAGGAACAGATGCTCCCCGCGAAATTCCGCGAGTTCGAAACGTTTCTGGCGCTCGGCGGGCATCGACCCGAACACCCAGGTGACGGAACTGGCCTGGGCGATGGTTCCCAGCAAGTCCACCGCTGAGGGCGGCAGCTCCGTCCCCAGCACCGACCAGATTGTCGGCGTGGCGCTTGGACAGTTTCAACCCGCGAGCGCCGAAGCCTACTTCGCTTCGAAAAAGCTGCCCATCGTGAAGGTGCGAACCTTTTCTCTCTTTGCCTTTGGCGGAGGCAGCGGACCGAACGATCTCTTTTTCTTTTTCATCGATTCCAATACCGCCGCCTTCGGCCAGCGCCAGCAACTGGAAAAAATGATTGGCGTGCGCTATGGCGAAGGCCAGGGTCTGTATGCGAATACGGATTTTTCCGCGCTGGTGGATTCCGCGAACGGCAGCGGGACGGTCTGGGCCGTGCTGAATCCGGCCTACACACGGCTGGCCATGCAGCAGTTGGTCCCGGAAACTTCGCAGTTCCCTGCCGCGAACCAATTGACCTCGAAACTCAAGGCCATGACGATCAGCGTGAAGGGCGGCAGCGGCGTCGATGCCAAATTTGAAGCCGTGTGCGGCTCGACCGATGACGCGAATACTTTCGCCGCGTTGCTACAGGCCGGACTGATGTACCGCAAATACCAGGTCGGAAGCACCAACCCGGACCTCGGAGCGCTTCTGGACAGCGCGCAGATTGCTCCCGCGGGAGACCACCTCGCCGTGAAGCTCAACCTCACCGACGATCAGATGCAGTCGTTGATCAAGCGCAACACGTTCGTAGTCGCGATGTAGGCCAGCGCACCAGAAACCCAGCATCGTTTCTGAACCTGTGCCGCGCGGTTGGGTAGATCACCGGAAATGCAGGCACAGGTTCCGTAGCGCCGGTCTTCGGGGCATTCCGGATAGATCGACAGCCTGCAGGTTGTCTCCTACAGCATCGTGGCAAGGTGCGGCTCTACCGAAAACTTTTGCTCCCAGGCGCGACTCTGCAAACCATCCCACGCCTCACATCGTAAGCACGACGCGAAATTCCGCTTTTCCGCTCATCATGCGTGCATAAGCTTCCGCCGCTTTTTCCAAAGGATATTTTTCAATCATCGGCCGCACGCCGGTAGATTCCGCCAGGATCAGCGTGTCCTCAGAGTCAGACGGTATACCACTGGCCCAACCCAGGATGCGCCGCTTTTGCATGATCAGTTGCAGAGGACTAACTTCAATCGGATCCGTCGAGGCTCCGACGACCAGCAACGTGCCGTTTGCGCCCAAGCCGTCAATCAAAGTGGACATCGCTTTCCCGCTCGGAGCCGTGGCGAGAATCACCTGGGCGCCTCCCAGTTTTTGTAACTCGCTCGCAACGTTCGATGCCGCGCTATCGATATAGAAATCCGCGCCCAGCTTTTTTGCCAGCGCAGCGTTGCCCGGCCCCCGGCCGATGGCCGCGACGCGATAGCCTAGCTTGTCCGCAAATTGAATGCCCAGGTGGCCCAACCCGCCGATTCCCTGCACTGCCACCAGATCGCCGGGCAGCGCGCCGCCGTGGCGCAATGAGTTAAACGTGGTAACCCCGGCGCACATCAGTGGAGCAGCTTCCGCGGCATCCAGCGACTCCGGCATCGATGCCAGAGCTTCCACCGGCGCGATCATATATTCCTGATAGCCGCCGTCGAAACTGATGCCGCTGATTTTCAGATTGGCGCAAGTTATGAAATCGCCTCTCCTGCAGGATGGGCACGTGCCGTCCTGCTGTCCGTGCCATCCGACGCCGACGCGCTGCCCCTTCTTCCATTCCTGGGCGCCGAGTCCGACTTCGTCGATCACTCCAGCGACTTCGTGGCCAGGAACTCGCGGATAGGTAATACCCGGAAACATCCCTTCTTTTGTAATCACATCGCTATGGCAGACTCCGCAAGCCTGCACGCGGATTCGAACTTGCCTCGGACCGGGCTGCGGAATATCGCGCTCCACGATTTCGAAATCGCCACCAGCTTTTGAAACTTGCACTGCTTTCATCTTGGCCATTTTGTTCCTCTCCCGACCTGCAATGACGTCTGTCCGAGAATTGCTGCGCTAGATGGATCTGATGTTTAATAACGGTCGAAGGATACAAAGCTCGCCGAGGCCGCGCCCGCGTGGCACCGCGGCTCCTGGCTGTTCGCCTCTGTGGGCCTCTAGATCGCCGCACACGTCGCTACGATAGCAAAACGACACAACCCGTCGGAGATGTACTCACCGCTCTCGCGATTCAGAGCCTTACCTTCCGCAGCCGCAACGCATTCGTGATCACCGACACCGAACTGAAACTCATCGCCGTCGCGGCGATCATTGGGCTGAGCAGCACACCAAAAAACGGATATAAAATTCCTGCGGCGATTGGCACTCCCACCGAATTGTAAATAAACGCAAAAAACAGGTTCTGCTTGATGTTGCTCATCGTCGCCCGGCTCAACGCGCGAGCACGCACGATCCCTCGCAGATCGCCTTTGATCAGCGTAACTCCCGCGCTCTCCATTGCCACGTCTGTCCCGGTGCCCATGGCGATGCCCACTTGCGCCTGCGCCAGCGCCGGAGCGTCATTGATGCCGTCTCCGGCCATGGCTACGAAACGCCCCTCGGCCTGCAAACGTTTTATGGCGGCGGCCTTTTCCTGAGGGAAAACTTCCGGAATCACCTCGTCGATCTTCAATTTTCTGGCGACGGCGTCCGCGGTAGTGCGGCTGTCGCCGGTCAGCATCACGATGCGAATGCCGTCCGAATGTAACTGGCGTATGGCCTCGGCCGTGGTGTCCTTGATCGGATCGGCAACCGCAATGAGCCCCCCAATCTTCCTGTCGACCAGGACGAACATTACCGTCTGCCCATCAGCGCGCATTGCTTCCGCTTTCGCTTCCAGCGGCCCCGCATCGATTTTAAAATCTTCCAGAAGCTTTTGATTTCCCAGCGCCACGTCGCGCCCCTCGACGCGGCCGCGAACTCCCTTGCCGGTCAGCGATTGAAATGCTTCGAGCGTTGCGCCGCCGAGCGCGATGCCCCGGTCCTGCGCCCCGCGGACGATGGCAGCAGCAAGCGGATGCTCGCTGCTGCGCTCAAGAATCGCCGCAACGCGCAGCAACTCCGATTCTTCAAAGTTTCCGGGGATGCCCGCTGTCACCACGGAAGAAAGCTTCGGCCTGCCCTCTGTGAGCGTGCCGGTTTTGTCCATGACGAGTGTGTCCACCTTGCGCAGCGATTCTACGGCCTCGGCATTTTTGAACAGCACCCCGAGCGACGCACCTCGCCCCATCGCGACCATGATCGACATCGGTGTGGCCAGACCCAAAGCACATGGGCAGGCAATGATCAGCACCGCGACCGTGTTCACCAGCGCATGCGCCATGCGCGGCTCGGGCCCCCACAGCGCCCAGATCGCGAACGTCAGCAGCGAAATTCCCACCACGATCGGAACGAAATAGCCGGCCACGGCGTCGGCCAACTTCTGAATTGGCGCGCGGCTGCGCTGCGCGTCGCCCACCATTCGCACGATCTGGGCCAGCAGAGCGTCAGCACCCACGCGTTCCGCGCGCATCACCAGTGTTCCAGTTCCGTTCACCGTCGCGCCCGTCAGACGCGCTCCTGCGGCCTTTTCGACGGGAATGGCCTCGCCGCTGATCATGGATTCATCCACGCTGCTCGCACCTTCCAATACCACGCCGTCCACAGGTATTTTTTCGCCGGGACGCACACGCAACCGGCCACCCGCCTTGACGGCATCCAGCGGCACGTCGGATTCCGTTCCGTCTTCGGCAATCCGCCGCGCCGTTTTCGGAGCCAACCCCAGAAGCGCCTTGATGGCCGCGCCGGTCTTGCTCCGCGCGCGCAATTCCATCACCTGGCCAAGTAGCACCAGGGTGGTGATCGCAGCGGCCGCTTCAAAATACACGTCAACTTCGCCATGCATTCCGCGAAACGACGCCGGAAACGCTTCGGGAACAAGAAGCCCCACGACACTGAACGCGTAAGCAACTCCGGTACCCAGGCCGATCAGCGTGAACATATTCAAATTGCGAGTGATCAACGAGCGCCAGCCTCGCACGAAAAATGGAGCCCCGCCCCACAGCACTACCGGCGTCGCCAAAATAAGTTCGATCCACTGCCAAACCCGCGGCGTCGCGATATACATCAGCGCATGAACGCCGGGGAGCATATCCGCCATGGCCACGATTAGCAGCGGAACTGTTAGAGCCACGCACACCCAGAACCGGCGCGTCATGCTCACGAGTTCCGGATTGTCTTCTTCCTCCACCGTGACCGTCGTTGGTTCAAGCGCCATGCCGCAAATGGGACACGATCCCGGCACGTCCCGCACAATTTCGGGATGCATCGGGCAGGTGTATTGAGTTTTGGTAAGAGGTAGTGCCGCTACCGTCGGCTCTAGCGCCATGCCGCACTTTGGACAGTCGCCAGGGCCCTGCTGGCGAACTTCGGGATCCATCGGGCAGGTATATTCGTTGGAATCCGTTTTCAGAGCAGCGCCTGTGATTGGCTGGGCCGTCGCAGGCGAATGCCCCGCCAATAGCGGAGATGCATGCGTTCCCACCGGCGCGATCTGGATCGGACCGGCGGAGGCGGGCGCGATTCCCACTAGTTTTTTTGCAGCCAGATATTTCGTCGGATCCGCGCTGAATTTTTCCTTGCAGCCGTTACAGCAGAAGTAATACGTCTTCCCCGCGTGCTCGTACGACCACTTTGCGCGCGCAGGATCCACCGTCATTCCGCAGACGGGGTCTTTTTCCAGAACCCCGGCAGCCGTACTGTGCGATTCCATTCGCTCCGGAATGAAAGCCTGTTGCGCTCCGCCGGCGCTAGCGATTTGCACGGGAGACGCGGGAGACGCGGAGATTCCGGCCGGACTCCTCGCAGCAAAATATTTTGCCGGGTCGGCGCTGAATTTCTCTTTGCAGCCCGCGCAGCAAAAATAGTAGATTTTCCCGCCGTGTTCGGAACTCGCTTTCGCCCGCGCAGGGTCCACCGACATCCCGCAAACGGGATCCTTTTCATTACTTTCGGCAGGCTTATCGTTCGAATTCATCATTCCTCATTCCGCCCCTGCAACTCCAACCTGCAAGCGGCGACTACATCTCGTCTCATCGATTGAGTTCACAATTTGGCTTTGTGGGTCGCGGCTTCACAGGCCGCAGAAAAACTCAAAAATTTGTTATTCTGAGCGAAGCGAAGAATCTCTCTTTGTTCTTTTTTGCTCACACTTAGATCGAAGAGGGATTCTTCGCTTCGCTCAGAATGACAAAACGAGAGACTTTTTCCGCAGCCTGTCCAGCCGCGACATTCAGAGCCCTGAAAAATACGGGCTTTCGCCCCTGAAGCGCCTTCGGGACGGGGAGACTTGTAATCGGCGGCCTTTCCGCTCCCAGCGCCCGTTCATCGCGATTGAAGCTCCATCAGACCCAGCAATTCCTCGTACATCGCTTCCGCTCGGCCCGGCGCCGAATCGCGAATCGCTTCCGCGGCGCAATGCCGCAAATGATTCTTCATCAGCGCCCGTCCCACGGAACGCAGCGCCTCCTGCACCGAGGAAATCTGCACCAGGATATCGGCGCAGTAGCGTTCCTCGCTGACCAGGCGCTGCAAACCGCGCACTTGTCCCTCAATCCTGCGCAGCCTCTTCATGTTGGACGCTTTGATCTCAGGATCAACGGCCACGGCCTTGCGGCTATTATCCTGAGCGCCGCAACCGCAGGCCGCTGCAGGCCGAACCATTTCCATGTTTTTCCTTGTCATGGCAACTCCGCTGGCCATCCCATCGCCTTCTCGTTTCTACTATACCCCCTTCCCCTATGTCAAATTGCGCGCTATTCGTGCGGGAATTGCGCTGAGGCGTGATCCCGGCGGTTCGCCTTGCGGCGCCCCAACAGGAACTTCGAGGCCGCCGCGGCAAACAGGATCGCCGCGATCCAGCTGGAATGGTCGCGGCCGGAAAGTCGGCTTCCCGCCACAGAAAATGCAAATCGCGGCCGCGTGGCTGAAGTTGCTGCTATAATTTATGTATGACGCTCATGGAAATTACCTACGAATTGCAGTCTCCCCTGCAGACGGAACAATTGCAGGCGCTCGGCGGTTTTGCCAACACGTACGGGCTGCGGCGCTTCCGCGTCGACGAGAAAAACAATCGCCTGTCGTTTGAATATGACGCGTCACGCTTGAAAGAGTCGGAAGTAGAACACGTCCTGCGGCAGTCCAAGATCGCGGTTCTACGGCGCGTCGCCCCGGTCGGCACCGTATCGCAGACGTAGGCAACCCGCAAAAAGTCCTCAATTTGTAGTTGTGAGTCAATCGTCTTTCCGTGGCCGTTGCTCGTACCAAAATACCCAAATCGAAGACAGTTCCGGCATGCTCCAGTTCATAAGTAAGGGCACAAATCCGGTAGGACAGGCTCCAGGCTGTCTGGTTTAGATCCGGTCCGGCGCCAAATCGAGCAAATAGGCTGAACAGGTTGCGGAAGAGCCTCGTGCGATATGCCATTCCGAGCAAAGCGAGGAAATCCGGCGGGCTAAAAGGCGTGAGCGTTCAAAAAAATGGGGGCCCTTGCTTGGGAACAAGAGCCCCCTAAGACGCAGTCCGTTTACCGGTCTTTTTTTGACCGGTGCGTGGGGTCATCCATCCTAGCTTCCCTCTCAGAGGCAGGTGGGAACGACCAGCACTTGTCCTTGAGCAAGCCCCTTCCCCCTCGCTCGCAGACTTGTGTAAGTCGTTTATCGGAATGCGTCCACGATTTACTGATATTGCAATGCAGGTTGCCAAATCAAGGGAGGAAGCCCTACGCGATAATTCCTTATTTTTCGTTAGCCTCTTTCGATTGCCCTCGATGAAACCGATTTCCGCGCACGGTTCTCGATCCTAATTTGGGAGGGTGCTCTCCCGCCTCGGGAATTGTCCCGAATACTCCTCGTTCCTCGCCAGTCTTCCCCTCCCTTTTACTCGCCTGAGACTTCGCAGCGGTCATCTTCAATGACTCAATAACACAACGATAATTCAACTCCATTTACCGCACGACTCCTGTTTGAAGTTTGGAGCTCGAGTTCTGTTCCATATCTGCGCAAAAAACGCCCTGCGCTCCCGTTCTGAAACAAGCGGCCGCACTGCCTCTAAGCCTGCACTTCCGGCCGTTGATTTCATTCGAGTTGCGGACCCAAAACGGAAAACATTGGAACTTCGCGTGCCTCTCTCTCCGGGAGGAGCCCGCCATGAAGCGCAAGAAGCTTGGAGAAATCCTGCAGTCCCGAGGACAAATCTCCGAAGCGAACCTTCAAAAGCTATTTAAAGAGCAGGAAGGAAAAATGGTTCGCCTCGGCGAGCTCATCCTGGAGCGCGGCCTGGTGGACAAACCCTCCTTGGTCAAGGCTCTGGAAGAAGTTTCCCGCGTTCCGTACCTGGACTGCTCCTTAGTCCAGTGCGACCCAGCTGTCCTGCAAATCGTGCCCAAGCCCATGGCGGTCCGTTTGGATGTCCTGCCCGTTCGCATGGAGCAGTCACGCCTGGTAGTGGTGATGGCCGAGCCGCAAAACGTAGCCACCATCGATGAATTGCGATTTACGACCGGCAAAGATGTCGCCCCGCGATTTGGGTTTCGCTCCGAAATTCAAGCGGGCATCGTGCAAAACTACGAGCACCCCGCCACGCCGTCGCCCAGCCCGCGCGTCGCCCGCGGTGACCGCCGCCGAACCTTGAGTCCGAAATGGAATTCATCTCCACCAGCACTCGCCAGTCCAACCGCGAGGCCATCCAGGAAATTCAGGCGGAAGTCACATCAAAAAAGAACTCCCGCGGTGCGGATCGTGTCGGAAATCATTCAAAAGGCCATGCAGAAGCAGGCCAGCGACATTCACGTGGAGCCGCAGGCGGACGCCACCGTCGTCCGTATTCGCGTGGATGGAGTGCTGCGCGAACTGGAAAGCGTTCCCCGGACTCTGCAGAACTCGCTGGTTTCACGAATCAAAATCCTTTCCGACATGGACATCGCCGAGCGGCGCTCACCGCAGGATGGACGCTTCATGGTGGCCGTCGGACAACGCAAGGTGGATATGCGGGTGTCGACGCTGCCCACGCAATATGGAGAAAAAGTCGTCATGCGGCTGCTGGAGTCGTCGGCGCCGATCCTGAATTTCGCCGAGTCCGGATTTCCGAAGCTCATCGAGCAGCGATTGTCCGAGCTGATCAGCGCGCCACAGGGCATGCTGCTGGTCACCGGGCCGACCGGTTCGGGGAAAAGCACGACGCTGTATTCCATTTTGAATATGCTGCGTAAACCGGCGGTGAATATCGTTACGGTGGAGGACCCCGTCGAGTATGCGCTTCCCGGCGTCAATCAGGTTCACGTGAATTCGCGGGCCGGCCTGACGTTCGCAAGCTGCCTGCGCTCGATTCTGCGGCAGGATCCCAACGTAATTATGGTCGGCGAAATCCGGGATCTGGAAACCGCCGAGATCGCCATGAAAGCGGCGCAAACGGGCCACATGGTGCTGTCCACGCTGCACACGAACGACAGCGTCGCGGCCGTCGCGCGGCTGCTCGATCTGGGAATACCCGACTACCTGATCGCCTCATCCGTCTCCGGAATTCTGGCGCAGCGCCTGTTGCGGAAGCTTTGCTCCTGCCGCGTGATGCAGGACGTCACTCCCCATCTTGCCGAGCGCCTGGCGACGGCTGGTTGGCTGAGGCCCCCGGCGCGGATCGCCAGCGCAAAGGGCTGCGATTTGTGCGACCACACCGGCTACAAAGGGCGCCTTGGCATTTACGAATTGCTGTGGATCGACGATTCGATTCGCGCTCTGCTCCGCAGCGAATACCAGCCGGAGCTTCTACGAGCGGTGGCACGGGCGGCCGGAATGCGCCGCATGCAGGAAGACGCCCTGGAAAAATTGCAATCCGGTGTCACGACCCTGGCTGAGATTCAGCGCGTCGTTCCGATGGAAGCCTCAGTGTCTGCCGGCTGCGACCGCTGCGGACACGACTTAGCGCCTGCGTACCGGTTTTGTCCGTACTGCGGCACCCCGCGCAGTCTGGCTCCGTCGGACGCCGCCCTTTCACCCGGGCTCGCCATCCATGACGGAGTACTCTCATGAAAAAGCGCGAAACTAAGGCCGTGCCCGCTGCTCCAGCCCGGCGAGAACCCCGCTTCCAGCCCATTTCCGAGCTCCACCTATCGTATGAGGGCGATACCGACGAAATCGAAATTCGCCCTCCAGACCTCAGTTCCCACGGCATTTTCGTAAACACTTCGACACATTTCCCCGAAGGAGCGGTGGTAAACGTGCGATTTCGCTTGACCAAGTCGAACCTCAAAGTCCAGACTCGTGGCGAAGTACGCTATTGCCTCCCTGGTATCGGGATAGGAGTTGAATTCGTGGGACTTGAGACCGAGTCGGCTCGCGCCATCGAACAGGAACTGCGTTATTTTTCCCGGCCGAGGCACAAAAGGAACCACCGCTAACCCAGACGCTGCTCGAGGGTAATTTATTATATATAAAGGATTTAGAACCGAACCCTCTCACCGGAGACACCCGTGACCACGACTACCGCTCCCCCCTCTCCATCCGCCGGGAGCCAGCATTCACCCTCTGACGCCGCGCCCGCTGCGGTTGTTTCAACGGCATCGATTGTGGCCACCATGCTGCAGGTTTCCAAGCAGGTGAGCGATCTGATCTTTTCTCCCAGCCGAGCGCCGCAGGTGGAATTGAATGGGCAGCTTAAAGAGCTCAACATCGCCGGGGTGGGCAAACTGACGCCGGACGCCACGCGCCGCATTGCGTTCGACCTGATGGGTAAAAATGAACTGGTCAGAAACAAGCTTGACTCCGAAGGTTCCACCGATCTTTCCTACAGCCTGCCAGGACTGGCGCGATTTCGGGTGAATATTTTCAGGCAGCGCAGCACATATGCGATCGTCATGAGGGTAATTCCTCAGACTATCCCCGACTTTGCGGCGCTCAATTTGCCGCCCCAGCTCGGCGAGATCGCGGAATTGCGGAATGGAATCGTGCTGGTGACCGGGCCTACCGGATCGGGAAAATCGTCTACGCTGGCCGCGATCCTGAACAAGATTAACGAGGATAAGGCGTATCACATCCTGACGATTGAAGATCCCATTGAGTTCCTGCACATGCACAAGAAATCGACGATTCACCAGCGCGAGCTGCACAGCGATACGCCGAGTTTCGCCCTTGCTCTGCGCGCCGCTCTCCGCCAGGCGCCCAAGGTAATCCTGGTAGGCGAGATGCGCGACAAGGAAACTATCGAGATCGGAATGGAAGCCGCCGAAACCGGCCATCTGGTTTTTTCGACGCTGCACACCGTGGATGCCTCCAAAACCATCGAGCGCGTCATCGGCGTATTTCCTCTGGCCGATCAGCAGGCGATTCGCGCCCGCCTGGCGAAAGCGTTTCGCTTTATCGTTTCGCAGCGCCTGATTCCGAAAAAGGACGGCTCGGGACGAGTGGCTGCCATCGAAATCCTGAAATCGACCATGCGCACCCGCGAATACGTGGAAAAGGGGGAATCCGATGGCAAGTCGCTTCTCGACGCCATGCGCGATGGCTCAAACGAAGGCATGCAGAATTTCGACAATGAGCTGGAGCGCCTGATTCGCGCCGGAACCATCGATATGAATGTCGGCCTCAGCTATGCCAGTAATCCCGGCAACCTGCGGCTGGAATTGGCGGATATTGCCGACGGTGAGGGTTCAACGACGTAGCTCTGCGGAATTCATCGAGTGGCACATCTCAATCTTCTTGCACAGCGCGACTCCGCGGCCGTTACAGGATGAGCTGAAGCACGTCTCGTTGTCATTCTGAGCGAAGCGAAGAATCTCTCTTCGATCGAAGTCCTAGCAAGGAAGCAAACAGCGATTCTCCGCTACGGTCAGAATGGCGCTGCTTTTGAGTCGTTAAGCGGCGTGTTTCGGTGATCCGGTGCACACCCTTCGTCATTTTCCTCACCCGGTACCAGTACGCATGAGCCGCCGATACCACTGATTTTCGTCCTCATGAGCTATCGGTTTTTCCAGGCGCGCGTCCCAGAATCAATGAATGAAATCCGGCACGCGTGGAGTGCGGCACGTAGTTCGAATGGCCGTCTTGTTGGGACTCGTATCGGCCGCCGCGCTTGCTAACCAACCCCTCGTGCTCGCTCCCGATCCCGCGGCACCGCTTTGCTATTGCCACTGCAGCTATGAAAGCGGCGCGAAACATTGCACAAAAATGTGCGAACTGCCGCAGTTCGAGAGCCGCTGGTGGGCCGTTTCCTGCCACAAAAAAAATCCGACCGCCAGCGAAAGCTCGCCGGCGGGAACTGCTCCGGGTTCTAGAAAAACCAACCGCACCGAACAGGCCATGCAGTAGAACGAATTCAACCCCACGCAAACCGCCGCGGCAATCGCATAGTTCCGCTGAATCTTTGGCGTGCTATTGCCCGCTTCGATGCGAAGCTGTTCCCGTTATCCACTGCAATTTCTATCGCATCCGTTCAAGACCTCGATCAGCCGCTGAAGGTCGATATTCTCAGCAAATGTGCGCTAGAATGTTTTTCCCGGCGGCGCTGTGGCGCGCGTAACTCGCGCCTGGTGCGCGGGGCGCCGCGCGGGAACGGGAGTGGCGGCTGACGCCGTGAAGGAGTGCCCTTGCCACAAAATAAAGCAGCCAGCTCGGCAGCCCCAATCGCGTTGCGCCACGACTGGACGCGCGATGAAATTCGCGCCGTCTATCGCCAGCCGCTGCCGGATCTGCTCTTTTCCGCGCAGCAGGCACACCGGGCGTTTCACGATCCCAAACGTGTGCAGTTCTGCCAGTTGCTGTCGGTGAAAACCGGCGGATGCCCGGAAGATTGCAGCTATTGCCCGCAGAGCGCTCACTACACGACCGAGGTGTCTCGCGGCGGCCTGCTTCCCGTGGACCAGGTTGTGGAGTTTGCGGAGCGAGCCCGCGGCGAAGGCGCAACCCGCTTCTGCATGGGCGCGGCGTGGCGGCAGGTGCAGGACGGCGAGGACTTCGAAAATATTCTTTCGATGGTGCGGCGGGTTTCCAAGCTGGGCATGGAAGTGTGCTGCTCGCTGGGAATGTTGGATGATTCCCAGGCCGAGCGCCTGGCGGAAGCCGGACTGACGGCATACAACCACAACCTCGATACTTCTCCAGAATTCTACGGACAGATCATCACTACGCGCAATTATGACGACCGGCTGCGCACTCTGGCCTCCGTGCGCAAGGCCGGCGTGACGGTCTGCTGCGGTGGAATCATCGGCCTCGGCGAATCCGAGGGCGACCGCATCGGACTCTTGCAGCAGCTTTCCACGCTGACCCCGCATCCCGAAAGCGTTCCGATCAATGCTCTGGTGCGCGTCAGCGGAACGCCGCTGGAAAAACTGGATGCCCTTGACCCTCTGGTATTTGTGCGCACGATTGCCACCGCGCGAATCCTGATGCCGGCGTCAATGGTGCGGCTGAGCGCGGGGCGAAAAGCGCTTTCACGCGAAGCGGTCGCGCTCTGTTTCGTCGCCGGCGCCAATTCCCTGTTCATCGGCGAAAAATTGCTCACGACTCCGAACCCCGAGCCGAGTGATGATCTGGCCATGCTGCACTCTCTGGGACTCGAGCCGCTGCCACTGCGATAGCGATATCTTCGTGGATATTCAACGACGCATCCTCGCGGAGCTTTCCGATCTGGAATCCCGCGCACAACTGCGCCACCTGGAAACCGCGAACGGCGTTGATTTCAGTTCGAATGACTATCTGGGCCTCGCTTCGAATCCAGAAGTGAAGCGCGCACTTCTGCGAAGTGTACGCTCCGCCGCGCGGCTCGGGTCCACGGGTTCCCGGTTGCTTTCCGGACACGACGAGGCATGGAACCTCCTCGAACATGACTTCGCTCGCTGGGTGGGCACGGAGGCCGCGCTTTACTTCACATCGGGTTACGCGGCGAACACGGGCCTGCTGACTGCCATCCTGCAGGCTGAGGACATTGTTTTCTCGGACGGCGCCAATCATGCCAGCTTGATCGACGGAATTCGCCTGGCCAAGTGCCAGCGCGTCATTTTTCCGCATCTCGATCTGAATTTTCTGGAAGATGAACTGCGGCGCACCGAAGGCTTGCCCGGCGCCCGCGTGATCGTGGTCGAAAGCCTTTTCAGCATGCAGGGCGACCTCGCGCCGCTATCCGATCTGGCCACGCTCGCCGATCTCTACGGCGCCGAATTGATCGTTGACGAAGCGCACGCCATTGGAGTGCGCGGACCGCAGGGCCGCGGACTCGTGGCGCAGGCCGGACTGTCCGAGCGCGTGCTGGCAACCGTGCACACTTGCGGCAAGGCACTGGGGTCCGCGGGCGCGTTCGTGTGCGGTTCGGAAAACCTGCGGCGATTTCTGATCAACCGGGCGCGCACGTTTATTTTCAGCACGGCTCTGCCGCCGTATTTCGCATCGCAAGTGGCGGCTTCGATGCGGCTTGCGGCGGGGGCCGACGCCGAACGCACGCGCCTCGCGGAATTGAGCGCCTGCCTGCGGCGCGAACTGCGCAGCAACGGGTTTTATATCAGTGGAACCGAGTCGCAAATTATTCCGGTCATTCTTGGATTGAATGAAGCCGCAGTGTTTTTCGCGGAGCAACTCGGGACCAGAGGCTTGGGAGTGCGCGCCATCCGCCCGCCCACGGTTCCGGCGGGATCAGCACGACTGCGCTTGACGCTGACCGCCAAACATACTCAGGAAAATCTGGCCGCGGTGGTCGCGGCGATGGTCCAGGCCCGCACCGAATATTCCGCGCAACGCGCTGTTTCCGCTTCCCAATGACCGGATATTTTGTCACCGGAACCGATACCAACGTGGGTAAGACGGTTCTGTCCGCACTGCTGGTTGCGGCCTTGCGCGCGATCTACTGGAAGCCGGTGCAGACCGGCACGATCGAGGGCACGGATCGCGACTCGGTCCGGCGCTGGACAGAAGCGGAAGAAGAGCGGTTGCCGCCCGAACGTTATCGATTCGAACCGCCCGTCTCCCCGCACCTCGCATCGCGCGAGGCCGGCGTTCGAATTGCGTTGGATAATTTTGCCTTTCCTGAGGCGCCGACTGGCCCCAGATGGGTCGTGGAAGGCGCTGGCGGCGCCCTGGTGCCGCTGAACGAGCGCGACATGACGTCCGACCTTATCCGGCAAATCGGATTCCCGGTAATCGTCGCGGCTCGCACATCGCTGGGCACGATCAATCACACGCTGCTCACGCTGGGCGCGCTACGGCAAGCACGACTGCCGATCTGCGGCGTGGCGCTGATTGGCGAAGAAAATATCGAGAATCGCCGCGCCATCGAACACTACGGCCAGGTTCCCGTGATTGGCCGCATCCCCATGCTCCAGGAAATCAACCACGCTAGTTTGCTTAAGGTTTATGAAAAACATTTCGATCATCGAGCGTTCGAATAAATCATGAGCGCGCCCGGACTTCACCTGTGGCATCCCTTCACGCAGTACGGCGTGGACCCTGCGCCGCTGTTGGTGCGCGGCGGGCGCGGAGTATTTATCGAAACACAGGATGGCCGGCAGATTCTGGACGCGATTTCATCGTGGTGGGTGAATCTGCACGGACATTCGCATCCCGCGATCGCGAAGGCGGTCGCCGAGCAAGCCGCGCGGCTGGAGCATGTGCTGTTCGCGGGATTTTCGCACGAGCCCGCCGAAGAGCTTTCCGCGCGGCTGGCAAAAGTGATGCCCGCGCCGCTGCGCCACGTGTTTTTTTCGGATGATGGTTCAACGGCTGTTGAAGTGGCGCTGAAGCTCGCGCTGCAATATTGGAACAACTGCGGACGCCCGGAGAAGCGCCGCATTGTGGCGCTGGAAAACGCGTATCACGGAGACACCGCCGGCGCGATGTCCGTGAGCGACGATTCTCCGTTCACCGCGGCGTTCGATTCCTGGCGCATTCCGGTATTGCGCACCCACGCGGCTTTTTGCGCGCACTGCCCAGTCGGCCTGACGCGCGCGACCTGCAAAATAGATTGTCTGAACAAACTGGAGCAGCTGCTTTCCGAGCAGGGCCACGAGATCGCGGCAGTCATCGTCGAACCACTGCTGCAGGGCGCTGGAGGCATGATCGTTCACCCCGAGGAATTCCTGGCCGGGGTTCGCCGACTGACCTCCGCGCACAATGTGCTGCTGATCGCGGACGAAGTATTGACCGGATTTGGCCGTACCGGCCGCATGTTTGCCTGCGAACGCGCCGGCGTCGTTCCTGACCTGATGTGCGTGGCGAAAGGATTGACGGGCGGATTTCTGCCGCTGGCGGCCACGTTTGCCACCAATCAAATTCACGAGGCATTTATTGGCGTCGAGCGCACGCGGGCGTTCTTCCACGGACATTCCTACACTGCCAATCCAATTGCGTGCGCCGCCGCCAATGCGTCCCTGCAGATTTTCGAAAATGAGCCGGTCTTCGAGCGCATCGCCGCCATCGAGCAGGTGCATGCGACGCGCCTGCCGTCGTTCTCCGAGCATCCGTGCGTCTTCGATGTGCGGCGCATCGGAACCGTCGCGGCCATCGAGCTGAAAGTTCCGGACGGCGGATATCTGTCCTCGTTGCGTCCGAAGCTTTACCGGTTCTATCTGGACCGCGGGGTGCTCCTGCGGCCGCTGGGTAACGTGGTGTACATTCTGCCGCCGTACGTGATCACGCCGGAGCAATTGAATTTCGTTTATGACGTGATTCAGCAATCAATGGAACTGGTGTCGCAAGAAACCTAGCGCCAGTGCGTGACTTTCGGCGCGCCGCGCGGCGCTTCCCGCCGCGGCACAACTCCGATCTCCGGGGCTTGCGAGGACTACGGCGGGACGCTATCCTTTGTAATCTGTCTCCAGGTTGAAAATGCCTCTCCTCTGTGATGGCAGAGTCTGACCGCGACGTAGTTTGCCCGGGGGCCTGTGCTCAAGCTTTCTCTTATCGGAATGTCCGGCGCCGGAAAATCGCACTGGGCGCAACTGCTGGCGGGCGCCGGTTTCGGCGTCATCAGCATTGATGGCCGGATCGAAGCGAAACTCGCGCCGGAATTAGCCGCCGGAGGCTATCGCGGCGTCAACGGGCTGGCGGCATGGATGGGCTGGCCGGATCAAGCGGACTATCGCGAGCGCGCGAAAAAATATCTGGAGTGCGAAGTGCAATCGATGGATGAAGCGTTGAATGAAATTCAAGCTTCGGATTCGGACGGCACCGTCCTGGACACCACCGGCAGCGTCATCTACACCGGAGAGGACATTTGCCGGCGCATGCAGAGCCTGACGACCGTAGCGTATCTGCAGGCCGCTCCCGCTGAAGAGGCGCTTTTAATTTCCCGGTACCTGTCAGACCCGAAGCCCGTGCTGTGGGGCGACCAGTTTGTGCCGCGCGCCGGGGAATCCGCCGGGGAAACGGTGGCGCGCTGCTACCCGCAATTGATCGCACATCGAAAAAAAATGTACGAACGCTACGCGCATCACGTGCTCCCCTTGGAAATCCTGCGCACCTCCCGGCCCGATGCCCGCGGTTTTCTGGAACTTCTGGAAGGGCAGGCCCGCTCCGCGCGATGAAATACCGAAGCACACTCCACCGCAGCCCGGAAGTGTCCCTGCGCGATGCCGTACTTTGCGGCTCGGCGCCGGATGGCGGGCTCTACCTGCCCGTGGCGATGCCGCACCTGCGCGCGAAATTTTTGGAGCAGCTGGCGTCGCTCAGCTTTCAGGAAATCGCCCAGGAAGTCGCCGGTCTGTTCGTGGGAGACGAAATTCCCGCAGCCACCCTGCGGGGGATCATCGCCGAAGCATTCGATTTCCCGGTGCCGCTCGTGCCGCTCAGCGAGCGCCTGCACATTCTCGAGCTTTTCCATGGCCCGACGCTGGCCTTTAAGGATTTCGGGGCGCGATTCATGGCCCGGCTAATGGGATTTTTCGTGGCCGAAACGGGCCATGAACTGACCGTGATCGTGGCCACTTCGGGAGACACAGGAAGCGCGGTGGCGCAGGCATTTCTCGGCGTGCCCGGCATTCGCGTGATCATCCTTTATCCCGCCGGACGCGTCAGCGCGGCGCAGGAAAAGCAGCTCACCACGCTCGGGCAGAACATTACTGCGCTCGAAGTCTCAGGATCTTTTGACGACTGCCAGCGGCTCGCCAAGCAGGCTCTGGTCGATCCCGACGTGACCGGGCGCATCACGCTGACCTCGGCCAATTCGATCAACATTGCGCGGCTAATTCCACAGAGTTTTTATTATTTCGCGGCCGTTGCGCAACTCGGCGCGACCGATGCTCCGCCCGTGTTTTCCGTGCCCAGCGGCAACTTCGGCAATCTGACCGGAGGGCTGCTGGCCAAACGACTCGGCTTGAACGTCGGGCAATTTATCGCCGCCACCAACACCAACGACGTGGTACCGGAATTCCTGCGCAGCGGCAAACTGATTCCGCGCGCCTCCCGCCACACGATTTCCAACGCCATGGACGTGGGAAATCCCAGTAATTTCGCGCGCATCGTGGACCTGTACGACAACGACCTGCAGGCCATCCGCCGCGACATCATGGGATGCAGTTTCAGCGACGAAGAAACTTTGCGCGTCATGCATGACGTCGAGCAGCGCCACGGCTACCTGCTCGATCCTCACGCCGCCGTCGGCGTCCTCGGCTGGGGGTGCTACGCCAAGCAGAATCCTCCGGTCACCCAGGGCATCGTGCTGGCTACCGCGCACCCCGCCAAGTTTGCCGACACAGTCGCGCGCGCCACGGGAGTCCGGCCCGAAATGCCGGAACGGCTCGCCGCGTTTCTGGACCGCCCCAAGAAATCCATCCCGTTTCCCAACCGCTTTGCCGACCTGCAGGAATTTCTGCTCGCGGCCAACTCCTGATATTGTGTTGTGAGCCTCGAGGGCGCGCATGAAACTGCTGATCGCCATTGCCGGCGTCATGATTCTGCTGGGCACGTTGTGGGAAGCGTTTGAGACGATCATTCTTCCCCGGCGCGTCACGCGTCCTTATCGCCTGGTCCGTATTTTCTATCAGACCACATGGAAGTTCTGGGCTGCGGTGAATCGCCTGTTCCGCAACAAAACCCTGCGTGAGGCGCACCTCAGCTATTACGGGCCGCTGTCGCTGCTCGCGCTCTTCGCGACCTGGGCGTTCCTGTTGGTTCTGGGGTTCGCCATGCTGCAATGGGCCGCAGGGTCAGGCATCAGTGAACCGGGCGTTGTGCCTCGGTTCCGCACGGATTTCTATCTGAGCGGCACTACATTCTTCACGCTGGGCCTGGGCGATGTAACGCCGCGAACGGCCCTGGCCAAGATCATCACCGTCACCGAAGGCGGCACGGGATTCGGGTTTCTGGGCTTGATGATTTCCTACCTGCCGACTCTCTATGGCGCATTTTCCCAGCGGGAATTGAATATTTCGCTGCTCGATGCGCGGGCCGGCTCACCTCCAACCGCGGCGGAGCTGCTACGCAGGCATGCCCAGTTTTCAGACAATGAAGTTTTGGCTCCGTATCTACGCGATTGGGAAATCTGGGCCGCGCAACTGATGGAAAGTCATCTATCCTACCCAGTGCTCTGCTATTTCCGCTCGCAGCATGACAATCAATCCTGGCTGGCCGCCTTCACAGCCGTGCTGGATGTGTCGGCGCTGCTGATCGCTTACGGCGAGGGCACGGCGAAGTGGCAATCGCAACTCACGTTTGCCATCGCGCGCCATGCCGTACTGGATTTGGCGGAGGTCCTGCGCGTAAAGCCGCTGCGGCCCGCGGAGGACCGGCTGCCGCAGAAGGACGCGGTGCAGGTCCGCAATTTGTTGGCGGAGTGCCGCGCATCCACCAAGTGCGGCGAAGCGGGCGACAAAAAGCTCCACGAACTGCGCGAGATGTATGAGCCTTACCTGAACGGCTTGTCGGCGCGGCTGCTGATGCCCCTGCCCACGTGGGGAGTGGGCTACAAGGCCACAGCAAACTGGAAACGAACGGCGTGGGGAAAAATCACTTCAGGTTCGGGCGATGCCGGCGCAGCGGGCACGGAATCCAGCCATTTCTGAGGATGCGGTCTAAACTTCGTCGTCCGTATCGGTAAAGGCGAGTTCGGGGTCGATGATCGGTCCAGTGAGGGGTTCCATCGGAAAATCGGCGTCTTGCCGGCCGGTCAGCTTCTTCTGCGCGCGGCGTTCGGCCTTGGCGCGCTGCTTTTCCTGTCTTTTCATCTCTTTTTGACGTTTTTGAAACGTGGATTTCGACGTAGCCATACTAATCTCCTTGTGTGGAAGCGCGTGTGGACGGCCCAGGACTGTGTTGGTGCGTGCTGCGAGTTACCAGCGAGGTTCGCGCGGTTGTCGGGGACTGTCGCGATAATCCTCGGTTGAGAACCGGCCGCCCGAGCGGGAATTTCCGCCGCGACCGCCGCTGCCACCGCCGCGATTGCGATCGCGATCCCTGTCGCGATCAAAACCGCCACCGCCGCCGCTCCTCCGCTTCCGCCGCGCGGCCCACCGCCGCCGCCCGCGGCTTTCGGACGCGCTTCATTCACCTTCAATGCCCGGCCGCCGACTTCCTTGCCATCCAAACCTTGCATGGCCTTGGCGGCTTCGGCATCGTTGGGCATTTCGACGAACGCGAATCCGCGTGCTCGTCCCGTTTCCCTGTCCATCGCAATGTGCACACGAGTAACCTGGCCAAAGGGTTCGAAAAGGGCGCGCAACTCCGATTCCGTGGTCTGAAAACTCATGTTCCCCACAAACACATTCTTCATAATCGTCTCGCTTTCCAAGAGTGGGAATCTGCAGAGCGCGCGGCGTCACTGGCCGGAGTCAGATCGCATCATGGCGATGGTGAGGACCGGATGAAGTCACGAGGGGTTGCATACCCAACGCCCCGGGAGGTGAAGAAATCCCCCAACTCCCATATAAAACCAGACAACTATATCAGAGTTTACCGGGCTTGCCCCCTAGTATTTCCCTTAGAGAGCCGGGGCAAAATACTGGATATACTTGCGCCGCTGGCCGAGGTGATTTCCTGGCCGCCAAAATGGCCAATTACCCTTATAAACATTGGCGATCGGAGAGCGCGGCGGCGTTTTGGAATTACCGGGGACTTTGTTCATCCCCGAGTGCGGTCAGAGATTTACCTAAGCTGCAACCGTAGGACGGGCTTCAGCCTCTCTGATTGAGATCTGCGCTCGCCACGAATCAAAAGCAGACCGGCTGAAGCCTGTCCTACTTGACCGCACTACCGCAGCAGATCTTCCAGCTGGATTTTGGCATCGGTCTTGGAGTCGCGATACTTGACGATCACCGGCGTGTACAGAGAAATGCCCCAGTCCATCCCCACTCCGCGCCCGATGGAACGCGAGCCCGCTACCACCACGGCTTCTTCGGGAATGATCAGCGGCTCGGTGTCTGTCGCCGCGTAGACCTTGCCGCGGACGATGTCATATACGGGAGTCGAGCGATTGAGAATCGTTCCCGTACCCAGCACGGCGCGGCGCTTCACGATCGTTCCTTCGTAGACTCCGCAATTACCGCCCACCAGAACTTCATCTTCGATCACCACGGGAAGGGCGCCCACCGGCTCCAGCACGCCGCCAATCTGCGCGGCCGCCGAGATGTGGCAACTCTTGCCGATCTGGGCGCAGCTTCCGACCAGCGCGTGCGAATCGACCATGGTGCCGTCACCCACATAAGCCCCGGCGTTGACGAACATCGGAGGCATACACACCACGTCGCGTCCGATGTAGCAGCCGTCGCGAATGCTCGAGCCCCCGGGAACGATGCGCACACCGTCACTGGTCGAAAAAGCGCGCACGGGATAAGTGTCTTTGTCAAAAAACGGTTGCTTCGCCGAATCCACGGACATATCCACCGTGGAGCCCATGCGAAAGCCCACCAGGATTCCCTTTTTCACCCAGGCGTTGGTTCGCCATCCGGTCGATTGCGAAGCATCCGGTTCGGCCGAGCGGATGCGCCCTGCGTTCAGCTCCTGCTTGAACGCGGAGAAAAGCGCGCGGTCGTCGGCTGAGTACGTCGCCGGCCTGGCATCAAACAGCGCCTCGATTCGCTTTTCGAGCTGCTCAGCTGCGGTTGGCAACGTGGGCCCTTTCCAGAATCGCGAGGGATTCGAGCACCGAGCGGATCTTCGCAAGATTCTCCGTGCGCGGCGGGACCAGCGGCAAGCGGAACACGGGTTCGAGCAAGCCCATTTCGGCCATGGCTGCTTTCACGGGCGTCGGGTTGGTCTCGATGAAGTTCACTTCGAGCAGCGGCAACCACTTGCGCTGCATCAGGCGAGCCTCTTCGAATTTGCCCGCGACGCAGAGCCCGGCGAGTTGCGTCATTTCCGCGGGAATCACATTCGATGCGACGGAGATGACTCCCTTTCCGCCCATGGCCGCGACGGGCAGCGTCAGCGCATCGTCACCGGACAGCACTAGAAAATCCTCGGGCACCTGCTGGATCACTTGCGTGATTTGGGAAATGCTTCCGGAGGCTTCCTTCACGCCGATGATGTTCGGAATTTCGGCGAGGCGGCGCAGCGTCGGCGGATCGATGTTCACGTTGGTGCGCGGCGGCACGTTGTACACGATGATCGGCAGCGCAATCGATTCAGCAATGGCCTTGAAGTGGTGGTACAGCCCTTCCTGCGTCGGCTTGTTGTAGTAGGGAGTGACGGAAAGAATTCCGGTCGCGCCCAGGCGCTCGATCTCGCGGGCCATTTCGATCACGTGGTGCGTGTTGTATCCGCCCGCTCCCGCCAGCACCGGCACCTTGCCCTTGGCTTCCTCGATGGTGATGGCCACGACGCGCAGATGCTCTTCGGCCGTCAGCGTGGGGCTCTCGCCCGTGGTGCCGCAAGGCACGAGGAAATTGATGCCCGCATGGATCTGCCGCCGGACCAGAATCCGCAGAGTCTCTTCGTCCAGAGACAAATCCTTCCGGAACGGAGTGACCATCGCGGTGCCGCAACCGATAAATCCTCGAAACATGGCGCTACCTCACCTTTTCTTTTTCTTCCAGACCCGCGGCGCGGCGCCCTGCTTTCGCGTCGTCCGCAAAAATCACATCTCCGAATTCGTGCAGCCCGCGCTTGCCGATTACCCACTGCGCCGCCTTCAGCGCGCCGCGCGCGAAGCCTTCCCGGCTGCGCGCCGTGTGCCGCAGCGTGATGGTGTCGGCGGGAGAGTCGAATCCGATTTCGTGCGTGCCGGGATTGGCTCCGGCGCGATTTGAGCTGGCGTCAATGCGCCGGGAAAATCCGGCCCGCTGCATTTCCTCGATCAATTGCAGCAGCGTGCCCGAAGGCGCGTCCTTCTTCGCCGTGTGATGCACTTCCCAGGCCCAGGCGCCGTATTCCGGCTGGCTGGCCAGCAGACGGGCCGTTTCGGCCACGGCACGGCGGAAAACGTTCACGCCGATCGAGTAATTCGGGCTGTAAACCACGCCCACGCCGCACTGATCGACGAACGCGCGCACCCGGTCGATGTCGCCGTACCAGCCGGTCGTTCCAACCACCGTAGGCACGCCGATCGAGCACAGCGCCATCAGATTGGCGACCGCCGTGTGCGGCGTCGAAAACTCAATGGCCACATCGACGCCGCGAAAATTTTCCGGCGTAATGCCTGCCTGATTCACGTTGGTGTCGATATCCAGCTTCAGTCCCACGGAAAATCCGGCGTCGGCCGCAATCTGCTCGATGAGCCGGCCCATTTTTCCATATCCGACAATGGCCAGGTTTTTAGGCATGGGTTTGTTTGGGCAGCGATGAAGCGGATGCCGCACTCGTTTCCGCGCGATGTAACAGCGTCAAGGTCATTTGCGCGTAGGTGTCCACTGCAGCCAGCAATTCCTGCCTGGAAATTTTTTCCTGCGTGGTGTGCGCCACGTGGATGCTGCCGGGGCCAAAAAGAAATGGCTCTCCCCAGGACGGCACGAGCACGGGAATATCGGTCGTGAATGCCACCACCGAAGTGGGAAATCCGTCCAGAGCGGCGAAATGCATGGCCGGGAGCGCAAGAATCTCTTTCAACTCCGCGCGGCTTCCAATGGCGGCCCGCAGGGCCGCGTCAATTTCCCGCGCGCCGCTCACCAGGCGGATCGCCAGTTCGGCCTTGGCGGCGTCGGGAATAATATTCGGCGCCCGGCCGCCGGAAATCGTGCCGATATTCAACGTTGTCTGGCCCAGCACGGGATCGCCCGGCAGCTCAATGCGGCGAATGGCTTCCAGCGCATCGAGAAGTTTTTCGATCGCGGACTCTCCGAGATGCGGATACGCCGAATGAGCCATCTTGCCCGTGGCAATCAATTCGTAGCGCGGCAATTCCTTTGGAACCCAGCGCGACTTTGCTTTCGGTAGGCTCGCCGTTGATGAGGTAGCGCGACCCGCGCGGCTGCCGCGCAGCAACCTCCGCGCCGGCGCTGTTGCGTTCTTCTCCTACCACGAACAGCAACCCGAAATTTCGCGTTCCGCGCTCCAGCAGGAGTTCCGCGGCGGCGATCATGGCCGCTATAATTCCCTTGGCGTCACAGGAGCCGCGCCCGTAAATATTTTCGTCATCTTCACTGGATGGAATAAATGGCGGCACGGTGTCCATGTGCGTGGAAAGCACCACCATCGGCGCGCCCCACTCCGCGTAGACATTGAAGCGCTCGGAAGTGACGGCCATGGCCTCGGCCTTGCCGCCGGTACGAGCCGCGAGATCGCCGAGATAGCGCAGCAGGTATTCGCCCACCCGCTTCTCGTTCTCCGTGATCGACTCGAGGTCGATCAGCGCGCGCGTCATTTCAAATGGATGCATGGTCAAGAGACCTTCATGTTCAGCGCTGGTGATTGTAATCCGTTGGAAGGAATGTCGCGCGGGGAAAGAAGCAGGACGCAAAGAGAGGTAGCGCGTCACGCTCCTCGATAGCGCTCCATCCGATTCCTCGGATGACAGTGAGCCGGCGTTAGCCAAACTCCCCAGCCGCCGCAGCGGGACTGCCGCGAACGACTTCGGCGGAAAATCCTGCTGCACCTTTCGCTCGGGCTACCGAAGCTCCTCGGAACGCCGGCCCGGCTACTCATTGCTTCCGCACCTCTACCAGGACGCACCGAAGATAGCATTCCCCGCCACAGGCGGTCAAATCCAGTCCGGTGCAGCAAGGGAGCGGACTCGATGGTGTAGACGATTAAACGGTTGTTCATTCAAAGGGGCAATTCTCTATCAGAGAGGAAGTTGCCATTCACGCACATTTTCGCGGCCAGCCCCCCATGATCCTCCGAAATGCCGTTGTGACAGGAACGCATCCTGCTCCGCGATAGCAAACCCCTGTTCCTGGTGAGAAAGTGAGTTGCCCGAAACCTCAAGCGATCGCGGAGCACAGCGCACCCCCAGCATGCTGGTCTTTAGACGATCCGCCAAGGGTCCCCCCGCTCTTCAGGCACCGCCACAAAATTGCCGTCAAATTCATTTTGATCGAGGTCGAGCTGCTGCATGTTCCCATCGGCCGATGGGACGTACCAGCGAAATCCCCGCTGCCGCAAGTAGTCCACAATCTCCCGAGCCGGGTAACCCCAGGCCCGCGTGCGCAGGTCCTGCACCTCGCAAAATATGATCGGGCGCGGACGCCGCTCCAGGAAATCCGTGGCGCCTTTGAGCACGGCCAATTCCGCCCCCTCAACATCCATTTTTACAAAATCAACGCGCGCCAAATTCTGTCGCTGAACATACTCGTCGAGGCGGGTGATGGGCACCTCGACCACGTAGGTAGATTTTCGCACCACAGGCGGACGGAGACTGTTGCAGCCCGTTTCCCTGCCGTTGACGATGAAGAATTTCTCATTGCCTTCCGTTTCACCGAGCGCGTTTTCTTCGACTTGAACATTGGTGCAGGCGTTGAGTTGTAAATGCTGCAGAAGGTTACGGCGCTCACGGGCAGACGGCTCGAACGCGATCACCCGACCTTGCGGCCCAACTTTTTGGGACGCCAGCAGCGTGTAGTACCCGTGGTGGGCGCCGATATCGAGCACCACCATTCCGGGCTGGAGTATTTGTTCCACGAACTCCCGCTCCTCATTTTCAAAGCGGCCCCGAAGAATCATCCGCCCGCACGCGTCGTTCCGCGCAATCCACCGGCTTCCGAAAGGCAGCCGCACAGGCACGGGAATCCCGAATAGCAGCGTCAGCCAGCGATACCAGACGGCCTGATTTTCAGTTTTTGCCATTGGTTACTCGTGGACCGACTTCTCCGCCCCGATGCCGGGCCGCATTAACCGACGCACGGCCAGCCAGGGCAGCTGAAAAATCGTGAGCGGATGCGACCATAGCCGCTTGGCCATCAGCCAGGGGTGCTGGTGAGACGGATGAATTCCGTCCGCGCGGAGAATTTCCGTGGAATCTTCAATCGTATACATGTGCCACCATGGGCCGACCATGCCCCGGTTGCGCTTCACTTCCGGACTTTGCCGCACATCCTTCACGGTCGGAGCGTGCGCGTAATCATGATTCTGATGCACGGCCATCACCACGGGCGAAACATCGACCAGCACCGCGCCCCGTGACATCGCCCGCCACAGCAGATAGTTGTCCCAGGAGAAGCGCCCGATCGCCAGCGGCAAAATATTTTCAAATACGCCGCGCGGGAACACAAAATAATCGATGTAATTCCCGGGACGCTGCACGTTAGCGCGCAGGGCCGCGTCGCGAATCCGGTCGTCCCAGCCGGGCTGGGTAAAATCCAACGGTTCGTCCCAGTCGAGATCCCAGCGCCGTCCCACGGCCATGAATTTTTCATGCAGCGCGCGGACGCGTCCGATCGCCGCCAGGAAATCGCGCGTCAGAACGATGTCGGCGTTGACGTATGCAAGCAGAGGGGCCGAGGCCGCCTGCTGCGCCTGCTGAAATAGACTGTCAAGCAGCGGGGTGTGGAATTCGTTGCGCGTGACGCTGGGAATGTGCCGGATGCCGAGTTCGGCGGCGATTTCCGCAGTGCCCTCTTCATCGCCGAACAGCAGAATTTCGGGCCGGGGATCGAGATGCGTCCAGCTGGTGATGGCGTTGCGCTGGATGGTGGCGATGTGCCCCCGGAAATTCTTGGGGATCGCGAAGATGGTAAGAGCCGGCTTCTCCGAACTCACAGCGCGCCCTGTCGGATTTCTTTCCGTTCCCTGCTGCGCCTGGCGGACGCGGAGGAGTCGCCCATGCCGAGCGCCAGGTAAACGATATTCGGCGAGGACTGCAAAAACTCCAGCGACCTCCAGCAATCGATGACCACGCGGGGCGACTCACGGCGCTCCCATGTCACTGAGGGAATTGCCTTGTACTGCGGCCACGGCGTGGTCACGGCAACCACGTCCGATTGCTCGATGCACGCTTCAGCGGATTCCACGAGGCGGACCGATCCATCGAGTAATTTCGCGGCGTTCGGAATCCCTTCCGGATCGCTCGCGATGACGGTTACTCCGCCGGCGGCAAGCCCCTGTGCGAGCAGAATCCCCGCCGATTGCTCCACGACGTCGGTACTCGGCTTGTAGGTGAGGCCGAGAATGCCCGCGCGCCCTCCCGGGGGAAGATGCTGCCGGATTAGTGCCGCAAGCAAGTCGATTTGCAGGCAATTGAAACGGTGCGTGGCTTCGGCAATGTCGGCGGGCGCGCCCACGCCCCGAGCAAAGGCAGCCAGCGCAAGATTGTCCCGCGGAAAACACGGGCCGCCGTAACTGATGGAGCCTTTGAGATACTTCGCGCCGATACGCGAATCCATGCCTAGCGCAGCCGTCACCACGTCGACACTCGCGTCGGGCAGGCGCTCGCAAATGCGTGCCAGCATGTTCGCGAAGCTTATTTTCGTCGTGACGTAGGAGTTGACGGAGAGTTTGGTAATCTCCGCATTCAAAATATTCATGCGGGCAAATGAGGGAACGTTGTCGCAGGTCTCGCGGTACAGCGACACGAGAGCGTCGCCCGAGGTGGCGTCTGATTCGCCGATCAACACGAAATCCGGATTGAGAAAATCGCGAATCACGCTACCCAGAGCGATGAACTCCGGGTTGTAGCAGAGGCCGAGGCTTTCTCCCACCCGGCGTCCGCTGGCCTGCTCGATCGCCTCGCGGATCTCGCCGTCCGTGCTGCCCGGCATCACGGTGCTGGTCACTACCACCAGATGCGTGCCCTGCTTCGAGCGCAGCGCCCGCCCAATCGTTTCGCAACTTGGCAGAACATACCGAAGTGAAAAACCGCCGTCCGCTTCGCTGGGCGTGGCCACCACGATGAATGTGATGTCACTCTGCGCCACGGCTTCGGACAGATCCGTTGTCGCGCACAATTGTCCGCCGGCTCGTCCAATCATTTCTTCGAGTCCAGGCTCGAAGACCGGAGCACGGCCGGCGTTGATCGCTTCTACCTTCTGCGCGTCCACATCGACGGCGATCACGCGCCGCCCTTTCGCCGCTAAACATGCAGCCAGCGGAGCTCCCAGCTTGCCGAGACCGACCACGGAAATGGCGCACTTCGACGTTTCATTTTTAGTTTGCACGACGGGTTATTTTACGGGGATAGGCCTGCGAATGGCTAGAAGTTCATTCACCTTTTTGCGCGAAAAGATCTTAGTAGCACAGGCTTCAGCCTGTGGGGGTCCATTTGTCCGCTCAGGCTGCGCACATGGGCGCGGAACGGCAGAAGATCAAATCTTTCCGCAGAGTGTGAAGGCTGGAGGTGGCTTCGGGTTCGGAGAAATCTTCAACGCTGTACCACAGGAACAACGCGATGCTCGTCAGACGTCAGACACGCAGCGATTGCAGGAGCGCAAGCATTTTCCGAGCCGCCTCGGATTCATCCTCAGGCAGTTGAAGCGCGGAGAGATCGAAGAAGCGATGAGCCGGCAACTGCGCTCAACTTATCTCTGTCCTCGGCGCAAGCGGAGCGGAAGAATAAACCGCAACCAGTCCCGCCGCTTGGAGAGCGTGCAACTGCGAGCCAAGAACCGCAACAGGCGTCGATTCGCCATTCACCAGCACAACCTCAAAATGATCGTCAAACAAGGCGCGTTCCAGGCGCGCCGCCAGCGATGGACTGCCCTCGACCAGCACCACTGCGGCCGCATGGCCGTGCCGCTTGCTGCGTTCCGCGGCGGACACCGGCACAAAGGCCTTTGCGCCGAATTCGGCGACTCCGCTTTGACCCGCCAGATCCGCCCGGATCATTCCGGCGCCGAGCGTGGCGTTCGAAATCGGATCGATCAGAATGAAACTGCCGGTAATGCGGTTCTGCGTGTAGGGATCGAAGAACAGCGGGCTGACGGTTTCGAATTCCACGTAGGCAATGTCATTCATTTGCAGGCTGGCCACCGGTTCGTGCACCAGTGTGTTGACGTTCACGCGGTAGCGAAAGTTCAGCGCCTTGGCACGCACCATGCGGGAGGTGTGTTTCAGCAGATAGCTTTTTCCCGGTTCGGCCGCCTCGGCGTTGAACCACACCACCATCGCATCAAAATGGCGCGACACTCGCGGAGGAAGCGCGGCAGACACCAGCATGTCCCCGCGGCTCAAATCGATTTCGTCTTCCAGCGTCACCGTGACGGACATCGGAGGAAACGCTTCGGGCGCGTCGCCATCGAATGTAACGATTGATTTCACACGGCTTTTTTGTTCCGACGGCAGCGAGACCACCGCGTCGCCCGGACGAAGCACTCCGCTGGCGACCTGTCCTGCGAAGCCGCGAAAATTCTGGTCGGGGCGAATCACGTATTGCACGGGAAAGCGCACCGCCTCGGAAGGTGTCTCCATGCGAATGGGCACCGTTTCCAGGTGCTCTAGAAACGTCGGCCCGTGATACCACGGCATGTGCGCGCCGCGCTCCACCACGTTATCGCCCGCAAGCGCACTGATCGGAATGGTCACCACGTGCGGCACGGCCAGCTGTTGAGAGAGCGCGTCAAAATCTTTTTGCAGCCGCAGAAAAACTTCCTCGCTATAGTCCACCAGGTCCATTTTGTTGATAGCCACTAGCACGTTGGGAATTCCCAGCAGCGACGCAATATAGGTGTGCCGCCGCGTTTGCGCCAGAACTCCCTTGGTGGAGTCGATCAGAATCACCGCCAGATTCGCGGTGGACGCTCCGGTGGCCATATTGCGCGTGTACTGCTCGTGACCCGGCGTGTCGGCAATGATGAATTTCCGGCGCGGTGTTTCAAAGTAGCGGTAGGCGACGTCGATGGTAATGCCCTGCTCTCGTTCCGCCTTCAGCCCGTCCGTCAGCAGCGAAAAGTCCACCGCGCCCGTCGAGCGATTGATGCGGCTCTTTTTAACCGCGGCCAGCTGATCCTCAAACACGGATTTGGAATCATGCAGCAGCCGGCCGATCAGCGTCGACTTGCCGTCGTCCACACTGCCGGCCGTGGTGAAGCGAAGCAGATCCTTTTCCAGGTTCTGCTTCATGAAGGCTTCGAAGCCCCAGGCTTCGGTGTTGGCAGCAACGCTCATTTAAAAATAGCCCTCGCGCTTCTTGATCTCCATCGAGCCTTCTTCGTCATGATCGATCACGCGATTTTCGCGCTCCGAGCGGCGGAACGAAATCATCTCCTCGATAATTTTGGGGACAGTATCCGCGGTGGAGACGATGGCCCCGGTACACGGCACGCACCCGAGCGAGCGCATGCGCACTACCATCTTTTGCGTTTTTTCTCCGGGCAGCAGATCCCACTTGTCATATGCCACCACGATCGAACCGCCGCGAATCACTACGTTGTGCTCCTTCGCAAAATACAGCGGCACGATGGGAATGTTTTCCAGGTAAATGTAAAACCACACATCGGCTTCGGTCCAGTTGGACAGGGGAAACACCCGGATACTCTCGCCCTTGTTGATGCGCGAATTAAAGATATTCCACAGCTCCGGCCGCTGATTTTTGGGATCCCACTGGCCAAAAGAATCGCGGAAGGAATACACACGCTCCTTGGCGCGGGATTTTTCCTCGTCACGCCGGGCGCCGCCGAAGGCGGCCGTAAAGTCTCCTTCGGCCAGCGCGTCCAGCAGCGATTTCGTTTTCAGCAGGCCGCAGCACTTCTGCGTGCCCAGCACAAAGGGGTTCGCGCCGGCATCCAGCGCTTCCTGGTTTTTGTGAACGATCAATTCCGCGCCGATTTCGCGCGCGTAGTTGTCGCGAAACTCAACCATTTCCGGAAATTTGTAGCTGGTATCGATATGCAAGAGCGGGAAAGGAATTTTTCCCGGATAAAACGCCTTTTGCGCCAGGCGCAGCATCACCGAGGAGTCTTTTCCGATGGAATACAGCATTACCGGGCGCGCAAATTCCGCGACCGCCTCGCGCAGGATGTGAATGCTCTCGGCCTCCAGCGCCCGGAGGTAATTGATTCTCTGCGGAGTCAGCAACGCCGAGCGGTCCGCTTCTCCGTTGATCGCGACTGTGTTCACAGCTTGCTTGGATGTTTCAGCCATTGAGGATGATTCCTGTCGTTCGCTCTCCGCCGCGCGCTAAAAAAAAACCACCGGCCAGATTGACGGCGGTGGGATTCGTCGGGCGAACTGTCTAACTCCATCTAGATCAATACGTTGCCCACCTCGAAGCGATTATCGGGACGGTGCGGAACTACAACACCAGAACGCTTGGCTCAAGCGTGGACCTGCTGATCGCATGCCGCAACATTACCCGAAGCCGGTACCGCACGCAAGATGAAAGCTTTGCATGGGAAAATCGCCTTGACTCTCGAATGCGTCAAGACTACACTGCTGTTGCTGGACACGTGGCGATTTAAGGCAACTTGCTCCACGTAAAAAACTGCTAAAGAGTCGGACGAGTACTCAGATCGAGTTTTTTGAGCCCTCCCCCTCTTTGGCGTGGAGGGTTTCGTTTTTTAGGACACCCCTCTCGCGCCGCCAACCTGCGGCAGTTTACCAGCTAAAAATCTGGAGCCGATAGCCCCGCTGCGCATCAGATGTCTTTGCGGGCGGGTACGGACGAAGGCAGGAACCAAATGGCCGAGCATTACCAGCTGAAATGCCGTGAATGCGGGAAGCTTTGGGGCAATCAGGCGCGCTCGTTCTGCGATGAGTGCCTCTCGCCGCTCGAAGTGGTTTACGATCTGGAAGCCATCCGCCCGCTGTTCACGCGGAAAAATATTGAAGCAGGGCCGACCAATCTGTGGCGCTACAGCGCCCTGCTGCCGCTGCCCGAGGACTACGTCGGCAGCATTCCGACGGGCTTCACGCCGCTGGTGCAGGCTCGGCGGCTGGGCAAAACACTGAACACCCCAAATTTGTATTTGAAGAACGACGCTGTGTGCTTCCCCACGCTTTCATTCAAAGATCGCGTCGTGGCCACGGCTCTTGCGGCAGCGCGGCGCTTCGGCTTTAAAGTGGTGAGCTGCTCGTCCACCGGAAATCTGGCGAACGCAGTAGCCGCGCAGGCCGCCCGCGAAGGCTTCGACGCCTGGATTTTTATTCCCTCCGATCTGGAGGCTGCCAAGGTGACGGGCACGCAGGTATTCGGCGCGAAGCTGATTCGCATCGCCGGCAATTACGACCAGGTGAACCGCCTGTGCTCGCAGGTCGCCGAAAAATATCGCTGGGGCTTCGTAAACGTGAACCTGCGGCCGTATTACGCCGAAGGCTCCAAAACCGTCGGCTACGAAATCGCCGAGCAGCTCGGCTGGCGCCTGCCGGACAACATCGTTTGCCCGATGGCCGGCGGCTCGCTGATCACCAAAATCCGGAAATCGTTTAATGAACTGATCGCACTTGGGCTGGTCGAGGAAAAGAAAGTGAAATTCTTCGGCGCGCAGGCCACCGGCTGCTCTCCGATTTCCGACGCGGTGAAGCGCAAGCTCGAACAGTTCGAGCCGCAAAAGCCCGCAACCATCGCTCGTTCGCTGGCGATCGGCAATCCGGCTGACGGTTTTTACGCCGCGCGCGCAATTCGCGATAGCGGCGGTTGGGCCGAGGACGTTTCCGATCCGGAAATCGTCAAGGGCATCCAGCTGCTGGCGGAAACCGAAGGAATATTCACGGAAACCGCCGGGGGCGTAACCACTGGCGTCACGCAGAAATTGCTCGAGCAAGGCTACATCAATCCGAGCGAGACGACCGTCGCGTGCATCACCGGAAACGGCCTGAAAACGATTGATGCTATTTCTCAGGAATACACGCTCACGCCGGCGATCGAACCGCGCCTCACGGTCTTTGAAAATTTCATCAACGACCGCATGGTGGCTGTGGCGGGAGATTAGAGACTTTGTCATTCTGAGCGAAGCGAAGAATCTCTCCTGGTTCTGTGCGCGTATTGAAATCGAAGAGAGATTCTTCGCTTCGCTCAGAATGACACAATATTTTTTTGCGGCACGGTCAGCCGTGCCGTTAATCGGCGACACTTCAAGCGGCTTTAGCCGCTGACACTTGCAAGAAGCGAGACACAAGGCGAGATGAAAATCACAGTCGAAATTCCCTCTGCGCTGCGGCGCTTTACCGACGGCGTGCAAACCATCGAATGTAGTTCGGAAACGCTTCCCGACCTGCTCGGCGAAATCGAGCAGCGCTTCCCCGCGATCAACAAGCACCTGCGCGACGATTCGGGGCAGGTCCGCCGCTTCGTGAACATCTACGTCAACGAGGAAGACATCCGCTTTCTCGGCGGCAACAATTACAAGTTTCAAGAGGGAGACCGCGTGCTGGTGGTTCCCTCGATCGCAGGCGGGGCTCCGGCCGATGCTCGTGGATGAAGCAGACTCGCGTCCGCTCGCACCCGCTGGATGCCGGCCTGGGAACTTGGGCTTGACAATTTCGGCAACTGATTTATTCTGGAGGAGCAATGATTATTCCTCTCCTCAAGGCGATTACGATTATGAAGCGCACGCCCACGTGTACCAGGGCGGCGCGGACCTCCTTGGGAGCCGGGGATATGCAAGCGTAGTCAGAACATCCTTTCAGCTCTTAAATGCGGCCCGCGAAGCCAAAAGCTCGCGGGCGTTTTTGTTTATGGGCCAGTTTTTCAGGCAAGGCTCGAACTTGGACAACCGGAACAGGGCAACCGGAACAGGTAGCGGCAAGAGGCAGCCATGAATACAGCAGCGCAGGAAAAAGCGCAGGCAAAGATTGAATCGGTGCAGTCGATCGCAGAGGGCTGGAACGCTGAGGAAGTCGTACGCTGGGCGTTCGCGGAATATTCCCCGGACGCGGCCATCGCCTCGAGCTTCGGCGCGGAGGACGTCGCTCTGATCGATATCGCTTCCCGGGTTCGTCCGGACATTCGCGTCTTCACGCTGGATACCGACTTCCTGTTCGCCGAGACCTATGAGCTGATCGAAAAGATCGAGAAGAAATACAACCTGCGCGTGGAGCGCGTGAAATCGCTGCACACGCCGGAGCAGCAAGCCGCGCAGTTCGCACCCAAATTGTGGACCATCGATCCCAACCAGTGCTGCTCGCTGCGTAAAGTGGAGCCGCTCAAGGCCAAGCTCTCCACGCTCACGGCTTGGGCCACGGGGATTCGCCGCGATCAGGCCGCAACGCGCGCCAACGCGAAAAAAGTCGAGTGGGACAAATCGTTTGGCCTGGTCAAATGCAATCCCCTGGCCGATTGGACCTGGGATCGGGTGTGGGAATACATTCGCGATCACGACGTGCCGTATAACCCGCTGCACGAACAGAATTATCCGAGCATCGGCTGCGTGCAGTGCACGCGCCAGGTGCAGCCCGGCGAAGATGCGCGCGCCGGCCGCTGGTCCGGCTTCGCGAAAAAAGAGTGCGGCCTGCACGCGCCCGAGTAGCAGCGAGTGGCCTTCAAGGGTGGGCCGCCGATGCGACGAGCCGATATGGAGAGGTGAGATTTGTAGGGCACGGCTTCAAAAGGCTGCGGAAAAGCGTAAAACGCTGTCATTCTGAGCGAAGCGAAGAATCCCTCTTTGTTGCTTTGCTCGTACTCAGATCGAAGAGAGATTCTTCGCTTCGCTCAGAATGACAAAACGAAGGGATTTTCCGCAGCCTGTTCAGCCGTGCCGTTTATCGGCAGCACTCAGAGCGGCTTGAGCCGCTGGCAATAGACGAGAACCATCCAAGTCAAGGTACTGGATCGAGAGTGAAAGGGTTTGGCAGTTTAATGGTTCAGCAAGGAATGACGATGAGCTTATTCCCCATGTTCGTAAAACTCGAAGGCCGCAAAGTCCTGGTGATCGGCGCCGGCTCCGTCGCGGAAGCCAAGATCGAGAGCCTGCTGGCTACCGGCGCGGCCGTGCGCGTCATCGCCCCCAAGGCCACGCCGCGAGTTCGCGAGTGGGCGCGTGACGGCCGGATCGATTGGGAATCGCGCGAATACCAGACCGCAGATTTTGCGAGGATTTTTCTGGTGATCGCGGCGACCAATTCACCCAAATTGCACGATGAAATTTATGCCGAGGCTCGCAGCCGCGGCGTTCTGTGCAACGCCGTGGACGAGCCGGAGCGCTGCGACTTTTACTTCCCCGCGATTGTGCGCCGCGGAGAATTGCAGATCGCCATTTCCACGGGCGGGCTGAGCCCTGCCCTCGCGCAGCGGCTGCGCATGGATCTCGAGCAGCAATTTGGGCCGGAGTGGGAAGAATGGGTCGCGCAACTGGGCCGCACCCGCGACGAACTGAAAAGCATTCCCATGCCGCCGGAACAGCGCAAGCGCTTATTGCATCAGTACGCAAGCCTGGACCCGAAGCCGCATTAGTCGTCGGCCCTTGTTGGACGCTATTGCCGTGTTAATTTGCAACGCAGAATCGGAGTCACAATCGCAATGGACGGGAAAGTCTATCTGGTAGGCGCGGGACCCGGCGATCCGGAACTGCTGACACGCAAGGCATGGCGCGTGCTGCAATCCGCTCACGCCGTGCTGCATGACGATCTCGTGTCTCAAGAGATTCTTGCGGTCCTTCCCGCGTCCGCGCAGATCGTGAACGTTGGCAAGCGCTGCGGATCGAAGTCAATTTCTCAAGCCGAAATTAACAAGCAGCTGGTGCAGCTGGCGAGCGAGGGAAAAATCGTGGCGCGCCTGAAGAGCGGCGATCCCCTGCTGTTCGGCCGCGCGGGCGAGGAAATGGAAGCGCTGCGTTGTGCGGGCATCGACTTTGAAATCGTTCCGGGAGTTACCGCGGCGCTGGGCGCGGCAGCCTCGGCGGAAATTTCACTGACCGATCGCCGCCATGCCTCGCGCGTGGTATTTGTCACCGCGCACCGCGAGGGCGGCACGGGCCTGCGCAACGAGCGGCACGTGGCGGAAGACACGACGTACGTGATCTACATGCCCGGCCATCGCTACGCCGAGCTCGCCGCGGAATTGCAATCCGCGGGAATCCGCGCGGAGATTCCCTGCGCAGTGATTTCGCATGCCACCACGCAGGACGAAAGAATTTTCCGCACCACGGTCGGCAATTTGCCGGAGTGTCCCCTGGCAGCATCTCCGTCATTGATCGTCGTTGGAATGGTCGCCGGCATTCCAGAAGTGAAAGTGGCGGAGTGCGGAAAAACGAAATCGAACGAAAAGCGCGAAGAAGTTTGGCAACTGGCCATGCAGCATCCAATTCACCAGCTCCACGGGAGGGGCAGTGTCGAATAATCGGATCCGAGTGGGAATTCTGGGCGCGACCGGGATGGTCGGCCAACGATTTGTGCAGATGCTGGAGAAGCATCCGGAATTTGAGGTTACGGCGCTCGCGGCGTCGGACCGGTCGCAGGGAAAAACTTATGGCGAGGCCTGTACCTGGCGGCTGGTGGGCGACATGCCGACCTTCGCGAAATCGATGGTCGTGCAGCCCCCGCAGCCGCCGCTCGATTGCGACGTGGTCGTATCCAGTTTGCCTTCGGACGTGGCGCGCTCCTCGGAAGAGGCTTTCGCGCGCGCCGGGTATCCGGTCATCAGCAACGCCTCCTCCTTCCGCATGGACCAGGATGTGCCCCTGCTGATTCCCGAAATCAATTCCGACCATCTGAAAGTTCTCGATCGCCAGAAACACGAGCGCGGATTTTCCACCGGCTATATTGTCACCAACCCGAATTGCTCGACGATCATCATGGCGTTGGCGCTGGCGCCTCTGCACAACAAGTTTGGGATTGAGGCTGTGATCGCCACCACGCTGCAGGCGGTCTCCGGCGCCGGATATCCCGGCGTGCCGTCGCTGGACGTGGTGGACAACGTGCTTCCGTTCATCGACGGCGAAGAGCCGAAGATGGAAAGCGAGACTCGAAAAATTCTTGGCCAGCTCGGAAATAATTCCTTTGAGAACGCACCTTTCCCCGTCAGCGCGCAGTGCCACCGCGTCAACGTCGCCGACGGACACATGGTCGCCGTGCGCGTGAAGCTGGCCCAGCGTGCGTCAATCGACGAAGTTCGCGCGGCGCTGGCTTCGTACCGCTCGGTGCCGCAGGAACTGAAATTGCACACGGCTCCGGCGCAGCCAGTGCTGGTGCGAGGAGAAAAAGACCGGCCACAGCCGCGCATGGATCGCGACGCGGGCGGCGGCATGAGCGTGACCGTCGGGCGACTTTTTCCGGACAGTGTGTTCGATTACCGCTTCGTCGTGCTCGGCCACAACACGGTACGCGGCGCGGCCGGCGCGGCCATTCTGAACGCGGAGTTGCTCCGCGCGCGCGGCCTGCTGCACGCAAAATCCGCCCGCCAAAACGGAGTTCCGGCCGAAGCGAGGGTGCGATGATTCGTCCGATCCAGGTGATGAAATTCGGCGGCACTTCCGTCGGCAGCGCCGAACGGATTCGAGCTGCCGCAGCCATCGCTGCCGAAACTTCCAAGCAGCGTGCCGTGGTGGTCGTGGTGTCGGCCATGTCCGGAGTGACCAACACACTGATCGCTGCCGCCGGAAAATCTTCGGGCGGTGATGAAGCCGCCGCCGAGGCGCTCACCAAAGCGCTTCAGGTAAAGCATCACGAAGCCATCGGCCATTTAATCTCGGACATCGAAAACCGCCGCCAGTTGCTTTCGGAAATCGACGCGCTGATCGAGCGCGCCGCAAACTACTGCCGCGGCTGCGCCCTGCTCGGCGAACTTTCCCCGCGCGCGCTGGACGTCATCGCCGGAACCGGCGAGCGCCTCACCGCGCGAATCGTCGCGGCCGTGCTGCGCGAGATGGGGCTGCGCGGCGTGGCGTTTGATGCAACCGACTTGATCGTCACGGACGACGTTCACGGCGGCGCACGCCCGCTGGCCGATGCGACGCGAACAAAAACACAGGCCAGGCTCTTTCCGCTGCTCGAAGCAGGTGGCATTCCGGTCGTGACCGGATACATCGCCGCGACCGCCAAGGGAATTCCCACCACGCTGGGGCGCGGCGGCTCCGATTATTCCGCAACTATTTTGGGCGCAGCGCTCGACGCGGCCGAAGTAATCATCTGGACCGATGTGAACGGCGTGCTGACCGCCGATCCCCGCATGGTTCCGAACGCCACCACGCTGGAAGAAGTGTCCTACGTCGAGGCCGGTGAACTGGCCTTCTTCGGCGCGAAAGTACTGCACCCAATGACGCTGCGCCCCGTAATCGAAAGCGCGATTCCGGTATGGATTCGCGACAGCTTCCGCCCGACGCTGGCCGGAACTAAAATTACGCAGAATGTCCGGCCGGCGCCGCAGGGAGTGAAAGCTGTGACCGCGACGCGCGACGTTGCCATGATCGCCATCGCCGGCCCCGGAATCATCGGCGTGCCGGACATCGCCGCGCGCATCTTCTCCGCGTGCGCTTCGGTGCACGCCAATATCGTGATGATCTCGCAGTCCTCTTCGCAGGACAGCATCTGCTTCGTCGTGCAGTCCGCGGACGCGGCGCGCACCGAAGCCGCATTGCGCAGCGCGCTGTACGAGGACGTACATCAGCACGACGTCGAGCACATCAAGGTGAATCGCGCCGTGGCCATCGTCGCCGCCGTTGGCGAAAATATGGCAGGCACGCCGGGCGTTGCCGGCCGCGTCTTCAGCACGCTGGGCAAGGAGTCCATCAACATCATTGCCATCGCCCAGGGATCGTCCGAGTACAACATTTCTTTCCTGGTGGAATCGAGCGGGATGGAAAAAGCCGTGAAGGCGCTGCATCAGGCGTTCGGGCTGGGGCCGCAGGAAACTTCGGACGCTACGCGAAGCGTGGTGCAGGCCACGTCGTAGCGCGGGGACTCGAACACGTCTCTGGTTGTCATTCTGAGCGGAGCGAAGAATCTCTCATCGATCTAAGTGCCCGCAAAAACGAAGAGGGATTCTTCGCTTCGCTCAGAATGACACCCTTTTTTAGTTTTTATCGTACCCTGTTAAACGCAAACTCTGAAAATTCACGAACTGCACTGAGAGAGCGGAACTCAGCCGCGGCTGTACGTAGTATTCCCCGGATCCGCAGCAGGCGCCGAGCGCGCCCAACCGTTCGCGGCCAGATGTTCCAGCACCAGGTACACGCCTTCCGCGGAGTCCGCCGCGCCAATCGCCGCGGCTATCTGACTCGCGTTCTGCGGTTGGCCGGTGAGGGCGGCCGATACCTTGGCCTGCAGGCTCAGCACGGACGCGGCGGCCTTCTTGCCGGCCTCGACGCCCGGCTGGTGATACGCGTTGATGTTGATCAGCGACGCGTACAAGCCGACGGCGCGCTCGAACAAAGCGATCAGCGCGCCAATCGTGCGCGGCTCCACGCGGCGGATCGTGATGGTCATGGACTGGCGATCGTTTCCGTAGAGCGCCTCGCGCGTTCCCAGAAAAAATCCGCTGAGATAATCGCCCGTCGTCACTCCGGGCTCGACTTCCACGCGGGACCCGCCGGACTCCAGCACCCGATGAAGGTGACGAAGAAATTGTTTACGCCGTCGCGCAACTGCTGCACGTAGGCGTGCTGGTCCGTCGAGCCCTTGTTGCCGTAGACCGCGATGCCCTGGTCCACGCGCTTTCCGTCCAGGTCCAGCTGCTTGCCGAGCGACTCCATCACGAGCTGCTGCAGGTAACGGCTGAAAAGCAGCAGCCGGTCCTTGTAAGGCAGCACGACCATGTCCTTCTTTCCTTTTCCGTCGGTGGCCACGTACCACATCAGCGCCATCAGCGCGGCAGGGTTGCGCCGCGTCTCGTGCACGCGAGTGGCGGCGTCCATTCGGCGGCGCCCGCGAGCATACGAATAATGTCGAGGCCCTGCAGCGCCGCGGGCAGCAGTCCCACGGCGGAAAGTTCGCTGGTGCGGCCGCCGACCCAGTCCCACATCGGAAATCGCGCCAGCCATCCTTCGGATTCCGCCTGCTTGTCCAGGTGCGATCCGCCCATAGTCACGGCGACGGCGTGCCGCACGAAATCGAGATGTGCTCCGCTGTAGGCTTCCGCTACCACGACCATTCCGTTGCGCGTGTCCGGCGTGCCGCCGCTCTTGCTGGTGACGATCACCAGCGTTTCGGGCAGCAAATCTTTCAGCTTCTCCAGCATTCGCGCGATGCCGTCGGGATCGGTGTTGTCGATGAAGTGCATCTTCATGCGGTCCGTGCCCGGCTCGCCCAGCGCGTCCCCCACGAACATCGGGCCCAGCGCCGAACCGCCGATGCCGATCGCCAGCACGTGTGTGAAGCGCTCCGCTTTCGGCGGCTTGATCTTGCCGGAATGCACTCCGGCCGCGAATTTTTGAATGGCCTCGACGGTCCCGGTGATTTCCAGCGCGATCTCTTTGGTGGGCGCCAACTGCGGCGAGCGCAGCCAGTAGTGGCCCACCATGCGCTTCTCGTCCGGATTGGCGATGGCTCCGCTCTCGAGAGCGTCCATCTCTTTGAACGCCTTTTGCATCGCGGGTTCGCATCGAAGCAAGGAAGGCATCGTCAAAATGCATGCGGCTGATATCCAGCGAGAGGTCCAGCGATTCCACGCGGCAGTAATATTTGCGGTAGCGATTCCAGAGCTCGGATCCGTTCATCAATTCCCCCTCGGTTTTACGCGCAAAGTTTTCAGCCGGAACAGCGGCCGTCAATAGGCTTGCGGGGCGAGCGCGAATTTGCGGACTGCCGCGTATGCGCTCCGCTTCGGCTTTGTGGCACCCGGCTTCACGGACTGCGGATAAATTCAAAAAGTTGTCATTCTGAGCGAAGCGAAGAATCTCTCCGTGTTTTTTGGTTGCACTTGGATCGAAGAGAGATTCTTCGCTTCGTTCAGAATGACATCACGACACTTTTTCCGCGCCGGGTTCAACCGAGCCGATGAACTCGGCACATAGCGTGCGGCTTCATCCGCTGGCCCGTCGGTATTGGAGATGCCGCGTTGCTGCTTCGGCCTGTGGGATTCCGCGCAATCAAAATCAAATCCCGCAGGCCGAAGCATGCACGCTTTCCGCGCTACTGCTTCGCAGCCTGAAGCTGCTGCCGGACCGCCGCGATTACATTTTCCACCGTAAAACCAAAATGCTTCTGCAGCGCCTTGATGGGCGCCGACTCGCCAAAGCTGTGCATCCCGATGCTGCTGCCGGACATTCCAACGTAACGCGACCATCCGAACGTGGATGCCATCTCCACCGAGACGCGCGCCGTCACGGCCGGAGGAAGAACCGAATCGCGGTAAGCCTGATCCTGCTTTTCGAACAGTTCCCAGGACGGCATGCTCACCACGCGCGCGTGCACTCCTTCCTTGGCCAGCTGTTCGAATGCCTCGACGCACAGAGAAACTTCGCTGCCCGTGGCCATCAGCAGCACGTCAGGACGCGTTCCCGCGGTTTCCGCCAGCACATACGCGCCTCGCGCAACTCCCGAGGCCGGTGCGAAACGCGTGCGGTCCATCGTGGGCAACCGCTTGGCGGGTCAATACCAGAAGCACAGGTTGATGCTGCGATTCCATGGCAACCTTCCAGGCTTCCGCCGCTTCATTGGCATCGGCCGGGCGAAGGGTGATCAGGCCGGGCGTGGCGCGCGCGATGGCCAGATGCTCGATCGGCTGGTGCGTGGGGCCGTCTTCTCCGACGCCGAGCGAATCGTGCGTAAGAACATAGATCACCGGGATCTGCATGATCGCGCTCAGCCGCATGCCGCCGCGCATGTAATCCGTGAACACAAAAAACGTGGCGCCGAACGAACGCAGTTTCGTCAGGCTCATGCCGTTGATGACCGCGGCCATGGCATGCTCGCGAATTCCGAAATGCATGTTCCGCAGTCCGTAGCTGCCGGGCTGAAATCCGGTCGCGTCTTCAAATGTGAGCAGCGTTTTTGTGGACGGCGCAAGATCGGCCGAGCCGCCCATCATCCACGGCACATTTTTCGCGATGGCGTTTTCCACTTTGGCCGCGGAATCGCGCGTCGCCAGTCCCTTGGCATCGGCGGGAAACACGGGGATGTCCTTGTCCCAGCCGTTGGGCAATTCCCGGCGCTCCATCAGCAAAATTTCCTCAGCCAGCGCCGGGATTCGCGGCGCGGTATTCCGCCTGGCGGGACGTCCAGCGATCGCGATCCGCTTTCCCGCGGACGCCAATTCCCTTTTTAAAATGATCGTACACGCCGTCCGGAACCAGAAACTTGGCGTCTTCCGGCCAGCCGTATGCGCGTTTCGTGAGCTTGACTTCCTCTTCGCCCAGCGCCTCGCCGTGCGCCTCTTTCGTATCCTGCCGGTGAGGCGAACCCCATCCGATGTGGCTGTTCACCACGATCAGCGTGGGCCGGTCGGAGGTTGCCAGAAATGTTTTGAAACCGGCGCGAATCATGTTCAGGTCATTGGCGTCGGTGACGTGCGCGATGTTCCAGCCGTAGGCGGCAAAGCGGGCCGCGACGTCTTCGTTGAACGCCAGCGGCGTGCCGCCTTCGATCGTGATGCGGTTGCTGTCATAGATCCAGCAGAGGTTGGAAAGTTTCAGATGGCCGGCGAGCGAAGCGGCTTCGCTGGAGACTCCCTCCATCATGCAGCCATCGCCGCCGAGAGCGAAAACGTTGTAATTGTAGACATCCTCGAATCCCGGCTGGTTGTATCGCGCCGCGAGCCATCGTCCGGCGAGCGCCATTCCCACGCTGGTCGCAAAACCCTGTCCGAGCGGCCCCGTGGTGGTCTCCACTCCGGTGGTCAGATGCGATTCGGGATGCCCGGCACAGCGGCTGCCGAGCTGCCGAAAATTTTTAATATCCTCAAGCCGCACGGCGAGGCCGTCGGCGCCGCTTTCCGGATGTTTCCCGGCGTCTTTCACACCCGCGAGGTGCAGGATCGAATAGAGGATCATGGAGGCGTGGCCCGCCGAGAGAACGAAGCGGTCGCGGTTGGGCCACAGCGGATCCGCGGGATCGTAGCGCAGGAATTCCTGCCACAGCGTGTAGACTAGCGGAGCCATGGCCATGGGAGTTCCCGGATGCCCGGAGTTGGCCGCCTGCACCGCGTCCATGGAGAGAGTACGCATCGTAGTGATGCAAAGCATTTCCATTGGCGAGGTGGATTCCTGAACGGTTGCGGTCGTGCCCGTTACGCTCATGCTGGCTCCTTGGCAGTGGCTCGGGACGCAAGACTTTTCTTCCGCCCGAGCGGCAATACTTTATCCCATCCGCGATATTGTACGACAGGTTGATTCGCGGGCTGAACTTGCCGCTTCTCGCCCGGGCACAACTTAAGAGTCCAGCAACTTTGCATCGCAAAAAACTTGGAGTATGATGCGCCGAATGCTGGCGCGGGTGACGCCGAAATATTTCCGGCGAGCGCGCCCGCAAGTCGCATGCTTATTCCTCTCTAATTCAGCTTCAGATAAAGGGGAGCCATGTCCAAAATCCGCAATCGCTTTCAGGATAAAAAGACGGCTGTATCGCCTATCGCGCGCGCTGAAGGCGCGTACACGCGCAGGGCTTTGCTAAAGAGCGCAGCAACTGCGGCAGTAGGCGCGACCGCAGCGAGTGTCGCGGGCAGCCTCACCGCGCGCGCCCAGGTCCAAGGGCTCTACACGTCGAACCTGCCGCCGGAACTTCCATTGCCGCTCGGCGCACTGACGTATCTTGACCGCAAGCAATACATCCATAACATGGAAATCATCTCGCACCTGCCCGGCGCGACCGTCAGTGGCGGCGAACCGCTGATGGCCATGTGGGCCAAAGGCAGGCAGCGCCTGCTGCCCGCGCCGGCGAGCGGCGATTTTGTGGACGTCAGCGACGCCAAAAAGCCGGTGCTCGTAAACAACAAGCGCGTGATGAAGAGCAGCGGGCTCGGCGGCCCGGTGGTCTACAACTCGAAGCTGAAGAAGTGGATCATGATGTGCACTGCGGCTACTCCGTTGACCGGCGCCTTTCCGGAAACCCCGCTTGGGCAGTACGATCCGGCGCTGCGGCAAAAAGTTTTGGCCTACAAGGACCTGCGGGGCATCCGGAATTACGACATCAGCGATCCCACCAAACCCGATCTGCTGCAGGAATATTCCACCGGCGCCAAAGGCAACGGCACGCACCACAATTTTTACGATGGCGGCAAATACGCGTATCTTGATTGCGGCTGGGACGACACGCTGCGGCTTGAGAATCACCAGCGGCCATTCAGCAACGCGCTGATGATCGTGGATATGTCCGATCCCGCAAAGGTGCAGGAAGTCTCGCGCTGGTGGGTTCCCGGACAGAAACTGGGCGAGGAAGAAGAATACAAAAAATACCGCTTCGCGGGAGACCACACTGCGTGGACCGGAAATCACGGTTCCATCACCGTCCCCCGGCGAGTGGAAGACGGCGGCACGGTCGGCTACGGAGGCTTTGGCGCCTTCGGATTTTATGTCATGGACCTTTCCGACATCAAAAATCCAAAGCCATACGGCCACACGCAATATGAATTTGATACGTTCGGCACGATTCCCTTCCACACCTGTTATCCGGTGATCGCGGACGCCGCGCATCCCCGGCTCATGAACAAAGTCGTCGCGGTGCACGAATCGCTGGAGGCGGACTGCCGCGAAAATTACCACACGCCGTACATCCTGGACGTCAAGGATCCAAAAAATCCAAAAATCATCGGCATGTTCCCGCGGCCGGCCGCGCCGCCCGATGCTCCGTACACGGATTTTTGTTTTGCGCGCGGGCGCTTCGGCTCGCACAACACGCAATGCTGGCTCGCGCCCGGCACCTCCAATCCCGCGATCATGGTGATCACATGGTTTAACGCCGGCGTGCGCGTGTTTGATATTTCCAATCCAACGGAGCCGAAGGAAGTCGCCTGGTTCGTGCCGCCGCGCGACGGAGAAATGGAAAATTACGCATCCTGGTGGCGCGGCACCACGGAAAATGTGTTCGTGGAATTCGACCGCAACCTGATCTGGATCGGAACCCACGAAGGAAGCTATTGCCTGTCCTGCCCGGCGCTTGGCAAACCGGTGACCGAGCCCACTCGGGTCGCGAAGTGGTCCATCCCGCACTGCAACGTCGGATGGGACGATCAAACCGCGCGCAGTTTTTATTTCGGACGTTCCTTAAGCCAGATGGGTTAGATTGCTTTGGTTTGCTGTAGCGTCCGCCTTCAGGCGGATATCGCCCCAAGGCAGCCATTGCGGGCGTTCACAGACCGCAAACGAGCTAGCGCTCGCGATTCGCAAAATGATTTGCCAAGCGACAAGAATCCACAGCCCGGAGGGCTGAATGTCCGACACCATCTCTCGCAGAAAATTCACGCGCGGCGTGATCGCCGCAGGCGGCGCGCTCCTCTTAGCCCGCCGCCTGCGCGCTGCGGAATTCGAACTGCGCCAGTTTCACAACCAGCCGGCTGGCAGCCCACTGGACAAATGGCTGACCCAGATGTGGGACGCCGTAAAAGCCGAAACAAATGGCCGCGTGCAAGTCCAGACGATTCCCGACAACAACAAGCTTGCCGGAGGCGATCCCGCTGCTCTCAACATGGTGGCCAGCGGCGAACTGGACTTTTTCACGCTTAATGGAGGATCCATCGGCAACCTCGTTCCCGCGACGAATGTGCAGGGCGTGCTTTTCGCGTTTCGCTCGCCGGAACAAGTGTTCGAATCGCTGGACGGCGACCTGGGCGACTACCTGCGCGAGGAAATGAAAACCAAGGGCATCTACGCGGTTCCCAAAGGCTGTTTCGATAACGGCATGCACCAGATCACCTGCGCGACGCGCCCGATCAAAACCGTGGACGATCTGCAGGGCCTGAAAATTCGCACGCCGGACGCGCCGATCTACATCGAAGCGTGGAAGGCCATGGGAGCAGCGCCGGTAGTGGCCAATTTCAACAAGCTCTACGAAACACTGAAGAGCGGCGCGGCGGAAGCGCAGACCAACCCTCTGGCCGTCGCCGAATTTCTGAAGCTTTACGAAGTCCAGAAGTACGTGAGCATGACCAGCCATGGCTGGTCCGGATTCAACCTGCTGGCCAACTGGAAACTGTGGCAGCGCTTTCCCGCCGACGTGCAGACCGTAATCGAGCGCAACACCGTGAAATTCGTGCGCCAGCAGCGCGCGGAATTAAGCGCGCTCAATGCGGAGTTCCGTACCAAGCTCGCCACGCAGGGCATGACGTTCAATGACGCGGATACCTCCTCATTCCGTCCGCGGTTGGCGGCGTACTACGCGCATTGGAAAGAGGCCACCGGCGAGCGTGCGTGGAAACTACTGGAAGGCCACGTAGGAAAACTGGGATAAGAAGTTCGAAACAAAAACGCCGATAATCCCAAGACATGACGGATGGTTGTCATTCTGAGGCGCGCCTTTCGCCGAAGAATCTCTCCGGTCGTTGCGTAGAACGCGGAGAAAATCTTCGCGCCGCTCAGAGCTGACAAGAAGATGGAGCTTTTTCCGAAACCTGAACAGCCGTCAACACCGGCTGCATGTAGGCCGCAATTTTTCGAAGTGCGTTCTCTGCCACCCGCAATCACCGTCCCGCAGGAACGGCCGACGGCGCGAGCTCATTCTGGTCGCGGAACGGAAGTTTCAGTTTGCGCGCCATTTCCGGCCAAAACTCGCGCAGTTCGTCGTATCCGATGTCGAGCCCCACATCGACACCCACATTGGCGGCGGCCGGACCGAAGCCCCGCTTGTTTCCCGGATGGTAGAGATTGCCGATCATCGTGCCGCTGGCTTCGCCCAGCCACTCCGAATAATTGAACATCGGCTTGCCATCGTCGTTGTAGGCCACCACGGCATGAGCCACGGCGTGCAGGAATCGCCGCGTACGGAACCCTGCCCTAGCCGGTAGTATCGCGGGTCTTCGCCGAAAATCGTGGGATAAGCGAATTCCTTGAAAAACCGGTACTGCGTCTGATCGATGTAGCTCACGCCCACCCGCTTGCCGTATCCTTCGGAGCCCTGGCCGAACGAAGGATCATCATTGCGCGCCTGGGAGATTCCGCCGTCGAATGCCGAGGCCAGAAAAGTTTCAGGATCGACGGCGTCGCGAAGAAACAAAAATAATTTGTCTTTGATTTCCAGCGAGCAAAGCACCACGCCCGGCTTGTAGTGCGGATCCCGCACAGAGCGCCGATCCAGCTTTCGCGTGAACGTGCCGACCACTTTGTGCAGCGGCCCGTCGTAGTCCTGCAATTGCACCATCGGCGGCGGCTGGGCACATTGCCCCGTCGGATTCAGGACCACCTGCCCAGGCAATTCAGTGGGAGCTGAAGGAGGAGGGTTGGGCGGAGCGTCCTGTGCCCGCAGGCGGCAGCTTGCGCCAAGTGCGGCGGCCAGAAATCCCAGAAAGGCAATTCGAAGAGCGAGTGGAAGCGAAGAAAAATTGTGAGGCTCGCGAGCAGTCCGGGAGAAGAGAAACTTCCGTCCACGCATGGGCCCAAGTGAACTCACAAAGCCTATTATTACATAACCGTAAGCGTGAGGGTGGTTGTGTGCGAAACCCCGCCTGAGGTCGCCTGAACATTGATCGTATAACTCCCTGCCGGGGTTCCGGTCGCCGTGTTGATTGGCTGAGTCGACGCCGGAGCCGACGCTGGAGCCGAGCCGACCGCTCCGCAGGCCGCGAGTCCCGCGATTGCAACAAACGCCAAGACAAAGAGCAGCTGAGGGAGAACACGCATTCGCTGTTGCGGGGCCGCCCACAGATAAAAGCCGGCCAGCAGCACGGTTGTGACTAGCGCGCAGAGAAACAAAGCAGGCGGCAAAAATCCGTTCGGAAATCGAACGGTCGCCCCGGACGTGTGCGGCATCGTGGAAATCGCCAGCGTCACAGTCTGCGGCGCGGAGCCCGGAATGATTGTCGCGGAAGGACTGAACGAAGCGCCCGAGTTTGGCGGCAGCTTCGACGCGCTGAGGTTCACCTGAACGCCGAAAACTCCATCGATCGGCGAAACCGTCAACGAAATATTGGCCGTCTGGCCGGCGGTGATGGGCGCGACCGAAACAGGCGGCGCTAGCGAGAAGTCCGTAACCGCAAATCGAATGACCGCCGCCGTGCCGCCGGCGGTGAGTGGATTCACGACAGTAATAATTAGCGTGCCGGGCTGGCTTAGATCGGCAGGCAGGAGGGTGGCCTGCAACTGCGTCGAACTCAGGAAAGCTGTCTGCCGGGGACTACCGTTTACAAAGACCTGCGATCCGACAACTCCCGGTGGTCCCGGCAGAAATCCTGTGCCTATTACCACGAGGTTGAGCTCGTTGCTGCCCACCGGATCGCTGGGCGGGGTCACAGAGCCAACTCCGGGCTGCGGGTTGTTGATCGTGAAAGTTAACGGCGTGGATGCGAATCCATCGGGATTGTTCACGATGACGTAGGGATTTCCGGCCATCGCAATAGCGCTAAGCGCAATGTTCGCCGTCAACTGGCTGGCGCTGACAAATGTCGTGGGCACGCTGTTTAAATTAAAAGTGACCTGCGACCCCTGCACGAAACCCGATCCGTTTACCGTAAGCGTGAAACCCAGCCCGCCAGCCGTCGCTCCCGTTGGCGAGATGCTTGTGACAGCCGGCTGCGTGTTGGGCGGCACGATGGTCAGTGTCACCGCATTGGAAGTTCCGCCTCCAGCGAGGCCATTTCCGGGGCTGGTGACCGTGATGCTCGCTGTTCCGGGCGCAGAGATCAGCGCGACCGGGACGCCGGTGCCGACCGCCGTCGGACCTATATAGAAAGACTGCAACGGCGAACCGTTGAAGTTGATGACCGAACTGGTGACGAACCCCGTCCCGATCACGTCGAAGCTAAAGCTTGGCGTCCCGGCCGCGACACTCGACGGCGACAACGAAGAAATCACCGGAGTGGGAGTGAACACCGGGAACTCAACTGAAGTGGAGGCTCCGCCGCCGGGAAGTGGATTGAAGACAAAGACCACCGCAGTGCCGCCATTATCGATGTCGGCCGCCAGAATATTGGCGGTGAGTTCGGAGGAGCTCACAAATGTCGTCGCATGGGCAAGGCCGCCGAAGTACACAGTCGAGCCGGGCACAAAGTTCGATCCGTTCACCTGCAGCGAGAAAGCAGTGGCGGTTGCGATGGTCGATGAAGGCAACAATGAGGCGATCGACGGTGCGGGATTGATAGCAATGCGCGCCCCCGGTGAGATCGCCAACTGGCTGCCATTGCTCTGCACGGAGTCTGTCCATGGCGTGCCGGACAGCGGCGTTAAAATTCCGGTGGCCGGGTCGATCGAAAAACACAATATTTGCGCGAAGCCCGTAAATCCTGACGTATAGGTCGTGGCCGTCACGTACGCGAAGCGTCCGGTTGGATCGACCACGATCGACAGCGGGTTGATGCCCGCGGAAAAGGGCGATCCGGCGATGGGCGAAAGAGCACCGCTCCCCGCTGCGATACCGTACGCGGATACGTTCCCGTCGAACTGGTTCGGGGCCAGGTTGGCCTGGTACTGCTGGTTCTTATTCACCACGTAAAGAAAGTTCCCCGAGGGATGTACCACCATCGCGAATGGATTATTGGGTGCCGCGTAAGGCGATCCGGAAGTCTCCGCCAGCGTCACGCCCGCGGCACCTACCGCAAATGCGTCGAGGCCTGAAGTGACCGGATCCACCGAGTAAAGCAGCGTTCCATCGGAAGAAACCGCGACGGCGTTCGAACCGCCGGATGCAGGAGTCCCGCCCCCGACCGGTGTGAGGGCTCCGTTCGCGAAATTGATCGCACAAACGACGATCGAGCTCGTCTGGCCGCCTGTGGCAGATCCCGTAGCTAGATAGAGATAGTTTCCTGCAGGGTTAAAGGCCATTGAGGTGCCGAAAATTCCGAGCTGCGGCGAGGTGCTCGCTGCCGTCAAAACTCCCGAATTGCCATCGATGTTGAATTCGAACAGGCCTTGCCCCGCTGCGCCCGTGGCCGCGACGTACAGAAAGCGGCCGGTCGGCTCAACCCCTGTGGCCAGCGGCTGACTTCCGATGAAATAGGGCGATCCCGGAAGCTGCGTCAGCGCGCCGCTCACAGGATCCACGGAAAAGCCGGTGACGTCATTGGTCTGCAAGTTGGACACATATAGAAACCGGCCCGTGGGGTCCACGGCCATGGACTGCGGGCTCAGCCCGGCATTGAAGGGCGAGCTTGGCGCTTCGGTCAGGGCCCCCGTGAGGCTGTTCACGCTGAAAACGTGAATCGTCCCGGTTGGTACGCCGCGGCCCTCCAGCAGGAACAGGAATGTGGGCGCGGCGGATTGCCCCGAAAGCGGCACGGCTGGAACCAGGAAGATCAGTAGGAAGATTGCTGCGATGATGACCGCGCGCACGGGCGCCTCCTGCCCAGCCGCGATGGGCTGGAATCGGTTGCCGATCGCCGAAGCCGGAAGCTGCAAGCCTCGGCATTCGCGCCAAGGAGATAGAGAAATCCTTGCAATTGGCTTTCGGCGACGGACCCAGGAGAGGAACTACTCCGTACTGCCGGAATTCTAACTCCACATGGACGCAAAGATCAACTCATTTGTCATTATTAATGACACGTGGATCAGCGGTAATCCGTGGACAGAAGTTCCGCGGGCCAGTGGCGCGTTACGGCTTTGCCATCTGGAACTGCTTCCAGTGGAATTCAAAGGAAGCATCGCGATGCGCCAGCAGGTATCGGACGTTATGTCCGCCCGGGTAGAGGTGGAATTCGTGCGCGATCTTCAGCGAGTCCAGAGTTTGGTGCAGTTCGCTCGCGCCCCGGTAAAAGCCATAGGAGTCTTCCGTGCCGCAATCGAAATAGATTTTCATCTTTGCCAGTTCAGCCGCGTTCTTTCGCGCCAGCACGAACGGGCTGTTCCGATCCCAAAAGGCACGGTCAATCGGATCGCCGAACACACTGGCCAGCAATTGCGCCGCAACATTCCCCGTACCTGCGCCAAGGTTCGCACCCGCCGGAGGCAATCGCGTCAGCGCCCCGCTATGGGAGCTGGCTGATCCAAACAATTCCGGATGAGCAAACGCCGTGCGGAACGCGCCATAGCCGCCCATCGAAAACCCTGTGATTCCCCGCGCCAGGCGCTCCGCCCGAATCCGGTAGGTCCGCTCGATGAAGGGCATGAATTCCCGCAGAAAAAAATCGCCGTAGGGGGTTTTGCCGTCCCGCGAATTGATATAGAAGGTGCCTCCGCCATCCGGAGCCACCAGCACAAATTCACCGACCAGATTCTGCCGGCGCAAGTCCTGCAGTAGATTCCACTCACCGTCCAGGGCTACGGCCTGCTCGTTGCCGCCAAGGCCGTGCAACATATAGAGAACAGGATATTTCCTGGTCTGGGACGCTGCGGCCGTATAGCTGGCCGGCAAATAAACGCAAAAGCGGACGGGGGCCTTCAGAACGGTGCTGTGAAATACGCGGCAATCCGCGCGTTCCTGGGCGCGTGCGCCGCCTGCCGCCAGGAGCGTGAACAGTAACAGCGCAACGATCCGTGCCGGTAAATAGGGATTTGGGCGGCGAGGCATAAAAAGGCGGTTTCCATTGTAGTGGCCGCCGTCCGGGCGAACAAGCGCGCTTAACCCCATCCTGATCTCCGGCTTACGCAATCCTTACGGGGTGCGCACGACTTCCTAACCAGCCACGGAGCATGATGGCCTCGTCAGTCAGGAGCTCTGGAGGGCCACCTGCCAGGTGGGATGTGACGTGGCGCCGCATAAATGACCTAAAGGCCTCGACGCGGCGCGGAAAGAAGGTCCAATGGCCATGACAATTTTTCTAGCTCTGAATGGCGTGGGCGTAATTTTTCTGTTGTACGTCCTGGCGCAGTTCTGGAAGGAAGGCCGGCGCCATGCGGCGGACATCCGCAAGTATGACGAAGCGGCTTCCGCGCGGGAGTGGGTGGAAGTGCTGGTAGCAACCCACCCCGTTTCGCACAGCGCACACGGCGGGCTCCCCGTGATTCCCTTTCCGGCGCGCGATCGTGAATACAGCGTTGACGGCCAGCAGGCGGCATCTCGCGCGGTGTCCGAATTTCCCGCGCGCCGGATTTCCACAAGGTAGCGGAAAGTGCTCTTCCCATGCGGGAGTACCATGGCCCGCAAAAGGCAAAGGAAGGACTCTCATGCTCGACACAATCTTTACGATTTCGACGGTCATCTTTTTTGGCTGTTCCGTGCTGTACGTGAAATTCTGCGACGGATTGAGGTAAGGACAATGCTGGACACGATCATCTCACTTGCGGTGTGCGCGGCTCTGCTCGTCTATCTTGTGTACGCGATGCTGCGTCCGGAAAAGTTCTGACCATGACAAATAATGGATGGTTCCAAATCACTGTTCTTCCTGCTGGTGGTGCTGGCGCTCACGAAACCGCTGGGCGCGTTCATGACCCGCGTGTTCAACCGGGAGAAAACGCTTCTCGACCCGCTGCTGCGCCCGATCGAAAAGCTGGTGTACCGGCTGACCGGCGTGGACGAAACCAAAGAGATGCGCTGGACGGAATACGCCGGCCGGCATGCTGATGTTCAGCGGCGTCACCATGTTGCTGACTTACCTGATCGAGCGGGTGCAGAACCATCTGCCGCTCAATCCGCAACACCTGTCCGCCGTGGCGCCGGACCTGGCGTTCAACACCGCCGCGTCCTTCACCACCAACACCAACTGGCAGGCCTACGTGCCGGAAGTCACCATGTCGTATCTGACGCAGATGGCCGCGCTGGCCTATCACAACTTTATTTCCGCCGCGGTCGGCATCGCGCTGGCCATCGCCATCGTTCGCGGCATCGCCCGGCGCGAACAAGGACACGCTCGGAAACTTCTGGGTGGACATGACGCGCGCCACGTTCTGGGTGCTGCTGCCGGGCTGCGTCCTGGGCGCGCTGTTTCTTGTGTGGCAGGGCGTACCACAGAACTTCAAGCCGTATGACACGGCGCAACTTGTCGATCCGCAAACCGTGCAGACCACGGACTCCGCCGGCAAGACCACCACGCAGGTGGTCAGCGAGCAGACCATCGCGCAAGGCCCGGTCGCTTCGCAGGAAATGATCAAGGAACTGGGCACCAACGGCGGCGGCTTTTTCAACGCCAACAGCGCGCATCCTTACGAAAATCCGACGCCGCTCACCAACTTCTTCGAGCTGGTTCTGATTTTCGCGATCGGCTCGGCACTGACCTACACACTGGGACAAATGACCGGATCGCCGCGCCACGGCTGGGCGGTGTGGTGCGCCATGGCCATGCTGTTTCTGGTGGGCGTCACGGCGGCCTATTCGGCGGAGGCGCGCGGAAATCCGCTGATTCAGAACGCTGCGAACCATGTGCAGGCCGCCGGAAACATGGAAGGCAAGGAAGTCCGCTTCGGCATCGCCAATTCCGCGCTGTGGGCGGTGGTGACCACCGACACCAGCTGCGGCGCGGTGAACTCCATGCACGATTCCTTCACGCCGCTCGGCGGAATGATTCCGCTCATCAACATTCTTCTGGGCGAAGTGGTTTTCGGCGGCGTCGGCTCGGGCCTCTACGGAATCATCGTGTTCATCATTCTTTCCGTGTTCATCGCGGGACTGATGGTGGGACGCACGCCGGAATATCTGGGCAAAAAGATCGAAGCCTTTGACGTGAAGATGGCCATGCTGACGGTTCTGATTTATCCGCTGCATGGTTCTTGAGCTTCACGGCCATTTCGGTGGTGGCGCCGAAATTCGGCTTGTCGAGCCTGGCCAACGCCGGGCCGCATGGACTATCGGAAATTTTCTACGCCTACGCGGAAGCGGGAGCGAATAACGGCTCGGCCTTCGCCGGGCTGAGCGCCAACACGCTCTGGTACAACACAACCATCGCCGCCACCATGCTGTTTGGCCGCTTCTTCATGGTGATTCCGGTGCTGGCCATCGCCGGAAACCTGGTGCAGAAAAAGCATGTGCCGGAAACCTCCGGCACGTTCCCGGTTACGACTCCGCTGTTCACCGGGCTTGCTGATCTCCGTGATCGTCATCGTCGGCGCGCTGACATTTTTCCCGGCGCTCAGCCTGGGCCCGATTCTCGAGCACCTGCTGATGTACGCGGGCAAGACTTTCTAAGGACACCAAATCGCCATGACTGCTCAAGCCAGGAAAAGCAAATCGATCTGGGACGGGGACATCGCCCGCCGCGCGGTGCTGGGATTCGTTCGTGAAGCTGAATCCCGCAACGCTGATGAAGAATCCGGTTATGTTCGTGGTGGAAATCGGCGCCGCGCTGCTCACCGTGGAGCTTGTTACGCCACCTTCTGCGTCACGCGCAGGGATTCGGATTCGAACTCCAGATCACCATGTGGCTGTGGTTCACGGTGCTGTTCGCCAATTTCGCCGAAGCCATGGCCGAAGGACGCGGAAAAGCGCAGGCCGACACGCTGCGCAAGGCGCGCACCGAAACCGTGGCCTACAAGCTGAAACCGGACGGCTGCACGGAGGAAATTTCCGGATCGAAACTGCGCGCCGGAGACGTGGTGGTCGTTTCCGCAGGACAGTTCATTCCCGGAGACGGCGAAGTCATCGAAGGCGTCGCCTCGGTCGATGAATCGGCCATCACCGGAGAATCGGCGCCGGTGATTCGCGAATCGGGCGGCGACCGCTCGGCGGTGACCGGCGGCACGCGCGTGCTCTCCGACGAAATCAACGTGCGCATCACGTCCAATCCCGGCGAAACATTTCTCGACCGCATGATCAAGATGGTCGAAGGCGCCTCGCGGCAGAAGACGCCCAACGAAATCGCGCTGAACATTCTGCTCTCCGGCCTGACCATTATTTTCTTGCTGGCCGTCGCGGCCCTGCAGCCTATGGCAATTTATTCCGGCGCGCCGCAAAGCGCTTTCGTGCTGTGGTCCCTGCTGGTCTGCCTGATTCCCACGACCATCGGCGGGCTGCTTTCGGCGATCGGCATCGCCGGCATCGATCGCGTGATTCAGCGCAACGTCATGGCCATGTCCGGCCGCGCCGTGGAAGCTGCCGGGCGACGTGGACACGCTGCTGCTCGATAAGACCGGAACGATCACGCTCGGCAATCGCCAGGCTACCGAGCTGATCACCGCACCCGGCGTGACCGAGACCGAACTGGCCGACGCCGCGCAACTCGCTTCGCTGGCGGACGAAACTCCCGAAGGCCGCTCCATCGTCGTGCTGGCCAAGGAGAAGTACGGCCTGCGCGGACGCCCGCTGTCTTCGCTGGATGCCACCTTCGTTCCCTTCACCGCGCAGACGCGCATGTCCGGCGTCGATTTCGACGGCACGGCGATTCGCAAAGGCGCGCCTGACTCGATCAAGAAATACGTTATCGATCATGGCGGACTGATCCCCGTGGAAGTCGATGACACCGTGCAGCTGGTGGCCAGTTCCGGCGCCACGCCGCTGCTGGTCGCCAGCAAGGCCCGCATCCTGGGCACCGTGCGCCTGAAGGACATCGTGAAGGGCGGCATGCGCGAGCGCTTCGATCACCTGCGCGCGATGGGCATCCGCACCGTGATGATTACCGGAGACAATCGACTGACCGCCGCGGCCATCGCGCAGGAAGCGGGCGTTGACGATTTTCTGGCCGAAGCCAAGCCGGAAGACAAACTCGCTCTGATCCGCAAGGAGCAAGCCAAGGGCAAGCTCGTGGCCATGACCGGTGACGGCACCAACGACGCTCCCGCTCTGGCGCAGGCCGACGTGGGCCTGGCCATGAACGCCGGAACGCAGGCCGCCAAGGAAGCCGGCAACATGGTGGACCTCGATTCCAACCCCACCAAGCTGATCGAAGTGGTGGAAATCGGCAAACAGATGCTGATCACGCGCGGCGCGCTGACCACATTTTCCGTGGCCAATGACGTCGCCAAATATTTCGCCATCATTCCGGCGATGTTTGCCGGAGCGTTTCCCGTGCTGCAAACGCTGAACATCATGCGCCTGACTACGCCGGAGTCGGCGATTCTGTCCGCGGTGATTTTTAACGCGCTGATCATCGTCGCGCTTGTGCCGCTGGCGCTGCGCGGCGTGCAGTACCGCCCCATGGGCGCGTCGGCATTGCTGCGGTGGAACCTGCTGGTTTACGGCCTGGGCGGAATCATTGCGCCCTTTATCGGCATCAAGCTGATCGACGTGGTGATCACCACCCTGCACTGGGCGTAAGCACGTGATTTGAAATAGAGGACACTCTGATGAAAAAACATTTCGTAACTTCGATCCTGATGACCGTCGTTACCACGGTGCTGCTGGGCGTGATCTATCCCCTCCTGGTCACGGGAATCGCGCAGCTTATTTTCCCAAGGCAGGCCAACGGAAGTTTGATCAGCGCGAACGGAAAGATTGTCGGCTCGCAACTGATCGGCCAGCCGTTTTCCTCACCCGGATATTTCCGTTCGCGCCCATCGGCCGCCGGCACGGGTTATGACGCCAGCAACTCCGGCGGATCGAACCTCGGCCCCACGAATAAGATGCTGGTGGATCGCATGACCGGCGACCTGCAAAAGGCGCATGCGGAAAACCCGACGGTGCCCGTGCCGATGGATTTGGTCACCACGTCCGGCTCGGGCCTGGATCCACACATTTCACCGGAGGCCGCGGAATTTCAGGTGCCGCGAATCGCCCAGGAGCGCAAGATGCCGGAGTCTGAAGTGCGCGCAGCGATCGCCAACCACACCGAAGGCCGCCAGCTGGGATTTCTGGGCGAACCGCGCGTCAATGTTTTGGAATTGAATCTGGATCTGGACGCAGCCCACCCGATGAGCAAGTAGCGCGAGTGGCAATCGTTGTTAGCGGCAGGATTCGTGGGGCAGCGCTCTAGGGGCTCCGGAAAGAACACCTGGTTGTTGTCATTCTGAGCGAAGCGAAGAATCTCTCTTCGATCGCAGTGCGAGCAAAAAGAACAAAGAGAGATTCTTCGCTTCGCTCAGAATGACAGCGTTTTGAAGATTTCCGCGGCCTGGTCAGCCGTACCGTAAAGCGCAAGCAATTCCCGCCGCCTCAGGCGCTGGCCGAATCCTCTTCGAACTTCGACAACCGTTCTCCGGTCCAAGAGATTCCGCTCAAATGCCTGGACTTCGAATCCAGTCACGATCACCTGGAAAGCTACAGACTGAAGTCTGTGCTACCTGAACCTACTTCTTTTTCGCCTTGGTTGCCGCGCCGCTGTCTGGTTCAAAGCGATAGCCTACCCAGGGATCGGTGTGGATATATTTCGGATGCGCCGGGTCTGGCTCGATCTTTTTCCTTAGCTGGTTGATGAAAACGCGCAGATACTCCGTCTCATCCCCGTAATCCGGGCCCCACACCGCTTGCAGCAGCCGGCGATGCTCCAGCGGCTTGCCCTGGTTGGCTACCAGGTGACGAAGCAGTTCGAATTCCTTAGGCGTGAGGCGCACGGGACGTCCCTGCACCAGGAGTTTCCGCCGTTCGAAATCAATTTCCAGGTCGCTGGAAACATAGGTGGGAACGGATTCGGCGGAGGAACTGCGGCGCAACGCGGCTCGAATGCGCGCAAGCAACTCTTCCATCCCGAAGGGCTTGACGACGTAGTCGTCGGCCCCGGCATCGAGAGCCAGCACCTTGTCATGCTCCGTGTTGCGAACCGTCAGCATGATGATCGCGACGTCAGACTGATCGCGAATCTCGCGGCACGTTTCCAGACCGCTCTTGCCGGGCATGTTCACGTCCAGCAGCACGAGTTCCGGGCGCTCGTCGCGGACAAGTTCCAGCGCCTCATCACCGCTGCGGGCCTCCAGCACGGTGTAGCCGTTGCTGGAGAGCGTGGTGCGCATGACGCGGCGAATCTGCGGCTCGTCGTCCACAACCAGTATGGTGGGTGTGCTCATTTTGCTTCTATGGTCCCCCTAAGAATCGGCAAAGTAAATGTAAACACCGAGCCGTGCTGCACCTGGCTGACTACTCCGATGGTGCCGCCGTGCGCCTCGACGATGGCCTTGGCGATGGGCAAGCCCATGCCGGTGCCCTGCACGCGGTACCGCTGGTCGGCGCCGCGATAAAATTTGTCGAAAATCAGTCCCAATTCCGCTTCACCGATCCCCGGCCCGTGGTCGGCTACGCTGAACTGCACAAAATCGTCCTTGGCTTCCGCACCAATCGTGATGGGATGTTCGGGCGAGGAATAAAGATTGGCGTTCTGGATGAGGTGCACCAGCACTTCCTTGGCGCGCGCGGAATCCGCGCTCACTCCCAAATCCGGATCCTTCAAGTCCAGCCGGATGGGGCGCGTTCCCAGCACGCCTTTGCAGACATCGAGCGCCCCGGCCACCAGGTCGTCCACGCGCAGCGGCTCCATCTGCAGCTTCACTTCGCCCGCTTCGAGCCTGGCCATTTCCGCGGCCTCGCCGACCAGGCGGTTCAGGCGATCGCATTCTTCGTCAATAATGTGCAGTAATTCGTCGCGCTGGCCCTCATTGAGCTTAGCCGTAGAGAGCAGCGTGGTGACGGAAGCTTTCATCGACGTGAGCGGGGTGCGGAAATCGTGTGTAATCGCGTCCAGAAGCGCCGACTTCAGGCGTTCGCCTTCGCGAGCCGCCTCAGTCTTCCCCACCATTTCAATGGCGTGGGCGCGTTCGACCGCCACGGCGATCAGCGTGCCCATGGCTTCCAGCGATTCGCGAGACAGCACCGGCCCCGAAATTCCCATGCTGCCCAGAATCTTCGACCCGAGGCGGAGCGGCGTAAAGCAGAGGCTGTGCTCGCTGTCAATCTGCAGCTCTTCGCGCGCAGCTACTGCTTTCAGGAAGGCGGCGTCCAGTTGAGGGAGATTCATGCCGGAGCGGTAGACCTTCTGCTTGTCCAAAAGGAAGAGCGCGGCGGCCCCGACCTCGAACGTCTCCACGATCTGCCTGGGAATGGCGTTCAGCAGCTCAATCGGATTTCCTGCGCTGAGCAAGCGCTGGCTGAAACGGTAGAGGCGCTCCACTTCGTGCCGGCGCCGGTTGGCTTCCGCGGCCTGGTTGCGGGCGCGCGAAGAGAGATCACTGGCGAGAATGGACGTTACCAGAAAGGTAAATAACGCGACCCAGTTCTGCGGGTCGGCGATGGTCAGCGTGCCTACCGGAGGCAAAAAGAAGTAGTTATAAGTGAACGTCGCGGCCAGCGACATGAAGATGGAAATCCACAATCCCCAGATCGCGGAAACCGCGAGAATCGCCAGCAAATACGTGAATGCCACGGTGGTGGCGTTGAAGCGGTGCGTGGAATGGTAGAAGAACGTGATCGCTAAAACAGCGGCCAGTGCGGCGGCATATCGTGCGGCGACGATGGTCGGATTGCGCGTCACAGTGCGAATATAGCCTAGCATTTTCAAGCTGGAATGAACGAGAATATCTGCTGTGACCAAGACACCGGAAGAGTGGCTGGACGAGGTCTCTCCGAAGGAACGCACCGAGGGAATCCTGAAGCTTTTCCTGGGCTATGCGCCGGGCGTGGGCAAAACGTTCAGCATGCTCAGCGAAGCGATTCGCCGGCGCAGCCGCGGCGAAGACGTGGTCATCGGCATCATTGAAACGCACGGCAGAAAAGGCATCGCCGAGCTGGCCGCGCAACTCGAACGCGTTCCCATGCGCAAGGTTGAATACAAGGGGACGATTTTCGAGGAGATGGATGCGGAGGCAATCCTGGCCAGAAAACCCGAAGTGATTCTGGTCGACGAACTGGCCCACACCAACATTCCCGGCAGCAAACACCGCAAACGATACGAGGACGTGCTCGATCTGGTCGCCGCAAAAATGGAAGTGCTTTCCACGGTCAACGTGCAGCACCTCGAAAGTATCGCGCCCACCGTCGCAGCCATCACCGGAATCAAAATTCGCGAGACCGTTCCCGACTGGGTGCTCGAACACGCCAACGAAATCGTGATGGTGGATCTCACCCCGGAAGCCCTGCAGAACCGCATGAAGCGCGGCGAGGTGTATCACACCGGAAAAGTCGACCAGGCGCTGAAGAATTTTTTCCGCCGTGGAAATTTAATCGCCCTGCGCGAACTGGCACTGCGCCAGGTGGCCGAGCAAGTGGACCGCAGCCTGGAAACGTACATGGATCAGAAAGACATCCAAGATCCGTGGCCGGTGCGCGAACGCCTAGCGGTGTGTTTCAGCTCCAACCCGCGCGCGCAATACCTGATCGCGCGCGCCGCGCGCATGGCCCGCCGCATGGACGCGGAACTCTACGCGATTTACGTGGACATCGGCCACGACACGGCGGAGCGTGATAAGAACTCGCTGCAGGCCAACATTCAATTTTCGGAGAGTCTGGGAGCGAAAGTCGTGAAGCTGACGGGCAAGGACGTGTCTTCAGCCACCGCGGAATTTGTTCGCGAAAAGCACGTGACGCAGGTGATTTTCGGCCGATCAGCCGTCGAGGGCTGGAGAAAATATCTTTACATGACCGCAATCCACCGCTTTCTGCGCGATGCGCCCGCGGTGGACGTGCATATTGTTACGCAGGAAAACGACTAGGGCGAGACTGGTGCGAATCGTCCAGCGGCAGCAGCGGGATCCAAATACTTCCCGGCGTTGCCCACGCTGTTCGTCCGGCATGCCGCCAGCTGAAATCCTTTTTGCATAAACTCATTCCCAGAATCTACCGGCGCATCGCTCCGATTTCGCGCGCCGTTATTTCATGGCGGTACACGAATAGTTTCTCGAGCTTACGGCGGACGTACCAGCCGCCTAACCATTTCCCCAAGATGCCAAATGGCAGCGCGTATTCCACGCGATCCTCGAGGTAGCACCCTTCCGGTCCGTCCGGTTCAAACGCGTGCGTATGTTTCCAGTAAGCGAACGGCCCCGAAACCTGCTGATCTGAAAAATAGCGCCCAGCTTCAAATTCCTGGTGCTCGGCGACCCATCGCCGCTGAAACGGCCATCGCCCCATCAATAAAACGACTCGTGCACCCTTCTCAATTCCTCCCGACGCCTCGATGACTTTCACATGCTCCCAGGGAGGCGTAAGCCGCTCCAAAGCTCCCGGCAAGGCGTGCCAGGCGTAGACCGCCGCGGCCGAAGCCGCGATCCGTGACCGATGAACAAACGTTTCCGCCTTTATTCTATCCACACAACTCGACTCACCGATCAGGTTTGGGTGCTCCACCCTTGGGCTTTTCAAGGGTGGGGGTTTAGATTCCATAAATTCAGGCGTCGCCCGCTATCAGACTGTACAATACTCCGCTGCACCGTTCCGCACCACGAACGCATCTGATATCGCGCGTAACAGAACGGCGCACAATTCAGAGTTCTCAGGCACTTCGTTCGACGCTCAGAATTTACCGAGGAGAATATGGCCCAAATCTTTGATCCCCTGCCGATTCGCGGAATCACTTTGCAGAACCGTATTGTCGTATCCCCGATGTGTCAGTACTCGAGCGAAGACGGATTTGCGAACGACTGGCACCTGGTGCACCTGGGTAGTCGCGCCGCCGGCGGCGCCGCGCTTGTTTTCACGGAAGCCACCGCCGTCACGCCCGAGGGCCGCATCAGCCCCGAGGACCTTGGACTCTGGAAGGACGAGCAAATCGACTTTCTCGCGCGCATTGTCCGCTTCATGAAAACGCAGGGTACTCTGCCCGGCATGCAGATCGCGCACGCGGGCCGCAAAGGCAGCACGCAGCGTCCCTGGGTCGGCTCCAGCAAGGTGACGATCGAAGATGGCGGCTGGGTGCCGCTCGCGCCCAGCGCTGTGGCGTTCTCTGAAACTTTCCCCATGCCTCGCGCCTTGGAAAAAGCCGAGATTCAGGCGATTGTGGCCGCGTTTGCCGCCACTGCCTTCCGCGCATTGGAAGCGGGCTTTCAAGTCCTGGAAATTCATGCCGCGCACGGCTACCTGGCGCACGAATTCTTTTCCCCGCTCAGCAATTTCCGCACCGATGAATACGGCGGCTCGTTCGAAAACCGCACGCGCATCGGCCGCGAAATCGTTTCCGCCGTGCGTAAGGTCTGGCCGGAAAGCCTTCCGCTGTTCATTCGAATTTCGGCCACGGACTGGAAAGAAGGCGGCTGGGATGTGGACCAGGCCGTGGAATTGGCGAAACAGTTGAAACCGCTCGGCGTGGATCTGATCGATTGCTCGTCGGCCGGCCTGGTCGTCGATCAAAAGATCGTTGCCGGTCCAGGCTTCCAGGTTCCCTTCGCCGAACGCATTCGCCGCGACGCCAACATTATGACCGGCACGGTGGGACTGATTGAAACCAAGGAGCAGGTCGCCGAAATCCTCGCAAACGAGAAGGCCGATCTGGTGCTGATGGCGCGCGAATTCCTGCGCGACCCGTACTGGCCGCTGCGAACCGCCCGTGAGCTGAAACAACAAATGAGCTGGCCCGCGCAGTATTTGCGCGCCGCTCCGCCCGATTCGTCCGCGCGAAAAGGCACGGAAAAATCCGCGGCAAGAGAAAAGTCCGCTTAAGTAGGACAGGCTTCAGCCTGTCAGATTTAGACAAGTAGCTGGCAAGGATTCCCGACAGGCTGAACGCGCTGCGAAAAAAGTCTGTTGTTTTGCCAGTCTGAGCGAAGCGAAGAATCTCTCTTCGTTCTAAGTGCGAGCAAAAAAACAAAGAGGGATTCTTCGCTTCGCTCAGAATGACAGCGTTTTGAATTTTTTTACAGCCTGCGAAGTCGATCTCACACAAAACTACAGCCGCGCGCGCGCCCGCGAAAACATTCCCAGCAGCGAGCGAACCTCCGGCAAGCCCAGCGCAGCTGCGCCCGCGAAGTACGCAACGCCGTACGGGCCGAGCACAACCACCGCAACCAGGATCGGACTGCGATGCGCGACCACTTGCAAAAGCGCGCGTCCGATTCCCGCGGCCACCAGCGCGGCGCCCCAGCCTTTGGCGAGATATGCGGGAGCGAGTCCCGTCGCGCCGATTCGTTTGTTCAGCGTTCGACGCAACAATGCGAATTCGATCCAGGACGAAACGCCCGCCGAGATCGTCAATCCGGCAACGCCCCACCGCGGGCTGATTCCCAGCGCATGCGGCAGTGGGATGGCGCAGAGATAACCCAGCACCGTGGTCAGAACGACGCGAATGATGGCGAAATTCAGCGGCGTGCGCGTGTCTTTCAACGCGTAATACGTCGAGGAGTACAGCCGCCCCAGCGTCGACGCCAGCAGGCCGACCGTGGAGCCCGCCAGAATTCCCCATACATAATTGGCGTCCGCATGCGTGAAGCGGCCCGACTGGTAGATCGCCGCGACAATCACGTCGCCCAGAACCAGAAACGCCGCCACCGACGGAATCACAAAAAACGCAATCTGCCGCAGCCCGGCATTCAGCCGCGTGCGCAAAACTTCGGCCACTTCGGATTCCGCGCCCACCGCTCCGGACATGGCCGGAAGCTCGGCCGCTGAAACCGACATGCCGAACAGGCTCACCGGCAGCGTGTAAAGCGTCTGCGCGTAGGCCAGCGCGGCCACTGCGCCGGTGGGCAGCAAGCTGGCGAGCAGCGCGTCTACATAGGCGCTGATCTGCACCACTCCCCTGCTGATGAATACGGGAAAGAAATTGCGTACTACTATCCGCACGTTTTCCAGATGAAATGCAAACGAGAGGTGCAACCCCTTCAGCAGGCCCAGCACCACGGGAAGCTGCACCGCGACCATCAGCGCCGCCCCCACCACCGAGCCCCAGGACAGCGCAATCGCCAGTGGAAACTGCGCGTATCGCGCGCCAAATCCCCACAACGTGGCGATCATCGCGGCGTTCCAGATCACCGGCGCTGTGTAGGAAAGAAAAAATCGCCGGTGGCTGTTCAGAATGCCCAGGCACCACGCGGAAAAGACAAAAAGTCCGGCGCCCGGAAAGAGAATGCGTACGATGCGAATGGTCAGCTCGCGCTTGTCGCCGCTGAATCCGGGCGCGATCGCATCAATTAAATAGGGAGTGGCCAGCACGCCTACCAGGACGAGGATGGAAGTGCTCAGCGCCAAGAGCGCGGCCACCGCGCCCGCCGTTCGCCGCGCTTCTTCTTCCTCATCGCGCGCCAGCAGTGCGGCGTAGACGGGAATGAAAGACGCGGAAAGCACTCCCTCGCCGAACAAATTCTGCAGCGCGTTGGGGATGCGGAAAGCGGCCTTGAAGGCGTCCGCGGCGTCTGAATTTCCGAAATAATGCGCAAAGACGCGATCGCGGATCAAGCCCGCAATGCGGCTGAGAAAAATTCCAGAGGCCACCAAAAAAGAGGAGCGCTTCGAGGCAAAGCGTCCGGCAACCGATGTCCCGGAGCTGCTCACGACGCGATTGGGCAAATTGTATTCATAGTTTCGCGCTATCCATTACATGAGCAGCAAGCCCGGAAGTCAATCAAGTCTGTAAAGGGATGTGCGGTCCGAGTAGGACAGGTGGCAAATGTCTCTGCGGGAACTCGGGTTGATGGCGCGCCCGGCTGAAGGCCGGCCATAAAGAAATGTGGCGAATTTTACGTTGAGATTCGGAAAGTAAAAAAGCAGGAAGCAAATACTGTGGCCACAAGTTCGCCTACTTCACGCGCATACTCGTCCAGCGTAAACGTGAAGCGCGCCAGGTCGATCCCGCTCATCGCCGGGAATTTCATGGAAAGATAGAGCCATCCCGGCTAGTTCGGGAAATCCGGCCTCAAAATCAGGGGATGGCGGGCATAGCGTCAATCTGTACGATTCACGAGCGCAGACGGTCGGGCGTTTCGGTTTTCATCGGGTACCCGCCGTGGCAGCGCTTTCCGCCGGCTTCCAGTAGGCCGGTGCTCCCGGAAATTGGACCAGGTGGAATTTCTCGCTGATCCCGTAAAGCGACTCCGAAGGTCCCAGAAAAAAATAGCCGTTGGGAAGGAGAGCGTTGAAGAAGTGCTGAACGGTCCGCGTTTTTGACTTGCCGTCGAAATAAATCAGCACGTTGCAGCAGAAAATCACGTCCAGACCGCGCATGAAGAGCATCTTGCGGTCGTCCAGCACATTCATGCGGGAGAACGTGATGTGCGATTTCACATGGTCCGTCACGCGATACTCGGTGCCAACCTTTTGAAAATATTTTCGCATGAACTCCGGCGGCACGTTGCGCACCGCGTAGCGGCTGTATACACCCTCCTGGGCTTTAGCCACCGAGCGGTCATTCAGGTCCGTGGCGACAACGTCGAACGTCCAGCCCTTCAACGCGCCCTGCGTTTCCTCCAGCAGGATCATAGCCAGCGTGTACGGTTCCTCGCCCGTGGAGCAGCCCGCGCTCCACAACCGTAGCTTGGTGAAAGATATTTTTCTCTTGGCTTCGGCTACAGTGGGAATGACTGCCCGGCGAAGGGCATCGATTTGCGGCAGGCTGCGAAACAGGCAGGTTTCGCCGATCGTAATTTCATTCAGCAGGTTGCGCATCTCCGCGTCGCGATTCGGCCGGGAGGTCAAGCAATCCAGATACTCGCGCGGGGTGCGGGCGCCAACGACCTTCATCCTCCGCGTGGCGGGTCCCACCAAAAGATAAAATTTGTTTTCCGCCTGATAAATTCCCGATACCTGATAAATCAGATCGCGGATACGAATCCAGGCGGGATCCGCCAGGCGTTCTGGTGTTGCCGCTTCGTCGTGGATCAGCGTGCTTTCATTGGCCATAGAGGTCGTCCAATCCTGTCGCGACCGCGCCGGCCGTGGCCAATAGGAGATCTGGGTCACCAAAGCATTCTGCGAACTGCTGCGTCGAGGCGGGACCGTGGTCAACGTTGGGGCAAACTTCGGCTGCACCTAGGAATCGAACAGGTTAGATTTCTCTAACGGCCTGCGCCGCTCCCGGCAGATGAAAATGAATGGAACGAAGCTGGCGTTCTTCGCCGGCTAAAATAAAAGCCCGTTCGATGGTGTGCTGCAGCTCGCGCACATTTCCCGGCCAGGAATATTGCCGCAATGCCTTGGCCGCGGACGGAGAGATTTCTTTGGATGGAGAGTCTATCTGGCCGCTGAGCGTTTCCAGGAAATGGGCAGCTAGCGGGAGGATTTCTTCTTTCCGCTCCCGCAAGGGCGGCAGCTCGATGGGAAACACCGCCAGGCGGTAGTAAAGATCCTGACGAAACTGTTTTTTTTGCACCGAGCGCAAGAGATCAATATTCGTCGCGGAGATGACGCGCACGTCCACGCGAAACACGTCCGAGCTCCCCAGTTGCTGCACCTCGCCGTCCTGCAGGAAACGCAATAGTTTCGCCTGCATGCTGAGTGGCAATTCTCCGATCTCGTCGAGAAACAGCGTGCCGCCCTGCGCCACATGGATTCGCCCCAGCCGCGACTGCACGGCCCCGGTGAATGCGCCGCGCGCGTGGCCGAAAAGTTCCGCTTCGAGGAGTTGTTCAGGAATGGCCGCGCAGTTCACCACCACAAATGGCGAGCGCGCCCGCGGGCTGATCTGATGAATGCCGCGCGCCACCAGTTCCTTGCCTGTGCCGGTTTCGCCGGTAATCAGCACGGTGGTGTTCCGCGGGCTGACGAGGCGCACCAGGCGATAAATCTGCTCCAGTTCCGGACCGTCTCCCATCATTCCCGGCAGCGGCTCGACCCGGGGTGGAATTTTGAGGGAAGGCCGCGGCGCTTGTTCGTCTGGAAGACCCGCAGTGTGCCGGGGTGGCGCATCCATCTGCGCGCGAGTCCGCAGCCCGCGCGGCGGCTGAAAGTCCCCCGTTTCGGCCAGCACGCACTCCGCATCTACCGCCGCGGCCGAATCCACCACCCGCACCAGCATGTGCGGGTGACGAACGCGGATAATCTGCAGCACTTCGTCCACATCCAGATCATGCAGGCTCCGGTCCAGCAGCACCTCGCCCCATGTTTCCGACTCCAGCTTTTCCAGCGCGTCGGCGCCGCCGGCGGCCTCTTTGATGTCCGCCGACTCATATTCCGGCATGCCCGCCCAGTGCCTGCGAAACGATTCGTTCGAGCTGGCGACCAGAACGCGCGAAGTGCGGACCGCTGGTTGCCTTTCCGCCGTTGCCATTTTTTCTCCCTTAGCGCCCGCCCCACCAAAGATTAGAGACATCTCATTTCGCGAATGGGGAACCCGTGCGCGAGATTTCTCGATCGGCACAGCATCCCCCTGCGTGTGCCGTTCCAAACTGCGAGGAATATGGCGCGGAAAATAATCGAGATAGGCGAATGAATAATTTAGGGCCGGGCCAAAAGCGGAGAAAGCATCCTCAATCGAGAATTTCGCACAGGGAACGGAAAACGTTTTCCGCGAACTCCCGTTACGATATCCACAAGTGTTTTTTCAACGTGTTTCAGGTTGGCCGCGCGGCGCGCAAATTTTCCGGCGATCTCTTGACATTCTTTAATGCCGCTGTGAGACTGACGTCCCCTTCGATTGCATTCCAACTGGAGTGAGCCACCCGCCATGCATATTCTGATCTCGGAAGACGATTTGCCCGTTGCCAAATTCATTTCTTCCGGCCTGCGGGCCGAACACTTTGACGTGCGGCTGGCACCGGGTGGCGTGGGCGTCCCGGCCGCATTGGAACAAGGGCCATGCGATCTGCTGGTCCTCGATCTGAATGTGCCGGGGCTGGACGGCCTGGACCTGCTTCGACGGGTACGCTCCCGCAAGCCGCATCTGCCCATCCTGATTCTCACAGGGAATGCGCGCGTCGAAGACCGCGTCAGCGGCCTGGATTCCGGCGCGGACGATTACATGACCAAACCGTTCGCCTTTTCCGAACTGCTGGCGCGTGTGCGCGCCCTTCTGAGGCGCAGCGCCCTGCCGTTCGAACCGATCCTGCACAGCCAGGACCTGGAACTGGACCGCGTGCAGCGGGTTGTGCAGCGCAATGGCACGTCGATCGAGCTGACGCCCAAGGAATTCGCCCTCCTCGAGTACCTGCTGCTCAACGCCGGGCACGAAGTCTCACGCTCCTCGATCATCCGCCACGTCTGGAAACTTTCCTCCGACACCATGACCAACGTCGTGGACGTCTACATCAACTATTTGCGCAAGAAAATCGATGTCGACGCGCCGGAGCGGCTGATTCACACCGTGCGCGGCGCCGGATACCGCATCGGACCGATTACCCGCGCGGTTCGCTAGCCTGAACGCCAGCCCACAATCAGGAAAATACATTCGTGATGGGAAGAACTTCTGCGAGAAATCCCTGAACGTATCATTGCTTCTGAGCGGGAGCGCTTCCGGCGGCGTGCTGGCTCTCTTCCTTCATTTCTTCCGAGCCGGTGGATTGTGGCGAAGATCCGGCGCAGTAATTCTCTCATCGGCCAAAACGGGACAAAGTTCAGAAGTTGGTTCCGCTTACTGGAGTTAGCTGGCTTGCTCGGGCGCCTTGGCCTTCTGACCGCTGTTCCACTTGGCTTGTTCGGCAGGCTCGTCCCACAAACGGAAACCGCCCGTGAACGCCGAAGAGTTATCGCCCAGGCGGCAGCCTTCGGGAGGTTCTTTCAACAATTTGGAATTGCCGCCGCCCAGTACGACATAGTCCGCCTCGAGCGCACCTTTCAACTGCTCCGAGATCTTCGTGACGTACCTGCGCCACTTCTTTTTTCCGAGCCGCTTCAAACCGCGAAGGCCCAGGTAGTCTTCGTACGTGCGCCCTTTCTTGTAAGGAAGATGCGCGACTTCCATCGGTTCAAGAATTCCATCGACAATCATGGCCGAGCCCAGGCCGGTCCCCAGTCCGAGAAACAGCATCCGGCCGCCGTGATAGATGCCCAGCGCCTGCATGGCGGCGTCGTTCACAATTTTTACGGGGTGGCCCAAGGCTTTGCGGAAATCGAAACCGACCCAGCCGCCGCCCAGATTGTGCGGCTCGCTCAAGGGCCTCCCATGTACGACCGGCGCGGGATAGCCAATCGAGACGACCGAGTAGTTCCAGTCTTTGGTCGCCTCGCGGACCTGTTTCACCATTTTTTTCGCGGTCATCTTCGGTCCGGAGTCGAATTTGATCGAATCCTTCTGCCCGGTGGCTAGAATTTTTATATGCGTTCCGCCCACGTCGATGACGAGAATATTTTTCTTTGGTGTTGGCATGGAATCTCCCGGCGGAAGAATACCTGAAATCTAATTTCGCGTCAGCCCGAGTTCGTCGATACGGGAAGTAGCACAGCGCACCCTTCCCAAGGCCTCAGGGTAAGGAGTCGCTGTGCTACTGGCCGCCGGCTTTTTTCCTTTCCAGTTCCGCCCATCGCGCGTACAACGTATCCAGATTGTTCTGCGCCTGGTCCATTTCAATGCAGGCTCCTCTCAGGCGTACGGGGTCGGCGGTCACCGCCGGATCCTCCAGAGCCGCGCGCCGCACTTCGAGAATCCTGTCCGCGTCCCCGATGCGCTCCTCGATCGTCTCCAGCTCGCGCACTTCATGGTAGGAGAGCCGTTTTTTCGCAGTCGCGGGCGGCGCTTCTCCCGCGGAAGAAGCGCGCTTGGTGCCGCTCGATAAATTGGTGGTGCCGCGCAACTGCGCGCGCTGCCACGTTTCCCACTGCGGATAGTCGGCAAAGCGCTCCGCGCCGCCCAGCCCGTCCAGGCCGAGCACGATAGTTGAAACTCGATCGAGCATGAAGCGATCATGCGTGACCAGCACCAGCGCGCCACGATATTCCAGCAGGCTCTCTTCCAGAATTTCCAGCGTGGGAATGTCCAGATCGTTGGTGGGCTCGTCCAAGCAGCAGCACGTCCGCCGCCTGCAGCATCAACTGCGAGATCAGCACGCGGGCACGCTCGCCGCCAGAAAGTTTTCCGACCGGCTGGCTGAGGTGTTCCGGGTCAAATAGAAATTTGGCGGCCCAGGCGGCCACGTGAATCACGCGATCCTGATAAATTACCGAATCGCTGTCCGGAGCGAGCGCCCGGCGCAGGCTGATGTCCGGATCGAGTTCGCGATTCTGATCGAAGTACACGACGCGCAGCGCGTCCGCGCGGCGGACTTCTCCGCGGGTGGCTTCCAGATCTCGCCACGCAGCAGGCGCAGCAGCGTCGTCTTTCCGCTGCCGTTCGGCCCAACGAGGCCCACCCTCATTCCCGAAGTGACCGTGAAATGAATCCCCGAAAACAAGGTGCGGCCGCCGATCGAGTAGGTCAGGTCATCAAGCGTAATCAGCCGCTTGGTCTTGCGGTCGGTCGCGGAAAAGTCGATGTCCGCGGAAACCGAGCGCGTTCTGGCGTTCAGATCGGCCAGCTCTCCGATCAGTTCTTTGGCGGTGTCGATGCGCGCTTTGGATTTGGTGGTGCGCGCCTTGGGGCCGCGGCGGAGCCACTCAATCTCCCTGTGCACCAGGTTTTCCAGCGCTTCCTGCTTTTTGCGCTGGGCGTGCAGAAATTCTTCCTTGGCGACGAGGAACGTGCTGTAGTTTCCATCGACGCGCAGGTAGCCGTCTTCGTACGAGCGGGCCAGCTCGACGACTGCCGTTGCGACGTTCTCCAGAAAATAACGGTCATGGCTGACCACCACGCAGGCGAACGGCGCATTTTGCAGGAGCGTTTCCAGCCACTGGATTCCTGCCAGGTCCAGGTGGTTCGTGGGCTCGTCCAGCAGCAGGATATCCGGAGACTGCACCAACGCTTCGACAATCGCCAGACGCTTCCGCCATCCGCCGGACAGTGCCGCGGTCAGCACATCCAGGTCCGTGAATCCCGCGCGGCCGAGCGGCTCGGCAATGCGCGCAGCGCGCTCCTTTTGCGGAACTTCGGCACGATCCAGCGCGGCATCGATCACCGAGCGGACGGTCGCGCCTTCCGGAAATTCCGAATTTTGCACGACGCTGGCCAGCCGGGTGCGCTTGCGTACGGCGACCTCTCCCGTATCGGGTGTGACACGCCCGTATAAAATCGCCAGCAAAGTCGATTTGCCCGAACCGTTCGGTCCGATCAGGCCAATGCGCTCGCCCTCTGAAACCGTGAACGAAATGTTCTGGAAAAGCGGTTCGGCGCCGTATCTCTTGGAAAGTCCCTGTGCAGCGATAATCGGAGGCAAATGACTCGGTGTTCTCCCGTGATGAGTGTAGCGTGAAGGCGCGGCCGGAGCAAAACAGTGGCACAGACTTCAGTCTGTGAGATTTTGACCTCGCACGGCCCACTTGCACAAAAGAAAGTCTTTACCCCTAAAACCAGTTGCTGCGATACGCCACCCACCAGCTTACAAACGCCAGCGGAATGGTCGCGAACAGCGCCCACCAAAACGGCAGCGCAAAATCCGCCAGCAGGCCCAACACCGTCAGCGTCGTCCAAAAAACCTTTCGTTGCATGCCTCGATTGTAAGCCGGACAGGGGAACTTGAGTCTTCCGACGCGCGAGGAATGCAACAGTGCGACTCGCGAAGCGCCAACGGGCCTGCTTAGTGCCGGAGATGATGCGTGCCGCCCCAGTGTGTGAAGAAAATGAGAGCCGCCACGAGCATCGCCATAAAGAGGTAATCTTGTCTGAGCATGACGCCCTCCTTGTTTCTGTAGCCTGATCGCGAGTCCAGCATGCCACCAGCGACAGAAAAGCGAAGTGATGGGGGGAACATTCGAGCGTGATCCACGTCACACGGCAGAAAGCCGTGGCGCAAGCTTTAGCTTGCGGGTGTGCGGGTTGGTGTCTCCGCCGAATTCTAATGCCATCGCAAGCTGAAGCATGCGCCACGCTTCAGTCGCTTCAGTGCTTCGGCGTCTGCGTTTTGTCCACCACGTTTTCCTGGAACTCTTTCATCTCCGAATAGGCGCAGAGTGTTTCACCCATCGGCGAGTCCGTGTAGCGGTAGACTTTGGTGGCCTGAAACGTTTTCGTGTAGGCCTTGGGATCGTCGATCAGGACGCTCACTTCCAGCTTGTCATGCTCGGGCCGGCGGATGCGTTCGATGACGTGCAGCGCGTCGCTGTGAGGATGGCCGGTTTGGTCGAGCCAGGTCTTGTCATTGAAACCGATGGTGTCGATAACAAACGTGTCGCCCTCATACTTCCCCACTGAATCGCCCATCCAGGAGCTGTCCGGATCTTTGGGGTGGTCGCGATCCATATAAACGGCCCGCCAGACTTTCGTGTACTCATACAGGATGTAAACGACCTTCGGCGTCTGAATGAACGTCATTTCCCAGGGATACATGTAAATGCGCGGGACGCCCGGAGGGTCGCAAAATCGTTGTACCGGATCGTTGGTATTGTCGAAAGTTTGCAGCGCGCCGAACGGCGGCCGCACGCCCTTGAATTTTTCGGCCGCCCACGGAGTCATCGGCGCCTTTTCCGGATTCTTGGCAAAAGGGTCTGAGGAATCCCAGGTGTTCAGGCGCACGCCCTCGGGGCCGTGGAAATCGGGATCCCAGATGCCGGACAAATCAGGAATTCCGCCGGACATCAAGCCGCTCTTTTGCATTTTGGCGGCTGCTGGGGCCGCAGACGTCTGCGCCCGCAGCGCGGAGGAAAAACCGCACGCAGCGATTAACGCAATCGTCAAAATGAATCCGCGAATTCGCATCTTGAGTCTTCCTCCCCGGCGCCCAGGCTGTGCCGGCGCTACGCGAGCCCTTTTAAACATCGCGGCGCTAATCGGAGCGGCTGGGCAGATCCTTGCCATTGACCACGGTTTTCAGAATGAACGTAATGGTGCTGGAAATTCCCACCGGCGCGCCGTTCTTGGAAGGATGCGTGTCGATGACAATATCATCTCCCGCCTTCATGGCATTCTTGTCCCACCCCGCGCGCACCATGTGCACGGGCGCGGCGAACTCGATCGTCCAGTGCTGCATCTCTCCGGCATCATTCTTCGCATCCACGTAAGTCACCACGTGAGGATTGCTCCATTCGAATTTCGCCACGGTTCCATGGAGGGTCACGGTCTTGGTCATGTCATACCCAGCCACGCCATGATGGGCCAGGGCTGGCCCGCATAACGCCGCAAGGCAGGCCACCAGGCTTGCCGCCGCCAACAGCTTTCGGTTCATGAAAATGCCTCCCGCATATGCCGGCAGAAAAACGGAGAAGAGTTCGATGCGCGCCATCATAGCAGGAGCGTTGCTGATTACAAGTAAGTAGATGTCTGAGCCCGGGGCCGCACCGGACACACAATTGCTGGAAGTGATGTCGATTTCAGGCGCTGACTTTTTTCGCGTTAGCGGGACTGCGAGGAAGAAGCAGCCTCCGGCGTGGCAGCCGGAGCTGATGGAACTTCGGTAATTTCCTGGGGATTGCTGATTCCCCAGAGGACCTGGCCCCAATGAACTACGGCGTCTCCCGCGCGGGTCTGGAACAGACATGAAAAGATGCCGACGGAAACGATAAATGCGAGGACAATCGTGAGCATGACGGCGCCGACCGGATTCTGAATGGGCACGGGCAGCCGGGTGAAGGAGGCGCTCGATTTGCCCGCCGGTTTGCGGCTCGTCCCGAACATCGAAAACTGATTGGCCTGTGATCCAAACATTGGGACCGGAGATTGATTGCGTGGCGGCACTGCGGAAGCAACAATCGGCGCGGAACTGCGCTTGCTTTTCGAAGTGGAGATTGCTTCCCTGGCCCGGGCTGCCACGGCATTGCTGCTAGATGGCGGCTCCTGCGTCCGCGGTGCGGGAAAAGTCTCGGCAGCAGCATTGGACGTCACGGCCGGGACAACGGGTTCGGAGGGCGGTTCGGGACTCGGCGCAACAGCAACCGCGACAGCTTCAGTAGGTTCGTTTGCAATGACGTCAACGGCAGGCGCGGAAGGTAGATCGGCCGCAACAGTGTCGGACGTAGCGGCAGGGGCCGTGACCGCGGGAGTGAATTCAACTGCGACAGGTTCTGACGCTGTGGCCGCCGGAGTGACCGCTACCTTGATAGGAACAGGCGCTGTCGCCGACGGAGCGACTGCCGCCGGCGAACGGCGGCCGGAACCGCTGCCTCCAGCCGCTCTATGATCCCAAGGGCCGCACTCGTAACCGTATTCGCCGCCAAGAGTCCCAACTCCCCCGCTTGCAGGGCGATGGGCGAACGCGTCCAGCTCCCTGCACTTTTCTTTTCAATCCCCGGCAAATCAATGATGTCCAACACGGATTCGATCGACGGCCGCGGTGTCGCCGGGATATTCGACTGGCTGACCCATAGCCGAAGTTCGTGCCGAGCTTCTTCCGTCAACTGAGTGAAGCGGAGGCCACCCGTCTTGCCCGTGGAATCTTTCCAGGCAATTTCGCCCGTAGCTGTAATCCGCGTGGCGGAATCGATGGCGAAGCGGAATTCGATGGGACCCTTGGTTTCGATTGGCCCGATGGAATGAAAGCGCAGGCCGCCCTCAGAAGCGTCCAGCACGATGCCGCCGTTATCAGACGGCAGGCTGAGGTACGCCAAATGCCGAAAGGTCTTGCGGGAGCTTGTGCGACGCTCTTGCGGATTCATTGGACTAACACACCTAGCCGAGCGCAGTACGATCAGGATTGCAGAAGGTCCGTGGCCCCCCTAGTGCTAGTACTCCCCCTGTGGGCTGCACGAACGAACCGCAAATGTAGGCCGAATAGTACAGGGAGGCAAGTTTAAATAACAGCTAAAAATTCCTGGTGTATCGCTTCGAACCAGCGCCTAAAACTGCCGTATAGTTGTCCCGCGAAGTCGCTCCGAATCGGGAATTTTCTGGTGAATTTTCCCGTCACTCCAAACAAACGACGCGGATGAAATGGCTGAGCGCGATTCCAGCTGCCCCTGAAACATACGCGATCGAATCTTAATTCGAACTATGCGCTTCGAATAAAAGGATGGAAAAATCCGGTTCAGCAGAAGGTTCAGAAGCGCTTTAACCCGCCGAGCGCATATCGCTGGACGCCCCGCCGGCCGCCGGAATGTAGCACTTTTGAGTGTAGTCCATCACCATGCGGTTGGCGTTAAATCGCCAGCCCAGCGTGCGGATCGTGCGCTTCATGCGCTTGATCCAGCCGCGCGGAAGGCCGTCGCGATCGCGGTGATAGAAAAGAGGGATCACTTCTTCGTGTAGAACGCGGTAGAGGTTTTCGCCGTCGCGCTTGTCGTGCACGTCCATGTTGGAGTGAGTGCGTCCGGTGCCAATTGCGAAGCCGTTCAGGCCGTCGTAAGCCTCGGCCCACCAGCCGTCTAGAACGGACAGGTTAAGCCCGCCATTCAGAACGACTTTTTGCCCGCTGGTTCCGGAAGCTTCCAGCGGACGCCGCGGATTGTTCAGCCAGACGTCGACTCCCTGCACCAGCAGGCGGCCCACGTTGATATCGTAATCCTCGATGAACACGAATTTATTGGCGAAGCGCATGTTGCGCATCATTTCCGCGATCTGCTGCAGCACCTGCTTGCCGGGCGTGTCGTGCGGATGCGCTTTTCCGGCAAATACGAATTGCACGGGACGCTTGGGGTCGTTGACCATCGAGGCCAGCATTTCGATGTCCGACAGGATCAGGTTGGCGCGCTTGTAGGTGGCGAATCGGCGCGCGAATCCGATGGTCAGGGCATCCGGGCTCAGGACCTTGCCGAGCGCCTGCAACGCCTTGTCCGACTCGCCGCGGCGTTCGGCCTGCGCGGCGGCGCGCATGCGGGTGAATTCAATCAGCCGGTTCTTCAGGCTGAGGTGCGTCTCCCAAAGCTCCGCGTCGTCGACGCTTTCAATTCCTTCCCAGATTTCCGGTTCGCCGCTGTGCTCGGCCCAGTTGGTGCCGAGGTGGCGATCATAGAGACGGAACATCTGCGGCGCGAGCCAAGTGGGAACGTGAACACCATTGGTGATGTGGCGAATGGGCACAGCCTCTTCCGAGCGGCCCGGATATAGCGAGGTCCACATGGCGCGGGAGACTTCGCCGTGTAGTGCCGAGACGGCGTTGGCGCGCCGCGACAATTTCAGTCCCAGCACCGTCATGCAGAAGCTTTCCTCGGAATTTGCGGAATTTTCCCGCCCCAGCGACATCAGCCATTCGTGCGACATGCCCATGGCATCGCGCAGCGGCCCCAGGTGCTCTTCGATCAGGCCGGGATTGAAGCGGTCATGCCCCGCCGGGACCGGCGTATGGGTGGTGAATACGACTTCCCGGGAAACGCGCGGGACGGCGGCGTTGAAGTCCAGGCCTTCTTCTTCCATGCGGTTGCGAATCGCTTCCAGCACGGCGAAGCCGCTGTGCCCTTCATTCAGGTGCAGCACGCTCGGCGTGATGCCCATGGCCTTGAGCGCGCGGAAACCGCCGACGCCCAGCAGCAATTCCTGCCGGATGCGGAAACGGTCATCGCCGCCGTAGAGGCGGGAGGTCAGTTCGCGATCTTCCGGAGCATTGCCCTCGACGTTGGAATCGAGCAACAGCAGAGCGCAGCGGCCGACTTTCAGCCGCCAGACCTTGGCGCGGATCGAGCCGCTGCGCGTATCGATCTGTACGGTGACCGGTTCGCCGCGTGCGCCGATCGCCGGTTCCATGGGCATCTGGCTGACGTCCGTTTGCAGGTACTCTTCCTGCTGCCAGCCGTTTTTATCGAGGCGCTGGCGGAAATAGCCCTGCCCGTAAAACAGGCCGACGCCGACCAGCGGAATTCCCAGGTCCGACGCGCTCTTGATGTGGTCTCCGGCCAGAACGCCAAGGCCGCCGGAATAAACCGGAAGCGATTCGTGCAGTCCGAACTCCAGCGAGAAATAAGCCGACCGGCCGCGGCCGCAGAATTCCCGCGTGGCGCGCGCCCCAGGTGCGATCGGCATCCAGATATTCGCGTTTGCGGCGGAAGGCGTAGTTGACGCGGCTGTGCAGCACCATTTCCTGTGCGCGGCGTTCAAGAGCGGCCAGGGGAAGCTCGGAGAGCAGCGAGATGGGATTGTGATTGAGCTGACTCCATCGCTGCGGGTCCAGATCGCGGAACAGGCTGGTGGAATCCATGATCCCAGCTCCACCACAGGTTGCGCGCCAGCGACCACAGGCGCTCCTGCAGCGGGGCCACGAAACGGTCCAGCGTGCGCGCTTCGCTCACGACCGGAGCGAGTTGCGCGGCGGCCGCGGAAAGCATTTTAATTTCTTCTTCGGTGAACGCGCGCGGCGTCCACCGTCTGCACGACCAGCACGCCCTGCAGGACGCCGCCATCGATCAGCGGCACGCCCAGAAACGATTGGTAACGCTTCTTCGCCCGCTTCGCTGAAGTATTTGAAGCGCGGATGATTTTTCACCTGTTCGACGGCGACCGGGCTGCACCTGCTCCGCGACCAGTCCGGCCAGCCCTTCGCTGCAGGGCCATGCGCAGAGTGCCGACGCATTGCGGGCGCAACCCGACGGTAGCCGCCAGGATGAGGTTGGCTCGATCCGGTTCCAGCAGGTACGCCGAGCAGACTTCGGTCTTGAAGCGCTTGGCGATCAGCGCGACGACGTTCATCAGCGTTTCAGCGGGCTTGCCGCCCTCGGCCGCGAGATTGCCGATTTCCTCCAGCGTCAACACGTAGCTGGAGTGCAGCAAATCGGAAGTATGCATCGCGGCCGGAATTTCTTCTTCGTTGCGTTTCGATCCCGCGCTCGGTGGCGCCATCAGCTCCCCTTAGTTCGAACACCCTTTTAGCTCGCAAACCGTCACGGTAGAGCCGGCCTCATGCACCGCCGAATTGCTGAGGCGAACACGCTCCTCAGGCGGCAAGATTTCGTGCATCGCCAGGTCCAGCACCGCATCGGCAAAGCGATACTCGTCCCACTTCTTGAGCTGAATCTCGCCCATCGGATAGCGCAGCACGTTGTCCGCGGCGCCGAGCCGGACCACAAGCCGCGGCCGGATGGGAGTGGGCCGATTGAACTCACGCTCAATCGCTTCGCACACCCGCAAGTAGACTTTCTCTACCGCGTCCACGGGCAGCTTCTCGTGGTTGGGGTTGAGGATCGTCAGATAGCCCAGCTTGCGAACCGCCGGGCCGGACTCGCCGCCTTCGCCGCGATCCTGGCTGCCGGAGCTATCGACCGCCTTCTCGACATCGGGGTCCGGCTCGGAGAAAAACAACTCCCCGCCTTCTCCGCGCATATAAAGAGACACCACATGCGCTCCCGTGCCGTGATCCTCCATGGAGAGGCCGCTGTCGCTGTGCTTCACCGGCCGCACCATGCCCTGCGCCACGAAGACGGCCGAAAACGAGCCGCCCTTCTGCTCCACGCGTACCACGGCCGGCCATTGATTGGCGTCCACAAAGTAGACGTAATCTCCGGTCGGAAGGATCGAGTTTTCCCAGCGAACTTCATGCGGCAACCGAAACTCGCCGCGAGTGATGGACTGTGCTTTCCCGTTGATCGGTATAAGTGCGACTTCCATTAAAATTAGGCCTGCAAACACGATAAATCTAAACAGACGAACCAAATTCACGCCTCCTCCTTTGATTTTGTTCTCGCTGGAGACGGCGGGGTCTACAATCGCGCGCGATCAAGCTAACCTGGTCCCGGGCCGAACTACGCAGTTCGAAGCGAGCGCGGCAAAAACTAGAGACTTACAGAGTTACTCTCGCAAGCGCCCCGCCGAAAGTCCAATCGACAAAATCTATCCGCGATATAGCAATTGTTTGGCAGTTCGGAACATTCCCGCCGCGAACCTGAACAACGGGAACTCCCGCGGATTTCAGGCGGCCAACCGGGAGGCTTGCGCCACCAGGCGGGGAACGATTTGAAAACCTCGCGACTCAAGGCGTGACAGCCGCCCCAATAGTGCAATAATCGGTCGCGGAGGATTCCGCTTTACCTTTTTCCCGATTAAAGTCCAACAAGATGACGGCCCAACAATTGGATGGAATTATTCTCGGCGCGGGCGCCGCCGGGCTGATGTGCGCGATCGAGGCCGGCAAACGCGGCCGGCGCGTAGCCGTTCTGGAGCGATCCGAGCGCGCCGGTAAGAAGATTCTGATTTCCGGCGGCGGCAGATGTAATTTCACTAACCTTCATTGCCGCCCGGAAAACTTTCAATCCGCGAACCCGCACTTTGCGAAATCCGCCCTGGCCCGTTGCGAGCCGGCGGACTTCATCGCCCTGGTTGAAAAGCATGGGATTCCTTACCATGAGAAAACGCTGGGACAGTTGTTCTGCGACCGCTCGGCGCAGGACATCGTCAGCATGCTGGAGGAAGAGTGCCGCGCCGCGGGCGTTCACGTTGCTCTGAATGAAACCATCGAAGAAGTTCGCCGCACAGACCAGTTTATAGTGCACACGGCGGCCGGCGAATATTCCGCTCCGGCCCTGGTCGTGGCCACCGGCGGCCTCTCCATTCCCAAAATCGGAGCGACTTCGCTGGGCTACGACCTGGCGCGCCAGTTCGGGCTGAAGATCGTGGCCACCCGGCCGGCACTAGTCCCACTGGTGCTTGGCGCGGAGGATCGCGAGCGCTACTGCGATCTGGCCGGAATTTCCGCGGAAGTCGTGGCTTCCACGGAATCGGCTTCCTTCCGCGAAAAAATGCTGATTACCCATCGCGGGCTCAGCGGTCCGGCCATCCTGCAGATCTCCACGTTCTGGCGGGAGGCGTCGCCGATTCGCATCGATCTGGCGCCGGGGCGCGACGCCACTCTGTCGATCCGCCAGAGCGCCGAACGAAACATGATCGCTACCCGCGCCGCCGCTGCAGGGAATTTTTCCCAAGCGCTTGGCGGCGCGCTGGCTGGAGATTCACCGGCCGCCGAACTGGACCAACCGCTCGCTCGAAGAAATGGAGCGCCAGCTGCACGCCTGGACGATCGAGCCCGCCGGCACCGAAGGCTATGAAAAGGCCGAAGTCACGGCCGGCGGAGTGGATACGGACGATCTGTCGAGTAAAACCATGGAGAGCCGCAGCGTGCCGGGATTGTTTTTTATCGGCGAAGTGGTGGACGTTACCGGGCACCTGGGCGGTTTCAATTTCCAGTGGGCCTGGGCATCGGGCACGGCGGCGGGACAGGCACTGTGAGACGCTGTGCTTGGATGCGAATGAGTTTGTAGGCCATGAAAAAGATAGAGAAGTCAAACCTCCGACCCTCCAAGAGCGGGAGAGTCGGCCACCCGGAAGTGCAAACACCCGGAAAAAGCACAAACCACTGCCTCGTGGACGACATGCAGGAGTGTTATTACTCAGTGACGAAACAAGGTCAACTATAAAACGGCAAAGCGATCGCCACCCGCCAAAATATTTCTGATGATTGCCAAGCGCTTCCATGAGAAGGCCGGTTCGCGTTAAGACGGTTTTTTCTTTTTCCTCTCAGAGGTTTGTATCATTTGAGCCGGACCGCCTAAGTCGCCCCCCTCCATCGGCGCTCTTGGTGAGCGATTATTCGCTCCCTGCAAGTTCTGCGTACTTCATTCAGCAGATAGTGCTACCTGTGAATCGCACCGGAGCACCCTTTTTCCCAGCCAACGCTGCATTCGCCGCCCCCTCCCATCCTGAAACCCTTTCCGGCGAGGTTTGCCAGTTCGGGAAAAGACCGCGTGCCACGTTGAAATCGTCTTTCGGATTCATGAATCCGCGCGGGTCAACAATGGCGCGGCCCGTGAAACTTATCGCGCAGGTAAATCCCGCACAGATTGGATTTAGGGAGCAGATATGCGGATTGGTCTTTGACCTCGGCAGCGGAAGAACACGTTCAATAATTTCCGAATTGGTCTGGCCGGCGTTGGCCCATCAGGTGCATTGCACTGGCTGCGGCTATCGCGCGGGCGAAGCAGACGCGCATGAATCGGCGAACAGCGGTCACGGAAACGTGCGGGTTGCCCGCCTAAAAAGCGAGCGATATCGATCCGCGCACGCAACACCTGAGCTTCTCCGGAAAGGAAAAGCAGTTGCGCGACCTCTCAAGAAGATTAAAAGCGTCGCCGGCAAAATCGCGCAGGTGCGCGGAGTTCGTGTCGAGATTTGTGCTGTACTCCGCGGCTCTGCTCCTGTGCACGGCTTCCGCCAGCGTCGCGCAAAAGCGCACCGAATCGCTCCACGGCCCATCTGTCGCCAGCCGTCTGCCGCAATACAACGAGCCTCCCAGCGCCTTCTCCGGCCCGGAGGCCTGCCGCGACTGCCACAAGTCGGAAGCCGTCGAATACGAAAAAACCAGCCACGCGCATCTGGTCTTCCCCGGCGTCGATTACATTCGCGGATGCGAAACCTGCCACGGCCCGGGCAAGGCGCATGGTGACGCCGTGCAGGCGGCCCACGGAGATGACGCCGAAATAGCCAAAGCGCTTGCCGACCATCCCATGTTTGCCTTCAAAGGCAGCGCCCAGGAAAACGCCGCGCGCTGCCTCTCTTGCCACACCACCAGCAAGCAGCAGGAATTGTTCGAACACTCCGCGCACGCCGGGCACGGTGTTTCCTGCGGCCAGTGCCACAGCGCGCACCTGGTCAAGGAAGTGAAGGACCAGAGCAAGGGCACGTTGCTCTCCGCGCAAAGCCACTTTTTCCAGGTTCCGGAAATTGCCGACGAGTCCCGCTGGCTGCACAACAGTCTCCTCAAGCAGGCCGAGCCCGCGGCGTGCTTTGCCTGCCACCGGACGGTGCAGGCGCAATTCGCGCTGCCCGAGCATCACCGCGTTCCCGAGGGCCTCATCAAGTGTTCGGACTGCCACAACCCGCACGGCTCGGAAAATGCCGCCAGCCTCGACCATCCTGGATCGGAAACCTGCGTGAAATGCCACGTCGAAAAGCGCGGGCCATTCGTCTTCGAACACGCCGCGGTAAAAGTGGAAGGCTGCGTGGCCTGCCATAACCCGCATGGCAGTTCCAACCGCATGCTCCTCGTGCGGCGCGAGGCTCGCCAGCTCTGCCTGCAATGCCACACCGGATTTCATTCCGAGCCGCAGGTGCCGCACAGCCGCCTGGGATTCCAGACCAGCGGCGAATGTGTGCGCTGCCACGTCACCGTGCACGGATCGAGCATGGACATTAATTTTCTGCGGTGAGGAGTTCGGCGGTTGGAGGAGGCTCGATGAAGCGCGGCGCTCAATACGGTCTGCTGTTAGCGGTCCTGCTCTTCGCGGCCCCGCTGGCCCTCGCCCAGGAGGGCGCGGAATCCCCGGGCATTGCGCTCGGCGACTTCAAATTGTCCGGCTCTGCCACCGGCGGTTATCGATTTAACGAAGTGAAGGGTTATGCGCCGCAATTCCAGGAAATGTTCGGCCTCGGAAAAGGTTTCCGAGTGCTCGATTTCAGTCTTTTTGGCGACTCGCAGGAAGGAAAAAATCCCTTTGCAGACCACTTCTCCCTGCAGATGAGCAGCCTGGGCGGCGATCCATTCCCCACCGCGCAATTCGCCATCACCAAAAACAAAATTTACGATTTCCGCGCCGACTGGCGCCAGAGCTACTACTACTGGAATCAAAACGACAACGTGGTTTTGCCCATTGCCGCGGCCGGAGTGGGGCTCTCCAAGGGCCTGACCGACAATCACGATTGGGCCACGGTGCGCAAATTCGGCTCGGCCAATCTGACGCTGCACGCCACCAACAATCTGCGCTTCCGTTTCGGTTTCGAGCGCGCCACCGATGACGGCACCACGTTCAGCACGCGCGCGCCCGATTTTTTCGGCTCGCCCGGCTTCTGGGGAACCTACGTGCGGGCGAATCCCTTTTATCTCTATGCGCCGCTCGCGGACAACACCAACCGCTTCACCGCCGGCTTTGACTACACGCTGAAAAACTGGAATTTCCATTACTCCGCGGGCTATCAAACCTTCACCGAGAACATGGACCTGAACAATGTCACCTCGCCGCAGCTGAGCATCAACCCCATTGCCAGCTCCACGCTCGCGCCGCTGGCGAATTTCTCGATGACGCAGTTCCGCCGCCTCTCGACGCCGGTCAGCGAGTTTTCGTTTCTGGGCAAACCGTTTTCCCGGCTGGAATGGCGCGGCGGCTACATCTATTTCCGCTATCAGGGCCCGGTCACGCTGGACCAGGCTTTTAATGGAATCGCGCCCAGCAGCACCGGGCCGCTGGCCGCTTACACGCTCAGCGAAAGCGCGCGCGCCAAAGTCACGGAGCCCAACCACATCGCCAGCCAGGGACTGACGTTTCACGCCTTTCACTGGTTGAGTTTCGATTTCGACTACCGCTATTCGCGCTTCACGAGTGACTCCATCGGAACTTACCAAAGCCTGTTCAATGGCGCGACGCCAGCCAGCGGCACGACCGAAGTGCAGTGGCGCGACGGTTTGAGCGATCTTTCCTTTCAAATGGATTTCACGCCGTTCCGCTCCCTGGTGATCCGCCCAGGAATCCAGTTCCTGCGGGCAGACGTCGAATCCCTGACCAATGGCGTGGCCACGCCCTCCCTCAGCCTGCGCACCAACACAGCGCGGCCGGAGATCAGTGTGGGCTATGAGCCCTCAAAATTATTCAGCGTGCGCGGAGATTTTCATAGCACGGACAATGGCGCCTCCTACACAGCCATTTCTCCGCACACACAGCAGGCCGGCCACATCGTCGCTCGCATCCATCCCCTCGAAAATCTGGCCATCGAGGACGAAATGAGCATTGCCAACAATCAACTGCTGGCCAGCAATTTCCAGAACAACATCCGCTCCAACGCCATCACCGTTTCCTACGCGCTCGGCGAGCGCTTCTCCATTTTCGGCGGTTTCAGCTATGACAGTTACCTTGCGCAGGGGAACATCACCTACCTGCGCGGAACCGCGCCGCTCAAGAATTTCCTGCGCGACCAGGAACTCAACCGCGTGTGGTCGGGAGGCGTTGATGCCAAACCAACCAAGCGATTCGGCCTGCGCCTCTCCGGAAACTTCGACCGCTCCAGCGGCGTTGGAGCGATCACCGGCGAGCCGCCCGCGTATGGGCCTCTGGTCTGGCCGCTGGTGACCGGCACGCTCTACTACGACCTGCCCATCGTGGGCCAATTTGCGGTCGATCTGCAGCGTACTTACTACATCGAGCAGATCGTGGCCGCTAACAATTTCAGCGCGAATCTGCTGACGATTCGCTGGACTCGTGGTTTTTAATGCCCGGAACAACCTGGTTCGATCAGCCGTCAGACCATCGCCGGACGGCGAACGGACTCTTGGGAAGAAACACCGACGCGCGCACGCTGGAGGACCATGGAAATGATCTCGACCGCGACATTCGAAAAAATTCTGATTCGCTCAGGCCTGTTGTTGCTTCTGATTCCGGCGCTGCCCGGCGCGGTGCGCGGCGCTCCTGGCCCGCAGAAAAGCGCGCAGGACGTTTATCTCGATAAATGCTCCGTCTGCCACGCCAAGGACGGTTCCGGCAACACGGCTAAGGGCCGCAAGGTGAAGGCGAAAGACCTGCGCTCCGCCGAGATTCAGAAAATGAGCGATGCCGATCTGACGCATGACGTCGGCCAGGGCAAGGGCAAGGACATGGACGGCTTTGAAAAGGAACTGGGCGCCGACATGGTCAAGCAGCTGGTCGCCTACTGCCGCGAGCTGGCGAAGAAGTGACCCGCATGGAATCGCGCGGCGCATCCGAAATCATTCCCTGGTGCGTACGCATTTCTTCGTGCGCCCGGCAGTTGCGTCCGGCAAGCACATCGCAACTCCCCGGCGCCGGGAAGCCGCTCTAACTCCATGGATGGAACCGCACTTTTACTGATTCTATTGATGGCCTTGGCGGCTGCGCTGAGCCTGCTCACCGCGCTGCGGCCGGAGCTGACCGCCGCACGCGGCGGAAAAATTTTTGCGTTCGTGGCGCTGTGCATTCTGCCGGTGTTTTCCGTCTGGGCCGGTTTGCATGAACAGCTGGAACGCTCAACCTCCACGCAGTTCTGCCTGTCCTGCCACGTGATGGAAAATTTCGGCAAAAGCCTGTACGTGGACGACAAGAGTTACATCCCCGGCGCGCACTTTCAGAATAATTTCGTGCCGCGCGATCACGCCTGCTTCACCTGCCACACCGATTACACGATGTTCGGCGATTACAAGGCGAAGTGGCGCGGCGTGCATCACGTGTGGGTGCAGTACTTCGGAAAAATTCCCAAGCCCGAGGACATCCGGCTCTACACGCCTTACAACAATCGGGAATGTCTGCACTGCCATGCCGGAGCGCGCGCGTACGAAGAAGCGTCCTCGCACCATAAATCGCCGGACATGCTGGCGAAAGCCGCCGCCAATCAGCTTTCGTGCACCAGCAGCGGCTGCCACGACATCGTGCATGAAGTAGGAGGCCTCGGTGACGCAACTTTCTGGAAACCCAAAACAGACGGACCATAAAAGGAGGCGTTGAATATTAGCTGCACGCTCCTTAGGTGCGGGGCTTCAGGGACTAATAAAGCCCACCTGTCAGCAGCAGTGAACGTCGCGGCTAAACAGGCTGCGGAAAAAACTCTTCGTGTTGTCATTCTGAGCGAAGCGAAGAATCCCTTTTCGATCAAGGTGTGAGCGAAGAAGAACAAAGAGATATTCTTCGCTTCGCTCAGAATGACAAATTTTTGAGTTTTTCTGCGGTCAGTTCAGCCGCGACATCAGAACACCAGCAGCCACGAGGGCTTTAGCACCTGGCGGCCCATCGAGTTCAACTTGAAACCAAAATGGCCACAGAGACAAAAACGATCGAACGGCAAATCCGCTGGTCGGGAGCGATGGTCGCGGCTGGGCTGATTCTGCAGACGCTGAGCATGCTCTGGACGCATCCGCTCGCGTTCATGTTCTTCCTGATGGTGGGATGTCCGCTGGTTGGTTTAGGGATCCTATCCTTTCTCTACGCGCTCGTTTCGGAAATCGCCGCCTAGCCCTCGCCTTTCTCCGTGACTGAATGGCTCCGGCAGCCGTTCATCGACCAGGGATCCTTGAAGATTGCCGTATACTCACGTCGAAAAGTTGAACCGAATAGGGATAGAAATCTCCCTTCGGCGCCGCTATTCCTCTGTAAAAAGCCATCGAGCTAACCCACTGCCCCGCCATCCGTCTCATACTAGGACAGCCGACTGGTTAAGCGGAACCAGGGATCGGGCGCGTGTTCTGTGGACAGAGTTGCGGATAAGGAGAAACCCATGAATTTGCAGCAGTTTAAGGGCAAGAAAAAGATTCTTGCCGGGGCCCTGGTGGTCTTCCTGGCAATGGCCGGGTGGGGTGTAGCGCGGGCCAGCCAGAAGTTTTTTACTCCGGGAATTCATATCACGATGAAGCTGGCCGATCCGGCCGAGGGACCGAGCAAGACCGGTTTTGCGCCGATCGTCAAGACGGTCCTGCCGGACGTCGTCAACATTTCCACCTCCAAAATGGTGAAGGCCAGCGAGCACCCCGACCTGAACGGCGAAATGCCGGAGGGAATGCCGCCGTTCTTCCAGCAATTCTTCGGGCAGCAATTTGGACATAACGGTGAGCAGATGGGCCCCGATTCGGACGGACGGACGCCTCGCCATCACGATCAGCGCGAAGACAGCCTGGGGTCGGGCGTGATTGTATCTCCGGACGGCTACATTCTCACGAACAACCACGTGATTGACGGAGCCACCGACGTGCGCGTCACGTTTGCCGACAAGCGCCAGCTGAAGGCGAAAGTGGTGGGCACCGATCCGAAAACCGACATCGCCGTGCTGAAGGTTGAGGGCAGCGACTTCCCCTCCATCACGGTGGGCGACTCCTCCAAAGTTCAGGTCGGCGACTACGCCCTGGCGATCGGCGATCCATTTGGCGTTGGGCAGACCGTGACCATGGGCATTGTCAGCGCCATGAATCGCGGCAACCTGGGCATCGAGGACTATGAGGATTTCATTCAGACCGACGCGCCGATTAATCCGGGCAATTCCGGCGGCGCGCTGATCAATGATCGCGGCGAGCTGGTGGGCATCAACACCGCCATTCTTTCGGGCGGCTCCGGCGGCAACCAGGGCATCGGTTTCGCCGTTCCGATTAATCTGGCGCGCAGCGTGATGAGCCAGATTCTCGATCACGGAAAAGTGACCCGCGCCTATCTCGGCATCATGGTTCAGGACGTAACGCCGGGAATTTCCAAGGCCATGAACCTCAAGGATATGAAGGGCGTGCTGGTGGGCGACGTGAGCCCCGATGGTCCGGCGAAAAAGAGCGGTGTTCTCCGCGGCGACGTGATCCTGGAAGTGAACGGCCGCCAGATGGAAGACAGCCGCCAACTGCGCAACACCATCTCCATGATGGACCCGACAGCCACCGTTAAATTGAAACTGCTGCGCAACGGCAGCCCCACGGACGTCTCGGTGAAGCTCGGCGAACTGCCGACCGAGAAAGCCGAAGCCAAGACCGAGGAGGGTTCCTCGGAAAAGGCGCTGGACGGAGTGACCGTGGAAAATCTCGACGCGCAGACGGCGCGGCAGTTGGGATTGTCCGCGGCAACCGCAGGCGTGGTGGTCACGGACATCGATCCCTCCAGCCCGCTGGCATCGGCGGGACTGCGGCGCGGCGACGTGATCCAGGAAGTTAATCATCAACCGGTGAAAAATGTTTCTCAGTTCGAGGAAGCGGTGCACAAAGCAGGCAATAATCCGCTGCTGCTGGTGAACCGCAAAGGCTCCACGTTGTTCCTCGCGGAGTAACTGGGACGCGCTACATCAACCGTCGGTATCCGCCGATCAGCAAGCAAATCCCCGCGACCTAAGGTCGCGGGGATTCGCGTTTCAGCGGTGCTAGTCTTGTCATTCTGAGCGAAGCGAAGAATCTCTCTTCGGTCCAGGTGCGGGCAGAAACTCGAGAGGGATTCTTCGCTTCGCTCAGAATGACAAGATTTCAAAACGCGATCATTGTCACAGAGTGCCCGCCATGACGGCGATCGATGGCACCATTCAACTGGACTGAAACTGTGCGACTATAACCGGCGAGAGTGAAACGAATGCAAACTTACATCGCCCGATATGTCTACGCAACCATTCTGCTGCTGGCCATGACGTACGGCTATGACTACGCCTCCGTCCGCCGGCGCATGGCCGCGCAAAAGCAGGGCAACCCTTTTGACGTCATTACCTACCCGCATCTCCTGGCAATCCCTCAGAAGGGCAACAAAGTGGACTACGAACTCGACGCCGGCTCGCCTATGGTGTCCGAGTCATGCGTCCATTCCCTGTTCCCCCACATGGGTTACACGCCCTGCTGGTACGTGCAGCGCCGCTCAAGCAATCCCACGCCGATGATGATTCTCCTCCGGCTTGAGTAGCACAGCGATTTGAGTAGCACAGCGACTCTTCGCTGTGCGGTTATTGCAATCGCCAGCGATCCGAGCCGCACCGATCGTCCATCAAATACCAAAGCAAACACGGAAGTGCCGCGGCGCGAAATGAGCCTGCTCGCCAAGTCCGGGACTTCTCGCCTTTGCAAAACCCACACAGCGAAGAGTCGATGTGCTACAAAAACCTTGACTGCCGCAGCGAGATGCCTAAACATCCCATTTTCAATCGAGGAGACCGTGAAAAAACTGCTGCTCGCGTTATTACTTTTCGCCGTGGCCGCGTGCAATTCGTACGCGCAAGCATCGGCCGACCCAAGCATCGTCCGTCTCGATCCCGCGCTGGACGCACTGCTTGCTCCCGATGCCAAGCTCGAACTGGTGAAAAACGATTTTGGATTCACCGAAGGAATTATCTGGGTCGACCAGGGCAACAGCGGCTACCTGCTGCTGAGCGACATGTACGCGAATGTGATTTACAAGGTCACGCCGGAAGGCAAAGTGTCGCTGTACCTCGATCACAGCGGCTACACCGGCTATGACATCTGGCGCGTGGGCATGCCGCAGCCGGATCCCAACCGCAAAGACACTTTTTTCATGATCGGATCGAACGGCCTGGCTCTGGACCGCCAGGGCCGCGTGGTGATCGCCACCTGGAGCGGGCGCTCCATCGACCGCCTGGAAAAGAACGGCAAGCGTACCATCCTCGCCGACCGCTTCGAGGGCAAGCGCTTCGGCGGAACCAACGACCTGGTGGTGAAAAAGGACGGAGCAATTTATTTCACGGACGCCTTCGGCGGACTGCGCGGCCGCGACCAGGATCCCAAGAAGGAATTGGATACCGCGGGAATCTACATGTGGAAGGACGGCAAGGTCACGCTGGCCATCAAGGATATTCCCACGCCGAACGGCCTGGCGTTTTCTCCGGATGAAAAATATCTCTACGCCAACGGCAGCCAGGGCAAGTACGTCCGCAGGTATGACGTACAGCCCGATGACACGCTGACCAACAGCCAGATGTTCATCGACATGAGTTCGGACAAAACGCCGGGCATCGCCGACGGAATGAAGGTGGACACACAGGGAAACGTTTGGGAGTCGGGCCCGGCCGGAATCTGGATTATTTCGCCGGAAGGAAAGCATCTGGGAACGATTCTGACACCGGAGCTGGTGGCCAACGTTTGCTTTGGCGGCCGCGATAACAAGACGCTGTATGTGGCGGCTCGCACCGGAGTGTATAAGATCCGCGTGAAGATTCCTGGAATTCGCTAGCTTGCGGTTTTTTTTGACCGCGCTTCCGCTTGCGGGATGGTTTTTCGGTTTCGCTATGGAGCCCCACAGGCTGAAGCCTGTGCTACTCAACCCTGCTACACTTTCTTCGCGGTTGCAAAATCCGGCTGGAGATTGGAATTCTATGAGCTGGTTTATCTGGGCGCTGCTCTCCGCATTTTTCGCAGGGCTGACTGCGATTCTCGCCAAGGTCGGCGTCGAGCACATCGACTCGAACCTGGCGACGGCTATCCGCACGGTGGTCATTCTGATTTTTGCCTGGGGCGTGGCGCTGGCCACGAAGAGCCAGTCTCTCGCGACGATTGCCAATCGCACCTGGGTCTTCCTTATTCTTTCGGGCATCGCCACTGGACTCTCGTGGCTGTGTTATTTCCGGGCGCTGCAATTGGGAGAGGCTTCGCAGGTCGCTCCGGTCGACAAACTCAGTGTGGTGGTGGCCATCGTGCTGGCCGCGATTTTCCTGCATGAGCGCATGACCTGGCATCATTGGCTGGGAGGCGCGCTGATCTTCAGCGGGGCGATCGTGCTGGCCTACGCCTGAGCGGGCTCGCTAAAAAAACAGGCTTCAGACTGTGAGTGTTCGTCCTGCGATGTACGGACGAAACCCCACAGGCTGAAGCCTGTGCTACTTAGAACCTCCGCCTTAATCCACCGCTGTTGGCATCGGCGCCGTTCCGGTGAAATAAATCACCACGTATGCTTTGATCGTGCCGTTGGATTGCGGGATGCCGTAGACCTTCACCGGCGTTCCCGCGATCAGGTTTGTCGCGATCGTCGTCTGCCCGGCTGGCGTGGTGATGTCTACTGCGCTGACGGTCACGACGCCGTTGGTCCGATCGACCTGGTAGACCAGCGTCCCTGAGCCGGAAACCGTGCTCAGGTTCACCGGCACCGCATTCACGCCGCCTGCTTCGGACAGCGAGAAAGTTCCGTTCGAATACGAAGTGGACGCCGTGCCCAGCGGCACTGTCGTAGGGATCAGCACCGTCCAGGGTACTGCCCACGTGTTGGCTTGAATCGGGTCGTTCCAGGTGGCGAAGCTGACGCCCCAGGTCGGATACGCTCCGGCGGTGCCGCCGAAGTTCACCGTGCCGTTGGTTGCCGCTTCGAAGTCGGGGATCGCGTTCGCGCCGCTGTCCACGATTGTGGGGAACGTGAAATTCCACCATTTGAAGCCGGTGATGGCGTTTCCCGTGGCGGGATCGCTGCCATTCGGTGAACTGCTGGAGATATACGGCAGCGTGAAGCTGTAATCGTCGCCAGGCGTTGCGAATTTCCGCGTATACGTAAAGTTGTTGGGATTGACGGCGGAGATGCTGCCGTCGTAGCGAGCGATTTCAATGTCCACGCTCTGCGCGACGAGCGGCGATGCCAGTGGATCGACGACGCTGGCGTGAATCTTGAATCCGCGCACCACGTTTTTATTGGTCAGGAAACTGGTGCCCGTGCCAATCGGCGTGGAATCGGAAACCGCGTTCCACGGCGTGCGGTAGAAAAACTCCGTGTTGGCATCAACCTTCAGCGGCACGCCGATGCCAAGTTCATTCTGCACGACGATCGTATCGGTCGTCGTATTCACGTGCAGAACGTGGCCTTCGGGGCTGAGCCAGACACTGTTGAACGAAGTGGAGGACCAAACGCGAACCGCCACAAACGAGCCGTCCGATTGATAGCGAGCCGCGACGCGCACGAATCGGCCGGACAACGCGCTGGAAACGGTGGAGAAGCTTTTCACGGTCGCGACGGTTTTGGCGTCCACGTCATAAAACAGCGTTCCGTTCGTCGCGTCCGGAAGTATTTTCAGCGATTGCGAAGTGCTGATGGCGGTTTCGGGATTGGCCGGCGGTTCCACCGGGAAATCGCGCGTCATGGTGAAGTTTGCGCCCAGCGAATCGACCGCCGTCACTGTGCCATACGCGTGGCGGAGGACCAGCCGCGTGAGATCGCGCATGGGATGGTGGCGCACCGGGCCTCGATTGAAATTCACCGCCCAGATCGTCGTGCCTCCCAACGCCGGAGGAACGTGCCCCACTAGAAAAGCGGGATGCGAGAGATCGAATTCCACATCCAGAGAAGCCGTTTGATTTGCAGCCACCACGATGGGAGACGAGAAATTCACGTTGACCGGAACGGTCTTGCTGCCGGCGCTGCCCGTGGCGCCCTGAATTTGAATCTGGTTGGACGGAATTGTCGCGCCCGGCGTGCCGGCAAATCCGGTTTCCGGATCGGCGGACACGACGAGCGTCACATCGCCCGCGTTCGCGCTGATGGTTAAGGTCGCGCCCGTGTACGTGCCGGCAGGAACTGAAAATGTTCCTAGAAGTTCCCCGAGTTGATCGAGTTCCACCAGGTTAATCGTCGGCACGGTGCTGCCCGCCCTGAATACATTCACTGGACTGCCGCCGCCCTGCGGCACCAGCGAAACACTCAGAATTTTTACGCCGATCGTGGCCCAGTCTTCGGTGGACGCGTCGCTGACCGTCATGTTGATACTGCCGGTTTGCGAGCCGCCTCCGGACGAACCTGGATTTGAGCTGTAGCTGCTGGAACCACAGGCGACTGAGAACAGCGGCATCGCTGCCATCACTAGCCCCAGGAAAATTCGGGAAGATCTGGAATTCATTTTCGTCTCCTGCGAAGACTCGAAGTCTCCACTCGTATGTTTAGGAAGATTCGCCGAAGGCCATCGCGCGGGCCCCGAGACCGTTCGAGCCTTCCGGCAGCACTCTACGAAACACGGAATCTCAAGAAGAGTTGCGGTGGTTTGGGACGAAAGTGATGGTACGGAAGTACCAGGCGGATTCAGGTTGCAGAGAAAATGGCAGTCACAATCGTCACAATTTAGCAGCGCAATAAGTTGGAAGTGCAACCACCCGGCTCGGATGGACCAAGCCGAAACCCAAACCGCGCAACCTGCAGCGCCCTAAGAGTAGCACAGCGACTCTTCGCTGTGCGGGGTTTGCTAGTGTGGGTGGTGTCCAGACCTTCAGATCGACGACTCGTGCGGGTGAAAATGATTGTCATTCTGAGCGCAGCGAAGAATCTCTCTTCGATTGCGCTCACTTCGCAGGCCGTGCCGGTCGCCGCGGAAACCCACAGAGAGATTCTTCGCTGCGCCCAGAATGACAAAACCAGGCAGGGATTACGCCTTCGCGTCGCGCGAAGCTTCGGCCCACTTCCCCTGGGCCTTCACGATCAGCTCGATGACTTCGCGGACCGCGCCTTCCCCGCCCGAGCGTTTGGTCACGAAGTGCGCCGCGCGTTTTACTTCCGGCACGGCGTTGGCCACGGCCGCGGCGAGTCCCACGCGCGTCAGAATCGGAAGATCCGGGAGATCATCGCCGACGTAGGCCACTTCACTCTCGCTGGCCCCGGTCAGTTGCATAATTTCCTCAAGGGCCGCGGTCTTCGTGGCGCGATGCTGGTATACGAATTCGATTTCACATTCGCGGGCGCGCTGCGCCACGGCGGTCGATTCCCTACCGGTGATCAGCCCGGTGCGCAATCCGGCGGCGCGCGCCAGTTTCAAACCGGCTCCGTCGTACGCGCTGAAACCCTTGATTTCGCTGGCCGTGCCATCCCGCCGCGAGAGCAGCCAGATGCGCCCGTCAGTGAGCACGCCGTCGACGTCCATCACCAGGACGCGAATTTTCTTGGCGCGAGAATTCAGAGTTGCCTTCGATGTTTTGCCGATTTTCTTTGCCATAAGTTTGAAAATTCGCCAGGCCGCTCAGAAAATTTCTCGGAATTGCCCAAGCACGCTCGAACTAAAAAAGCTCCAGCGTCCACAAATCGTGCAGATGCACAACCCCTACCGGATGGCGCGCAGTATCCACAACCACCAGCGAAGTAATTTTGCGCTCTTCCATCATGCGTAGCGCGCTGCCCGCCAGTTCCCCGCCCTCGAGAGTTTGTGGATTGGGATTCAGGCAATCGCCGACGACCAGGTCCATAGTGGCGGCGCCGCGCTGCTGCATCAGCCGCCGCAGGTCTCCATCCGTCAGGATGCCCGCGAGGCGCCCATCGGCGTCAACCACCGTGGTCATGCCCAATCCCTTTTTACTGATTTCGTAAATCACGTCCGGCATTTTCGCGCTGGCGGCGACGCGCGGCATGGCCTCGCCCGCATGCATCAGATTTTCCACGCGCAAAAGTTTCTTTCCCAGGCGACCGCCGGGATGCAGGGCGGCGAAATCGCCGTGGCTGAAACCGCGTCGCTCCAGCAGCGCGACGGCCAGCGCATCGCCCATAGCCATGGCTGCGGTGGTCGAAGCCGTCGGCGCCAGGTTCAGCGAACAGGCCTCTTCCTTTACGCTCACGTCCAGAGCCACGTCGCTCGCCGCACCGATTGTGGACCGGGGAAATCCGGTAAGCGCGATCATGCGCAGCCCCAGCCGCTTGATCGTTTCCAGCAGCGCCGCGATCTCTTCCGTCTCGCCGCCGTAGCTCACGGCAAGCACCACGTCCTCGCGCATCAGCATGCCGAGGTCGCCGTGCACGGCCTCCGCCGGATGCAAAAACATGGACGGCGTGCCGGTGCTGGAAAACGTGGCCGCGATTTTTCTGCCGATCAGGCCGGACTTGCCCATGCCGATCACGATGACGCGGCCCTTGCAGGCGAGCAAAATCTCAACGGCACGTTCAAAGCCGGCGTCAAGCCGCTCGATCAACTCGGCGAGCGCCTCGGCTTCGATGCGCAGCACGCGTTTTGCGGTGTCCAGGCTCACTGCACACTCCAGCCGCGAACGAGCGCGGCAATTTGTTTCAGCTTTCCGAGCAGCGCCGGCAATTCCGCGAGCTGCAAGGCATTGGTTCCGTCAGACAGCGCCTTGGCGGGATTTTCATGCACTTCCAGAAACACACCATCCACGCCCACAGCGGTTCCGGCGCGCGCCAGCGGCTCGATATATTCCGGCTGCCCGCCGCTGGATTTTCCCGCACCGCCCGGCAATTGCACGGAATGGGTGACGTCAAAAACAACCGGGCAGCCCGTCTTGCGCATGATCGGAAAGGAACGCATATCGACGACCAAATTCTGATACCCGAATGATGCGCCGCGTTCGGTCAGAAAAATCTTGTCGTTCCCGGTCCCGGCAATTTTCTCCACGGCGTTGGCCATTTCCCATGGAGAAAGAAACTGCCCCTTTTTCAGATTCACCACCCGCCCCGTTTTTCCGGCGGCCGCCAGCAGGTCCGTTTGCCGCGAAAGAAACGCGGGAATCTGCAGCACGTCGGCAACTTCGCGCCACCGGAGCGGCCTGCGGAGGCTTCGTGAATGTCAGTAAGAATGGGAAGTTTCAGTTCGTCTTTGATTTTCTTCAGAATGCGCAGGCCGTCGGCAAGCCCCGGGCCGCGGTACGATTGTCCGGAAGAGCGATTAGCCTTGTCATAGGACGCCTTGAAAATAAAGGACACCCTCGCGGCCGCAGTGATTTCAGCGAGGCGCGCGGCCATCATCATGGCGTGCTCTTCGCTCTCAATCACGCATGGACCGGCAATTAAAAACAACGGCTGATTGCCGCCGATGCGGAAATTTCCAATGGGAATTTCGCGGGCTGTCTGCATTCGGGATCCGCGTCCAATTTCGGCGCGGCTCATAGCCTAAGCGGGAGCGCAGCGTTTTGCAACGTGGCGCATGCTTTAGCTTGCGAAACGTAGCGCAGGCTTCAGCCTGTGGGGTTCCATCAGTCCTTGCAAGCTCTCACGGAAATCCACAGGCTGAAGCCTGTGCTACTCAAACCAACTGACATTGTCTCTAGTTGCCCTGCGAAGGTTTCGCCGACATGGAAATCGCGCTGGGGGCGCCGCTCGTGACATTGCTGCTGCGCTGCTGATGGGCATGCGCCGCCGCCATGAATGCGCGAAACAGCGGATGCGGCTGCAGCGGCTTGGACTTGAATTCCGGATGAAACTGGCAGGCCAGGAACCAGGGATGGTCCGGAGCTTCGACGATTTCCACGTACTTGCCGTCCGGCGATCGTCCGGTGATGCGGAACCCCGCGTCGGTCAGCGTTTTTTCGTACTCGCAGTTGAATTCGTAGCGGTGGCGGTGGCGTTCGCTGATGTCCGTCGTGCCATACGCCTTGAACGCCGTGGAATTTTCCTCGACCTTGCAGGGCCACGCGCCGAGGCGCATGGTGCCGCCCATTTCGTCCACGCCCAGCAATTCGCGCAGCTTGTAAATCACGCGGTGCGGAGTCTGCGGATCGAACTCGGTGCTGTCCGCCCCGGCGAGGCCTGAAACATCGCGCGCATACTCGATGGTGGCGCACTGCATGCCGAGGCAGATCCCGAAAAAAGGAACCTTGTGCGTGCGCGCGTATTCGATCGCGTAGATCATGCCCTGGATGCCGCGCTTGCCGAATCCGCCGGGGATCAGCACGCCGTCGGCGTGCTGCAAACGCGCCGCCGCCGTTTCACGTGAATCGAGTTCCTCGGCTTCCACCCACTCGATAATCGTGCGGTCTTTGTGCGCGAGGCCGCCATGGATCAGCGCCTCGCGCAGGCTCTTGTACGCGTCTTCCAACTGCACATACTTGCCGACCACCGCGATGCGCACCTGGCCCTGCGGCTTCCGGATGCGGTCCAGCAACTCGAACCAGGCGCTCATGTCGCGCTCGCGCGCCTGAAGATGCAACTGTTTGAGAATCTGATCGTCCAGGCCCTCATCGGCCAGCGCCACGGGCACCGCGTAGATGGTGTCCATGTCCGGCATGGAGATGACTCGCTCCTCGGGCACGTTGCAGAACAGCGCGATTTTCTTTTTCAATTCCTGCGGAACCGTGCGGTCGCTGCGGCACAGCAGCAGATCGGGCTGAATTCCAATCGATAGCAGTTCTTTCACGGAATGTTGCGTGGGCTTGGTTTTCAGTTCGCCGGCGGTGGGGATAAACGGAACCAGCGTGACGTGTACGTGCACGAAATTTTCCGGACCAAGCTCCAGCGGAATTGCCGCACCGCTTCCAGAAACGGCAGCGATTCGATGTCGCCCACGGTGCCGCCGATTTCGATGATCGCGACATCCGTGTCCGTACCGATTTTGCGAAACGCGGCCTTGATTTCATCGGTCACGTGCGGAATGACCTGCACGGTTTTGCCGAGGTAGTCGCCGCGGCGTTCTTTAGTAAGAATGGATTCGTAAATCCGGCCGGTGGTCCAGTTGTTCTCGCGGGTCAGCTTGGCGTGGGTGAAGCGTTCGTAGTGGCCCAGATCCAGATCAGTTTCGGCGCCGTCATCGGTGACATACACTTCACCGTGCTGGTACGGGCTCATCGTGCCCGGATCGACGTTCAGATAGGGATCGCATTTCTGGAGAGTGACTTTTAGACCACGGCTCTCGAGGAGACAGCCTATCGACGCTGCTGCAACGCCCTTGCCCAGGGAGGATACAACGCCACCGGTAACAAAAATATACTTCGGCCCCATCCGCTTAGTTCCTGCCGCTAAAAACTCTGGCGATTCGGAACTGGTAAAACCTCCGCAAAGATGTTGGCGTACGGGTCATTCTACGGAGAAATGGTGTGGCTGTCAATGCGTCGCGGCTCGCGCGAAAAAAATCGGAAATAAAAAACTCGCGCGGAGCGTCCCGGGAGACTGCTCCGCACAAGTTTTCTTCCTCTAAGGCAGCGCTCTAGTGCCCGTCGTGATCGCTTGCGAACAAATCACGCATCACTCTTACTCCATCATCGCAGGCATGATTCAGGCACGGCAGGCCGAAACCCGCTTCCAGCGACTTAAGGAGCGAGAAGCTGTTGTAATAGCGGTTGCTCTGCACTCCCAGATCATCCGCGTCGACGTTGGTTTCCACGGTCAGAACAACCTTGTTCTGGTTCTGCGGCGGGAACAGGCCGTTCGACGTGGTGCTGATTCCGCTGTAGTCATTCTCATCCCACACGATCACGATGGCCGCGCGGCCGTCATGCCAGGCGGGAGAGCGGTGGATGGCTTCGACGATGCGTTCGATTGTGTTGTCTCCCTGAAGGATCAGGCCGGGGTTCAAGCCGACCTGCGTACCGAACGTCAGCCCCGCGGTGCCGCTACCGGGATCGAATCCGCAAAAAGCGTCGCCGTTGCCGCGGCCGTGCTGGTCATTGCACTGGTTTGGCGAGATGAACGCGAGCGACGGAACGTTGCCGGTTGCGAGATCGGCATACAGACCGCGTGCGCCGTCAAAACCCACGATGTTATTCAGGGAGTTGCCGAATTCCGTCCCCTCTTGAACGTTCTTGAAGTACGCGAACGGATTGTGCTTCACGGCGTAGGCCTGCACTACGCTGCCCGACGTGAGCGGCGCGAGCGGAGACGACGTGGAAAAATCCGTCAGGTTGCTGGCGGTGCCGTTGCTGTAGTTCACTTTGTCCGCGCCGGTAATCGGTAGATTTTCCTGATAGCTCTTCCAACTTTTTCCCGCGCGCACCAGTTGATCGGCAATCGTCTTGCCCTTGGTGGCTCCCGCCGGCACGGATTTCACTCCGTCGATATTGGCCAGGTACGGAAACGTGGGCAGAGTAACCTCATTCCAGTCATCGACCGCTTCCGTCTTCGCGTCCGTGCCGGTTCCCGCGATAGGGCAGACGTTGCCGCTCTCGAAGGGCACCGGCGGCGGCGCGGGTGAGGCGCCGTCATCGGCGTTCACGATGCCGGTAGCGATGTTTGGCAGGCAGTTCAGGTTGTGCCAGTCCGGAGGATTATCGCTGCGCACTCCGAAGTTCGATCCACCAACGATTTCTAGGTAGTTGGTCAGGCTGGGATGCCCGACGGCGAAGTAGTTGGTCGCCAGGTTGACTTTCTTGTTAGCGATGAGGCGGTTCAGGTACGGCTCGTTCGGATTGTCGATGACCTGCTGGAATCCGTGGTTTTCCATCAAAATGACAAACGCGTGATCCAGATGAGGGATCCCCCTCGGGGCGTCATCGTCGGCGAGCATGGACATGGGTGCAAACAGCATCCCCATCGCGAGGCCCACGGCTGCGGCTTTTTTAAACATTTCGTCACCTTTCGTTATCGGGAAGCTGGGATTGCCGCCGCTCGGGGTACGCAGAGCGGACTGGCGCGACCGGCGGTACTGTGGTCGGCAGGTGTTGCCGACGGGTTACAGTCCGGCGAAATTCAAGTGAACCGGCGGAGAATTTTTCATGAGAGCGGCAATTCTTGCGGCGCGCTGAGTGCCGCTCGCGCCGCGGGCATAGAGCCCTTCGCGGGCTGAAAAAGTTTCGAACGGTCATCGAAGCTGGACGCTATACCCCGGGCGATCAGCCCGGCCCGTGGTACGAGATATTCAAATCGCGTCCCATGGTTTAGAATCTCCCTTCGCTCAAACGTCCGTACGGGCTCCACTCGCGGGATGGGGCGCGGCGGGTCAGGGCAGGTTCGGATTTCTCTTGACGATATGAGGGGTGAAGGGGCTATTGTCACATTCCGCTTCTATGCAGGCATCACCAGGATGCGGGACCGCATCTATGCCTCGCGGGGAATGAGTTCCTGACCGGTTTCCGGACGATATGCTCACTGGATGCTTCCAGGTGTGCGAATGTGGGGATTCAGCTTTGGCGGTTAAGACGATTCAGGGGTGCGTGCTTCTCTGGTAAAGCGGGCCGATCCGATGAGTTTCCGGCGCCGGCAAACTCCGGCGTGCGTGGTTTCTCGCGCCGGCAGCTTCCAGAAGGGACTGGCAGGCTTCCTCAGCAAAAATTTGCGTCGAATGGGTGGGGGGAATTCTAGTGTTTGAATCAAATTTCCGGTGTAGCTCCAGCCAGGTGCTCTGGCAGCGGGTATTTTCGGTTCTGGCGCTGGGTTGTCTCGCGGCGGTCCTCAGTTCTTGCGGCAGCAGCGCTTCCACAACCTCTACGCCGACCATCACCGTGGTCTGCACGCCCTCCAGCGTCACCGTGCTGGGCACCTCCCAGTGCACGGCGACTGTGACGAATGAGAGCAATACGCTGGTCAACTGGAGCGTCAGTGGCACGGGCAACGGATCAGTTACCCCCGGCGGCCTGTATACGGCTCCTGCAACCCCTCCCTCTACAAACAATGGCGTGGTCACAGTCACCGCGACTTCCCAGGTAGCCAGCAGCCTCACTGGAACGCAGGGCATAACGATTCAAGCCGCCACCGCGATCTCAACGGTCGTGTGCCTGGATCCGACGAGTTCCAGCACCACCAACGCCACCACGGTAACCTCTGGCGGTTCCTTGGATTGCACGGCATCAGCGGTCACGGGCGCTACGGTTCCGGTCACCTGGACGGTTACAAACACGAACAGTTTGGGCGGGAATGTCGGCTCGATCTCTCCGCAGGGCGGCAACTACGTGGCGCCGTTGGTTCCTCCTCCCGGCCAGAACATAACGATCACCGCCAGCACACCCAACAACCTCTCGGTGATGCACGTGACGGTCGACGTGATTTACGGCAACAAAGTACTGAACGGCAGCTACGTTTTCTCAAGCAGCGGGCGCCTGACGAACGGGTCGAACACGTTCTGGGCGCGTGTAGGAAGTTTTTCAGCAGGCGGCGGCACGCTGTCGGGCTCCGAAGATACGAATCAGGTCGGATCGCCCAACACGGTTACCACGCAGCGGGCGTTCACGGGATCGTATTCGATTGGCGCGGATGGCCGCGGCGTCATGCAATTCTGCGAAAATGCCAGCCAGTCCTGTCCGCTGGGTTCGACGGCCGTGACCGCGTTCTTCCGCATCGCGGTTGTTTCTCCGACCGAAGCCAAGATTATCGAATACAGTTCTCCTTCTTCGGCTTCCGCGCCGATTGCGGGCGGCGGCGAGATTCTCGCTCAGGATGCGCTGATCCAGCCGAACAGCGCCAATCTCTCCGGTGTTTATTCGTTTAACTTTTACGGTGTCTCGAACGGCGCCACTGAACAATCCGTGATCGGCGACTTTTCGTCGAACGGATTCGGCACCATCAATCCCGGCAGCACCAACGGAACCGCACCGGGTGAAGTGGACATCAACGCCGGCGGCCCGACGGCTCTGGCGGCCACCACGTACGTGATCAATTCCAATGGCCGCGGCACCGTCGCACTTAACGGTTTGAATTTCAGCTTCTATCCGGTATCGGCAAGCCGCGTGAAATTTATGGAAGTCGATCCGGTTCCGCCGTCGACCACCACCGCTTCGATTCTGCTGGGAGACGCTTTCAAACAGCAAACCAGCCTGAATTGCGGCTGGGGACTGAATGCGCTGAGCGGACTGACGATTTTACAGACCACCGGCGCAGCCTCCGCCGTGGCGGTTTCTGACCTTGGCAGCTTCTCCGTGTCCGGAACGTCGGGCAGCTTTACCGCCGCGTCGCTTGACGAGAACAACGGCGGCACCGTTTCTTCTCAGGTCGGGACTCTGACCGGCACATACACGATGGACGCGTGCGGGCGCGGTACGCTTGCAGTTGGGACGCACTCCTACGTCTATTACATCATCTCGCCGTCGAACGCCGTGCTGCAGGAAACCACCGGCGGCGTCGTGGCTCACGGCTTCCTCAATCCTGCTCAGGGCGGACCGTTCACCGATGCCATTCTCACCGGCAGCTACGCCTTCCGCGTCGGCGGCACGGACGCTGCGGGATCGGCCGGCAAGCGCGAAGATTTTGTGGGACAAGTGACGAGCGCCGGAACGGGCATCGGACTTACGGGTTCGGTGGACCTCAACGATTTTGGCGCGACGCAGACCGCCGCCGCGATTTCCGCGGGGACGTTCCTGCCGGTTCCAGCCGCCAGCATTCGCGGCACGGTGTCGCTGCCCGTTGCTACGACTCCGGCGGCGACGAAGGGCTTCGTTCTGTACATGGTCAGCCCGACCACGTTTTACCTGCTGGGCACGGACACGACGGGCACGGCGCTGGGCGTGATGAACCTCCAGTTCTAGAAACATTTCGATGCCGGTTCGACGCGAGGAATCGTTGACCGGAGAATCTGGCCGGCGCTCGGCAAACAAAAATTTCTCAGCTTGGGGATAAGTTTGAAACGCAACGGAATGATTGGGGAATCTCGAAGTGCGCGGGGCGCGGTCAGGCTCCTGCTCGGTTTGGCATTGCTCGCGCCTGCAGCCAGCCTGGTATCCTGCGGCGCGGCCCCGGCGAGCACCGCGGTGACTTGCACGACCACCACTTCGACCAGTTCCACGACCACTTCGACTTCCACCTGCACGGATCCCGTCACCAGCATCAGCGTCACAATTTCTCCGGCCACGGTTTCTGTGAACGTGGTGACCACCGAGCAGTTCTTTGACGCCATTCAGGGCGGCACGAACAACGTCACCATCTGGCAGGTCAACGGCATTGTCGGCGGCAATGACACCATCGGCCGCATCGACTCCAATGGTTTGTATCACGCGCCCACCACCGTTCCCTCGCCCAGCACGGTGAGCGTCACCGCCGTTTCGTTTGAAGATCAAAAAGTTTCCGCCACTTCCATGGTGACGATCGTTCCTGCGCCGATTGTGACCATCACCTCACCCGCAGCGCCCATCACGATATCTGCCGGATCGGCCAATACCGTTACGTTCACCGCCACCGAAACGGGCGGGTCGACCAATACGATTCTTTGGTTCGTCGCGCCGGTTGGCGGCCTCGGAGTTTTGGGCGGAAATGCAACCCTGGGCACGATCAGCGCCGCGGGCGTATACAGTCCGCCGGCCACGCCTCCGATTGGACAGACGGTAAACGTAATCGCCGGGGCCCAGGACTCGCCCACCGTTACCGCATCGTTGGCAGTAACGATTTCGGGCTATGCCACATCTTCCCTGCAGGGCAACTTCGCATTTTCGATCTCCGGCGCCAACGCCGCAGGACGCTTTTTCCGGGCCGGCAGTTTTGCGGCGGACGGCCTGGGAACTCTGAGCGGTGTTCTGGAAGACACCGACGCGTCGTCCGGAGCAACTTCCACTCCGATTTCCACCACCGGCGTTTACACGCTGGGCGCGGATGGCCGCGGCACGTTGCAGTTGAATGACGGACTGTCTCCCGCCAGCTTCCGCTTCGTGATGGTCAATAATTCGCAGTTGCAGATCATCGGTTTCGACGCCGGCGGCACTGCGGCCGGCCAGGCCAACGCGCAGGATGCCACGACTTTCTCGGGCGCGCCTCTGTCCGCATTGAATGGCACTTACGTCTTTGATTTTTCGGGCGTGCACGGCGCCAATGGATTGTCTGAAGTCGGCGAGTTTTCCGCCGATGGCGCCGGCAACATCACACAGGGCTCAATCGACATCAATGATAGCGGAACGGCCAGCCAGTTTCAGATCGCCGGAAACCGGACTGTGTGCACGCCCGCGCCGACAACGCTTTCAACCTACACGATCGCGTCGAATGGCCGCGGCATTTTGACGCTGCAGACTCTGGACGGTTCCTGCGCTGCCGGGCCTGCGCTGACACTCAATTTTTATGTCGTCTCGCGCGGCTCCGCCAAGTTTGTAAGCGCTGACACTACGCTGGAAGTCGCGGGCTACAGCGCGCAGCAGGCGCCCAACGCGTCGTTCAGCCCATCCGCTCTAAACGGCAACTTCGCATTTTTGTTGGCCGGTTCGTCCGCAGGCGGGCCTCTGGCCACGGCGGGAACTTTCGTGGCGGACGGCAGCAGTCACATTTCCAGCGGTGTGCTGGATGAGAACCGAAATGGCACGCCCGCCGCGAATGTGGCATTCAACGCGGGCGGAACGTACACCCTGGCGTCCAATGGACGCGGGACTTTAACTTTCGCGACGGCTGGCCGCACCTACACTTCAGTGTTTTACCTGGGGAACGTGGGAACCAGCGCTAGTGCCGTTTTTCAGGAAACGGATTCGGGAATTGCCAGCGACGGAACTTTCATGGCCCAGCAGAGCGGCCCGTTCGCGTTGGCATCGATCCAGGGCAACTACGCGATCGAGACGAGCGGAATCACAGGCGGCGCGGCGCGCGTGGTCAGCGGGCAACTGGGCACGGATGGAGCGGGCAACGTTGAGACCACTCCGGCCGCCGCGGTGGATATCAACACGGCGGGAGTTCTGCTGCCGGGCGTCGCCGCCACCGGGGCTTACACCGCACCCGCAGCGAATGGTCGCACGACTCTCGCGTTGAGTCCGCTGAGCACCGGTTACGCGGCGTATGTCGTAAATCCCAACGAAGTATTCCTGCTGGACCTGCAATCCGGCCAGTTAGCCGCCGGCGCTCTCCTTCGCCAGTTCTAGCCCGAATTGCTCCCTGGTAGCCTGCGTTCGCTGGCTCAAATTCCCGGTGTTTGCCAAGCTTAAATGAAAATCCACAGACTAAAGTCTGTGCTACAAATTCCGCTACGCACAGCCGTCCGGTAGCACAGGCTTCAGCCTGTGGGTTTCCATCGGTTAGCCCAGGCTGTGAGTTTTCGCCATATGGCAGGCCGTGGAACGTGCTTTTGGAAGAGGAGTGCTGTCGTCATCTCGCCTGATATCTTCCAACGTGCAGCAAAAAAAACGCGCCGGCAACCACCCGGCGCGAAAAAAATACAGATTCAGCCGTTAAGCGGACTTCGATTCTCGGAGCAACTTCTCGACGCGCTCGACGTCGCTGGGCACGTCCACGCTGACCGAATCGTGAACCGTTTCGGCGACGCGAATTTTGTATCCGTTCTCCATCCAGCGCAGTTGCTCCAGTTGTTCGACGCGCTCCAGGTCACCCACCGGCAACGTAGGGAAATCCAGTAAAGCTTCGCGCTTGAATGCGTACAATCCCAGATGCTTCATATGCTTCACGTGCACGGGGGCTTCGCGATCGCGCACCCAGGGAATCGGGGCGCGCGAGAAATAGAGCGCGTTGCCGTCAAAATCGAGTACCACTTTTACGATGTTGGGGTCCATGATGTCCGCCGGCTTGGCGATCGGGACCATTAGCGTGGACACTGCCACGCCTTCTTCGGACTCAATGGATTCAACCAACGTGTCGATCGCTTCCGGCTCCACCAGCGGCTCGTCGCCCTGCACGTTCACGAAAACATCTTCCGGTTGCCCGGAAACATGAATGGCTACTTCCGCGACCCGCTCCGTACCGGAACGATGCTCCGAGCGGGTCATGACGGCCTCAGCCCCGAACCCGGCCGCGGCCTGCCGGATGCGCTCGTCATCCGTGGCGATGATTACACGGGAGATGCGCTGCGCCTGGCTGGCCCGCTCCCAAACGCGCTGGATCATGGGCTTGCCGCCCAGAGACACCAGCGGCTTGCCCGGCAATCGGGTGGCGGAATAGCGGGCGGGAATGACGGCGATAGCCATAGTATGGCGACCCGCAAATCGTATCACAAATGGATGGCAACTTCCGAGCGGCGGCCACGCAGGACAGGTTTTCAACATCAGTTTTTGGAAAGGTGCCTGGCTTGTGCAAGGCGCGACTCACTTGGACAAATTTGTTGCACCTCCAAAAGTGAAAAAATGTCCTCTGTCGCGAAATGGTGGCGTGTTCGAATAGATATTCGCTTGTTAAGGTAAATTAATTGTCAAAATACGGTACCGGGACTTGCACCGACTTGCACCGAGTGGTAGAATGGCATTAAGGTTCGCTGGTCGGAACCGCCGTAACCGCCCGGGCAGCGCCGGCGAAGGCAGGCAATGCGGTGAAGGCAGCTCGAAATCGGATGTAGGCTCTGGAAGTTCGCCCCGGTTGTGTGCGTCCTGATGGCCACTGCGGCCTTCAGCCAGACCCAGGGCCCGGTTTCCCCTCGAAAAGATTCTCCCGACGTAACAGCCAAACCAGGACAAGGGATCAAGGTCGACGTCAATATGACGCTTGTCAATCTGACGGTCACCGATCCGCTGGATCGCCTGGTAACCGGCCTGGAAAAAGAAAATTTCCGTGTTTACGAAGATGGCGTGGAGCAGGAAGTTCTGACGCTGTCGAGCGAGGACGTTCCGGTTTCGATCGGCCTGGTCTTCGACATGAGCGGCAGCATGTCGGACAAAGTGGAAAAGGCGCGCGCAGGCCGCGGTGCAATTCATGCGCACGGCCAATCCGCTGGATCAATTTTTTCTGGTGAGTTTCAACGACCGCGCCGAGCTGACCAGCGGCTTTACCAGCAGCGTCGACGAGTTGCAGAACCGCATGATGTTTACCGCATCCAAGGGCCGCACCGCGCTGCTCGATGCCGTCTATCTCGGTCTCAGCCAGATGAGGGGTGCACACAACGGCAAACGGGCCTTGCTCATCATATCGGATGGAGGCGATAATCATAGTCGGTACAACGAAAACGATGTTAAGAACTATTTGAAAGAAGCCGACTGCCAGCTGTACGCAATCGGCATCTTCGATCCGATCGGCATTCGTTCCCGCACCACCGAAGAACTGGAAGGGCCCTCGCTGCTCTCCGAGATGACGGAAATGACCGGAGGCCGCGTCTTTCCGGTCGGAAACCTTGGCGAACTGCCCGACATTGCCGCGAAGATCGGAATGGAGCTGCGAAACCAATATGTCCTCGGATACAAATCGAGTAACGCACAACACAACGGCACGTGGCGAAAGATCAAGGTCAAGCTGCGCGCCGCCCAAAGGGCTTCCTCCCCTCAACGTCTACGCCAAGACCGGATACTACGCGCCGAACCAGTAGCCGCGGCCGCCTTACCGTTTTCCTGCTGGCCTTTTTTCTGGCCGCCGCGGGTGTGTTCTCTGGCCTCCGGCGCCTTCGCGCAGCAGCAAGCGCCGGTTTCGCCGATCCATGCTCCGCACCGCCGCCGCCCGCGCCTCCGGCTCCTCCGAAGGACCGGTCCGCAAGGCGCCTACAGCATCAAGTCGCAGGTCAGCCTGGTCGTGCTGCACGCGTCCGTGCTGAATGACCGCAGCGTGTTCGTGCCCGGGCTTGACAGGAAGAAAATTTCCGAGTACTGGAAGACAAGGTCGAGCAGAAGCTTTCCGTCTTCAAGCAGGAAGACGTGCCGGTCAGCTTCGGCCTGGTGGTGGACAACAGCGGCAGCATGCGCGACAAGCGTCCGCAGGTGAATGCCGCGGCGCTGACGTTCGTCAAGACTTCCAATCCCGCAGGACGAAGGATTCGTCGTCAATTTTAACGACGACTATTACCTCGACACCGAACACGATTTCACCAGCGATCTCGGCGGAACTGCGAACGGCGCTCGAACGCATCGACGCGCGCGGCAGCACGGCGCTTTACGACGCCGTGATCGGCTCGCTCGATCATCTGAAAAAGGGATCGCGCGACAAGAAAGTGCTGCTGGTGGTGACCGACGGCGAAGACAACGCCAGCCGCCACAGCCTGGAAAATGCCGTCGAGCAGGCCCAGCGCGCGGACACCGTGATTTACGCCGTGGGCGTATTCAGCGACGACGATATCAAGCACAATCATCGCGCCATGAAGAAGGCCCGTACCGCGCTCTGACCGAACTGGCCAATGCCACCGGCGGCCTGGCCTTCTTCCCGGAAACCGCTGATGACACCGAATCGATTTGCACGCAGATCGCGCACGATATTCGCAACCAGTACACGCTGGCCTACTATCCGACCAACACTGCGCACGACGGCACGTTCCGCGCCGTGCAGGTGCAAGTCACTCCGCCGCGCGGCGTGGGAAAGCTCACCGTGCGCACGCGCACCGGTTACTACGCTTCGCGCGCGCCAGCCTCAGGAAACTAATGGTCTGAAGGCGCAGGCCTTTGGTAGCACAGACTTTAGTCTGTGGATTTTCAGTTGAACTTGGCTGGGACGCTGATTCTGAAGAACGGCATTGCGCGTTAGTATCGGCAGCACGGTCGGTCTGGATTCTCTGGCGGACCCCCACAGTGCTGAAGTCCTGTAGCTACAGAAGCGGCAGGAAACTCTTGCCGTGCGGGATCACTCCGCCGAAATTTTCGGCGATCGGTTTGCCCCATATCCGCCAGGGTGTCGCGAATTCCCAGGTTCACTCCGCGCTTCCCTGCCGTGCTGTACGTGATAATGGGCACGTACTCGCGCGAGTGATCCGTGGTCGGCCAGGCGGGATCGGGATCGCAGCCGTGATCGGCGGTGATCATCAGCAAATCGCGCGGCGCCATGGCCGCCAAGCAGCGGCCCGAGCAGCACGTCAAATTCCTCCAGCGATTTCGCGAATCCTTCCACGTCCTTGCGGTGTCCGTACAGCATGTCGAAATCCACCAGATTCGCGAAAATCAGCCCGGTTTTCTGTTCGCCGAGCGCGGCATGCAGTTTCTGCATTCCGTCGGCGTTGTTTTTCGTCGTGACGTAGTGCTCGACGCCGCGTCCGTTGTAAATATCGTGAATCTTGCCGATGCCGAAGATCGGAACTTTGCGCTCGACCAGCACGTCCATCAGCATCGGGCGCGGCGGCTCGACCGCGTAGTCGTGGCGGCGCTCGGTGCGCCGGAAATTTCCGGGCGTCCCGGTGAACGGCCGCGCAATCACGCGGCCCACTTTGTGCGGCCCGTCGAGCATTTTGCGGGCGATCTCGCACATGCGGTACAGCTCGGCGATGGGAATCACGTCTTCGTGCGTGGCGATCTGAAACACGCTGTCGCCCGATGTGTAGACGATCGGAAAACCGGTTCGAACGTGCTCCTCGCCCAGTTCCTTGATGATTTCGGTGCCCGAGGCGGGCTTGTTGCCGATCGTTTTGCGGCCGATGGCGCGTTCGAACTCCTCGATCAATTCGCGGGGAAAGCCGTGTTTGTAAACGGGAAACGCCTGCGGCAGCCAGATGCCGGCCATTTCCCAGTGCCCGGTGGTGGTGTCCTTGCCCGGCGAATGCGTCGCGCCTTTGCCATAGCAGCCTTCAGGACGCGCCGGAGGCGTCAGATGGTCGAGCGGCGCAATGTTCGCGAGTCCGAGCCGCACGAGGTTCGGCAACGCCAGCGGACGCGATTTAGCGATGTGTCCGAGCGTGTTGCGGCCGACGTCGTCGTAATCGGCGGCGTCCGGGAGCGCGCCGATGCCAACGCTGTCCAGAACAATCCAGATGATTCGTTCGAAAGCCATGGTCAGCTCCGCTGAAAGTATACCGCAGCGGTAGCACAGCCACTCTTCACCCCGAGCCCGCGAGGGGCTGGCTGTGCGGGTTTCTAGGTTTGCAGGGCGACTCGCAACGTAACTGCGGTTGCAAAAACCGCACAGCGAAGAGGCGGTGCGCTACTTGAGGCGATACGCCGAAACTAGATCAGAGGTTGTGCCGTAGGGATCGGCTTTTTGGTCGGCTTCGTCCATGGAAATCCGCAGCGTCCAGAGATGGGAGAAAGAACCCTGGGCGGACAGCGCATCCGCGCAGGTCGGGTTCACGTAGAGCAAATCGACGAGGCCCGAGCCGTTGGCGGCCAACTTGGCCAGCGAGGCAGCTATCTGAGCGACGAGCGAGCACGCGAACGGATTGTAGAGATAGACGAGCAGCGGCGTGCGCGGCCATGGAAACGCCGTCGCATCGCCGTGCACCATGCGAATTTTCGATTTCGGCCTGGCGACCCGGCCCCAGCGCACAGCATTGCTCTGCGCAATCGAAGATAGTTCTTCGCTGAGCTCCACGCCGATGGCTTTCCGGAAAGGTAGTTCCGCGGCCAGCAGCACCGCGCGTCCCTTGCCGGCGCCCACATCGACGAAACTGTAAGCTTCGACTCTGCCGGAAACTGCCGGAAGCGTCTCCTGCCAGCGCCGGGCGGCTTCGCGAAACACGGATGGAGCAATCGCCGAGTAGCCGTAGTTATGCGCGTCGTTCGCGCGGCCCCGGACCAGATCTTCCGGCGCGAGATAGCCGCCGGTGTCCGTGCCATAGCGGAGGTCGAAGGGGTGAACGACGTTTCGATTGGGCGCGGTTCTGGAGGCTGACGCCAATTGAATTCATCCTCGCTGCGTACCCGCTAAGAGTAGCGCAAGAAGTTGTGGAATCGGCTCATGGCCAGTTAGACGTCGCTGGCCTGTCCACCGAATTGCTCAAGCTGTAACAACAACGTATAATTGTGAGTTTAGATGTGCGTCGTTGAAGGCACTGGGAGGGGTCGCTTGGCTGCCACAGAACATTCCGCCGCGGAACCGCTGCCGCCGAACGCCGCAACGATCAGTGTGGCTGAAGCCGCCGAGCAGGAGGCGATCCATGTGCACGGCGCGCGCGTGCACAACCTGAAGAACATCAGCTTCGACATTCCCCACAATGCGCTGACGGTGGTGACCGGAGTTTCCGGCTCGGGCAAATCGAGCCTGGCGTTTGACACCATTTACGCCGAGGGCCAGCGGCGCTACATCGAATCGCTCTCGGCCTACGCGCGGCAATTTCTGGAGCGGATCGAGAAGCCGGACGTGGATGAGATTACCGGCATCGCTCCGGCCATCGCCATCAAGCAGAAAAACTCCACGCGCAATCCGCGCTCCACGGTGGCGACCGCCACGGAAATTTACGATTATCTGCGGCTGCTGTTTGCGCGCGCGGGCCGCACATACTGCACCAAATGCGGCAGCGAAGTCCGCAAGGACACCATGGACGAAATTGCGGCGCGCGTGCTGGCGCTGCCCGAAGGCCGCCGCTTCTACGTGCTGTACACGCTGGAGCTGTCGGCGGTTGCAGCTTCAGCCCGCCGCTCCGGCGCGACGAGCGCCTGCGAAAAAAGCCGGAAAGCCAACGGCCGAAATGATCCGACTGGCGCTGGCTGGTTTGCAGCGGCGCGGATTTCAGCGGCTTTATCAATCCGGCAGAATGCACGAATTTTCCTCGCCCGAAACGCTGCTGGACGTGGACTTCTCCAAGCCCGTTTTCGTGGTGGTGGACCGCCTGGCAATCGGGCCGGATATGCGCTCGCGGCTGGTCGATTCCGTGGAAATTTGCTACCGCGAAGGGCATGGCGAAGCCATTCTGGAATTCGTGCCGGAATCCGAAGGCGCCGCGCCTGAACACATGGTCTTCAACGAGCGCTTCGAGTGCAAAACCTGCGGCACGGTATACCAGGAACCCGAGCCGCGATTATTTTCCTTCAACAATCCGTACGGAGCGTGCCCGCGCTGCCAGGGCTTTGGAAACACCGTCGACTTCGACATCAACCTGGTGATTCCGGATCGCGGGAAATCGCTGGGCGAGGGCGCCATTCAGCCGTGGACCAAACCGCGCTATCGCGCGCTGGTTGTGGAGCTGAAAAAATTCGCGCGCGCCAATCAGATTCCGCTGGATGTTCCCTTCCGGCATCTCACCGCAGCCCAGCAGAGCATGGTGATCGAGGGCGATGAAAAATCCGGATACATGGGCGTGGACGGATTTTTTCAGTGGCTGGAGCGGAAAAAATACAAGCTGCACGTGCGCGTCTTTTTGAGCCGTTACCGCGGCTACGCGCTGTGCCCCGATTGCAACGGCGCGCGGCTGCGCAGCGAAGCGCGCGCCGTCCGCGTCTCAGGAAAATCCATCACCGAGGTTTGCGCGATGACCGTGGCGCAGGCGCGGCAGTTCGTCGATAACCTGGAGCTGAGCACCGAGCAGGCGGCAATCGCCGATAAAATCCTGGAGGAAGTTCGCCAGCGGCTGCTGTTTCTGGACGAAGTCGGTCTGGACTATTTGTCGCTGGATCGATTGTCCTCGACGCTTTCGGGCGGCGAGGCACAGCGCATTCAACTGGCGACTTCGCTGGGCTCGCACCTGGTGGGCGCGCTGTACGTGCTGGATGAGCCGTCAATCGGTTTGCATCCGCGCGACACGCACCGGCTGATTGAGATCCTGAAAAACCTGCGCGACCTCGGCAATACCATCCTGGTTGTGGAGCACGATCCGGACGTGATGGCGGCCGCCGATTACGTGATCGACCTGGGGCCGGGCGCCGGGGAGCATGGTGGAAGCCTTCTCTTTGCCGGACCGCGCAGCGAATTGCTGCAGAGCCGCGAGTCGCTGACGGCACGCTATCTGAATGGCGAACTTCGGATTCCAGTACCTACGATGCGGCACAAGCCCAGCGGGCGGTTCCTGAGGATTTTCGGCGCGCGCGCGCACAACCTGCAAAACATCGATCTGATGATCCCGCTGCACATGCTGGTAGCCATTACCGGCGTTTCCGGCTCCGGAAAATCCACGCTGGTGCATGACGTGATTTACAAGGCGCTGGAATTGAAACGCACGGGCGCAAAATATCAGGACCTATGCGACCGCATCGAGGGCGAACAGCAACTGCAAACCGTGGTGCTGGTCGATCAGTCCCCGATCGGACGAACGCCGCGATCGAATCCGTCGACCTACCTGAAGGCGTTCGATGCGATTCGCGAAGCGTTTGCCGCGACGCCGGAAGCGAAAAAGCGTGGCTACACCGCCGGGCACTTTTCCTTCAACATTCCGGGCGGCCGTTGCGAAGCCTGCCAGGGCGAGGGCATCGTCACGGTGGAGATGCAATTTCTGGCGGACGTGGAACTGATCTGCGAAGAGTGCCGCGGCACACGCTTCAAGAGCGGCGTGCAGGAAGTGCGTTACCGCGAGAAAAACATTCACGAAGTATTGCAATTGACGGTGCGCGAGGCGCTGGTATTTTTTGCGGGCGTGCCGAAAATCACTTCCAAGCTGCGTATCCTGGATGAAGTCGGCCTGGGCTATCTGCGCCTGGGTCAATCGGCCACCACACTGTCCGGCGGCGAGGCGCAACGCCTGAAGCTGGCGGCGCATCTCACCACACAGACGAACGAAGGCGTCCTGTATATTTTCGACGAGCCGACCACCGGGCTGCACTTTGACGACATCCAGAAATTGCTGACGGCGTTCCGCAAGCTGATCGACGGCGGCGCGTCGATCCTGGTGATCGAGCACAATCTGGATATTATCAAGTCGGCGGACTGGATCATCGACATGGGACCGGAAGGCGGAGTGGCGGGCGGAAAAATCGTGGCTACCGGAACGCCCGAGCAGGTGGCGCGCAATTCACATTCGTTCACCGGAAAATTTCTCTCGCGCGCGCTGGCCAATTCCCACGGCAATCACGGTTACGGCGCCGCGCCGGTTTCCGCGCTGAAAAAATGAAGCCCATGCGCTCCCGGAATGAATTCGCGAGGCGATGGCTGCGCGCCGCTTTGGCGGGGGCGTGGTTCATCGCCGCTGCAATTTCCTCGCCCGCACAAAATTCGCCAACACCGCAGACCCACAAGGCGCCGGGCAAGTCCCAGGCGAAGTCCGCGCCGGCGGAAAAAGAAGACCCCCTCGCTCCGCTGCTCCGGCAAGCGACGGAGGCCATCGACCGCATGGACTTTGCGGCAGCACTGGATCCGCTGAATCAGTACATCGGGCAGCGCCCCGATGAACCGTACCCGCATTTCCAATTGGGATACGCCTATGTGGGATTGAAGCGCCCGGCGGATGCGAAGGGCGAATTCTCACGGGCCATCGCGCTCGACCCGAAACTGGCAGCCGCCTATCAGAACCTCGGGCTCGTTTTAATGGAGAGCGACCCAGCCTCGGCGGCCGAGGCGTTTCTTCATCAGGCCGATCTGCAACCCGCGGAAAGCCACCCGCGATTTCTGGCGGGGTATGCCCTGGAGCGCGCCGGAAAAATGCCGCAGGCCGCCGAGCAGTACCGGGCGGCACTCGCGCTTTCGCCGAAAGATTATGAACCGCGGTTCGCTTTGGGACGCGTGTTGCTACGCATGAAGGATGCTCCCGGCGCCGAGGAGCAATTCCGCGCGGCAATCGGCGCGCGCGGTGACGCAGCGCCCGCGCGGCTGGGCCTGGCAAATTCTCTGATGGCACAGAAAAAATATGCAGCGGCGAGCGATGCGCTGGCTGACTATCTGAAACTAAGTCCAACGGACCGCTCCGCTCATTTTGACCGAGCGGCGGCCCTGTTGAATCTCAGTCATTTCGATGACGCCGTGGCGGAACTCGACCGGGCCGACTCCGGAGCCGCGGCGACCGCCGAATCGCTGAAAATGCGCGGCGAAATATTCCTACAGCAGAAAAAGTGGAAGGAAGCGGCGGACGCGCTGAAGCAGGCCCTGGCGCTGGCTCCGCAGGATCCCGAAACGGCGGCCTGGATTGGCCGCGCCGACATTGAACTGCGCGATTATCCCGCGGCCATCGGAATCCTTACGCAGGTGCATGCCAACCATCCGGAGAATGCGGATGTTCTGCGCGACTTGTCCGACGCATTTTATCTCGCTGAGAATTATGCCGCGGCCCTTGAGGCCATGGACCGCCTTGCCAAACTGGAAACTCCCCTGCCGGGATCCTGGTTCGTGCGCGCAATCTGTTACGATAAACTTTCCAGGAAAGCGGAAGCCATCGGGGCCTACCAGAAATTTCTGGATCTGGACGGCGGGCAGCACGACACGCAGGATTTTCAGGCGCGCAATCGCATCCCGGTACTGCAAAAGGAACTGGGGCAGGCCCGGAAAAAATAGGGGTGAAGGACGGATTTTGGGTCGCACCATGACTGTGCCGGTCAAAATTCGGGCGGGAATGCTCAGTACGCTGACGCTGGCGCTGCCATTGGCGTTGATCGGGGCGTTGTGCCCTCCCTTGGCCGCGCAGGATCGCCTGGCGGAAGACCTTGCAAAATACCAGCACGAAACCGATATCGTCCGCAAAACAAAACTGCTTGCCAAGCTGGGCGACGAGCAGATCGAAGTTGCCAGGAAATTGCTGAAAGAGGACGAGGTCGCTTCCCTTCATACCCTGGAACAATACCGCGACGAAGTGCATGACATGGTGACGGCACTGAACGCCCTGGGCGTGGACGCCGAAAAAAAACCGGCGGGCTTCAAGGAACTGCAGATCAGCCTGCGGGGAACCATCCGGCGCATCGACGACCTGATTTTCACGCTAAATGTGGACAAGCGACCGTTTTTTCGCGCGGTGCGCAACGACCTGTTCGCCGATCAGAACGCGCTGATCGACAAACTCTTTCCGCGCAAATCGGAACACTCCGCGCCGAAGTCCGATCCCTGAGGTTTTTGATGAGAGTGACTCAAATCTCCGGAACCCTGTTGCTGCTGGCAGCCGCGTTGACTGCCGCGCCCGCGGAGCGCGCGTATGGGTCACCTCAGAAAAAGGAATACTTGTCGGAAGCCGAAGCCGACAAAATTCGTGAAGCCGGAACCACGGGACCGCGTATCGTGCTGTTCGCGGCGTTCGCTTCGGACCGCATCAAGAAATTACAGTACGAATTCGCGCACTTTGACGCCACCGACCCCAAGCGGACCGAGCGGCTGAACAATCTGATCAATTCCTATACCGGTTGTATTGACGATGCCGCCGACAACATTGAACTGGGCATCGAGAAGCAGCAGGACATTCGCGCCGGCGTCAAAGCGCTGCAGGCCGGCCTCAAGGAATTTCTGCCCTACCTGCAAAGCCTGGCGGCCAATGGCACGGAACGCGAAACCTACAAATCGAATCTGGACGACGCCATCGAATCCACGCAGGACGCGGCCAAGGTTATCGACAACGCGTCAAAGGAAATGTCCGCGCCACCGGAGCGGCGCAAACCCTCGTGAGCAGCAACGCCTTGCTGGCAGAATTGAAAAAGAGCGGCGCGCCGCGGCCATTCTACTGGGCGGCGACCGCATTTTTCAACGCATCTTCACGCGGCTGGGCTGCCAGGGGCGCCCGCCGCAGTTTCAAGTCGATCTCTATCCCTATGCCAACCTGTCGCATACGCTGCGTTTGCGGCAGGACGTGGCCTACGTGCGGCTCTCCGACATTCTGCAGGAAGCGCCCGTGCCGGTGATCGAAGCGGCAGCCGCGATTCTGCTGGGGCAAATGTACCGGCGGCGCGTGCCGCGGGAATTGCGGGACGTCTACCGCCAGTTCGCGCTGGCGCACTCCACGCGGCGGCACATCGCGCGGGTGCGGCGCAAGCGCGCGCGCCGGATCGAAGACGCGCCAAGCGGCGCGGTGCACGATCTGGAGCCCATGTTCGCCGCGCTCAACGCGGAATATTTTCAAGGCAAGCTGCCGCGCCCGCGGATCGGCTGGAGCGCGCGGCCGTGGCGATCGCAGTTCGGCTGCTACGATCCTTCGCTGGACCAGATTGTGATGAACAGCCGGCTGGACCGCGCCGAGGTTCCTTCATACGCCGTGGAACTCATCCTGTATCACGAAATGCTGCACGTGAAGCATCCGTTGCGGGCTGCGGCGTGCGGATTGCAGGCGCACTCGCCGGAGTTTCGGGCGGAAGAAAAGCGCTTTGCGAAGTACGCCCTGGCGCGAACATTTTTGGAGCACGTGCGGTAACGATCAGGTTTGAGTAGCACAGCGACTCTTCGTTGTGCGGTTTTGTAAACGTAGTGTCCGTCGCAATCAATTGACATCTGCAAAAACCGCACAGCGAAGAGTCGCTGTGCTACTAGTGCGCGGCAGACTCTGCTGTCGCTTTTTCCTGTAGTTCAGAAATCATTTTTTGAATTTTTGCGGCGTCAGCGGCGTGAGGCAGGATTCGCAGATATTTGTTGTACGCGTCGACGGCCTTGGCGTACTCGCGCTTCTTCTCGTAGGTTTCCCCTAAAAGTTTCCACGGCATGGCCAGGCTCGGCTGGTAGTTGGCGGCTTCCAGGAAGCGTTCGATGGCCGCATCATACGAGCCCTTTTTCATATAGAACGTGCCGATATCCAGGCTGCGCTGCGCGTGCAGCGGATCGAAGACGGGACCCGCAGGCGTGGGATCTGGATCAGGCGCCGCATCGTCGCTGGGCGGAGGCGGCGGAATGCTCACGTCGATCGGCTGAGATGGCGCGGATGGAGCAGCCGGCGCGGCCGCCGGCGATGCGTCGCCGGAAGGCGTAGCAGCGGGCGTGGCCGCCGGAGCAGGAGCAGAAGACGCCGGCGCGGCCGGAGGAGGCGGTGGAACGCGCGGATTGATCTGCTGCGCGCGCACAATTGGCGCGCCCGATAGCAGCATGATTGCGAAAGCGATGGATGCCGGCCGGTTCATGGTGTACGCGGATTAGGATTCACTTTGCTATCATGGATGTTGCCCGAGAGCGGAACGCCGCAGCTCTCATTCTACTCCCGCGATGGACCTCATACAAAAAGCCGCCAGCCTTCCCGTGGAGCCGGGGGTGTACTTGTTCAAGGATGCGCTGGGAAAAATTCTGTATGTCGGGAAATCGAGTTCCCTGCGCAACCGTGTGCGCTCGTATTTCCTGGAATCGCGCTGGGTGGACGCAAAGACCGGCTCGCTGGTCCGAGAGATCGCGGACTTCGACTACATCGTGGTGGACAACGAGCGCGAGGCCCTGGCGCTGGAAAACAGCCTCATCAAGCAGTACCGTCCGAAATTCAACGTCCTGCTGCGCGACGATAAAACGTATCCCTACATCCGCTACACCGCGTTTGAGAAATATCCGCGTGTTTATGTCACGCGCCGGTTGATCAAGGACGGTTCGATCTACTTCGGCCCCTTCTTCCCGCACAGCCTGGCGTACCGCATCGTGCATTTCATTCACAAAACATTTCGCGTTCCTTCCTGCACGGTGGACCTGACGCGCGCGCACCCGCGCCCCTGCCTGCAGTATTACATTCACCGCTGCCACGGACCGTGCGTTCCGGGATTGACCACGCGACAAAAATTACGCGGAGGCGGCGCTGGATACGAAATTGTTTCTGGAAGGCAAGCGCCACGCGCTGATGGAAAGCCTGGAGGCGCGCATGACGGAGGCCTCCGACACGGAGCGCTACGAGCAGGCCGCGGCCTATCGCGATCTGTTGCGCACGCTGTCCGAAATCGAAGAGCGCCAGAAAATCGCCGCGACCGAAGGCGACGACATCGACGTCCTGGCCTGGCACGCGGAGCCGCCGCTGGTGGCCGTGAATCTGTTTCACCTGCGCGGTGGCCGCGTGGTGGACCGCCGCGATTTTTACTGGGAGGACATGGAGGAATTCGAGCCGGCCGAATTTCTGTCTTCGCTGTTGAAACAGCTCTATCTGGATGCCGCATACCTGCCGCGCTCGATTCATGTGCCCATGGATTTCGAGGACCGGGAAATTCTGGAGGAGACTGCTGACCGAACGCGGCTCGCATCTGGAGCCGCCGCGCAACCGCGTGGAAATCCTGATGCCGCAGCGCGGCGCGAAGCATGCCTTCCTGGAACTGGTGGAGAAAAACGCGCAACATTCGTTTGAGCAGCGCTTTCGCGTGATGAAGCCGACGTCCAAGGCAATCGTCCGAGGCGCTCGAGCAGGCCCTGAATCTGCCGGAGCCTCCGCGCAGAATCGAAAGCTTCGACATTTCGCACCTGCAGGGCTCGGACATGGTCGCGTCCATGGTGGTGTGGGAAGACGGGCGGATGAAAAAATCGGATTACCGAAAATTCATCATCCGGGGCGAATGGGGAAACGACGATTTCGCCAGCATGAAGGAAACCGTGGAGCGGCGCTATCACCGCTTGCAGATGGAAAAGAAGCCTTTTCCGGGATTGATCCTGATTGACGGCGGAATCGGCCAACTGCATGCCGCGGGCGCGGCGCTGGAAAAACTGGAAGTGATCAACCAACCCGTCGCCAGCATCGCCAAGCAGGAAGAAATCATCTACGTCCTGGGCCAGGAAGATCAGCCCATACGCCTGGAGCATCACTCGCCGATCCTGCACCTGATCCAGCAGATCCGCGACGAAACGCACCGCTTCGCCGTGGGCTTTCATCGCCAGCGGCGCTCCAAGCGCACGATTCAGACCGGGCTGGAAAATATTCCAGGCGTCGGCCCGCGAACCGCCCATAAACTGCTGCGTAATTTCGGCAGCATCACGCAATTGCGGGCAGCCAGCGTGGACCAGATCGCCAAAGTGGTGCCGCGCGGCCTGGCCGAGCGGGTATCGGCGCACCTGGCAGGCGATATCGGTACAGTTTCTTCCCCTAGCTAGCACTCCCGATTGATTCCCGCGAAGCCCTGTGCTAGGTTCGAGTTGGTAAAGGAGAACACCATGTCTGAAAACTCCGGTTCGAAAGTTAGCTTCTTCTTGGTCGGTCTCGGCATCGGCGCTCTGGTTGGAATTCTGTTTGCACCGAAGTCTGGCGAAGAAACGCGCGAATTCCTGTCGGTAAAGGCCGATGAGGGACGCGAATATGCTCAGCGCAAAGCGCGCGAATTGCGCGAACGCGCCGAGGACATTCTGGAACGCAGCAAGACCGCTGCGGCACGCCAGAAGGAAACGCTTTCCGCGGCAGTTGACGCAGGTCGCGACGCCTACCAGCGCGAAAAAGCAAAGGCCCAGTAAGCACGGAGAGGTTGACAAATGGAAAGCTGGATGCCTTTTTTCGTGGTGGTGACCGCGCTGGCGATTGTGTTGCAGGCGGTTATTCTAATCATGCTGTTCGTTCAGGTGCGCCGCACCGCGGCGCAGGTGGAGCGGACGGTCAACGATTTGAACGCGCAAGCTGACGCCGCTCATCTCGCGGGTGCAGTTTGTGGTCGAGGACATCTCGCCGCGAATCTCCGGGATTGTGGCGGACGCGGCCGAAGTCACGCGGCTGGCTCGCAGCGAAGCGCAGAAAGTCGATCGCATCCTCAGCGAGGCGCTCGAACGCCTGCGCATGCAGTTGATTCACGTCGATCACATCCTGACCGGCGCGATGGAAGCGGTGGAAGAAGCAGGATCGCGCATGCGCCAGACGGTTTGGGCGCCCGTGGCCAAGGCTACCGCCGTAATTCGCGGGGTGCAGGCGGGAATCGAGTTCTTGCGCGGTTCTCGCCGGGGACGCGGCGGAATCGATCCGGTGGAAGCCGCGGAGCAGCAGGACGAAGGAATGTTTATCTAGGTTTATCGCCTACCGGTAGGATTTCAAAGCAGAAGCGATCGTTTTTAGTAGCACAGGCTTCAGCCTGTGGGGTTTCGTGCGTGCATGGCCCAACCCCCACAGGCTGAAGCCTGTGCTACTTAATCCATCCCCCGCCCAAAACTTCGTCGCCGGAATAGCAAACTGCCGCTTGCCCCGGCGTGATGGCGCGCTGCGGCTCGTCGAAAATGATGCGCGCCGTGGTTTCATCGAGCGGCTCGATTGTGGCTGGCGCCGGATCGTGCCGGTGGCGAATCTTGACACTGGCGCGCACTGGCTTTTCGAGCGCGGCAAACGAAATCCAATTTACATCACGAATCTCGCACACGGCGGTGCGCAGTTCGCTGTCATCGCCCACGATCACTCGATTGGCGGCGCGGTCCAGTTCGATCACGTACAACGGGCGCCCCGCGGCAATTCCCAGGCCTTTGCGCTGCCCCACCGTGTAGTTGTGCACGCCGCGATGGCGGCCGATCACTTCGCCGCTGGTGGTGACCAGTTCGCCTTCTTCTTCCGGCAGAGTTTGGCCGCGCTCACCGAGATAGGCGCTGATGAACTTGACGTAGTTTCCGGAAGGCACGAAACAAATCTCCTGGCTTTCCGGCTTCTCCGCCACCGGCAGGGCCGCGCGGCGGGCGATTTCGCGCACGGCGGACTTGTCGAGTTCGCCCAGCGGGAACTCGGTGCTGGCCATCTGCTCCTGCTTCAGGCCGAAAAGAAAATAGGTCTGGTCTTTGGACGAGTCGACAGCGCGCAACAGTTCGTAACGGCCGGTACTTTCGTTGCGGCGAATCCGCGCATAGTGGCCGGTTGCTACGCGATCGGCGCCGATCTGGCGCGCGGTCACATGCAGGGGATCGAATTTCACGTGATTATTGCAATTGGTGCATGGAACCGGCGTGCGCCCGGAAAGATATTCATCGACGAACGGCTGCACCACCGTCTCCTCGAAACGCTGCTCGTAATTCACCACGTAATGCGGAATTCCGAGATGCTGCGCGACGCGCTTGGCGTCATAAACATCATCAAGCGAGCAGCAGCGCTGGCCGCCGGCCCCGGCATGATCGAGCTCCGGCAAACGCCGCTGGTTCCACAGCTGCATGGTCAGTCCGACGACTGGAAAGCCGCGCTGCTTCAAGATCGCGGCAACCGCGGAGCTGTCCACACCGCCGCTCATGGCCACAGCGGTCATCGGTGCCTGGTTGGGCGTAACGTCCATTCCGATAGTATAGCTGCAAACTGCCTAGATGGCCCAACGCCGGCGACTTCGCAAGTTTCAGCGGCTGTAATCGGTCACTGTGCCGCCCCTTGCGGGCTTGCTTCGGTCGCTCGGGATGTTCTCACCGCTTCCGCAGTGGGCTACGGTGTTTCCTCCCTTCGGGACTCATTGCTCTATGCCCATCCGTCCGCCGCACACAGAAAGCTTGGACTTTGCCGCGGACGGGAGGCTAAATTGTTTCGATTGTCGAGCGTTCCACTACGATTCCATCAGCCGAGGTGACCGATGCCGTGCGATCCGGAAGTACTGAAGCATGTCCCGCTATTCGCTCTTCTGGACGATGAGGAGGTCGCGGTTCTTGCCGCGCAGGTCGAACTGCGGGAGTTCGCTCCCCGGCAGCGCATTTACAAAATAGGTGATCCCGGAGGGCGTGCCTACGTCATGGTTTCCGGGAAAGTGAAAGTCACCACGGTGGACCAGGACCACCAGGAAATCGCGGTGGACGAGCCCACGCATGGCGAATTCTTCGGGTTCGCCTCCATGCTGGACCAGACGCCGCACCAGACCACCGCGGTGGCTGTGGAGGAAGCGATCTGCGTGGAAGTGGATCGCGAGGACATTACCATCCTGCTGCAACGGAAACCGATGGCGGGAATGGATATGCTGGCGGTTCTGGGGCGGCAATTTCACAGTTCCCAGCAACTGGTGCGCGGACGCGCCGCGCGCAACGCGAACGATATGATCGAAGAAGAAGCAACGTTCGGCGAACGGATTGCCGACGCGGTGGCGCGGTTCGGCGGGTCCTGGACTTTCATAATCACATTTGGAGCGGCGATCATCGTCTACACGTTGATTAATTCCATCCTGCGGCGGCTGGCATGGGATCCCTATCCGTTTATTCTGCTCAATCTTTTCCTGTCGATGCTGGCTGCGGTTCAGGCTCCGGTAATCATGATGAGCCAGAATCGCCAGGACACGAAGGACCGCCTTCGCGGCGAACTGGACTACGATGTGAACCGCAGGGCGGAATCTGAAATTCAGGGATTGGCGGCCAAGCTTAATTTGCTCGGTGATCAGTTGGGAGACGTGGAAGCGCTGCTGCGGGAAAGGACTCGCTAGATTTCAGAGGGAGCTGGTTACGGCTGTATCAGCGGCTGCGCATTTCCGCAGCGCTACTTGTGAAACGTCGGGGAAAGCTGGCGCAGCCGTTCGATGACCGGCGGAATAGTTTCCAGCGCGAAGTCGATTTCTTCTTCCGTGGTCTGGTGCCCAAGGCTCAGGCGCAGCGTGGCGCGCGCATCCTCCGGCGCGAGGCCGATAGCCATCAGCACATGCGATGGCTCAACGGCTCCCGACGAGCACGCCGCACCTGTGGAGCATGCTACGCCCTTCAGGTCCAGCGCAATGACCATGGATTCGCCCTCAATGAACGGGAACGTGATGTTCGCGGTGTTGGGCACCCGAGGCGCAAGGGCCGCGTTGACCCAGGCGTGGGGCACGCGAGACAACAACTCTCGTTCCAGGCGATCTCTCAGCGTGTGAACACGAGCAGATTCGTCCTGCAAACCGGAGAGCGCCAGCTCGGCGGCTTTTCCCATGCCGGCAATCGCGGCAACGTCCTCGGTTCCCGGCCGGCGATCGCGCTCCGAGTGGCCGCCGTAAAGCAAGGGCTTCAGCCTGGTTCCCTTGCGGATGTACAGCGCGCCGACGCCTTTGGGCCCGCAGAATTTGTGCGCGGAAATTGAGAGCAAATCCGCGCCGAGCTTTTCCACCTGGATTGGTATTTTCCCCGCGGCCTGCACGGCATCCACATGGAAAGCTATTCCCTTCTCCCGCGCAATCTTCCCAATTTCTTCGATCGGCTGAATCGTTCCGATCTCGTTGTTGGAAAGCATGATGGAAATGAGCGAAGTTTCGGGGCGCAGCGCCGCGCGGACGTCTTCGGGATTCACCAGCCCCTGGCGGTCTACCGGCAGGATGGTGAGTTCAGTGCCATTCGCCGCCAGAAATTTGCAGGGGTCGAGGGCGGCAACGTGCTCAATCGCGGAAGTAATGACGTGCTTCGCGCTGCCGGGTAAGGCGGCCACCGCACCGAGAATGGCGTGATTGTTGGATTCCGTGCCGCCGCTGGTGAACATGATATCCGCGGCTCGCGCACCGGCCAGGGCCGCCACCGAGAGGCGTGCCCGCTCCACGGCCTCCCGCGCGCTCTGGCCAAAGGCGTGAATCGAGCTGGCATTGCCATATTCTTCAGTGAGATACGGCAGCATGGCCGCCAGGACTTCCGGACGGATGGGAGTCGTCGCGTTGTGGTCGAGGTAAATTCGCTTCATGGGAAGCCGCCAAATTCGAACTGCGGTGGATAAGCCCTGCACGCAGAATATCGTCGGAAGATAGAGTGGTCAAGGCGGGGCTGGCGACTCGCAAGTCCTTCGGTCCACCTTGGCTTGTGCCGTAGCCACTCCGACACGCCGGCTAAATCCTAGAGCATCCGCCACGTGGCCGATGGATTACTATACGAAGCGTAGCCAGGCTATCTGCCAGCAGCACCCGAAACGGAGACTCTTCTTGGCCGATCCCATTATCACGCTAACCACCGATTTTGGCGCCAGCGATCACCTGGTCGCCGCCATGAAAGGCGTTATTCTCAACATCAATCCGGCGGCTAGGATCGTGGACATCAACCACAATGTCGCGCCCTACGACATTCTGGACGGCGCACTTTCGCTGGCGAATGCATACAAATACTTTCCGTCGCGCACCATTCATTTGATCGTAGTGGATCCGGGAGTCGGAACGGAACGCCGCCCTATTCTGGTGAGCGGCGAAAAACAGTTTTTCGTCGCGCCTGACAATGGCGTCCTTTCGATGGTCTACGAGCGCGAACCCTGCACGGTGCGGCACATCACCGCGGAGCACTATTTCCTGAATCCAGTCAGCTCCACGTTTCACGGCCGCGATATTTTTGCGCCGACCGCGGGCTGGCTCTCCAAGACCCTGGCCACCGAAGCGTTTGGAGACGTAATCACGGACTTTGCGCGCTTCACGCTGCCCAAGCCTAAGGCGGATGGCAAGGCCGTGAAAGGGGTGGTTCTGCGCGTGGACGTTTTTGGAAATTTAATGACTAACCTCACGGCGGAAGAAATACCGATTGGCGCGCTGGATGGCGGCGCCGTGAAGCTCTCCGTGAATGGCAAATCAGTTGGCAAGTTCGCCAAAACCTTTGCGGCGGGAAATCCGGGAGAGCCGATCGCGCTGCTGGGTTCGGCCGGATACGTCGAAATTGCGGTGAACCGTGGAAATGCAGCGCGCACACTTGGCGCGAATCGCGGGGCGGAAGTTACGTTGGAACAGGCGTAAGAATATAGGGCAGAGTGGGAAAACCGCAGCCAAAGTGCCGCCGTCAGAAGTTCAACGCTGCAAATCCATCGTGGTTAGAAATGCGCGGGTGCGGGGATCCATCCAGTCTCGCAGCGCATCTCCCAGCAAATTGAAAGCCAGCACGGCAGCCATGATTCCCAACGCGGGGAAGATTACCAGGTGCGGCGCGTCAAACAGGTGATTGCGCGCGTCGTTCAGCATGGCGCCCCAACTTGGCGTGGGCGCGACTACTCCCAATCCCAGGAAACTCAGCGTCGATTCCGCCAGAATTGCTCCGGCCATTCCGATGGTGGCCTGGATCAAAACCGGCTGCAGCGTGTTGGGCAGCAGGTGGCGCAGCAGGATGCGCGCGTGCGACGCGCCCAGCGAACGCGCCGCCAAGATAAATTCCATCTCGCGCACTTTCAGAACCTGCGCCCGCGCCAGGCGCGCATAACCTGCCCATCCGGTGATTACCAGCGCAAGAATGACTTTGTCGAGCCCGGGCCCGAGGAACGCGGCAAAGGCAATCGCCAGCAGAATTCCGGGAAATGACAAAAAGGAATTAATCAGCACGATGTTGATGAAGCGATCGAACGCGCCGCCGAAATATCCGGAGAGCAACCCTAGCCCTAGACCCAGAATCCCCGCGCCAAGCACGACCGAGATCCCTACCAGTAATGAAACGCGCGCGCCGTACAGCGTGCGCGAAAGGACGTCCCGGCCGAGTTCATCCGTGCCCATCCAGTGATGCGCGCTTGGAGACAGCAGTCGATCCGGCAAACTCTGCGTTGAGGGATTCGCGGGTGCGATCCAGGGAGCCAGAAGCGCCAGAAGCAAAAGCAGGACAGTTACCGCCAGACCCCATCGGCCCAGGCCGCTGGTCCGCAGAAACTGCCGGATGGGCGAGGACTGCTTCATTGTGCCCGCCAAAAGCTCGCGGGCCGCGCGTGCGATTCGAGATGCGCTGGGGCTGGTATCGTCATTGCAGCCGCACCCTGGGATCCACCACGGCGTAAACCAGGTCGGTCAGCAGATTTACTCCGACGTAGGACAGCGCGATGATCAGGATGCATCCCTGCAACAGGGGATAATCGCGCGCCGAAATGGCCTGCACCGCCAGGCGGCCGATTCCCGGCCAGGAAAAAATCGTTTCGGTCACAATGGTTCCCGCTAGCAGCGAACCAAACTGCAATCCGACAATCGTAATTACCGGTATCAGCGCGTTCGGAAACGCGTGGCGAAACAGTACGGAGGTCTCCGTGATTCCCTTTGCCCGCGCGGTGCGCACGTAATCGGCGGAAAGCTCCTCAATCATCGAGCCGCGAACCATGCGCGTGAGAATCGCTGCGAGCGCAGCGCCCAAAGTCGCCGCGGGCAGAATCAAATGAGCTACGCCGCCGCGTCCGGAGACCGGCAGCCATCCGATTTCAATGGACACGATTAGAATCAGCAGCGGCCCAAGCGCGAAGTTCGGCACCGAAAGTCCGAGGAGCGTAATAAAGGAAGTGGCGCGGTCCGCATTGCTGCCGCGGCGCTGGGCCGAAAATACTCCGGCGGGAATGGCGATGATCAGGCACACCAGCAAAGCGGCCAGAGACAATTCCAGCGTAGCGGGAAAACGCTCCAGAACGATTGGGCGAACCGGCGCCGCATAGCGCATGGAGCGGCCCCAATCGCCTCGCGCCAGCCCTTCCAGATATTTCACGTATTGCACGCCCAGCGGCTGGTCCAAACCGAGTGTGTGGCGAAGTTGCGCAAGATCCTCGGCGCGCGCGTCCTGACCCAGCATCTGCAGCACGGGATCGCCCGGAACGATGTGGATCATCAGGAAAACCATGGTGAGGATCAGCCAGAGGGCCGGGAGAGTGTAGAGAATGCGCTGCAGGAAATGGCGGATCATTTCGGTTTGAGCGCCTTCTCGGCGCCCGGCTTGGCTTCCGCCGACGGCGCGCCGCTGACCGGCTGTGCCGGCGCTTTTAGTTTCTGGATTTTCACGCGCGCCACTCTCCGGCGATCCATTTCCACGATGGTGAAGCGGTATCCGTCAAAATCAAAACTTTCTCCCCCGCGCGGAATAAATCCCAACTGCGCTAGAACGAAGCCGCCGACCGTGGCATACGAACGGTCTTCCGGCAGGAGGATGTTGTACTGCGATTCGATGTCGCGCAGGCCCAGCGACGCATCGAAGATCATGGCGGCGTCAGCTCCCTGCCCGACCACCACCGGCTTTTCCACGACGTCAAATTCGTCGTGTATTTCGCCCACCAACTGCTCCAGGATATCCTCCAGAGTCACCAGTCCCAGCAAGGTCCCGAATTCATCCACCACCATGGCCATCCAGCCGTGCCGGCTGCGCAATTCCAGGAGCAATTCGTTGACCGGCTTGCTCTCCGGCACGATCGCGATTTCGTGCAGCAGGTTGCGCACGCTGAACTCGGCGACCGTCCAGCCTTCCTCCGCGCGACGTTCACGGTCCAGCAGAACCCACACGATGTCCTTGATGTGAATGTACCCCAGCACCTGCTCTCCCGCGCCTTCAAAGACCGGCAGGCGCGAGCGCTGTGTCGTGACGAATACGCGCATCACGTCGTCCAGCGCGGCGTCGGCCGTCACGAAGTGCACGTCAGGCCGCGGCACCATCAATTCCCTGACCTGCATGCGATCCAGTTCGATCGCGCCGAGTATGAATCGCTCTTCTTCCGTTCCCACCAGGCCGCGTTCGCGGGCCTGTTGAATTTGAATCTGCAATTCCTCGGCGGAATGTACCTGGGTGTGGCTGGAGCGCCCGGAAAATCCCAGGCCGGCGAGCACCCAGCGGCTGGCGCCGTCCAGCAGGCTGATCGCCGGGCGAAACACTTCGAGGTACCACTGGAAAGGAGGAGCAACGAGAAGCGCCACGCGCTCGGCGCGCTGCAGGCTCATGCTCTTGGGCACGAGTTCGCCGAGAACCACATGCAGCGTGGTCAAAAATACGAACGCCACGGCCAAGGACACGACGTGAATGGCCACGACGGTGTGCGGGCCGGGCAAATTTTCCACGAGCGGGCTGAGCAACGATGCCAGCGTGGATTCGCCGAGCGCGCCGAGCCCGAGGCTGGTGAGCGTGACGCCGACTTGCACGCCGGAGACTACGCGATCCAGTTTGCCGATCAGGTCCAGCACGATCCGGGCGCGGAACCCGCCCTCCTCTACCAGTTGCCGCACGCGCGAATGGCGCACCGCCACCAGCGAGAACTCGACCGCCGCAAAAAATCCATTCACGGCTACGAGAGCAAGAAGTCCGAGAAGTCGCAGCCCAATCAAGTTGACGAAGTCCCCCGCAGGCCCATTCTAGCAGCCGGCGAACAGGGCTCCAATGGAAGCGGCGCAAGTGTGTGCGCGAAGCGGCCCGTGGCGGGTCGCGGTCAAACGCAGCGCGTTTTCCTGCGTTTGTTTCGGAAAATCCAGCAGACCGAAAGTCACGGATGTTTTCACAGAAAGGGTTGTTTCGCTTCTCGCGACTGCATTAGAATGTTGCGTCAGCTTCCCGAGCATCGAAAATCATGAGCACAGCCAATCCAACTCCGACCAAGAAGTCCGACGCCGCGAAGAAGCCGGATTTTGAATTTTCACTTGCGCGCCTTGAGGAAATCGTCGGCAAGCTGGAGAGCGCCAATCTTTCTCTCGATGACGCCATGAAGCTGTTTGAGGAAGGCGTGCAGCTTTCGCGCGACTGCCAGAAACATCTGGAGCAGGCCGAAGGCAAAGTGGAAATCCTGCTGAAGAAAGCCGGCGGCGAAATGGCCGCCGAACCCTTCGATCCCGAGGGCGAGGAAGATTCCTAGCCTCCTGCATGGCGCGCGCCCTGCCGCGCCGCAATTCATCTGATGAACCTTCCCACATTTTTCGAAGAAGACCGGGCCGCGGTAGACGCTGCCCTGGACCGGCTCATGCCCGGCGAAGCCGCCCAGCCGGCCTCCATTCACCAGGCCATGCGCTACAGCGTGCAGGCCGGAGGCAAGCGCGTGCGGCCGATTCTGTGCCTGGAAGCCGCGCGCATTTTTACTGCGGACATCACGCCGATTTTGCCCATCGCGTGCGCCCTGGAATTTATTCATACCTATTCGCTGATTCATGACGACCTGCCCGCGCTGGATAACGATGACCTGCGCCGGGGAAAGCCGACCTGCCACAAAAAATTCGGAGAGGCTGCCGCGATTCTTGCGGGCGACGCCCTGCTGACGTTGGCGTTCGAAACACTGTCGAAGGCCCCAATCGACCCGGCCCGCAGTGTGGCCGTGATTGCGCACATCTCGGCTTCGGCCGGTACGGTCAACGGAATGGTTGGCGGACAGGTGGCCGACCTCGAAGCGGAGGGCCGCCCCATCCTGCCCGCGGAGCTGGAGTATATTCACCGTTCGAAAACCGCGGCGCTCATTCGCGCGTCGGTGGCGTCCGGGGCCATCGGCGGCGGAGCGAATGATGAAGATGTGGCGCGCCTGAAAAATTTCGGCGAAACGATTGGCTGGGCGTTCCAAGTGGTGGATGACATTCTGGACGTGGAGGAATCCTCGGCGGCGCTTGGCAAAACCGCGGGCAAGGACGCCGCGCAGCAGAAGGCGACGTACCCGTCCCTCTACGGCCTGGAAAAATCGCGGCAGTTCGCGAAAGAATTGGAAACCCGCGCGATGGCGGAACTCGAAACTTACGGAGCGCGCGCCGCACGGTTGCGAGAACTTGCAGAGCTGATCGTGCACCGAAGGGCGTAGACCGCTGTGAGGCACGCTTCCGTGGCCGAGGAAGAAGCGCCTTTTGTGTCATTCTGGGCGAAGCGAAGAATCTCTCTTCGATCTAAGTGCGAGCAATAAACAAAGAGAGATTCTTCGCTTCGCTCAGAATGACAGCGTTCTTGAGTTTTTCCGCAGACGGTTCGGCTTGTTTTTCTTCCCGCCAACGCGGCAAAACTCAATTTCGGCGGGCTGAAGCCCGTCATACCACAACCGTGCCACCCAAACCCAAACTCGCAAAAAAACGACTTGACCTGTTGGTCGTCGAGCGCGGGCTTGCCGAATCCCGGGAAAAAGCGCAGGCCATGATCCTTGCCGGTGAAGTGCGTGTGGACGGCCAGCCCAGCGGAAAGGCTGGAGCGCAGATCAGCGAGGACGTGCGCATCGAAGTGAGCGGCGGCTCGGCGAAGTATGCCAGCCGCGGCGGTTTCAAGCTGGAGGGCGCGCTGGAAGATTTTGCCATCGACCCTCGCGGCTGGATTTGCCTCGATGTAGGCGCATCCACCGGCGGATTCACGGACTGCCTGCTACAACACGGGGCGGCGCGCGTCCATGCCGTGGACGTGTCTCCGCAGCAGATGGCCTGGCGGCTGGTGCAGGACCCGCGCGTCACGCAAATCAAGGCCAACGCGCGCAATCTTCGCCCGGACCAGATTTCCGAGCCGGTGAGTCTCGTGACCATGGACGTCTCCTTCATCGCGGTGGCGAAAGTGCTTCCTGCCGTAGTGGCTGCGGCGGGGGCCGGCGCCGAGTATTTGCTGCTGGTGAAACCGCAGTTTGAGCTGGACCGCGGGGATATCGGCAGCGGCGGAATTGTGCGGGACGCATCGCTGCACGAGCGGGCGATCGAACGAGTGCGTGAGGCAGCCCGCCTGGCGGGTCTTAGAGTGATCGGGGTGCGGCCAAGCCGGCTGGCAGGTGCCGAGGGCAATCAGGAGTTTTTCCTGTACGCGCGACCGGAACCGAAGCCGGCGCCGTAGTGCGACGTTCGATTCAGGCGCAGTGGGATCTTGCTGAGAAAGTCCTGCGGCAGTATTTCAGCGCCACAACCGTACAATCGCAACCGCAGCAAAATTCAGAGATTTGGGAACGCTCCGCGGATGCTAAAGTAGGGTCTGCCTGGGAAGCACCGCGGCACAACTCAAAATGATCAAGACTGTCGGAATTATTTCACGCCCGCGCCGTGAGGATATCGCCCGCGTCGTTCCTCCGCTCGTGAACTGGCTGCAGGCGCACGGAGCGAGTGTTACGTGCGACTCGGAGACCAGCGATTGCCTGGGGATGTCCGCGGTGCAGGCGCGCAAGCGCGAAGATCTGCCGAGCTGCACCGACCTGCTGATCGTGCTGGGCGGGGACGGCACGCTGCTGTCCGCAGCGCGCCTGGCCGCGCATCGCAAAGTTCCCATCCTGGCCGTCAATCTGGGCGGCCTCGGTTTTCTGACGACCGTTTCGCAGGACGAGATTTATTCCATCCTGGAAGAGATTTTTTCGGGGCAGCATCGCGTCAGCGAACGCGTGATGGTGGAGGCCGAAATTATCCGTGGCGGCGAAGTGATCCGCCGGCAGATCGCGCTGAACGATGCGGTGCTGAACAAGGCGGCGCTGGCGCGCATCATGGACCTGGAACTGCGCGTCGACGGCGAATACGTCACCACCTACAAGGCCGACGGATTGATTCTCTCGACGCCCACCGGATCGTCCGCGTACTCCCTCGCGGCCGGGGGACCGATCGTGTACCCGACGGTCGAATGTTTTGTAGTCACTCCGATCTGCCCGCACACACTTACCAACCGTCCGCTGGTGATCCCCGATTCGGCGGCAATCGAAGTGGATTTCAAAGCTGAGGATGACACTGTCTTCCTGACGCTCGACGGCCAGATCGGAATTGAACTGACGCGCGGCGATCACATCCGCGTGCGCAAAGCGGCGGAAAAACTCCTTCTGGTGCTGCCCGCGAAAAAAACCTATTACCAGGTTCTGCGCAACAAGTTGAAATGGGGAGAAAGGTAAACCGGGAAAGGGACGCAGCCGGTTCAGCCACGCCGGCAGGCCTTCCCTATCGCGCCTTCGATGCCTACCAAACTTTTCCGCCCGGTCGGACTTCAGGAACTGGCGTTGCTGTGGGATTCCGGAATGAAGGAATTTCCTCCGCGGCTCGTGCAGCAGCCGATTTTCTATCCCGTCGTGAATCTGGAATATGCGCGGCAGATCGCGCGCGACTGGAATACGCCGGACAAGAACTCCGGGTTCGCCGGATTTGTAACGCAGTTTGAAGTCTCCTCCACGTACCTCACCAGGTACGAGCTGCACACGGCGGGCTCCGCGGCGCACCGGGAGTACTGGATTCCCGCCCGGGAAATGAGCGCTTTTAACAAGGCGACCAGCGGGGCGATTTCGGTTGAGGAAGCGTACTTCGGAGAGGAATTTAACGGCTATGTTCCGAGCGACCACCAACTGAAGGATAAAAATGCGGTCGAGCAGTTTAAAAAGCTGGCCGGGATGCTTGATTTTTCAGAATTCTGCGCGGAGGTTTCCGCGAATCGCAAAGCCGTATTTCTGAATTGCTTGTTTTGGCTGAAGTCAGGCTTGCCCGCTCTCGGCTGCACCAGCGAACAGCGTTTTTTGTTCTTCACGAAGCTCGGAAAAGCCTGGGAAGCCAACACGATTGAAGTGCCACTGCCTGTTCCACCAGAGGCTGAATAAGTCGCGGATGATCTAGTGCGTTTTTATTCTCCGCGGACGAGATCCGCGCGCGATTCCCTGCGGCGGATCACTCGGGCGCGCTTGCCGTCCACCATGATTTCGATGGGACGCGGGCGCGAATTGTAGTTGGAAGTCTGCGAAGTGCCGTACGCTCCGGCTCCCCACAGCACCAGCGTATCCCCAGGGGCAACTTTTCCCAGCGGCCAATCATGCAGGAACGCGTCGCCTGACTCGCACACGGGACCGACAATGTCGGCGCGATCCGCGGCACCGGGCTTGCGCTCGGCGCGCGTGATGGGATGGGTTGCGTCGTACAGCGCGGGACGCATGAAATCGTTCATGGCGCCATCGACGATCACGAAATTCTTTCCGCGGTTCTGCTTGGTGTACAGCACACGCATGGCGAGAACGCCGGCGGGTCCGACCAGCGAACGCCCCGGCTCAATCAACAGGTGGCAGCCGAGCGGCCGGATAATACGCGCAAGCTGCGCGGCCCAGGAATTGATTTCGGGAGGCTTCTCGGAAGTGTAGCGGATGCCCAGTCCGCCGCCGCAATCCACGTAGCGAAGAGCGATTCCGGCGCGCGAAAGCTCGCGCACAAAACCCGCCAGGCGCATCAACGCCCGGCGATGCGGCGTGAGGCTGACGATCTGCGAGCCGATGTGCGCGCTGATGCCCTGCCAGTGAATCCAGCGCGAATCGCGGTGAGCCAGATACAATCCGCGCGCCAGTTCCCAGTCGATTCCAAATTTGTGGCTGTGGTGGCCGGTGGAAATGTGCGGGTGCCCTCCGGCGATCACATCCGGATTGACGCGAATGGAGGCGGCAGCGCGAATGTGAAGCCGCGACGCTTCGGAGGCCAGAAGATCGAGCTCCGCGGCGGATTCCACATTAAAAAGCAGAATGCGCGCGCGCAGCGCTTCGCGAATTTCTTCTCGCGATTTCCCCACGCCGGAAAACACGATTCGATTTCCGGCCACGCCGATGCGTTTCAGGCGGTACAGTTCGCCGCCGGAGACAATGTCAAATCCGCTGCCCATCGCGGCGAACAGGCGCAGGATCGCCAGATTCGAATTTGCCTTCATCGCGTAGCAGATGGTGTGCGGAAGCTTGCCGAACGCGGCGTCCATCCGGCGATACGCCCGCTCAATGCTGGCGCGGCTGTAAACGTAGGCAGGCGTGCCGAAGCGCTTCGCAGCGTCCACGATCGCTACACCCTCGCAGAAAAGCCGCGAGCCGCGGTAGGCGAAACCCGCGGTGTAACCCGCCGGATCGACCACTGCAGCGGAGCGCCGCGTGCGCGGATGTGAAGTAGCGGCACTCACCGGACTTTCATCACCACCAGCGTGCGATCGTCCGTGATGGCTCCTCCCTGCGTAAATTCCTCCACTGCGGCCAGCAGCACGTCGGCGAATTCGGCGGAACTCAAGTGAGCGTTGGCGGCCAGAATCTCGGAAATCCGGTTGGTGCCGAAAAATTTTCCTTCGCGGTTGGCAGCTTCGGTCAATCCGTCCGAAAAGAAAATCAGGATGTCGCCGGGCTTCAGGCGCACGCTCCACTCTTCGTACGTGGCGTCATCAAAAATACCGATCGGAAAACCGCTGAGCTTGATCGTCTCGACATGGCCGTCTTTCCACAGCAGCGGCTGAGTCTGCCCGGCATTGGCGACACGCAGCATGTGCCGCGCCTTTTGCCAGGTGGCAAAACAGATGGTCATATAGCGGCCATCGACGCGGCGGTCGCAGACCAGCTGGTTCAACTGGTGCAGCAGCTCGGCGGGCTGCAGCTTATGCGGAGAAAGGCTGCGCAGAATTCCGGTGGCCACCGCGCCGTACAGCGCCGCGGCACTGCCCTTTCCGCTGACGTCTCCGAGCGCCACGCCCAACTGCTGCGTGCCGTACGCCAGAAAATCGTAAAGGTCCCCGCACACCTCGCGCGCCGAGTGAATTCGCGCGGTGATGTCCAGGCCGTAATCGGTATCGGGAACCGGCCGCAGTAAAGCGGTTTGCAGACGCTGCGCAGCGGTGAGTTCGCGCTCCATGCGCGCCTCATCCTTTGCCAACTTCTCGTAAAGCCGCGCATTCTCCAGGGACACGGCCAGATGCGCGCCCAGAATCAGCAGCGTCTGTTCGTGCTCTTCCGTGAAGTAATTGACCTGTGGGCTTTCCAGATCGAGAACGCCGACGACGCGGCCCTGGTAAATCATGGGAATGGCGAGTTCGGAGCGCGTCTCAGGATTCACGGCAATGTAGCGCGGGTCGGTCGTGACGTCCGGCACGCGCACCGGCACGCCTTCGGCGATCGCGGCGCCCACAATTCCCTCGTCCGGAGTGACGCGCAGTTTTCCCTGCGCGCTCTGGCCGTATTTCACATCCAGGCGGTGCCGATAGACCTTGGCGCCGTCGTCATAGAGCAGAATGCCGAGGATTTGATAATCGATGACGCGCTTGACGAGCTCGGCGGCCCGGCGCAGCAATTCCTCGACCGCCAGAATCGAATTAGCTTCACGGGCAACCTCGTTCAGCACCAGAAGGGTATCCGCCTGGCTGCGCTCCCGTTCAAAGAGCCGCGCATTTTCAATGGCAATCGCCAGCCGGCTGGCCATCAGCGTCAAAACACTTTGCTGGTCGCGGGTAAAGTAATCAACCTGGGTGCTCTGAATATCGAGCACGCCAATCGCCTGCCCCTTGACCATCAGCGGGACGACCATTTCGGAGCGCACGGAATCGATGATGTTGATGTAGCGCGGGTCTTCGCGCACGTCCGGCACGCGCACCGTGCGTCCGGTGGCCGCAGCCGTGCCGGTGATACCCTGCCCCATCGGGATTACCCAATCCTTGCCGCCCTTGTCGCCGTACCCGATCGTAAAACGGTGATACAGACGGTGCATCGGTTCATCCACCAGCAAAACGCTGAAAATTTCGTAGTCCACCAGACGCTTTACGAGCGCCGCGGTTTTGCCCAATACTTCGTCGAGATCCAGCGAGGAGTTAATTTCCTCGCCGATTTCGACCAGCGTGGCCAGAACTTCCGTCGAGACATTCAACGGCGATGGAGTTTGTACCGGATCCATAAAATTTGATGTGAACGCCGCGCCGCACGACTTCAACCGCGGAGCGACCCCCAAGAGCACACTAGTATATCAGGTCAAGAATCGGCCTTTGATGAAAAACCTGTGAACGAATCGTGCCTGGAACCAGGAAATTTTCGGGATAGCGGCAAAGATCAGAAAATCAATAAGAGGGCGGAGAGGCGGAGGAGCCAAGAGCACCCGATGAAGCGGGGGAAGCAGGCGGCGAGCCCTTGGCCTGTTCCATAATTTTCACGCTGGCGCTGGCCCCGATGCGCGTCGCGCCGGCACACACCATTTTCTTCAGATCATCGAGCGTGCGCACGCCGCCCGAAGCCTTTACGCCGATGTCCGATCCCACCACGGCGCGCATTAACGCGATGTCCTCAGCCGTGGCGCCGCCGGTGCTGAATCCGGTGGAGGTTTTCACGAAATCGGCTCCGGCCCGCTTGCTGGCCAGCGAGGCGCGCACTTTTTCCTCGAGGGTGAGCAGCGAAGTTTCAAAAATAACTTTGCAGATGGCGCCGCCGCGGTGCGCTACTTCCACCACGCCGCGAATATCGGCCTCCACGACGTCATCCTGTCCGGATTTCAACGCGCCGATGTTGAGCACCATGTCCACTTCCTGCGCGCCCAATTTGATGGCTTCTTCGGCTTCAAACATTTTCACGCGGGAAAGCGTGGCGCCCAGAGGAAAGCCGATCACCGTGCAGACCTTGACGCTTGAGCCGCGCACCAGTTCCGCGGCCTGTGCCACGTTGCAGGGATTGATGCACACGGAAGCGAATCCAAAGCGCACGGCTTCCTGGCAGAGCTTGCGGATGTCGTCGCGCGAGGCTTCGGGCTTGAGCAAGGTGTGGTCGATCAGGCCCGCAAAGCCGGCTTCGAGCTCAACGACGGAAGGGCCGCACGAAATGCGATCCGCGCCGGCCTCGACGACCGCGCGGGTTTTTCTGGCGCATTTCTGGACGCAATTCAGGTCGCAATCGGGGCAAATCTGATCGTCGCCGGGAACGGCAGGGACAGCGGAGGCCGCTGGAGCGCCGAGGTAGCGCACCACCTCTTCGGTAACGACTCGGACGATCTGTTCGAATTCGCTCGGATTCACGCGTTCAGCCCTGTTCGAATCTTGCGGAAATGCAACCGGCATCACTTCTTTGCGGAGCGTTCCTCGATGCTGCGAATCTTGTCCACGCGGCGCTGGTGGCGGCCACCCGCGAAGGGCGTGGAAAGCCAGAGGGCCACGATTTCCCGCGCGTTTTCCGGCGAAATCAGCTTGGCTCCCAGCGTCAGCACGTTGGCATCATTATGCTCGCGGCTGTTGCGCGCCGTGGCGCGATCATAGCATAGCGCTGCGCGCACTCCGGGCACCTTGTTGGCGGCGATCGCACTGCCGATTCCGGCGCTGTCTAGAACGATGCCCAGCCACGCTTCGCCGCTCGCCACCGCGTTGCCAACGGCCTCGGCGAAGTCCGGGTAGTCCACCGCCTCCGCGCTGCCGGTGCCCAGATCCAGCACTTTGTAGCCCCAGTCGCGGAGGTGGTCCTTGAGCTGCTGCTTCAGTTCGAAACCGCCGTGATCGGCGCCGATGGCGACGGTTCGCGCAGATTTTTCCGATGTCGCTTCTGCTGCGCTACCGCCCGGGGTGATTTCACGTGCCCGGAGCGACGCGATACGAATCGTGATTCCCCGGCGTTCGGCTTCTTCGCGCGCCAGGGGCGTGATGATGGTGTCTTCGGTTACGGTGAGCTCACCGTTTTGCGCGGTGCGGTCCAGGTCCGAGACTGTGATGAGCGGTTTCATTTGGGAAGGGCGGTTCGCAGCTCAACTTTGCTATTACTGGTCCGTGCTTGAATGGCGGCATTCGAAAAGCCCACAGCCGGATGCCACTGCGCAGCGCTACGACGGCGGCAGCGAAAGAACGCAGACGTCCTTGAGATTGCGGTAGCGCTCAGCGTAATCGAGACCGTAGCCCACTACGAATTCGTTGGGAATCTGAAAGCCGATGTAGTCGGCCTTGACGTCTTTCTTGATGCGGCGCTCCGGCTTATCCAGCAGCGCAGCGATCTTCAGGGAATTCGGCTTGCGCTGCTGCAGCACGCGGAGCAGATAGCCAAGCGTCAGGCCGGTATCCAGAATATCTTCCACCACGATCACGTTCAGGCCTTCGATGCTGGTGTCCAGATCTTTGTTGAGCCGCACTTGACCGGAGCTCTGGCTGCCGTGGCCGTAACTCGAGACGGACATGAAATCCATCGAGACTTCCACGCGCACCTGGCGCACAAGATCGGAAAGAAAAATGGCCGCGCCTTTCAGGACGCCGATGAGGTGGACGCGCTGGCCCTTGTAGTCCTTGGAAATCTGCGCGCCGATTTCGCGAACTCGCTTCTGAATTGCGCTGCTGCGCAGCAAGACTTTCAGATGTTCCTGCCCATGACCGTGCACTGGGAATCCCCTCCGCGTGGGAGCGGTTACTCTAGCGCAGGCCATGTGAAAGCTCAAGGCACGGAGAGGAGCGGTTCGGCCTGATCGCCGGGAAGCGCAAAGCCGCAACCGTTCGCGCACCGCACCGGCCGGCTCTCTCAATTTTTCGCGGCTGCTTGGATACGTTTGCTTCGCTCGCCCGGCCATGGCAACCTTGAGAATCTCTATGACATTGAATACAAATGTGTGGAACGGCAAACGCGTGCTGGTTACCGGAGGCGCGGGGTTTATCGGCAGCGCGCTGGCCTGGGAATTGAGCCGCCGAGGCTGCACGAAACTGGCCATCGCGGACTTCCCTGCGCGGGATGAAAAATGCGCGAACATCACCGGACTGCGCTATTCCGAAATGATCGATCCGGAGAAATTGCGCGCGCTGCTGTCCAATGGGACGCTGGGGCCGCTGGACTGCATTTTTCATCTCGGCGCATGTTCCTCGACCACGGAAACGAACGAGCAATACCTGCGCGAAAATAATTTCGAGTACTCCCGCGATCTGGCGGAATGGGCTCTGGGCGCAGGGGTGCGATTTGTTTATGCCTCTTCCGCGGCGACTTACGGAGACGGCAGCGCGGGAATGGACGATTCGGATTCGCACCAGCTGGAAAACCTGCGGCCGCTGAACCTCTATGGCCAGTCCAAGCAATGGATGGACCTTCACGCGTGGAAGCACGGATGGCTGGAGCGCATCGTGGGCCTGAAGTATTTCAACGTTTTCGGGCCGGATGAGAATCACAAGGGCGACATGCGCAGCGTGGTGTGCAAAAGCTACGCTGAGGCGCTGAAGACCAGGAGAATTCAGCTCTTCAAAAGCCACCGCCCGGAATTCCGCGACGGCGAACAGCAGCGCGATTTTCTGTATGTGAAGGACGCCGTGGAGATGACGCTGCACCTGGCGGCGAATCCGCGGGCCAACGGAATTTTCAACATTGGTTCGGGCGTGGCCCGCACTTGGAACGATCTGGCGCGCGCCGTGTTCGCCGCTCTCGGCCGCGAGCCGAATATCGAGTACATCGAAATGCCGGAAGCGATTCGAGACAAATATCAGTATTTCACGCAAGCGAATATCGGAAAGCTGCGGTCGGCGGGATATACGAAATCGATTACGCCGCTGGAAGACGCCGTGCGGGACTACGTGGTGAATTATCTGTTGCCGGGCCGGACGCTCGGCTGGGGCGGCTCATGAATGATTGCGCCGCGGCGGCAAGCTATTACCGTTTTCGCGGCTTCCTCGTTCTCTCGTGTCCTCCAGGGCTGCCGCTTCCCTCTTAAGTTTCTGGGAAACTCTTGCGGAAATCCACAGACTGAAGTCTGTGCTACCTGCGGCGCAGCGTGGCTGGGATTCCGCCTTTGGGGCGGAGCGTTACTGTGGGTTCCATCGCCACATTCTGCTCGGGCGCGATTTGAATCCGGAATTGTTGCGCGATCGTCGCCAGGAGCAGCACCGCCTCCATCATTCCGAATCCGGCGCCGACGCAGACGCGCGGGCCGCCACCGAATGGAAAATAGGCAAAGCGCGGCAACGTTGCTGTCTGCGGGTTGTTGGGACTCCAGCGGCCCGGATCGAAAAGCTCCGGCCGTGGGAAATATCGTGCGTCCCGGTGGAGAATGACCTGGGAAATCAGCACGTTGGTGTCAGCAGGCAGTTCGAATCCGCCAAGCTGAAACGGAGCCAACGCGCGCCTTCCCACTACCCAGACCGGAGGGTATAGACGCATCGATTCACGCAGCACTGCGTCTGTATAAGGCAGCCGCGGCAAATCCGCGGGCGTCGGGGCACGTCCGCAGAGGACACGCCGCAACTCTTCGTGCAGTTTTTCTTCCACCTCCGGATTCCGGCCCAGCAGATACCACGTCCAGGAAAGCACGTTCGCAGTGGTTTCGTGCCCGGCGAGAAACAGCGTCATGATTTCGTCGTGCAGTTGCGTGTCGGTCATGCCGGTGCCTTCGTCGTCGCGCGCCTGAAGGAACACGCTGAGCAGGTCGCCGGACATTTTTCCGTCGGCGCGCCGCTGCTCGATGATGCCGTAAATGACTTTGTCCAGCCGGCCCACGGCGCGCTTCAAAAGTCGTGACGTAGGCAGCGGCACCCATCTCGGCAAAATCAGCGCCAGGCCCGCCTGGCGTAGAAATTTTCCCATCAAGACGGCCAGCGCGGCGTCCACATCCTCGGCTTCGTGCGATACATCGGCATCGAACAGCGTCTTGGCCACGATTCCCAGCGTCAGCCGCATCATGGCTTCGTGTATGTCCAGTGTTTCTCCGTCTTTCCATACGCTCAGCATGCGCACGGTGTACCCGACCATGATTTCCGCGTAGGCGCCGATACGCTCCTGATAAAAAGCCGGCTGGATGAGTTTTCGCTGGCGGCGCCAGAAGTCGCCTTCGCTGATCAGCAGCCCATTGCCCAGCAGGCGGCGCATGGCGCGGTAGTCCTTCGACTTCACGAAATTGCTGTTCTGCGTGACGAGGATCGATTCGACGTAGTCCGGGCGGTTTACGAAGCATACCGGAACGCCCATCAAGCGGTAGAACACGATGTCGCCGTAGTTTTTCGCGCAGTTCTTGAAAAATGTGATGGTGTCCACGCGCGGCTCAAACATGTTGCCGAATATCGGGACACCTTTCGGACCGGGAGGAAGCTTCAACGGAGGGAGACATTCCTTTCGCGTGCGGGAAGTGCGCGGATGGCCGTCACGGCCGGGGCCGCCTGAATTTGCGTACTGACCCCGACGGCGACGCCAAGCGAGCCAGTATAGCATCCGAGACCACGCCGCATGATCGCAATATCGGCTCCATGCTAAGCAGGACCGCGGGGGCAAATCAGGCCGGAAAATCCCCTTTTAACCGATTTTAAAATCGCCCTAACAAAAAGTATGAATTGAATGGAAATAGTAGGAGCAGCGAGAGTCTCGGAAACTCTCGGAGATCCAGGAACTGCTTTTGGGGGAGTGTGCCGCTCGCCGATCGGAGAAAGGGAAGATACTCTAAAAATGTGAATTTCATCCAGCCGTAGCGTCTCTCGAGGTGTGTTTTCACTTGTCGTTGTAGTTCTTCTGTCGTGCCAGTGCATTTCAAGCTTCGCTCCAGCGGCGGAGGAATTTACAACTATCACTACGCGGACGTGAATGCCGCCACGCCCCTACCCGCGAAACTTATTCCGGGTCCGCCGCAGGCTCGCGACATGGATTTCCGAATCACTCGCGACTTCTCGCTCTGGAAGTAACGCGATAAATTCCAGGTCAATCGCTTTGTCATTCTGAGCGGAGCGAAGAATCTCTCTTCGATCTAGGCGCAGGCAGCGAAACAAGAAGGGATTCTTCGCTTCACCTCGGCGTGACTTCTCGGCGCGAGGGCTCAGAATCACAGCCTTTCGAAATTTTCCACAGCCTGTGCAGGGGAACGCCCGCGTCATTCCACCCAGTCGGCGATGAAAATATTGGTTTCGTGCGGAGCTTTGCCGTTGCGATTGGAGGCCCAAACGAGGCGCTTGCCACTGGAGGTGAACATGGGGAACGCGTCGAAGTCAGGATGGTAGGTGATCTGTTCGAGGCCCGAGCCGTCCACGTTGATGGCGTACAGATCGAATCCGCTGGGATCCTTCTGATTGGCCATGTTGGAAGCGAAGATGATGCGCTTGCCACCGGGGAAAAAATAGGGAGCGAAATTGGCCGCGCCGTTGTGCGTCACCAGGCGTTTGTTTTTCCCATCGGAATCCATTACCCAGATTTCCAGATTGCCGGGACGAATCAGCCCGCGCGATAGCAAATCTTTGTAGTCGGCGATCTGCTCCGGGGTTTTCGGCTGCTCCGAGCGATAGACGATTTTCTTGCCATCATCCGAAAAAAAAGCGCCGCCGTCGTAGCCCAGTTCATGCGTTAGCTGGCGCACGTCCGAACCGTCAGCGTTCATGGTGAAAACATCCAGGTCACCATGGCGCGTTGACGTAAAAACTACTTTCTTGCCGTCGCGGCTGATGGTCGATTCGGCGTTGTAGCTGCCGGGAGCGTGGCTCAAGGCGCGCAGGTCGCTGCCATCGGGCCGGGCCGAATAAATCTGGTACGAATTGTAAATGGGCCAGACATAGCCGTGGGAATAGTCCGGGCGCGGCGGGCACGCGGCGCTGGCTTCGTGCGTTGAGGAAAACAGGATGCGGTCGCCCTTTGGGAAAAAGTATCCGCAGGTCGTGCGCCCTTTGCCGGTGCTCACCAGTTTCGGCACGGCCGGCTTGCCGTCCGCGGTGTCCACCGGCATGGTGAACATCTGATCGCAAGGAACCCCTTCTCCGGAATGCATGAAGATCAGCGACTTGTCATCCGCGGATAAATAGGCTTCGGCATTTGTGCCGCCAAAGGTCAGCTGGCGCACCTTCGCCAGATGCTTTTCGCCGGGCACCGTGAGCGATTCAGCGGAGGCGTGCGACGTTTGCGGGGTCTGCGAGCGAGTCGCGAGCGCAACTCCTGCGGCGATCAGCAGCAGGGCAAAGATGGGGCGCACGATTCGCAGGTTTTTCATGATCGGTGAATGTTCTGCTTACTTGCGCTGTTCCAGCGTTACGGACGCTTTTACCGGCTGGCCACCGCGCATCACCTGAACCTCGACCACATCGCCGACTTTGCTGCGACGCAGCGCATCCGTAAAATCGTACAGATTGTGAATCGGCTTGTCGCCGAATTGGACGAGAACGTCTCCCGCCTTGAATCCCGCCTTAGCCGCGGGTGAGCCGGGACGCACATCGGAAAATTTCACGCCGTTTTCTTCCTGGCCGAAATCGGGAATCGATCCAAAATAAGGCCCGTAGCCGCTAACGGCGCCGGTCGCAGCGTGTCCCTCCGGCTGCTCTTCTTTCACCGTGACGAATGCGACGCGTTTTTCATCCGAATCGATTTTCAGCGCCACGTCATCGACAAAATCCAACAGCCTGGCTGCGTCCGGCGCATTGATCTTGTCCCAGGTGTCGGACGGCTTGTGATAATCGGAATGCAGCCCCGAGAAAAAGAAGAGCACAGGTATTTGCCGGCCGACAAACGAAGTGTGATCGCTGGCCGCGTAGCCGCTGGCGGAATACTCGAAGTGAAACGGAAATTTTCCCTTCTCTCCATCCAGCAATTCCTTGAACGCGGCGCCGGTTCCCGTGCCGCCGATAAACACTTTTTCATCCTTGATGCGGCCGATCATATCCATGTTGATCATGGCCACGGCCTTGTCCAGCGGCCGGGTCGGTTCCTTCACCCACTCCGCGGAACCGAGGAGTCCCAGTTCTTCCCCGGCGAAATCCGCGAACAGAATGCCGCGCTGGAGCTGGCCTTTTCGAGGAGCGAGCAGCCGCGCGAGTTCCAGCACGCCGGCGGTGCCGGAGGCATTGTCGTCCGCGCCGGGATGAATTTTTCCAATTTGTGAGGGAGCAAGCGAGTCGACGTTGCCATAACCAAGATGATCGTAGTGCGCGCCGATAATGATGTATTCATCGGTTTTGCCGGGCAGGTAGGCCAGCACATTGTTGACCGCGGCGCGCGTTTTTTCGATCTGCACCGCGAGGGAAATCTGCAGCTTCTCGGGAAAGGCCAGCGAAGCCGCGGCCGAACTGGAATCAATTTGCGACTGCTGAGCGGCCAGCGATGTTCCCGCGGCGGCGAACCACGCGTTGGCTGCGTCGTTGCGGACCTGCACGATCACGATGCCGGCGTTTTCCGGTCCATTCACGCTGCCGAATTTCGTGAGCGCATCCTCGTCGTTGTTCTGCAATTTTCCATTCACCAGGATGACTGCCTTGGCCCCGTGATTGCGCGCATTGATCGCCTTGGTGATCAGTTGCGAGTGTTGCGTGAGCCCGGCATTCCCGCTCTTGGCGGCAAAGCCCGCCGGTTCGTAGCGCAGCAGGACAACGATTTTGTCTTTCACATCCAGATGGGCGTAGTCGTCGTAGTTAAATTCGGGAGCGGTTGCGCCATACCCGGCAAAGACCACCGGACCCGCCACTTCGCCCGACGCGGAAAAACTGAAGGGCACAAAATCCTCATTGAGCTTTAATTCCTGTTTCGTTTTGCCGTCCGCGACTTCCAGCCGGTTGCCCGCTTTCAACGTCGCTCCCGTGATCACCGTGAACGGTTGAAAAAAAGATTTGGTTCCCGCGGGCTGCAATCCCAGCGTGCGGTAGCGCTGCTCGATGAAATTTGCCGCGCGGGCAATGCCCTTGGTTCCGGCGCCGCGGCCTTCCATGGACGGCGAAGCCAGCGTTTTGACGTCACCCAGATAGCGTTGAGGATCGGCGGAATTGGCGTCCGCACCGGCGCGCGAAGCCGCGAGCGCGGCGGCCAGAATGCAGAACGCCACATAGGGTCGCGAGGAACGAGTGACGCCGGATACGGTTAAGCGGTTCATTCGATGGCGCTCGGAAGAGAACATACAACACGAGAATCGTATGCCGCGCTTGCGGCAGTGTCAAACCTGGGCGAGAAGTGTGCGAGTTTCAGGGACTGAGACAATCAATCGGCCACTCAATTCACGAGCTTGGCTTCAGCTTGCGGCTCGTCTGAACCAACCCCGCGCAAGCTAAAGCATGCGCCACTAGAAGGCAAATTTCAGGCGGGCGCTTACGCTGGCAGGAGTTCCAACAGCAGTTCCTGAAAACAGCCCGGCGAAATTCAACACGTTCACTTTGTCGGTCAAGTTGTGGCCCTCGATCTGGAACGACACATCCTTGGTTTCTTTATGGAACAAGGTAGCGCCGGCTGACGCGTCCAGGGAAAAATTTGGCCGCAGGCGTCCCGCATCCAGGTTCACCTGGTTCAGGATTGCGGATCCGTACTGCTGTAAAAGAAAATTCACGTCAATCGGATCAGCCAGTTCCACGGGCAAGCCGCTGCCGTATTCCGCGGACGTCAGGAACCATAATCTTTGCGTGGCCTGGACTCGCAGGAGGCCGCGCAGCGTATTTCTCTGATCCTGCGAAACTGGAAATTTGCTGGTATCCGCGAGGCCGGCGGTTTCCGATCCCAGAAAAAGTCCGCCCGTGATCGGGCCCTGGCCCGTGCCGATCTGGTTGGAGTAACTGAGGGATGCCGAAAAGCGCCCCCAGCGCGGAATGGCAACTTGAAGTTCCTCGCCGCGAATTGTCGCGCTGGAAAAGGCGATCGGAAAGCTGATGCCGGTATCCAGCAGCACATCATCGTCGGAATAATTTCGGAAGTCGCGGCGAAATACGGTTCCGTCAATCCTCAGCTTTCCGGCGAAGGATTTCGTGAATCCCGCTTCGTAATAATTCGCGTGTGCGGGAGCCACCGGCAGCCGCACCACCAGATCGCTGATCGAATTGAGCTGCGCGGAACTGGCGAGCAGCAAGTTCTCCATCGCCGGGGTTTGAAACACCCGGTCGTAGGAACCGTGAATGACCAGGTCCAGCGAGGCAATGAACCTGGATACCCCGATGCGCGGGCTCCATGCCGATTGATTCACCACGAATCCGTAATGATCGAATCGCAGGCCTGCGCTCACGTTCCACTTCCCGAAGCGAATTTGATCTTGCGCGAAGATCGCCGGTTCGATGTCCCAGCGGCGCGCGGAGAACGGCGGCGCCAGGGTCAACGCGGTTCCCGGATCGAATTGGGAAGTGTCCGTAATTTGATACTGCAAATTTTCATTCACGGCGCTGAAGATTCCGTCGCCGCCAACTTTCCATTCGTGGCGACCGTGATGCCCGGCGAGATCGACTCGCGCATAGCCTTCGCGGTAGCCGCGATTCTGATCCACGACAATGGGCGTGGACTGCTGGTTCGATCCCAGAATCGCGTAGGCATCGCGCACGCTCCCCGCAGCGCTGAGCAAAACATCAGTCGAAAACGCGTGCGTGTAGCGAATCTGGCTGGCTGTTTCCTTCTGCTTGGAATCCTGCCGCTGCCCTGCCACTTGCTGCACCAGTTCGTTGGGTACTTCGAATCGCACTGTATGCTGCGAAAAGCTGGCGAAAAGACGATCTCCGTTCGCCAGGTCCCGCTCGTATGACAACGAGAATCCGCCCGCGTTGCCGGTATTTGTGTAGTTCTGCAAAACGGGCGGATCAAGGTACCTGGCCGTGTGGAAGCCATCCCCGCTAATCGAAAACCGGTTCTCTCCGCGGGAATAAAATAGAGCGCCGCTGCCGGTGACCGAGTCGAAACTTCCTCCTTCGGCCGCGAATTCTCCGTGCAGTCCGGCGGGATTATTTTTGGGAGAGGATACTTCAACAACGCCGCCAAGTTTTCTCCCGTATTCGGCGGGGAAGCCGGCGGTCATTACTCGCATGGATTCGACTTCGCTGGATTCGATCGGAGGCGCGAACGCCGGGGACCGATTCTCGGTCATCGGCAGGCCGTCGACGACAATCTGCACGTCATACTCCGAACCACGCGGATGCAGGACGCCATTGGCTTCGTAAACCCAGCCTGGCTGAGCATCCACGACGTTCAAGACACCGCGTCCCGGCTGCGACGGGAGCTGCTCGCCGACGGTCTGCGAACCAATCGTGTAGACCGCATTCGTGCGCGTGGGATCGATGACGGTTTCCGTCTCATTGACCTCCACCTGGGTTTCGACCGGCTGCAATCCCAGCGTCAGCGAGAGCTTCTGCGGCACCACAGAGCGGATCTCCACGAGTTGTGCGGCCGAAACAAATCCCGAATGCGCCACGCTGACGCGGTAAACGCCAAAGGCCAGATCCCGGGCGTCGAAACGGCCGTCATCGCCCACCGTGAAACTCAAATGAAACTGGTTCACTTCGCTGACGAGCTCTCCGCTGGCGCCGAGTGCCGCGCCTTTCGGGTCATGCACGTCGATCTGCAATTCCCCGCGCTCACGCTGGGCGGCAGCAGGCAACGCCAGAGAAATCGCGCAAAGGAAAACTCCGAGGATGCGGAGCGGTAGCGGCATGATGGTTTGGACGTACCGCCGGGGCGCGGAAGTTGCACGGCTAGGGAAATCCCACCCAGCGGCGCGCGGCCAGACGATACGTTTACAAGCATACCGCAATCGCCATTCCGTGAGGACTTCGAAGGACAAGGGCGTGTCAGGTTTTAGGGACCGATTTCCAGTTGGCGCGGAAAATCCGGCAGATTAGCTGGCGCTTCGGTCGCTCGCGTGTTATTTCGCCGGCGGTCTTTCCAGCGCAGCACGATCCCAATGCGCCAAGTCGGCGGCTGCTTCGTATGTGCTCTGGCAAAAATCGAGCAGGTCCTGGCGAGGGGATTTCGCTACGCGCACATCGTCGTACATCAGCAGGAATTCACCGAGCTGTTTGTCAAAATACGCTGCCGGCGGCTTTGCGGCACGATCGGCAAACCCTTCCGGCGATGGCGCAGCGTAGGAATAAAACGCGGCGCCTTTCACGTCTCCGCCGCCCGGCCAGAATCCGACGCTGCTCACTTCGTGCGAGTACGCCTCGCGCGTGATGGGGTCCGCTCCGGGACGTTCCGGCGCCGGCCTTCCCGAAAACCGCGTGACGGCGAGATCGAAGCTGCCCCAGAAAAAGTGCACCGGGCTGACTTTTCCGATGAATCGCGAACGGAATTCCTTAAAGATTCCGTCGACGCTCACCAGCGCTCGCCAAAATGCGTTGGCCGAATGCGGATCGTATGCGCCGTGCACCCGATCCTGCTCAAAGCGGATCGGACTGGGAATTTCCACCGGCATGTTCCAGATTTTTACGCCGATCTGGAGAGAATCCAGCAGAGAGAAAAACTCGCGGTGAAAATCGGCAACCGTGCGCGGAGCGAGCGGCATGTATTTGATTTCGTCCGCGGAGGTGAGGATTTCCAGGCGGTGGTGAATAAAATCGAATTGAATCTCAAAGACGCCTTTAGCGTAAGGAATCGGGGACGTGGTCAGGCCGCGGGAATTCACGTACAGCGGAACTTCCCACCAGTGATTGACGCGCGGAGAAAGAGCCAGCCGCACCTTGCCCACCATCTGGGTCCACATGTGCAGCGTGGCATACGTATCGGCCCACGCGGCCAGCGGCAGCGCCGGCCACGAATCCAGTGGATCTGCAACACTTCCGGAAGTGGACACGATTTCCTCCAGCACGCGGTGCGATCGCGGCACGCAAAACCATCATTCCATCATCACTTCGTCAATGTAGCACCAGCGCCAGTCTTCCCCCGGCTCCACTGACTGCACGATGGGGTGCTTGCTGCGGTGAAAATGTTTGGTGGCGTGTTTGTTCTTCGACGAGTCGCAGCAGCCCACGTGTCCGCAGGAAAGGCACATGCGGAGGTGGACCCACTCGTCTCCCATTTTCAGGCATTCCTCGCAACCGTTGGCGCTGGGCGTAACTTTTTTGATTTGGTCCAGATGAGTGCAGACTTCCGCGGCCATGAAACCTCTTTTCTGGTTTGCGCGCGCGGCGCTCGCTTGCGAATCGCCGTGCGTGAGTCCGGTGAATTCCTACGTCCGCTGCGATGTGCCGGGACTGGCGGCCCGCAGCAGAGCGGCAGAGTCCGTTTTACCACAGTCGTCAATAGGAGTTTTCGGCTAAAAGCGCTCTCTTGAATTTGGCTTGCAGGTCGCGCCTCACAGGTTGCGGAAAAAACCACCTCGATTTGTCATTCTGAGCGAAGCGAAGAATCTCTCTTCGATTTGAGTGCCAGCAAACTAACCAAGATAGATTCTTCGCTTCGCTCAGAATGACAGCGTTTTGAATTTTCCGCGCCCTATTCCGCCGCGCCAGATGCCGCGTCGGAGTTCCACTGGCGCGGAAAGCGCCTTACTCCCGCAAGCTCTTGGGACCGCTGACGAACGAATTTCCGCGTTCGTAGAAGCGGAACAGCTGATGCACGTCTCGCGTGATGCCAATGCGGATTGTGGCGCCAATTTCTCCCGCGGAACGCACGGCATCTCCCAGCCACAACTTGCCCCGCGACACATAAATTCACGCCGTCGTAACGCTTGTTGATATCCATCGCCTGCGCCAGGCGGCCGGGACCGCGGGTCAGATCGCGCAAAACTTTTGTGCCGCGCCGCCGCTCCATAAATCGAATTCCCTCGAGCGGCTCCACGGCGCGAATCAGCACGCCCGCGCCAGTGTCCTTCAATTCACTGGATACATTCATCATGAAGCAGGAACCGTACGTGAAATAGACATATGCGTGCCCGTGCGGCAGATACAGCGACTCGCGGCTCGGCGGTGCGGCCGCCAAATGCGTGCCCGGCCGCGTCGCCCACCGGATATGCTTCGGTTTCCACGATGCGCCCGGAGAGCCGCACGCGCGGCAGATCGTGCACCAGCGTCTTGCCGATTAAGTATTCAGCCAGCTCTAGCGTGTCAGTGGGTAGTTCCGTGCGGCGCAGGCGGCGAATCCGAAGCGGGATTTCGGCGTCTTGTCTGGGCATCTCGATCAGTCCACCGGCTTGACGCTGTCCAACAGCGCGAAAAAACCTTCGCACAACGTGGGATGAATGAAGACTGCGCCTTTCAACACAGTGTATGGCAGGTTTCCGAGCATCAGCGTGTACAGCACATGAATCAATTCACCGCCGTCCGTGGCAAGGATGGATGCGCCCAGAATTTTATCGTTTTCCGCATCCACGATCACTTTCATCAGGCCGGCGGTTTCGCCGCGCTCGATGGCGCGCGAAACGCGGCTCATGGGAATCGAACCTATTTTCAGTTTGCGGCCGGATGCCCGGGCCTCTTTCTCGGTCATGCCGACGCCGGCCAGCTGCGGGTCGGTGAAAACGCAGTACGGTACGAGGCGATTCTCGATCGTCAAGTTTTTTCCTTGCGTCAGATTGGCGTCGATAATCTGAAAATCGTTATACGAAATATGCGTGAACGCCGGACCGCCCTTCACGTCGCCGATTACCCACACTCCGGGCGCGGTCGTTTCCAGCCGCGAATTGGCGCGAATGAATCCGAATTTATCGGTTTCGATGCCCGCCTTGTCCAAGCCCAGGTCCGGAGTATTCGGCCGGCGCCCGGTCGCGCACAGCAGGTGCGTTCCGGAAACTTCCGTGGGACCCTGAGGGCAGTTGAGAAATGCGGTGGCGCCGCGATTCTTGTGCACGATGCGAGTCGTTTCAGCATTCAGGAGAATCTCAATTCCCTCCTCGAGCAGCACTTTCTGCAGTTCGGCGGCGACTTCGTGATCCTCACGCGGCAGAATCTGCCCCTGGTTGTGAATGATGGTGACGCGGCTTCCAAACCGGCGAAACATCTGCCCGAACTCCAGGCCGATATATCCGCCGCCAAGAATGACCATGTGCTCGGGAATTTCGTTCAAGTCCAGGATGTTTTCGTTGGTCAGGACGGCAGCCGGGTCAAGGCCAGGAATCTTGGGGATGACGGCGCGGCATCCAGTGTTGATAAAAATCTTCTCGGATTCCAGTTGCGCGTCTCCGACCGTCACGGAATGCGAGCCCGTAAATTGCGCCAGCCCGCGGAATAAATGAAGGTTGGGAGTCATCGCGACCTTTTTTTCCTTGTAGCCGCGAAAGCTGCTTACCACTTCATTTTTCTGTGCGACGATTTCCGGGAGATTCGGGGAAACATTTTCCGCGCGCACGCCCCAGCGCGCCGCGTTGCGCGCGTAGTAGGCGACCTGCGCGCGATGCACCATGGTTTTGGTCGGTGTGCAGCCTGTGTTGATGCAGGTTCCGCCTAAATGACTCTTTTCCGCCAGCGCGACCTGCCATCCAAGATCCACAAACCGCAACGCCAGCGGCCAGCCGCCCTGCCCGGTGCCGATCACTATCGCGTCGTAGCGCATTGGAGAAAACCTCCGCTGGGCGAAAACAACTCCCGCTAGTTATTCCACGATCGCAGGCAATTCACAAGGCGTGTGCAGGTCGGGCAGGTGGCGAAAGGCTTGCCTCTTGAGTCATTCCGATTTTTTTGGTTGTCATTCTGAGCGCAGCGAAGAATCCCTCTTGGTTTGTTTGCTCGCACTTCGATCGAAGAGAGATTCTTCGCTGCGCTCAGAATGACAACTGTTTGGGGGGAGACCTTAGCAGCTGCGCGCTACACGCTCTGAAGCGCTGCACCGGCGCACGGGCGCTTGGCGTGGATCGGGCGGGAACGCTGCGAGCCGAATTCTGCTTTTACTCCAAAACCAGCAATAGGTCCTTGGCTTCCACCTTGTCGCCGACATTGGCAAGTTTTTTCCCCACCTTGCCGTCAATGGGAGCATATACGGTGGACTGCATTTTCATCGCCTCGAGCACCAGCAGCCGGTCGCCCTTTTTCACCTGCTCGCCGACCTCCACCACGATGCTGGAGATTGCGCCGGGAATCGGCGAGCCCACCTGTCCGGGCACGGAAGGATCGGCTTTGGGGCGGCTTTGCACCGTGGCGTGCAGCGACTGATCGCGCACGGTCACTTCGCGCGGCTGGCCGTTCAGCTCAAAGAAAATCGTGCGCGTTCCGTCCGGGCGCGCGTCGCTTACCGAGAGCAGCTTGACCACCAGAGTTTTTCCCGGCTCCAGATCTACCGCGATTTCCTGGCCCTGTTCGAGGCCGTAAAAAAATTGCGGCGTCGGCAAAACTTCCAGATTCCCGTACGCTGAACGCGCCGCGGCAAATTTCACGAACACGTCCGGGTACATCAGGTAGCTCATCAGATCGGCGTCGGAGATCTTCTGCTCAGCCTTCTTTTCCGCCATCGCCCGAGTGGCGTCCAGATCGACCGGCGCCATGTGCTCGCCGGGACGCCCGGTCGCTGGCTTCGCTCCGCGCAAAATCACGGACTGCAGCTTCGGCGGCCAGCCGCCCTCGGGTTCACCAAGCGCTCCGGCAAACATTTCCACCACGGAATTCGGCAGGGTGAGATCGTGATTCGGACCAAGCCTCTCCAGGTCCTGCACGGTCATGTCCCTGCTGACTAGAAAAATGGCGCAATCGCCCACTACTTTGCTGGACGGCGTGACCTTCACGATGTCGCCAAAGGCGAAATTCAATTCCGCGTACGTGTGCGCGATTTCCTGCCACCGCGCGCCGAGGCCCATCGACTCCGCCTGCTCGCGCAGGTTGGTGTACTGCCCGCCGGGCATTTCGTGGATGTAGACTTCCGCGGTTCCGGCCGGAGGCGCGTTATCGAACGGGCGGTACCAGGTGCGCACCGTTTCCCAGTAATCTGCGCAGGCGTTCAGCGCGTCGAGGTCCAGCCCTGTGTCGCGCGGGGTGTGCCGGAGCGCGGCCACGATCGAATTCAGGTTGGGCTGGCTGGTTGTGCCGCTCATGGATGCGATTGCTGCATCGGCGGCATTCACGCCGGATTCCGAAGCCTTCAGGATCGACGCGGCGTTTACGCCGCTGGTGTCATGTGTGTGGAAATGAATGGGCAGGCCGATTTCCTCGCGCAGCACGGAGAACAAGCGCTCCGCCGCATATGGCTTGCATAGCCCGCCCATGTCCTTGATGCAGAGAATATGCGCGCCCATCTTTTCCAGCTCTTTGGCCAGGCGCACGTAATACTGCAGGGGATATTTTTCGCGTTTCGGATCGAGGATGTCTCCCGTATAGCAGATGGCCGCTTCGCAGACTTTATCGGTTTTTTCGCGAATGGTGTCCATCGAAAGTTTCATGTTGGGTAGCCAGTTCAGAGCGTCGAACACGCGGAATATATCGATTCCCTGCTTCGCGGATTCCAGGATGAATGCCTCGACGGCATTGTCCGGATACGCCGAATAGCCCACGCCGTTCGCGGAGCGGAACAGCATCTGAAAGCAAATATTCGGAATGGCCTCGCGCAGCATTTGCAGCCGCGCCCAGGGATCCTCCAGGAGAAAGCGCATGGAAACATCAAAGGTCGCGCCGCCCCACATTTCCAGGCTGTAGAGGTTGTGCAGCTTGTGAGCGACGAAATTGGAGATGGCCAGCAAATCGTACGTGCGCACACGCGTGGCCATCAGCGACTGGTGCGCGTCGCGAAACGTCGTGTCCGTAATCAAAAGCTGCTTCTGCGATTTCGTCCATTCCGCGAACTTCGCCGGACCCAGTTTTTCCAGCAGCTGCCGCGTGCCGTGCGGCGGTTCTGCCCGAAATATGAGCGGGCACCGGCGCCGGCCGGATCAGCAGCGGACGTGGTTTGTTCGCCACTTCGGGATTGCCGTTGACGATGACTTCCCCAAGATACCGGAGAAGGCGCGTGGCGCGATCCTTGAGCGGCGCAAACTGAAACAGCTCGGGAGTTTCCGCCAGAAACGACGTGGTTACGCCGCCCGCCTGAAACCGCTCGTGGTTCACGACGTTCACCAGAAACGGAATGTTCGTTTTCACGCCGCGAATGCGGAACTCGCGGAGGCAACGATCCATGCGGCGGCAGGCCTGCGGAAATTCGCGGCCCCAGGCCGTTACTTTCACCAGCAGAGAATCGTAAAACGGCGTAATGACCGCGCCGCCATAGGCGGAAGCTCCATCGAGGCGGATTCCGAAGCCGGCGGGCGAGCGATAGGTTTGAATTTTTCCGTAGTCGGGGAGAAAGCCGTTGGCCGGATCTTCTGTGGTGACGCGGCACTGCAGCGCGTAGCCGTGAATCGTGATGTCCTTCTGCCGCGGCAAGTTCATTTCCGGGCCATGTAGCTCAAATCCCTGTGCGATTTGAATCTGCGACTGCACGATGTCGATGCCGGTCACCATTTCGGTGACCGTGTGCTCCACCTGCACGCGGGGATTCACTTCGATGAAAAACCATTCGCCGGAATCCGCATCGACCAGGAATTCCACGGTCGCGGCGCTGTAATATTTCGATTCGCGCGCCAGCGCCACGGCGGCTTCCGCCAGACCCTTGCGAATTTTGTCAGCCAGATTCACCGCGGGAGCGACTTCCACCACTTTCTGATTTCGCCGCTGCACTGAACAGTCGCGTTCGTGCAGGTGCAGGACATTGCCATGCGTATCCGCGAGAATCTGCACTTCGATATGCCGCGCGCGCCGGATATAGCGCTCCAGGAACACAGCATCATTTCCGAACGATGCCCCTGCTTCGGCCCGCGCTTCCTGCAGGCCGGACTGCAGCACCTGCGCGCTCTGCACCACGCGCATGCCGCGGCCGCCGCCGCCGAACGCGGCCTTCACGATCAGCGGGTAGCCGATTTTGTCGGCGATTTTTTGCGCGTCATCTTTCGCGGTGACCGGTTCCTCCGTCCCGGGAACCACGGGCAGCCCGGCCTTTTGCGCCAGGCGGCGCGCCGCGGTCTTGTCGCCAAGCAAATCCAGCAATTCGGCGCTGGGGCCGACGAACGTAATTCCCGCGGCGGCGCAGGCTCGCGGTAGCGCCGGATTCTCGGAAAGAAAACCGTAGCCCGGATGGATGGCGTCGACGCCGTGCTCCTTGGCCACGGCAACGATTCCCTCGACGTCCAGATAGGCCTGGACTGGCCCCTTGCCTACACCAATCAGGTACGCTTCGTCGGCCTTGAAGCGGTGCAGGCTGAGGCGATCCTCGTCCGAGTACACGGCCGCGGTGCGGATATTGAGTTCGTTGGCGGCGCGGAAAATTCGGATGGCAATTTCCCCGCGGTTCAAAGCCAGCAGTTTTCTAATCGGCATCGGTCGAATTGTCCCTGGATTTTCCCCAGCCAGTGCGTAGAAAGTTCGGCGGACGCCGCGAGAGCAGCGAACCCGCTTGCGCGCAGAACGCCGGCGATGAACGAAGACGCCCCAGCGTGGAGGCCGGAACCCCTTTCAAGCCGGGATTTTATCGCAAGTCAAGGATTTCCAACGGATGCAATAATGGATTGGATGGAACAGCTATTTCAATCGCTCCAGCCCAGGCTGGGCAAAATTCAAGAGGCAATTGGGCCGATCTCGACCCACTCCAGCGCCTTTTCCGTCGAACGAAACACACGAATCCCGGATTCGCCCTTCAAATCCCGGTGAATCGGTAGACGTCGACGGAAATCCACAAGGCGGAATTATTCTCCCCGAGATTGCAGTACCGATTGCCACCTATTCCGGCAGAAACTTGCGCGCTGAGGGATTTTCGGCCGGCGAATTGTGCGGACTCTCCGGTTCGTTCATCCCGTTTGCCGCTACCAAGCAGCAGCGCCTGGCCAGCGGCGACCCGCGGCTCTCACTTGAGGAGCGTTACAAGAACGCGCAGGACTACGCCGACAAGCGCACGCACTTCGTGGATGCGCTCGTTCAGCAGGGATTCGTGCTTCCTGAAGACGCGGGCTCGCTGGCTCGCAGCATGCCGTTCCCCGGAACCGCGCAAGGAAAACTCTAGCGTTCGCGCCACGTCGCTAACGATCTTTCCACTCCTTCCAATCGCGCTCGAACGCCTTCAGCATGGTCTTGGCGGCCTTGTGCAGGCATTTGCCGCCGCGTTTTTCGAGGTCTCGCCGGATCAAGGGCACCGCGCGCGTTGATCCGGAGTGAATGTTGGCGGTTTCCCACCCCATGGAGTACAGCAGCCGATCCTCATCGCGGCTCATGGGCAGCGACGCCAATTCGAACTCTTTCAGGAAACCGTCGGCCGGTGGTTCCACCTTCCAGAGGAGCGCGGCGGCTATGCTAGACTGCGCGTCACTCGATACCAAATCACCCGAGGAGCGATCTCCATGCCCAGCCGACGTGAATTTGCCAAGCTCGTTCTTGCAGGCAGCGCGGGAATGTTCGCGCCGCGCGCGATCTGGTCCGCGCCGGCCGGCAGCTCGCCCTCTCCGCAAACCGCCGGAGAAAAATTCGATCTGCTCATCGAGGGCGGCACGGTGATCGATCCGTCGCAGAATCTGAATGGCGCTTTCGACGTGGCCATCCGCCAGGGGAAAATCCTGGAAGTATCGAAAGGCATTTCCCGCGACCGTGCCCTGAAAATCTATTCCGCGAAAGACCGCATCGTCACGCCGGGCTTCATCGACATGCACGCGCACTGCTATGACGGCCTCGGCATCGGCATGAACGCCGATCACTATTGCCTGAGCCGCGGCGTCACCACGGTTCTGGATGCCGGATCGTCCGGATCGGCCACATTTCCGAATTTTAAGAAGTATGTGATCAACTCCTCGTCCACGCGCATCAATGCCCTGCTGCACATCAGCCCGATCGGCACGGTAATGTCTGACGGCGCCCTCGCGAATCTCAACTGGCTCAATCCCGAAGCGACCGCGAAAATGGCGTTGGATAACCGCCCGACCGTCGCCGGAATCAAGATTCAACTAACCAAAGCCATCACCGGAGCGAATGATCTGGAGGGGCTCAAGCGCGCGCTGCAGGCCGCGGAACTCTGCAAACTGCCGCTGATGGTGCATATCGAAGATTCGTATTCGCCGCTTCCCGATATTTTAAAATCCCTGCGCAAGGGGGATGTCTATACGCACTGCTATAACAACCGCAACCACGGCATCCTGGATGCCAACGGGAAAATCATTCCCGAAGCGCGCGAAGCCCGCGAACGTGGCGTGATTTTCGATCCCGCGCAGGGGCAGACCCATTTAAGCTTCGACGTCGCGGAGAAGTGCATGCAGCAGGGCTTTCTTTGCGACACGATCAGCACGGACCTGACCATTGTCACCGTCGAGCGCCGCGTATTTGACCTGCCCAACATGGTTTCCAAATTCATGGCCATCGGCGTGCCGCTCGAGAAAGCCGTGGCCATGGTTACCGTGAACCCCACCCGTGTGTTCGATTTCGGAGCGCAAATCGGCACGCTGAAGCCTGGAAGCGAGGCGGACGTCAGCGTCTTCGAAGTACGCGACGGCAAATTCGAATTCGAGGATAGCGATGGCCAGAAGCGTACCGGGCAAAAGATGCTGGCCAGCAGGGCGGTAGTACGCCGCGGACAGCTGCTGCTCAATCAAATCTGAAAGGTTGGCCACGATTTTCAGTGGCACAGACTTCAGTCTGTGGATTTCCAATTTCAGTTGGCAGCCCTGTGAATTTAAGACAAACGAAACCTCACGGCCAGACGCCTCTTCTGCCTACGATTCCCGCAAACACGAATCCCGGATGCGCTACAATCACAGCCTCAGGGGCCCTAGACACGATGCCGCGAGACTCCAGACCACCCGAAGCGGGACTCGACGATCCGCTGCTGCTTAACGAATGGTTCGCGGTCGCCTGGACTTCTTCCCTCCCGGAAAACAAATTGCAGCCTGCGCGAGTGCTGGGCCAGGACGTTGTCCTGTGGCGCAGCCGCGACGGCCTGAAGGCTTGGAGAGATCTGTGTATGCATCGCGGCGCAAGACTTTCGCTCGGCTCTGTCGTGAATTCGGCGCACGGAGCATGCCTAGCGTGTCCCTATCACGGGTGGGAGTACAACTCCGCCGGCCAGTGTGTGCGCATCCCGGCGCACCCTGAACAGGTGCCGCCGGCCCGAGCCCGCGTCGAGACATTCGAAGTCCGCGAAAAATATGGCTTGGTCTGGATTTGCATGGGCGAGCCGTCGGGAGACATTGCCAAATTTCCGGAAGGCGAGGCGCCCGGTTTCCGCTCCGTCTATACCGGGCCGTATCAGTTCCAGGCGCAAGGGCCTCGCATCATCGAAAATATTCTGGACCTCGCGCACTTGCCCATCGCGCACGCGGGAATGCTCGGCGATCCGGCCAAGGCTGAAATCGGCGATTACTCCGTTACAGCAGACGCAACAGGCATCGTGGCGCACGACATTCCGATCTGGCAGCCTGATCCCGACGGCACGGGCCACTCGCGCCAAGGTCCACTACACATACTGGGTGGAGCGACCGCTCACCACGCGGCTCGCCAAGTCCCACCCGACCCAACAATTTGCCATTCTTGCCACCGTCACTCCGGTCGACGCGCAGAACAGCATCGCCTGGATCGTGATCGCCATGAATTACGCGCACGACGTGCCGGAGAAAGAGTTGCGCGAGTTTCAGGATCGCGTCACCGCGCAGGACGTGCGGATCGTCAATTCGCAGCGCCCCGAACTTTTGCCGCTCGATCTGCAGTCCGAGTTGCATCTGCGCTCCGACCAGATCGCTATCGCCTACCGCCGCTGGCTGAAGCAACTGGGCCTGCGTTACGGAACCGCATGACCGGAACCATGACCGGAGCAATGACCGGAAAAATAAAACAGCCGCGAGGATCCCGAAATCTCTAGCTCCGGCCAAACCCTGGAGAGCACCGGGCCGCGCTGGTTCGTCGCGGGCGATCTCGACGGTTTTTTCGGCCTGTTCTTCAGCGGCTTTCCGGATTTGCTGCTGATTGCCAGCCTCACACCGCTGTGCGGGCTGCCACAGCAACTGGTGACCGGGCGCATCCTGCCCGCCGTAGCGTTTTCCATTCTGTTTGGAAATTTGTTTTACGCCTGGCAGGCCCACCGCATGGCCAGTGCTTCCCACCGCGATGACGTCACCGCGATTCCATTCGGCGTCAACACACCCACCGTCTTTGCGTACATATTTTTGATCATGCTGCCGGTCTACGAGCGCACGCATGACGCCAACCTGGCCTGGGCCATGGGAATTTTCGCCAGCCTGGTGAGCGGCATCGTGCAGGCCGCCAGCGCCTTCTGCATTGACTGGCTGCGCCGCGTCACGCCGCTGGCGGCCATGCTTTCTCCGCTGGCCGGAATTGCGCTGGCGTTTCTTTGCCTGGGATTTATTTTTGGAATTTTTCAGATCCCTGCAGTGGCGCTGCTTCCCGCGGTCATCCTGCTTACGATGTACGCCTCGCGCATGAAGTTGCCGTGGCGCATCCCTTCGGGCCTGGCCGCCATGGCTGTGGGCGCAGTGATCGTCATCGTTCTACGCGCATTCCATCTCTACCAGCTTCCGCCGCAACCGCCGCTCTTGCCTCCGGGAATTTATCTTCCCTGGCCGGTGAACTTGTACCGAGTTTTGATTACCGCCGAAGGCTGGCGCTATGCATCGGTTTTTCTGCCGCTCAGCTTGCTTGACACCATCGTTTCCCTTCAGATTCTGGAAAGCGTCAAGCTCGACGGCGACGATTACCCAACGCGCCCCTCGCTGCTCGTCAACGGCCTCGCCACCATCGCCGGTTCCGCGCTGGGCAGTCCGTTTCCCACCACCCTCTACATCGGCCACAACGCGCACAAAGCGACTGGCGCGCGAATCGGCTACTCCATCCTTGGCGGAGCGGCCAGCGCGGTGCTCTGCCTCAGCGGACTTGTTCCGGCGGTCCTGGGGTTCGTTCCACTGGAGGTGGTGGCATTCGCGGTGGTCTGGTTTGGATTGGCCATGGTCGGCCAGGCGTTTGCGGAAGTGCCGGCGTCTCATACCGTGGCCGTGGCGATGGGCATCATTCCGATGCTGGCGCAATGGGTCACGCAAATCGTGGATCTCGCCGTCCGCAAATCGGGCGGCGATTTATTGACAGTGGCCCCTCGCTTCGGCAGCGAAATGGCAATCTATGGAATGATTTCCCTGGGGCAAGGCGCCTTACTGACGTCGATGATCTGGGCCGCAGCTTTGGCGTGGATGATCGACCGCCGGTTTCTGCAAGCTTCCGCATGGATGCTGGCCGCCGCCGGACTCTCCTGCTTTGGCGTAATTCACGCCTACCGCCTGACGCCGCAAGGAATAGAAAATCACCTGGGCTGGTGGGTTGCCCCGGAATTCACGTTGAGCTACCTGGCAGCGGTCGCGTTTCTGATAGCCTGCCACTGGTATGCGAAAGCCAATCCGGCGGCACTCCCGAACGACCTTAAATAAATCCGCCACGTCTCCCCTGGCACGTGCGGCACGGAAATCGCCGTCTTTATTTCTCAAGCGCCCAATTCCCTGCAGTTCACTTCGCCGGCTGCATACCCGCGGCCTTATAAGCCGCCGTCGCCTCGGGCGACGACAAGAACTTCAGCAGCGCCTTGGCCGCTTCCGGATTTTTCGATTTGGTGTGAATGAAGCCGACCAGCGGAGTCCACGGCGAAACTTCATTGGGCAGCACGCCCACGATGTCAATTCCCGGGTCCGTCATTTCGCTAACGAAGGTCATGGCAATTTCGGCCTCGCCGTTGGCGACCATCGACGAAACCATGTTGCCACCGCCCGCACCGCCCGGGCCGGCGCCGCGAATGCGTTTCAGGTGCGGCTCAACCTGCTCATCGATCCCCAGTTTTTTGAGCATGTCGTTGATGCTCACTCCGGCCGCCGCTCCAGTGGAGGCATCCGGACATACGATGGATTTCGCCGAGAGCAGCATTTTCTTTACGGCCTCGGTAGTGGAAATATCCGGCTTCGGCGCGCCCTTTTTCACGGCCACGCCCACGGCCACCGACGCCAGCGGTGTCGCAGAACTCTCCACGACATTGCCCGAAGCAATCACTTCGGGCAGCGGCGGCTGCACGATGGGCACATCAAACACATCGCCCTGAATCACCTGCTTCTTCGATCCGCCGCCAGAGCCGAACGTGGCTTTCACCACGTATCCCGTTTTTTTCTCAAAGGCCGGAATCAGCTTTTCGATCGGCGCGCGAATCCCTCCCGGCGCGATCAGCGATACTTCGGTCTGCGCGCGAGCGGTTCCGGAAAGAACGAACAAGGTTGCAAACGAGGCAACAGAAAGCAGCATTTTTCTCATGATAAATTTTCTCTCCTGTGACGTGCCGCGGATTGTGGCACGAATCGCACTCGCGTTCAATGTCCGTAAATCCGCCGGCGCGTTTCCTGGCGATTCCCAACTGCCGGACGGATTACCCGACTGTGATATTGTAGGGAAGAAAAATCCCACCGTCAGGGAGATCTCGAATGAAAGTAGGCGTAGCGGGACAGGGCGCGTTCGGCCAGAAGCATCTCGAAGGCATCGCAAAAATCCCCGGCATCGAAGTCATCACGCTGACAGGCGGCCACCCGGATTCGACCGCGGAAGTCGCCAGGAAATTCAAGATCCCCCACTGGACGAGCGACCTCGGCGAGAGCCTGAAGCAGCCCGGCCTCGAAGCGATGATCCTTGCCACTCCCACCCAGATGCACGCGCGCAGGGCGAGCAGTGCATGCGCGCCGGCAAGCACGTGCAGATCGAAATTCCCATCGCCGACACTCTGGCCGATTCCGAGCGCCTGGTAAAAGTGCAGCAGGAAACCGAAGTCATCTGCATGGGCGGGCACACGCGGCGCTTCAATCCCAGCCACCAGTACGTTCACAAAAAAATCGCGGCTGGCGAACTGACGATCCAGCAGATGAACGTGCAGACGTACTTCTTCCGCCGCACCAATATGAACGCCGCGGGAAAACCGCGCAGCTGGACCGATCACCTGCTCTGGCATCACGCCTGCCACACGGTCGATCTGTTTCAGTATCAGACCGGCGAGTACGTTTCCGAGTGCTACGCCGTGCAAGGCCCGCATGCATCCCGGAACTGAAAATCGCGATGGATATGGGCATCGTGATGAAAGTCCCGTCAGGCGCGATCTGCACGCTGTCGCTGTCGTTCAACAACAAAGGCCCGCTGGGCACCTTCTTCCGCTACATCTGCGACAACGGAACGTACCTCGCCAAGTACGACGACCTGCTGGACGGCGATGAAAACAAGATCGATGTATCGAAGGTGGATGTTTCGATGAACGGCATCGAACTGCAGGACCGCGAATTTTTCGCCGCCATCCGCGAAAAGCGCGAACCGAACGCCAGCGTCGCGCAGTGCCTGGCCGCCATGGACGTTCTGGACCGCATCGAGCGATTTCTGAACTCCGCATCGCGCGCCATCGCCTAGCGCAGAGGGCGACCTCGCGGCTTGCACAGCGCATGCATCCGTTTGTCATTCTGAGCGCAGCAAGAATCTCTCTCGGTTTTCTGCTCGCACTAAGATCGAAGCGAGATTCTTCGCTGCGCTCAGAATGACAATGCAGGGATGTAGAAACAGGTCTGCCCGACTAAAGCGCAAACCCTTCTCGACAACTCTCCAGCTCGCGAGTGGAACGCCGCCATCGGAAGTGCTACCTTATTTGCTTCACCATTTCACGCAGGACATCGACCGGCATTTTGACCGACGAGGCCTGAATAGAGGACAGATATGAGCACCGGAGCAACCGCAACCAACACCAAAGTTCTGAACTACGTCAACGGCGCGTGGCAGGAATCAAAATCCAAGGAGTGGCGCGACGTCATCAACCCCGCCACCGGCGACGCCATCGCCCAGACGCCGCTCTCCACCGCCGCCGAAGTCGACGCCGCCGTGGAGTCCTCCGCCGCTGCCGCCCGCGAATGGCGCCGCACGCCCGCCGAGGATCGCATCCAGCCGCTCTTCAAGCTGAAGATGCTGATGGAAGACCATATCGATGAAATCGGCCGCATCATCTCCCTCGAAAACGGCAAGACCTTCGCCGAGGGCAAGGCCGAACTGCGCCGCGCCATCGAAAACGTCGAAGTCGCCTGCGGCATCCCCACCATGATGCAGGGCTACAACCTCGAGGACGTGGCCCGCGGCATGGACGAAATGATGATCCGCCAGCCGCTGGGCGTGGTGGCCGCGATCACGCCGTTCAATTTCCCGGGCATGATTCCCTTCTGGTTCCTGCCCTACGCGATCGCTACCGGCAATACCTTCATCCTGAAGCCGTCCGAGCGCGTGCCGCTCACTATGGCCCGCGTGTTCGAATTGCTGGAACAGACTCGGCCTGCCGAAAGGCGTGGTCAGTCTGGTCAATGGCGGCAAGGAAGTGGTTGATGCACTGCTCGATCATCCCAAGGTGCGCGCCATCAGCTTCGTCGGCTCGACGCCCATCGCGAAATACGTCTACGCGCGCGCCGCAGCCAACGGAAAGCGTGCGCAGTGCCAGGGCGGCGCGAAAAATCACGTCATCGTCCTGCCGGACGCGGAAATGAAAATGGCCACGCAGATCATCAGTGACAGCGCGTTCGGCTGCGCCGGACAGCGCTGCCTGGCGGTTTCGGTCGCCGTCACGATCGGCGAAGCGCAAAAAACGTTCCGCGACTCGATCACCGAAGCCGCGGCCGCACTGCGGGTCGGAGATGGCCTCGAGGATGGCGTGCAGATGGGGCCGGTCATCACCGCGCAGAGCAAGTCGCGCATCGAATCGCTGATCGCCACCGGCGAAAAAGAAGGCGCCAAGGTTCTGGTCGACGGCCGCAATCCCAAAATTGCCAAACACGAATCCGGAAATTTCGTGAAGCCCACGATTCTCGATGGTGTGCCCTCCACCAGCGAGCTGACCGACACGGAAATTTTCGGCCCGGTTCTCAGCCTGGTCCACGCCCGGGACATGGACGAAGCGATCAGCTTCCTTGAGCGCAGCCCGTTTGGCAATCAGGCGTCGCTGTTCACGTCCAGCGGTGCCGCCGCGCGCCGTTTCCGGTATGAGGCGCCCGCCGGCAACATCGGCATCAACATCGGCGTCGCCGCCCCTATGGCTTATTTCCCATTCACCGGGTGGAAAGACAGCTTCTTCGGCGACATGCACGCCCAGGGACGCGATGCCATCGAGTTCTACACCGACAAAAAGGTCGTCATCGAACGTTGGGGAGAGCAGCACACCCGAAAGTTCTAGATCTCCGGCCGACTATCTAACTCCGAGGCGACTAACTTTCACGAACGCAGTCTCCGAGGCCATCCGAGTATCGCGGATGGCCTCTTTTTTTTAGCTTAGGTCTGCCATTTCCTCGATTGATCTTCTCCAGATGGCCGGGAATTGAGTTCAAAATCGCCATCCCGTCCTAGTACTCCTAAACATCGGGTACCCAAATAATGGCTCTAGCGAGCCATTCTCCGGCTTCGCTCCAAAACCGAATATAAAGGCACGCCAAGATGCGTGACCGGAGGTGGGATTGAATAACCTCGACTTTCGCCGTCAAAGTATTCTCGGGGGAGTTGGCCGTGAAATGCCAAAGGCGTTCCGGCTGCGGCCCCGTCTGGTAATTCTGCTCGGCCCTCCAGGGGCCGGGAAAGGCACGCAGGCACAGCGAATCGCATCCGAGTACGGATTAAAACATCTTTCGACCGGCGACATGCTGCGCGATAACCTGGCGTCTGACACCGCGCTGGGGCGAGAAGCCAAGCCGCTCATCGAACGCGGCGAATTGGTTCCCGACCACATCGTGCTGCGCATGGTTCAGGACAGAATCTCGCAGACGGATTGCCGCAATGGGTTTGTTCTGGACGGCTTTCCGAGGACGCTGGCTCAGGCGCGCGGATTGGAGCGAATCTGCCGCTCGCAGCGGACCGGATGCCTCACAGCGCTAAACATCGTGGTGCAGCCGGAATTGCTTGCGCGGAGGATTGCCAATCGCAGAATTTGCAAAATGAAGGGTCATATCTACAATCTGATGGATCGCATGCCGATTCACCCGGGCGTTTGCGATGTGGACGGCAGCGAACTGGTGCAACGCCCCGATGACCGGGAAAGTGTGGTCCGGGAGCGCATCCACACCTACGAAAACCATGCGCATCCGTTGATCGACTACTACTCAGCGCGAGGGTTGCTCCATCAGGTCGACGGCGCCGCCGATCCCGATACGGTAACAACGAACCTCACCAGAGTTCTGAACGACATCGGCCAAAGGTAACTGAAGCAGGCTGCTGAACGCTCTTCTAGTTTCGCCATTCTGAGAGAAGCGAAGAATCTCTCTTCGATCTACGTGCGAGCAAACAAAGACTGATACTTCGCGTCGCCTCAGCAAGAGCGCTCCAAATCACAGCGTTCTGAATGTTTCCGTAAGCTGTAGCGGCCCGATCACCGCTTCGGCGCGGCCATGCCACGACGCTCTTCTTTTGCACGCCTCGCCGTTTTGACTTACGATCTACCCTCGCGGTTTGCCCCGTAGCACACCGGTTGCAAGCGAAAGGGAAACCATGCAGCCCCCAGAAGTCTCCTGGCCCACAGCTCGATGTTTTCTCCCGGCTCCGCAAAATCCGTCTCCGCCCGGCGGCCAGAAAAAGATCATCTACGATCAGGACCACCGCGGCCCGCTCTCCACCGACACCGTCGCGACCTTGATGCTCCTGCAGGCCGATAACATTGACCTGCTGGGCATCTGCACCGTGAGCTGCGACATGTGGGCCAAACAGGAAACCGCGTACGCGCTGCGCCTTCTGGAACTGATGGGCCGCCCGGAAATCCCGGTGTTCATGGGCGCGCAGGAACCGCTGCTGAACACCAAGGCTGAGGCGCAGAAGCGCTACGAAATGTTCGGCGCGCGATCGCTCGGCGACGAAGGCTACGTGGGCTGCTTTGCCAAGGACGCGCCCGGCCGCGATGAACTGAATCCGCTGCCGCCGCCCTACAACCGCTTCGCGCAGATCAAGGCGCAGCCCGAACCCGCCGCCGACTTCATCATCCGCACCATTCGCGCCAATCCACACGAGGTCACCATGTATTGCGGCGGCCCTATGACCAATCTCGCACTGGCCATCATGCTGGCGCCGGACATCGTGCCCATCACCAAAGAGGTGATTTTCATGGGCGGCGGCATTCATCACTCCACCAGCTCGGTGAACGTTTATTTTGACGCCGAAGCCGCCAAAATCGGTTTCCGCGCGCCCTGGCCGAAATTTACGCTGGTCACCACCGATCTCGCCGAGCAAGTGCACATGCAGGATGACGGCAAAGTGGACGCGATCGTCGACCGCGCGCAGGCACCGATCGCCGACCTCTTCCGCGAGTACGAACAAAAGCCGCAGCGCGCCAATCCGCGGCGCCGCTCGTTCCGCATGCCCGATGAAATGATGGCCGCGCACGTAATCGACCCAACTATCTTTACCGGCTACGACGAAATGTATCATCGACATCGTGACGCACAATGACGGGCACTACGGCGATACGTCCTTCTGGGACGCCGAATTGGACGACCAATACGCGGCGAACTGTGCCGGACATAACAATCCCAGCGTCAAGGCCGGACGTGTGCAGGTCCTGAACGGCATCGACAAGAAACGCTTTCGTGAATTGTTTACGGATTTAATGACCCGGCCGATCCAAAAAAAGTAGAACAGACTTCAGTCTGTTGGTTTTCGTAAGCCTGGCGAAAAACAACAGACTGAAGTCTGTTCTACAAAAAGCGAGCCCCATGAGCACAACGCGACGCGAGTTCATCAAATCGGTGGGAGCGGCGATAGCGTCGTCGCAGATTGCGCCGGAAACTCCCGCGCTGGAGGCCGCTGCGGCCACGCAGGCCGCACCGCACGCCGCGCCTACCCAATCCGGCGGAAAGCGCAAAGTTATCTATGACCAGGACAACTCCGGCCCCTTCGGCACGGACATTCTGGGAACGCTCATGATGCTCCAGGCGGACAACGTCGATCTGCTGGGCATCACCATGGTCACGGGCGATGCATGGATGAAGCGGGAAATGGCCTACACACTGCGCCTTCTGGAAATGATGCAACGCACGGAAATTCCCGTCTACGCCGGCGCTGAATTTCCGATGCTCAATACTCGGGAAGAATGGCAGCTCCGCCAGCAGCTCTACGGCGGCCACAGGCTGGATCCGTGGATGGGCGCGTTCAATAGTTTCAACGGCGGCCCGGAAGAGATCAAGGAATTGCCCGCGCCCTACGATCACTTCGCCGCGATCACGACGCAAGAGGAACACGCCGCGCGCTTCATCGTAAAAGCCGTGCGCGACAATCCCGGCCAGGTGACGATCTACGCCGGCGGGCCGCTCACCAATCTCGCGTTGGCCATCGCCCTCGCGCCGGACATCGTTCCGCTGGTGCCGGAAGTCGTCATCATGGGAACCGGCTTCCACATGTTCACCAGCGCGTTCAATATTTTCTTCGATCCGGACTCGGCGCGAAAAGTTCTGCGCGCCGGCTGGCCGAAGTTCACCATCGTCACCGTGGACCTGGCGGAAGAAATTCACCTGGGCGATGAACTGGTGCCGGGCCGCCGCATGATCGACGAAATTGCCGCGCGCGGCCCGAGCCCGATTGCCGAGCTTTTCCAGACCTACGCCGTCGAGCCGTTTCGCCGCGATCCCAACATGCGTTTCTTCCGCATGGCCGACGAAATGATTGCCGCGCAAATTATCGAGCCAGGCGTCGTCACGAAATCCGCTGAAATGTACGTGGATATCTGCACCACGCCCGGCCCGCGCTACGGCGATTCCATGTTCTGGCCGAAAAATTGGCAGGACGTACCGGCCGCAGGAAAACTCCCCGTGTCAGCAGCCGACCGCCGCGTTTTCGTGAATCCACGCCAGTACTACATGGGCCCGCCGCCCTCCGCGGGACTCGTAAATGTCCTGCAGGAAATCGATCACGACCGCTTCAAAAAACTTTTCGTGGAATTGATGACCAACCCGCATCGCAAGAGCTGATCGACCGCGAAGCGGAAAAATATTGAGTGAACAGCGCTCAATCCGCTCGTGGGTGCCCCGTCCTTGCGCTTTTCGCAGGGGTTGAAGTTTTTTACCCAACCAAGCTGCGCAATCCGAATTTTGCGTTTTCACTCAGAAAACTAAAAATCCCCACCTTTTGAAATTCACAATGGATGGGGCACCCCGGGAACTGCACCGCTGCGCTACTATGGCACGATCGCGCGCGGGGCAATCCCGAAGGCCTCCGCGATCAGCCGGTAAGACTTCTGCCTCGCCTGGTAGTCATGCATCACGGCGATGATCATGATCTCTTCCAGTTGCAAGCTGGCGGCTATGCGCTGCAATTCTTCGCGCACCTGCACCGGCGCTCCGACCACGTAGCGCGGCCATTCCCCGCTGCCGCGGGCCACGGATTCCGAATCGAATTCCGGATTGGCCAGTTCCGCAATGGCCTGCTCGGGAGTGGGCACCGGCAGCCGCTTGCCTTCCAGGCGTATGCGCCGGATATGCAGCTGCGCGCTCGTGTACAGCCGCCGGGCCTCGGCCTCTGTGTCCGCGCAAATCACTCCCAGCGCAATAATCGCCCGCGGCTCTCGGAGCCGCTTCGACGGCTGAAAATTCGAGCGGTAAAACTGCAGAGCTCCCGGCGTTTCCTCCGGCGTGATGAAGTGCGCGAACGCATAGGGCAGTCCCATTTTTGCGGCCGCCGCCGCGCTCCAGGAACTAGATCCCAGCAGCCATACTTCAGGCGCTCCCGGCATATCCGGCGAAACCTTGATGCGCGCGAAGGGATGCTCAGACGGAAATTCGTGGTGAAGAAACGCCAGCAGTTCCATTAGCTGCTCGCCAAAATCGTCATTCTGCGCGCGATTGCTGCGCTCGCGGCGCAGCGCAAAAGCTTCGAGGCCGCCGCTGCCGGGCGCCCGTCCGATGCCCAGGTCGATGCGGCCCGGATACATCGCGTGCAGCATGCGAAAAGTTTCCGCCACTTTGAGCGGGCTGTAGTGCGGCAGCAGCACGCCGCCCGAGCCGATGCGGATTCCGGCGGTTTCCGCTCCGATACGCGCGAGAAGAATTTCCGGCGCGGGGCTGGCCAGCGTCACGATGGCATGATGTTCGGCGATCCAGTAGCGTTCGTAGCCGAGTTGGTCGGTGAGGCGCGCGAGCTCGATCGTGTTTTGCAGCGCGTCGGCGGAAGTGAATCCGTCGGAGACAGGGGATTGGTCGAGAACGGAGAGTTTGATCATCACTCTGGGTCTTGGCTGGTGCTCGGCTGAGCCGAGGTGATTCCACTTTCGGCGGCTAAACAGGCCGCAGAAAAAAGTAAAAAAATGTCATTCTGAGCGAAGCGAAGAATCTCTCTTCGATCTAAGTGTAGGCAAGAAGAACAAAGAGAGATTCTTCGCTTCGCTGCAGAATGACAAAACGATAGACTTTTTCCGCACGCTGTAAAAACCGTCTCAATTGCCGGCCGTTTCGGCCAGGCTGAAGCCCGGCCCTCCGAAAGCGCGGCGTCCATGCACCGCGTGGGTTCACGGCGTCGATGCATTCCCTCGTCGCACGCCCTTACTGCACGGCCCTACCGCACGGCCTTATTGCACGGCTTCAATGAATGTAGTACCCGTTCTTTGCCAGAATGGTGTAGTCCTTGCCTTTTTTTCCGAACGACGACGCCAGGCGGACATCCAGCTTGTGCGGCTTTCCTTCGCGCTCCGTTGGCCATCGTGTAATAGCCCAGCGTGTAGCGCGTCTTGATCCGCTGAATCAGCGCGCTGAACACCGCATCCAGATGCGCCACGTCCTGCACGTCGAACAGTTCCCCGCCCGTCGCTTCCATCACTTTGCGGATGTTCACGAGCCCCGGAGTCATCGCCGAGTGCAACATAGTTCCCGGCGGGATTGTATCCGGGAATTTTCAGGTTTATAGAGACCGCATCCGCCGCAATCGCTTCGGTCACAATGTCGCGCGTTCCCTGCCCGCCCGCGTCCGTGCCCACATCGTCGCTGATCAGGATGATCACGCGCCGGCCACCCGGCGGCAGTCTTCAGCAGATATTCGGCAGCCACAAAAATACCGTCGTTGATGTTGGTGGCGCCGCGCGCGTCAAACGTGGCGATCTGATCGGCGATCTTGTTTTTGTCCTTGGTGAGCGCCAGGCGCAATTCGGCTTCGGTGGAAAACGTAAACAGCGCCACCTCGATCGTTGGGCTTGAGAGCGGAAAGCGCGATCGTCGCGGCGTCGCGCAGCGGCCCGAGGAACGGCTCAATCGAATCGCTCAAATCCAGTACCAGCGCCACGTCCAGCTGCAATTCGTCCCGGCTGAAACACATCGAGTTTCTGCACCACGCCGTCTTCGCGCACCTCAAAGTCATCCTTTTTCAGATTGGCCATGATCTGGCCATCCTTGGTCTTCACCGTCGCATCCATCAGCACGAGGTTCACGCGACGCGAATGGTGCCTTGATCCTGCGCGCTGCGCGGTTAGCACGGGGTCTGAGGACTAAGCGCGGTCGAAGAGGCTCGCCATCAACAATTGATTTAACGAGGGAGTATAGTCATTTGTTAAGCTCCAAATGCCGTCCAGGACGCCTGCGGCGCTTGTTATTTCAGTTGGCAGGTCACCTGCGGCCGAATTCGCGCCAACGTAAAATCTAAACCGCCAGTCTGCGCAGCACGCTCCAGCCGCTCCCCTTCCAACTGTATCGATGCGCGAAGCCGCGCGCAAGTCTGCCCGCCAGTTGCAACACGCCTTTCCGTGTGTGATTGGACCGAAGCGCCCACTATTCGGTGGAGCGCGGTCCCGAAATTCACTACTATCCAACAGAGGCCCAGACTCTATGGCCACGACTACGGTCGTTCAGCAACCGCAGGAGAACACAGGAAAGCTCTGCTCTTCGCTTCCATCGTAATTATCGTTGGCGTTTTGGGCACCACGCTTGGCCAGCCTCAGGTTCTCGGCCGCATCCCGATTCAAAATCTTTTGAAAAATGAATTGCACGTGGACCGCGCCGCCAACGCGGCCTTTTTCTTCTGGATGGGACTGGCCTGGTATTTCAAGCCGCTTTTCGGAATCGTGACCGACGCATTTCCTCTATTCGGCAGCCGCCGAAAAAGCTACATGATCATTGGCGCCTTGCTGGCGACTGTGGCCTGGGCCGCGACTGTACTTCACTCCGCATCAATACAACCGCCTGCTGTGGTCGTGCGTGGCCATTAATCTTTGCATGATGTGCACCAGCACCGTGGTCGGCGGTTACATGGTGGAGACCGCGCAGGCCATCTCCGGTTCCGGCCGCCTCACCTCCGTCCGCAATTTTGTCGAGCAGTTCAGCTACATCATCACCGGCCCCACCGCCGGATTTTTGGGCAGCATGGCTTTCGGCTTCACCACCATCGCCTGCGGCGGCGTGGTGTTCCTGGTGGTGCCGGCCGCGGTCTGGTTCCTGCACGAGCAGCGCAAACGGATCGAGCGCAAGGAACTGTCTTCACAACGCCGGTGAGCAGCTAAAGAGAATCGGCAAGCGCCAAGACCATGTGGGCCGCGGCCGGATTCATGGCCCTGTTTTACTTGCGCGCCCGGCCTTGCTACCGCCGTGTTTTACAAGCAGCAGAACGATCTGCACCTCAACACCCAGGCCCAGGGTTTTCTCCTTTTCCTCAGCGGACTCTTCGGAGTGATCGCGGCAACGCTCTATGGCATTTATGGCGCGCGCCGTTTTACGCTGCGCACGCTGCTCCTGTGGTGCATCGCCTTCGGCACCGCGGCCAATCTGGGCTATCTGTTTTACACTTCCGTTGTCAACGCGCGGCATCATCGAAAGCTTCAACGGCTTCGGCTACACGCTGGCGGAGGTCGCCATGATGGATCTGGCCGTGCGCGCCACGCCGTCCGGCAGCGAAGGCCTGGGCTTTTCGCTGATGATGAGCGTGCGCAACCTATGCCTGTTCGGCAGCGACTGGTTTGGATCCAAACTCCTCGACGCCTACCACCTGCAGTTCAATACGCTGGTCATCGCCAATTCCGTCATGTCCGGACTGATCGTGCCCCTGGTCTTCTTATCTGCCCGCGGTGATCGTGCTGACGCGGGACGCGCAAGCCTCCAACTCCAACGCGGAACTTGCGGCCGCTCCCGCTCGAGCGATTCAGGAATGAACGGAAGTTACTGACCGTGCTGCCGCACCGCGCCCGGTTTCTTTACAATTCCGGCGCGCTCCGGCAGTATCGCTTTCAAAATTTATGAAGATCTCCGCGCTCTGCATCCTTCTGCTGCTGGCCGCTCCTCTTCACCCCCAGGCGAAAATCGATTTCCTGCAGCGCGGCCGGGACTTCACCCAATTGTTTTATGAAGGCAAGTCCAGTGACATCTGGGCCAGCCTCTCTCCGAGCATGAGGAATCTTTTCGGCGAGGCGGATGCGATCCTCGGTTTCACTCTACAAGTCAAATCGCAAGACGGCCCGGAATCCAGCGTGCTCGAGGAACATGTGCAGGTGCAGGATGACCTCGTGTCATACCAGCGCATCGCCGTGTTTCAGAAAAGCTCCGCGCCCATCATCATCGAATGGACTTTCGACCGCTCGGGAACGGTGGTCGGCTTTCTGCTTCACTCGAGCGCGGCTGCCAACAGCCGCTTTTCCGATTACCACGATCAAGCCGCGTTGCGGCTCCCGTTTCGCGGCACATGGCTGGTGCTCAGCGCGGGCCGCGAAGTTTCTGAAAATCATCACGCGGACTCCATCGATCAGCGTTTCGCCGTTGATGTGGCTGCGATCAGACACAAGCGCACATTTTCCGGCGATGGCACCCGGCCCGAGCAATACTTCTGCTTCGGCCAGCCCATCCTCGCTCCGGCCGCGGCCACGGTGGTCGAAGTTCACGATGGCGTAGCGGACAATCCCGTCAACGCCCCCTTCCCCGGCGGCCCGGCCGGCAATTTCGTCGTTCTCGATCTCGGCAATTCGGAATACATGTTTCTGGCGCATTTCAAGCTGGGCAGCATTCGGGTGAAATCAGGAGACAAACTGCTTCCCGGCCAGAAAATCGCCCAGTGTGGCAACAGCGGAAATTCCCCGGTGCCGCACCTGCACATGCACTTGCAGAATTCTCCGGAAATATTTCACGGCGAGGGATTGCCCATGCAATTCCGGAGCTACCAGACAGGCAAAACTTTTGTGGATGTGGCGGAACTCAAGAACGGCGAGATGATTCGCAATAAAGATAAGAATTAGTCATGTCGTTGAAGCGGGCCACGGAAATAACGCCTACCTAGTCTTGTCATTCTGAGCGAAGCGAAGAATCTCTCTTCGATCGACGTGCAAGCAAAGAAGCAAAGATCCAAAGAGAGATTCTTCGCTTCGCTCAGAATGACAGCGATTCGGGTTTCTTGCCCACCAGTAAGCCCGGCGCGATCGAAATTCGCGCCATCACCACGGTTCAATTCCCCGTGCCCTGCGGATACGGCCTGGCCGCCGGCGTGTCGTCCGCGGCGTTCACCAGCCACACGCTTCTACCGCGATAATAATTCAGAAGCTCTTGATTTTTCTCCGCGCCCATATCCCAGGCCCATACGATCTTTGAACCATCGATGTCGGCGGCGTTGTGCACCCAGCCCATCCAGTCTTCCGCGCCGGCCGGAAACTGCACCAGCACCAAGTGCTGCCCTGGCAGTCTTTCCAGGCTGGCCTGCACCACCTGGCTCGGGACATCCCTGCGGGGAGCGTCATACAACGCAGGCAGGAGTCGCCGCGCCATGGAAATATGCACGGGCGTGGCGAACGCCCGCAAAACCACCACCAGCAACAGCAAAGCGGGAATCGCGCGTGTCAATAAGACTCCGAATCGCCTGCCGCGAAATTCCTGCCCGCGCACGTGCCGCATGGCCGCGAGCACCAGCGCGATCAGCACGCACGTCAACGGCGACGCGTAATGCGGGTACGAAAACAGTTCCGCCGCGAGCCCGGCGCCCAGCAACAGCACGCACAAAACAAAAAACCGCGTGTCCCGCGCCAGGTGCTTCCACGAAAATCCGTAGGGCGCGGTGGCCACGGCAGCGAGAAACGGCAACGTAAGCAATGGTCCGAAATAAAACGCCCAGTTCTGGCCGAGGCGAATGGCCGACTGCGTCAGTAACCCACCTGCCGTGCGCGTCAGCTCATACGTTTTGTATTCAAAAACGTAGAAAAACTCTCGAAGCGCCTCGTGCCGCACCGCCATCTGCTGCCGCGGCCTCAGCGTCTGAAACACAAATTTGGGCATCATTCCATACGTGGACCAATTCACTTCGTACGGACTCTTCAGCGGGCTTCCCGTTACGCGCCAGAAGTAATATGCCGTCCCCAATGCCGCGAGGACCAGAACGGCCGCGAGCGGCGCGAAAATACGGACCATTACGATGCGCGCCGGAACCTTCCGTTCCTGGAACAGCCAGTACACCAGCGCGATTCCCGCCGCGGCGCTCAGCAGAAATCCCTCATACGGACGGCTGTTGGCCAGCACCGCAAAACCCAGACCCATAATCGCGGCGTCGCGTGCTCGCGCTTCCTGCCGCAGGCGCGGCAGCGCGCCCAGCACCAGCGCCCCGCCGATCGCTGCGGGCGCCCCGCCCATATAGGTGTCCGCCCAGTAGGAAAACACCCCGAAGCGCAGTATCGCCAGCAAGCCGCCCAGCAGCGCCCACTCTCCAGGCATCCAGCCCTGCAACATCCAGCAGATCGCTCCGCACATGACAGCGACGCTGAGCATCACGCCAAAGAATGCGCTTCCGGAAAGCAGCCTGCCCGCCGCCAGGAACATTCCCTGCACCGGTTGATATACCGATGCATAAGTTGGCGTCATATTTACTTCCAGCGTCTCGAAATGATCCCACAGGGTCGGCGTCGGATTGGCCAGCCTCCCCTGCAGCAGCGTGTCCGCCAGCAACAGGTGGCTGAACTCGTCATCCACCTTTGGCTTCGGAACCGGCAGGACGGGCAGCACCACAGCGCGCGCTGCCAGGGCCGCCACCACGACCAGCAAGGCAGCCAACGCCCGCCGCCGGCCGATTGCGCGAAAGGCGTCCTCCATTCGCGCGAACCACCGCTCTCCCAGCCGGTCAGATGTCAGGCTTACGAGGATAGCCGCCGCGGCCAGCGCCGTTTCAATCAATAAAAGCATGGCGGCAGTTAGAGTACCTCAAGTCGCCCGGGGGTCTCACTTTGCAATCGTAACTGTCACCAAATCGGCACGCGGCGCGCGATGGCCGCCATCGCTCGTCATGCAACTCTTTTGGAATAAGCAATCTGCACCTCCCATCGTCATGGGCCGTCGAAATGCAATCCATTCCACGAGGCCGTGTCTGCCTGCGCCCGTGTAGCCACGCTGGCGGACCCAGTTTCCAGCCAAAGCTACAGGCGGCGGACCTGCCCCAGAAAAGGCCCTGTAATGCCGAGCAACACGCACAAGACCGCGCCAGACCAGCCGCACACACCCAGCGTCTATCCGGGCCACCGCGTTCTGGCCATGTTTCCCTTTTTTAACGAAGAAGGCAAACTTTCGCGGCTTATCGCGCGTATGGCTCCGGGGCAAGTCGACGAGTATCTCGGGATCAACGACGGATCGACCGACAACGGCCCCGCCGAGTTGCGCGCCCGGGGAATCAATTTCCTGAGCCAGGAGCGTCGCGGCGTCGGCTCCTGCATTCGCGCCGCAGTCCGCTACGCGCGCGAAAATAATTTCGACGTTCTAGTGGTGATGGCCGGAAACGCGAAAGACGATCCCGCCGAAATTCAGGATCTGCTGCGCCCGATCGTCGAAGACCGCGCCGACTACGTGCAAGGCAGCCGCTACCTGCCCGGCGGTTCCAGCCCCAATCTTCCACTCTTCAGAAATATCGCCATCAAGACGCTCAGCCTGCTGTTTCGCATCTACACCGGGAAAACCTGCACGGATTTAACCAACGGATTTCGCGCCTACCGCGTGAATATTCTCGATGACGCGCGCATCGATCTCGAGCAAGCCTGGCTTGACCGTTACGAAATGGAGTATTACATCCACTGGAAAGCCGTCGAGTGCGGCTACCGCGTGGTTGAAGTTCCCGTAACGAAAACCTATCCTGCGAGCGGCGTGCCCTACACCAAGGTGGTTCCCATTTTCGGCTGGTGGCAAATGCTGCGCCCGTTCTTTCTGCTTTCACTTCGCTTGCGCAAATAAAGTGGCGCAAACTTCCGTTTGTGCATCTCCATGCATGGCGGTCCTTCGGCACCTCGATTTAGCCTCCCATTCTCCCCAATGCCGCTGATAATAAAAGTCAACGTACGATGACGGTTCGCTTTGCTGGGGGATGCACTTCCAGAGACAGATCGGCCGATCCGCCGCTGCTGCAATTTTCGACACCAACTCCCTTCGTGATAACCCATGCATCATCAATGCGCTGCGGCAAATATCGTGAATCTTTCCCCAGCCTTGCAATTGGCAGCACACATGCTTCCTTCCGTTCGCACCCATGGGGTGACGGCGAGATTTTCCTGTCACGATGTTGGCCAGCGCCCACTCCATTTACAGGAACGAACCGGAACGACCGCGTGTTGACGCGCATCGGGTGCCACGTTTTTCAGGCCGTGCGAGAGGATCCTTCATGAATGCGACAAGAAAAGCGAAGTGGCTGCTAGCTAAAGGTGGAATTTTCGGCTTGGCGTGCTTTTTTGCGTTCGGCCTTCACCTGTCCGCCGCGCCCAACGCTACCGATTCGAAAGTTGCCGCCACAAACCGTGTTCCGCTGAGCTCCCCGGCGCCCTCTCTACGCGCCACGGAGGCGCAGTCTCACGCGATCGCCCGGAATTACGCACAATTGCCCCTGGCGTTCGAACGCGTCTCGCCCAACTCCGATAACCCGGCAAAATTTCTGGCCCGCGGCAACGGCTATGCCCTGTTCCTGGCCAATAAGGAAGCGGTGCTCGAACTTCGCGGGCACGACAATCGCGCCTCCATCGTTCGCATGCAGCTCGCCGGCGCCAACGCTGCGGCCACTTTCTCCGCTTCGGATGCCCTGCCGGGCACCAGCAATTACTTTATCGGCAACGATTCCACGAAATGGCGCAGCAGCGTGCCGCAATTTCGCAGGGTTTATGAGAATAATGTTTACCAGGGCATTAACCTGGTCTATTACGGAACCCAGGGCCAGCTCGAATATGACTTTGACGTCGCTCCCGGCGCCGACCCGTCCGTGATCCAACTCGCTTTTCAGGGCGCCTCCCGCCTGCACGTGGATTCGCACGGCCAACTGGTCGTCAACTCCTCCGGCGGCGAAATTCGCCTGCGCCAGCCAGTGGCCTACCAGGAAGTCGCGGGAACCAGAAAGCCAGTGGCCGTTCACTACGTTCTGAAGAACGGCAAGAACGTGTCGTTCCAGGTCGCCGCCTACGACGCGCACAGCACCCTGGTGATCGATCCGATTCTGATTTACTCCACGTATGTCGGCGGCACGAATATTGACAACGCCAGCGCCATCGCCGTAGCTCCTGACAAGACCGCGTTCATCGCCGGATCGACCTTCTCCGCCGACTACCCGACCACCAACAACATCCAATTCAATCGCGGAGGCGGCCCGGACTTCCCGCAGGACGCGTTCGTCACCAAAATCAGCGCCGACGGTTCGGCCATCGTTTACTCGACGTATCTCGGCGGCAAGAATGAAGACACCGCCACCGGCATCGCGGTCGACAATTTCGGCAACGCCTACGTCACCGGCGCAACGGTTTCTCCCGATTTCCCGGTCGGCCCCTTCAGCATCAATACACTGTGCGGTGGCGACGGCAAATGCGGCACCTCCTGGAATACCCTGGGCCTGCTGGTCACTAACGGATTTATTACCAAGCTGAATGCCGCCGGCACTGCGATTCTCTACTCCGGCTTTATCGGCGAATACGAAAATGTTTTCGGCCAGTCGGTGGCTGTCGACAGCAATTTTAACGCGTACGTCACCGGGTCAGTAACAGCCAACGGCGTGCCAACCGTTGCGATCGTTCCTCCTGCCACGCCTCCGCCGCCATTCCCCATCACGATCAGCGCTTTTGAAACCGCCTTTGGCGGGGGAAATTTCAACGCTTTTGTGATGAAGATCGACGCCACCGGTTCCACCGTTCTGTACTCCAGCTATCTCGGCGGCGGCATTGAGGACATCGGCTACGGCATTGCTGTGGACGGCAATGCCAATGCGTACGTCACCGGCCTGACCTATTCCCCGGATTTTCCGACCGTCGCTCCGCTACAGGGCGCTAACGCGGGAGCGGGTGACGCGTTCGTCTCCAAAGTCAATACCAACGGCTCGGGAGCCGGCTCCCTCGTCTTCTCTACATTCCTCGGCGGCGCGGGCCTTGATCAAGGCAACGGCATCGCGCTGGACTCCGCCGGAAACGCCTATGTCGCTGGCGTAACCAATTCCGCCGCGTTCGGTTTCACTCCGAGCGGCGTGCAGCCCACGTACAAGGGCCAGGGCGATGCGTTCGTCGCCAAGCTCTCGACCACCGGCACACTTTCCTATTTCACTTACCTTGGCGGCACGAAAGCGGACGCTGCCACGGGTATCGCCGTTGATACGCTCGGAAATGCCTATGTGACCGGCACAACGGTCTCGACCGATTTCCCCACCTCTGGCTCGGTTTTCCAGCCGGCATACGGTGGCGGAAACGCGGATAGCTTTGTCGCCAAGCTGGATCCCGCAGGCGCCACGCTTCTCTACTCCAGCTTCCTGGGTGGCAGCAACACCGAACTCGCCACCGGCATTGCCGTGGATACCGATGGCTCAGCGTATGTGACTGGGCAGACCTGCTCGCAGGACTTTCCGCTGTCGAACCCGGTGCAACTCGTTCCCGGCGGCAACTGCGATGCCTACGTTTCGAAGATCAGCATTCTGGGTGGATTCGATCTCAACCCGGGCGGCTTGGTGTTCGGCGCGCAAAGCCTGAACACGACCAGCGCGTCGCAAGTCGTGACGCTGACCAACGGCGACAATCCGCAAACGATCACCAGCATCGCGATCACCGGTTCCAATGCAGCCGACTTCGCGGACACAACCACGTGTGGCGCGCCGCTGGCCATCGGCGCGAAGTGCACCTTCACCGTAACGTTCACGCCATCCGGAAACGGGATTCGCAAAGCGCAGATCGTCATCACGGACAGCGCTCCCGGCAGCCCTCACATCATCGGTCTGACCGGCAATACGTCGGAAGTCAGCCTGTCGACCTCCAGCCTGTTCTTCGGCTTCCAGAACGTGAACGTGCCCAGCGCTCCGCAGGACGTGACCGTTACCAACAGCGGCTCGACGCCACTTACGGTTTCCTTTGTTTCCGCCAGCGGGGACTTCACGGAGTCCGACAACTGCACCAAGACGCCCGTGCCTGCCTCCGGCACGTGCGTAATTCAAGTGGTCTTTACACCCACCGCGGCCATTGCCAGCGTCGGCGCTATCACGATTTCCGACTCTGGTGCGGGTAGCCCTCAGGTGGTGATGACAACCGGCACCGGCGTTCTCCAGCCGCCGTTTCAGGTTTCTTCGCTCACCGGCACGCCTTCGGTCCCGGCAGGCAAAGCGGCGCAGTACGGCCTCAGCGTGACTTCGGCCAGCGGATTTGCAAACTCCGTGGCGCTCAGCTGCACCGCGCCGGCCACGATGGTCTGCTCCATCTCGCCTTCCGTGGTTACGCCGACCGCTCAGCAGTCGCTTGCCGCGGTTCTCACGGTCAGCACCGCGCTGCGCACCAGCGCGCCGCCGGCTGTCGGATTCAAATTTAATCCGCCCTCATTTCTGCGGCCGTTCGGCGGGACGGCGCTGCTCGGGATGCTCGCCGCGATGCTCGCACTCATCGTGGCCGGCGCGCGGCGCCGTCCTCTGACGGCTTCCTTCGGCTTCGCGGTCGTCCTGCTGCTGGCTTCCGTGGCCTGCGGCGGCGGCGCGGCCGGCGTTCCCTCGGGCACTCCCGCGGGAACGTACCAGGTCACGGTGACCGGAACGTCCGGCTCCGTGAATCAATCCATTCCGGTGACCTTGCAGGTGAAGTAGTCGCCGCAATTTTTCAACGCGCTGGCGCCGCTCGTTCCGCGGCACGCCAGCCGGGCACAGCTGGTATTTGAATCGCGCTGGCAGGACGAGTCCACGCGCAAGGAGACGACGAAATGAAACGAGTTCTTTGGCTCATCCCCGCAGTGCTCTTGTTCTCGATCGCTGCGCGCGCGCAGGACGTCACGCCGGCATGGGAATTTTCCGGCGGCTATTCCTACCTCGGCGCGAATCTGAACGGCTCGCACTTCCACCTGAACGGCGGCGGCGGAACGATCACGGAAAATCTCAATGGCTGGTTCGGCGGCCGCGTGGAAGTCAATGCCTATCAGGGAAACGAAACGATCGTCACTTCCGGCGTAGCGACAAAATATTCCGTCAACGCCCAGACCTTGACCTACGGCCCGGTATTTTCTTACCGCCACTTTTCCCGAATCACCCCGTACGGGCACGTGCAGCTTGGCGCGATTCACGGCAGCGCCAACTACCTGGGCATTTCGCAGAGCGCCTACAAATTCGCAATCGCTCCCGGCGCCGGCGTGGACTTCGCCCTGAACCAGCGCACTGCCATCCGCGTGAACGGCGAATACCTGCTGACCCGTTTCCTGAGCCTCACGCAGCAGAACTTCACAGCTTCCGTCGGGGTAGTCGTGCGGTTTGGCAAGCGCTAGGCGGGACGCCAGGCGACGATCGACGGACATGTAATCGCTTGATCGACGCGGGCAAAGGCCAGAGATTACTTTTCGTGAACTGGCGCGGCGCCGCCAGCCGCGTCACCAAAGCGCCACAGATCGCTCCGCGCGGAGTACCCAAACGGATACTGCGCGTGTGTGCGGGGCTGTATCAACGCCGGATGGCGCGGCGTATCGCGCCGAACAGTTGGTACGACACGTGCTAAGTCTTATGCGGCGGAGCCTTTGATATTTTCAGGCTTGGCTGTTCTTCACCGAATTACCGCGCCGCGCATTTCACGGCAGCTAGGAGCGCACGTTGAGTTTCCAGGGCACCGATCAATCCTACCGGCTCTTCCAAAGCCGCGAGTTTGATCGCCCGTCCATTTCCCCCAGCCCATTGCTTGAGCCGGCAAAGTCCGTGAAGACTCCCGGATTTCTGGTCCGCAAGGAATCGACGTTAGGCGACTTTTTCGCATCCATTGCCGCGCTGTGTTCGCGGCCCAAGCTTCCCCCTTCCAAGAATTTACGTCACCTGTATCGCGATGCCAGCCTGACCGGTTTTCAGGCTCCCGGCGTCGGCATCGCCAACTCCGTGGCGTTGCACATTCTTCTGATTTTGGCGATTTTCTTCGCGCCTATGATTCTGCCGGCCAGCGCGCCGCACCTGAGCGCCGCTTTCCTCCCGCCGGAGGTGCTTTTCTATCCGGTGCCGCCGCAGAAATCGCCCAGCAACTTGCCGCGCATCGCGCCGAAGGGCCCGGGAGGACGCCCTGGCAGCGGCGTCCATCCGCTGCTCGCGCCGGAGCCGGGGAAATCCGCTTCGAATCTGAATCTGACCGCGATCTCCAAGCCGATTCACGCGGATAACACGCACCAGACCATCATTCAGCCGGCGTCTCCGCCGGATCTGCGCATTCCGAACGACGTGAAAATTCCCAATCTTTCCCTGGGATCGCTGGCCCAGCCCAAGAAACCGAACCTCGACCTGACACTAAAAAAGCCCATGCCGGAAACCGCGAAACTCGCGGCCGATATGGCTACCCCTGTCGCCGACACCAACGTCGACATGACGCTGGCCACGCAGCTCCGGCCGTCCGTGGCGCAGCCCAAGATGCCCATTCCCTCCGGTTCGATTTCGCGGCCCTCGCGCCGCGACGGCGCTACCGGCACGATGCAGGGCGGCGAAGCCCCTGAAATCGGCGTTTCCGGCGACGGTCGTGCGCTTCTGGCTCTCGGAATTGATCCGTCGATTTCTTCGGCCGGACTGGCCATACCCGCAGGCAATCGCTGGGGAGACTTCTCGATCGCTCCAGGCGCGGATGGCGCCGGCGCTCCGGGCGGCCGCGCAGGCGGAGCACCTGGTGGCGGCGGCACAGCAGGTAACGGCCGCGCAGGCGATGCCAGCGTAGGCATTGGACCCGGCCACGAAGGCGGTGGCGGCGGCAAAGACGGTTCGTCCGGCGGCTCCATCAGCATCAAGGGAACGGGCGCGGGTACACCTGGCATTGCCTCGCTCGATCCCCACGTCGAAGCTCGCATGATTTATCCGGTTGCCGTATCGTCCCGGCTGCCGCGGAACCGCATGATCGTCTCTGCCGGTCCAATGGGCGGCGGCGGTCTGGGCGTCTACAACGCGCTTCCCTGCTCCAAGATTTATACGATCTTCCTACCCATGAGCGATTCCAGCTGGACCATGCAGTATTGCCAGAAGGGCGGAGGAACCCCGGCGGAAGCGGCGCCGCCAACGTCGTCCACGGTAATTCGCATGGAAGCCGGCCTCGTGCCGCCGGATCCGGATCTGGACTCGCGGTATGACTTCAAGCGCCTGGCCCTCCCTCCCGGAATGGCTCGCAAATTAATCGTCCTGAAGGGCACCGTCCGCGAAGATGGAACGGTGGAAGGCGTGGAAGTCTATCAGGGACTCGTGCCGCAGATGGATGAAGCGGCTCGCCTCGCGTTCAGCCGCTGGAAATTCCGACCGGCGATGCGCTCTGGCAAACCCGTGGCGCTCGAGGTTCTGGTCGGAATTTCGCCGGACGCAACGCCCGGTAGTTAGCGCATCAAATACGATTGATTCTCCAGTGTACTCGTTCGGATTCGAGTGAATCCGAATGGGTACTGTGCCCCTTAGTACCGCAAACTTTTTGTACTAAACGCCCTACAGTTTTCCATTGAGTCTTCCAAACCAATTTTCAGACTGCTCTAGCCCCTCAGATACGCATTCGAAAATCATTTTCGCAAACCGATGACGCCGTTGGTCTTAATGCGCGGTCTGTGGAAATTGAAGCGATTTGTACTGTTTTGGTATCACGTGTGCACTTCTCCTGCACAGCTGACGTGACCTTGAAGGAGGACTCCCATTGGTTGATCAGGAGATTCGGGTTTGTTTTGCGACGCCAGATTCAGGGCTGGTGCAGGCACTGACCGGCGTGCTCGGAGAAGATTTCGTTACCCGCGCCCTAACGGATTTCCATGCGGCGCGATTTAATGAGATGCGTGATTGGTGCGATGTCCTGCTCATTGATCTTCGGGCGGGCTACCCATCGGTACGCCAGGAAGACGGACTCCGCTTCATGCAGGAGGTCCTCGGAGTTCAGGGACATCCGCCGGTGGTGGTCCTGCACAGCGACGACGGCTCCGCCCTCAATCTCAAGGTGATGGAACTCGGCGCGTATGACAGCATTACGCACCCTCCGAACATGGTCGAACTGCGGCTGATTCTGCGGCGAGCGTTCAAGTTTCAAGCGGCCGAAAAGGAAATGCAACGGCTGCGTTCCACGGTCAGCGGAACCACCCGCCTTCATGATCTTCATGGCACCGCGCCGGCGATGCAGGAATTGTTCGCCCTGGCCCAGAAAATCGGCCCCTGCGACGTCAATGTGCTGATCACCGGAGAGACCGGCACCGGTAAGGAGTTGCTGGCGCGCGCGATCCACCAGAGCAGCCTGCGCGCTTCGCGCCCGATGGTGGCATTCTCCTGCGCCAACCTGCCGGACACGTTGATCGAAGACGAACTGTTCGGCCACGAACGAGGCGCGTTCACCGGCGCGCTGGCCATGCGCCGCGGGCGTTTGGAAAACGCGGACAAGGGCAGCTTGTTCCTGGATGAAATCGGCGATCTTGGATTGAGCCTGCAGCCCAAAATGCTGCGCGTTTTGCAGGAGCGCAGTTTCGAACGGCTGGGCGGCAATTCCACCGTCAACGTGAATATCCGGCTGATCAGCGCGACCAATCGAAACCTGCCGGAAATGGTGCAGCAGGGCAAATTCCGCGACGACCTGTTCTACCGTCTGAACGTGGTTCACATGCACATTCCGCCGTTGCGCGAGCGCCGCGACGATATCATTCTGCTGGCGCAGTTGTTTCTGGTGTCCGCCGCGCAGCGCAGTTCAACAAGAAAGTCAAGCGGTTCTCTCATCAGGCGCTGGTGGCCCTGGAGGAATATTCCTGGCCGGGAAATGTGCGCGAACTGGAAAATGCCGTCCAACGAGCGGTGGTTCTGTCCGAGGGACAGACCGTGGATGTTGCGCATCTTCCTTCGAGCATTCGCGGAATTCCGCGAGGAAGGAAGCCTTAGCGGCGCCGAGCCGGGATCTCCTTCAACGGTTCCTACGAAGGCGAAATCCGCCAGTTCAAACGCCGGCTGATTCTGCGTACGCTTCGCAAGATACGGCTGGAACAAGGTGGAAAGCGCGCGCAGCCTGGGTGTGGCCCGCGGATATCTGCACCGGCTCATCAATCAGCTTGAAATTAGCCAGTACGAAGAAGACAATCTCCTCGGCACACGTGGATGACAGACTTCCCAGGACTCCGACACGCAAGTCTCCTAGCGCTGCGTACGGCTTCGAGCGGGCCCGGCGCCATTCCAGGCCCGTAGACACGGAGAATCTCAACCTATGCACTCCACTTTCGTGGAAAGCGTTTGCCTGCCCTTTTTGCTGGGCGCGCAAAACGCCGATGACGGCTGGGGTTTTCAGCGCGGGTTCCGCGAGCCGGGTGGAATCCACGGCCTGGGCGCTGATCGCCCTGTCGGAAAGCGACGGGACTCCGTCCGCAGCACCAGGCCGCCGCCACGCGCGCTGAAATTTCTGGGTGCCGCGCAATTAACCGACGGATCGTGGCCAGCATCTCCTGAGTTGCGCGAAGGGTCGTGGGTGACTTCGCTTGCGTGCCTGTGCCTTACTCGGACACGATAGCTATTTACGAACAGTGAAGTGAGGCGCTAGCCTGGCTCGTCCGTGAAAGTCCCGGGCGAAGCGGGCCTCTTGCAGCGGCTCGTGCGTCGCGTTTTCGGAAAGAAAAATCGCCAGCCAGAATGATTCCTATTTCGGCTGGAGTTGGACCTCCGGAACCGCCAGCTGGGTCGAGCCAACTTCGTACGCCATTCTCTTTCTGCGCCATTTCCCGCCGGAAAAGCTGCCCGGCCGAAGCCGAACGCCGCCTGCGCCTCGCCGAAACCATGCTGTACGACCGCATGTGTCCCGGCGGCGGCTGGAATTGCGGTAATCCCATGGTTTACGGCGTCCCGGGCGAACCGCAGGTGACGTCGACCGTGTGGGCGCTGCTGGCGCTGAGAGAACAATCGCGGACGGCCCGAAGTGCAAAAAAGCCTGCCTGGCTGGAAGGATTTGCCGACTCTATTACAAAGCCCCGCTTCGCTGGCCCTTCGCGCGATCGCGCTGCGTGCCTACGGTAAAGTGGACTCAACCGGAATCGCCATGGCGCTCGAGACGATGTACGAATCGAGCGAAATCGCCTGGAATGTTCCGGAGGTGGCCTGGTCGATCCTCGCCCTCAGCGGTACACTGCACTGGTTGCAGCCAAAATCCGCAATCACGAACTCCGCCGGCGGAAGCTGAATGCCGCGACCCACTCCATCGCTGATACCCTCATTTTCACGGCCCAATTCGCGCGTGGCGATTCGGAATTCCTGGTGTACCAGTCCGATCTGGCCGCCGTGCTGCACGAAACTCTGAGCGAATTCTCTTTGCCGGTGCACGGGAAAACCGTACTGCTCAAGCCGAACTTTGTCGGCTTCGACCCGCAGGGCATGACCAACACGCACCCGGCGGTGGTGCACGCCGCGCGCGAAACTTTCTTGCGCTTGGGGGCCTCCGCTGTGTACATCGGCGAGGGTCCGGCAATCGATCGCGATACGCAGGCGGTCATTGAATCGATCGGCTGCGCGAGTATCTGGGCGCGGTTTCGCGGATTTTCGTGGACCTGAACGTGGACGACGTCGCAGCGGGTGTCCTTGCGAACGCACGCTTCGCGATTGAGTGAACTCTATTTGCCCAAGACCGTCCTGGGCGTGGATTTTCTGGTGACCATGCCCAAGCTGAAGACCCACCACTGGGCCGGCGTGACGCTCTCGCTCAAGAACATGTTCGGCGTGGTGCCCGGAAGCTGCTACGGATGGCCGAAGAACGTGCTGCACTGGGCCGGGATCGATCGCGCCATCCTGGATATCAACGCCGCCGTGCGGCCGGATTTCGCGATAGTCGACGGGATCGTCGGCATGGAGGGTAATGGCCCGATCCAGGGAGTTTCGAAAGCCTGCGGCTTGCTCATTATGGGCGACGACCCAGTGGCAGTCGACGCCACCTGCGCCCGGATCATGGGGCTGCTTCCCGAGAAGATCGAATACCTGGCGCGGGCTGCCATGCTGCTGGGGCACATTCAGCCGGATAAGATTCAGCAGATCGGGGAGAGTATTGCTGACACCCGAACACCCTTCGCGGTGTTGAGCGCCTTCGATCACTTGCGCGCCCCGATTTAAGCCGCGGACAGCCTCAAAATCGATGTAACCTTACTTCCCCAGATAGCAAGCCCGAGTGGACTTCAAAATGCTTCTTACCCCTTGGAGTTCATACCTGAAAGTGTCATTGGTCGGTTACAAGTGAGCCCGTTTTCAAGGCCTTAGCCTGATTCGAATATCCGAAAGGCGACAATGAGCGAATCCGATACCACTTTGCGAACTCCTCTGGGTGGCATGACTTTTCCCCCGGTGGCAGGTTCTGATCCGGTGGTTACGAATCCTCCCACCTCAGGAGCGGGCGCTGATCGCGCGACCCCGTGGTTTTCGCTCCGCGTGCGGGAACTTTTCCTGTGCTTATGGGAGTTCTGCTCGGCAGGGATTTCGCTAGTCGGCGCTCGTCTGGACATGCTCGACCCAGATACGTGGTGGCACATCGCGGTCGGCCAGCGAATCATGGACACCCATGTGTTGCCCACCGCCGATTTTTATTCGTTCACGGCGCCTGGCACGCATTGGATCGCCTATGAATGGCTGGGCGAGATGGCCATGGCGTTCGCCGCACGCATGGACGGCCTGCGCGGCCTGGCGAATCTGCAGATTCTGCTGGTGGCGATCGTGACGGTGCTGCTGTACTACTACGCATACGTGCGCTGCGGAAACTGGAAAGCGGCCTGCGTGGCTACCGGACTTTTCCTACCCATCGCCAGCGTAATTTTCACGCTGCGCCCGCAGTTGTTCGGCTATGTTTTTTTGCTGATTACTTTCATATGCCTGGAGAAGTTTCGCCAGGGACATTCCCGCGCGCTGTGGATTCTGCCTCCGCTGATGGTGGTTTGGATCAATACGCACGGCACTTTTGTTTTCGGCATGGCCATGATGGCTGCGTACTACGCCGGCGGGCTCTTCAAGTTTGAGCTGGGTGGCCTGGTGGCGGAGCCGTGGACCAAGCGCCAGCGAGTGCAGTTGCTGACCACGATTTTCCTGTGCTCGTGGCGATGCTCATCACTCCTTACGGAACGGAACTCGCCGCCTACCCGCTGGTCATGGCCACCAGCCAGCCGTTCAACATCGCCAACATTCAGGAATGGCAGCCGCTGGCCTTTAATCTGGTCATCGGCAAGTATTTTCTGGCCCTGGTGCTGGTGCTCTTCATGGCCCATATTTTCTTCCCGATTAAATACCGCTGCAGGAACTGGCCATCCTGCTTTTTGCTGTGTATTCCGCGTGCGTGCATATCCGCTTCATGCTGATTTTCGTGATGGTCATCGTCCCGATCGTGGCCAGGTTCATCGTGCGTGGATGCCGCGGTACGATCCGGACAAGGAACAGTACGCTCTGAATCTGACCATGATCGCGATCATGCTGGTTGGCATCGCCAATATCTTCCGAGCCGCTCGGAGGTCGCCAAAGTCGTGGCCAAGGACTATCCGGTGGGCTGCGGTCGATATCTGCGGCAGCATCCGCATTTGACCGGCATGTTCAATGACTACGGTTATGGCGGGTACCTGATCTGGAAACTTGGCCCGCAGCACAAGGTGTTCATCGACGGCCGCGCCGACATGTATGAATACAGCGGCGTGTTTCAGGATTACGCCAAGATCGCCAACCTGGAAAATAACGCGCTGGAACTGCTGGGCAAGTATGGAGTGCAGTCCTGCCTGATCAAGCGACACAGCGCGCTGGAAACGCTTCTGGCCGCTTCGCCGCGGTGGAAGCGGACCTACGCCGACGACAACACCGTGTTTTTTGTGCGCTCCAATACGCCGGAGGCAGCCGGCGATTAGAGTTGGCTCTTTCCATTCTCGCACCGCGAACTCTTTGTAGCGGTTCCGTGATTTTCGCGGAACGCCGGGCCCTTTCTCGTTGGCCACACCTGGGAGATATGCCGGAATGAGCGAGTTCGCCGAGCAGCCACCATCGCCGATGTCCGCCCCGCATCCAGCGGCCGTCGAATTGGATGGGGAGGTTTCCGCGCCCGCGGCCATTTCGCAACCCCGGCCGATCACCGGGTGGCTTACAAATCCGTGGGTGGACAAGATATTGGCGATCCTGGCCGTGCTGCCTTTTGTCTATCCCATCGCGCTGCACTTTCGAAGTTACGTGAACATCTGGGAACTGACCTACCTGGCCCAGACTCTGATCCTGATCGCCACCATGGTGATTCGCCGTCCGCCGGTTCGAATATCGACCAACCCGTATTACTGGGTCGTGGCGATTGCGGCTTCCTATTGGGGGCTATTGATTTTAAGCGTTGAAAGTCGCGGCCGGATCCTGGTCAGTTCCTGGACCGTTCTGCTGCTGTATCCTCTTGGCGTTTTTATGGACATCTGGGGCCGCCTGAGCCTGGGGCGGAATATCGGAATGCTACCCGCGCAACGCGAGATCGTCGATCACGGCGCCTATCGCTGGGTGCGGCACCCGATCTATACGGCGGTTTTTCTGCTGGTCATCGCGGGGACGCTACGATCCTTCTCACTGTGGAACCTCGTGTTGTACTCGCTGGCGATTTTCTGGTTCGTGGCCAGGACTCTGGCCGAGGAAGACTTCCTGCGCACCGATCCCGCCTACGCCGCTTACATGCGGAGGGTGCGCTGGCGGTGGTTTCCGGGAGTTCTCTAGCGCGAGGGGCAGCGGGGTTCGCGCCGCAGGTCGTTCACGAGGGAAGCTAACGTGGAAGCAAACCAGGATGCCAACCTGGACACCGGACCAGGCGCTTCGGTGCGGTCGCCCGAAGCGTACACCGGCGAGGCGCGCCCCCCCAGCGGCAAGAGGCTGGGGCGCTGGCGCGGGCTGGGAGTCCCGCGCTCAGCGGCATTAGCATTCACGGCTCTCGCCCTCGTCCTGCTTCCGCTGGGCTTGTGTTACCACTTGATAACCATTCGGGCGGATGCCCGCCGTTTTCCCCAGGAAGGAAAATCGGTCAACGTCGGCGGGTTCAATCTCAACCTCAACTGCACCGGCCAGGGCAGCCCAATCGTGATTCTGGAAGCCGGGCTGGGCGTACCCGCAATCAGCTGGCGAGCCGTACAGTCCGAAATCACCGGTTTTACGCGGGTTTGCTCGTATGATCGCGCCGGCTACGATTGGAGCGATCCCGGACCCATGCCGCGAACCAGCGCGCGAAGCGCGGCGGAGCTCCACACATTACTGCGGGACGCCGGCGAAAAGCCGCCGTTCGTGCTGGTCGGCCATTCCTTCGGCGGCACGAATGTGCGGGTCTACAACGGCCTCTTCCCGGATGATGTTGCCGGAATAGTACTTGCGGATACCGGACAGGAAGACCTGAAACTTCCTGATTATTTCCAGCAGCTTAGGTCAAATGAATTGGAACAGCGCCGCCGGGACCGCAAATGGGCCAGGCTCCGCTATTGGCTGGGAATCAGCCGCCTTGAGGCCGCTCAGTACATCGACGATCCGGCCCTGCCCTATAACCGCCAAGAATGGTTTTATTTCCTGATCCAACCGGGATTCATCGCCGCGGCGGCCAGCGAGCTGGAGAACCGCGGTGCGTCCACCGAGCAACTGCGCAGGTCCGGCACGCTTGGCGACAAGCCCCTGATCGTGCTCATCGCCAGGGACAGCCTTCTGGATCTGCCGCTGACCCCGGAGAACAAGTACGCCCTGAACCAAATGTGGGTGGAGTCCGAAAAGCGGTTGGCCGGCCTGTCCAGCCGGGGAAAATGGGTCATGGTTTCTGGTACCGGCCACATGATTCCCTTCGACCGGCCCGATGCGATCGTGGATGCGGTTCGCGAATTATCAGTCGAAGCAAGGAAGCACGAGCAGTCCGCATTCCACAATCAACGCTCGAACCGCCCTCTCGGGCCGTAGCGTCCGCAGCCCATTCTTTTCTTGCAACTAGGAGTTCCATGGCAGGTTTCTTTCGAGGTGCTCCCTGCGTACTGCAACTTATCGTTAACCAGCCCACTTTCTGTAGGTTACAGATTGAAGCCGTCGGAATCGACGGAACTCGTCCGGCAAAGTGCTGTTCAGCGATTCCACGTCCTCAGGCAGCATTTTCAACTGGTTAGGAGTATGTGCCCGTGACGTTAAGCACGGGCGTGGGTGCAAACGTCACCAAATCTCGATTTATGGGGCTAAGGGTAGTCATCAAATCGTCACGCTTTAAGGGGTGCTGATGGCGGGAGGAGGGGCGAACATGGCCCACATCCAGCCATCGACTTGATAGTACAGCACTTGTACCTAGTTCAGATCGGCTCCGAGAGTGGCGCACAATCTGCAATACACCCTGCACGCGGTCGCCTTGTGTTCTGGCCGCCAATTCAAAATCAGTGGAGGGAAAGCGATATGCAAAATCTTTTAAAGCGCCTGTGGCAGGACGAACAGGGCCAGGACCTCGTGGAATATGCGTTGCTCCTGGTTCTCATCGCCCTCGTCTCGGCCGCAACCATTCAAACCCTGGGCACGGCCGTCAAGAGCGTGTTCGCCAACGCCAGCACTGCGCTGGCCGGCTACGCGACCTAATTGGGCTAGCTCGACACTCGCGTGGCGACGCCTTTACTGAAGGCCGCTGGGAGAGACCTTCGATTTTTCCAGCGGCCGATTCAGTCGTCGGTTTTGGTTCCTCCAGGGGGATTTAATGTTTTTGGGGCCAAATAATCGGATCGACGATCGGGGAGACAGAGGAGCGACATTATGAAGAACCGAATCAAGCTCAGCCTGGAACTACTGAAAAAACATTGGAAGAAGGCCGATGCCCAGGATCTCGTGGAATACGCGCTGCTTCTTTTGCTGATCGCGTTGGCCGCGGGCGCCACGGTGAAATCGTTCGGGGCTTCCGTCAAGGGTGCGTTTACCAACGTGGACGTCGCGTTCGTGAACCTGAATCTTCCCGGCAACGCGACGGGTACGGTAGCCGCCGCACTGTCGGGTAACACCGCAGCACTCAGTGCGGCAGCGGCCGTCAACAATGCCGCAGCTCAGACAGCCGCCGCAGCCGCGCAGGCCGCCGCCAACGGTCGCAACAATGGCGCCGCTTTCCAAGATGCGCTTGCTGCCGCCGCTTTCGGTATCGCAGCCGGCCTCGACAGCGGAGCTGCCCAGGCCGCGCAGAACGGGATCATCAACGGGATTATCGGCGCCAACTCTCTGACTACAGCAGCGAACAACGCGACGGCCGCCGCCGCGAACAACCTCGCAGCTGCGGCCGCGACGGGAGCAGGGGCCGGTACATTCTTCGGTTTCTGATTTCGCGGCCACTTTTTCGCCCGGTCGGCCGCAGACGACCGCGGTGAGCACTCCCGGTTCGGGAGTTAGTTAGCGGGGCGTGACGAGGTACCGCAAGCTAGGGGATATCCCTATCTTGACGACGGAAAAATTTTATGCAGATGACGACCACAGTGTGGACTTTGGGGATCGCAATCGGGCTCCTCGCCGGTTGGATCGACTTTCGCACGCGCAAAGTTCCCAACTGGCTCACCGTAAGCAGCGCACTTCTCGGACTCCTGCTCAATACGATTCTCGGTGGTCCGCATGGTTTGTATTACGCCCTGCAGGGATTTTTCCTAGCTTTGTTCTGCCTTCTCCCGATGGTGCTACTGCGAGCCATGGGCGCGGGGGACTGGAAACTGATGGCCGCGCTTGGCGCGATTCTGGGGCCGCGGATGATGCTGGTGGTTCTGGTTGCGGCGATTTTCATATCGGGATTCATGGCGCTGGTGATGGTCGTTCGCGCCGGAAAAATCAAAGAAACGTTCATGAACATGTTTGTGCTGGTGCAGGGATTTCTTTCCTTCGGCTTGCGGACTATGCCGGACATCAACATCGACAATCCGGAGTTAATGAAACTTCCGTTCGGCGTCGCGGTGGGCCTGGCCACGGTGTTGTGCTTTGCGGCCTCGCGCTGGTACGGGAGATGGTAGTCGCGACTGAACTAAAAGCTTTGAGGACGTTGATAACAAGGAGCTGTGATTTATGGATCGCAAACGAATGATGGTTGGACTGGCGGTCGCCGTCGTCGCCGGTTTGTTGCTTAAGCATTTTCATTTACCACGAGTTTCAGATCGCCTCCACCCCCGCCCCGGTGGTGGTCATGAAACAGATCGTGGTGGCCTCCGGGCCGCTGCCGCTGGGAACGCGCCTGACCTCGAAGGACCTGCGCACGATTCCCTGGCCGACGGACGCGCCGGTCGCCAACATGTTCGCCAAGCCGGAGGACTGCGAGAATCGCGCGCTGATCACTTCGGTGTCTGAAAACGAACCCATCCTGGAATCCAAGCTGGCCCCGGTGGCCGCCGGCGCCGGATTGGCCGCAACGATTCCGGAAGGCATGCGAGCTCTTTCGGTCGCGGTGAACGATGTCGTTTCCGTGGCCGGATTCGTGACTCCCGGAGCCATGGTTGACGTGCTGACCACCGGCTCCACCAAGGCCTCCGGAAACATTACGCTGACCGTCCTGGAAAACGTGCGCGTGCTGGCCGCCAACCAGCGGATTGAAAGCCGCGGCGGGACGCCCCGAGTCCGTGACCGTGATGACGCTGCTGGTGCATCCTGCCGATGCGGCCAAGCTGGCGATGGCCAGCAGCGGCGGCAAAGATTCAGCTGGCTCTCCGCAACACGATCGACAGCCAGAGCACGGAAATTCCTCCGGTGCTGCAGGCCTCGCTGTTCGAACTCGATCACCCGGCGCCAGTCGAGCACCACATGAGCGCGCCCGCCGCGAAACCGGCGGCACCCCCAGCGCCGTACATCGTCGACGTCATTGTAGGCGGCAAGCGTGAGAACAAGAGTTTTCCGAACTAGCACGGACCACTCCACGGGAGAATCCAATGGCCAACCAGCCAAGAGCAACTAAGACCGGTGGTCGTTTGATGCTGGGCCGTGGGATCGCTTCGCTCGCCGCGATGCTGGTTCTGCTCGCCGCACGGAGTCCGGGCCCAGGATGCTCCAGTGGCCTCGCTGGCGGCCGTCGCTCAGGGAACGCAGGTAGCTCCCATGACGCCGGCGCAGCAAGCTCCCGGAACTCACACGCTGCACTTGCTGGTGGGCCGTTCGCTGGTGATCACCTCTCCCACGCCGATCAAGCGCGTGTCGGTAGCCGATCCCAACATTGTGGAAGCGGTGGTAGTCAGCCCCTATCAGGTGCTGCTGAACGGAAAAGTTCCCGGCGGAGTGTCACTGCTGATTTGGGATGAAACGGATCAGAGCCAGACGTTCGAAGTTTCCGTGGACATCGACATTCTCAGCTTGAACGAAAAAATTCACGAAGTGTTCCCCAGCGAAGCCGTGCAGCTGGAGACGTCCAAGGACGTTGTCATGCTTTCCGGACACATCTCGTCGCAGGCCGTGGCCGACAAGATTCTGGAAATCGTCAAGGCCTCCACATCCCAAAGTCACCAGCCTGATGCAGTTTCCTCCCGTGGTCGGTGAAGGAAATTCTTCTCGAAGTGAAATTCGCGGAAGTCGATCGCACTGCGGTCAGCCAGCTGGGCGTGAATATCCTGAGGAATTTCGGCAGCAACATGCCGATCTCGGTTACCACGCAGCAGTTCAGCCCCTTTGGATACCAGAACGCCCAACCGGACAGCCGACGGACAAACGGAACGACAACGGGCGCTACGCCGACCGCAATTTACGATCAGCAACTTGATGAACATCGCCGTGTTCCGGCCGGACATTAATCTGGCCGCGATGATCCAGGCTTTGCAGGCCAATAACGTGCTGCAGATTCTGGCCGAGCCGAATCTGATGACCGAGTCCGGCAAACAAGCCAGCTTCCTGGCGGGCGGTGAATTTCCCTTACCCGGCATTACAGGGAGGCACCGCTAGCGGGGGCAGCCACCGGAGTCACGATTCAGTTCCAGTGAATTCGGCGTGCGCTTGAACTTCACGCCGACATTGACGCCCGATGGATTGATTCACTTGAACGTCAAACCGGAGGTCAGCTCGCTGGATTACGCGAATGCGCTGACCATCTCGGGTTTCACGGTTCCCGCGCTTTCCACCCGTAAAGCGGAATCGGACATGGAACTGCGCGACGGCCAGAGCTTTGCCATCGCCGGGCTGATTGACAATCGAGTCACCGAGCAATTCAACAAGATTCCCGGAATCAGCTCCATTCCGGTTCTGGGAAAACTTTTCTCACAGCCGTTCGCTGTCAAAAGTCCAACGACGAATTGCTGATCGTGGTGACGCCCACGCATCGTGCAACCCCTGACGCCGGAGACCATGCCTGCTGGTCCGGTGTTTCCGAAAACTTTCCTGGGCCCAGCCAAGCCGGACGCTGACGCAGTCGCACAACCGAAATAAGGGAACCCTGTTTCATGGAGACATTCGGCCTATGTTAACTGCAGCCATCGCGAGTTCCGACGCCACAAGCTCCGCCCAGTTGTTGGCGAGCTTGCAGCAAGTTGGAATGATGTCCCACATCCAGCAATGGACGGTGCATACCGGACAAACCAGCCGGAAGTGACCGGCATCATTCCCGACGTCGTTATCCTGGACTTGGGCCGCGATCCCGCGCCCTTACTTCGCGCTTGCCGCGCATCTTCGCAAGCTGCAGCCCACGGTGCACCTGATCGCGTGCTCGCTGGTTTTTCCGCCGAATCAATATTTGCTGATGGACGCCATGCGCTCCGGCGTGCAGGAGTTCATCGCCAAGCCCGTTACTGCCGGAGGCATTGCGCGAAATTTTGAAGCGTTATCCAGGAAGGCCAACCGCAGAAGCGCGCGTCGGAAAAATTGATCGTGCTGATGGGCTCCAAGGGCGGCGTGGGAACAACCACGGTCGCCGTGAATCTGGGCGCGCAGCTTTGCACTTTCGCCAAAAAGCGCACCGTGCTGCTGGATTTCGCGCAGCCGCTGGGGAATGCGCATCTACTGCTCGACTTGCACCCGCGCTTTGGAATTCGCGACGCGCTGGACAATCTGGAACGGCTGGACAGCCATTTTTTTGCCGGCCTGCTGACGCCATCACAAATCCAATCTGGAATTGCTGGGCGGCTCGTTGCACCCCGAGGAGTGGCAGAACATCTCCGATGGCGCCGCTGGAGCGGGTGGTGAACGTCGCGCAAGCCGGAATTCGACACGGTTCTGATGGACCTGGGCAACCAGTTTTCTTCCGATTGGAGCGCCATTCTGCAGGCGGCTCGCATGGTGCTGCTGGTGACGGAAACCAACGTGCCGTCGTTGTGGACCCTGGATCGCCGCATGCAGGCCCTGGCCGGCATCGGCGTCAATCCGGAACGCATGCGCGTGATCGTCAACCGCTGGCACAAGGGCGACGAGGAAACACTGAAAGACGATCGAGAACGAAAACAAATACTCCGTCCTGAGCGCACCTGCCCAACGATTATCGCAAGGCCAGCACGGCATTCAATCTGGGCGTGCCGCTGATGGAAAATCACGACAACGTGCTGACCAATCAGTATCGCCAGCTGGCCTCGCAGCTGACCGGCGTGAAGGTGCAGACCGAATACAAGCGCGGCACGTTGAGCACTTTTTTTTCAAACAAGAGGTAAGTCAGGTAAATAGCATGCCACCAATTCCAGACGTCAACTGCGACGCACCGATTACAGCGCTCTGAAAGCGGCGATTCATCGCCGGCTGATCCAGAAGCTGGACCTGGACCGCCTGAACCAGCTCAAGCGGGAGGATGTCCGGCGCGAAGTCGGTCAGATCCTGGAGAGCCTGGTCGCGGGCGAATCCACGCCCATGAATCTGCAGGAACGGGAGCGGCTGTCCCTGGAAGTTCTGGACGAGGTGTTCGGACTGGGCCCTCTGGAGACGGCTGCTGGGAGATCCGACGATTTCCGATATCCTGGTGAACAATTACAAAAACGTGTTACGTCGAGCGCCGCGGACTTGCTGGAATTCACCGGCATCGAGTTCCGGGACGACGCGCACCTGCTGAGCATCATCGACCGCATCGTCACCGCGATCGGCCGGCGCATCGACGAATCTTCACCGATGGTCGATGCGCGCCTGGCGGACGGCTCGCGCGTGAACGCCATCATTCCTCCGCTGGCTCTGGACGGCCCGTGCCTTTCGATCCGGCGTTTTGCGCCACGAACGGTTGGGCGCGGACGACCTGGTGCATCAATAACACGCTGACGCAGCCGATGCTGGAATTGCTGGTCGGGTTGCGTTAAGGCGCGAGCTGAATATTCTGATCTCCGGCGGCACCGGCGCCGGCAAGACGACGCTGCTGAACGTGCTGTCGTCCTACATTTCCAATCGCGAACGCATCGTGACCATCGAAGACGCGGCCGAATTGCAGCTGCATCAGGAGCACGTGGTGCGGCTGGAAACGCGGCGCCCCAACATCGAAGGCAAGGGCGCGCATTCAGCAGCGGCAGCTGGTCATGAACTCTTTGCGTATGCGTCCCGACCGCATCATCGTCGGTGAGGTCCGCGGCGAGGAAGCGCTGGACATGTTGCAGGCCATGAACACGGGTCACGACGGATCGCTGACCACGGTTCACGCCAACTCTCCGCGCGACGCCCTGGCCCGCTTGGACACCATGGTGGCCATGTCCAATCTGAACATTCCAACGATCGCCGTTCGGCGCCAGATCGCCTCGGCCATCTCGCGTGGTGATTCAGGTCAGCCGCCTGAGCGATGGAACGCGTAAGGTGACCAGCATTGCTGAAATCACGGGCATGGAAGGCGGACGTTGATCACCATGCAGGAAATTTTCGCCTTCCAAGAAGCAGGGAGTCCGTGACAACGGCGAAGTGATCGGGCGAGTTTCATGCCGACCGGCGTGCGCCCCAAATTCGCGGAGCAGTTGCTGATCGCGGGGATTCCGCTGCCCGCGAACATGTTTCAAGGGGTGAAGGATCGCTAAGAGACTCACGGCGGCACTCAGGAATATTGGCCCGGGCCTCGCTTGGTAGGTCATCGCGGCGGGCCGGCAGAAGGGAGCTTCGAAATGGTTTGGATGGTCATCGGTAGTCACGTTCGTCGTGATCGTCCATTATCGTCCTGGCGATTTGGGTAGTCTCCAGCGGGCCGAATCGACGCAGGAAGTGGTTCGCGGACGAATTGGACAGTTGCAGGCGACCAAGAAGCTGGGCGGGAATCGCCACGGACCTGAAACTGGTCCGCGATGATATGTTCAGCACGATTCCGGTGTTGCACCGCTTGCTGTCGCAGTCTCCGGGAACCACCTGGGCGCAAAAGTATATCTGCCCAGGCCGGGATGAAAACCAAGCCCGCCAAGCTGTTCCTCATCAGCTGCGTGATCGGCGTATCCACCTACGTGATCGTGGGGCGTTTCCTGCCGATTTACTTGGCGCTTCCCGCGGGCGCCCTGACGTTTTTTATTCCGCTCGGCGTGGTGGCCTAGTAAGCGCCAACAGAGGCTCAGCTCAATTTGAGGAACGTTTTCCGGACGCCCTGGACATGATGGGCCGCGCGGTGCGCGCAGGCCACGCGTTTACTTCCGCCATGGAGCTGGTGGTTGAAGGATCTGCGCGGAGCCGGTGGCGGGAGAATTTTCCATCGCGTTTGAAGAGCAGAATTACGGAATTCCGGTGCGCGACGCGCTGATGCACCTGGCCGATCGCGTGCCTACCTTCGACGTGCGCTTTCTGGTCACCGCCATTATCGTGCAGCGGGACAGCGGCGGAAATCTGGCCGAAGTGCTGGACCAGCTCTCCCGCGTGATCCGCGAGCGGTTCCGCATTCGCCGCGACGTAAAGACGAAGACGGCCCTGGGCCGCCTGACGGCCGGCATTCTGATTGCGCTTCCCATCGCGATGCTGGGCATGATGATGTTCGTCAACCCGGAGTATGAATCGATCATCTTCACGGATCCCAAGGGCCCCATGATTCTGGGGATTGCCGGGGGCATGCAGCTGATCGGCGCGTTCTTTCTCTGGCGGATCGTAAGCATCGAGGTCTAGAAAGGAAGAAAACGAAATGTTTCTGGTAGCCCTCATCACGTTTATCGTTACCGTCTGCGTTCTGATGCTGCTGGTGTATACGTCGGGCCCGGAAAAGGTGGATATCGGGCGGCGGCTGTCTCGTGCCCTGAAACCCGGCGGAACTTCCACGAGCACCGAGGCCTCGACCTTCAGCGCGGAAAGCGCGCAGAACGTTTTCGTATCCATCGGCAGAATGATGCCGGCGGCCAAGCCCAAGCGCGTAACGCAAGAGGCCCGGCTATTGATGCGGGCGGGTTACCGCGGTGACAACGCGTTTCTGACCGTGCAAGGATCGCGGCTGGTTTGCTGTGTGGGCTTCCTGTTGATCGCCATCTGGACCGGCGCCTACCATTTCAATCCGCTGGTGGTCCTGCTGGTGGCGGGAGTGCTGGGCTGGTTCGCGCCCGAGATTTGGCTGCAATCCCGCGTGAAGGCCCGGCAGAAGCGCATGCAGAAGGCGCTGCCGGATGCGATGGATTTGCTGGTGATCTGCGTGGAAGTGGGCCTCGGATTGGACCAGGCGCTGCTGAAAGTTTCCGATGAACTGGCCCTCGTGCACCCGGAATTGAGCGGCGAACTGCAGACCGTCAATCTGGAAATGCGCGTCGGAAAACCGCGGCTGGAAGCGTTGCGGGAATTGGCGGCGCGCACCGGACTGGAAGACATCAAGTCATTGGTCAGCATTCTGGTGCAGACCGACCGCTTCGGAACGAGCATTGTTCAGGCGTTGCGCACGTATTCGGACGAGCTGCGCACCAAGCGCCGGCAACGCGCCGAGGAGCAGAGCGCCAAAGTGAGCGTGAAGATGGTTCCCCCGCTGGTGTTCTTTATTTTCCCTTCCCTGATGGTGGTAATCCTGGGGCCGGCGGTTCTACTGATTATCCGGCAGTTGCTACCGACTTTGAAGTAAAGGCCGCCGTCCGCAGCGGTGGCTAGTAAGCAGCACGGTTAGATTGGATAACTTACGGACGAAGGAGAATGACGATGGATACTCTGGTGCGATTGGTTTGCGGTGTAATGGCGGTCGTGGTGTTGTGCATCATCATCTGGCGGCGCCGGAACAAGGCAATCGAGTAAGGCGGATTCGATTTCACGCGTGAAAACTACGGGATGGATCGGAGAACTTCGGTGGTAAATACCCAGCGGCAAGGCACGGTGTACGTCTACAACCGAACCCGTGAGGCATTCGTGGCAACGGAAGCGATCGTGGCGGACAGTTATGTGCGCCGCCTGGTCGGACTTCTCGGAAAAACCAAACGATGGGCCAAGGTCGGCACGGGACTTTGGATCGTGCCCTCCTGCGGCGTTCACACGATCGGGATGATGTTTCCGATCGACCTGGTATTTCTCAGCAAAGAGAAGGAAGTGGTGCACGTGGAGGAATACGTGCGTCCCTTTCGCATCTCGAGAGTCTCCTTGAAAGCCTCCAGCGTTCTGGAATTGCCGCCGCACACGATTTATCGCACCGGAACGAAAGTGGGGGATCAGCTGGAAATCTCATCGCTCGTGACCCAGCCGGCCGCGCAGCCAGAGGCGGTTTCGACGACCGTGTAGTCGCCGGCGGTGCGGAAGGACTGGGTACTGCATAAACGACTGCGTTCGCGGCAGGGACGCAACGAGTGTTTGAATCTCGCCCCCTGGCCGAACCGGAATTACGAGTTTGTGTGCCTGGGAGAGCATGCCGGATACACACACGCTGAAGGCGTCCTGGAGGTGGCGACCCGCCACCCGGATGCATCGCGCGAAAAAGCTGAGGACACTCTGCAGGAAGCTGAATCCCGCCGTTTTTTATCCTTGGCCGCCCACGAAAAAAGTTCGCGCGCGGCGCCGCACTTGAGGGAGGCACGATAAATGTTAAGTTCGGGAATGGCCTACGTATTCGTCGTGGGCTTGACGAGTATTGTCAGTCTGTGGCTGTTTGATTTTTATGGCGCGGGCCGTCGCGGCGGGAACGCTCCCGCCATGCGCAGCCGCACCTCCCGATGGGAATTTTCCGCGCAGGATCTGGGCGGATTCAGCCAGGGGAAGCTGGCGCTGGCCAGCGTGTTCGGGTTATTCCTGGAAATGATGCTGATCCGCTGGGTCTCGTCGGAGATCCGCATTTTTGCCTACTTCAAGAATTTCGTTCTGATTGCCTGCTTCCTGGGATTTGGATTGGGATGCTACCTGGTGCGCCGCCGCATCAGCCTGCTGTCCCTGCTCCTGCCGCTATCCACACTGGCCGTGATCATCAAGCTGCCGTGGACGCAACTGCGGGACCTGATCGTAAATCTTCCCGGATACATCGGCGCGGCTTCGGAAGTGAATGTGTGGGGCGTGCCGTATGTCCCGATGAGCGCGCATGCGCTGGTGCAGGTCGCGCTGGCGACCATCGTGATTGTGCCGATTTTCGCACTGGTTTCCTTCGCGTTCGTTCCCATCGGCCAGCTGGTGGGATGGTATCTGGAGAATGCCCCCAATGGAATTCAGGGGTACACGGTCAATATCGTGGCCAGCCTTGTGGGAATTGGTTTGTACACCGTGCTTTGTTTTCTGTACCAGCCGCCGGCGATTTGGTTTCTGCTGGCCGGAATTTTGCTGGCATGGTTCATGTGGCCGCTGGCGCGCCTGCGCTGGGCCGTGATCGCCGTCTTCGCATTTTGCGTGGCGCTCACCAGCATCGGTCCCGGACAGGGCCGCAAAGATTACTGGTCTCCGTACCAGAAGCTGACCTTGGGGCCGATGCACCGGAACGGCGAATTGATCGGCTACGAACTCAATACCAACGGCAGCTGGTATCAGCAGATTCTGGATTTGTCGCCGTCGTTCGTCTCCCGGCACCCTCAATATTTCGAACAGGTTCCCGCAGAGTGGAACGCCTATAACCTGCCCTACCGCTTTTACCAGGCGCCGCCGTCCGTGCTAGTGCTGGGCGCGGGAACCGGCAATGACGTCGCCGCCGCACTGCGCAACGGCGCTGGGCGCGTTTCGGCCGTGGAAATCGACCCGTTGATTCTGGATCTGGGGAAAAAACTGCACTTTGAAAAGCCCTATGATTCGCCGCGCGTCACGGCCGTGCTGGACGACGCGCGCAGCTACATGGAAACGACCGGCGACCGTTTTGACCTGGTGGTTTTTTCCTTCCTGGATTCGCATACCACCAGCTCGTATTACTCCAACATCCGCATCGACAATTACGTTTACACCGCCGAAGCGCTGCAAGCGACCCAGCGGCTGCTGAAGCCCGGCGGCATTCTGATCGTGAAGTTTCAGGTAAACACGCCGTGGATCGCGGGCCGGATTATCAACACGATCCAGACCGTGTTTGGCGACTCGCCGCTGCAGATGAAAGCCGAAGCTTCCGACTTCACGACTGCCGGGCCGTTTTTCATTGCCGGCTCGCAGGAGCGCATCCTGCAGGCCATGAGCGACCCATCGCTGTCCGCGTACGTCCACTCGCATCCGATGCCCGCGGCGGCGCCGGCCTCGCTGACCACCGATGACTGGCCGTATTTTTACCAGCACGAGCCCGGATTGCCGGGTTCGGTGATCCTTCTTTCCGTGGTGCTGATTCTGCTGTGCTGGAGATTCATGCGCCAGACCGGAGCAATCGCGGGCAACATCCGCTGGCATTTCTTTTTTCTCGGCGCGGGTTTCCTGCTGCTGGAGGCGCAAATCATCAGCAAGATGGCGCTGCTGTTCGGGACTACCTGGCTGGTGAATTCCATTGTGGTGGCCGGGCTGTTGTTTCTGATTGTCGCTTCCAATGTCCTGGTGCAGTGGGTGCCGAAGATTCCGGTGGTTTTCGGCTATTCCGGAATCCTGGCCACGATTGCCGTGGGATATTTCATGCCGCTCGAAAAGCTTTTCTTTCACTCCGTCTGGATGAAAATTCTGGCGGCCACCGCGGTACTCTGCCTGCCCGTATTTTTTGCCGGCATCGTTTTCATTCGCAGCTTCGCGCTGGAAGGATTCCGCAGCGAGGCACTGGGATCGAATCTGCTGGGCGCGCTGACCGGCGGAATGCTGGAATCATTATCGATGTGGACCGGCATCCGCTCGCTGCTGATCATCGCCGCGGTGTTGTACCTCGCATCCTGGTGGGCGCTGACGGCGCAGGATCGGATGGCAAAAATCGTTCCGCAATCGGAGGCGCCGCCGACCGGCCCTCTGAACTTCCGCGGGCAAAACCCTCATCCGACTGCGTAGAGTGGCTGGCGCTTCGCGATCGACGCCTGAACTTTCGTTATTGGGCATCGCGGCAGCCTTGACGCTGTGGGAGCGCAAGGCTAGTATCGTCTCGCGGAGGCGGATTTTTTCCGCTTTCCATGGCGTCCAGGACCGCGCATCGCCAGCTCACCTACATGAAAATCGCCTATTTCGATTGCTTCTCCGGAATTAGCGGGGATATGACGCTCGGGGCGCTGGTCGACGCGGGTTGCGATCTCGCGGAGATCGAGAGTTACCTCCGTCGGCTGCCAATCAGCGATTGGAAAATGTCGGCGGAAAAAGTTTCACGCCGCGGTTTCCGGGCGACCCAGGTCAAAGTGGAGTTCTCCGATTCGCAGCGGCACCGCTCGCTTTCCACCATCCTTCATCTGATCGATCAGGCCGGCTTGCCGGCGCGAATCGCGGAGCGAGCCTGCGCAATTTTCCGGCGCCTCGGCGAAGCCGAAGCGCTGGTGCACGGCTCGCCGATCGAGAAAGTGCACTTTCACGAGGTGGGCGCAGTGGACGCGATCGTGGATATTGTCGGCGCGGCCGCGGGCTTTGAGCTGATGGGGATTGAAGAATTTTTCTGCTCGCCTCTCAACGTGGGCAGCGGGCGCGTGAACACGCAGCACGGCAACTTGCCGGTGCCGGCTCCGGCCACCGCGGAGCTGCTGCGGGGAGCGCCCACGTATTCAAATGGAATTTCGCGCGAATTGGTCACGCCCACCGGGGCGGCGATTGTTTCGAGCGTGGCCGCCGGATTCGGAGCGCAACCGCCCATGACGGTCGCCGCCATCGGACTGGGCGCCGGGGGCGCGGAGCTTTCCGAGCAGCCGAATGTGCTGCGGCTGTTCATGTGGGGAAGGCCCAGCTCAGACGACCGCTGCGCCGGGCGCGGCGGAAACAGATCTCGCCACCGAAGAAGATATAATCGTCCTCGAAGCCAATCTCGACGACATGAATCCGCAGGTTTATGCGTATTTCGCCGAGCGCGCGTTGGAGGCGGGAGCCTTGGACGTCTTCTCGATTCCCGTGCAGATGAAAAAAAATCGCGCCGGGCAGTTGGTCACTGTGCTGTGCAAACCGGCGGATCGCGAAAAACTTTCCGACCTGCTGTTTCGCGAGACGACCACGCTCGGCGTGCGGCAATCCAGCGTCCTGCGCCGCACGCTGGGGCGCGAGAGCGTGACGGTGGAAACTTCCGTCGGGCCGGTGCGCGTGAAAATCGCGCGCCTCAACGGGCGTATTCTGAATGTTGCGCCCGAGTATGAAGATTGCCGCAAACTCGCGGCGGAGCGCGGCGTTCCACTGAAGCAAGTCCTGGCAGAGGCGGCGTTCCAATTTCAAAAATTAAATGGCCCGGTAAAGTAAGAGCAGAGCGAAAGCCATGACAATTATGAGAGAGCGAGAATCACGGGCGACGTTGTAAGCGATCCGGCCCAGAAACAGGAAAAGCTGGCCGCGCGGCTTACGAGAAATCGGCTCGGCCGTTGTGGCGTTTTCCGGCGGGGCGGATTCCGCCTATCTGGCCTGGATGGCGCACCAGACGCTCGGCCCGGGCGCGCTGGCCGTTACAGCGCTGTCTGCCAGCTTTTCCGCGTACGATCGCAATCAGGCGGAGGCCTTCGTGCGCAACGCGAAGTTGCGGCATGAATTCGTCGACACGCATGAATTCGACAATCCGCTTTATGTGCTGAATCAAGCGGACCGCTGCTATCACTGCAAGTCCGAACTGTTTGGGGTGCTGGAGAAAGTGCGCGCGGAGCGCGGTTTCGACGCGGTCACTTATGGCCTCAACGCGGATGATCTGAAGGATTTCCGCCCCGGCCACCGCGCCGCCGCCGAGTTCGGTGTGATCGCGCCGCTGTTTGACGCCGGACTCAACAAGGCAGAAATTCGCGAACTCTCACGCCGCGCGGGACTTTCCACCTGGGATCGCCCTGCGTCGGCTTGCCTGTCTTCGCGCATTCCCTACGGCACTGCGGTGACCAGCGAAAATCTTTCGCGCGTGGAGCGGGCAGAAAGCGCGCTGCGCGAATTCGGATTTCGGCAGTTCCGCGTTCGCGCCCACGGCGAACTGGCGCGCATCGAAATCGCGCCGGATGAATTGCCGCGCGCGCTGGAGCCGAAGCTGGCAGGGTCGATCGTGGAACGCAGTCCGCGACGCCGGTTTTCTGTACGTGACACTCGATCTCGAGGGCTACCGCCAGGGATCGCTGAACGCCGCGCTCGGAAAGAAATAATTCGCACTGTTCGCTGACCATGGACAAACAAGACATCCTGGAACTTCTGGAAGCGGTACGGGCGGGCCGCGCGTCCGTCGCACAAGGCGTCGAGCGGTTGCGCCACTTGCCGTACGAGGATCTGGGCTTCGCGAAAATCGATCACCATCGCGGACTGCGCCAGGGCTTCGCCGAAGTCATATATGCCAAGGGTAAAACTCCCGCACAAGTCGTCGCGATTCTGCGCGGCATGCTGCGCCCGCGAGCGACGAATAACATTCTCATCACGCGGGGCGATCCGAAACTGTTCCGCGCCGTTCGCCGGCTTCGCCGCGACGCAAAATTTCACGCCCTCTCGGGAGCGATCACCATTCGCCGCAATCGCAAGGTGAACGGCCAGGGAACCATTCTGATTCTGGCGGCCGGCACCAGCGACATTCCGGTGGCTGAGGAAGCAGCGGTCACCGCGGAAATCATGGGAAATCGAGTCGAGAGTGTTTACGACGTAGGCGTCGCCGGACTGCATCGTCTGCTGCGGCATCGCGAGCAGATCGCCGCGGCTCGAGTGATCGTATGCGTGGCCGGGATGGAGGGCGCGCTGCCAAGCGTGGTCGCGGGACTGGCTGCGGCGCCAGTGATTGCCGTGCCGACCAGCGTGGGATATGGCACGAGCTTTGGCGGGTTAACGGCGCTCCTGGCCATGCTGAACAGCTGCGCGTCCAACGTGTGCGTCGTCAACATCGACAACGGTTTTGGCGCCGGCTACGCAGCCAGCGCGATGAACAGGAGATAAACCATCCCTCTTCGGAATTGAGCAAGTAAGAAGAATCAGAAGGGTTTTCAGACAGGTGTGGAACAGGGGAATAGAAACAAGGGCTGCTGGTTCGAATCTGATTAATTCGTGGCCGCAGAGATAAACGCAAGGAGCACAACGATCACGCTGGCCAGGACCACGATCCAGGGCAAAAATCCAAAGGACTCTGTTTTCGCCGAAACTTCTTCGTGTGTCGCAGACATTGGAGTATCCCCCACGAGAGGCTTTCGAAGCAATCCCAAGACCAAATCTCCGCGGACTTTCGGCAGCTCGCCGATTTCATCGTATCAAGCTGCAAACACAGCGCCTTAGCGGCGGCCGGCGCGAAGCTAAGAATTCACTGTCTGACGGTCGGTGTAAAACAATGCAGTCAGACCGTCTCCAGAACTGTCACCAATAGGAGACTTTCGCGCAACGATTTGCGCGGTTGGAAATTTCGGTTTTACCAACGTGCGCGTGTCACGCGCCGCCCATTAGAGCTGAACCTGACCGTCGGTTACTTCCATCCTGGGTGCTACGACTTCCCTTTCCTGCGCGAGTTCCTCGCGGACGGTTTCCATTTTCCCGAACACTCCCGCCGAATGGCCGCGAACCCAGCGGCCGAACTTGACGATATCCTGGGGGTCGATGAAATTGATGTACGTTGCCACGATCATCCACTCAAAAATCGGAATGTTCATCGAGTATTCGATTCCGATATGCATGGCCAGGCCCGCCAGCAGAACCGGATAACGCAATTCCTTGAACCAGATCAGCACGCCGAGCGCGAACTCGATGAGCAGCGTCGACCAGGTCAGCCCGCGAATCAGCGCCATGTTGTGAAGCTCGGGCGTCGGAAAGCGGTGAAAATCCTGCAGGCTCAGCGCGTAGTAGACCGCCGTTCCGTTCACCCACAGAGTGCCCATGGATTTCCAGTAGAAGGTCGCGAAGTAAACCACCGCGGTCTGAATTTGCAGCATGCGCTGCGCCCACGGCGGGGCTATGGGAATCCTGTCCGTCGCCAGACCGCGCCGCACGCGCAGCCAGTGATCGACAGACAGCGCGGATCCGCAGGGCGAAAACATCAGGAAAAATCCGGTGACCAGCATCAGGGTGTCGCCGCTATTCAGGATGAAACCGTTGCGCATCTGAATCGACCCGAGAAACATGTACACGGCGACGGCATTGAAGCGGGTGAGATACCCCACGGTAAGCATCACCGTGGACGCCAGGAAAACCCAGAAGAAAACGTTGATCGCCAGATCAGTTTGCGGCAGCACCTGGAAAATGCTCATGCTGGGGGCGTGGTTGAACTGCTTCACCGTGTCCAGCGTCGTAAAGCCACGCGGTCCGTACCACACCAGCCATTCCGGCCACATGATCAACAGATTGGCGATTCCGATCACGCCGAAGAGAATGCGGAAAATGCAAATCGGAAGCGTCGACTTCGGCGCGAAGAAAAACTTGTTCCACGCTCTGAAAAATCCGCGCAGTGTCATCGCAGGTCTCCAGGCGTAATGGCGTAGGTCAACAGCACGCGGCGCACCCAGGGTTCGGGCAGGCCGGAATTCGGCGGCGCGATCTGTGAGCGGTAACCGACCAGCACCACGGTGACCGGCGGATTTCCAGGCCTGGTGTTATTCAGCCGGGCAATGTACCGTGCCGCATCCGGCCGAAGTCCGGCGAAATTGTCATTCTGCAGGGAGTCAAAGCTGAACTTATGCTCGCGCTCCATCAGGTAGCGCTTGAAATAACCGTAATCCTGGGGATTCGGAAATTTCCAGATTTGTTTTTCGCCGTCATGGAAGGTGATTTCAGCTTCGGCCCGGGTGTTGAGCCCCAGTGGGTTGGGCGCGAAGAGGTTCCAGCCTTGGGCCAGTCCAGACCAACCCATGTAGGGCGCGATCATCGGCCGGGCCCCCGTGACCAGCTTGGAGTTCAGCGGCAGCGCCCAGCAGAGTATCGTCGCAAGGTGGAAGACGATGAACAGGTTGATGGCGATGCGTTTTGTCATTCTAGGTCAGCCTCCTGCGCTCTCCGCGCAACGGTACGACTGCCTCCACGGCTAGAATATAAAGCACGTCTGTGGCCATGGGGCTACTATGCAACCCATTTATTTTCTTGCAGTTACAATGTTATTCGAACCGCCCGCTTCGAATTTGTTCACGTTCGGTGACTGGGCAGACGCTACTGCAACCTTCTGGAGTCATAAGTATTGGGCGTTTCGGGCGTGATTCCTTTGCCGCAGGAGCGGCCCTGCTCGCACACTCAGTATCCTCCCAAATGAGGCACGTGATAGAGTTACGCGCGTTCGCTAACCGGTCCCGAACCGGCAGCAGCCGTTGGAATCGGAAATGCTTCACTTCTAACTCTATTGCGACGACTCGAGCTACTTCCTCATGAATGACTCACCCACAAGGCGCCTGTGGCCATGGATAGTCTTGGTATGCATTGCGGTCGCGTATATCGTCTCGGTGTTTCGCTACAATCCGCAGTACTTCTTCGGCGCCACGCAGGACGACTCCCTGTATTTCAGTTCCGCGAAGGCGCTGGCGAATCATGAGGGATATGTTCTGCCCAGCGTGCCAGGCCGGCCCGTCGCAACCAAATATCCGGTGCTCTATCCCTGGCTTCTGTCGTGGGTCTGGCGGCTCGATCCGTCTTTTCCGGCGAATCTGAAACCGGCGGTCACGCTTACGACGGCCTTCGGGGTGTTGTTCATCATTTGTAGCTTTTTGTTTTTCAAGGGGCTGCGCGACATCGGCGATGGAGTCGCCTTGCTGCTGACGTTCATCGTGGCTCTCCATCCCATGCTGCTCTATTACAGTTCGGGCGTGCTCTCGGATGTGCCATTCGCCGGGCTGTCGCTCGCTGCGATGGTGCTAGCCGACCGGGCGATGCGCCCGGAGAGCAGCGCGGGCCAGTCCGCGGGCTGCGCGGTATTGACGGGAATATCGATCCTGATGCGCGCGTTTGGAATTCCCATCGCAGCGGGAATTCTGGCTGCTGCCGTGGCGCGCAAAGCGTGGCGGCAGGCGGCGATTTTCTGCGGCGTTCTGACGCCCTTCGCTGCGGCGGTGCTCAACCGCTGGGCGTTTGGCAAGCCGATGATGCCGGCGATTCCAGACGGCTCGCCCTATCGCGCCGGATTCCTAAATCTTTGGTCGTATTACACCAGCTACCAGGGATTCTGGAAGCTCAGCGTGCCGAACGCACAGGTTCTCTGGGCCATGCTGCGCAGCAACCTTTTGCTGGTCATTCACTCGCCCTCGGAATTTTTTCTCGATCCCTGGCTTTCCTGGGGCAATATCCCGAGCCTGGTGCTGGCGTTCGTCATCACCATCGCCATTTTCGCGGGAATCGTGCGGCAATCGCGGGGCGGCCAGTGGCGGGCGATTCACTGGGTTTTGCCGTTTTACATGGCGCTGATCTTTCTATGGAATTTTCCCAACACGCAGCGCTTCATGTTTTTGTTTTTGCCGCTTTTCCTGGGCGGTTTATGGTGCGAGTTCGGCCACTTCCTGGAGCTGCTGCGGGGAACGTTCCGCAAGTCTCCCAAGCTGGAGGAGAAAGTAATCGCTGCGATTCTGGCGTCGCTCCTGGCGGCGCTGATCGGCGGAATGGCCTGGAATTACGAGGGCGGGGCGCGGCCGGTCATCGCCGAAATCGCCAGCAAACGCTCCAGCCTGCTGCAGGAAAAGCTGGAGGCCTACCAGTGGCTCTCCTGCTGCACCAAGCGAGACGATCTGGTGATTTCCTACGAAGACGCCAGCCTGTATCTCTACACCGACCGGCAAGGCTTGCGTCCGGTGGCGTTTCCGACTTCCGGCCAGTACGACCTTACGTTCTTGCATGAAGCGCTGGGCCGCATGACGGATGTCGCGCACGTGATCGGCGCGCGCTACTGGATGATTGCCGACGACGACTTTGATCTGGAGTGGGATCAGGCCGACAAGTTGGGGCGCGCGAAAGAGCGCGAAATCGAGCCGGGCCTGGAACTGGCATTCAAAAGCCGCGGCGGCCGCATCCGAATCTACAAATTAAGCTGCGCCGAGCAGTTCGCGGAACAGAAAGCGGAGCCGGCGTGTCCGTGAGCGCCGCCCTTCGGCGGTTAATCAAGCGTCGATTTTCACAGGCGCGCGCGCTTACGTGACGGAGTTCAGCGCGTACTAGAACTGCGATTTTTCGCTTTGAATCAACAAATCGCGATGCCTTTTTCCTCCCCTCAAATTCCCGCCGCGTCAGGCATGGGAATTGCTTCTACTCATCACGGGATACTGGAACCGGGAGCTTCGAATCAAGGAAGCGGCGCGTTCCGCCCCTGAATCTTACGAGGCAGCATGCTCGTATGTGGCTTAGTTTCATAGCATTAACGATCGCCGTTGGCCCGAACGCGGACACCGCACGGGTGTGACGGCTGGGAAGAGTGTATACAAACGGCTACGTTGCCCCTCTTCCGCTGTGACTTTATTTAGTGGCGGGCCTTTCGGTACGGCCCGGAAACTACTGGAGCTGGGATGGTAAAACGCAGAAGCGAAGCAGGCCAAACAATGCCGCTGGTGGCTCTGGCGCTGGTTACTCTGCTGGCGACGGCGGGCCTGGCGGTGGATATGGGCTACATGCGCTACCAGAAGAGGCTCATGCAGACCGCCGCGGACGCCGCTGCCCTGGCCGCTGCCACCGATCAAAATCTGGGCGATCCGTCACAGTATCAGAACGATGCGCTTGCCGTGGCCGCTGCCAATGGATTCCAGGATGGCGTGAACAACACCACTGTTGCGGTGACCATTCTGGGGCCGCTCGGCGCCGCGCCCGGAACCCCGGTTCGGGTAGTGATTCAGAAGCAGTATCCAGCGATCTTCATGCAAGTGGTGGGAATTCCGAATTCAACGATCTCCGCAGCCGGCATGGCGACTCTCAGCGTTTCGCCGAATTGCCTGGTCGCTCTCGATCAAGCCGGAACGGGTGTGACGCTGAACGCGGGAGTCAGCGCGGGGAACTGCGGCGTGATGAGCAACGGACCTTTGAGCGGTAGCGGAGATATTACGGCGGCTTATGTGGGGGTCGTCGGTTCCGTAGGTGGATATGGCGGTACGGCTTCACCCAACACATACCAACAGATTTTGCAGCCGGTAGCGGATCCGTTGTCGTATCTGGTTCCGCCGACCCCGTCGAGCCCCTGCACTCCCAAAACTGTCACGGCAATGTCCGGACCGCTGATGAATGGCGTGGAAACATTAACACCCGGCACGTACTGCGGTATCGCTATCCAGGACGGAGCGATTGTTACCTTCGACCCGGGTCTCTACATCTTGACCGCCAGCGGTTTGCAGATCACCGGCACCGGCACCGCTACGAGCAACGGGGGCGGCGTAACTTTCTACAACACAGGCACGGGCGCCTTCTCATTCACCGGGTCGGGAGCCGTGGACCTCAGCGCATCGACTTCGCCCGTGGACGTACTTCCGGCCGGCATTCTATTTTATCAAGACCCCGGGAACACAACGCCTGCGGACGTGAGCGAAGGCGCCACCGGAAACGTGAAGTTGTCCGGAACGATGTATTTCCCCACCGCGTCTCTGACCATCGCGGGTTCCGTAAACGGGACCAATGCGGTGACGGTGGCGGGCAGCATCACGGTGACGGGCAGCACGTTACTCACGGCGGATTCCCCGACCGTTCCGGGCGGGTCGCCGTTGCAAAGTGTTGCGCTGGTGCAGTGATCGCCGCGAATTGATCGGCTTGAGCGATTGAGAAGAATTCGTGGAATTTGCTGGAGTTTACGATGAGAGAAAAAAATAATCGGGAACGCGGTGTTGGCGGCGAGCGCAGACGCGCACGCCGGGAAAACGGTCAAGCCATTCTGGAGTTGGTGCTGGTTCTGCCGATTCTGCTGATGCTCACCTTGGGCGTAATCGAGTTCGGGCGGGCGGCTTACTATGACATTGCCGTGGCTGATGCGGCGCGCGCCGGGGCGCAATATGCCTCGCAGAGCATGGCGGACGCCAGCGACTGGCCGAGCATCCGGCAAGCGGCGTGGACGAATTCGCAGATCGACATGGGGACGATGCTTGGCGTCACTGTTCAGCAGCTGTCTTGTGCCTGCCCAGGGGGCGGAGTGAGCGGCACCTGCCCGGCATCAGGCTGCGCCTATCCCATCGTCTACGTCACTGTAACGACCAACTACACCCTTAATCCGCTCTTCTCGTACCCGGGAATCTCGTCGAACTTTATTCTCAATGGCTCGTCAACATTGCCGGTGCAGCGCCAGTGATTGAGGGTGGAGTGGATGCGACGGCAAGCAACACCGGAAACAGGTTCGGAGGGACGATGAACACCCAGATGCGCGACAAATTCACACGGTTGGGTAGAGTGCGCCGGCAAGGTCAACGCGACGAGCGCGGCGCGACCATTCTGGAGTTTGCGTTCGTTATGGTGATCTCGCTCGTGCTGATTTTTGCGATCATCGATTTCGCGCGCGCCTTGTATTCCTTCCACTTCATTTCGGAAGCGGCGAGGGAAGCAACGCGGTTCGCTGCGGTAAGAGGTACAGAGTGCAATCCGGCCGCGGTCTCACCCTGCTCTGCAGGAGGGCCGGAGATTCAAAATTACGTAAACCAGCTTATTCCGGCAGGTATTGACGGGTCGCAGATCAATACTATTCCCACCTTTCCCGGCGGCAGCGGCACCTTGCCGATGTGCGGAGGGTCAGCAATTCCTGGATGCCCGGTCAACGTCGAAGTGCAGTATAGATTTAATTTTATTTTCCCGGCCAGCTTTTACAATCTGCCGCCTATTTCGTACTTGCCGACCTACATAGATATGCACAGCGTTTCACAGATGAATATTTCCCGCTAACCAGGTTTCGTAAACCATCACTGGTTGTCATTCTGAGCGCTCGCACCGAGGACTCGCGCCGAGGCGCAGCGAAGAATCTCTCTTCGATTTCAGTCCGTGCAAGTACACTCGGAGAGATTCTTCGCTGCGCTCAGAATGACAAACGTTTTGTTGGTGCCACTTCCTGCGTCGCAAGCGGCGAAATCGCTCCACACACTCGCGGCGATCTTCATTCCCCGCCCCGCAAATCCTCTGCGCGGCCTACCCATTGCGGAGCCGAGCCTGTTCCCTGCCGCAGCAGAAGATTCAATTGCGCGGCGTGGTGCTGCACGTGCCTCAGGTTGTAAAGAAGCATCTCCGCATTGCTGAATTCAAACCTGGGAAAACCGCAGCGCTCGCGGAATTGCTGCTCGGTCATCGCTGCGATCAGCGACCGGCACTTGCTACGGCAGTACTCCAGGTAGGAGAGCAGCTCGGCCTGCGTATAGGGCCGCTCAGGCAGCAGGCCCCGCGGATCGAGTTCGTCCAGCGTGAACGGCGCCGGCGGCGCGAATCCTTCGGGGCGTCCTGAAAGGTAGTAGTCCAGAAAAAACAAGGTGTGAAAGGCGACGTACCAGAATCCCACCACATCGTTCTCGAGCCATTCGGGATGCTGCTGCGGATCGCGGCTCCACACTTCATCCGGACAGGCCCGCATGGCGTTGCCAAGCATGTCGATGGCGGCGCCAAACTGCCGCCAAAGAATTGTTTTCCAGAAAGAATCCATGTCTGCTCCCGTTGGACGCCTGAGGTATGTTCCGGCCGCCTCGATTCCAGTGGCCCGCCGCGCGAGCGATCAATTTGTGGGCGGCGCGATGCGAGCCTTTTCCGGAATTGGCGCGGCGGCACACATTTTGTTGAAGTCGGAGTAGCTGCCCCGAGTGAAAGTCACCGTGGCACGTTCCTTGGGATTGTGCGGGCCGGGATGAAAACCCCTCTCCCATCCGCCATCGTCCTGCACCGCGAGCTCCGGACCTCGCCACCGGCCAATGAAATCGACATAGCGCCGCTGCTGAACGTTGACGCGGAAGGGACGCCGGGCGTCCAGAAGACGAATTTCCACCTGCTTGCCGTCGGTGGAAAGATATGCGCCGTAAATGTCGCCGGTCAGGTCCATGCGCTCGGTTACGCCCTGCGCGGAGCACAGCCAGCCGCTGCCCTGCAAGCCGCTCGACGAGCGCACGCCATTCAATCGCAAGCGCGAAGTGTTGCGGAAGTCAGGATAGACGAAAATGTAGAGCGGATATTCGACTCCGGCCTGCGTGCGCAGCTTTCCCAGGCCCCACCAGGACGCGGGAGTCCACTGCCCGTCGATGCGAAACGCCCACGGAGCAATGGAAGCGACGATCATGGTGAACATTACGGAGCCGAGAATTAGAGCGCTGAAACACCCCAGGCGGTGCCACGGTTTGGAGGCCATACGAAATTATAAATCGAAAATGGAAAAGGTAAATTCGATTGTGGCGGGGCAGGCTTTGCAGTTCCCGGAAAATCCACCTCTTTGTGTCATTCTGAGCGCAGCGAAGAATCTCTCCGGGTGTCCTTGCAAGCACTGAAATCGAAGAGAGATTCTTCGCTGCGCTCAGAATGACAAACGGGTAGTTTTGCGGCAGCCTGCGAAGCCAATGCCACTGGCTCCCGTTCAAGATCAGAAGCTGGCCGGTTTCGCTGTCCTTAGATCCGAAAACTCTGCCGCGGGTTCGCGCCTTATGAAAGCGTGGAAGCCGGCTCGCTTGAGTTTGCCGCGGGCGCTGAGCGCGGGAACCTTGTCGGTATAGGGTCCCAGCACGACGCGATACAAGGAATCGACGGGAAGCACACGAACCGACGCCGGAAAATTGTCACGACGTAGCGAGTCGGCCAGATCGCGCGCGCCAGATTCTTCCGTCAGAGCTGCGACTTGCACGAGGAGCTCCGTGTCGGAGGCGGCGAGCTTGGGCCTGGGAGATTCAGCAACTGGTACGGGCGCGAGCGGCACGGACACTGCGGCTGAAGCTGCAGCGTTTACGGCCAACGTAGCCGGCACACTGGCCGCCGGCGGCGACGCCGGCACCGGAGCCGCTAGCGACAGAGCCGCGGGCATTGCCGCCGCATCGATCGCGGGTTTGGCGGCTAAGAGATTTTCTGCCGGCACGGCTGGCGGAAGTTGCGCGCTCATCGGCGGCGTGGGCGACGCCATACGAGTGGGTCCTGAAATCTTCATGCCGAGCCAGATCAGCGACTTCCCCTCCTGCTGGCGATGCGTAAAGGCCAGCGCAAGCACCACGATGCCGAGAACGACTCCCCCGGCCACGCGCAATATTCTCGGGCCACGCTCCCGTAAAAGCTCCCGCGGGCGAAGCTCGCGCAATTCCGAGCGGCCGCTCTGCATCATGGGACGCAGCGCAGATTCGATTGTCGTCGCGAACGATTTCAGGCGGGCGCGCATTTGCGTCGCCGCCGCTGCCACCGGCGCGATCGACGCGCGCCAATCCCATTTCCAGCGCGGCTCGGACTCTTCTGGCGCATAAATGTGCAAGGCAAAATCCTCGCCGATGCTGGGCCGCAGGCTCGGATCGGCGGGCCAACTGCGAATCTGCTCGCGCGCGGCCGCGGACAACTCCGTGAATCGCAGGCCGCCGGTCTTTCCCGCGCGGTCCAGCCAGATCAGTTCCGCCTGGCCTTCAATCCGATTGGAATGCGCCGTAAACCAGAACGGGCTCGGCCCGAACGGCTGTATCTGAGAAATCGCGCGGAAACGCAGGCCGTCCTCGGACACATCCAGCACGATGCCGCCGTTGTCCGATGGCAAGTTGATGTAAGGAAGAGGATTCAGCATCTTCCTGGGAAATGCGCGTCGTTCTGCCTGAACTGGTGCGGTGCTCAAAACTAATTCCCCCCCGGGACGCCTGCCAAGTGGCAAGCGGACAGCCCCGCCGCGCACAAACCGGCGCAGCGGAATCGCCACAACTGTAGACTTGCGGGAGAGGAGAAGAAAAGACTTCAAACCGAAGCGGTTGTTCTGATCGGTAACACGCGGAGAGTGGCTGAACAAAGGGGTTCAGGCTCAAATTTTGACGTTTGATCGGCGCGCACGGACATCGTGCTTGAATTTCGTCGCGCCTGATAATTTACGCAATTACCGGCCGCGCATTAATTGGAGGCGTTCAGGCGAATCTCGGCTCTATCTCCCTTGATTTCCATCGCCGTTCCGAACGGGCGCGAGAGATCCGCAAGGCGCTCCAGAATGTAGCGCGCCTTTTCGCCCGTGGCCGGAGTGGGAATGCCGCGCGTCTGCAGGTAAAGATTGTTGGCGCGCTCGTCGCGAACGTCGGGCTCGCCCTGGCCGATCTTGTTCAGCGCGAAGGGCTGCAACCAGATGGACTTCAACTTTTTTCCCTGAAACTCGACGTGCGCGACGGCGCTCTCCCAGATGATCGGCTCTTCCAGGCGCGTGTCGGTGGGCGGCGCGTTGAAAATGAAATTCCCCATGTCATAAAAGATCGGGCGGTTGCGGTAAATCTCCACGCCGTGGAGCAGCGGCGCGCCATGCATCATCACGATGTCCGCGCCGGCGTCAATTTCCTCGTGGGTCCAGCGCTTCATCCAATCGGCGGGCGCCAGGCGCTCCGGAAGCTCTTCGTCAAACATGGTGAGAAACGGGCGGTTCAGAAAAACGTGATTGTGTTCGTAGACGATGACCAGGTCCGCGTGCTGGCGAGCCTCTCGAATGCGATTCAGAATTCGGTCGTGGTCCTCGGCGTTGGGCTGATTGCCGGGCTCGGGCGGCAACAGGGTGGTGGACTCATTCGGCTTGCCGCCGGCTTCAATCCGCAATTCATTGACTCCGGGGCGCGCGGCAGTGGCCGATCCGCCCTCGGCGATCAGGCCGGAAGCCAGAGCCACGAGCGCAACCGTGCCGTGCGGCGTGTGCAGGTAACCGGGCGCGGAAGCTTCGTCCAGATTTTCGCCGATCCCGGCATGCGCCAGGTTGCGGCTTTTCACGGCGCGCAGCGTGTTTTGAATCCCGCGCACTTTCAGGTCAAACGAATGATTGTCGGACAGCGCCACCAGGTTAAAGCCCAGATCCATCAGCGCGTCAAACGCTTCGGGCGGAGAGACGAACCGGCCCTCCAGCGGCGACTGGTCCTTCTCCAGCACGGTGGCCTCAAAGTTGGTGACCACCACGTCCGCTTTCAGCAGCGGCGAAAGCGCGGCCACCGCGCCCGGATTGTGAACGCGAAGGTCGGAACGAATCATGGACTGCCCCGCCACCGTGACGCTGAGCGTCCCGTCCTGCGCGCGCGCCGCCGCTTCGAACGCGAGAATCGCGAGCAGGCAACCCGTGATCCGCGCGCACCCGCACCGCCCTCTTTTCAACCTGCTGGCCATTCGAATCCTCCCGCCGCGAGAAATTGTCTGAGGATCATATGCTCAAAAGACGCCGATGAACAAGCCAGACACGCAGATTTGTAGGCAGAAAAACCCGTGCAACACCGGGGTAAAACCGCCGCGAGGCGGCCCGAACATTCGATTCCTGGACAAAACTTCAATGGCTTGCGTTATTGTCTTGTGGTTCTGATTTTGCAGACGACTGGCGGATAGGCCATGGAATTGGGCATCGAAAAAATCGCGCTCCTGCTGTTGATCGCGGCCGTCGTGGCGATGGTGGCCCGGCGCTTCCGCCTGCCCTACAGTGTCGGCCTCGTAATCGCGGGCCTCGCTCTCTCCCGCATCTCGCCCTTTCCCCCGGTGCAATTTTCGCGGGACCTGCTGTTCACCGTGCTTCTGCCGCCCTTGATTTTTGAGGCGGCGCTGTACATCCATTGGCAGGAATTGCGGAAAGACCTGGCGGTGATTCTGGCGCTGGCCACGGTCGGTGTGCTGCTGTCCGCGGGCGTCACGGCGCTCGGCATGCGCTACCTGGTGAAATGGGAATGGCCGAGCGCGTTGCTTTTCAGCATTCTGATTGCGGCCACCGATCCGGTGTCTGTGATCGCGACATTCAAGGAAATTGGCGTTCGCGGGCGGCTGCGATTCCTGATTGAAGCTGAGAGCCTTTTTAATGACGGCACCGCGGCAGTGGCCTTCGCGGTTGCGGGCGCGTTCGTCGCAGGACAGGCGCTCACTCCGGCTGGGCTCGTTCTCACCTTGCTGCTGACCGTCGGAGGAGGATTGCTTTGCGGGGCGGCCGTGGCCGCGCTGGCGCTGTTGCTGGCCGGCCGCACGAACGATCACCTGGTGGAAACCACGCTCACCACAGCGGCTGCTTACGGATCGTTTCTGCTGGCGGAACATTTTCGCTTTTCGGGCGTCCTGGCGACGTTGACGGCCGGAGTGATTCTCGGAAATGTTGGCGCGCTGGGAACGCTTTCTGAAAAAGGAAAAGACGCGATTAATTCGTTTTGGGAGTACGCGGCTTTTCTGGCGAACTCATTTGTTTTTCTGCTGATCGGCATGAACGCCTCGCGCGGCAACATTGCGTCGATCTGGGAAACGGTTGTCCTGGCAATTCTGCTGGTCCTCGCCGGACGGGCGGCTGCCGTCTACGTCACGCTTTTGCCATTTGCGCGTTCCGCCTCGCGCGTGAGCTTTCCGAACCAGCACGTCCTGGTGTGGGGCGGATTGCGCGGCGCGCTGGCCCTGGCGCTGGCTCTCGGGCTTCCTGATGCAATTCCGCGGCGCGAAGAAATACTCACGGTCACTTTCGGAGTAGTGGCGTTCTCCATTTTTGTGCAGGGGCTGACGGTGCCTAGAATGCTACGGAGGGTGGGGCAGTAGGGGGGCGGCATCTAAGGCGACTTCAGGGACTAAAATCCTCATTCTCGCCGCTGTGATGTCGCGGCTGAATAGGCTGCGGAAAAACTACATCTTTTTGTCATTCTGAGCGGAGCGAAGAATCTCTCTTCGATCTAAGTGCGAGCAAAAGAACAAAGAGGGATTCTTCGCTTCGCTCAGAATGACAACGTGTTGAGTTTTTCCGTAGCCTGTGAAGCCGCGACCCACAAAGATCATTTGTGGAAATCCGCGAAGTCTATATTTGAAAATCCATCGGAGGCACCCGAATTCGGAGATCGCGGCTCTAGCCTCGACGCAAGCCGTGATGAAGCGCGGGCTTCAGCCCCTGCTCCGCGATTCTTTTCGATTTTCCGGCCACGTGTGAGGCAGCCTCGAAGAGGAAATGCAAGAAATTCTCAACGCGCGTCTGCCGCCGCGTTTTCTGGCAGCACGCGGCTCAGGAGGTTAAAAACGATCGGCACCATTAGATAGAGCACCGCGACCATGTACATCACTTCGTTGCCCTCGGCAAATGCCCACATTCCGGACGAGGCATTCCGAATATCGATGACCTGCGCGATGGACATTCCGGCGGCGGCTGACTCATAAAGTATGGACAAGCTGCTTTTCAGAAGCATGCACCCGTACGCGACCATCCAGATCAGAACAAACACGCACGCTTCGTAGCCCACTCGGGCAAACCGGTTCAAGCCGCGCACAAAACGCGCATAGCGGTCGGTTGCCATGGGCGCGCCGTCATTCAGCATCGCCAAAACGGCAAACCCGAACGGCCCGAACGCCACGAGAAACATCCACAGCAGCGATCGCTCTTTGGACCGGATCACCAGGAAGCAAGCCGCCAGCCACAGGATCGCCACCACGCCGGCCGCTACCCAGAGTGATGAAATTTTCGCAACGCTAAGGAGGTGAAAGTTCCGCGAGTAGTCCGGATGGCCCGCCGCACTTTCGGGATGGATCGCGCTGAACACCAATCCCCCGAGAATCCAGACCACGGGAATCAGCAGAAGCACAACGAGCGCGACGATGGATTGCTTTTTGATTACTCCCATCGGGAACAATGTTGCACGGCGTTCTTCGCGTTGCAATTGTTTCGGGTCGCGGCGCGTTCTTGCAGTCAACTGAGTTGTGGTCGTATGAGAAGAGCCAAGGCCCAGACCCTCTGAAGACGAGAGGGTCTGCCACCCGGGAATTCAAATCCGCCTCAAAGGATGGGCCACCCGCGAAACCGATACGCAAATAGGCCCAATAGCTACGACGAAAAAGGCCGCCGACCAGATCACGAGCGTAACGCGGCGCGAATAGATGGGCTTTGGAGTCAACTGGTTTGGTGTTTATCACACAAAGATCGAACACTTCCGGGTACTACTACGTAGTTTCCATCGTCTAGCACTTCGACTTCGCATCGATGATTGAATCGTTTTTCAGAAGAATCCAAGGAGTAGCGCGACAGCAGTTGGTATGAACCACAGAACCCCGAGGTGAAACAGTTCTTGTACCGTCCCAATTCTCAAATCAACAGTTTCGGCTTCGCTTCGGGATGCTGAGAGCAGCTTCTCTACTTCGTTCATCCCTGCGATGACCACATAGATCATTGTCAGCGTCCAAATAATTGCGAAGTTCTTGAGTACGTTCCATCCGAATCCGCCTATTCTCTGCTGTCCGGGCATAAGCGGCCTTTTGGCAAAGTATAGAGGAAGCGTAATCGGTCCGATTACACACGTCCCCAAAACCCAGAGACCTGTCATTGCTCCGGCGCGACGGCGATATCCATCGTAAGCGACCCAAGCCGCCCAGCATCCCCACCAAGCCCAATAAGATGTCACCGGAATCCATCCTCCCCACCACCTTCAACCATTATATTGAATTATCTATGTAGCCGATTGGCGAATTCTATTTGGCGGGTGGCACACCCTTGCTCGAATATTTGTAGCGATGGTGCATTCCACCCGGGTAATACCACTCAAGTCCATCAACGCCGAGTAACAGGTTTCGGTGTTCCGGGTGGCAGACCCTTCGCGGTTTCCGAAGGGGCTGGGTTTTGACTTTCCCTCGACCCGGTGGCCAACAAACTCATTCGGATCTAGGGAGTGCGTCGACGCGTTTGACGCGATTTTGAATTTTCGGGTGAGAGTAGTTTTCGTGTGCCCCGCCGTTGAGAGTTTTCAAGGGCGGGGTCTAGATTGCGACACCCTGTAGGTAGCGAAATCCTGTTGGGCGAAGGCCCCTCTTCATCCGCCTAGAAGCGGCAGCAGAGAACCGGTCCGCCGTCGATTGCCTCCTCAAGTCTCATTCCCTATCCGATTTCGCGGCGGGCTTGCCGCAGAGTGGATGCCCAATTGAATTTGGCATCCACCCCACGGCTTTTGCCCCGCTGACCGCAAGTCGTGAGCACGAAAATCGGCGCCGTCATCTTCATACTCGGCGCTCAGAGCCGGCCTTTGATTTTTTCAACGACTCTACGGTATGGCAGACCCGGTTAAAGCTACGGTCTGGGAACCGGTGCCAGCGTTGTCCTTGATCACGACGGTGCCTGTGCGAGTGCCGGTTGCGGTCGGCTTAAAGTAAATCGTCAGTGTGCATTTTGAGCCGGCTGCGAGAGTCGTTGGGCAATTTTCGCTCAAGGGGAAGTCGGAGGCGTTCGTGCCCGCCACCGAGATGCTGCCGATCGATAGCGAACCGGTGCCGCTGTTGGTCATGACCAGCAAGAACGGCGTGCTCAATGTATTGACGTGTTCGCTGCCCATATACACCGAGGTGTGGGCCAAGGATACGGCGGGTGTTCCAGCAGATAGCCCGGTCCCGGTCAGGGCTACGGTCTGGGAGCCGGTGCCGGCGTTGTCCTTGATCACAATGCTGCCTGTGCGAGTGCCGGTTGCGCTCGGCTTAAAGTAAATCGTCAGCGTGCATTTTGAGCCGGCTGCCAGAGCCGTAGGGCAATTTTCGCTCAAGGGGAAGTTGGTGGCATTCGTGCCCGCCACCGAGATGCTGCTGATCGATAGCGAACCCGTGCCGCTGTTGGTCATCACGAGCGAGAACGGCGTGCTCAACGTATTGACGTATTCGCTGCCCATATACACGGAGGTGTGGGCCAGGGATACCCCCGGCGTTCCGGATGAAGCAGAGAGTCCGGTTCCAGTCAGCGTCACATACTGAGTTCCAGCACCGTCGGTAATGACGATTTGGGCGTCGCGAACGCCTGTTGCGAGCGGCTTGAAAGAAACGGATATCGTGCAGCTTGCCCCGGTAGCAAGGGTCGTGGAGCAGGTCTTGGTCAGCGGGAAGTCCGCGCTGTTCAGCCCCCCGACTCCAATGTTGCTGATCGCGAGCGGTCCGGTGCCTGCGTTTTTCAAGGTCACGACTTTGGGGCTGCTCAATTGATTCACCAATTCGCTGCCCATGGAAACAGAGGTGCTGGACAAGGAAACGGTGCCGGTGAACGTGGCCCGCAGGACGTCCAGGGAGATATTTTGCAGCACTTGCGAGTTTTCGTAGCATTGCGACAGCCTGGTCGGGGCGCAGATGCGGGTACTGCTTGTCCAGGTCGGCCAATCCTGAGGGTCGCCGAAATAACCAAAGAAAAATTCCAATCCGTAGACCGTCCCCTGCTTGACCATGCTCGCCTGACTTTGCAGCAATTCCTGGTACAGAGACTGCTCCTGCGACCAGGTGCAGTGGACCGTGCCTTTGTACGCGCAGGGCAGATAGTCCATTCGGTCGTACGGATATGCCCCGGCAATAATCTTGGCGTTGGGAAAAATGGATTTCGCCGTAGCCACATAGGATGCGTAGTTCGGGGCGTCCTCGCGGTAGTGAACGTAGAGATGCACATAGTTAATTTCCGCGCGCAACGCAGCGGGTAACACGGCATTCGTCAGAGTGGTGTGGGTCAGCGAATCCTCGTAGATCGTCACGCCAAAGCCCAGATTCGGATTGGCAGACTTGGCGGCGGCGATCACGCTGCTTACGAACGAAGCCGGGTTCGGCAAAGTGCCGGCCGCCTGGTCGTTTTCAATCTGGTTCACGAAATCGTCAAAGCCGACTTCGACCATCATTTTGTGGGACAGGCTCAGCGTGCTGTACTCCTTGGCCCAACTCACCGAATTGGCGGTATCGAAAGGAAAAGACACGTAGTACTTGCTGGCGCCCGCAATGTTGGCAACATTGTCCAGCCACGGCTCGCACTGCGACGGGTAGATCGAGCAACCTTCGCGCATCGCGGTCACGCCCAGCGCCGTGTTCCAGGAAGAAATATTTTCTCCCCACGTCATGATGTTGGGTTTGGTTTGAGCGGATGCGGATTCGGCGAGGAACGCGGCGGCAAGTAACAAAAGGAAACAACAGGCAAACGTTTGCCGGGTGAAAGACGGGAACTTCATGGTCACCTTCCCAAGTTAAGATGAACGTCTAGTGGCCGGGTGCCACAAGAACACACTGCGCCGGTGCGCCAATAACGTGCGACAGGACGCACGGATCATCTCGTCGTTGGGTACTCTCGAAGCAGGTTTTGTTATATGGCTTAGCTGTGCACCCGTCCGGGACGGGCCGCACATACAGGGTGGGTGATTCAAAAATACCATGATTCCCTGAGAGCTGCAAATCATGCAAATCACAGATCTGTGGAAAAGTTCGAAAATGGCACTTGTACTTAGGGACAGGCTGCGCCGCGGCGTTCCTTTAGATGGTTCTCCCATGGGTATGAACGCGTTCTGGCATGACGACATAGCCCAGCAGCGAAAACGCGTTGCGGTCGCAGGTCTCGGCGAGCATTGCGCGAACGCCTGGCAGTCGCGGACCGAGAGCAGCAGCGGCCGCTGACGGTTGCAGGTACGGGTAATGGAGTGAAGGTGCCGGCGACCCTAAGGGCGGATGAGCTGGAGTCCGAAAGAAGGAAGCGAAAGTCAAAACCCCGACCCTCCAAAGGCAGGAGGGTCGGCCACCCGGAAACGCAAAGGCGACGGAAAAGGCAAAACCATTGCCTCATGGATGACGTATAGCAAGTGGTATCATCCAGCAGCGACAAAATGTCAATGGGATTGGAGCTCCGGCGAGGATGCGCCACCCGCCGAAATTGTATCGGACACCTCGACCGCTATTTTGGGGGGCGAAGTGTCCGAGTACGACGGCGCAAATAACGGCTCGCTCCGGAGCGAGCCGAAGCTGAAACTTCGCGGCAACAGGGGGCAGAAGGACTAGGCGTGTTTCAACGTGCAGAGTTTGTTGTACGGAGTGTAGGTATACGCGTCGGTGACGCTCACTCCAGCCGCTTGAAGTCTGAACGCGAAACTGAGGTTGTGAGCGAGTCCAACGATCGCGAGGCCTTTTTCAAATTGCGTCTCTCGTATTCTCTGAAGCCAAAAAGCTTCTCGCAGCTCTTGCCCATCGACATCTGTGGTATTGCATGCGACAGAATCGTACGGATAGATCGGAAAAAAACCTGTAAGGCTTTCCGGGATTCCAAACTTGGGCCGCTCGGCGGGTGGGGGATCAAAATCCAGATAGTGACCCGGCCCATGAGTCTTATTCGCCAGCTCCTCGGCAATCGACGGCCCACGTCCTGCCGCTTCCTCGAAGATGAAATCTACCTGAGGAACGATCCCTTTTACCAAATTCGAGTAGTAGATGTCTTGCACGTAGTCCTGAAAATTCGGCCCTTGAAGGGGATGTGGGACTGCCAGCACCAGCACCGACTGGCTCAAAGTGATTTCTCCTCTCCCTCTCCGAAAGTAAAACGTCGGTAAAACGAAAACCCAACGACCTCTGACCTTGAACAAAAACCAGCGTTTTATAAGGAAAAGTGGTGCGCCCGGAGAGATTCGAACTCCCGACCTTCTGGTTCGTAGCCAGACGCTCTATCCAGCTGAGCTACGGGCGCATATCTATGATTACCGCGTCCCAACAGCTTACAGCACACTCCGCTGTTTCTTCAACCGCGACTTTCCGTGCGGCGAAAATAAATTCGGAGGCGGTTGGGATTTCCCTGCGGCGGGCGGCCGTTATTTTCGATCGCGAAGCATGGCGGTGAGCCGGGCGAAGAGGCTTCCGGACTTGCCCGAACTTGTATCGCCCGTGTCCGCGGCGGTGTCATTTACCTGGCGCAGGGCTCCGGGAGGCAAGGGGATGCGGACGAGCTGGCCCGCTTCAAGATGGTTGGGATCCTGGAGGCCGGGATTGAGACCGATGATTTGCTTTTCCAGATTGCCGTCGAAACGGCCCACGTAACGCATGCTCAGATCTTTCAGGGACTGCTGCGCGCCGGCGGCGACCGTCAGCACCTGGCCGTTTCCGGTGTCCTGCGGGCTGGCGTCGTACAACGAGGGCGCGGCATTCGTAGTGGCCACAGGCAACGCGTCGCCCAATTCACTCGACGCGTGATCGAACATGCCGCGCGTCAATGCCTGGCGCGATTCGGCACGGCCGAGGAGGATGGTCAGAAACAAGCTGCCGCTCAGTAGAGCCGCGGCCACGGCGGCAGAGCGACCCGACCATTTCAAGAAGCGGTTCGTCGCGTCCCCAGTGTACGTCAGCGAAGATTTCGAGGGCGGATCCTTGCGCGCTGCGGGCGGCGGCACGGTGGCGACCCGCGGCGCGGATGTTTTTGCGGACGCGGCAGCAGCTGGGACTGAGGGGGAGATTACGGATCCGATGGAAGCGGCTGCGCTCGATTTTGAAGCGCCGGACTTGAATGCGTCAGGCGCCGCCACGCCCGACGCGGAAGCAGTGGGCGCGGATGCACCGTTCCCCGAAGCGCCGGGCGCTGGATGGGCTGAAACGGATGGACTCGAAACTGGCGCGCCTGAAGCCGGAGCGCTGGAAACAGTCGCGTTCGATGATGCCGTAGACGGAGCAACCGAAACCGTCGCAGCCGTCGAAAGTTCTCCGGCCACTGTCGCAGCGAAGGCTGATTCTGGCGGAAAGAGCGCCTCGAGATCCAGCGCTTCGATCACTTCCTGAACGACCTCCGGAGTGATGATGCGGCGCCTGCGGCTGTAGGACAGGACCATGGAGTTGTAGCAAAGATTGTTGATGTTGCGGGGGATGCCCTTGCTCTGCCGCGCGATCAGGCGAATGGACGCGGGCTCAAACAGAGACTCGCCCGTGAATCCCGCCACGCGCAGGCGATGCTCGATGTACAGGCGCGTGTCCTCCGGAGTGAAGGGCTGCAGCGTGGCCAGCACCGAGACGCGCTGGCGCAACTGCGACATCTTCGGCTGCGCAAGTTTCCCGGCCAGTGCCGGCTGCCCGGCCAGCACGATTTGCAGCAGCTTGGCATTGTGCGTTTCAAAATTGGAAAGCATGCGCACGGTTTCCAGAACGGAATCCGCGAGGTTTTGCGCCTCGTCCACCACCAGCACGAAGCGCTTCCCTTTCATCAATTCTTCAAACAGGATTTCGTTGAGCTTGCCGTGCATGGCGACCAGGCCCATGCCGGTGACGTCCACGCCGAGGTCATGCAAAATATATTCGATGAATTCGCGCGAGGTACATTCGGATTGAAAAATGAGCACGGCGCGCGCCGAATCCTGCAACTGCTCGAGCATCTGGTAAAGGAGCGTGGTCTTGCCCATGCCCGGCTCGGCGATGAGCGTCAGAAAACCTCGCGTGTCGGTAATGCCCATGGAAAGCGACGCGAGCGCGTCCGAATGAGTTTTGCTGGAATAGAGGTAAGCCGGATCCGGAGTGACGCCGAAAGGCTGTTCTCGCAGGCCGAAAAAATCAACAAGCATGGGTTTGCACCTGGGCTGCTGACCGTCGGGGGACGACGCCGGTGCAGGTTTTTTTTCTTCTTCTAAACTTAGGGATGTTTCTTGTTCAGACCGTGTTTCTGATTCCACTGCCGTTTCAGATTCCACTGCCGCTTCGGCTTCCGCGATCAGTTCTCTTTCCGCCGCCAGCCAGTCCTGCAAAGGATCCTGGCTTACGGAGCCGCGCTCGACAAATCTCCGGTGGGCGCGTTCCTCAATCTGCTCCCTCGACGGCGGGTTCCGATGCGTATCCGACATACCTTACGGGACCTTCCGAGTAAACCACCCCTTCGGGGGCAGAGCTGGCAAAAGGAAACCGGAGAGGACACCAGAATCAGATCCCTGGACGCTGGCTAGGTATTACTATATACGGGGTAGTACCTCAGGCGTCAAGTCTCCCGTTTTGCGGACGCCAGACCACTGATATAGTTGGGTTTAGCTTAAGCGGCATGCAGGATTGGCGGGGCGGTGAGCTTGATGGTGACTCTTGCAGGGCCTACCTTCCGGGGCAGCTTCAAGGCGCACAAATGCCCGCCTTCAGGCGGGCTCTAGGAATGCGTGTACAGGATTATATCGGGGTGAGGAACATGCCATTGGCTGGCGAGGTTGCGGAAGAACCAGCTCTTGTTGTCATTCTCGAGCGCAGCGAAGAATCTCTCCGGGTGTCCTTGCACGCACTGAAATCGAAGAGAGATTCTTCGCTGCGCTCAGAATGACAAGTTTGTATTTTCTCCGCAGCTTGTGAAGCCGCCCTTCCCGCGCGCGCTTTGCGGCACGGCTGAAGGCCGTGCCCTACCAGAATATTTCGATGTCGCGAAAACCCGAGAAGGAACCTGCTGAGGAAATCGTGCCTGGCTCCGACGGAAACTAATTCTTCTCGGTGGTAGCCGCGCGCGCTGGCGGATATTCCTCTTCGTGAAAAGTTGCGATTCGCCAGCGGCCTTTCTGTTTGATCGCCAGCAACGCCATCAGGCCGTTGCGCGCGGGGAGTTCGGAACCGTCCGGCGCTCTCGTTCCGTGTATCACAGAGTCCGCATCGACCGCGGCGAGTTCCGGAGAAAAAAGGCGGATGCTTCTCACCGTGTCCGTGCGGACGGCATCTTTCAAGGTGCCGCGGAAAAGGGCCGCAAACCATTTTTCAATCTCGGCGCGGCCGCGGCCATGGTTTCCACGCATGTTGGTGAAGTCCGCGTCTTCGGAGAACGTCGCGGCGACTGCTTGCGCGTCATGCCGGGAGAAGCCGGCGGAAAAATCGGCGCAGAGCTGGGTGATTGCGGCGGAATCCTCGGCTGAGACAGCAGGTGGATCGTGCTGAGGTTTCGCGGCGACCGGCGCGGACAACAGGAGGCAGAGCGCGATTGCCTGGATTGCGTGAATCGATGAATAGCGCATTTCTCCTCCTGTCCGGAAACCGCGCGGGGCAATTCGGGCGCCGCGTCGGCGGCGCAATGATACGACGGTTCATCCGCAGTGGCACAGGATTTGCGCCGCCGGATTGGAGCGTCAAACGCGGAAAGCATAACTGCTCGACGGAAACGTACGTCGTTTTGTCATTCTGAGCGAAGCGAAGAATCTCTCTTCGATCTAAACGCAAACAAAGAAACCCAGAGAGATTCTTCGCTGCGCCTCGGCGCGAGTCCTCGGTGCGAGCGCTCAGAATGACAGCGTTTTCAGTGTTTCCGCAGCGTGTGATGCGAAATCCTGAACTGCATTGACAAAACGATTCTTCGGCGACAAGCTTTGCGGAACTTCGAGGGCTAAAGTTCCTGAACTGCCGGGGAGGTGAACTTTTGAGAGGGATTGGGAAAATCAGCGTCGTGGCGCTGCTCTCGGCTCTGTTCGCATTTCTTTTTATTGCGGCGCGCAACTCTTTCGCGCAGACTTCCGCCGGGCAGACTGACGCGAAGCTGGAAGTGCCTGAAAATACCGCGCCGCATGCGCCTCCCGATCAGCCGATTCCCTACAGCCACAAAACGCACCTGGCCCTGGACCTGCCCTGCTCCACGTGCCACACCAATCCCGCGCCCGGGGCGCTGATGACGTTTCCTGCGACGAGCACCTGCATGTCCTGCCACGCCACGATCGCCACCAACAAACCCGCGATTCAGAAATTGGCTTCGTTTTCAAAATCGCGCCAGCCGATTCCGTGGGTGCGCGTGTACTCCGTTCTTCCCGGCGTTACCTGGACGCATCGAAAACATCTTGACGCCGGAATGAAATGCCAGATGTGCCACGGAAATGTCGCGCAGATGGATCGTATGTCCGAAGCGACCAGCGTCACGACCATGGGCGTTTGCCTGAACTGCCACAAAGAGCACGGCGCCCCGACGGTCTGCTCCACCTGCCACGCGTGGCCGCCGGCGAACTGACCTTTTCAATTGCAAATCGATCGGAGGAAGGCGTGACGCGCACTCAAATTCTGCCGGGACTGATACTCGCGGGGATGGGCCTGGCCGCCGGACATTCGCTGCGACTACTTGCCAGGCAAGAGCCGGCGAAATCCGCCGCGGCGCCGGCATCATCTCCATCGGCGAACCTTCACAAAGATATTTTCGCGGAGACCGGCAACCGCTTGCCGGCCATCAAACGCGATGAGCTGGACGATGCCGGGAAAAAATTATTCGACGCGCGCGGAACGCTGGACGCATACGGCCCGTCGCCGATCCGGCTCTACAGCGACGCGCTTGCCGAACATATGGGCGCGGTGAACGATTACCTGCGATACAAGGCGGGGCTCGATCCGCGCCTCATTCAATTAATGATCCTGGCCACGGCGCGCGAAAACGATTGTCTGTATGTGTGGACGGCGCACGAGCCGCAAGCCTTAAAGGCCGGAGTGCCGCCGGAAGTTATCGACGTGGTGCGCTACCGCAAGCCGCTTGATGGCCTGGCGGAAAAAGATGCGGTGATCATTCAGCTGGCGCGCGGAGCCGTGGGCAAGCATCGCGTGGATTCGGACGTGGCGGCTCACGCGATGCGTTTGTTCGGAAAACAGGGGATGGTCAACTATGTGTCGCTGATGGGAGATTACGCGGCGACCACTGTGCTGCTGAATGCTTTCGATCAGCACATCCGGCCTGCGGATACGGCGCGACTGCCTATGCCATAGGCAGCTTGGATTTTGCTCTGCTCAATTCGCGCACTCAAAATTCGCGCGCCTGTAAAAATTAATTGGACATCCGCCGGCTGAAGCCGGCGCCACTACTGGGCTTCCGCGTAGCATCTTTCTACGGCGTCCGCGATCCAGCCGGGATTTTCCCAGTCGGGATATTTTTTGCGGAATTCCGGAGTCAGCAGCTTGGCCGCTTCTTCGGCGGACATCCCCTGCGCCTTAAGCTCACGCGGTGCGTGATTGTATGCCCTTCAAGTAATCGCGCTCGATACCAATCAGCTTTGCGTCGCCCACTTCGCCGTGGCCGGGGGCGATTGTCCGCGGATGAAGTTGGTCCAGTTGATCCAGAATCGCCAGCCAGTTTTTGGCGCTGGCGTCCTTGTCCGGGAAAATCGGATAAAAGCGATTGATGACGACGTCTCCCGTGAAGAGGACGCCGTCTTCCTCCACGAAAGCGAAAGTATCGCCCCGCGTGTGCGCAGGCCCCAGCCACAACAGCCTGACCGTGACGCCGCCAAGGTCGATCGTTGCTTCGCGATCGAAAAGAATGTCCGGCGGGCGTGGCGTGACGTCCTGCAACAGCGCTTTCAGGCCCGCTGTCCGGCGGCTGAAATTGCGAATGAACTCCGGCTGCTTTTTGTCAACTTCCTCCTGCTGCATCTCGGGACGAATCACAATCGTGTTTGCGGGAAAGGCCTGGACGCCAGTCATGTGTTCGGGATGAAAATGTGTAGTCGTGAAATACAGCTCCGTGTTTTTGCTGACCTTGGCAAGTTCGTGCAACACGGTTTGTCCGTTGCGCGGCCCCATGCCCGCGTCCACGACCAGCGACGCGTGCGTGCCGACAATGATCCCGATGTTCGGCACCAGATTCACGCGGCCGTCCGGGATCACGTAGACGTGTTCGGAGACTTTGATCGTTTTGTCCGCCTGAACGAGTGGCGGAGGCTGCGTCTGGTTGTGGCCCATCGGGGCGGTTTCCTGGGCGTGGGCAGCAACGGAAGTAATGGCCGCCTCAAACGCTGCGAGAAAGATCAGAACTATCAGCGTTGCAAAGGCGCGGCGGTTCGCGGGTGCCAGCATAAGTGGAACTCCCTCCAATGCGCTGTTCGTTCGGTGATCGAGAGCTTGTACGCGGCATGCTATGGCGGCAATCGGGCGGTGTCAATTGATGCGGCTGCCAGATGCGGCTGCCAAATCGTGCGGGCGACAGCCAGGGTTCGCCCGGAAGAATAAATTGCTGCGGCGGGAATTGAGTTGAGTGTATAAGTGGGCCACCTGGGAGGTGAACATGAAGCGGCTCTTCGCGAGTTGCATTCTCGCCGGCATGGTCGCATGGGCGGCAGGCACGGCTGGCCAGAGAGAAGTGCTCGCTGCGGAAGGCAGCGAGGCCGCGGTGCTTAAGGCCGATCAAGCATTGCAGTCCGCTATCGCCGGCAAAAATGAAAAGGCCGCGGGGATGCTCCTCGATTCCCAATTCACGTGGACGAACGAATCCGGTAAAACGCGCAAGGCCGCGCAATTCCTCAAAGACGTTTCGAGCGGCGCGTCGGAAGGAGCTATCGGCTATTCCGATCTGAAGGCGCGCGACTACGGGCAGCTCGCAGTCGTCACCGGCACCGGGAAAAGCGCGGGACACACAAATACATTTTTCGCGCGCGTGTGGGTGAAGCGGCCAGCCGGCTGGCGGCTGCTCACGCATCAGGACACGGCCATTCTGGCGAAGGCGCCGGCTGCTCCACCTGCTGCGCCCGCCAAAGACGCAGCGGCTCCGGTCGATTGCGAAAATCCATGCCGCACGCTTCCCGTTTCCCCCAAAACGCAAGGTGAGAAGGACGTTTTCAGCGCCTACCAGGCCGTGGAAACGGCGGTGACTTCGCATGACCCAAAAACCTGGGCGGACCACGTGGCCGATGAGTTCGTGGGAATCGGGCGGCAGTACGCGGGAACGCCGGACACCAAAGCGGCGCGCGTGGGACAGATTGGCGTGGTAACCAACCGCGTGGTTTTGCCGAAAATGCTGCGCGGCGAGGCGTTCGTGTTCGGAAATGCGGCGATTATTCTGGCCGATCATCAGCCGGTGGGCGAACCTCCCTACCACGTGATTCGCGTTTGGGTGAATCGAGACGGACGCTGGCAGTTGTTTCACCGGCAGGAGACGACGATTCGGTAGCTGAGGATGTGATGTGGCGCATGCTTCAGCTTGCGCCGGCTCGTCGCCGCAAGCGGCAACGACTTCGAAGGAACCGCGCAAGCTAAAGCATGCGCCACAGGCGACTTAGTTTTTCTCGTGTAAAGTCCTTTTATGCGGAGACCCATTTGCATCACATTTTTGTTTACGGCGATTCGCTCAGCTGGGGAATTATTCCGAACACGCGGCGGCGATTTTCTTTTGCCGAGCGTTGGCCGGGAATTCTCGAAAACCGGTTGCGAGCGCAGCGCCTCGATGTGCGCGTCACGGAGGACTGCCTGAACGGCAGGCGCACGGTTTGGGAGGATCCCTTCAAGCCGGGGCGCAACGGCTCGACAGGACTCGCGCAGCGCATGGAAATTCATTCGCCGCTGGCGTTGGTGATTCTGATGCTGGGCACAAACGATTTTCAGTTTTCTCACCCGTACAACAATGCGTGGTCGGCGGCGCAGGGCGTCGCCACGCTGGTGAACGAAATTCGCAAGGCGCCGATTGAGCCGGGGATGCCGACTCCCGAAATCCTGGTGGTCTGCCCGCCGCTGATTTCCATGCCGAAGGGGCCGCTGGCCGACAAATTTTCCGGCGCGGAGAAACGGTGTATTGGACTGGGCGAAGCGTATCGCGAAATCTGTTCCGAACTTGGCTGCCACTTCTTTGACGCCGGGAGCGTGACGGCCAGCAGCCGCGTGGACGGGATTCATCTGGATGCGGATCAGCATGTGGCACTGGGAACGGCGCTGGCGGATGTTGTGGCGGGATTGAAGTTGGAGCGCAGCTAGTTTCTCTGCCCGCCTGCTCCAGACCTCACTGGATCAGCGATCCTCTCAATCGGGGAGATTGCTGAAACCTTGAGTCCAGGTTTCGGAGGTCGGGACTTTAGTCCCGACGTTAGCTTGCAAAAAGAAGAAGGGCTTTAGCCCTTGACGCCTCAGGGGCTAAAGCCCTTCTTTCACTCGCAAGAACGGCCGAGCTAAAGCTCGGTCCTCCTCAATGCTCTCGCGTCGGCTCGACAGGCGAGGCCGCTTGCGGCTTCAAAATTTCATCAATCAGAAATAAATCCGTCAGCAGCGCGCGCAGGTGGATCGAAGCGTTCAGATTATCGATCAACTGCGAGCTGATCGTGGGCTGAGCCAGGACCAACTGGATCGTGGCCAGCGAATCGTGCGCGTCTTTTTCCAGCACCGCGAGAAACGTCAGGTAACGATCCGCCGGCCGCAGATTTTCGTGGCGCACGGCCTGGTCGTAGGCTTCGGGCAATCCCGCTAGCGCCTCCACGGCGCGATTCAGAAATTCGCGGACCTGCGAATGGGTTTGGGAATGTTCCTTGCCAGTAAGTCCCTGGCCGGCATAAGCCAGCATGAATTCATAGCACTCTTCGATGGTGCTGCAACGTGCACTCACATTGTCACGATTCATTTAGGCGGGAGCTTTCTTGGATTCCGACGGCGCGGCCGACGGCGGCTGTCCTTCGACGGGCCAGCGTCGCGGGTCATGGTGTTCGAGATATTTCTCGCGGCTCATCCAGCCGACGATCATCGATTTGGTGATGAACAGCTTTTCGGGACGCACGGCCATGTAAATGTGGGTGATGACCAGCGCGACGAAGCCAACACCGGCGAGCCCGTGAAGCACGTACATCCAGCCCCAGGTCATGTCCCCGAACAAATACGGATTGCGTTCGAAGAACGGCGTGCGCACGCGCTTCATCATGAACAGCCCGGTAACGATCACCGAAAGGCCCGCGCACATCACTGCCAGATGATAGAGCTTGTTTTCCAGCGGATACTTGGCGAATTTGCGGGGCGCGGTGGCATTCTGGCCCAGCGCACTTTTCATGCGGTTCCCCGCGTCTTCCACATCGATCTTGTCCGGCCAGATGGACCAGAAATCCTGAAACCAGAACGCGTCAAAGATGTGGTAGAGAACAGAAATTGAAAGCACGATCCCGGCGATCCAGTGGTAGGTGACCCAGGCGAACTGCACTCCGACCTTGGGAAGAAATGCCGTGAACAGAAGCGTGAGCATGGACAGCGCCATGATCGCATGGAAAAGGCGCGCGCTCAGGGAGTGCCGCGGAACGCGTTCGGGAATTTTAGCGGCGACCGCGGGAGAAATGCTTTCCGGCGATGCCGCATGCGCCTCTTTTTTCGCGAAGATTCCGACGTACAGCGCGTGAACGACCAGAAAGAGCAATCCGGCGATTGCGGAAACCCAGAGCAGCGTCCAGGAAATGTGGATGGGAACCTGCTGTCCCCACGGACTGGTGGCCCACTGAATGATATTCACATTTCCTCCTGGTTCCCTGGCACGAACGCCGGCACGGCTACTCTTCGCTGTGCGGATTTCGCGATCGTGATTACACTGAACTCTTTCGCGCAGCTCGCAAAACCGCACAGCCAGGAGCGGCTGTGCTACTTATGCCGTCGCCGCGCCCGCCGCGAATGGCACGCTTCACCAAGTTACGCAGCAGCGGAACTTTGAAGCCGTTGTATTGCAGCGGTTCGGCGCCGCGGATGGCGATCTGGCCGGCCATCTCGGCGGTTTCCTCGTTGCGCGGCTTACCGACCACGGCGGCTTCGACGGCCGCCAGGCGCACCGGATGCGCGGCTACTCCGTTCGCCGCCATGCGGATGCTCTGAATATTGTTCGCCGGACATGGTCATGGCTGCGGCAACGTTGACCAGCGCGAAATCCCACACGGCGCGATCGCGCATCTTTTCGAAATAAAACTTCGCGCCCGCCCAAGTCGACGGGATTCGAATGGACGTCAGCAGATCCCCCGGTTGCAGAATCGTCATGCGGGTGATGTCGGTGGCCGGACCGATGAAATAATTTTCGGCGTTCACCACGCGCTCGCCTTTGGGCGTTCGAATCACCATCTTGGCGTCCAGCGCGATCAGCGCCGGCGCGGTGTCGGACGGATTCACGGCCACGCAGCGGTCGGCGTCAAAGATGGCGTGCTCGCGATTGAGGCCCGTCGGCGTGTCCGCGTAGCAGATGTTGCCGCCGGCGCGATAGCACGGCCAGCCGCCCCGGTAATACCAGCAACGGGCATCCTGGGAGACGTTGCCGCCAATCGTGCCTTGATTGCGGATCTGCGGCGAGGCCGCGGCTTCGGCGGCGTCCGGCAAAATGCTGAATTTTGCACGGATCATCGGATGGCGGACGACTTCGGTCAGCGTGGTCATCGCGCCGATCTCCACGCCGTCACCGGACGGGCGCACGCCGCGCAGTTCCTGGACCTGGCTTAGGTCGATCACCACTTCAGGACGCTTGATGCGGTCCTTGAACCAGTCAAAACTGTCGAGCCCGCCGGCCAGCACCCAGGCTTTCGCGCCGTGGCGGGATTGCAGGGAAAGCGCGTCGTCCACGGAGGTGGGCTGAAAGAGTTCGAACGCGGGTATTACGTCACGAATGACAGCCATGTTCCGTTCTCCTCTTCAGTGGCGCCGGCTTCAGCCGGTGCTGTTTCATTGTTCTTTTTTTGCTGGCGCAAACTGAACCGCGCAAGCTGAAGCTTGCTCCGCTTGGTGCTAGATATTCGAACGCAGCGGGTGCTGCATCGGCTTGCCTGCTTCGAGCGATGCCAGGATCACGTCGGCTGTTACCGGCGCGCGGCGGAAAATTTCATCGCCCAGCGCGTCGGAGATCGCGTTCAGGATCGCCGCGCAGCCACCGCCGACCGGCGGTTCGCCGATGCCGCGCGCGCCGACGGGCGTCTCAGGGTCGGGGATTTCGACCGCGGCCCACGCCATCTTGTCGGGAATGTCCAGAATCGTCGGCGGCTTGTTGTGATGGAAACGCCGGCGAAGCGCCAGCCCGTAATGCTGGTCGTAGACCCACTTCTGGCCGAGAGCGTGACCGATGCCCAGCATCGAGCGGCCCAGCACCTGGCCGCCCAGCGCGCGCGGATGGAGCACGGTGCCGACATCGGCGTACGCCAGGAAATCGAGGATGTGATACTGGCCGGTCTCGACGTCGACTTCGACTTCGGCGAAGACGGCGACGAACGAAAACGTGTTGCCATCGTGCGGATAATTATCCTTGGCGACCGCCAGCAGTCCCTGGCCGGCCAGGGCGGTCGCCGATACCTTCGTGAACTTGTTGATGTCCGGCGGCAGTTCGTGACCGTCGTAAACTGCCGCCGAGCTGAATGGCGCGCTGCGCGGCCTGCGCCAGCGTCATTCCGCGCGCCGCCGCCCTTGCGGAAACGCGCTCGTTGGCCACCACGTAGTCTTCGGGCTTGCCGCCGAGATCTTTGGCGGCGATTTGCTGCAGTTTCGCGTTGGCGTCCATGGCCACGGCGTGCGCCGCGCGGGTCATCGCGTGGGTGGTCTGGCTGCCGCCGGAAGGGCAGGTCCACGGCAGATTCTTCGCCGTGTTGCCCCAGGTGATTTCGCACTTTTCCCACGGCACGCCGAGAATCTCGGCGACCACGCGGTGCACGTCGATCACGGATTCGGTGCCCAGGTTGCCGATGCCGGATTGGATGTAGATGCGGCCATCGGGCTTGATGACGAACAGGCCGTCGAAGCCGATCGGAGCCGCCAGAGTAGCGCTGACCGCCACGCCGACGCCGCGCACCTTCGAGCCGCTGCGCTTGCCGGCTGCGCTTTTCGCTCGTCCCACTTGAACTAGCTCTGCGCCGCGGTCGAGCGCTTCTTTGATGAACGCGCTGGTGACGTGATCGCGCTTGCCCTGCGACCGGCGGCCCGAATCGGCGCCTTTCCTTCGGGCGCAGTTGATGCGGCGGATGGCCACCTGATCGACGCCCAGCTTGCGCGCGGCCTTCGCCAGCACCGGCTCCATGAGCGTGATGCCCTGCATGCCGCCCGGCTGGCTCTGCGAGCTGCGCGGCGGCGTGTTGGTCAGGACCGTCACTCCGCGCCAGCGCATGGCCTGCGGGCTGGTACAGCAGCGATACGATGCGGCCCGACGATATTGGCGATCGCCTGACGTGATCGTAGGGACCGTTGTCGCAGATCACGAACATGTCGAGCGCGGTGATGCTTGCCTTCCTTGGTGAAGCCCACTTTCATGCGGCCGTGCAGGCTGGGACGCGCGCGGCCGATGTAGTGCTCTTCTTCGCGGGTGATGCGCATCATCACGGGCGCGTTCGGCCTTCTTCGACAGCAGCGCGGGAATGATCAGCGAAATGTCCGCTGGTGATCTTGCTGCCGAATCCGCCGCCGGTGTATTCGCTGATGACCACGACGTTGGCGGGTCGATGCCCAGCCAGCGCGCGATCGCCGGAACGGTCTGCGCCGTGCTCTGCGTGCCGAGCAGTGCACGTAGACTTTGCCGTTCTGCCAGTACGCCATCGCGGTGCGGGTTTCCAGGCACTGGTGGCTGGTGTTCGGCGTGACGAAAGTTTCGTCCAGAACCAGCGCCGCGTTCTTGAAGCCGGCATCGAGGTCGCCGACGGACCATTCATCGGTCGCCTTGCCCATCGGCAGCTGGCCGTCCTTGGCGTCGGCGAAATCTGCGCTTCGGTCCATTTGAGTTCATGCACTTCAGGTGCGGCGGCGCGGACGGCGTCGCGCCCGGTGCGTGCGGCGGCGGAGCGGGCGCGCACCCAGACGTTGCCCTCGGTTCGCGCGTTCGGGCCGCCGGGACGCAAGCTCACCAGCGGATCGACGACGAACGGCAGCGCGCTCGAAGTCGATTTGATTTTCTCGATCGCTTCCGCGGCGGTGTAGTTCGTCGATGGCGGCCACCGCGAGAATCGGCTCGCCCTGGTAGAGCGGCTCGTTGGTCAGCCCGCGTTCCGCTTGCGGATTGGCCGGGATCACGGTCGCCGTCGTCGGTGATGCTGTCGGCCGGAGGCGGGCAGATCGTCCGCCGTGAGAATGGCCTTGACGCCGGGCATCGCCAGCGCCGCGCTCGGATCGATGCTGCTGACGCGCGCGTGCGGCATCGGGCTGAGCAGCAGCTTGCAGAAGAGCATGCCGTCGGCGCGATAGTCCTCGGCGTACTTCGCCTTGCCGGTGACCTTCGCGACCAGGTCGGCGGTCGTGGTAATTCTTGCCGATCAATTTGAATTTGTTGGGGGGACGTTGCGTTAGCCATGTTTACGCCTTCCTCATGTTCTCTGCGCCGCGCATCATCGCGGTGAGGATCTTGTCGTAGTCCTGGCACCGGCAGAGGTTGCCGGAAATGCCGTGGGCCAGTTCGGTGCGCGTCGGGATTGGGATTCGTTTTCAGGAATCCCACGGTCGCCATCACGAATCCGGACATGCAGAACGCGCACTGGAAGCCCTGTTCGTCGATCACGCCCTGCTGGACCGGATGCAGCGTGCCGTCGGGCGGCCAGCCCTTCGATGGTCACGATTTTCTTGCCGCGCACGGTGTGGGTGAGGACCGAGCACGAGTAGTGCGGGACATCGTCGATCAGCACGGTGCAGGCGCCGCACTCGGACCGGTCGCAGCCGAGTTTGGTGCCGGTGAGACCGAGTTTGTAGCGCAGCGTCATCGCCAGCGTTTCCTGCTTCATGACGTCGACGCGGCGCTGCTGGCCGTTGACGTTCAGCGTGATCAGACGCTCGACCGAGCCCGGCGCCGACGCCTGCGCCCAGACCTTGGAGACGCGAAACAGGTAGCTGGTGGATGAGACCACGCCCGTGGCGATCACGCTTTTGATCACGTCACGCCTGGAAATTTTCGTGGAAGTCTCGGAATTCGAACAGTGGGGATCGGTCACATCGTGATCTGCCATAGAAAGTCCCCTCGCAGAAGGATTTGCATGGATATACTCCGGCCAGAGAGCCTGTGTCAACGATATAAATATCAGGAACTTACGGTAGGCCCCCGGCGATTTGGAAGGAAAGCGACTACGGGCTATGATCGGAATGGACGGCGCTGCGACAGGCTTGCGCGCGGCGGGCCGCAAGCAAGGCGGCTCAGGAAGATATCGAACGGAAAGGCGGATCGCGGATGAAAAAATTTTGGTCTTTGCTCGTTCTCATTCCATCGCTCACGCTATGGCTCTGCACACCGACATTCGCTCAGCAGAAGGAAGCCGACCGGATCGAAAACGCCGGCATGGTCATGTCCGAAATTCTCAACATCCCGGACGACATTCCACAGGACCTGCTGGACAAAGCCGAATGTGTGATTGTCATCCCCTCGGTGCTGCGCTTCGCGATCGTCTTTGGCGGCAGTTACGGCCGCGGCGTGATGACCTGCCGCAGCGGAAAGGAATTTAACGGTCCCTGGAGCGCGCCGACCATGATGGCGCTGGAAGGCGGCAGCTTCGGGTTGCAACTGGGTGGGCAGGCCACGGATTTTGTCCTGCTGGTGATGAATGACCGCGGGGCCAATTCCATTCTGTCGAGCAAAGTGAAACTAGGGGCCGGAATCTCCGCAGCCGCCGGACCAGTAGGCCGGGACGCCAGCGCGGCAACAGACGCGGCGCTCCGGGCCGAAATTCTGGCCTACTCGCGATCACGCGGACTCTTCGCCGGAATGTACCTGGAGGGATCAACGCTGCGGCCGGACGAAGACGGAAACAAACGCATCTATAAGTCAGGCGTGACCGCAAAAGAGATTGTGCTGGAGGGCAAGACGACCGCACCGCCCTCGGCACAGGAACTCCTGGCGACGCTGCAGAAGCGTTCGCCGAAGCGGTCCTAGCGGCGACCACCGGAAGCGGGAATTTTCATCAATGAATTTCACGGGTATTTAGTCCTGGAAACTTGCACCCCATCGACGGGCATAGGCGTAGCACAGCGACTCTTCGCTTTGCGGGTTTGTGGACGTACAGTACGCTGACTTGCACAAACGGTTATAGAAGGCTTACAGCGCGTCGCCTTCAACTTACGATTGCGAAAGGCGCACAGCGAAGAGTCGCTGTGCTACGAAAACCACCTTCATACAAATGGGGCGGGCAATAAGGCCCGCCCCACTCGTTTTTTTGGGTCAGCGCAGCGGCATCAATCAGCGGCTACCGATTTTCCCTGCGATGCCATAACGGCCTTGATGTCCAGCCCCAGACCTTTGGCTACACCGTCTCCATAGGCAGGATCGGCCTTGTAAAAATGGCTGACCTGCAATTCCTGGATGCGCTTTGGCGCATTTCCCAGGCTACCGACGATGTTGCTGATGAGACGCTCCCGCGCGTCGGCTGGCATCAAGCGGAACAGCGCGCCCGGCTGCGAGTAGTAGTCGCCGTCACTGCGATGATCGTGGCGTGCCACCGTCCCGCTGACCATTTTGGGCCGCTCGCTGTAGCGCGCATCCTGCGTCGGCCCTCCGAAGCTATTGGGCTCGTAGTTCACTTCTTTGCCTCCGTTGCCGTCAAACCGCATGGATCCGTCTTTGTGGTAGACGTGGTACGGGCACTGCGGCCTGTTGACCGGTAGCGAATCGTAGTTCACACCCAGGCGGTAGCGGTGCGCGTCGGGATAAGAAATCAGGCGCGCCTGCAACATTTTGTCCGGAGAAAAGCCCATGCCGGGCACGACGTTGCGCGGTTCGAACGCGGCCTGCTCGACTTCAGCGAAATAATTATCGGGATTACGATTCAGTTCGAGTTCGCCAACTTCCTGCAACGGATAATCCTTGTGCGGCCAGACCTTGGTCAGGTCGAACGGATTGATGGGGTATGTGTCGGCTTCCTTTTCGGGCATGATCTGCACGTAGACGGCCCACTTCGGAAAGTCTCCCTTCTTAATGGCGTTAAACAGATCGCGCTGGGCGTAATCCGGATCGACGCCGCGCATGTGGTTGGCGGAATCGGCGTTGAAATTCTGGATGCCCTGTTTCGTTTTGAAGTGCCATTTCACGTAGAAGAGTTCGTTCTTATCGTTGATCAGGCTGAACGTGTGGCTGCTGAAGCCGTCCATGTGGCGATAGCCGTCGGGAGTGCCGCGATCCGAGAACAGGATCGTAACCTGGTGCAAAGACTCCGGCGAGAGCGACCAGAAATCCCACATCATGGTGGGCGATTTCAGATTGGTTTCCGGATCGCGTTTCTGGGTATGGATGAAATCGCCGAATTTCAGCGGGTCGCGAATGAAAAATACCGGCGTGTTATTGCCGGTCATGTCCCAGTTGCCTTCCTCGGTATAGAACTTCAGCGCAAAGCCGCGCGGGTCGCGTTCGGTGTCCGCCGAACCCTTTTCTCCGCCCACCGTGGAGAAGCGCAAAAAGGTAGGCGTTTTCTTCCCCACCGCGCTGAAGAGTTTTGCCGTGGTGTATTTAGCAATCTCCTTGCTCGTGCAGACGAAATGGCCGTGGGCGCCGGAACCCTTGGCATGCACGACGCGCTCGGGAATGCGTTCCCGGTTGAAATGAGCCATTTTTTCAAACAGCAGGAAATCCTCGAAGACCACCGGGCCCCGCGGGCCCACGGTCAATGAATTCTGATTGTCACCGACGGGACGTCCCGCGTCGGTGGTCATAATTTTCTTCTCTTCCGCCATCGTTCCTCCTCAGTTGCCCGGCCAACGGGACGGCATCGCTCCTCGGCGCGTTCCGATGCCGGGATAGAGGGAGTGTAGAGCCGGCCGAGTTAGACTTCCAATATATAGTTCGCCTATCATGGATAGGCTGCGCCTATGGTTCGGAGTCCCCCGCCGACGAGGGTGGGGCACGGGTTCTGCCGCCACGACGCAAAACAAGCTCGGAAGGAAGGCTTCGGGAAAATGGAACTGCATCAGCTTCGCTACTTCTGCGCGGTCGCCGAGACTGGTTCCTTCAGCCGTGCCGCCGAACAGTCCCACGTCGCGCAGCCCTCGCTATCGCAGCAAATTCTCAAACTGGAGTCGGAACTTGGAGCGCGCCTGTTTGACCGGTTGGGCCGCACTGTCCGGCTTACGGATCTCGGAAGAGCCTTTTTGCCGCGCGCGCGCGCCGTGCTCCGAGAACTCGAGGCCGCCAAGGGCGACGTGCGGGAACGCCGCGATTCCATCAGCGGGCCGCTGTCGGTCGGCGTGATACCCACGGTCGCTCCCTATCTGCTTCCGCCGCTTCTGACGCTTTTCACCCGGCAATTTCCGCAAGCGCAGGTCACGGTGGTCGAAGAAATTACGCCGGTGCTCCTGGAGCGCCTCCGCGCCAGCCGCGTGGACGTGGCCCTTCTGGCCTTGCCGATCCGCGGGCATGAGTTCGAATCATTTCCTTTGCTGACCGAGCCGTTGTTTGCCGCGCTGCCGCACAAGCACCGCCTCATCGGCCGGAAATCGATCGCGCTGAAGGATCTACGCAAGGAGGCCTTCCTGCTGCTTCGGGACGGGCACTGCTTTCGTGAAACGGCGGTGGCGGCCTGCGACCGGGCCCGGCTGAATCCGCAGGTGGTTTTCGAGAGCGGACAGTTCAGCAGCATTTTGAGCATGGTGGGCGCGGGAATGGGAGTTTCGATCGTCCCGGAAATGGCGATCGAAAAGAGGGCGTCCTGCCGGTATGTGCGCATAGCCGATGACGAGGCCGTACGCACGATTGGAGCGGTTGTGCTGCGTGGTAGATCGTTGACGCGCGTGCACCGGGCGTTCCTGGGTCACCTGCGCGAACCGCGCGGTGCAGGACCCGTTTAGCGCGGGCCCAATTTTGAGTAATCAGAGAGCTGGGTGCGTCCGCGCTACATCGCCACGCGGATGTAGCCGCGCAGTTGCAGCGTGGTGATCGTGGTCATGGCCCACTGGTCGATCTGAATGTCCGGCTGGATGCTGGCCATGTCGAATTTTCGGGAAAGAACTCCCTGGCCACAGACGCGGAAATCGATTCCGGCCTGCTTCATGCTGTGAATGAGGGCGATATTGGCATTGTCATGGCCGTCTTTCAGGGCTTTGTACGCGGCGTTGTTCAGCGTCAGCTCCATACCCTCCTGATGAAAGACCACCACGAACTTGCGATGATCGGCCGGAACGCCGCCCTTGGCCAGCGTGTTGTAGTACCGCGCAATGGTGGTCAGGCCCGGGTTGACTTCACCTGGCTTCGTGGGCGTCTTGCCAATATCGAACACGATTTTGTACATCACCGACGGATCGGGCATTTCATGTTCGTTGGCGAAATCGGTGGCGGCATCGACGCTGGGAATCGGCAAGGCCGGCGCGGATTGCGCGCGCAGCGAGCCCGGAACGGCAAGTGTAAGTGCGAAAAAAGCGACGGCTGCAATCCACGTGGTTTTCATGAGGCGCTCCATAAATGGAATCGGCTTGATTGATCTGCCCGTGTTTAGCGGCATTCTACACCTGTTTTCGGGAACGCCGGATTCTTTTCCGGCGGCTGATTTGAAGCCTTCATTACTGGGCGGCGAAATCCGCCGGTTTAAAGCTTTGCCGCCGCCCCGCCGTCCACGTTCATCATCTCGCCGGTCATAAAGCGCGACTCTTCCGAGGACAGGAACAGCATGGCGTTGGCGATGTCCTCAGCGTAGCCGGGGCCCTTGATTAACTGCCAGATTTCAAAGTGCCGCGCAAAAACGTGTTCGCCGGCGGCGGTGGTCAGGCGCTTGGTCAGCGCCTGGCCGGGGCGCACGCAGTTGGCGCGAATCTTGTGAGGTCCGCCGAGACTGGCGAGGTAGCGCGTGAAGCCCTCCATGCCGGCTTTCGCCGCGTAATATGACGCCGATGGCAGCACCGGAAAACGCTCGAGCACGGCTTCGCTGGCTCCGGAAACGGCTGCCAGAGACGAAACATTGACGATCGCTCCGGCTCCCGCCTTCAGCAGGTGCGGCCATGCCGCGCGGCAGGCAAAAAAACAGGAAGTAAGATTCACGCGCAGGACGCGCTCCCAGGTTTCGTCCGATTCGTCGGGAAACATTTCGCGGGCGCCGCCGCCGGCATTGTTGATCAGGATATCGAGGCGGCCGAAGTGGGCCACGGCCTTAGCCACGGCGGAATCGACGGAAGCGCGCTCCATCACGTCGCATGGGATATACAGCGCGTCGCCGCCTTTCGAACGGATGGCCGCTTCCACGGCATGGCCCTCAGCTTCGCGGCGTGCCAGGATGCTGACTTTCGCGCCTTCCTGCGCGAAAAGATGCGCGGTGGCTTCGCCGATACCGCTGTTGCCTCCGGTGATGATGGCTACTTTGCCGCTGAGCCTGCCTGGCATGGGTTCGTGTCTCCTCGAATGGGATTTCTATCGCACCGCGACTTCTTGATGTGCGGGTTTGCTGCTGTCACCCGCAGCATCGCCTGTGGCTACGTTTACAAAGGCGCACAGCGAAGAGTCGCTGTGCTACTCCAGCTTAACCGCGCTCGCGGCCAGCTTCCAAATCTCGGAGAGATCGCTGGAGGGCTTGAGCTCCCTTACACAGGTGGTGATTTGGTTGCAGCGCTCCCTGGGCAGCGCGCGCACGGCAAGCGAAGTGAACTTCGCCGCTAATTCGTCCCACGATAGCGGATTTTCGGGATCGCCATTCGGGAAGCGCACGTGTTTCTCATAGCGCTTGCCGCCGGCCAGAAGAACGCTCACGATCGCGGACCACTCCTTCGGAAAATTTTCCTCGATGCGCGGGTCTTTCCGCAAAACCACTTTTTCCATCAGGACATTCAGTTCGGGCGATTGAAAATTTCCGGCGGCGAATTGGTCGAGCCCGGCCTGGCGATGGAGGAGAGCAACAGCGGCGCCATACGGCATGGAGAATTGTGCGTCCACCGTATTCACCGGCGAATTTTTACGCGCGCGAGGCTCACACACGAGGGACCAGCCTGCTTCCAGAACGGCGATTTCCACGCGCTCGACCTGCGCGGCTGGGATGTCATGCTCAAGTGCCAGCGCCAGCAACGCGTCAATCGGCGCCTGCATGTAGCGGCAGCAGGCGTGGGGCTTGACGGCCGTGTGCAGGATCTCAAAATCCCGGCCCAGATTTTGCGTGACGAGTTCCGGTTTCGCTTCGCGCGAATAGCCGTGAAGAAAGCCGTCGCGGCCCTCCAGAATCGTCGACGGGCCGCGAAATCCCTGGCCGGCAAGATTGGCGGCCAGGATTCCATTTTGCGCAGCCAAGCCCGGGTGAAGGCGCTTGGTCCAGGTGCCTTCCGCCAGAAATTCCAGGGAGCCTGCGGCCATGCTGCCGGCGATTCCGACGGCGGAGAGCATCTGCTCTTCGGTCAAACGGAGAAGTTTGGCGGCGGCAACGGCAGCGCCAAAAACTCCGCACGTAGACGTGGGGTGAAATCCCAGGGCATAGTGAAATTTCGGTTGCACGGCCATCGCCAGGCGCGTGGAGACTTCGTAGCCGGCCACGACGGCGGCGGCAAATTCGGCGGCGTTAATTTTGGGATTTAACTCGCTCAACGCGATGCCCACGGAAAACATCACCACTCCGGGATGGATGGAACCGGCTTGATGCGTGTCATCCAGTTCCACGCTGTGGGCAGCGGTGCCGTTGGCGAGCGCGGCGTATTCCGCCGGCACGCTGGCGGAAGTCCCCAGCACTGTGCACGGGCCGCTGCCAGCCGTGCGCGCCAGCATCTTGTGAAGCGGTTGCGACGATTCCGCAAGCGAACCGGCAAGTGCCACGCCCAGATAGTCAAGCAGCAGGTATTTGGCGCGATCGAAAACTTCCGGGCTTAACTCCGTGGCACCCAACCGGCGGCAAAAATGGACGAGCGTGCGGGTGATTGTTTCCTTGGGGTCGCGGTCCATCCAGACACTCTACCAATTTATTTTCGCTTTTGCGCAGGCTGACCATTTAAAAATCGGCTGCAATTGCATATGCTTTACGCCAGAGTTTACGCTGTTCCTTGTTTACGCAGTTCCTTGCCACAGAAAAAAAAGAATGAGGCCTTCCATTGACCGCGCCGAACCACTCTGTCGATGACTCTCACGAAGAACTGAAAGCCGCCGTCCGCGAATTGTGCCGGGATTTTCCGGACAAATACTGGCGGGAACTGGATGAGAGGCGCGCCTATCCGGAAGAGTTCGTGCGCGCGCTGACCGACGCGGGTTACATGGCCACGCTGATTCCCGAGGAATATGGCGGCGCGGGCCTGGGAATTACGGAAGCGTCGACGATTCTGGAGGAGATTCACTCTTCGGGGGGAAACGCCGCGGCCTGCCACGCGCAAATGTACATCATGGGTACGCTGCTGCGGCACGGCTCGGAAGCGCACAAGCGGCAGTACCTGCCGAAAATCGCGGATGGCTCCCTCCGTCTGCAAGCCTTTGGCGTCAGCGAACCCAACACCGGCACAGACACCACGCAACTGAAGACGATGGCGGTGCGCAACGGCGACCACTACGTGATCAACGGGCAGAAAATCTGGATTTCGCGCGCCGAACATTCCGACATGATGCTGTTGATCGCCCGAACGACCCCGGCCGACCAGGTAAAGAAACGGACCGAAGGGCTGTCCACAATTCTGGTGGATCTGCGCGCGGCCGTCGGGCACGGGCTGCGGATTCGCCCGATCCGGACCATGATGAATCACGCCACCACGGAACTTTTCTTCGACAACCTGGAGGTGCCGGCGGAAAATCTGGTGGGCGAAGAGGGCCAGGGCTTCCGCTACCTGCTCGACAGTTTGAATGCCGAGCGCATCCTGATCGCTTCGGAATGTATCGGGGACGCGCGCTGGTTCCTGGATCGCACCTGCAAATACGCCAATGAGCGCGTCGTTTTCGCGCGGCCTATCGGAAAAAATCAGGGCATTCAATTCCCCATCGCCCGCGCCTATGCCAATCTTTCCGCAGCACGGTTGATGGTGGCGCGCGCGGCGAGTTTGTTTGACAGCGGCAAGCCATGCGGCCCGGAAGCAAACATGGCGAAGCTGCTGGCGGCCGACGTTTCCTGGGAACTGGCCAACGTCGCGGTGCAAACCTACGGCGGATTCGGCTTCGCCGAGGAGTACGACATCGAACGAAAGTTCCGCGAGACGCGGCTGTACCAGGTGGCGCCGATTTCCACGAATCTGATTCTGAGCTATCTGGCGGAGCATGTTCTGGGCCTGCCCAGGTCTTATTAATGCGGCCGCTCGAAGGAATCATCGTCGTGTCGCTGGAGCAGGCCGTCGCGGCGCCCTTCGCCACTCGGCAACTTGCGGATCTGGGCGCGCGGGTCATCAAAATCGAGCGGCCCGGCGCGGGCGATTTCGCGCGAGGCTACGACGCCACGGTGCGCGGATTGTCCAGCCATTTTGTCTGGCTGAACCGCTCCAAGGAATCGCTGACGCTGGATTTGAAAAGCGCGGAAGCTGCCGATGTGCTGCAGCGGCTGCTGGCCAAGGCCGATATTTTCGTGCAGAACCTCGCGCCAGGCGCGACCGAACGACTAGGCCTCGTGACTGCCGAGATGCGCAAAAAATATCCGCGACTGATTATTTGTAATCTTTCGGGCTATGGTTCCACGGGACCGTACCGGGACAAAAAAGCGTACGACATGCTGATTCAGGCCGAGGCCGGGCTGATCTCCATCACCGGAACGCCCGAGACGCCCAGCAAGGTGGGCATCTCCGTGGCCGACATTTCCTGCGGCATGTATGCGTATTCGGGAATCCTGACCGCGCTGCTGGTGCGCGCGCAAACGGGCGAAGGCACGGCGATAGAGACATCGCTTTTCGATTCGCTTGGGGAATGGATGAGCTACGCGGCGTACTACACTTCCGGCGGAAGCGCGCCGCCACGCACGGGCGCTAACCACGCTACGATTGCGCCGTACGGTCCAGTGACCGGATCGGACGGCAAAATCGTTTATCTCGGGTTGCAGAACGAGCGCGAGTGGAAGAAATTCTGCGAGGTAGTGTTGCAGCGGCCCGAATTGTTCGCGGATCCTCGATTCGCGTCGAATGCGCTGCGCGTAACAAATCGCCCCGCGCTCGATCCGGCCATGCACGAAGTGTTCGGAAAAATGACGGCCGAGGAAATCGTGGCGCGGCTGGAGTCCGCGCAAATTGCCAACGCGCGGCTTAATACGATGCAGGAGTTCGCGGAACATCCCCAGCTGAAAGCGCGTGGGCGGTGGACCACCGTCGCTTCGCCTGCCGGCACGCTGCCGGCGCTTTTCCCGCCGGTGAGTTTGGAAGGGGTGGAAACGGTGATGAATGAAATCCCCGCGCTGGGGCAGCATACTGAGGCGATTCTGGGTGAAATCGGAATCGATTCGACAACCATCGAGGAGTGGCGGCGGGCGAAAATCGTTTAGGTAGCACAAGCTTCAGCTTGTGGGGTTCCTTAACCTAACCGAGGGTGAACCCGAGAAGCTGACGATCTGCCCTACCGTTTCCGCCTGGGCTGAGTTATGGAAATCCACAGGCTGAAGCCTGTGCTACTTAAATCGAGGAAGGATTTATGCCGATTAAAGAAGGTTGGACTGGACGAGTGTTCGAGGATTTTGAAGTCGGCGATATCTACCGGCATCCGCTGGGACGCACGGTGCTGGCGACTGACAACATCTGGTTTACGCTGCTCACGCAGAATACCAATCCTATTCACTTTGACCGCGCCTATGCGGCGAAAACGGAATTCGGCAAGCCGCTGGTCGATTCCACGTTCACCTTGGCTCTGGTCACCGGGCAATCCGTTGCCGACATTTCGCAGAATGCCATGGCCAATCTCGGCTGGGACGAAGTGCGCCTGCCCAATCCTGTGTTCGAAGGCGACACGGTGTATTCGCAGAGCGAAGTCCTGGAAAAGCGCGAATCCAAGTCGCGGCCCAACGTGGGCATCGTGCGCTTCAAGACCACGGGATACACGCACGAGGGCACCGTGGTCATCGAATTCAAACGCACCATCATGATCTACAAACGCGGCCAGGTTCCCGTCACCGTGACCGGCCCGAAAATCGAACCCAAGAAAGCGTGAACCGACGTGCTCCCATGAGCGCCACCATCCCCGGCAACGCGCTGCGACCCCACGCTTCGCTCTCCGCTGCATCGAGCGGCCAGCGAACGGAAATTAACCGCTGGTGGCGGCTGGCCGGCGGACTGTCGCTGAATCTGGCGATGGGCACGCTGTATGCCTGGAGCGTGTTTGTCGCGCCGCTGGAGCATGAATTCGGCTGGCAACGCGTACAGACTTCCACGGTCTTTACGCTGGCCGCAGTCGTGTTTGCCGCCGCGCTGCTTGTGGGTGGCAGGCTGCAGGACCGCTTCGGCCCGTTCTGGACATGTTTCCTAGGAAGTTTGCTCTTCGCGCTAAGTTTTTTTCTGTTTTCGTTTACGACCAGCCTGCATTTTTTATATCTCAGTTACGGCGTTCTGGGAGGCATCGGTACTGGCCTGGGATACGGAACTGTAGTTCCCGTGATGGCCAAATGGTTTCCCGACCGCATGGGTTTGGCAATCGGCCTGGCGCTGGCGGGATTTGGAAGCGGGTCCGCTATTTTTGGTCCGCTGGCGAATCTGGTTTTGTTCCCGCGCTTCGGCTGGCGGACTTCCTGCGTCATTCTGGGCGGAATTTTTCTGTGCATGACTCTCACCGGAACATTCCTCCTGAAAAATCCGGAGGCTCCCGCGCGCGTCGTAGGGGGCGGCGATTCATCCTATCCGGCAGCCGCGCGCAATTACTTTACGCCGGGCGAAGTTCTGCGCACGCCTTCGTTCTATCTGATCTGGTTGGCGTTCGGCTTGGGATCGACGGCGGGGCTGATGGTGATCAGCCAGTTGATTCCCTTCGCCAGGAATCAAGGGATCGCCAGCGCCACGATCGCCACGCTGGCGCTGGTGGTGGGAGCGCTGGGCAACGTTTCCGGACGGATTCTTTCGGGCGGGATGTCGGATTGGATGGGCCGGCTCAACGTGCTGCGGCTGGTGCTGGCAATTTCCGTGCTGGCCATGCCCGCGCTGTACTGGGCCGGTGCGAAAGTTGCATGGCTGTACCTGCTGATCTACTTCGTTTATTTCTCGTACGGGTCTCAAGCTGCCGTGATTCCCTCGACCGTTGCGGATTTCTGGGGCACGCGGTACGCAGGAACGAACTACGGGCTGATATTTACGGCGTGGGGATTCGCGGGGATTTTGGGTCCGACAATCGGCGGCGTGCTGTTTGATCGCTATAAGAATTATGGCGCGGCATTTTATGCGGCGGCCGGATTGTCCGTGATCGCGCTGATTTGCTCGGTGCTTGCCAGGAGGCCGGAGGGGCGCGCGGCGGCGCAGGTCGAGATTGCGCCGGACTCGTGAACTGGGACCGCCGCGCGAACGGCGGCGCCGGGATTGCTTTCGGGCCGGGTTGGTCGTATGTTGCGGTTGGGATTCAAAACCAAATTGAATTTGTTGCTTAAGGCGGGGAAAAACCCATGGCGAAATCCAGGAAAAGTCCGGCGGGACGTCGAGATTTTTTGAAGGGTGTAGTCGCGGGGGCGGCGACGCTGGCCGCCGGTGCAGAGGCTTCTCTCGCTTCCGCGCCCCCCGCAGCGGCCGCGGAATTGCCGTCGCACGCCATGCCGGTGCTGCCGCCACCCAATGAGGCCGACCCGCCGGCGGAACCCGAAATCCTGAATATTGATCGCTCCGGTTCGGATTTCATGGTCGACGTCATCAAGTCGCTGGGCATCGAGTACGTCTGCTCGGTGGCCGGTTCCAGTTTTCGCGCGCTGCATGAATCGGTGATCAACTACGGCGGCAACAGCAAACCGGAATTTATTACCTGCTGCCACGAAGAAGTCGTCGGTGGCCATGGCCCACGGCTACGCCAAGATCGAAGGCAAGCCGCTGTGCATTTTCGCACATGGCACGGTCGGGCTGCAGCATGCGTCCATGGCGATCTACAACGCGTATTGCGACCGCGTTCCGGTTTATATCGTGATCGGCAATAATCTGGACGTCACCAAGCGCGACGCGGCCTACGGCGAGTGGCCGCACAGCGTGCAGGACGCGGCGGCGATGGTCCGCGATTACGTGAAGTGGGACGATGTGCCCATCTCGCTGACGCACTTCGCGGAATCGGCGGTGCGCGCCTACAAGATCGCGATGACGCCGCCCATGGCGCCCGTGCTGCTGGTTGCCGATAGCGAATTGCAGGAACATCCCATTCGCAAGCGGACGCCGCGCTGCACGTTCCGAAGCTGACTCTGGCCGCGCCCCCGCAAGGCGATTCCGGCTCGGTGGCCGAGACTGCACGCATGCTGATCCAGGCGGAGAATCCGCTGATCGTCGTGGATCGCTACGCCCGGACGCAGGCGGGGATCGACCAGCTGGTGGAACTGGCGGAAACTCCTGCAAGCGCCGGTGATCGATCAAGCCGCGCGCATGAATTTCCCGACGCGGCATCCGCTCAACCAGTCTTCGCGGCGCAGCGCGGTGGTGGCCAACGCGGACGTGATCCTGGGCCTGGAAGCCACCGATTTCTGGAGCGCGCTCAACACCATGCACGACCAGGTGAATCGCACCACGCGCTCCATCACGAAAAGCGACGCGAAGTTGATCAGCATCACCATGGGCGACGTTTATACCAAGGCCAACTACCAGGATTTTTTCCGCTATCAAGGCGTGGATCTGGCCATGGCCGCCGACCCGGAAGCGACGCATGCCGGCGCTGATCGAAGAAGTAAAGCGCCAGCTCACCGCCGATCGCAAGCGCGCGCTGCAGGATCGCGGCGCGAAACTGTCCGCGGCGCACGACAAAGCACTGGACCAGGCGCGCACGGATGCGTCGTATGCATGGGACGCCAGCCCCATCAGCACGGGACGCCTGTGCGCCGAAATCTGGGCGCAGATCAAGGACGAAGACTGGTCGCTGGTGTCTCTGTTGCGGCATTTCAGCTGGTGGCCGCTGCGCCTGTGGCCGTTTGACAAGCACTATCAGTACATCGGCATTCAGGGTGGTGGCGGGGTCGGCTACAACGCCCCGGCGGCGGTGGGCGCGGCGCTGGCCAATAAAAAATACGGCCGATTGTCGGTCAGCATTCAGGACGACGGCGACTTGCTCTTCGGCCCCTCGGTGCTGTGGACGGCGGCGCATCACCACATTCCGCTGCTGAGCGTGATGCACAACAATCGCGCGTATCACGAGGAACTGATGCACGTGCAGCGCATGGCCAACCGCCACAATCGCGGCATCGATCGCGCACACATCGGCACGACGTTCGAGGATCCGGCTATCGATTTCTCCAAAATCGCGCAGGGCATGGGAATCTACGCCGAGGGGCCGATCACGGATCCCAATGAGCTGGCACCGGCCTTGAAACGCGCCATCGCCGTGGTCAAGCGGGGAGAGCCGGCGCTGATTGACGTGGTAACGCAACCGAGATAGTGGACGTTTGGCCGGGCCAAGGAGCGCCATGAAATTATCGTGTAGGTTGAATCGATCGAAGGTTGCCATGTTTGTGGCGGCGATGCTCGTTTTTCTTTTCGTTTTCAGCAAAGCCGCGGTGGCGCAGGAATCAAAATCCGCCGCCGCTCCGGCTGGAAACTCGGAAAGCGGCAAGCGGCTGTTTATGAAAGACGGCTGCTACCAGTGCCACGGCCGCGAGGGACAAGGCTCGAACATGAGCGGGCCGCGCATCGCGCCCGATGTAGTGACGCTCGAGACGGTGCTCCGCTACGTTCGCAAGCCGTCGGGCGAAATGCCGCCTTATACCGAAAAAGTGATCTCGGACCAGGAACTGACCGACATTTTTGCGTATCTGCAATCGCGTCCGCATCCGCCGACGGCGAAGGCCAACGCTCTCATGAAATAGCGTGGTTTGCAGTTGCGCCGCCTTCGCAAGCCGCGAAACGCGAAAAAATTTGTTCTGTCATTCTGAGCGAAGCGAAGAATCGCTCTTCGATCGAAGTGCGAGCGGAAAACAAAGAGAGATTCTTCGCTTCGCTCAGAATGACAGCGATCAGGAATTTGCTCCGGAGGACGAGTGTGAACGATTGGGAATCGATTTTCCACGAAGCAATCGAAACCGGAAACATCGGACGCCGCAATCTGATCCGTGCACTGGGACTTGGCGCGGGCGCTACGTTCCTGGCCGGAGCCCTGCCGGATCTGGCAGCAATCGCGGGCGGGGCTGCGCAGACCGCAATGGGATCAGCTCCGGCCACGGTCCTGGCATTAAAAGCGGTGTCCTTCAATCACATCAATTACCAGGTCCGCGACTACGCCAAGGTGCGCGATTTCTTTGTCAGCGTCTTCGGCATGAAGGTGGTGTGGGACGACGGTAAGCAGTGTTCGGTGGAATGCGGCGAACCTCCCAATGCGATTTACATTCGACCGCTGACTAAGCCGCTCGATCGCGCGCCCGGCAAGTGGTCGGATCAGATGGGCGAGGGCGTTGTCGACCACTTCGCTTTCTCAATTGAAAATTTCGAACTGGAACCAGTGCGGGCCGAACTCGCGCGCCGCGGCCTGGAACCGAAACCGGACGGCGCATACGCCTGGTCGATCAAGGACCCCAGCGGCACAACCGTCCAGATTTGCGCGGTCAAGGGTGTCTTTCCCGGTGCGGCGTCTCCCACAGCAAAAGAGTCGGACGGGACGAAGAATCTGGACGCGCTTCCCAAGCCGGACAGCAGGAGTTTCAGGGCTTATTCCGTCAGCCACTTGGTCTATACCGTTCCAGACGTCGAGCGAACGCGCGATTTCTATATGAATCTGCTGGGGATGAAGCTGGTGTACTACAAGCCGGGCAATCAATTCGGCATCGACGCTACCGGAGGGCCGGTCTGCTTCCTGAAGTTTGGTGAGAATTATATCTACCTGCGGAAAAGCCAGCATCCTGAGAATAAGGCGTACGTCGCGCACTTCGCCCTGGCCGTAGAAAAGTTCGACGCAGCCGCCGTGAAGGCGGAACTGGAACGCCGCGGCTACAAACCGCACGCGGATACCCGATACGCCTGGACCATTGCGGACCCCGTGGGCATGCGTATCGAAGTCGCGGGCAAAGGCATGCCGGAGCATGTGGGCGGCGATTGCAATGGCGGCAGCGGCGGATGCCCTGGCGGGATCGATAAGTGATGAGCTACAAGACTGATTCGCGGGCGGTCTGAGCCGGTCCCGCGTTGCGCAGCGTGCGGATCACGCTATTTTGTCATCATTAAACAGACCCGTCTGATATCTGATTAGGCACTCTCGCCAACGGACTGCTAAACCTGTACTTCCGGTCAGATTTCAACTTGAGCAAGACCCCGCGATTTTGTGGTAGCCGGGTTTGGCCCATGCTCCTAGAGTCATCCCTAGATAGGTCCTTTGCGGCCCCATCACACGTCGACAGGAACGTTGGAGGAATCATGTGGAATAAGGACTCCCAGACCGAAGTCCCCGGCACCACGGCATCGAGAGACGCGCGATTGCCCGGCGCGCCCGCGAACGCCCCGGCGGCCGCTGTGAATCGTCCGGCACCTCCGGCGGCACGGACGCTGGCCTGCTTGGGGCCCAGCATCGTGATCAAGGGCGAAATCACCAGCGATGAAGACCTGCAGATCGACGGCAAGGTGGACGGCCCGATTTCCCTGCGCGGCCACCGGCTGACCGTGGGACGCACCGCTGAATTGAATTCCGAAATCTCCGCCCGCGAAGTGGTGGTGTACGGCAACGCCTCCGGCAACCTGAAGGCGCGCGACCGCGTGGAGATCAAGAAAGACGGCCAGGTGATTGGCGATATTTCCACGTCGCGGATCAGCATCGAGGATGGCGCCTACTTCAAGGGCCACATCGAGATCGAGCGCTCGCAGTCGTCTTCGCAGTCGGCCAAGGAAAAAGAAGAGATTCCGGTCGGCACATCGAACTAAGCCGCGCCGCGTACTCGCCTTCCGACCGCTCGAATGCAAGCCGCATCAGGCTGCCCGGTGAGGGGTGTATCCCTCCCGGGCAGACGCATTTTTAGGAAGCCAAGCCGGCTTCGCTGGAAAGCGAGAAGTGCCCCGCGGGCAATCCCACGAAGGTCCGCCGGCTCGCTGATTGATGTTCGTTTTCCGGCGCAATCGTTCCACAATGCCGGAGTGCGTCCATCCTTGCCTGGCAGGGCGCGGGCATGGCAGCCCAGCCAAATTTTCCCCAAAATGTAAAATTTGGCAGGCATCGGGAACTATTTACAGGAAGCTGCACGAGTGTCATGCAGAATGACTCTCCTTTTCGGGAGCCCTCGCCGCAGTTAACGATAAGTGTAACGTTCCCGCCAGTGGAGCCTTTGGCTAACAGAGCACATCTCGCCAGGAAACTAAGCGCGCGACACGGGCATGGCCCAAACGTTGCTCCGCTCTCCCAGCATGTTTCGCCTCCTGCGTGGCCGCCGGAAACCGGTGGCTGCAATCCAAAAGCAGTGGTTGTGCGTGAGTTGCCTGGAACAAATTGAGCTGGACTCCCATGGCCGGTGTAGCAACTGCGGGTCAGACGCGGTGGACCGAGTGCCCAATCTGGAAATGTCCAACCGTCTTTCCCAGGGTTTCGAACCTCGGCCTTTCGCTCCCATGAAGCACTAGTCGACACGAAACACTAATGGTTTGACGGTATTCAGCGGCTTCCTGCCGCCATCGTATAGTTGATTCGGCAGAATCCAGCTATGAAGAACGCAATGGTGTGGCCCGCTCAAATGGTACTGGCGCTGCTCTTGTTCTCGGCAGCCGCCGGTGCACAGGACATGCCCGCCCAAAACGCCGCGCCGGTCAATGAGGCGCCCGTGAAGAGCGTGCTGCCGGACAAGCCCGAGCCACGGGGCAACTTCATCACCCGTCCGTTCTATGACAAGCAGGTGACGATTCTAGCGGGAATTAACGCGGGAGCCGCTGTGTTGGACGACGTGGCTTCGCGCAAGGTGATCGACGCCGGAGGCTACGAACGGAATCCATTGATTCGCCCGTTTGTGCACAATTCCGGCACGCTGGCCGCCGAATCCGCCGCGGAGGTTTGGCTGATGGCGTTCGTGGGCGACCGCATGAAACATTCCAACCATCCCATTTTTCGCAAGGTCTGGTGGCTGCCTCAAACCCTGAACATCGCCGCAAAACTTGCAGGCGGAACGTACAACACGGTACTTCTGAATTAATCTCGCAAGCACCGTTCGCAAACTTCTTCAGACCTGTCCCCACCCGGAGAGCTTAACTATTCGCTGCGGGAAGGTGCCCCCGGGAACCGACTCCTCAAGAACTTGAATTGTCCGTTGTGATTGGACTCGTGTTCGGCGACGTGAAACCACTTGGCATGGTTGGTCCAGTTCCGCTCGGCATCGACCAGAGCAAGCCAGTGATCGTCACGCTTGCGAAATTCCGCGATCGTTTTTTCCCGGGTTTCGTGCAGCGCGCTCAGATAAAAATCCACGCTGTGGCCCTTAATCGTCTCGCGCGCGGGTTCGCCCAGGTTCATGGGAATATCCCACTTGCGCTTGAATTCCTCGGACCACGAATCCCACTTCATGCCGCCAAAGGTGTTCAGCTGGTAGTACGTTTCGGTCGCCGCCAGGTGCAGCAAAGTCGCGCCGATGGAGTTGGCGCGCGCGTCGATCAGAAAATCCAGGTCCGGCGTGGACATCCGCTCCACGCAGCGCACCACTTGCGCCCGGGTGAACGCCAGCATGGTTACCAAGGTGCCGATCTGCGGGGAAAATCCCTCGATGGGGCCGACGAGACCATTCAGTTCCATTGCGAGCTCCTGAGCGAGAGAAATATAGCAAAGTGCGCTACGTGCCTGTCCACTTCGGCGCGCGCTTATTTAAGAACGCGTCGAGTCCCTCGCGAAAATCGTTGCTCATGTAGCAGGTCAGGATCATCTTGCGATCCTCTTCCGGCGTCATTTTTTCCTTGATCAGGCGCAGCGCTTCCTTCGTGACTTTGAGAGTCAACGGCGCATTGGATGCCACCGTATGCGCCAGTTCGTCCGCGCGGCTCTGCAGTGCCGCGTAATCCGGCAAAACTTCGCTAAGCCATCCTGCCGCGCGTGCTTCGGCTGCGCCCATCAGGCGGGCGGTGAAAATCAATTCCTTCACGCGAGCCGGCCCCAGCAGCGCCGTCAGCCGCACGTAGTTGGACATGGCCAGGCAATTGCCGAGCGTGCGCGCGATGGGCATGCCGAAGCGCAGGTTGGCCGCGCCGATTCGAATGTCGCAGCAGGACGCCAGCGCGGCGCCGCCTCCCGTGCAGGCACCGGAAACCGCCGCAATCGTGGGGATGGAGATGCGTTCGAACGCGCCCAGCAGCGTATTGATGCGCGCTTCGTAATCCATGGCGTCCTGCGAAGTTGAAAAATTCTTGAATTCGGAAATATCGGTTCCGGCGGCGAACGCCTTTTCGTCCGCTCCAGTAAGCAGCAGAACCTTGACCGCCGGATCGGCTGTGGCGCCCTTGCAAATATCCGCGAGGAACTCATACATGCGGAAGGTGAAGGCGTTGCGGGCCTGCGGGCGATTAAAAGTAATGCGGCCGACGCCGTCCTTCACCGAGTAAAGAATGTCATGGCTCATCGCGTAGCGCCTTTCTTGGTTGAAGTGGAAATCTGAATCGCGCCGTCCGCGATCATTTTTTCAATGTCGGCGTCCGAGAAGCCATTTTCGCGGAGCACCTCCGCCGTGTCCTGGCCGAAGACCGGCGCGGCCCGGCGCACGCCGCCCGGAGTCTCCGAAAATTTAATCGGCAGCCCGATGGCCTTCACTTTTCCGGCTACGGGGTGCTCGGTCTCGACAATCATCTCGCGCGCCTGCGCTTGTGGATCGGCGTGCATCTGGGCGATGTCCAGCACCGGTCCTGCGGGCACGCCGGCCTGCTCCAGGTGCTGGAGCCAATCGGCCGCGGTGCGGCGCTGGAACAGGAGGCTGAGGACTTCGGTAAGCGCCGGGAGATTTTGCATGCGCTGCGCGTTATTCACAAAGCGAGGGTCGCTGCCCAGTTCCGGCGCCTCAAGCGCCTGCAGCAGCCGCAGCCAGTTTTCCTGGTTGGCGGCGCCCACGGTAATCCAGCCGTCGGATGCGGGAAAAGCCTGGTACGGCCCATTCAAGGGATGCGCGGAACCCATCGGACCGGGCGCGACACCTGTCGCGAAGCAGATCGCCGAATGCCAGTATGTATGTGTGATCCCGGCCTCAAAGAGCGACGTATCGACGACTTGCCCGCGTCCCGTGGACTGGCGCGAATGCAATGCCGCCAGAATTCCCACGCAGGCCAGGATGCCGGCGGTGATGTCGGTAACCGGCGCGCCGCACTTCATCGGCGGGCCGCCCGCTCGCTCGCCGGTGATGCTCATCAGACCCGACATTCCCTGCGCGACTAGATCGAACCCGCCGCGATCGGCGTAAGGCCCGGTGCGCCCAAACCCGGAGATCGAGCAATAAATGAGTTTGGGATTCCGCACGCGCAGAACTTCGTAGCCAAAGCCCATTTTTTCCATGGTGCCGCGGCGGTAATTTTCGATCAAAACGTCGGCATTTTTAAGAAGGCGAAAAAGAACTTCGCGGCCCCCCGCGGTTTTCAGATTCAGCGCGATGCCGCGCTTGTTGCGATTCATGATCAGGAACGCGGCAGACTCGTCGGCCACCGTCGGAGGAACCATGCGCCGCGCATCATCTCCTCCCGGGATTTTTTCCACCTTGATGACGTCCGCGCCCATGTCCGCCAGAAGCATGGAGCAGGTTGGCCCGGCCATGATGTGCGAAAGATCGACGACTTTCAGGCCTTGCAGCGGGCCCGCGCTTTTCTTTGTTGACTCTGATCCCATTACGACTTCCTTTCGATATCTCAACCGGACAACATTCTAACCGTAGATGGACGCGGCGCAGGATTGGAATGCTGCAATTTGTTTGGATCGCGATGGATGCGGCGGCAACCGGATAGGAGCTGCTGACTAGTCCACGGAAAAAACGCTGTCATTCTGAGCGCGGCGAAGAATCCCTCTGCGGTTGCTTGCTGGCACCTAAATCGAAGAGAGATTCTTCGCTGCGCTCAGAATGACAAACTTTAAGCACGCGCAACCGCCGCGCGCTTCCCTACTTCTGCGCGGTTTTCGTCAACTCCGGAGGAATGAAGTAGCCGACTTTATTGTTGAACGGAGTGCCGAACCAGATGCGGCCCTGCGAATCGGGAATCAATTCGCGCATGCCGTTCCCGGAAAACGGCATCGGAAATTCCACAACCGCTCCGGTTTTCGGATCCAGCCTGCCTAGAATGTCATCATCGTAGGAGCTGTACCACACGAAATCGTTGCGATCGACGGCCACGGCGTAGGGCGTCGGAGAAGGATCGGGTAGCGCGAACTCCTGAAACTTTTCGGTCTTGGGATCGAAACGGCCAAGCTGATTGCCCCACCACTCGCCGAACCAGACGATTCCCTGCGAGTCCACCGTGATGCGGCGCGGGCCGGAAGTTTTGGGATGGGTGCTGCTGTTGCCGTAATTTTCGTCGGGCAGGCTTCCGTTGAGAGCCGCCAGCCGCGCGGTGGTGGGCGGCGTCCACTTGGTGATCTTCAGGGTTTTAGTGTCCATTTTGCCGATCATGCCTTCGCGCGGAAACTCGGCGAACCAGATGTTGCCCTGCTGGTCGAGTTCAATTCCGTAGGGCGTGCGCGCTTCGGGGAATTCCATGAACTTTTCGGTCTTGGGATCGAAGCGGACCAGCATCGATCCGCCGCCCCAAATAAATCCATTAGGATCCAGCCGGATTGAATTCATGCTGCCCAGGCCGATGGCGTTGGCTCCGCGGCCTGTTTTTGCGTCATCCTCCTTGGGTTTGCAGAAGTCCGGTTGGAAGGTCTTGAATTTTTGCGTTTCCGGATCGAACTTTCCCAGAGTGCAGTTGGCATCCTCGGAAAACCAGACCGTCCCGTCAGGCGCTTTGGTGACGGAGTGAACATGCACGGCTCTGCGCGCGCCGGGCGGAACGTCAAACTCCTGCACTTCGCCGGTATGCTGATCGAGCCGGGCGATCTGGTCGGCAGTCCAGGAATGGGGCATCCAGACGCTGCCGTCTTTTTGCGGATAGGCGACCCAGGGAATGCGTCCGGCTTTCGGCAAATCATAAAGGACGTAAACGATTTTCATCGCTTCGTCGCTGAATTCGGCGTGGCGCGCCTTCGAATATTCGGGAAGCTCGGCGGGCGAACGCGGCAAATTGGAATCGGGGCTGAAAGTGCGTCCGAGATAGGCAGCCACGGCAGCGCCGTCGGCCTCGGTAATGCGCAGGTCCCCCACACCATTGGCGCGATCGCGCATCAGAGCCACGCAATTTTGCCAGCCCTCTTCGTCGCGGCGCACCGCGGCGATCTTGGTCTGCAATCCGTGGCAGCTCATGCAGCGGAAAAATAAGAGTTGCTTGCCGTCGCCTTCGGGCAGCAGCGCCTGGCCCTCATGAATGGAAAGCTCGGCCCAGCGGACGATTCCCTTCTGCAATGAGAAATCCAGAGGGACAGTTTGATCCGCGCCGATTTTTACACCGCGCTGCGGATCGGCCTTCAGGCCCGAGGCGGTCACGCTAACCTGGTATTCCCCGGGCTCGAGCGGCGCGATGCGGTACACGCCGTTGCGGTCCGAGAGTACGTTCACCGTAATTTTCGTGGTGGAGTTCTGCGCGCGAACGAAGGCGCCCTTAACCGCAGACCCATCCGGACCCTTCACCGTGCCCGAAATCGTCGCGCCCGGCGCCGCGTGGGCGATGGACGCAAAAAGAGCGATGGCGCAAAGAGAACTTAAAAAGTTTTTCATTTCGCTCCCCTAATTCTGGCTGCTGAGGCGAGGTGTACCGGTGCAGAGATTATCACAGCCAGGATTGGAGCGGCCGGGCATTGTTTTCGCCTAGACCTGCGAGAGCGGCCGCCAACAAATCCGATTGTGCGAAGGCTTTTCCGTGGCGTACCATGCGCCAGTCGGACGAAGGGTGCGGCTGCCCGCACCTACATTAAAAACATTTCAGGAATCGATTCTCGACGGTTTGTGCCTCGCGCAAACGGAATCCAGGATGAAAATGACTCTGTTGAACCGGCGATTTCTTTTGTTGGCAGTGCTGGCCGCAGCGCTCGGCGCACAAGCCTCCGCATCCGCTCAGGACTCGGCGCCCGCAATCACTTCGCAGGACCTGCTCGGCGGACTGAAAAATCCCACTCGCTGGCTCACTTTTTCGGGCGACTACAACGGGCAGCGCCATAGTCCACTGAAGCAGCTCACACCGCAGAACGTTTCCGGACTCGTGCCGCAGTGGGTTTTTCAAACCGATCTGCAGGGAATGGCCGGGCGCGGCATCGAAAATACGCCACTGGTCGTGGACGGCATCCTGTACGTGACGGGAAATTACGATGAGGCCTGGGCGCTGGACGGGAAAACCGGACGTCCGATCTGGAGCTACCGGAAACGGCTGCCCACCAACATCAACGCAACCGTTTGCTGCGGCCCGGTGAACCGTGGTTTCGGAATTTTGGGCGACACGCTGTACATGGGCACGCTGGATGCGCATCTGGTGGCCCTCAATCGCCTGACCGGCGAAGTCATCTGGGACGTGGCTGTCGGCGATTTCAAAAAAGCGAACGCGATTACCGCCGCCCCGCTGGTGGTGAAAGATAAAGTGATCATCGGCGTGTCCGGAGGCGACTACTCCAGCCGCGGCTATGTCGACGCCTACGACGCGAAGACTGGGGATCGCCTGTGGCACTTCAATACCATCCCCATGCCGGGGCAGCCGGGCAGCGATTCGTGGCCCAACGCCAAAGTCGCCGAGCGCGGTGGCGGCGCCGTGTGGGTCACCGGAAGCTACGATCCCGCGCTCAACCTGGTCTACTACGGCACAGGAAATCCCAATCCCGATTACTACGGCGATGACCGCGAGGGAGACAACCTTTACACGTGCTCGCTTATCGCTTTGGACGCGGACACCGGGGAGCTGCGCTGGCACTATCAGTTCACTCCGCACGACGTGCATGACTGGGATTCGGCGCACGTTCCCGTGCAGGCCGACCTGAAAATCGGCGGGCAGCCCCATAAAGTGATCATGGTGGCTAATCGCAACGGGTTTTTCTACACGCTGGACCGCGAGAACGGAAAGCTGCTGGTCGCCAAGCCGTTCATCGACGGCTCCAACTGGGCCAAGGAAATCGGCAAGGACGGGCGGCCGGTCGTGCTGGACAATCTCGGCACCAATGAAAAGTGTCTGCCGGACAATCATGGCGGGACGAATTTTCAGCCGCCCACGTTCGATCCCGAGCTGGGACTATTTTTTGTGACCGCGCATGAAACCTGCGCGACCTGGCAGGGAGTAAAGCCCACCGAACCGATCGAGATGGGCGTGCGTGTTCCGAGCGGCGGCCGCGTCCTGGTCGACGGAAAAAGCCAGTTTTCCGCGCTGAGGGCGATCGATCCGGCGACGGGCCAGCGGCGCTGGGAACACAAATATCGCGATTATCCCTCGACCGTGTCGTTGGATCTGACGGGCGGAGTGATGTCCACAGCGAGTGGATTGGTTTTTACGGGAGATAACGAAGGCTACTTTTACGCCTTCGAGGGAGCCACCGGAAAAGAACTGTGGAAGTTTCAAGTGGGCGCGCCGGTGTGGGGCTCGGCGGCGGTGACCTATATGCTGGACGGCCGGCAGTGGGTGGTGATGACCGGCGGGCTTTCGTTTGTGGCCTTCGCTCTGCCGGCGGCGCCTACCCGCTAGAAGAAACTTCTGCGCTCGCGCGGCAAGATGCGGCGGCGATTTAAAAATCACACTTCACAGGCTGCGGAAAAACTCAAAACGTTGTCATTCTGAGCGGAGCGAAGAATCCCTCTTTATTCTTTTGCTTGTACTTAGATCGAAGAGAGATTCTTCGCTTCGCTCAGAATGACAAAAAGATGTAGTTTTTCCGCAAACTGCTCAACGCGCGCGCGATTCTTTCCACTGCACCGGAGGCATCTCCACGCCGGCGACGCGTTTCAGATATTCGCGTGCCAGGGCCTCGGCGCGATCTTTTCCCTGCTCGATGTCGTCCACGGCCTCAGAGGGAGAAATCCAGGTCTTGGTTTTGAAATTGAAGACCGATACCTGAATTCCCTGCGCGTTGTTTTCCGAAAAAAGCCGCAGATGCTCGCCGCCGACTTCCACTTGCGCCCACACTCCGTTGGTCAGCATGGGAACCGCCCGCCGCCGCGCCGTTCCAGGTCACGCCGGAAGTAAATCTGTTTCTTGCTCACTAGCGCCTTCTCCTGTTGCCGCAAACGTTTCAACCGCATCCTGAAGCGCGCTGGTCCGCTGCACTTTGGATTTACATCCGGATGCTCATGGCGGCCGTCGCTGTCGAAGTGATTCCAGCAGGGCGTTCTCTGTTGCCGCGCGTCGTGAGGCCTCGCTGAGCGAGAACCGTGAACCGCTGCCTGATCCTTCCCCGCCAGACAGTATGGATTCAACGATCCGATTTCGCGCATGATTTTTGTGTGAACGTTTCTGTTCTCTACACGTCTACGACCGCGCCCATGCCTGCGGCCTTCCGGCGCGAGCGCGCCGCCGGGGTGCACAGCAGGCCACGGCGCTGGAAACACTCCCTTGCCTCCGCCGTAACAGCTGCCTAAGCTGATGGTACTTCGCTCGTAGGAATTTGATTGCGGGCCCAGCACTGGGCAGGCGACCGCCGGAAAGCTGATCATGCAGACCAACAAAGAAACGCCGCGCACACCGTCAACGAATCCTGTCGCTCCGGTTTCCGCGGGCCGCTCGAGTTCCTACCTTGGGCCAGGTTTGCTGATCCAGGGAGAAATTTCGGGCAACGAAGACCTTCGGCTGGACAGCACGGTCGACGGGATGATCTCCATCGGTGGCTTCCGCCTCACGCTGGGACCCGGTGGACATGTGAACGGGGATATCGTGGCTCGCGAAGCCTTGATCGCCGGCGAAGTAACCGGCGACGTGCGCGTTCGAGACCGCATCGAGATTGCAAAAAGCGCGTCGATTGAAGGCGACCTCAGCACGGCCAAGATTGTGATCGAAGAGGGCGCCTATTTTAAGGGAAATCTGGATATCGGCACCGACAACACCCAGGTCGGAACCGATCTGGACAGTCTTCTGAGCTCCAAGAAGAAGGGTGAGAAGCAGTAAGCCGTTCGTTCCGGCAGGATTTTCGCCGGCCCATCGCACCACTCTCACACGAAGGCCGGCGGCACCGAAGCCGGCCAGGAAAACTCGCTCCCAAACTTACTTCGAAAGCCGTAAGACGTTTAAAGGGGTCGGGTTACTTACTTGCCTTTGGAGCGGCTGGCAAGCTTTTCGCTCCAGCGCTGGTATTCGGCGTTATCGAAACTGGATTTGAATCGCGAATCGGCCACGCGAGCGGTGACGGGCTGCGTTTCGGTTCTTACTGCGACCTTTGTCTCTTGCATGATTTAGCTATTCCTCCCAAGCAGGTTAGGATCGCTCGCCGAACCGGGCTGCGTCCTCCACTGCATATTGGCAAGGCGGGATAAATGACTCAATGGACAGAAAGTGCTAGCGAGGGATGTACCAGGGAGCCGGTACGTATAGGACCATGAGGCAACCCAATTAGATTGAGCAGATTACAGACTGCTTCCGGGCAGTACGAGGAGCATTTCCGCGGCCGCGCTGCCAAATTGTGCGGCTAAACGCTCGGTAGGAATCGCGCCGAGTTCAACCGATGAGCTTGGGGTCAGTCCTCGTTCCGCCGCTCGTGACGGCGTTGCCATGCGCCTTCCTTGCACGCTTCATCTCTCGTTCTAATGTCAGGATCTGGACGAGGTGCTTGGGGTTGAACGGCAGTGACGGATAGTAGCAGTTAGATTCGTGCGTACAGAAGCAGCCGTCGGCGGCCTGTTTGCGGCGCACTTCCATGGCGGGTGAAAACCAGAGCTTCTGAAAATTCCAGTCGAAGTCCCGCAGATTCCCGACGGGCGGAAGAATTTCGCAGGAGGACACGGCGCCATCGTCGTAGATTACGCCACCGGCGGTTCCTGCGTAGCACGTCAGCTGCGCTCGTTGCGTTTCCTGCGTTCGGGCGATCACCCCGTGCATGTGAACGTCCAGCGCAGCCTTGAAAAAGCCGGAGTCGCCCGCGTAATGATTCTTGATCGCGCCGCTGCGCGAGTCTTCGGCGATCCTGTCCGCCAGCCGGGCGTAGCGCGCGCTGTCGATGTCCAACTCTTTTTGCCGGGCCGCGGGAGGACGAATGTAGTTGAAGTTGACCTTGTCGGGTTTTAGCTCGTTTTTCAGATAGTCGTACCAGTCGAAAATGGTGTCCTGGTTGGAATTCATGAAGCAGGTGCAGGTCTGCACGTCGAGCCGCGGATATTCCGCCTTTATCGCCTGCAGGCGGCGCGCGGTATCGATCACCGTGTCCCAGGAGCCGTTCTTTTGCCGGATCCGGTCGTGCTCTTCCTTCAGCCCGTCGATGCCTAGCGCGAGGGTGACGTTCAGACGCGGACATTCCTGCAGCATGCGCACGACGTCCGGAAAAATCCGCTGCTGAATCTGCCCGTTGCTGGTGATGTAGACCGATTCGAGATGGTTGTTGTTGTAAAACGCGCGCACAATTTCCGGCAGGTCTTTCCGGGTGAACGGCTCGCCGCCGGCCAGAATCAGCACGCCCAGATTTCCGCCCAGGGTTTCGGAAATGCGCTCGATCTCGCGCGTTTTCATTTGGAGTTTTTTGCGCGGGGCGTCGTCCAGTTCCTCGGTGAAGAAACAGTGCGTGCAGCGCAGGTCACAAACCGACGTGACCAGGATGTTCAGCACCGCGGGGGAGAACGGCCGGCCGAGGGCGAGTTTTGCGTATCGTTTAAGAAAATCTTTCATCGGGCGGCGTCTCGTTAACGCGACTCATGCCCTGGGACGGGTTTCGCCCTTGATCTGCGTGCGATGCATCACGCGGCGCGAGCTGGCGTCAAAAGGATCGCGGCGATGCATAGTGCAGCGGTTGTCCCACAAAACCAGGTCACCCACGCGCCACTCGTTGTGCCATTCCAATTCTTCGCGGTTGGCGTGGGACCACAATTCATCCAGCAGGGATTCGGACTCGGTCACCGAAAGTCCCTCAATGTAAGCATTGCGCCGGCGGCCCAGGTACAGCACGCGGCGCTTGGTTTCCGGGTGGCTACAGACGAGAGGATGAAACGTGCCGGGAGATTCCATCGGATCATCGACCGCTGTCACACCTTGCCGGACGAAGCCTCCGCTATTGTATGTTCCATCATGTTTCAGGCGACGGCCGGCGATGCGCTTCTTCACCGCTTCGGGAAGCATGTCATAGGCCAGATACATGCTGTTGAAATACGTGTTGCCGCCCGACGGTGGAACCTCCAGCGCATAAAGAATGCTGGCCTTCGGAGGATCCTGCAGGTAGGACATGTCGGTGTGCCAGGTAGCTTCGCCTGCGCCGAGGCTGCCGATCGGCGCGCCGTTTTCCATCACGTTAGACACCACGTAGATTTCCGGATGCCCGTCCACGAAGCGGCGCCCGGATTCCTGGATCGGCGCCCAATCGAGGTCGCCAAAACGGGCGCTGAAATCGATCAAATCATCGTCAGCCATGCTCTGCCCGCGAAAGAGCAGCACGGAATGATCGAGCCACGCCTGGTAGATCGCGGAGAAATCGCCGGCATCGATCGTACACAGATCGACGCCGCGTACTTCGGCTCCCAGGGCCTTCCCGGTGGGAATTACGGTGACGCGCGATTTTTTGCCGCTTCGTGCGGATTCGCTGGTCATGAAAAAATGGCCTCCCCGGAGACGCCTGCATTATTCCGTCCCGTCTCCATTTGGATCGATAATCTTGATGGGCAAATCATAATGCGCTTCGGTCAATTCCCAGCGGCGATTTTCGCCGCGCTTCATGGCGGCCTCATCCGGGAACAATTGTTTCGCCACTTCGCTTCCGTGCTGCGATGACGAAATATTTTTATACGTAATCACGATGCGATATTCCCAGCGCGAGTCTTCACCCTGGTGCAGTCCCGGGCGGTAGACGGTATACGAAGTAATGTAACCCAATTCCTTTTCGCGATTCAGCGTGGCGATCTGATAAGTTTTGAACAGTTGCCAGAATTCGTCGGCGTGTCCCCATTTTACTTTGTAGACCCACTCGACCAGGTAGGGTTTCTCGGCGGGCGCCGGCGCAACTCCAGCTGCCCCCTGCCGGCCGCGAGCCTGCGGCGCAAGTGCCAGGAGGAATAGCGCGGCAGACGCGGCAATCGCCAGCATCGATCCGCGAAATACGGTTCGATGTTTCATGCTGTGGTCCTCCGCTTGCCGCTACTTCCGTTTGTTCCCTGCCGCCGTGGGAAGGCAGATTGCCTCCTCGGCGCCGTTCTCTTTGGGGGCGGAAGCATCCAGCGAGTATCTTTCCGATCCGAAGGGACGCGCCGGCCCGTATGCCGCCTGAAATGCGCTGCTACGTGCGTAAGCTAGCGGAGCGCTGGGAAGGTGTCAAGAATATGGGACCGCCGGAGCGGCTATCCGATCGCGGCCGGTTCGCAAGACAATCGCTGATCAAATATTTCGAACTACTTTTCAACGCCCAATAATTCCACATCAAAGACCAGCGTCGCATTCGGAGGAATCGTCCCACCGGCTCCCTGCGCTCCATAGCCGAGCGCCGGAGGAATCCGCAACTGTCGCTGGCCGCCAACTTTCATGCCGGCTACGCCTTCATCCCAGCCTTTGATCACTTGCCCGGCGCCCAACGGGAATGAAAAAGGCTCGCCGCGATCGCGGGAACTGTCAAACTTCGTGCCGTCGGTCAGAAATCCTGAGTAATGCACTTTCACCGTGCTGCCGGGGACGGCCGTTGGACCGTTGCCGGCGACAATGTCCCAGTATTGCAGGCCGGTCGCAGTCGTCGTCGGCGAGCCGGATACTTTCTGAGGAGCCGAGTTGCTGGGCGCCGCGGTTTTTTCTCCGCCGCATCCCGATGCCATTCCAAACGCCGTCAACAGGCCAAATAGCAGAACGAAATTTCGTCTCATCCATTTCCTCTCAAGTTCCGGTGGGACAGGATGCCCACACTGCTGAAAAACTCAAAGCACTGTCATTCGGAGCGAAGCGAAGAATCTCTCTTTGTTTTTTTGCTCGCACTTAGATCGAAGAGAGATTCTTCGCTTCGCTCAGAATGACATGCCGCGGAACTTGGTCAGCAGACTGTTCACCCTGGCTTTTTTCTGACGCATTCAATTTTTCACACTGATCTACCGCCGCAGCAACCCGCACAGGCTGAAGCCCGCCTCACGAAGACGACCGCCGGGTCGATCCGTGCGCGCGCCAGCGCTGCTCGAGCGACGGAATGATCGCGCCGCCGATATTCGCGACATTGAAGTCCGGGAACGGCGGCCGCTCGGCCCACGGATTGATCCCGCGGATCAGCGATCCGAGGAAGCGAAGATTCGCCCACAGAAACTCGCGGATCGACGGCTTCGGTTTGCGGCCATTGGCGCGGACCAGAAGGACGGTCACATCGTCCTCCGTGAGATTTTCCGCGAAGCGATCCTTGATTTCATTCAGCAATGTCTTGGTCATCAGGCGCGGCTCGACGTCACCCAGGTGTCGGATGATCTGCAGCAACCCGGCTTCACCCAGCATCTCGCCGTCGGCGTCGCGGGATTCGATCAGCGCATCGGTGTAGCTCAGGACGCAGTCGCCGGTCTTCAACTCGACGTCAAACTGTTCGTACTCGGTCATGTCCAGGATTCCCAGCGGCATATTGCTTGAGGTAGCTGCCTGGTCCATTGGATCCGCGCCAAGCAGCGTCCACTCCTCGGTTTCGGACTGGTACATCAAGGGACGCGGATGGCCGGCGTTGCAGACGATCAGCCGCTGCGTGGGCGCGAAAAACGTGGCCACCACCGCCGTGGCAAATGTGCCGGATTCAGAGAGCGTGGTGAATTGCTGATTCAGCATGCGCACGAATTCGGTCTGATCCAGGCGATTCACGAATCGCCGCATCAGCGTGCGCAGATTCGCGGCCGTGGAAGCGACCGTATTGCCGTGGCCGGCAACATCTGCCAGGAGAAGGCGGGTGATCCGGCCCGTGGCGCAGCTTGACGCGTAGTAGACATCGCCGCCGCGCTGGGCGTCGCCGTAGGGCTTGCTGTAGACCCAGGCGTCCAGGCCGCCCATTTCCACGCCGCGCGTGGTCAACTGGCTGCCGCCCCATACTTCCATGCAGGTCATTTGTTGGGCGGCCTTTTTCGGTGCCGTTACATCGGTGTTCGGAGTTTCCATGATGCACGTCCTGATTCTGCTAGTTCAAATTGCGGCTTGAAAAAAACTGGTCCAGGCTCGCTTTCACTTCGTTCATGCCGCGCTGCGCGTTGCGATCGAGAGCCGCGACCACGGCGCCGATGTCCTTGCCGCTGACCGGCTCGTCATGCGAGTAATAGTGCGTCCAGACAATGGCTCCCGTTTTGCTTTCGCGCAATTCCAGATCAACGGTTACTCGCGCCAGCAACGGGGGCCCGGAAACTTCCTTGAAATCGTACAACCGGCCGTAGAGAGCATAATCACCGCGTGAATTGCTGCGCAGAATATCCACGGAGCGGTATTTTCCGGAAGCCCGCAAGTCGCGCAGCAAAACTTCCGCCAGCATTTCGGTGGGAGGCTCAGCCCACTGCTGATATTCGTACGTGCCCATGTTTTCGCCGTTCGAGCTGTAGACAATGTGCGCCTCGCGGTATAAGTGCGAAGATCGCAGCGGCCCAAGCAGCAGCGTTATGGGATACGGATTCGCGGGCGCCGTGGATGTAGCGTCACCCGGAATTGTGAGCTGATAATACTTACTGGGGCGCGCGGCTCCGCATCCGGAGAGAAGTCCGGCAACCATCGCCGCAATCCACAGGATTCCGCGGTTCATTGTTCTCCTTGCGATAAAAGGCCGTGATGCGTGGCCCGTGATCCGTGCAAAGATTCGGACAGTCCCAACTTTCATTCTTCTCGAATCACAAATCGCGAATCACCGGTCACTCGTCACCAATCACCGGTCACCGATCTCCATTAACCATGCCGCCTTACTGCCCTGTCTTGTGCTCCGGCGGCGCGCTGGAGCGGATCAGCGTGTAGGGCCGCGCCTTAATCGTTTCCGTGAATTCCTTCAGGTTCTCGGTGACGTGCAGCAGATTATCGAGAAGCTGGTCGATATTTTCCGAGTTCACGTCCAGCGTCTGATTCAGCTGGCCGCTCAGATCGGTCAGCGATTTCAGCGCGACGCGCAGGTCGGCCAGCGCCTTGCGAACCTCGGGCTGCGTTTCACCGATCGGCGGCGTCGAGGTGCGCCAGCGATTTCGTTGGCTTGCACTGAAGTCTTGCGGAAGTCGGCGATCAGGGGGCCGGCTTTTTCGCTCAGATCATTGACGTGCTGCAGAGTTGAGTGCACCTGCGGCCGCGAATCCGTAATCAGCCCGCGCGTTTCGCGACAACGTTGCCGAAAGATTGGCGCGGTTCTGCGCGCTGAGCAGGTCATTGACGCGGTCAAGCGTCACCTTCAGTTCCGTGGCCCGGGCGTCCAGAGTCTGGATCAGTTGCTGCGCGTGCGGCGCGATATTATTGATCTGCGCGGTCAGCGCGTTGAAGTCCACGTAATTGTCGGAGGGAAGCAGCGAGCCGGGCGCGGCGGCGCCGGCCTGAGCCGAACCAGGCATCAGCTCCAGATGATTGTCGCCGAGCGGGCTCAAGCTCATGATCTTCACATGGCTGTCGGTTTTTACCAGCACGTCGGGCTGCACGCTGAAAGTGAGATCGATCAGGCTCGGATCCTGCGGATCGATGCGCAGACTTTCGACGCGCCCGATCTTGGGCCCTCCCGAATAGCGCACCGTGGCGCCCGGCTCCAGCCGCCCGCGAACTGAAAATGAGCATGGTAAGTCTTGCTGGTTTTGCCAAACGCGCCATTGATCGCGAACACCGCGATCAGACAGAATGCTCCGGCGATCAGGACGAACAGTCCCACCAGCGTCTGCTCGGTTTTAGGGCTCATCATTGTGAAATCGTCGCGCCTTGATTACTTTCGTTCGCGCTTCGTGTTCCGCCCGGCGATGCGGGCATCGCGTCCGCGCAGCACTCATTACGGTTCGCCGTAAGCGTGCCTTCGGTACCGGCCGGTCAGCGTCTGCAAATAATCCAGTTCGCCTTCGACGTCCGGCTCTGGCACGCGATCCAGAAACTGCCGCACGCGCGGCTGCGCGCTATTGCGCATTTCCTCGGTCGTGCCGATCGCCACCACGTTTCCCTTGTCGATCAGCACCATGCGATCCGCGATCAGAAAGGCGCTGGCCAGTTCGTGCGTGACGACGATGATCGTCATGTGAAACGCCTTCTTCAATTCCAGGATCAACTGGTCGATGCCCGCCGCGATGATTGGATCGAGTCCGGCCGAGGGCTCGTCAAAAAACAAAATCTCCGGATCCATGGCCAGCGCGCGCGCCACCGCAGCCCGCTTCTTCATGCCGCCGCTGAGCTGCGATGGCATGTGGTACTCGAATCCCGCAAGCCCAACCTGCTCCAGTTTGAGCCGCAGCATGATTTCGATCGTGGAATCCTCGAGCTGCGTATGCTCCCGCAAGCGGCAGCGCCACGTTTTCGCCGACCGTCATCGAGCCAAACAGCGCTCCCCCTTGAAACGACATGCCGGTTCTTTTTCGGATTTCGTACAGCTCGTCGTCCGAAATCGCGGCGATGTCCTGGCCATTGATCCAGATCTCGCCCGAACTCTGGCTTCTCCAGTCCGACCAGCGTCCGCAGCAGCGTGCTCTTTGCCGGAGCCCGGAACCTCCCAGAATCACCAGCGTCTCGCCGGCCTTCACATCAAAATTGATGCCGTGCAGGATCTCGCGCTCTCCGTAGCTGACACGAACGTCGCGCAGGGAGATCGACCGGTTCTGCGGTTCACTCAGATTTGGATGTTCCCGCCCATAAAAGACTCAGCACAATTAGCGATCTCCGAGAAAGAAAAACAGCGCCGTAAACACCAGATCGACGACCACCACCAGCAGGATGGAAATCACCACGGCCCGCGTCGTCGAGCGCCCCACCTGCTCCGCGCCGCCTGCCGTCGACAGTCCTTCAAAACATCCCACCGCCGTGATCGTCGCGCCGAACATCACGCTCTTGATCAGCCCCGAAAAAATATCGCGGATGAAGAGAGACTCGAGCGACGCCTGAATGTAGCGCCCGAAGGTAAAATCCGCCTGCGTAACTCCGAACAGCGCGCCGCCCAGAATGCCCATGGTGTTGGCCCAGATCGTCAGGCACGGAAGCATGATGGTCATGGCCAGAAATTTCGGCGCCACCAGGAAATGCACGGGGTTGATGGCCATCACTTCCAGCGCGTCAATTTCCTCGGTGACCTTCATGGTGCCGATCTCGGCGGCAAACGCTGAGCCCGAGCGGCCGATCACCACGATGGCCGTGATCAGCGGGCCCAGTTCGCGGGACATGGACAGCGCCACGGCTTTGGCCACCAGGCTCATGGCGCCCAGTTTGCTCAGTTCATAGGCGCTCTGCAGCGCCAGGATCAGTCCGATGAAAAACGTGATCAGCGAAAGGATGGGCAGGGCGCGGACGCCCACTTCCATGGCCTGCGACGCGGCGCTTTGCAGCCGCAGCGATTTGCCCTGAAACGGACCAACGAACGTGTAGTACGCCGCGCGGCCTCCCAGCATGGCCAGGGCGCCCAGGTAGGCAAGGCTGTCCGTGACGCTGGCGCCGATTTCAGAAACGAGTTCCATCACGTGTTGTGCGGCCCTTGCGCGGCCGTTTGCCCTAACTTGCGGAAGGCTCTCAAGCGGCGATCGCCTGGGATTCGTCGTCGTACACTTCAAATAGTTTCAGCAGGCGCGAAATTTTCAGAACTTCGCGGGCCGAATCGTTCAGGCCGAACAGAATGAAGCGCGCCCCGGTCTCCCGCGATGCCTTCAGTCCCTCGACCAGAGAGGCCACGCCCGAACTGTCGATATAGGCGACGCCGGTGAGATTCAGCAGGACGCGCGAGACGTCTTTCACGCGCAACTCTCGCAGCAACACCTTTCGAACTTCCGGTGAATTGGACATGTCGATATTGCCGGACACGTCGACGATGGTGGCGTTGTCGACTCGCCGCGAAGAAATCTTCACTCGGGCTTCTCCTCGGACGCCGGTCCGCAACAACCCTTCGACGATTTGGCGAATTTGACCAGTCGCAGACGATTCAGCCGGCCGGCGCGCTTGTACTCCACCGTGTCCATACTCCCCCGAATAATATGCAACCCTAAACCACCGGGACGCACTTCGTCCAGTGGACGGGCCACCAGCTTGGTTGTATCTACAGCCGGCCCGCAATCGAAAAGCAGAATTTCGATGCCCTCCTCGGGCTCTTCGCCGGCGGGGCGCTGCACGCGATTGCAATAGATTTCGATCGGCTGATCCGGCCGGCCCTGGTAGGAATGTTTCATGATGTTCGCGACGGCTTCATCCACCGCGCGAATCACCGCACGATTTTTTTCGCCGGCAAATCCCAGTTCCTCCAGCAACGGTTCCAACGCTCCGCGAATCACGCACAGCAGTGTGGGATGGCTTCGTAGCTCCAGTTTCAACAGGAACGCGCGCGTGGTTTTAGAGGATTTTCGGGCGTCCCGTGGCTGTTTCGCCGCAATCGGATCCATGTTGGGCTCCGGCTCTCCCCGGTGACGTATCAGATTACAGGCAAGGGTACAGTTTCGCAAAGAAACAAAATTGGAAGACAAGTGGGACACGCTTACAGCTAGCTTGTCTGGTTCAGATTTGAGCGGACTCAAATCAAAATCAGACAGGCTGAAGTCTATCCCACAACAAAAAGGGGCGGCCGCTTCGGCCGCCCTTCGAGTTACGAACAGATTGAAACGCTTATCTCGCCGCAGCCACCATCGCGATCGCCGGCTGCAAAGCCGCGCATCATGGCCGCGAATGCAGGGATATCGAGCGATTGCGGACCGTCGGACAGCGCCCGCTCCGGGCACGGATGAACTTCCACGATGATGCCGTCCGCGCCGATGGCGACTGACGCGCGCGCAGCGGCCGGCACCAGGCTGCGGCGCCCGGTGGCGTGCGACGGATCGACGACCACCGGCAAGTGGCACAGTTCCTTGGCCAGCGCGACTCCCGCCAGGTCCAGCGTGTTTCGCAGTTCGGAGTCAAACGTCTTGATTCCCCGCTCGCACAAAATGACGTTGGGATTTCCGCCGGACAGCAGGTACTCGGCAGCCAGCAGCCATTCCTTGATCGTGGCCGACGGGCCGCGCTTCAGCAGCACGGGACGCGGCACGGTGGCCAGGCGACGCAGCAGCGGATAATTCTGCATGTTGCGCGCGCCCACCTGCATCAGGTCCGCATACTCCACGACGGCGTCCAGGTCCTCAACGCCCATCACTTCGGTGACGATCGGCAGACCGGTTTCCTTGCGCGCTTCGGCCAGGATTTTCAGCCCTTCCAACCCGAGGCCCTGAAAATCATAGGGCGAAGTGCGCGGCTTGTACGCGCCGCCGCGCAGCAGGTTGGCGCCGGCGGCTTTCACGCCGCGCGCCGTTTCCATCAGTTGCTCGCGCGATTCGACCGAGCAGGGACCCGCGATCACCACCAGGTCCGGCCCGCCGATCTTCACGCCGCGCACATCAACGACTGTGCGCTGCGGCTGCAGTTCCAAGGCCACCAGCGTATAGGGCTGCGAGATGACCAGCACCTCGTCCACGCCGGGAGCGACACGCAGCGCTTCGACTTCGGCGCGGCGGCCGCGATTTTTTCCGACCACGCCGATGACCGTGCGCTCGGCGCCCTGGATCAGGTGCGGGAGGAAGCCGCATTCCTTGATTCGGTCCATAACGTGTTGAATCTGCTCCTCGGTCGCGTTGGCTGCCATGTTGACGATCATCAGGGATCTCCTCGGCTAATTTTTCGCCCGTACAACAAGCGCGGAAAACAAAAAAGCCGCGGACCCTGTGGGTGCTCGCGGCCAGTTTCGGAATCTTCTCGCGCTTGCTAGCTCTTCGCCTTACCTTGTCGTGCGCGCGATCCGCCCCTGGCCGCTTCCCGACCATGGGAAGCGGTACGTAAAGGCGAACCAAGAGTAATAGCGTGAGTGCATGCGAGGCTGAGAATACGCAGATACAGCCTGAATGTCAAGAAATTAGGTGGACAGGCCTCCGCCTGCCAGGTTTAGAGCAAAGTTGAAGTAATCAACAGAAATAAGTTGCTATCGCGCAAATCGCAACTGCAAAACCGCCTATTCTCCGAGCCCCCGCCGCACATCCTCGCTCAACACGATGGCCTCGGATACTTCCTTCATCGATTTGCGCCGCTGGCGGCTCTGCCGCTGAATGGTCAGGTAGGCTTCTTCCTCGGTGATCTTCAGTTCGCGCTGCAGAATTCCCTTGGCGCGCTCGACCAGCTTGCGCGTCTCCAGTTTTTCGGAAAGGTGCAGGTTCTCGCTCTCCAGCCGCGCCATCTCGATTTCCGCGCCCACCAGAAATCCGATGGTCGATACCAGCATGATTTCGCGCTCGGAATATTCATGCGGTTCGCGATTCTGCAGATTGATGACGCCCACCACCCGCCCGCGGCACATCACCGGCACGGACAGAAACGCTTCAAACCGGTCTTCCGGCAGATCCTTGAAGAGTTGAAAGCGCGGATCCTGCGAAGCGTTCACCGCCACGGCCACGGGCTTGCCGTGTTCCGCGACCCATCCGGTAATGCCCTGCCCCAAGCCGCAATTTTAGTCGGTCGACCACGTCAGGGTGCGCATTTTTTGAAGAGCGCAGGATCAGGTCGCCGTCTTCCAGCGCGTACAGAAAACAGGAATCGCAGCTCACCACCGACGCGGCAAACTCGACGATTTGGGAAAGTACTTCGTGAAGCGGATCGGCCGCGGCCATCCGGCTGGCCATTTTGTGAATGAAATCTACGTCGGATTTCTCAGTCATGGATTGTTTTGTCAGTTCCGTGGTCACACTCCAAGGCTAAGCGCGGGCGCCGGCAGATGTCCAATTCGTCCTATGGATACGAACGATCACGCTTTGTTGGGAGTAACACGGCATTCACAATGCGCGGTGCAGCCCGTATTCTTTTGTTCCGGCGATCCGCGCGGTAGGTACAGGCATGTCGCTTGCGAAATTCAGGATGCCGCCCTGCGCGGCTCGTTTCTGTTTTAAAATCTCGCCGCTGCGCTGCGCCGCTTCGCTCACCAGGTAACCCATCTTCGGATGTTCCGGCTCCAGGTCCGGCTCAATTCCGAATTCGCGCAGCCGCTCGCTGGTCGTCGGCCCGATCGAGGCCACCAGCATTTTCGAAAACGCGCGCAGCACGGCGTCGCGTTCGTTCATCTCCTGCGCGATGTGCAGCAGATGATCGGCCTGCGTTGCCGTGGTGAATAGAATGACGTCGATTTCGTTGCCGCGCAATTTCCGTGATGGCGCTGCCGCAGCGGTCCGAGTGTCCTCAGGCAAGATCCCATTCATACACAGGCACGGCGGTGACTTGCGCGCCGCGTTCCCGCAGCCCGGCAACAGTTCGGGATTTGATACCCCATACTCCTGCACGGCGATTCGGCCCCCGGAAAGCGGCGAGCGAATGGCGTATTCAGTCGAGCGCGCTAAGCAATTCGCGCCAGGTATTCGGTTCAGGCGCGGTGACGGCGACCGGAACATTCCATTCCCGCAGCACCGCGGCCGGCTTCGGCCCGCGAACTACAATTGCGATCTTGCGCAGTTCCGCGAGGTATTGCTCCAGCGGATAAACGGTTTCCACCACGCGGGCCAGTGCGCGCGTCCCGACTCCCGGTCAGAAAAATGACCATATCGAATCCGCCCGCCGCGAGCGTGCGGGCAAACGCCAGCCCGCAGTGTTGCTCTCGAAGGGAACTTCGCGCATCGACGGCGCCACAACTGCCTGTCCCGCCATAGCTCGCAATCAGCTTGCGCCATTTCCGCACCGCGGCGGCTCTCCAGCGACAGCACGCGCAGACCGGAAAAATTATTTCTTGGCTTTTCACTTTTCCATGCGCACCATCATGCCGCAATCCGCCGCGTACTTCCATTCCGATGGAAAGAATCAGTAGCACAGGCTTCAGCCTGTGGGTGTTTGAAAGTGGTAGCAGGCAGTATCGATAATGCAACGCGGAACAAAACCCCACAGGCTGAAGCCTGTGCTACTGAAATTCTTTCGAACTTTCGAATTGGAAACCGGATCGAGGAAGTGTAGAAATTAACGACGCCGCGGACGACCCGTGGCGCACGCGAGGTAAGCATGGACGATCAGCCAACCAAGACACCGGAACCTTCCGCACGCGCTTCGGAAGCGGAACGCCGTTTCGAAAAGCTGGAAGAAGAGATCAAGTCCGAATGGTACGAACTGCGCAACGGCAAGGTCTGGTTCTCCGAGGAAATCAAGCGCGAGCACCGCCGGCTGAAAACTTCGCTGGCTCGTTACGTCCTGCAGTCGCGCTTGCTGGCCATTCTGACCGCGCCGTTTATTTATGCCGTGATCATTCCATTTGTGCTGCTCGATCTTTTCGTCACCGTTTATCAGGCGGTTTGCTTCCCGGTGTACGGCATACCCAAAGCCCGGCGCAGGGATTACATCGCGATTGATCGCAATAAGTTGCGCTATCTGAACGCGCTCGAGGGCATCAATTGCATGTACTGCTCGTACGGCAACGGCGTGCTGGCCTACGCCGTGGAAATTGCCGGACGAACCGAGCAGCACTGGTGCCCGATCAAGCATGCGCGGCGCGTCAAGAACGCTCACGACCGCTACGCCAATTTTCTACCCTATGGCGACGCCCACGCATATCGCGAAGGAATCGAAAAAGTGCGCTGCGATTTCAAGGATTTGAAAGTCGCGCAAATAAACGCGATCGCGCCCGCGCGCCTCTCTTGTAGCGGACCTCCGGGTTCCGCCCAACCCTATTCTTGAACTTGGTGGTACGATCGCCCGCAAAAGGAGTCCACCATGAACCTCCACTTCCCGGGTTTCTCCATTTTCCCGGCGCGACTTCCTGAAACACGTCTCTGCGCTGGCGATTTCCGGCTGCGTGCTGCTCCACGATTGAGGGCGCAGGACGCGCAACTACGTCATCGCCGAAACCGCATTCGGAAAAATTCGCGGCGTCGACAACAACGGAATCAAAATCTTCAAGGGCATTCCCTACGGCGCGAGCACCGCGGGCGCGAACCGCTTCATGCCGCCCGCGGAACCCGGCGAACTGGAGCGGCGTGCGCGATGCGCTCTGCCTACGGACCAAGCGCCCCGCAGCGCGACCTGCGCGCGCCGCCGCCTCCGCCCGGGCGCACTCAGCATTTCGGGAGAGAAGCTGCCGCCCGAGGGCGAAGACTGCCTGGTGCTGAATGTCTGGACGCCGGCCGTGAGCGCGGCCGCGGCAACGCCTCGCAAACGGCCGGTCATGTTCTGGTGCCATGGCGGCGGCTTCGCCACCGGATCGGGATCCTCTCCCGACAACGATGGCACCAATCTGGCGCGCCGCGGCGACGTGGTCGTGGTCACCATCAATCATCGGCTCAACGTTCTCGGATTCGCGAACCTGAGCGAGTTCAGCGACGACTTCGCGGCATCCGGCGACGCCGGCATGTTGGATATCGTTCAGGCGCTGAAGTGGGTGCGCGCGAACATTTCTCAATTCGGCGGCGATCCCAACACGGTCACCATCTTTGGCCAGTCCGGCGGCGGTCGCAAAGTGGAGACGCTGCTGGCGATGCCCTCGGCCAAGGGCCTGTTTCATCGCGCCATCATCGAAAGCGGCGCGGCCGTCAAAGTGGTCGATCGCGACGTCGCCGATGCGCAACTCCGAACAACTGCTGGCGCAAGCTGGGCATCGACAAGAAACAATGTGCGCGCGCTGCAGAAGCTTGCCTGTGGAAAAAATCATGGCCGCGTATTTCGCGGTGGTGCAGCGACAATCCCGGACGTCGATCCATCGTTCGGCGGTTTCTCGCCCACGGTGGACGGCAAAATTCTGCCGCAGCATCCCTTCTTCCCCAGCGGCCTCGCCGGTTTCCGCCGACGTTCCCGTGATGATCGGCAACACGCGCACGGAAATGACGCTCTTCTCGCTGAACGATCCCGTCGGCGTTTTCGCTGAACGATGCGGACATGCGCAAACGCGTGACGGAATCTTCTCTCGCGACCGCGCTTCCGCGATCGATCGACCTGTACCGGAAGATCAATCCGGGCGCGTCGCCCTCGGACCTCTACTTTTTGATCGCCAGCGATTTGCGTTACGGCGCTCCCACCATGCTGGCCGCCGAACGCCGCGCCGCGCTCGGCAAAGGCGCCGTTCTATCTTGTACTACTTCACTTGGGAAACGCCCGTGCAGGGCGGCCGGCTGAAGTCGCCTCACACCATGGAAATTCCCTTTGCCTTCGATAACGTGAAAATCTCCGCGCGCATGACCGGCGGCGGCGCCGGAAGCCATGGCCCTGGCGGACAAAGTGAGCGACGCCTGGATCGCCTTCGCCCGCACCGGCGATCCCAACACGCCGAAGCTGCCGCACTGGCCCGCCTACGACGCAAAGGACCGCGCCACCATGGTGATCAACAACGTGAGCAAAGTGGTAAACGATCCGCTGCGCGAGCAACGGCTAGCGATGTATCAGGCGTTGAATTACAGCTAGCGGCCGGATGTCAATTCGAAGCGCAGCGCTCAGGTAGCGCAGGCTTACGGGTAGCACAGGCTTCAGCCTGTGGGGTTCCATCACATTGCAACAACTGATCCGTTAGCACCGCGAACCTGGTCTACAGCCCTGTCACACACGCTCTTGACACCAATGGAAATCCACAGGCTGAAGCCTGTGCTACGTGAACCTCACTCTCGTTGCGTGAATAGCTTTGCGGGCCGCGGTTTCAGCCGCGGTATCAAGCGTCTCAAAATGAGGGCTTTCAGCCCCTGAAGTTCAACTGAGTCCAGGAGCGCACCGTTTGTGCCACAGACCGCGAAGAAAATCCTCACGACGGCTCATTGCCAAACGAAACGTGCCGCGCTTCCGGTCCTGCGCTGATCACGATCACTCCGACCACGACCACAATTGCCAGAACGGCTCCCATGGCCTGCCCGTAAGAAAAATGTTTGGTCGCCACGGCTTCCAGGTACGGCGCCAGGGCCGCAAACAGCACCCCGATCTGATACGACAAGCCCGGCAGCAGCGCTCGCACTTTATCCGGAATGAGCTCATTGATGTGCGCGGGAATCACGCCCCACGCCGCCTGCACCATGAACTGCATACAGAACGCCCCCGCCGCGATCAGCACCACGCCATGGGAGAAAACCCACAATGGAATCAGCAGCAGCGCGCAAATTTCCGCTGCAATCATGGTGCGCCGCCGGCCCATCCGGTCTGAGAAAAAACCGCCCAGCGTGCCTCCGCAAATCGCTCCCACCATGGCAATGACGCCGACGATCGCGGTCAAACTGGGACTGAACTTCTGCTGCTGCAGTAGAAACGTCGGGTACAGGTCCTGCGTGCCGTGGGACAGAAATCCCATCGCGGTCATCAACACTGCAAGGTACAGCAGGCGTTTTCCGTTAGCGCCAATCGCTCGAAAATAATCTCCCCAATGATTCTGTGCGGCAGAAGCGGTTTTCAGCGTCACGCTTTCCTTAACCGTTGAAAGCAGGAAGACCGTGATCAGCGCGGGCACGATGCTGAGGAAAAACATGGGACGCCAGCCCCACCGCGGAAAAACCGTCCAGAAAGCCACGGCCGCCAGCAAATTTCCGATGGCGTATCCTTCCTGCAGGATTCCGGAATACGTTCCGCGCTTCTTTGCCGGGACCGACTCCATCGCCAGCGATGCGCCCAATCCCCATACGCCGCCCATTCCGATTCCGAAAAGAACACGCAGCAGAAGCAGCACGTGATAGCTGGGCGCCAGGCCGGATAAAACTTCAATGCAGGAATTGAAAAGGATATTGATCATCAGCGGCCTGCGCCGCCCATAACGATCTCCGAGCGTTCCAAACAACATCGCGCCAAACGGGCGCATCACCAGGCTCGCCGTAAGCATCAGCGCCACATCGGCGATGGGCTTGTGAAAATCCTTGGCCAGCTGCGAGAGAACAAAAGTGAGAATGAAAAAATCGAAAGCATCAAACGTCCAGCCGAGGAATCCCGCCAGGAATGCTTTCCGCGAATTAGCGGACTGCCCATTGGATTGCGAAAGCTCCAAAACTCCACCGCTCGCAGGACTGCTAGACATTCACTCCCCCCATGGAGCCGGCGCTCACGCGCCCGGAAATATTCCGATAAAGCGACGCCGCACAAGCCGCTGCCGATACGAGAAGCGCGGTGCCCTGGCCGAATCGCCCAAAGCAAATCTGGCCGATGCCGAACAACGCGGCGTAAACCATCGCGCAGCCCAGAGCCCAGGCCAGCAAGTTCGCACCCAGGTCGCGCGTTTCGGGCAGCTCCGGAGCCAACGCGGCGATGCGCCGCCAGCCGGCGGCGTGCGGCCGCACCTTGCGGTAAAAACGCAAAAGCACATCGTCCGGCTCCGGGGACGTCAGGAGCGTAACGGCAATCCAGATTACGGTAGTGGCCGCCGTGGTGGCCAGCGTGGTTTTGGCAAAAAGGACAGGGCCGGCACCGTTGAAAATCCGCCAATGATGCAGCGCCAGAGTCATCGCCAGCGCCGTGGCCATGGCCGAAATTTCGCTCCACGCGTTGATGCGCCACCAGTACCAGCGCAGCAGGTACACGCCGCCAGTTCCCGCGCCCACTTCCAGCACCGCTTCCCAGCCCTGGCCGATGGTGGCAAGCTGCGCGGAAACGTAGGCCGAAGCCGCCACCAGCAGCAGCGTCGCGATCCGCGAAATATTCACGTAATGCTTTTCAGAAGCGCCGCGGCGAATAAATCGGCGGTAAAAATCTTCCACCAGATACGAACTGCCCCAGTTCAGCTGCGTCGCAATCGTGGACATGAATGCGGCCATGAAGCCCGCAATCAGAATTCCGCGAAGCGCATGCGGCATGTACGTGGTGGCCACCAGCATATAGCCCGTCTCCGGGTGCTGCAACCCGGGATACAGCGCGGCGGCGGCCAGCGCCGTCAGGATCCACGGCCAGGGACGCAGCGCGTAGTGCGCAACGTTGAACCAAAGCACGGAAAGCAGCCCGTGCCGCTCATCGCGCGCGCTGAAAATTCGCTGCGCGATGTATCCTCCGCCGCCCGGCTCCGCGCCCGGATACCAGAACGCCCACCACTGCACGCCGAGATGCACGAGAAAGGTGAGCACGGGCAGCGTCCACAGCGCTTCGCTGGTCAGCCCGCGGGAGAAATCCGGAAACATGGCCGTGATTGAAGATGCCCCCGGCCCGGCGGCGATCCGCATCGCCGAAAGCTTTCCCAGCATCGCCTGCATTCCGCCCGCGCCGCGAACTCCGTAGTACGCCACGGCAATGACGATTCCCATTTTCAAAACGAACTGAAACAAATCCGTCCACAGCACGCCCCACAAACCGCCCAGCGAAACGTAAAATCCCGTAAACGGAATCAGAAAGAAGATGCAGATAGCCAGGCTGGCCGATTCGCTTTTCCCCAGCACCGATCCCACGATGCTGGTCATGGCCTTGGTCACCCAGCCGAGTATCAGGCAATTCATCAGCAGCCCGAGATACACGGCACGAAAACCACGAAGGAATGCGGCCGGCTTTCCGGCGTAGCGCATTTCTGCGAATTGCACGTCGGTGAGCAATCCCGAACGCCGCCACAGTCGCGCGAATAGAAAAACCGTCATCATTCCTGACGGCAGAAAACTCCACCACAGCCAGTTGCCCGCGATTCCCTGGGTGTAGACCAATCCCGTAACTACGAGTGGCGTGTCCGCGGCAAACGTCGTCGCCACCATGGACGTACCGGCCAGCCACCACGATACCTGGCGGCCGGAGACGAAATACTCTTCCGTGTTGCGGCTGGAGCGCCGGCGGAAATAAATTCCCAGCGCGAGCATCAAGAGCAGATACCCGCCGATCACCGCCCAATCGAGAAAAGAAAGAGTCATAGTCTTGGAACCGCCATGCGTGGCAGTCCCACAATGGCGGTTCAGTTTCGGTGCACGGCGTCGCGGTGTCAAACGAAAATCGAATCGCCACGACCGGGTAATCGTTCCGTCGTGTACAATGCCTCCCGCCATGTTCAATCCAAAAACGAATTGTCCGGCGGAAGTTCGTCCGGCGGCGGGCGCGGTGGCGCATGGGTAGTTCACCGCGATCGCTGGCCGCTCCGCACATCGTCAATATTGAAGATCTGCGCCAGCGGGCCATGCGCCGGCTGCCGCGTGCGGTGTTTGATTACATGGATGGCGGCGCGGAGAGTGAGCGCTCGTTGCGCGAAAATTGCCACGCATTTGAGTCTTTAATATTTCGCCCACGAAACGCCATGGCGGTGCCGCAGTGCGACACGCGAGTAAAAGTTCTGGGCGCTGAACTTTCCTTTCCCGCCATTCTGGCGCCGATCGGATACAGCCGCTTGATTCATCCCGAGGGCGAAGTGGCGGCCGCTGCCGGCGCCTCAGCCGCAGGCACCGCCTACATTCTGTCCACGATTTCCGGCCACAAGCTGGAAGATGTCCGCGCCGCCTCAACGGGGCCGGTGTGGTACCAACTCTATTTGCTCGGCGGTCGAGCGGCGGCTGAAGCGGCGCTCGATCGGGCATGGAAGTCCGGCTACACCGCGTTGTTCGTGACAATCGACACGGGTGTCGCCGGAATGCGCGAGCGCGACATTCGCAACGGAGTTGGCAAGCTGATGGGCGGCAACTGGCTGGGCATGATCCCCTACGTCTCCCAGTTTTTCACGCGGCCTGCCTGGGTAGCCTCGTACTTGATGGACGGAGGCCTGCACGGCTTGCCGAACGTCATCGTTCCGGGCAAGGGTCCTTTAGAGTTGGTGGACGTGGCGGCAGCCCTCGCCGAGTCCGTGGTCACTTGGAACGATTTTCACTGGCTGCGTGAAGTATGGCCCGGTCCCATCGTCGCCAAGGGAGTACTGACCGGCGAAGACACGCGGCGCGCCATCGACGTCGGCGCAGCGGGCGTGGTGGTTTCGAATCACGGAGGCCGTCAGCTCGACGGCGTCTCCGCCACGTTGCGCGTGCTGCCGGAAATCGTGAAGGCCGCCGACGGCCAGATCGAAGTCTTGATGGACGGCGGCATCCGCCGCGGCGGAGACATCGTGAAGGCGCTGTGCATGGGCGCGCGCGCGGTCCTCGTGGGTCGAGCCTACGCCTACGGAATGGCCGCCGCCGGGCTGCACGGCGTAAATCGCGCCGTCGCCATCCTGCGCGCCGATCTCGAGCGCACCATGAAGCTGCTGGGATGCGCGTCCCTCAGCGAACTGGATCAATCGTGCATCCAACTGCCCCGCGACTGGCCCGACGCCGGAAGTTTCGAGCGCTCTCTCGCCACCGCGAGTCGTTGAATCAATTCTGAATCGCCGTCCGGTTACCAATTGCCCGACAAAGACTGTCGCGCATAATTCATATTTCAGCAAACACGGAATCACAATTCGGAGATTCAATTCGAAAGCCTGTTCACCAGAAGGGCAGGAGAAGGCCCCGGGTTCGTCAGGGGGATGCAAACCCGGGGCCGGGGGGTAAGACAGAAGCGGGCCGGAGTAATTTCAATCTCGAAAAAATCAGTTCAATTCTTCAATTCGAAGGCCACGACTCCAAAACTAGGAACTGGGGCCGACAATCAAACGGCACAGCCGGTACAACTCCTCGTACGTGAACACCAGCCGCGTGGCCGTTACGCCTACTTCGGATGTCCCAGGCCGGACATTTCGCAAATCTCCCGTAGTTGCTCTTTCGGCAGGCCCAGCAGGTAGGCGGCCCTGCTTTCGTCGATGATTTCTCGACGGGCCGGCTCGGCGGTCGTTTCATCAGTCCGCTCGAAAAGGGTCATGTCAGGAGTCCCGGAACCGTCGGTCTAGTTCATGACCAGGCTGGCCCAGCTGTCCTGCTCCACGGCCAGGATCATGGGCTTGTAGATATCGATGTCCCAGGTATCGCCGATGCGGAAGCGAATCGCGCCGTCGGACTCGCCCACGATGATGCCGCGCAGAGGCACGCGCAAATCTCCAGCCGCCACTTGCAGGATTACCGCTTGTCCCACCCAGGATGCGTAAGCGCTTGGCATTGTGTTGACTCCCCTCAGACCGATTCAGTTCCGTGCTGACAATTGCTATCTTCTATTCCACAACAGGGACGCAACAATGGTACGGAGGCCACAATTTAATAGGAGGAAAGTACTGTTAGCCGTTGCAGCACAAATTCTCTGCGCCAAATTGGGACAGGGTACGGGAGTACCGAGAGTTCGGCACCTCAGCTTCATTGTCCGCCGCATAGCGCCGCGCCAGACTTGCCTCATGACGGCTCTCATCGAAGCAGATCACGCTGGAAATCGTCAGCCGCGCGATATGCGCGGCGCGCGCACACGCATTTCCGCGCGGGACTTCCGAACCGGGACTCGCTCTTGCTCTCGGCGGCGGATTTTCCGCGGCTTCGCGCATCTGGGAGTTCTCGAAGTTCTCGAACGGAGCGCATACCGATTTCCGTCATCGTGGGTACCAGCATTGGAGCGTTGCTGGGCGCGGCGTACGCGGACGGGGTTCCCGTTCAAGATCTTTGCGATCTTGGCCGCCACGTGCGCGTGCGCGATTTCCTTCGTTTTCACCCGTCGGAGCCCGGCGCGCCCGGAAGGACCGCATCGGCCCAGTTGGTGCAGGAATGGTTGGCGCACCACGGCATCGAGGAACTGCCAATTCCCACCGCGATCGTCACCACGGATCTCAACACCGCCGCGCCTTACGTTTTTACTCGCGGGCCCCTGGACTCGCCCTCCGCGCGAGTTGCGCGTTTCCCGGACTGGTCAAGCCGGTGGAATACGAAGGCCGTCTGCTGGCCGATGGCTGCATCGCGCCCCCGTCCCCACGGCGGTCGCCGCGAGAATGATCGGCGGGTGCGTGCTGGGGGTCAATGTCGGATCGCGAGTTCGGCGCGATGCCTCCACGGGCGCGGACAAGCACGTGAAGGATTTCGATGCCGCCGCTGATTTCCGGTTTTCGCACCAAGGCGGGCCGCAACGTTCCTGGTCCCACACGCGGACATTTTCCTCGAACCCGCAGTGCACCACTCGATTGGAACGATTTTTCGCGGGTTGACGAAGCGTTCGCCGCAGGCGCGGAAGCTGCGCGCCAGGCGTTGCCGGGTGTCCGTGAACTACTTCGCGCCACGTGCAAATTCGCCACCGCGCCCGCATGTACTTCCGCTGCGGAAAGGGCCTGGCACTATGAGCAGCTACCTTCCTGGTTCGCACGCTCATTGTCACCTTGGCTTGGAGTGGGAACTCTGCGGCCAAGACCCCTTCATTTTCTGTTACCGTATTAGTGTGGGCCTGCGCGCGTCCTTCGTCGGACGATCGCGGTGCCGGAATTAACGGACTGATCTGGCGAAGCGTCTGAGGTCGCTGCCCCGCAAGGATACGGATACGGCCTTAGTTTCGCTGCAACCTGCCATCACGAAAATGGTCGAAACTCTCACGCAGTTACTTCATTTCCTGTTCAACGTTCAAGGGCCTGATCGAGTGGGGCGGCACGCTGCTGGTGTGCGTCATTGTCTTCATCGAGACGGGCTTCTTCGTGGGATTTTTTCTTCCCGGCGATTCCCTGCTGGTCACGGCCGGCGTGTTCGCCGCCTCCGGACAACTCCACATCGGTGAACTGCGTTCTGCTCGTTCCCATCTGCGCGATCGTGGGCGACCAGATCGGTTACTGGATTGGCCGAAAAGCAGGCCAGACGCTTTACCGGCGCGAGGATTCGCTGTCTTCCGCAAGACGCCACCTGCGAGCGCGCCCACGCGTTCTACGAAAAATATGGCGGGAAGACCGTGATCCTCGCGCGGTTCGTTCCCATCGTTCGCACATTTTGCCCGCCGGTAGCCGGAGCGGCGCAGATGCCCTACGGCCGTTACTTTGCATACGACATGGCCGGCGGCATTCTCTGGGGCGCGGGCATGGTTCTGGGCGGATATTTTCTGGGACGCCAGATTCCCAATATCAGCGAGAACATTCACTACGTCATCGCTGTGGTCATTTTCCTTTCGCTGCTTCCGCCGGCAATCAGTCTGTGCGGGCCAGATTGTCCGGATCGCCGAAGACCGTTTCCAGCGTTCCGCAGCCCACCCCAACAGAGCGGGACTGACCGTGCCGTTCCTTGGCCCCCCCATCGAACAGTCCGCCGCGCGCCATCATTTTCGACATCGGCCGTGTCATCATCCGGTCGATCTCTCCCGTTCCATGGACGCGCTGGCGAACACTGCGGGGGTTACGCAACTCCAGGTTTTGCGCAACTCGAAGCCGACCCGACACTGGCATGGACTGGCAGGAGGGCCGAATCTCCCCGCGCGACTGGCATGAGCATCTCTCTGAAACACTGGCATTTCACCCACGGGTTTCGAGGAGTTCTGCGCGATCTGGAACAGCGTTCTCGGACCGCAACCGATTTTGCCGGATCCCTGTTCGAACGCCTGGCAGCCAGGTGCCGGCTGCGCTTGCTTTCGAATACCGATCCCATCCACGTGGCGCACTTCGAGGCCCACTACGACTTTGTGCGGTCCTTTCCGGTACGCGTTTACTCGTGCCACGTCGGGATCAGTAAGCCCTCGCCCTCGATCTATCATCACGCGCTTCGCGAAGTGGACGCCATGCCGGACGAAGCCGTCTTCATCGACGACTGCGCGACAACGTGCTGGCCGCGGCCAGCCTCGGCATCAATGCCTTTCACTTCACGGGCGCCGCCGAAATGATTGCTGAATTTTCACGGTTGGGGCTCTGCGCGATCTGAAATCTTTCGAACATAAGGTTCCCGCCCAAAAAATTGCCGTTCCCGTGTCTCCCCTGGACGACTTTGCTCCTGCAAACTGTCACCGGACGGGCCAGAACAACCTCAACCTGTTGGAAACCCGGTTTCGCTTCCGGATTTCAAAGCGCGCCGTGTATCGCGATTGCTGATTCGGCAGGTGGACCATTTCGGTTCTTCTCCGCAGCGGCGCGAAACCTCGCAAAATCGAGAAAGCGGTGACGTCAAGCTGATGCCGACTTAAGGAAATTTGTCCGTGCCCTTATCCAGAAAACTCCCTAAGCGCGTAAAGTTTGCACGGGCGCGGCGAGTTGCCTAGAAAGTTATCCGTCCAAATATCCCTTTCATTTTTCATGTTGGTACCCAACACCTGTCCCTTTGGCCACTTGGCGACTCGCGTGCACATTCCAAAACCAGAGAAGGTATTTCAAAAGGGGGGAATATGGCAGACGATATGGGTTCCGCTAGCGGCAATCGCACCGTACCGGGATGGGTAATCGGTGGCAGTCGCTGTCCTTGGAGTTGTAGCAATCGTTGGGCTGGTGATGGCGCACAACGCCTCGACGCAGACCACGGAAGTTCAGCAAGCGTTCGACACTAAGGTGAAGGCCATGCAGACCGATTTCACGGGCCAGATCGCCACCTTGCAGCAGCATGAAGCGCAGGTGGATACGACCAACGCCGGTTTGCAGAGCGACTTGACCGTGGTTACCAAGCGGCTGCGCCTCACCCAGAGCGACCTGAAGAAGGCGCGTGACGAAGCCGAAACCATTCGCACCGAAGCCCAGGCAGAAGATCGCTGAAGTCGATGCCAACGCCAAGACCGAGCTTGCCACCAAGGCCAGCACCGATGACGTCAAGGGCGTGGACGGCAAAGTGGATGGCGTCCGCACCGATCTGACCGGCACGCAGAATGACCTGAAAATGGCTCGCAGCGAACTGGGAACGCTGATCGCGCGCAACCACGAAGATGTCGAACAGCTCCGCCGTCTCGGCGAGCGCGACTACATCGAATTCACGATCGACACCAAGAACAAGCCGCAAAAGGTTGGAGCCTTCGTCGTCGAACTGAAGGGCACCAATCCCACCAAGAAGCGCTACAACGTCGCGTTGGTCGTGGATGACTCCCGCATCGAACAGAAGAATCTCCCGGTTGACGAACCCATCTTCTTCCACCAGGGCAATGATCGCCGCCCCCTGGAACTGGTCGTCAACACGGTCGGCAAGGATAAAGTGACGGGTTACATCAGCGTCCCCAAGGCCGCCGGTTCGCTCAGTCGGCATCGAGCGACTAACGAGAGGCGCATAGAAGTTCCGTCCGCCGAAGGCGCACGGAACCAGAAAGCGGGCAGGCCGCGCAAGCGTCCTGCCCTTTTTTTTGTAGCACAGCGACTCTTCGCTGTGCGGGGTTTGCAGAATTAAGTCAGAGGCGACCAAGCGCAGGTTTGCATGCGCATCGTGCCGCTTTTGGACTCAGCCACTCTCGGATACCGATGGATCTCGCACCGACAATACGCTTACAAAACCGCACAGCGAGCCCTTCGCAAGGGCTCAGGGTAAAGAGTCGCTGTACTACTCACCCCTGGCGCCCGGGCGGGAGCCCGGGCGCCAAAGATGATTTAGAGCAGGTTTACCAGATGAGCTTGAGTGAAAGCTGCAGCTGTCTGGAGGTGGTTGCGGTGTGATCGCTGGCGGAAAGGCCACCGGCGCCTGCGAGGCATCCGCTGTTGTTGTCGTTGCCGGTGCAAGCGACCGACGGTCCGGGGTTGGCGACGGCACCCAGCAGCAGGGTTGAGGGATCATAGAGGAATTCGTTCGACACCGGAGGGTTGAAGTTTCCGCGATTCAGGATGTTGAAAACTTCAAACCGGAATTGAACGTTGAACGCCTCTGAAATCTTGGTGATCCTGGTGTTCTTCACCAACGAGAAGTCAAGATTTTCCAATCCAGGACCCTCCATGATGTTGCGTCCCGCATTCCCCAGAGGGATGAAGGGCGTGCCATTCACGATGGTCGGAGCAGGAATCTGGAAGCACTGCAGCTTGACGTAATTGTTGAAGTTTCCGGGATTGGTGAGGGTCTTGCAACCCGGTCCTGTGAGCCGATTCGGATACGCGAAGGAATCGGTGTTGTTCAACCCGAGCGGATCTCCGGCCAGGAGAGCCGTGAACGGCTCACCCGAAGAAGCCGAGAAAATTCCACCCATCTGCCATCCGCCGGCAGCCTTTTCGGCAAACCCAGACCATGACTTCGGTGTGGGAATGTTCCATAGGCCGTTGATGGAGAGCACTTTGCCGTTATTGAAGTCCGAAACACCGCGGGTCAGCTTGGGATCGAACCAGTTCAGCGAAGAGATCGCCGTGATAACCGAGTCCGAAATAACCGCACCTGAGGCGGTGTCGATGGACTTCTGATAGGTGAAGCTGCCGGTAACCTGGAAGCCCTGGCTCAGCTTTTTGGTCACTTGCAATTCCAGGCCGTGATAAACGGAGGAATTGCGGAAGAACGTGGCAGGCAACCGGCCCACGCCATTTCCTGAGTTGAGGGTCGTGCCGCTCCCTTTCCCGGTGCAGTCGTTGATGTTGGCTCCGCCCGGGTTAAACGATGTGCATGGCCACAGGTACTGGCCATTGCTCATGGTCGGCAACACGATGTTGGTGTCGTCCGTCTGCGTTGTGCCGTGGATACCGTGGGAACCAACGTAGCCGAGCATTACCGTCAGGTTCGGCACAATTTCACGCTGGATGTTCAGGTTCCACTGCATCACGTAGGCGCGCTTGGGGTTTTGGTCGATGAACGCCACGCGCTGGGCTCCGCCAACCTGGCAGAATGCAGCATCACCAGGGGCAGGCGGAGTGTGGCACGCACCGAACGAGCTAAACTCGCCGAACGATCCGCTGGACAGGTTGCCGCTGCTGCCTGATGCCAGGAACGGATAGGTTTGCGCCGCGGTGCTGCCCATGAAGGCAATCAAAGGCAGTTGATCGTAGAGGCCGAAACCTCCGCGGACCGACATCTTTCCGTCGCCCTTAGGATCCCACGCAAAACCGACGCGTGGATCGATGTCCCTCAGTGTGTTGTTGCTAAACAGGTGGCCGTTCGGAAACGGAGTGCAGAGCGGATTGTTGGACTGTCCGCAGAGAATCGTTCCCGAGCTCAAGCTGGCTAGCGTTGCTATTTTCCCCTGTGCATCGGAAGGGATGCTCATCGGTTCATAGCGGACGCCCAAGTTGATGGTCAGGTTCGGGCGAATGCGCCAGTCATCCTGGATGTAGACGCCGAACACAGAGGCGCGAGTCTCGCGAGGCGTAATGCTGCCGGGGAGATCCGTCGTGAGTTTCATGGTTCCGGAATTTCCCGAGCAACCAGCGGCAGGGCTGCCGCCGCAGTCGTTCAGAAAATCGGACATGTTCTTGAAGGTGAAGAGTCCACCGGGACGCGGAGACCGGTTCACGTTGAGCTGATCGCGCTCGGCGCTGAATCCGAATCGCAGGGAGTGCTTCCCTTTGGTCCAGAAAGCGTCATCGTAAACCTGGTAGGTGTTCCAGTGATTGACTTGCGGGTTCGGCGAGGTCAAGCCTCCGGTGAACAGGGCGTTGCCGCCGATGAAGACTTGGGGAGCGTCAAATCCGGGAATCGCGCCGAACGTGGGGTCGCTGATCGCCGGATTGAGCACCGTGGCGCCGAGCGGGCCGCCCTGGAAATCGCGGTGATAGCCGAAGCGTGCGGAGTTGACGATGCTTGACGAGAACGTGTGGGTTTCAGCGATCGTGGCAAACGTGCTGCTGGTTCCCGTATTCACGATCTTGTTGTCGTACTCATCCGGCGTTCCAACCGTCGACTTATCGCGGAAGAACGTGCCGCTCAGTTGATCGTTGGCCGTCAGAGTGTGATCGACGCGGATAATGTAATAATTTTCCGAGCTGATCTGGTTGGCTCCAAACACGCAAAGGTTCGTAAGCGGGTCGGCGGTCGTCTGGGTTGGGCCGTTGCACACGTTCTTGCCGTTCAGCGAACCGTTGATCGGGAAGAAAGCGGCCAAGTAGGGTTGGATTGCTGCGACCGCACTGGCCGCTGCGCTGGGGGAAGGAATAATGCTGGCATTCGACAATCCCTTGGCTTCACGCAGTCCTTCGTAATCGCCAAAGATGAACGTTTTGCCCTTGATGATCGGGCCGCCGGCGGAAGCGCCAAACTGGTTGCGGCGGAATTCCGGAATCTGCGGCGGATCGAACACGTTACGTGCGTCCAGAGCGCTATTGCGCAGGAAGTCGTACGCCGATCCATGAAAGCTGTTGGTGCCTGATTTCGTGGTGGCGTTAATGACGCCGCCCGATGCCCGGCCGTATTCCGTCGAGTAGTTGGTGGTCAACACGGAAAATTCCGAAATCGCGTCGACGCCGGCGTTGGATCCCAGCACGTTGCCGGGGCCGCCGTTTCCTGGGTCATTAATGCTGATGCCGTCCACGCGGTAATTGTTCTGCTGGGGACGGGCGCCGGAGATGGACAGTTGCACGCCATAACCGCGGGTAAAGCGGTCGCGGCTCTGGATGTCCGGCTGGGTATGAAGTTGATATACACCGGCCTGAAGATTGGCCAGATCGCTCCACGAGCGGCCATTCAACGGCAGATCAACGATGGTCTTTTCCGTGGTCAGGTTGCCGATTTCCGCGTTGGTCAGGTCTACGGTCGGAGCTTCCGTGGTGACTTGCACGGTCTGGGTCGATTGGCCTACTTGCATGGTGAAATTCAGAAGTTGCGACGCGCCGACAGTCAGCGTGACGTTGTTTTGAACAGTGGTCGAAAACCCGGAAGCTGTGATCGTAACCGTGTAGACGCCGGGCTGCAGGTTCGGCGCCGAATAAATGCCGTCAGCGTTTGAAGTAACGGGCCGAACATCGCCGGTTGCATTATTTTTGATTGAGATTTCAGCGTTGCTAACCACGCCGCCGGATTGGTCGGTAACCGTTCCTGTGAGAGTCGCTCCAACAGCCTGAGCATGCAACTGCGGAGCACTGAAGGTAAATACTAGAAGTAAAGCGCTTAACAACACCCGTATAGCCCCACTTGTGTTTCTGAAACACCCCATGTATTGGGCCCCCTATTTTGAGTTGATCATACGAAACCGCAACTCGATCCCCTGAATTGAAGTGAGTCTCCACAACCTTTCAGTAAGGGTCGCGGCCGAGACTACCACTTCTGGTCTGACGTGCTCTGTAGCAACCGCCACGTACAGCAGTGACGGACACCCAAGGCGGGTTGCCGCACAGTATATTCGCAGCACAGCCGATGAGCAACTGAAACTACAAGAAATCATAGCTAGTTAGTCGCTTGTGATTAGGTAGTGAATACCCGGTGCCCCATGGTCCCTGAATTACGCGGGCGGGGATCTGAAGGTTCGTGTTCGGCGGCAGGGCAGTGAAGGTTCTTCCGCAACCGCAGCGGCAATTATGCTGACTCAGATGTAATGCCCCGCTTCCCTGCGGGGCCATCTCACGTTACACTCGTGGGCGCCTTGCTGGCCCCTCGACATCTGATCTTCTCCGCGCTGGATGGCGCACTGGTGGATTCACGCACGGAATCTTCTGCCGGCGCCGAAGAAGCCCTGTCCGAGCTTGACCGGCGGAAAATCCCCTACGTTCTGCTGAGCTCCCGCACACGGGAGGAAATTGATCCGCTGCGACGCAAGCTGGGACATAACCATCCGTTCGTCACTGAAAACGGCGGAGGAATATTTTTCCCGGATGGATACTTCAGCCTGAAAATTCCCGGCGTGGTGCGCACCGCGCGCTATCTGAGCATCGCGCAAGGGCGCCCGTATGCGGAAGTCTGCGAGGCGCTGGATGATATCGCCGAGGAAAGCGCCGTGGGCGTGGCCGGATTTCATCATATGAGCCTGCGCGAGATCGCCGACAACACCGGACTGAAGCCGCGCAACGCCGAACTGGCCCGCGCGCGTGAATTTGACGAGCCGTTTTATTTCACTTCCGCGGACGCTAAGTCGATCGAGCGCTTCGTGAAGTTGGCTCACGAGCGCGGCTTTGATGCGCGGCAGGGACCGACTTTCTGGCACTTCTCTTCGCGCTGCGATCCCGCCCGGGCGGTGCGCACGCTCGCGAACCTGTTCCGCGAAGCGACCCACATCAAGCTGACGCTGGTTGGAGTCGGCGGCAGCGACATCGACCTGCCGTGGCTTCGCGCGGTCGATCACGCCGTGCTGCTTCCGCAATCGCGAAACGCCGCCGCGGCTCCGGATCCCGCGCCGCAACCCGGCGGGCATGAAAAATCCATCATCACAGGCGAGGCTCCGGGACCGGCCGGCTGGAACCGGGCAATTCTGGATATTATCGGATAGTCTCAGTAGTTCTAGTACGCTGACCGAGGGAATCCCTTTGCACACTGTGGTAATCGGCGCAGCTTTTTGCGCCTTTCCCGCCTCCTGGCTACGCCTCAATTAACTGCGTTCGGAAACTAACCCACACTCCCGCAATGAATTACGAGATTCGAGCCTTCGCTGAGAAATTGGCAGCGTTCGTGCAAAGTAGCTGGGTGTAAATCAACGATTCGCCGGTTGTTGGCAGGCCGGCGCGATGGATTCAGGAGTCCCTCGAACCCTCGGTGAGCGATCCGCAGCGCAAGATTCAGGAGGCATTATGCGAAAAGCAACTTCTCTTCTCCTGCAGCCTGCATCGAACTCTCAAGTCCGGCTGGTATTTGCTTTTGGCGTGGTGGCACTGAGTTTGCTCGTTTGGGCCGGCGTATAGCCCGTGCTTGGCGTAAAGCGCGACAATCCCAGGATTGCGCGGCTCGTGGCAGCCCCTCGCAGCAGCGGCCGTGAGGGCGGCATCCGGCCGATCAACGCGCGTTGAAGTGAACAGGTTCCCCGGGGAGGGATGAGCATGGGCGGGGCCATTGTAGCGGCGCCGCCCATTTTTAATTCGGCCCGCATGCCTCCACCACCCTCTGCTCAGGCACTCGACAGATTTCAAAACCTGAGCTTTTTGTCACGAATCGTGCTAACTTGACGGGCCTCGGTGGAGGATCCCATGAAACGATTCTGCCGTTGCCTGTTGTTGTCCCTGCTCGTGCTTCTCATGGTTCAATCCGGCGCTGCGCGAAGCGCTGCCGCGCAGTCGCACCCTGACACTCGCCCGGAGTCACACAAGAAAAGCAAAACGAAATACAAAAAGCCAAAGGTCAGACATACCAAGACGATTCTGAAGGGCCGCCACGGCAAACACGCGCGTAAACCTGCATAGTTTTACCGGCGCAGCAATCGTCCGGTGATCGTAAGCTCTTGAGTATTTCGAGACGTTGGAGTTGCTTGCCCGAAAACCCCAAAAAATCGGCTTAAAAACCAAAACGGGGAACCTGGCGGCTCCCCGTTTCAGCATATTTGGTTTTTCGCCATCCGGGCGGCTTAGCGCCTCTGGTGGCACGCACCGCGTGCGCGGTGTGATGGTGGCTGTGTATGTTCTAAGCCCGGTGGAGTCATCCTCGCCTCCGCAGCTTTTCGAACAACAATTCCCTTGTACGCCCGTGGGGCGAGTTTAGCAAGGGCACAAATCCTGTATTTTTTAGGAAGACCGGATCTGGGGGTGGGAGCCAGATCCAGGAGCGGAACGACTGCCGAAGACGATTACTTTACGAACAGGCCTTCCCGCAACTGATCGCGCCCGACAAACATTTTTGAGGACCGGTAGCGGCTAAACAGGTTGGAGATTTCCCGGTTCTGAAACACGCGTTGCGGCTGGAATGGGCAGGTGGCCGGAATGAGTTCCAGATTCTGGCCGTCCAGAACGCGGTAACGGTGAAACAGAATGGGTTTCCGCGTGTGGAACATGGCGAAAACGACGCCGCCGTCGCGCACCAGTGAAGTAATGCGGGAAGCGAGCCTGGTCATGAGGTCGTTGTCGAGGTAATCGAGGATGTCCCACATCAGTACGGCATCGAACGTGTCGTCCGGGTAAAGCATGGTGGACTCCAGAAAGCGGTTGGCGCGCGCTTCCGGCGTCATACTCGGAACGGTCCGCATCCGGAGGAAGCTTCTTCAATTGTTGGGTCTCGTCATCAAGGAAATACTGCCAGGTGGCCAGCAGGTCCTCAGTGTAGACCTTAAATCCGCGCTCAATGAAGAAAGTGATGGTGGTCTGCCGCGCCGGCCCCAGATCGAGCAGGTGGCCGTGGCCGATCCCGTCGAGTTGCCACAAAAATTCCTTCAAGCCGTTGGATTGGCGCCCGCTTTTTGCGGCAGCGCCGGGTGACCCGGGAAGGGCTTGCGCGCTCCCGACGGCCACCGCGGCGCCCGGGCGAACCTGGCCTGGAGCCGATTGCCGTTGCGGCAAATCGGACACAGGTCCCGGGCGGGATTTACTGAAAAAGTTCATCTCAGTTCCCGTTCTCTCCGCTGGCCTTCATAGCGACCGCCTGCTGCACAACGGCATTGCCGCCGGAAGGCTTTGCGGAGCTACGGTTATTTTGCGACGAATCGGCACGGGCGATTTCCACTTTGCTGTGGATCTGCGCGCCTTCCCCGATGGCAATGCGCATCGTGGCGATATCGCCGCGGACTTCGCCGGTCGAGCCGATTTCCACGCGATCGCGTCCGCGAAGCGCGCCCTGGACTTTGCCGCGAACGATGATTTCGCGGGCATCCACGTTAGCCGATACTTTTCCGTGCGGCCCGACAGTGACGCGGCCGTTGGTGAGTTGAATCGAGCCCTGCACTTCGCCGTCGATATACAGGTCATCGCTGCCGCGAACTTCGCCCTTAATCACTAAGGTCGATGTGATGATTCCTCCGGATGGTTGCACGACTTCCGCGGTCAGCCCCGCGACCGTGCGAACCGGCGGAGCTTCCACGCGCGGAGCCGCCGCTGGCGACGCCGGGTTGTCGATTGCGCTGGTGTCGGAACTTCCGCGGCCGGAGCTGCTGGTTTCGAATCTTCTGGTTTACGCCACATGTATTTTCCCCCAACCGAAAACTCCGTAGCCACAGGGCTGGGTAGACAAAAAGCAGCCCGGAGAGGACGGTAACTTGCGAACTATAGTCCGTCGAGAGTCAGCAGCGCGAACCCGTGGACCGGGCATGTTTCCAATCAGATACGGGTACGCAACGGCCGCAGCCCGAGAGAGGCCGTCAAGATGCTCGCAATGTTGGGGGTCGTCCGGATATCGGGTGAAACCTTTAGTGCCGCCGCATTTTCAGAAGCCGAGCGGCTTCCCGCAACTCCCAGATCGCCACGACGTAGCCGACCAGCTCCGTCAAGAAAAGTTTCTGGCCCTGGCGGGTTTCCCACCACGCGACGGATCGAATTCGGAATCGCGGGCACCGCTCAACTCGCAGGGTGATGCTCGCCGGAAGGATCCGGCTATAGATGAAGCGCGCGCGGCGTGCGTGATAGTTGGAGGTGACCACCAGAATGCGCTTCCAACCGCGGGCGCGGACTAGCTGCGCGACCTGCTCCGCTTCCTCGCGCGTGTTTTCCGCGCGATGCGGAAGCTTTACGATGGCCGCGGGCGGAATGCCGAAGGATTCGCAGGTCGCGCTCCATCACGTCCGCCAGGCTCACATCCTTGCGCAGCATCCGGCCGCTGGCTACCACGACGGGCGCCACGCCCTCGCGATACAGCTCGGCGGCGTGAAAGGCGCGGTCCCCCATATAATTGTCATCGCCCAGCACGATCAGCGCGTCGGACGGCGCGGACGGGTTCGTCAATCACCCAGAATTCCCCGGCAAACCGCATCAAGAGGATGCCTGACGCGAAATAGACGACCGCGAGGAATCCGACGAAAAACAATCAGAAACAGCAAGCGCAAAGAAAATGCCGCCGTGTTCGCGCGCGTCTCACGCGATGGGATCCAGCTTGCGCAGCCGCTCGGCGGCGGCTTCCGGCATGATCGCGTTGTAATAGACTTCCTTGATGCTGTAGGACTTGCTGCGGGTTTCAACGATCGGCAGGATTTCAATGTGCCAGTGATAATCGTCGGTGATCGGTCTTCCAGTAGGTGCGTGGATGTTTCTCCCTTGGGATGGATGATGTTGGGGGAAGTGTGCACGACCAGATGGTAGGCCGGAGCGATCAGGCGAACCCTGCGAAGAATACGCCGCAGCAGCACCGCCAGATGCTTGCGATTGGAGCCCGGGCGAGGCTGCTCGAAAGAATAGTTGTGCTTGCGATCCAGAGATCCAGACCTCGTAGGGAACGCGCGAGGCATACGGGCAAAGCGCCACGTAGTCGCCCTGCGTGTCCACCATGCGCTTTTTCTGGCGCTCTTCCTGCTTCACGATGTCGCAAAAAACGCAGCGTTCCTTTTCCTTGTACCATTCCCGCGCGGCGCGCAGTTCGTAGAGAACGCGCCGGGCATGAACGTGGTCGCGGTAATCTGCGAATGCGCGTGCGAGCCTTCCTGCCCGGCCAGCGGCCCATAATTCTTGTAGATGGAGACGTATTTGAAGCGGAGGTCGCGCTTCAAATCCGTCGACGCGCTCTGCCCAGGCCTGCATGACCAGTGACAATCTGGTCGTCGCTCAAATCCTCCAGCTGGCGATCGTGTTCCGGCGTCTCGATGACGATTTCATCGGCGCCCACCGGCTGCATCTGGTCGTAGATTCCATCGGCGCGACGATCCGGGTCGCCTTCGACGCGATATAGAGCGGATCCGGATGCGGAAAGACAACCGACCTGCGCGGGTCCATGGCGCGGCAAACGCAGCAGATCGCGTTGCTGGACTATTCGTTTTCGCCGGGCAGAACGGGCAGCCGCCGGTCGTTTCGCAGGTGTCTTCGCGGTGCCCGACGATCACCCAGCTGCGCGTGATGGGATCTTTACGAAGTTCCATGGAGGAATTCTAAGGTACCGTGACAGATTGCAGAAGCGTTGATTGTGCAAATGCGAGGGCGTTCCGTAGCACAGAACTTCCGCCTGTGAGGGTCCATTAGTTAGCTAGTTCGCTCAGGCTGCGCGCTTTTGCCAGTACTGATGAAAATCCACAGGCTGAAGCCTGTGCTACCTGTGCAACTCAATTACCGCGTGTACCGTGCAGGCGTGGGACCTTCTTCCAGGCGGTGGCGATCCCAGATCGCGCCTTCGCGCGAGTAGGAGGCCATTTCGAAATCCTGCGTGAGTTCCAGGCAGTCGGTGGGGCAGGCATCTTCGCACAGTCCGCAAAACATGCAGCGCGAAGTGTCATACGTAAAATTCGTCAGCACTTTGCGGCGCGTGGCGTCATCGCGATGCCATCCCACTACGATCAGATTTTCCGGGCAGGCCAGCGCGCACAGGTTGCAGGCAATGCACAGCGTTTCGCCGGTCTCCGGATTCATGTTCAGGCGCGGCGCTCCCCGATAGCGCTCGGCCACCATGGGCCGCTCGAGCGGATACTGCTCGGTGTAAACATTCTTCGGATTCTGCGTGCGGAAGGTGAGAATCATTCCCTTCCAGAAATCGGCCAGGAAAAGCCGCTTGAAGAAGGAATTCATGGCGCTAGTCTGTCGAGGAAGCACGGGAATGTCAAGCGGAAGCGCTGTGTCCCGTCGAGGACCGGTCGTGGAAAGAAAAACCGCGTCGCCGCGACCGCGCGATTCGATGCGATACGCGCTCCGTGCAGCGCATGGCGATCGCTGCGCGCAATCCCTGCGATCCAAGTGCGATTGCTGAACCTGATTCCGCGCCATTTTTCCTTGACCCCCAGTGTATAATCCCGGCCAAAGCGAACTTTACTGAACATGTTCTAAAGTCATGGAGGCGTTTTCAACATGCGAAATCGCTTGGCAGTTTTACTCTTGGGAATGATGATGGTTTTGATGATTCGCACCAGCGTCTCCGCGCAGAACCAAGGAACCTGCCGCCCCGACCAAGGATGCCAGCTCCGCGAAAACTCCGGATTTATCCGGAGTCTGGATGCGCGACGCGCCTCCAGCCACGGCGATGCAATACTGGATTTACGAACTGAATCGCGAAGAGCCGCCCATGACGGAATGGGGCCTGGCGCAGTTCAAGGCCGCGAAAAGTCTCCTTCGGCGCTCACGAATATCCTCTGGAAGAAACCACCGATCCGGTTCTGCGCAAGTGCTATCCGCCGGGCGTGCCGCGCGTTTACATGCATCCCTTCCCTTTCCAATTTATTCAGACGCCGAACGAAGTGGTGATGCTCTTTGAAGTGGATTCGCTGCGCCGCGAGATTTATACCGACGGGCAGGGGCACGATCCGAGTCTGGTTCCGCTGTGGATGGGAAATTCCATCGGGCACTGGGAGGGTGACACGCTCGTCGTGGACACCAACAATTTCAACGACCGCACCTGGCTTGACCGCATCGGCCATCCGCACAGCGATCAGCTGCACGTGGTCGAACGCTTCCGCCGCACGGCGCCCGATCATCTCGTCGATGACATTACGATCGAAGACCCCAAAGCCTACACGCATCCGTGGACCGCGCGGCTGGAATTCAAGCTGCAGCACTGGAAGCTGACCGAGCAGTTCTGCGAGGACGCCGAAACGTTTCTGGGACTGGAAAAGAAGGAAGCAAAACCGCAGAAGTAGCGCGGCGCGGTTTTCGCGTTGACAGCGATCTGCCGGAAGTAGATATTTTGAGCAACGCGCAATATCAGAACAAATTGGTAATCATCGACCGCGACAGGAACGTCGAGCGGGCACGACCGCATCGCGCTTTCGGGAGGATCGGCATGAAGAAACTCGCGCTCTGTTTTGCCGCCGCACTCTGTTTTGCATTCATTTCCAAGCCCCTGCCGGCGCATCACGGCGAGGCTAACTACGATACCGAGAAAATGGTGTCGATCAAAGGCACGGTCACCGAATTTCAGTTCGTGAATCCCCACGTGCAGATTTCCATCGATGCGAAGAATGACAAGGGCGAAACCGAAAAGTGGATCGGCGAAGCCCGCAGCCCGGCCATGCTTTCGCGCTATGGAGGCTGGGACCGCAACACGCTCAAAGTCGGCGACGCAATCACCTTTGTCGGGCACCGCACCAAGAACGGCACCTTCTTCATGCGGCTCGACAAGATCGTCCTGGCCGACGGCAAGGAACTGCCAAACCTGTAGAATCCAGGTTCGCGATTTCCGCAGAGCAGCCGGAGCGACTACACATCAAGCAGCTGACCTATAAGCGGTCCAGAAGCCTTGCCGCTGCTACTCCGGTGCGGCTATCGCTGGCTGTTCCGCACCTTCGTGATAAAATTCCCGGCCATGAGCACCGCGACTCCGCGCCCACAACTGCAGGTTCGGCCCGCGTCGGAAGACGACGCCGGCGCGCTCTGCGAAATTTTCAACGAAGCTGTCCAGGATCGCCTGGAGACTTTCGACGCGGATTCCCGCGCCGTGGAAGATCAGCGCCTGCGCGTGGTCGCTGCGGACCAGGATCCCAAGCATCCCATTCTGGTGGCCGAATTGCGCAACTGGGTGGCCGGCTGGGTCGAATTGAGCTCGTACGACAACCGCATCGCGCTGGACGATATCGGCGAAGTCTTCATCTACGTCCGGCGCGCGTTTCGCAGCTACGGGGTGGGCCGCCAGTTGATGCGCGCCATTCAAGAAGCATCGGGCAAGCTGGGGTACCGCAAATTGATTGGCCGCGTCCTGGCGGAAAATCAGGATGGCCTGTCCATGTGCCGCGCCACCGGCTGGCGCGAAGTCGGCCGCCACGCGGCGCACGCGCGGCTGAGCGATGGATTGCATGACGTGATTCTGGTGGAGTATCTGATTCCCGTTTCCTCAACTCCCTCCTCGACCCCGCAACCGTGAGCGATCTGGAATACATGCACCTGGCCATTGCGCAGGCGCAGTCCGCCGCGCTGCGCGGCGAAGTGCCCATCGGCGCCTTGGTGGTGCTGAACGATCGCATTCTGGCCGCGGCGGCCAACCGCACGCTCACGGATTGCGATCCGACGGCGCACGCCGAGATCGTGGCCCTGCGCGAGGCTGCGCGCCAAGCGGGCAACCACCGCCTTCTGGGAGCGTCGGTTTACGTGACCGTCGAGCCCTGCGCCATGTGCGCGGGCGCCCTGGTGCAGGCTCGCGTGGCCCGGCTGATCTACGGCGCGGACGAGCCCAAGGGCGGCGCGGTGCGCACGTGCCTGCAGGTGCTGGATGCGCCGGCACTCAATCATCGTGTGGAAGTAGTTTCCGGAGTGCTGGCCGCGGAGTCGATTCAGCTGCTGCAAAACTTTTTTGCGGCTCGGAGAGGTTGAGGGGTAATCACTGTCGCTTGCGGCTGTCGGTGAGGGCGCGATCCGAGTTCCGGCTGCGGAATACCACAGGCTGAAGCCTGTGCTACTTAAGGCGCTAGTCCTTCGGTTTCTCGCCTTCCTTCATTTTCCAGAGCATCTGCCGCAACATTCCCAGCCAGATCACCGCATCCCTCTCCGGCAGCCGCAGGCGGCGCACCAGGCGGCGAATTCTTTCATCCGCGTCCGAAACGCGGCGGCGGTCCAGAAACCCGCTGGTCTGCAGGGCGTCCATCAACAGCGCAGTGATGCGTTCCAGTTCCCCGGCCGTGGCCAGCTTTAGGGCGCGGTGCGCCGCTCGTACTTGGCCTCGCGGATCAGCTCGTACAAACACACGGCCGCCGCCTGCCCCAGATTCATGGAAATATTCTGGTCCTGCGTGGGAATACGGATCAGCCAGTGGCAGTGGCTGAGATTGTCATTGGAAAGCCCAGACTTTTCCGAGCCGAAAAGCAGCGCCACTTTGCCGGCAGCCAGCCGCTTGCGGATCAGGCGCGCGGCAAATTCCGGGCGACGCACGGCGTGCTGCAGATCGCGCGTGCGCACCGCTGTTGTTCCGACCACTAGCGTGCAATCGGCCACGGCTTCGGCCACGCTCGAGCACTTTTCCGCAGCCGCGAGGATGTCCGAGGCGCCGACGGCCGAGCGCGCCTCTAAATAGGACGGCCCGTAGGGGTTCACGACGCGCAGCGTCCGGCAGCCGAAATTGCTCATGGCCCGCGCGACCGCGCCAATATTCAGCGGGTTGCGCGGGGCAACCAGAACGACGCGCAAGCGGCTCAGTGCGGATGAAGGAGACACGGGTTTTCCATTGTAAGACATGCGGGCCGTTCCGCCAGCCGGGGATTCGCGGTTCCTCCTAAGGCTGTGCCGGGCTCACACTCCATTTACCTGATACGCACGATCAAACGGATGGATTGGACAAATTGGCCGCATCGGATTACGATTTGCATACGTCATTGGGAAGCTGAAGAGGTACTCCCATGAAACATCAATACGACCTGTTCGAAAAATTCCCCGATGGTTCTTCACTTTGGAAAGCCAGTGTAATAGGGCTGGAGGGCGCGCACCACTATATGCGCGATCTCGCCCAGCGGTCGCCGAATCGCTTCTATGCCCTGCATCTGGTGAGCGGGAAAATTGTATTTCACGAGCGTCCCGGCCATAGGACCGCTCGCTTCCACACGCGGCGAAAAGCACAGCGCTGCCGCCTCCGCCTAGCGCCCGAATGGGCAACGCTGAGGGCACCACAGTCGCAGGCGCGTGTGGGCACGCCAGCCGGGAAATCATTATTCGGTCACCACTACATCCCTGCAAAAAAATTTGGAACTACCCATCGCGCCTAGGGCAATACAGCACACCGATGAACCTTCCTCCGACAGGTTCATCGAGAGGAGGCGTCCGCTCACGCGGCGCCTCTTCTTTTTTCAGCCCAGCGTTCCCCCCAAACTACGTGAATTCGGGTATTGGCTGGCACAGCACAGCGTCCAGAAGGCTGTAGACTCACGGGGAAGGTTGTCCTAACGTGTAGGCGCAGCAAGATTAAAGAGTTCTTAGACTACCCAGACAGTCTACGGGAAAAGGAGTGATGGCTATGCTAACCGCTGCAAAAGAATGTCGCTTAACCCCTCGCGAGGCGCTATCCGAGCCAGTCCGAGTGCGCCCGTGCGACACGCTGTTTCCCGAAGAAGTTTGCACGACTCTAAATGTCTCACGCAGCGGAGTTTATTTCGTAACTCCTACCCGGCATTACAGTGTGGGCATGAATGTATTGGTCACGTTGAACTTCGGCCCGGACGATCCCAGCCACCGCGAGCAAATCGGCGATGTGGTGCGCGTGGAACCGCTGGGAGAAGATCGTTGGGGAGTCGCCATACGGATTCTGATGCACAACAATCCGGGAATTTACTCCGGCACTTAGCGTTTATTGCAGCCCGCCAAAGCCCGCCCTCACAAAACGGCTTCTCGAATCGAGAGGTGAAATAGCCGTCTCACTTCAGGCGTCTCCGTGTCTGCAAATCAAGCAGCCCTGGCGGCGCGTTTCCGGCCGTTAAACCCGCGAATCGGCGTTCAATGCAGTTTGTCCCAGCCCCCAAATCACGCGTGCGTGCGGATTTTCAGATCACCTGTACCGATTCTAGACCATTGGGTAGGTAACGGGACCGGCCGTTGTGGTCCACTATGGTTGGACCGGGAAGGAACCTCTGCCGCGGCGAACGAATTCCGCCGGACCAGCAATTTTAGATTGTGCCGATGTTATGAACATGGCCATTCTTGCCGAACATCCGAAACACGGACGCGCCGGAAAGCGCTCCTCCGGTGCGGCCTACGCGAAAAGACGTTCGCGAAGCGCTGGAGAGCCACGGCCAGTGGCTGGACTCCAAGGGCGAGGCGGGCGCGCGCGCGGACCTCTCCAACCACAACCTGCAAAATGCCGATCTGGTGGACGCCCGTTTGCCGGGCGCGAATTTGCAGAAGGCAAACTTGAAAGCGGCAGACGTAACGCTTGCGGACTTCCGCGGCACGACTCTGGTGCAGGCCGACCTCTCCGGCGCAACACTGCTGGGAACACAGTTGCAAAATGCGGCACTGCAGGCCGCGGATCTTACGGGCGCGACAGGACTTCTAGGACCGCAATTGGCCGGGACGAATTTGTATGGCGCGACGCTGCCCGAAGAGGTTTCGCCTTCGGAGGCCTTGAAGCAAGTACGCGGCGTGGCCCGCCGCGCGGCCTGGCTACTTGGACTTACGGTGCTGCTGGATCTGCTGGTGTCGCTGCGAATTTTCACCACGCAGGATGCGCAGTTGGTCCGGAACGCCTCGGCGCTTCCTTTTGCCGCGCTGCAGACGACCTTGCCTTACATTCCCTTCTACCTTTTCGGGCCGGTAGTCATCCTGAGCCTGTACCTTTGCTTTCATCTCTACATGCAGCGGTTGTGGGACGGGATCGCCCAGATGCCTGCGATTTTTCCGGATGGCCGGCGGCTGGATGCCTCGCTGCCCTGGTTCGCCCGCTGGTGCGCGCGCACATATTTTCAATGGCTGAAAATTTCGCAGTCTCCGCTGGCGTTTCTGGAGGCCGCTTTCGCGATCGTCGCTCTGTATTGGACTGCGCCGGTCACCATCCTCTTGTTCTGGGCGCGTTACCTGACGCTCCAGGACCTGCGCGGGACCCTGTTGCATATATTGTTGTTGGCGGGGGCTGTCGCTGCCGCCCTGAATTTTCCGTTTCTGGCGGGCCGGGCGTTTGCAAGCGACGCGCCGCAGCCATCGCCATCAAAAAATGGTTTTCAGCAGAAATACATGCGAGTCCTGCGCGGCGCGCCGCTGGGTCTGGCGCTGGTTCTCTTTCTGCTGTCGATCGGGACATTCTCCGGCGTTCCGCATGACTATCGCGCCGAGGGCGCGTCCAGCAGCGCGGGCATTCGCGCGGTGGCGCCGGACATCCTGTGGACCTTTGGCTACAACCCTTTCGCGCAACTGACCGAAGCGGAAGTCTCGACGAAACCACCCGGCTGGACAGGCGCCGACGATGATCTGAACGCGGTTCATGGCGCGAACCTCAATCGCTTGCGCCTGCGCTATGTGCAGGGCTACGGGGCGTTTCTGGTGAAGGCGCGCCTATGGCGCACGGATTTGCGCAACGCCTATCTTTCCGAAGCCGATTTGCGCGAAGCCAATCTGCGCCAGGCCGATCTGCGCTATTCGGTGCTGGATCGCGCGAAACTGACGCGCGCGGCGCTGCCCGAGGCCGATTTGCAAAACGCCAATCTCGACCGCGCCGATTTCCGGGACGCCAATCTTTCCTTCGCCACGCTCTCCGGTGCCACTCTTCTCGACGCCACGCTGGACGGCGCGAATCTTTACAAATCGGATCTCCATTCCGCGTTCGCGCAGCGCGCCAGCCTGAAGAAAGCCGACTTGCGCGAAGCCAACTTGGCGGATGCCAACCTGACTCTGACCAATCTGGCCGAGTCCTACTTGGCTTCCACCAATCTGAACAGCGCGCGTCTGAAGAGCGCCAATCTCACCACCGCAATTCTTACCGACGCCGACCTTCGTAAAGCCGATTTGAGCGGGGCCCTTCTAGGAAATGCCGTGTTGCGTGGAACGGACCTGACCGGAGCGAACCTGCACGGCGCCGATCTCCGAGGCGCCGAAGGACTGACCGCGGTGCAGGTCTGCGCGGCATCCAGTCTGTGGGAAGCGCAGATGGATGAGAACCTTCTGCAAAGTGTTATGGCCCTGTGCGGGAATAAGCGCTAAGCGCAGCGATCCTGTTTCACGCCAAGCGCGCTATTCGTGCGCCCTCTATTCCCTCTTCGAGGGAATCAGCAAAGCAGCAACCGCGGCGCTGGCCAGCGACAGTCCCACACAAATGATCATCACGGCTCGAAATCCGGCGACAAATGCCAGCGAAATGAACTTCCGCACAGCCTCCGCGGTATCGCCGTTCACGCTACCGGGCAAATCCAGTCCCGCGAGTTTGATCTCCTGCGATTGAATCGCCTGCAGCGCGTCTGGCGAAAGCTGCAACTTGTGAAGATTTCCATTCAGGCTTGCACTGAAAACCCGGACCATGACCAGTCCCAAAATCGCAATCGCCAGCAATCCGGCCACTCGGGAAACGGCATTGTTGATGCCGGAGGCCGCGCCCGCGCGATCTCCGCTGACCGAGTTCATCACGACCGTCGTCAACGGCGCCACGCTCAGCGCCATCCCCAAACCCAAAACCAGAAAAGCGGGGAAAAATGTGAGCCAGTAACCTGCTCCCGGACCCGGCACCGCGAAGAGCGCGAACCCAACCGCAGCCACGCACGTGCCCACGATTAACGGCGCCTTCGCGCCGTAACGCGGGAGCAGGCCGCCCGACCAGCGCGAAAGAACGAACACCAACAAGATCAGAGGTAGCATCGCCGCGCCGGTGGCGGTTGACGAAAATCCCTGAACCTGAATCAGATTCATCGGAAATAGAAAGAGGAATATTCCCAGCGCAGCGTAGAGAAAGGCGGTAAGCAAGTTCGCGCCGCTGAAGCCGGCCGAACGAAACAGCGCCAGGGGAATCATCGGAGAGTTGGCCTTTGCTTCCACCCACAAGAAGGCCAGGAGGCAGGCGCATCCGCCGGCAAGGCTTCCGAGAACCAGGGCCGATCCCCATCCCTCGCTGGCCGATTCAATCAGGGCGTAAACCACTCCGCCGAGCCCGGCGACGGCAAACAACCCACCTAACCAATCGACGCCGCGCGAATCGCGGTTGCGGCTTTCCGGGATCCGCCACAGGGAAATCACGATTACGGCGACGGCCACAGGCAGGTTAATAAAGAACGCCCAGCGCCAGGACGCGTGCTCGATCAGCCATCCGCCGAGTACCGGTCCGCCGGCCGTCGTGATTGCCGTAAAGCCGGACCATGTGCCGATGGCCTGCCCGCGCTTTTTCTCGCTGAACGACGCGCCAATGATGGACAGGCTGCCGGGAACCAGGAACGCGGCGCCTACTCCCTGCACACAGCGGGCGATCACCAACTCCTGAAGACTCTCGGCAAATCCACAGGCCATGGACGCCGCCGCGAAAATTCCCACACCCAGCAGGAACAGCCGCCGGCGGCCAAACTGATCGCCGAGTGAGCCGCCGATCAGCAGCAGCGCACCGAGAAAAAGACCGTACGCTTCGACCACCCATTGCACGCCGATCACTGTGGCGTGCAGCTCCGCCTGCAGTGCCGGCAACGCGACGTTCACCACGGTGCCGTCGATGAACGCCATGCTGGAGCCAAGAATCGTGGCCGCCAGGATCCAGGCACCATCGCGCTCGGAACAAGGGACGCCGCCAGTTACTGACCGGACAGCGAGGTCGTCACAAGGTGGCTTCATGGGTGACCGGCATGTCAGCGAGCTTCTTTGCTCCCACTTGGATCGAAGAGAGATTCTTCGCTTCGCCTCGGCGCGAGTCCTCGGTGCGAGCGCTCAGAATGACAGCGTTTTTGGTTTTTCTCATTTCAGACGCCCTGTATGACAATCAACTTTCTAACTTATGCCATGTCGCGGAGCACCGCGTTCGCCGCGTTGCGGCCGTTGACGCCGATCACGCTTCCTCCAGGATAGGTGCAGGCACCGCACAAATAAACCCCCGGCATCGGCGTGCGGGAAGAAAGCCGCGAGGACCACATGTACGGAGGCAAACACTCTCCTTGAAAAATATGGCCGCCCGTCAGGCCCACCTCGCGTTCGATATCGGGAGGCCCCAGAACCTGCGCATCGAGCACCGCGCGATCCAGATTCGTGCAGAACCGGGCCAGCGATCGCATCGCCAGAGCGCGAACTTCATCCCTCCGCTCGTCCCACGTGCCGCGGGAAAATTTGTAAGGCACATACTGCGCAAACACGCTCATGGTGTGCTGCCCGGCGGGAGCCACCGTCGGATCATGCGCGCTTTGAAAATACAGCTCGCACCACAGATGCTCCGGCAATTCGCCGCGGCGCGACGCCGCGAACGCGGCCCGCCACTCGTTTTTGGTGAGCGGCGCATTGATCTGCCCGTAATGATGCGGCTGGTCCGTCCCCGGGCGTGCCGTGAAGTCCGGAAGTTCGCTCAGCAGCACATTCAGTTTGACCGTGCAGCCCTCGATCGGAACGCTTTCGACACGCTCGCGCCAGGCGGGATCCGCCGCCGAGCCCAGAAGCTTCAGTGTTTGTCGCGGGTCGGCATTCGAAATCACGACGCGCGCGGCGATGCGTTCGCCACTCTCCAGCAACACCCCTTCGCCCGGCACCATCTTCGCAACCGGCACGCCGCAGGCTACCACCGCCCCCGCCTCGCGCGCCGCATCGCAGAAATAAAAAGACACCATGCCCAATCCGCCCTTTACATATCCCCACATCCCGGGCATTCCTCCCAGGCGCCCTGACGCGTGGTGAAAACGAATGCTGGCGGTTCCGGCATCGAACGGGCTGGCATTGGTGCCGATCACTCCCTGCCCCAGGTAGGCGGTCTGCAGGCGCTCATCGCGCAGGAAGTACTCCACGAATTCGGCCATGGACCATTCGAACAGCAGCTTCCTGGCTTCGTTGTCTGCGCCGAGACGCTCGTCCAGTTGTTCGCGCGGTGGCGGATCGCCGATCCAAAGATCGGCGTCTCCGGACGGGCGCAGCGCGTCGCGCAGCCTGCGAATCACGTCATTCATGGCGCGCCAACCCTGCACGTCGCCGGGAGCAAAATTGCGAATTTCGGCCTCGCACCGCGCGTCATCGTCCCACAGCTGCACGCTGGAGCCATCGAGAAACGGAACGAACAGCCCATTCACCGCGGGCGTCCATTGAAAGCCTCGAGCTGGAAGGTTCAATTCCGAAACGACGAGCGGGTGGAGAAGTCCGGCCAGATACGCGCAGGGCGACATGCGAACGCCGGGAAACGGCTCGGCAATCGTGCACGCTCCGCCCACCCGCGCGCGGCTTTCCAACACCAGCACACGCTTCCCCGCTCTGGCCAGATAGGCCGCGCAGGCCAGGCCATTGTGCCCTGCGCCCACGATGAGCGCGTCCCAGGTTCGCGAGGCGAGTTCGGAAACCGGAGCGGGCAATCCGAGTTTGCCAAGCGCCGCTGCGGTGGGCGAGTTCACGCAAGCAGTATCCATCGCGTGGCAGGAATTTGGGTAGGGATTGTAGAACATGAAACCGGAAAGGCAGCTGACGGCCAATCGCAAACAAAAGGGACGACTCGGCTGAATTCCGCTGATGTCAGGGCTCCAACTCCGTCCTTCCAACAGACTTTTCAGAAAATTCAATCCGACAAAAGGTTTCGTGATTAAGCGCCGAACAGTTGGCGATCGGATTGTTCAGCGCGGAATTTCAGAGAGGCGAACATCGACGCAGCGACGAGTGGCAAATCGAGCAAGCCAAGGAATGGCGGAGAGGGTGGGATTCGAACCATTAAATTAAATGTGGGGCCTTGTACGGCCTTGCATTGGTTGTTAAGAAACAGGAAACACAGGACTTATCGCATATTCAGCTTTGCCCCTTCTGAATCGATGCATTCTGACGGCGAATTCTCGCGGGAAATGTAGCACGGCTTTCGCTGCGAATAGACATCTCGGACAGCTAGGTTATTCTCTCAGCCCGCCTTTGGCGGTTCCGGTTGGAGAATCCAGCTGCGCGCAGATCCAGATACACCGGGCTCGGTCGCATTTTGCGCTTAGAGAGAAACAAAGTGCCAACGAGTTCAGGAACTCATTCCGCAACTCCAACCTGTAAGATCTTGCTCGACTGATAGCGTTATGGATCGGTTGAATTAAATATTACGGCGTGCCTCGAGGGAGACAAACCAAAAGTTCCGGCCTTGAACGATCCGTTTTGGATTTTGAATCAGGTCTTTCGAGTTGAAATGCTGGACCTATCGTACGACTCCATGGAATAGCAATTACTTGCGCACTATTTAGCACTACAGTGCAATGGCAACTAGCGCGAGTGCCTGAGGATGGTTTCCAGGATTTTGAAAAACATCACGCCGAGCTTGCGGACCGGATCGAAAATGACGGTCACCAGGAACGTAACCAAAAACAGGAAGGCGTAGAACGTTCCGGGAGAGTATTCGAGCCAGCTCATCGCCGGTCGTGCTACGGCCGTTCGGAGGGGAGTAATTTTCGCGGTAGAAGCGATGGCTATACCAAGTGCGGCACCCGCCAGGATGTCGGTAGGATAGTGAATTCCCATGTAGACTCTAGGCAGTGAGACGACGAAAAAGGCGTGTAAGAAAGCCAGGATTCCGGCTCCCCGCGAGACGAAAAAAATGCCGGTGGCCAGTGCGAAAAATAACGTGGCGTGGTCGCTGGGAAAAGAACTCCAGCCGATCACACTGTTCAGATCGACGGCGTATGGGAGCTGAAAGTGGAGACCGGGATTCAGCGACGGACGATCGCGGAAAGGCAACAGATCCGCAAGCGTGCGGGCGGCAAGCACCGATACAAAACAGGCAACAATTCCGTAGAAAAGATACTCGCGGTCCCGGATTTTGTTCTCGCCCGTACGAAACCAAGCCCACCAGATCAGCGACGTAGTCACACCACCCTTGGTGAGAGTGTTGGAACCCATAAGCATGATGAAATAATCGAGGCTCCACGAACGGTGGGCGAACTGATTCAGGAATGAAATGATGGCAACGTCAAAGGAGTTCAAGCGTTTCTCCCACTGAACTAATGGGAACGCAGTTCCAATCCCAAGTCCACAAGGAAACACCCTGGGAGTTCCTAAAAACACAAAAGCGAACCCGCAGCTTGCTTATTTTGGCCTGGTAAGTTCTCGAAGGTAGGTTACAACTTGCTTGATCTGTTCATCGCTGAGCCTGCCCTTAAACGCCGGCATTTTGCCTTTGCCATCCTCGATGATCTGAGTCCACTGATCGTTAGTGAGAGCCTGTGCCGATCGCAGTCGCAGATTGGGCGCGTTCAATTGCGTACCAACTGGCCCGCTACCGCTTCCGTCTGGCGCGTGACAAAGCGCACACTTTGTCTTGTACAGACTGGCCGAAATGTCCTGCGCCGAAGCGGCCGGTAAGATGGAAGAAAGTGCCACACAGACTAGGCAGATCAGGCTCGCCGTTTCAGCAGCAGACCGGCACCGGGGACTTAAACGTTCGAAGAGAGTCTTAACGAGAAGATTGTTACCGTTATCCATGCATCTCACCAAATTCTTAATCTGAAATCAGACCGAAATTCTTGGATTCTGATGACTCAGCGAGTAGAGCAGCAGTTCAAGGCGGGTCGAAACTCCCAGCTTGTCAAAGATACGATACATGTAGTTACTCACCGTATGTTCGGTCAGGCCAAGCTGTTGAGCAATTTCGCGATTCTTCATGCCTTCCCCTACCAGTCGCACGACCTGCTGCTCGCTGAGGGTCAGCAAAGCCATCCCGGCACTCGGAGCCATTTGAGGGGACTTGAGGCGACCGAGCGCCTCGAAAATATATTCGAGCTCCTGCGTGGTAGCCCAGATCTTTCCCTCGTGCACGGTCCGGATGCACTTCGTGAGATCCTTGAACGGCTCGGTTCGGCAGAAAATCCCCCGCGCTCCGGCGGTGAAAGACGCAATAACGGATTCTCGCGCGATGGAATGTAACATCATGATCCCACCAATTTTAGGATGAGATTGACGAAGAGTGCGAAGCACCGTGAAGCCGGATTCAGCACCGTCCTCGAGTTCCGGGCTCACCAGCACCACATGGGGTCGGAGCGCATTCAACTTTTCGATCGCTAGCCCGGAATCGCTGGCTACGCCCACAACGTCAAACCGATTGCGGCAACGTTTCAGCGCACTGGCCATGAGTTGGCCCGCCATGTTATCCCGATCAGCGATAAGAACATCAATTCGCATGCCCTCAGAACCGCCCACAGCCCCCCCCTTCGCGATAGATGTTGCGCCTCTCGGCAGTCGAAATACTACTCGAATACAGCGTGAATTAAATACCGCAATACTTAATACCTACTATCATCTTTTCAGATACGGAATGCCAGAATCAAACAGATTCTTCTGTACAATTTTCTACATCGGTCCGCAATGAGCGGCGGCGCGCATGAGGTGTCGATCCGGGCCGCGGGCCTATCTGAACATTCTTCGCGGAGTCAGCGGACGGGCCGCCGACATGCTCGCTATATCATTGAAAAGCCGTGGGGATCGCAGGCTAAGTGCGAAGCACTTGCGGTTACGTTGTTCCTTTCATCTGGTAAGGACGAACGAACCTGTCCGTTTGAACACTGTACGAACGGACAGAGCACAAACTCCTCCATCGAGAGATTTTTCTCCCGTACGTCGGTAGAACTTCCACCCCCGGTTTACCTTATTACTCTTAGTGTGTTCGCAGGAAGAATTACCCCGAGGCAGGGAGACATTTCGCCACTTGTCGAGGCTAGACAGTTCCGTTAGTTTTCCTGCGTGAAGGGGGCAACTCGATTTTCCGGCCGGGCCTCGATGCTCTAGTAAGAAAGGCGCTACGATGACTCTGGCACAAAAAATGACAATCGGACTGCCGCTGCTTCTGGTGATTTCCGGAATTGCCGCCTTTGGCCAGGATATAAATCCAGATCCCGCTGCCGCCATGGCCCCGCAGCCGTCCGATTCCGACCGAACCGTGCTGGAGCGGCGCAATCCCCGCTATCACGTGCTGAGAGACGATGTCATGCTGATTTCCTTCCCTCTCTCTCCGGAACTCGTTCAGACCGTAACCGTTCAGCCGGACGGATACATCAGTTTGCAAAGCGCGGGAAGCTTGTATGTGATGGGATTGACGGTTCCGGAGGTCGCGGACGCCGTAAAGAAAGCGTATGCGAGCATCCTGCATGAACCAATCGTTACCATCGACCTGATCGACTTTCAACGGCCGTATTTCATTGTCTCCGGCCAAGTCAACAAACCGGGCCAATTCGATCTTCGCTATGACATCACTGTGGCGGAAGGCGTCGCTGTTGCCGGTGGATTTGCTCCCACTGCGAAAACGCAGGTTTTTTTATTTCACCGCGTTTCCTCGGACTGGGTGGAAGTAAAGAAGCTGAACTTGAAAGATATCTTGAACGGAAAGAACGTGAATGAAGACGCGCATCTGGCTCCAGGCGATATGATCTTTGTTCCCGAGAAAGCCATCACCAAGTTTCGAAAGTATGTCCCCTACGCCATTGGGACCAGCTTGACCTCGTCGGCATTCTTCTAAATTGCAAGAAGTCCAGGAATTCAATAGCAGGTCGAACTGTCCGCAAACGAGGAAAGAACACAACGCAGGAATAAGGGACGTTATTGGTTCATGACGGCCGATGCGAAGGCAGTAGATGAATGGAAATGATTTTTGACTATTACAAACTCGCAGGCTCACCGTTCGGAGACACTCCGGATCCGCGCTACCTGTATCTTGGTGCGCAGCACCGGGAGGCCCTGGCGTCGCTGATCCTGGGCACCGAAAGCAACCGCGGATTCCTGGCGCTGATTGCCAGGCCGGGAATGGGCAAAACCTCCCTACTGCACCAATATCTCGAATTCCTGCAAGGATCGGCACGAACTGCATTTGTCTTTCAGACCGACTGCGACTCGCACGAGTTCCTTCGGCACATTCTTCTTGATTTGGGCATTGATGCCGCTGGGAAAGATCTGGCAGCAATGCATGAAATTCTGAACCAACTCTTGAGTGAGGAAATGCGGGCGGGCCGGCGCGTCGTTCTCGTCATTGACGAAGCTCAGAATCTGAACGAGAAGGTCCTCGAGTCCGTTCGGTTGTTATCCAATTTCGAAACGCCCTGGGCCAAGATGATCCAGATCGTTCTGGCCGGCCAACCGCAACTTGCTTGGCGACTGGCCAAGCCATCGATGCTGCAGCTTCGGCAGCGACTCTCGATGGTAATTCGCCTGGAGCCCTTTTCTTTTGACGAGGCCAACTCCTATATAAATCATCGACTGCGGGTTGCCGGGTACGATGGCCCGTCCTTGTTTTCACCTGAAGCGCGGCGCCTGATTGCGCATGAAAGCCGAGGTATACCGCGCAACATCAACACAATTTGTTTTAACGCTATGGCGCTTGCATGCGCCATGAGGCGAGATACGATCGACCAAAAGGTTGTCCTCGAAGTCCTCGCCGATCTCGATCTCGAGTCGCTGAGGAAAGAGGACTCTTCTCAGGATTTCGAACTGAATCAGCGACAGCGGACGCGGCAGAGCAAATTCCGGCGCCCGGAGAAATCGTTCCTGGGAAGCTGGCTCCGAAGATTGGCATTGACCAATGCGTTCGTTCTAGTTGTCCTGTGTTGGCCCTCGGTCCTGAACACCGGAGAGCACAATCTCTCGTGGAACGCCATCAGCGTCGCCAATGCCGGGCGGGGACTTTCCGAAACTTACGCAAGAATCCTTTCAAGAACCATGCAGCGCACGGCTCCTCCCACCACCCGAGCTCTGCCCGCGCACGGAGGCACTCAATGAGCCGGAACTTCGAGTTGATGCAGGTGGCTGGCAGGGGCGGCGACTTCCGTCGCGCTCGGGACGTGCGTGAGGTACACCAATCTCCGCCTCCGATAATCCCGCCGATCGACGAATGAGTACACCGAGCCGTACATCCCGGCGCAACGGCACGCGGCGGCACTTGACCTTGACGAGCTTGCTTCCGAAGAGACCCTGCGACTTGTCCAGCGCACGTTTTTGCAAGGACAAAGCGCTTCGCACACGGTCGTATTCGCCGGCGTTGACCACGGCAATGGTTGCAGCCGGCTTTGCGTTCGAATTGCGGAAACATTGGCGAACAACGTCACCGGGTCCATTTGCCTGGTGGACGCAAATTTGCGAACTCCGGCGCTGCCAGGGTTGTACGGCGTCGGCAATCATTTCGGTTTGACCGATGCACTGCAACAGGCAGGGCCCGATCCGGTCGTTCGCAAAGCCTGTGCGGAACCAAAAGCTCTGGCTGCTTTCCTGCGGATCGATTTCCGCTGACTCTCCACGGCTCCTCAATTCCGAAGGGCTTCAAAAGCGGCTGGCGGAATTGCGCGCGGAATTTGACTACGTGTTGATCGATGCGCCGCCGCTCGCCCGGTACGGCGACGCGCTGGCACTCGGGAAATTCACGGACGGCATGATTATGATTCTGGAAGCGAATTCAACCCGTCGTGAAGTAGCGGTGACCGTTTCGGAGAATCTGCGTGCCGCCGGCATCAAGATTCTGGGCGCTGTTCTCAATAAGCGCACCTTCCCCATTCCGGAGCGGTTGTACCACTTGCTTTAGGACTCTGGCAGATCGGTTCTCCCAGCGAGGTCTGCCATTTTCAAGACACGATGTGACTCAATTTAGCGGAGCTCTGTCCAGTTGGCTACTCAAACTCAAATCACCGAACTGTCGCTCTTCGGAATCGCATCGGAAAGCGAACACCCTTTCTGGTTCGCGGTTCAGACTCGGCCGAAATATGAGAAGAGAGTCGCTTCCGATCTGCAGGAGAAAGGGATCAACGCCTTTCTTCCCGTTTATTCCATGAAGCGCCAGTGGAGCGACCGGAACAAAATTGTTCGTCAGCCCCTTTTTCCAGGCTACGTTTTTGTGCAACTTGTGCCCACGGTTGGCAATCGAGTTCCGATCCTCCGCACAAACGGCGTCGTCGGCTTTGTGGGCGCACGTGGTATTGGCACACCGATTTCTGACGTGGAGATGCAAGCGTTGCAAACCGTCCTCGGCCAGGAGGTTCCCTTTGAACCTCATCCGTACCTGAAGGTGGGCAAGCGAGTTTGCATTCGCGGAGGCAGCCTGGATGGAATTGAGGGCATGCTTACGGCGATCAATGGAGATCAGAGCCTGGTTGTTTCGGTGGACCTGATCCAAAAATCAATCGCGATTCGAATCGCCGGATACAACGTAGAGGCAACTTAAATTGCCAATGCGAAACCCGGGGCACGTCTCCCAGCGAAGCAGCCGTTGAACATTTGCAGAACGCTCCCGGCCGCCCGCCGGTATCCATGATCTCGTCGAGTACTTTTCTATGAGTCCGGCTGTTCCACGAGGCCCAGACACAAGTCGCAACAAAATTCAGAAGTGGAAGGAGAACCATCATGACCGAACCGGCATCCCGAAGAACACAAAACCGGAAAGCGCAAGAACTCACGCTGCGCGATCTCATCGAGCCGCTTTTCCGGCGCAAGCGGGCCTTTTCCATTTCTCTTCTGACGCTGCTGGCGTTGGCCATCGCGGGCACGATCGCCATGTCAGGGCAGTACAACGCCAGCATGGAAGTTCTGGTGAATCGCCAGAGGCTGGACCCCTTGGTGACCGTGGAGGCGACCGGCCAGACTCCTCAGAATCCGCCACCTGTCAGCGAAGAAGAAATCAATTCCGAGGTGGAATTACTGAAGAGTTCCGAACTGTTGCGAGAAGTGGTCTTGACGAATGGGCTTCAGGAGCGTGAAAAGAAAACTTTGCTGGCCAAGATTCTGCCGCGCCAGAACGATGACTGGTATATCGCCCAAGCCACCCAAAAGTTGGGCAAGAAGCTGAATATTCAGGTGGTGAAAAAGACCAACATGATTGAAGTGAGCTACAAGTCCTCGGACCCGCAGATCTCTTACGGCGTCCTGAACAAATTGGCCGGACTGTACATGGAAAAACACATTGCGGTTCAGCGGCCTTCGGGCTCCTATGAGTTTTTCTCAAAAGAAACAGACCGGTACCAGGAGGCGCTCGCACAGTCCGAAATGCGTCTTGCGAGTTTCGGCAAGGCGGAGGGCGTAGCGGCGCCTGACGTGGTGCGCACAGATATGGCGCAGGAGGTAGTGAACTCCCTATCCGCACTGCACCAAGCTCAACAAGCCATCGCCGCCGATCAGCAACGGATCGCGGATGAGCAAGCGCAAATGGCGGCCACGCCTTCCCGATCCTCCACTCAACAAGTATCGAATTCCGCCGACTTATTGTTGCAGCAGCTGGAGACGAATCTGCTGTCGACGAAAATCAAGCGTACGCAACTGGCGTTGAAATACGACCCATCGTATCCACTGGTTCAGGAAGCAGATCAGGAAATTGCCCAGACTGAGTCGGCGATCGAAGAGGCGAAGAAAACTCAATTCGTGAACCAAACTACCGATCGTGACCCCACCTACGAGTTGCTCAGAGAAGACATCGTAAAAGCCCAAGCCGACCTTGCTTCACAGAAAGCCACCGCCGGGGCCATCGAGCGCAACCTCGGAAATCTGCGGGGAGAAATGGTTTCGCTCGATCAGAAGGCCGTGAAGCAGTCGAATTTGCTGCGCGAAGCCAAACTGAATGAAGCGAATTACATGCTCTATTCTTCCAAACGAGAACAAGAACGCACGTCCGATGCGCTCGATCAGAAGAGAATTGGAAACGTGGCAATCGCCGTGCCGCCGACGGTGCCGGTGCTGCCGGCCTACAGCGCGCTCACGCTCCTGCCGGTCGGGTTCCTGCTCGCAATTTTTGGCAGCCTAGGCGCTGCGTACACGGCGGAATATCTCGATCCGTGTTTCCGTTCACCGATTGAGGTTGCGGACATTTTGCAGGTCCCCGTGCTGGCATCCGTGCCGAGGCAATCCACGCACCGGCGAACGGCGTAGATGGGTATAGAAACACTGCTGCTTTTTCGTTCCAGGCGACGTGGGGAATCTGTCTCCCGTGTTTGCAATAGAACTGAAACGAGAAGCGATTCCTTGCCTCGCTCGAAATAACGAAGACTGCCAGACGATAGACTTTTGTTCCACCGATTGGCTGAATCAGAAACCACAGGACTGAGCTTCGTCCTTTCCCGATTCGTCCGAATCGCGAATACCAACTTCAAATTCGTTTACGGGAGCTCTTTCTCGTGGATGCATTCAAGCGTCGGCTTCTGATCGGGGTGCTGAAGTTATTCTATTCGGCGCTCCTGGTGCTGTCCTTCGGACTGGCAACCCTTCTGCTGGTGCCGATCGAAGGCCGCGGCGTGACACCGTCGGTTTTTCTGACGATGCGAATCAAGTTGTCGAATTTTGTTATCTTCGCGGCTTTGCTATTTGTGTGGCATTTGATCTTCAGGGCCTGCGGATTCTACGAATCGCGGCGACTATCCACGAGCGGATCGCTCGTCATCGACGCCACCAGAGCGACGACTCTTGCAACCATCACTCTGCTGGCGGTGACACAAGTATTTACGATCTCGATGGTCACTCCCGGCTTCGTGCTCTTGTTTTGGGCTCTCAGCTCCGCTTCGGTGGCTGTTTCGAGTCTGGCCCTTCGATACATGCTGGGGAGAGTTCGCGTGCGCGGATACAACCTCCGGCACGTGCTGATCGTCGGAACAAATTCGCGGGCCATCGAGTTCGCACGAAAACTCGAGGACAGGCCGGACCTGGGCTATCACCTGCTCGGCTTTGTGGATGATGAATGGCCCGGACGGCAAGAATGCCTGCAAGACTCATACAAAATGTGCTGTGACTTCTCCGGCTTGTCTGAGTACCTGCGACACAATGTCGTCGACGAAGTGGCGATTTATCTCCCCTTACGCTCTTTCTACGAATACATTTCTCAGGTCGCTGCGTTGTGTGACCAGCATGGAATCACGGCGCGATTTGGCTCCGACACTTTCAATCTAAAGGTCGCGCACTCCTACGCCGACGACCTGGACTTGAATGGCCACATCACCACGTTTTCCGGTCCACCCAAGGGATGGCCGATTCTGGTGAAGCGCGCGCTCGATATCGTCGTTTCACTGGCGCTGCTGGTTCTTTTCGCTCCACTGTTGCTCGCGGTTGCATTGCTGATTCCGCTGACTTCCCAAGGTCCCGCTCTCTTCCGGCAAGAACGCGTCGGTCTCAATAAGCGCCGCTTCCTGATTTTTAAATTTCGGACCATGGTGCCGAACGCGGACAAAATGCTGGCGGATCTCGAGAGATTCAATGAAGCAAGCGGCCCCGTTTTCAAAATCAAGAAAGACCCGCGAGTGACCCCTCTCGGGCGGTTTCTACGGCGAACCAGCATCGACGAACTTCCCCAACTGTTCAACGTGCTGAAAGGCGACATGAGCATGGTCGGACCGCGGCCACTTCCGGTTCGTGACTACGAAGGGTTCAGCGAAGACTGGCAGCGCAGGCGCCTCAGCGTGCGGCCCGGGATCACGTGCCTTTGGCAGGTGAACGGCCGAAGCTCCGTCGGTTTTGAGAAGTGGATGCAGCTGGATATCCAATATATGGACGAGTGGTCGCTGTGGCTCGATCTTAAGATTCTCGCTCGCACGGTTCCCGCGGTGTTGAGAGGGTCGGGCGCGGCCTGAGCCGATTTGCCGCAAGGATGAAAAAGCATTAGCGGTGCTTAACACCGCGCATAAATGAGTGCCGAGAACAGCTTTCCCCTTACCTGTATTTCTTTATCAATCACAAAATCAATTCGCGAACTACAATGTCCTCCACACTGTCGCCAATTCGGCCCGAGAAATTGTCCGATCGTATTTCCGCATCGGCATTGAAAATTCTCATGGTCCATAACTCTTATCAACAGCCTGGAGGCGAGGACGTCGTCTTTGAGCAAGAGCGGCGGCTTTTAGCGCGACACGGGCATCGCGTCCTTACCTACACGAGGAGCAATTGTGAACTGGAGAACCTCTCCTCGCTCGCGCGCTTGATGAGCGTAGGAAAGCTCGTATCCGCCGGGGACAGCAAGCGCGACGTCGCACGGATTCTCCGCGCGGAACACCCGGACCTGGTTCATGTCCACAATACCTTCATGATGATTTCGCCTTCGATCTATGAAGCGTGCCAGGATACCCACATTCCAGTGGTTCAGACGTTGCATAACTATCGTTTGTTCTGCCCGGCGATGTTTTTCTTTCGAGACGGGCATGTCTGTGAGGATTGCCGGGAGCACAGCTTGCTGAACGGCGTCTGGCACGGTTGCTACCGTAACTCCATGAGCGCCACGGCAGCCGTGGCAGTGATGCTGAAAGTGCATCGTTCACGCGGCACGTGGACGCAAGCGATCAGCGGGTACATTGCCCTGACTGAGTTTTCGCGGAACAAGTTCATCGAAGCCGGCTTGCCGGAACAGAAGATTTTCGTAAAGCCTAATTTTGTCGATCCCGATCCGGAGGAACGACGTGCGGCCGGCAAATACGCTCTCTTTGTGGGGAGGTTATCGCCTGAAAAAGGTATTTCCAATCTTCTTGCCGCCTGGAAGCGTCTGACCACAAAGGTACCGCTCTTGATTGCCGGTGACGGTCCACTTCGTGCTGAATTGGAAACCGAAGTCACGAAGAGCGATCTGCGGCACGTCACCTTCCTGGGAAGGCTGGGCACCGGCGAAACGCGAAACGCCATGAGAGAGGCTGCGTTTCTCATTGTTCCGAGTGTTTGGTACGAAGGTTTCCCGATGGTGATCGTGGAAAGTTTCGCTTTAGGGGTACCGGTGCTGGGCTCGCGGCTGGGCTCCATTCAAGAAGTCGTAACCGATTGCCTGACCGGCATGCATTTCACCGCGGGTAATCCTACGGACCTTGCTGAAAAAGTTGAGTGGGCGTGGAGCCATCCCGCCGAACTCCGTAGTATGGGCCGTGCAGCGCGCCTTGAATATGAGGGCCGCTACACCGCCGAACACAATTATTCCTTGCTGACAGACATCTATGCGCAGGTCATAACACAAAACACCCACTCCGTACGGCCTTGAAATTAGCCAATCTTCGTTAGTTGCATACGAGTCTCAGCACTCAATCTCCCGCCGGAGGATTCAACGTGAGCGTTGCCATCATCACTGGATCAGCAGGACTTGTCGGTTCGGAAGCAGTGTCCTATTTCGCATCTCTAGGCATGGACATCATCGGAATCGACAACGGCATGCGGGCAACATTTTTTGGCGAAGCGGCCTCGACGCAGTGGGTCCGCGACAAACTGACGGAAACGATTCCTGCCTATCGCCACCATGAATTGGATATACGCGATATGGATGGCGTCTCGCGCCTCTTCGACAAATATCGCGGCAACATCAAGCTCATCATCCACACTGCCGCGCAACCTTCTCACGACTGGGCAGCCACGAATCCCATAGTGGATTTCACCGTCAACGCAAACGGGACATCCGTCCTGCTGGAGGCCACACGAAGATTCGCTCCCGACGGCGTTTTTATTTTCATGTCGACGAACAAAGTCTACGGCGACGCTCCGAACCATCTGCCGCTCGTTGAACACAAAACTCGCTGGGAAATCGCACCAGGGCACGCGTATTCCGCCCAAGGGATCCCCGAAACCATGTCCGTTGACCGAACGATGCACAGCCTGTTCGGCGTTTCCAAACTCGCCGCGGATGTTCTCGTCCAGGAATATGGGCGGTACTTCGGAATGAAAACCGTGTGTTTCAGGGGCGGCTGCCTGACAGGACCGAACCACTCCGGCACCCAAATGCACGGATTCCTTGCGTATCTGATGAGATGCGCGGTCACGCGTACTCCCTATTCCGTGTTTGGCTACAAGCAAAAACAGGTAAGAGACAACATTCATAGCGCCGACTTGATTCGCGCTTTTCATGAGTTCTTCAAGAAACCGCGCTGCGCGGAAGTCTACAACATCGGGGGCGGCCGCGAGAGTAACTGCTCCATGCTTGAGGCCATCGCTCTGTGCCAGGAGCTAACAGGCCAGAAGGTGGAATCACGATACGTTGAGGAGAACCGGCGTGGTGACCACATCTGGTGGATCAGTGACACCTCGCATTTCCGCAAACACTACCCCGGCTGGAAGCTTCAGTTCGACGTCCCTCAAATTCTGAAAGAAATGTTGGAACAAAACCAGGAACGTTGGAGGAACCCATGCACAGCGCGAGCAAGCGAAGCGTTATTGGCATCTTCATCGACGCGGTAGATTACCAATCAACGGTGGAATTCGTAATGCGAGCCGCTCGGGAAAGGCGCGGAGCGGCAATTTCTGCCGTGGCCGTTCACGGGCTAATGACCGGCGTACTCGATGGCGAGCAGAAATTCCGGCTGAATCGGTTCGATTTATTGGTGCCGGACGGCCAGCCGGTTCGCTGGGCGCTGAACCTGCTGCATCACGGCAAACTTTCTGACCGCGTCTACGGTCCGAATCTTACGCTGAGAATTTGCCAGCGAGCTGCCGCCGACGGTTTGCCGGTCTATTTCTACGGGAGCACACCCGAGACTCTTGCTGCACTGCGCACAGCCTTGGCAAAGAAATGTCCCGGCCTTCGCATCGCGGGCATGGAGCCCTCCCGATTTCGGAGGCTTTCGCCAAATGAGAAGGGAGAGCTGGTCAACCGTATCCGCCAGTCCGGTGCAGCCATCACGTTCGTAGGACTGGGCTGCCCTCGGCAGGAAGTCTTTGCATTTGAGTTTCGCGAAATGCTCGGCATGCCAATTCTCAGTGTAGGAGCGGCATTTCCCTTCCTGGCGGGGATGGTCCCGCAAGCTCCCGCGTGGATGCAGGGTGCAGGATTGGAGTGGCTGTTCCGTCTTGGCACTGAGCCGCGCAGGCTGTGGCGCCGCTATGTTTATCTAAATCCCGCTTACATTTTCCTGGTAGCGCTGCAAGCTCTCCGCATTTCACAGTTCGAGATACCGGAACGTCGTCCGATCGGCGAGGTGCTTTACGGCTAGTGAGACTTCCAGCATGAGTGCAAGGGCGATTTCCGACACGAGCAACTCTCGCCCCCAAAGTACGCTCGTTCGCAATTCCGTCTGGATGTTCCTCGGCCAGGGGCTGAGGCTGATCATTCAGGCAGCGTACTTTACGGTGATCGCGCGCTCGCTCGGTGCGACCAACTATGGCGCATTTATCAGCGTGGCCGCCCTTGCCGGCATCTTGTTTCCCTTTGCCACGATGGGCAGCGGGTTTCTGCTGATCAAGAATGTTTCGCGCGACGAATCATTATTTTTTGCGTACTGGCGGAGGGGCCTGATCACCACGGCCGTCTTCAGTTCGATATTTTTTATGGTTGTGGTGCTCATTTCGAGTTTCGCTCTGCCTCCTTCCATTCCTCGCCGGCTCGTATGGCTGGTCGCCTTCTCGGATCTCTTCGGGCTCAGCATTATCGGCATGTGCGCGCAGGCGTTTCAGGCCTTCGATCGGCTGAACTGGACGGCTACGATCAACGTTCTCCTGAGTTCGGGCCGATTGGTTGGGGCGCTGGTACTGGTCGCGTATCACCGGCATCCGTCGGCCTTGCAGTGGGGCTACATCTATTTTTGCAGCACGGCTGTTGTTGTGGTGGCGGCGTGGTTCCTGGTTGCGACGAAGATCCATTCTCCGAAATTCCGCCGGCAGCGGCTGGCCACCGAATCTCGGGAAGGTTTGTACTTCTCTGTGGGCTTGAGCGCCCAGACGATTTACAACGATATTGACAAGACGATGCTTGCGCGACTGGGCTCACTGGACGCTGCGGGAATCTACGGCGCGGCGTACCGGCTGATTGACGTCAGCTTCGTGCCGGTCTCGTCGGTTTTAGCGGCGGCCTACCCTAACTTTTTTCGCGTCGGCGCCAATGGGATCTCCGCCGGTCTGGCGTTTGGCAAGCCGCTGCTGCTTCGCGCACTTGGATACTCCATTCTGGTTGCAGTCGTGCTGTTGATGTTTTCGGGTGTCGTTCCCTACATTCTAGGAGCCGAATATGCGCGGACGGCAGAGGCGCTGCGATGGCTTTCCTTGCTGCCGTTGCTGAAAGCAACCCACTACTTTCTTTCGGACGCTCTGAGCGGCGCGGGTTTCCAAGGCGTGCGCAGCTCGATTCAGGCTGGAGTTGCTGGATTCAACGTGCTCCTCAACTTTTGGCTTATTCCAGCATATTCGTGGCGCGGCGCAGCGTGGTCGAGCATCGCTTCCGATGCATTGCTGGCGGCGGCCATCGGAACTGCTGCGTTCTTGCTTGCTCGAAAAGCATCAACTACCTCTCCGCAGTTGGCCAGTGCCAGCAAGATTTGGTCGTCCGAGCCGCCTGCAGAAGTTTTAGTCGCGTCAGCGCCAGCGGATCGGGAGCCTTTCTGAACATGAAACATTTCCTGACAGATCTGCGGCGGCGAATTCTGCGCAAATGGATTTGCTCGTGGATGCGGCGGCAGGTGGATAGCAGGGAGATGGATCTGGCCAAGGTTGGCGACGCCGCGGCAGGCTGGACGTTGCCCGCATCTACAATCTTGCCAGGAGCGACCGCCGTTTGCGTCGGAGCCGGCGAGGATATCAGTTTTGACGTGGAGCTAAACAAAAGAGGCCTCAACGTTCTTACAATCGATCCGACGCCTCGCTCGAAAGTGCACGTCACATTAGTCCTTGCCGCCGCAGCTAACGGATCACGCGTCCCGATCAGCAACTCCGCAACGGAATACTATGACTTGCAAGGATTCGATCGCTGCCGGTTCCTGTTTCTGGACATTGGGTTGTGGAATGAGAATACATCGATGCGGTTCTTTGCGCCCCAGGATCCCAAGTGCGTCAGCCATTCGATTGTTAACTTGCAGCGGACAGCGAACTGGTTTGAAGCCGAATGCATGACGCTCCAGAGTATCTGTGAAGCGCTCAACATCAAGACAATCCAGATTCTAAAATTGGACGTGGAAGGCGCAGAGTACTCGGTACTGAAAAATATTCTAGGCTCCCGGATTTTGCCGAAAGTTTTATGTGTCGAGTTCGACGAGGCTGCGAATCCCATGAACCTCCGCGCCATGAAGAGAATTGCAGAAGTAATTGAATTGCTGAAGCACGCCGGTTATGCCTTCCTTCATTGTGAGCACGCCAATGCGCTGTTTCTCCGCGAAAAGCGTTCTCAATCAGAGCCGTCCGCTTCAGCCAAGGGGACGCGCTCTGAGAAGATTCTGGCCACAGCCAGGTAATCTGCACTCCCTATTAAGAGCCCGGAACACTTTCGCGAATGAATCTACGAGACAAAATCAAGCAAATGCCGGTCATTGGACCGACCACAAAAGGGCTATGGCAAATGGTACGGCCCATTGTATTTCGCCTTGCTGAATTTCATTCCCCGAATTACTGGGACGCTCGCTACGCTGCCGGCGGCAATTCAGGGGCCGGCTCATACGGGAACCTGGCGATGTTCAAGGCGCACGTCCTGAATGAGTTCGTTGCCGAGAACCACATCGACTCGGTAATTGAATTTGGTTGCGGCGACGGGAACCAATTATCCCTGTCTTCGTATCCCCAATACACTGGACTGGATATTTCACCGCGGGCTGTGAAGCGCTGCCAGGAACATTTTCGCGGAGATCCGACCAAACGCTTCCTTGTGTACGACCAAGGCCATTTGACTACAGAAAAAGCCGAATTGGCTTTGTCACTTGATGTGATTTACCACCTGGTGGAAGATCCCATTTACTTGCGGCATATGCGGGATCTCTTTGAAGCAGCTACTCACTTCGTAATCATTTATTCGGACAACCTGGAATCTCCGCGGGACTCTCTTCACGTTCGGCACCGAAGATTCAGCGATTGGATCGAACAAAACCAACCCGGCTGGAACCTGATTCGGCATATTCCCAACAAATATCCGCCCGAGTTGGGTATGCAGTTGGGTTCGTGGGCGGATTTTTGGATCTATGGCAAAGAATGCCGGCGCGCAACGCCCAAACCCGATTATCAGACTGTCTAGAAATCGGGAATTGTATCGCGCTAAAGCCGGGCGCCGGTTGCTCTTTTTCCGTTTTATTTCTCTTCGATAGTCATCTTATCCTCATCAATCGTTTGAAAGGCCAAACTGGATGCATAGAGGAACGTTCATTGAAAACGCGGCCCTCGGCCTGGTCACTTTTGGAATGGCCGGAGGACTGTCCATCCTGTTTCTCTCGGGGACAGATTTTGACTACGTTGAGGGCAATGCGTTCGCCGAATTCATTCTTGCTGTATTGTATTTAATAGTAATCGTAGTCGCCGCTGCGCACCTCCGATCGACGTCCTCGACCGTGTTAGGAACTCCGGTGCTGCTTGCTCTGATCGTCCTAGCGTGGGGATCAGCATATTGGGCGGAAACGCCTTCGCTCGTATTGAGGCGCAGCATCGCTCTGACCGGCACAAGCCTGCTCGGCGTGGTGTTGGCCACACGTCTTCCTTTCAATTCGCAATTGCAGTTACTAAGCAAACTTTTCAGATTGGCCGCCGTCCTCAGCATTCTTTGTGCCCTGTTGCTTCCGCAATACGGCAAGGGACTGGACGGAACCTGGCAGGGCATTTTTGGTCAAAAAAATGGGTTGGGTGGCATCATGGCGCTGGCTGTCTTGGTGGAGTGGCATCTGCCCGCAACAACCTTCAAAGCGAGAGCGATAAAATTCGCATGGCTTGGCGCATACACAACTTTGCTAGCGCTGTCCGACTCCATCACAGCACTAATCTGCGTGACCTTCACGCTCGCAGCGGTTGCAGCGTTTAAGATTTTGCGCTGGCGCTACAGAATGCCGCTGCCAATCTTGTTTGGCTTAGGCAGTTTGGCGGGATTGGCACTAGTTCCGGCGCTCGTTGCCAATATGGATTCGATTATGCCGCTTTTCGGCCGAGCAGGTGACTTGACAGGTCGAACCGAATTATGGAGTTATTTGGTTCCGGTAATTCTCAAGCAGGTTTTTCTTGGATACGGCTATTCCGGTTTTTGGGAAGGTGCATCCGTTGAATCCGAAATCATTTATAAGCACATCGGATGGAGGGCCATGTATTCCCACAACGGATACCTGGAAATGGTGCTCAGTCTCGGATTGTTGGGATTGGTCTTAATCCTGTTGTTTGTCGGAATAGGAATAAAGCGGGCACTCGTCTCCGCAGATAACCAGGAATCGATTCAAGATCTCTGGCCCTTGGCGTTTCTCATTTTCTTTCTGGTCCACAATCTGGCCGAGTGCACGATGATGTGGCAGAACAAACTTGAATGGGCTCTTTGTATCGCGACGGTACTTGGATCCGACCCGCGCGTCCAGCAGGCTCTGGACGAAAATTACGTTGAGGGCGATCTCATGTCTACTTCTGAAGAGGAGTACGCATGAAAACGGATCTTCGCCCAACCGTCGTCGTGTATTGCGATCACCTCCTGTATCCTTCGGAAACGTTTATTCGTGCCCAGGGGCAGGCCTTACGCCGCTTCAGCGCGGTATACGCCGGCTCGCGGAGAGTTCGCGGGCTGGACCTTCCTGCCGAGAGCACTTACACGATCAGCAGTGGCGATACGATTGGCCGAACCCGCGAAGTCTTTTTCAAGCTTTTTGGAACAGCCCCCAACCTGACGCAACGACTGCGCGCGCTCCATCCCGTCTTGATGCACGCGCACTTCGGCCCTGACGGGTTGCGCGCCCTTCCCCTTGCGCAGCGCCTGAGCCTGCCGCTAATCGTGACTTTTCACGGATCGGACGCAACCGCCACCGACATTCGATTCGCGAAAGCGTCTTACGGATATCGGCGCTACCTCGCCAACAAAGAAGTTTTGCAGCGCGGCGCCGACCTATTCATCGCTGTCTCTGAATTCATCAGGGAAAAAATGCTGGAACAGTCTTTTCCGGAAGAAAAGGTCTTCGTCCACTACACAGGAGTGGATACCAGGCTTTTCTCCCCTTCTAGAGATAAAGAGGAGCCCCTCGTTTTGTTTGTGGGTCGCCTGGTCGAAAGAAAAGGGGCTGACTTTTTGATCCGGGCCATGGCTGAGGTGCAGAAAACACGCCCGGAAATTCGAGCTGGTCGTAATCGGAGACGGACCTCTTCGCCCCGATCTTGAGAGACAGGCCAAGGAGAGCCTGCGCAAGTACAGATTCCTGGGTGTGCAGAGTCCCGAGACTGTCCGCGACTGGATGGGCCGCGCGGCCGTGTTTTCGCTTCCCAGCGTCAAGACTCGTTCGGGCGAAGAAGAAGCATTCGGCATGGTTGTTGCCGAGGCCGCTGCAATGCAGAAGCCTGTCGTGGGATTTGCTTCCGGCGGCATTGTAGAGGCCGTCGAACACGGTGAAACCGGATTGTTAGCTCCCGAACGCGACTGGCAAAGCCTCGCGGAACATTTGTCCCTGCTGTTGGACGATTCCAGTTTGCGACAGCAATTCGGTGTGCGCGGACGCCAACGTGTTCTCCGACTTTTCGACCTCGATACGCAAACGAATCGATTGGAAACACACTACGAACGACTCATCGAAAAGCACTCCCGCAAAGAAATTGGCGAACTTTACCAGCTCGCGTAACAGGGATGAATCATGCAAAGAGTTTTGATCATTCAGGCGCTGATGAAACAGTTCCGCATTCCGTTCTTCTCCCAGCTCCATGCTGCGCTCAGGCGGGACGGGATCGCTTTGCAGGTGGCTTACAGCGCTCCGAATCGAAGACATGCGCTCCGTCAGGATAACGTCGATCTATCCGCCGAAATTGGATGTAAAGTTCCGTCGCGCTGGGTGGGACAACGCCTGCTCTACCAGCCGTTGCGACGGGAAATCATGGACGCTGATTTGGTGATCACCGGTCCCGAGAATAAGTACCTCAATAATCTCTGGCTGCTTCCGTATTCTGCTCTGGGTCTGAAGACCGTGGCGTTTTGGGGCCTTGGTCCCAACATGCATCCTGACCGTCGTTCGGCGATCTCAGAGTGGGTTAAAGAAAGACAGGTGACCTCTGTTGACTGGTGGTTCGCTTATACGGAGAGCGTTGCTGCAAGCCTTCGGCAGCACGGAATGCCGGCAGACCGCATCACGGTCGTTCAGAACGCTACGGACACCACGGAACTTCGCCGGTTGCTCGCGGGCATCTCCGAGGAGGAGACTGCGCAAGCGAAGAAACAACTCACAGGAAGCAACAACAGCAAGTTGGGGCTGTACTGCGGCCGTTTGGAGCCCGCCAAGGCGCTGCCCTTCTTGCTCGAGTCCGCACGAATTGTGAGGCAGCGTTGTCCGGAATTTCACCTTGTGATCGTCGGGAATGGCCCAGAGCGCCCGTGGCTTGAGCAAGCTATCGCCGGCGAACCGTGGATCCACTACATGGGATCGAAGTGGGACCGCGAAAGTGCCCTCTACTACAAAATGTCCGATCTCTTTCTATTGCCGGGCTCCGCGGGACTCGCGATCGTGGACAGCTTTGCGGCGGGCTTGCCGCTGGTCGCCACCGAGCTGCCGTCACACCCACCGGAAATCAGTTACCTCCACGATGGCGAAGAGGGCAGAATTACCGCCCATCGTCCTCAAGACTTCGCCGATGCCGTGATCGAAGTGCTCGCCGCGCCGAATTTAATGCGCAAGCTACGTAACGGTGCAGCGTATGCCGGCTCCAGATACACGATGGAGGCGATGGTTGAGAATTTCAGAAGCGGGGTCAAGAAATGTCTCGCGAGCCGCCGCGGAGCTCCCTCTCAGTCTCAGATCGGCGTTCCACACGAAGCAGAGCGCGATTCGGTTGTATAGAAGTACGTGCCTGGACAAAACCAACCGCGCTGTCATTCTGAGCGAAGAATCTCTCTTCGTTCTTTCCCACGCTCTAAATCGAAGCGAGACACTTCGCTTCGCTAAGAATGGAAGAACAAAGCACTCTTTCCATAAACGACCTGTAACAGCTCCGACTCACAAAGAGGATTGCTTGATGCGCTTGCAAGACTTCCTGGCAACTCGTTGTGAATCGCTCGCGCTTTCCAGACTCACATTTTCACACGCACGCCGGTAACTCCAGAACGCCAAACCTCGACAGGAGGAATACATCCTTGAACATCAGTGTCTTCGGATTGGGATACGTGGGTTGCGTGACTGCCGCTTGTCTGACCCGTGACGGTCACCGGGTAATTGGCGTTGATATCGACGTACGCAAGGTTGAGGCAGTCGCAAAAGGGCATGCGCCGTTTGTCGAACCGGCGCTGGAAGCGCTGCTGACAGAAGGTAGGGAACGAGGCACGCTGTCCGCGACGACCGACGAAGTGCAGGCGATTGCGGCGAGTGATTTGGCATTGATCTGCGTCGGCACACCTTCGGACCGCAACGGCGAAATAAGGCTCGACTACTTGCGCGGCGTGCTTACTTCGATCGGCAAAGCCCTGCGCGATCTGAAGAAACCATTTGTTGTGGTGCTGCGCAGCACGGTGCTGCCCCACATCCTCGAAAAAGTTTTAATTCCCACATTGACGAAAGCCGCTGGCAGGCCGCTGGATGATGCCCTCCAATTCTGCTACAACCCCGAATTTCTCCGCGAAGGCACCGCCGTGCACGACTTCTACAACGCTCCGATGGTTGTGATTGGGCATCGCAGCGAAACAGCGGCCAAAATGGTCGTCGAAATGTACGCGAAGGTTCACGCGCCTGTCGTCCTTACGGATATCAACACCGCGTGCATGGTGAAATATGTCAGCAATGTGTTTCACGCGCTAAAAGTCGCATTTGCAAATGAAGTGGGGCAACTCAGTTCGGCGCTGAACGTCGATGGCCGCGTTCTGATGGAAATCGTTTGCCAGGACACCAAGCTGAACATCGCGCCCACCTATTTGAAACCGGGATTTGCCTTCGGCGGCTCTTGCCTGCCGAAGGATTTGCGGGCAGTGGTCGCCGAATCTCATCACCGCTCCCTGACCCTTCCGGTCATACAATCCATTTTGCACAGCAACAAGGCGCACTTGGAAATGTGCATTGAATCCGTGATTGAGACAGGAGGTAGAAGCGTCGGGCTGCTCGGCCTTACGTTCAAAGAAGGAACAGACGACCTGCGAGAGAGCCCCGCAGTGCAACTCGCGGAAACTCTCATCGGCAAAGGGTTACAAGTCTCGATCTACGAGCCCGCAATTTCTTCCGGTTCCATTCATGGCGCCAACCGCCGCTTTATCGAAGGGAACATCCCTCATATTTGGAAGTTGCTGACGGATCTTCCCGCACTTGTGCAGAATAGCAGCGTGGTTGTGCTGTTAAAGAAACTTAACGATGTAGAGCGGCGCGCACTGCAGGAATTAGGTCCTCACCAGACGTGCTTTGATTTTGTGGGAGCGCTCGGCGGCCAGGAGTTGCTGGCCCCCACAGTCATTTTCGGCGTGCCCACAGCGGAACGCGCGGAAGCCGCCGTAAACATCGGTTAACGCCTGTGGCGCCCGCCTCTGGGCGGACGTATCCTTGATTCAGACGTGCCCACCTGAAGGCGGGCGCTACCGAACGGCCACTCCCGACAGCGGATCGATAAAATACGTGGCAACTTCAAATCAGTAATCGCAGGTTGCAAAGATGAGATCGACGTACTGTCAATTCGGTCTGGTATTCGTGCTCATTAGCACTTTGTTCGCAGTTGCGCCGGAATCAGCGCAACTCACACCCCCTGCGCAACCCATTCCGTCGAGCCTTTTCGGAATGCACATTCATCGCATCGCAGCGGGAACTCCATGGCCGGCCGTTCCCGTCGCAGATTGGCGACTGTGGGACGCGCACGCGGCGTGGCCGGACCTCGAGCCGAGAAAAGGTATGTGGCGTTTTGACAATCTCGATAAATATTTGAACGCTGCTGAGAGCAATCACGCGGAGGTGCTCGTCGTGCTTGGGCTTTCTCCACACTGGGCGTCGGCGCGCCCCGATGAGCGCTCCGTGTACGGGCCGGGGCTTGCTTCGGAACCAGCCGATATCCAGGACTGGAAAGATTATGTGACTGCGGTCGTGAGTCACTGCGGCACCAGGGTGAAGGCCTACGAAATTTGGAATGAACCGAATTTGAAGCCTTTTTGGAGTGGCAGCACAGATCAACTCATCGTGCTCACGCGCGAAGCTTCGCAAATCATTCGCAGCATCAATCCTCAGGCAATCATCGTTTCCCCTTCGGCCACCGCAAGCTACGGCACGAAGTGGCTCGCGGAATTTCTCAGCAAGGGAGGCGGCCAATATGTGGACGTGATCGGATACCACGTCTACGTGAACCCTGACCCTCCCGAAGCAATGCTACCAATCATCGAACAAATCCGGCAAATCATGGCGGCCAACGGCGCCGGCTCGAAACCGCTCTGGGATACGGAGGCCGGATGGGCGAGACCCAAGCCGTTTCCTTCCGAGGAACTTGCTGCCGCGTATCTCGCGAGGGCCTACATTCTCAACTGGGCCGCAGGCGTGCAGCGCCTCTACTGGTACGCCTGGGACAATCACGCTTGGGTAACGCTGCAAACGGTGGACGATGACAATCAGACCTTGAGGCCCGCGGGGCAGGCCTACGGAGTCATTCAGAAATGGCTTGTCGGATATCGGATGAACTCGTGCACGCAAGACGCGAATCGCACCTGGAAGTGTGAATTAGTTCGAAACGGCTCCATGCAATGGATCATCTGGAATCCTGAACAAACAACATCATTCGCCGTTCCGCCATCCTGGCATGCCGGCTACGTCACCGCTTTGCTCGGGCAACCGCAGAGGCTCTCGGATTCCGTTGTGCAAGTCGGCCCGACGCCTTCGATTCTCAGCCAGTCCGCACCGTAACTTCGCGCGCAGCACGGTGAACTTTCTCTTTTCTTCACACATCGAAAGTGGCCTGCGATTTCTGGCCTTCCAACAAACCGATCGAAATCACGAATTGTTGCAGTGACATCGGCTCGGCACAGATAATTCCACATGGCGACACTCGAAACACTGGTCCAGAGTCCCGAACCGTGCGCCCCGCCAGTTGCGGTTGAGCGCAGACGCTTTTATCGCCCGGAACTGGATGTGCTTCGCTTCGCGGCTTTTCTGAGCGTATTTTTCTGCCACATTTTGCCTGCGGAGAAGCCTCCGCTGGCAAAGGGCTTTTCATTGGCAATTTGGGACTTTGTCCTGGCCGTCAGAGACGCGGGCAATTTCGGGGTGTGCATTTTTTTCTTGTTGAGTTCGTATCTGATCACAGAATTGCTGAGGCGAGAGCGGCTGGAAACGAACACCACTCATCTCCGGTCCTTTTATATGCGCCGCGCGTTGCGCATCTGGCCTTTGTATTTTGCGGTGCTGGCAATATTCGTCATCGGCGGGACGGTGTGGGCATCCATGCGCATAGAACCCGCGCGGATCCTCGCTTACATGCTGCTCGTGGGCAACTGGTACATGGTGATCTTTCCCCTCACAGGCGGGCCGTTGCGCCACTTATGGAGTATTTCTGTAGAGGAGCAGTTCTATGTCACCTGGCCCTTCCTGATCAAGGTGGGCGGGATGCGAAGCATCAGGATCGCTTCCCTGGCAATGCTGCCGGCATCGTATCTGACGATTTTCTTCGCATCCATTTACGGATCTCATTTGGATGTGACTGTCTGGCTGAACAGCGTGGTCCAATTTCAATTTTTTGCGCTTGGCGCGTTGTTGGCGATCTATCTTTCCGGAGAAGCTCCGGAGTTTTCGCTACGATCCCGGGCTGCGATGCTTCTTGGCGGCATCGCGCTATGGCTCATCGCCAGCGGTGTCATTGGCATCAAGCGCGCCGGGTTCACCGCGCATCCGACGGCAATGTGTGCTGGCTATGCAGGAGCTGCGATCGGTTCGGTGCTGATTTTTCTCGCAGTTCTCGGAGTCGCTTCAGGCCGGCTCCCCGGATTTGTAGTTTATCTCGGGAAAATATCGTACGGCCTGTACGTCTTCCATGAAATGGGAATGTCTTTATCGCATCTTGTCCGCAAAGTGGCCGGCCTGGAGTCTCATACGCCAGTCTTGTTCCTGCTGAACGTGGTGCTGTCCCTGACCTTCACGATTCTTCTGGCGGCGCTGTCCTACAAGTATTTGGAGACTCCATTCTTGCAATTAAAGAGGCGATTTACGTTTATTGAGTCCCGAAGTGCGTAGTGAAGGTCGCGTCTTTCAGCCTGCGGAAAAATGGCAGGATACGCAGATACGCTTAACTCGGAATCACACGTGGAGCACTTTTTTCGCAACTGTTCCACACGTCTTTGTAAGGCATGGCTTCAGCCGTGCCGTCCACCGCACGAATCACGGCGGCTTTAGCCGCTGACCTGTTGTACCTCGGGTCGTCACATAGTCTCTTCAGACCCTTTCGCCTACGCAGGTGCAGCGTTCGGGCTCTGTAAAAAGACTTCAAACAACTACAAACAAACGGAGAGGCTTTCTTGTTCTTCGATACCCCTATCTATTTCATATTCCTCACTCTAGTTACCGCGCTCTACTGGCGCCTGGGGCATCGCAGCCAGAACCGCATGCTGCTGGTGGCCAGTTACGTGTTCTACGGCTGGTGGGATTGGCGGTTCCTGTTTTTGATGGCCGCATCGACCGTGGTCGACTATGCGATCAGCAAAAAGATTCACGCGATCGACGATCCCACGAAGCGCCGACGGTTGCTCGCTCTATCTCTCGTGATGAACTTCGGCTTTCTGGCCTATTTCAAGTATGTGAATTTCTTTCTGGACTCAACAGCTCATCTGTTGAATACGATTGGCATCCAAGGCGTTTCGCATTCATTTCTGCACATCATCCTGCCCCCGGCGATTTCCTTCTACACGTTCCAGGAAGTCGCGTACATCGTTGACGTCTACTATCGCAAGCTTGAGCCTGCCGAGAGCCTCGAGTCCTATGCTCTTTTCATCAGTTTATTCCCACACCTCGTCGCCGGGCCGATTCAGCGCCCTTCTCACCTGCTTCCCCAGGTACAGCGGGACAGGCATTTTGACAGCACAGCGTTTTTCAATGGCTGCATCCTCATCGTCAGCGGCTTGATCCGCAAGTGCGTGATTGCGGACAATTGCGCCATTGTCGCGAACGCGGGATTCTCTGGGAATCTCGGAACCGGTTGGCTGCCGCATCTGCTAGCGGTCTACGCGTTCGCATTTCAGATTTACGGCGATTTCAGCGGCTACAGTGACATTGCACGCGGCAGCGCCCAGCTCCTTGGGTTTCATTTCATGGTTAATTTCCGGCAACCTTATCTTGCCGCGAGCCTACAGGATTTCTGGCGCCGCTGGCACATTAGCCTGAGCACGTGGCTGCGCGACTATCTTTATATTCCGCTGGGAGGAAGCCGGGACGGGGAATTGAACACCTATCGGAATTTATTTCTCACCATGCTGCTCGGCGGCCTATGGCATGGCGCAAATTGGACTTTTGTAATCTGGGGCGCATTGCATGGAATCGGTTTGGCCGTGGAAAGATTCGTGGGATTTGGCGACTCCGAGCACTCATCCATTTGGGGAAGGACGATTCGTGCGTTGCTTCTGTTTCAATTTGTCGGTTTCACGTGGGTATTTTTCAGGGCAGACTCGCTCTCTGCTTCGCTCCGTTTTCTCACGGGCTTCCTGCAGCCGGGCGGCAATCCCGAGATTTTGCCGGTCCTCGGATTTCTGGCGTTCTTCGTTGCGCTCGCAGTGCTGATCGACGTCGTCTCCGAGTGGTGCCGGGTTGAATTCGTTGTTGCTCTGTTGCACCCGGCTTTCCAGATCGCATTCGCACTTGCCGGGTTGCTTCTTGTAACCGCTATGTCCGCGGGAGTTCCAAGCACCTTCATCTATTTTCAATTTTAGTCATGCAAAAACCTCCATTGACCGTTGGAAAGTTCTACATTGTACTCTTACTGGTGTGCGTCGCCGCCGGTTATTGCTCGCTCGAAGTTCTTTTTCACATCTGGTCCAGGCAATTCAGCCAGGGCATCCGATCCCTGACCAGCGAGTACAGCGAAACGCTGGCCTTGCGTCCCCGAGATTCGCAGTCCGATCTTCCCACAATCCTTCTGGCCGGCAATTCGCTCTTGCAGGCGGGCGTGGACCTGGACCAACTCAAGAAGTCCTTGTCCTCAAGCTTTAGAATTCAGCGGCTGGCCATTCCGGCCACTACGTACGAAGATTGGCACTACATTTTGAACGATATCTATCTGCGAGGGGCGCATCCGCAGTACGTGGTCCTGCTGATGTCACCTTCGCATCTCGCACTAAAGTACCCGATCCCGGATCTGGCCGCCGTGAACGTATACAGAGGTAAAGACCTGTGGAAGGTTGCGAGCGAGCAACATCTTGGCCTGAACGACACCGCGATGCTGTACATCACACACTTCAGCCCATTCTGGGGCGCCCGCGAATCCATCCGCACTTTGAAACAAAAACTGTTGCCGGGATATGCCATCGCGTTGAGAGATCAATCCAAAGGCATCACGCAAAAATACCGCAACGTTCGGGTTGATCCGCAAAGAATTGAAGCCCTGGCATCCGTGTGCGACCGGCACAATAGCCATTTTATTCTCGTAATTCCTCCGACGGATCAACCGATTGACGCCATGGCCGCCCCACAGATTCTCGCGGAGGCGGCGGCCATGGGTGTCACGGCACTGTTTCCAGTTGAGAGTTCGACCCTCGACCGTTCCTATTACACCGATGGATTGCACCTCAACGCTGAAGGCGCCCACGTGTTTACGTTCGCTCTAGCCCACGCAATCCACGAATCCATCCAGACCAGCTTGATGGCTGTGAACCACGTGCCACAACTCCGCGAGAAACACTCCCGCTAACGCAATAGCCCTTCCGAAGTCAGCCCGGTCCCCTCTTCTTAAAATATTTAGAGTGAGGCCTCTTCTAGAGACTTATACGCCCGTAGTGAAGTGATCCGGTCTAGCGATGTCACTTGCGGCGCCTAGTCATTTACAGTATCAGATCAGTAGCACCGAGCATCCCACTGCACACAGCTCAGAGAGCGATGTCGGCCGATCCAAGAATCTTGGTTGTCGGCTAGTCTTTGGGTCATCTCCAGCCTGCGGTCCTTAGTCAACGAGCTCCGCAACCTCGTTTGATGATCTAACGGCGATAGACTTTGAAGGTGAGCTTTTTTTCGACCTCAATGAAGGCAGCCAGCATCGACCAAACCGCCAAGGCGATGCAGTATGCAGCGAGCCGACCAAACTCACTCGGCGGAATCGGAAATACTGCTGCACGAGTGCCAGTGTGAGCCTGTGCCTTAACCTCTCCAATTGGGGCTACTAAACTCCGTAAGCGGCGGGGCCAAAGGTTCGCGCGGGGTTCATGCTCATTCTGGATAGAGGTGTTTCAAACCTGATGTTCACGGCGTAAAGCGAACCCAAAAACCCGCGTGTACCCCATTAACCTTTCGTGGTTCGTCACAAGCTATACCATGATCATCAGGATAAAAGAGATGGATAGCTCGGTTGCAAACGCGACGGCGGCACCAGACACGCCCGGGGCGGTCACTGCATAACGAACCGCGTCATCCCCTGGAGCGCCTCTCAGCAAAAGTGTTGCGAACGCAACGCTGCTCATTTCGCCGGAGAACTGTGCGATTCCGTAAAACAGGGCATCCCAAGGAGCGATTATTCCTAGCCGCTAGAACGCGAACGTCAGGGTGGGATTGAAATGCCCGCCGGATTGCTTGCCCCGGGGACTTATGATGATCGCAATGACCGTAGCGCCGATGGCCAATCCCATCAGTGCGCGGCACCGGAGGCCGTTATCGTGAAAATGCCTGACTGGAGAAGCGGGGTGTTGCAGCAGTGTGACAAACGAGCAAGTAAAAAACATGTACAGACTCATTTCGCCTGCTTCCATCAGGTACTCAGGCCAGTGCAGACGCAAGCTGGCCGCGACGCCTAAAGTGTCGCTTACGGATGCTGCCCCCGGCGTGCTCAGTGGGCCGGTGTTGTTCGCAGATTCCTGCACCAAATCACCCCTTCGTAATCGGTCCCATGTGCGGAGGGAAGGCACAACGTACCGGCTTAAATAAATATGGCGGAGAGGGTGGGATTCGAACCCACGGTCGAGTTTCCCCGACACACGCTTTCCAAGCGTGCTCCTTAAACCGCTCGGACACCTCTCCACGGTTGGAAGAACAGGGTGAAGCTCAAACAGACTAGCACAAATTCAGGGCAAGAAAAAATTGGTCGTCGCGGCGAATTTCTGCGGAGTGTCCCGACTTGCACGGAATGCATGCGCAGAACAGAATGCAGGAAAAACGGAAACGCTGAGGGCCGGAAACCAGGGTCGGGCTTAATTTCGAACGGCTGGCCAACGTCGACTGGCTGAAAGCGCCCCTCGTGGGTCGGAGTACGTTTTCAAGATTGAACTACCTCTCCAGTGTTGAAGCGCTTCTCCAGCTCCGCGCGGCCTGCCCGAGATCGCAGTGCATCTCCCGCGATTCACTATGTCTCCAGGATCGACCGGATTTTGCGCGCCAGAGTGTTCAGGGAAAATGGCTTGGAGAGAAAGGCAAAGTCAGTTCGGTGCAAGTCTCCGTGAACGAGCGCATCGGCCGTGTATCCGGAAACGAATAGCACTTTCATGTCTGGACGGTTTGCGCCAGCCGATCCGCCAGTTTCGGCCCGCTGGCACCGGGCAGCACGACATCGGTCATGAGCAGATGAATGTGCGACTCCGTGTTTTCGGCAGACTTCCACGGCCTTCTGGAAATCCTCGGCGACGATAGACCTGATAGCCCTTATTCGAAAGGAATTCCTGGGTCACACCGCGGAGCGATTCCTCATCCTCCACCAGCAGAATCGTTTCGTCTCCTCGTGGCGCTATTTTTTCCGGCGTTTGGGCTTCGGTCGTGCAAACGTCGCCTCTTGCGTGACCGGCAGATAGACTTTGAACGTGGTTCCTCTTCCCACTTCGCTGTAGGCCGATATGTGCCCCCCGCTTTGTTTCACGATTCCGTAGATGGTTGCGAGGCCGAGACCCGTGCCTTTTCCTTGTTCCTTGGTGGTGAAGAAGGGCTCGAATATGCGGGAGAGAATCTCAGCGACTCATGCCGCAGCCGGAGTCGGTGACGGCCATGATCACGTGTGCGGCCAGGCCGCGCTTCCGGATTGCGGCTGCAGTACTCCTCGTCGATATCGATGCTCGCTGGTCTCGATGGTAAGGCTTCCGCCGTCGGGCATGGCGTCGCGCGCATTGACCACCAGGTTCATGACCACCTGTTCCAGTTGTGTGGGATCCACTTTCACGCGTAAGCTTTGGGTCGCCCGGCAAAATGTCCAGGTGAATATCCTCTCCGATGACGCGCGCGAGCATTTCCCTGGATCGCCCGTAGATGCTCCGGCAATGGAAATGACCTGCGGCTCGAGCACCTGCTGGCGGCTGAACGCCAGGAGTTGCCGCGTGAGCGTTGCTCCGCGCTCCACGGCCTTGGTAATCGAACCCACAGTGGGAGAAAGTTCAGAATCGTCGTGCAGCTTTCTCGACCAGCATTTCCGAATAGGCGACGATGACTCCCAGAACGTTGTTGAAATCGTGAGCGATGCCTCCGGCAAGCCGTCCAATGGCTTCCATTTTTTGCACGTGGCGAAGTCTCTGCTCGACGCCGCGCACGTGCGAGACATTTTCGGCGATCACTTCAAAATATAGAACTCTCCTCGGTCATCCCGCACCGCGCGACCGCTGATTTCGACCGGAATGATCGTTGCCGTCTTTTCGCCTCCAGTGCGACTCCAACTTGGCGAACTGCTTCCGCGTACCAGGCTGATCAAACATCAGCGGCGTGTATTCGCCTGGCTCGAAAATGTCCGTGGCCAGATTCAGCGCCAGTACTTCACTCGGCGGATTCATATCCCAGCATTTTTACCAGCGCGTCGTTGACCACCAGCAGCTTGCCTTCGGGCGTGGCTCGATACACGCCGTAGGTGCCCTCGATCATGGCTCGGAAATTTGCTTCGGACTGGCGCAAGCGCATCGTCCACGCGTTTGCGTTCGGTGATGTCGCGAATCGTGCTGGAGACCAGAATGCCTTCGTCCGTCTCTTGCGGACTCAGGCTGATCTCCACGGGAAATTCGGTGCCGTCTTTCTTCAGGCCGTAGAGGTCGTGGCCGGCGCCCATGGCGCCGCGCCTGCGGATTGTCCATGTAGTGTCCCGCGATGCGCCCGGTGATGCTTCCAGAAGCGCTCCGGCACCAGCACTTCGACGGGCTGGCCGAGAAGTTCCTCGCGCTTGTATCCGAACAGTTTTTCCGTTTGCGAGTTTACCAGAACAATCCGCCCGTCGTTTCCGGCGATCACCATGGCGTCGGGCGCGGAATCGAGCAGTCGCCGCAACCGCTCTTCGATGCGCTTGCGGTCCGTAATGTCGCGGATCGCGGCGCAGACCAGCAGTCGTTTCGCCGGTCTGAATCGGGCTCAGGCTGATCTCGATCGGAAATTCCGTGCCGTCTTTGCGCAGACCGTAGAGCTCCAGTCCGGCTCCCATGGGACGCACCTGCGGTTGCCCCATGAATCCGGCGCGGTGCCCGCGATGACTGTCCCCGCAACCGCTCCGGTACCAGAACCTCGATGGGTTGTCCCATCAAGTTCTTCGCGGCAGATAGCCGAAAAGTTTTTCGGTCTGCAGATTGACGAGAACGATGCGGCCCTCCTGATTGACGAGCACGATTCCATCGGGAGCCGATTCGGTCAGCGCGCGGAAGACAGCGTCTCGGATCGACGCTGAGTTTGCCAGGGTCATAAGGACCTCAATGTTTGCGGCGGCGATGTTTCCCGCGACGCACACCTATGGAAATGGGAAGTTGACTTCAGGAAGGGGGACTGCAAGATCAGTATGAGTGCGACGGTTGTCTGGACTGTCAACGAGGTTAGCAACATGTGAACCCAACCCGTAACTAGCATCCGGGCAAACTCATCGGAGACCACGGTCCGATCTGCTGCGACGGCATGCTGTCCCAAAAGTTCGCGCGCGTCCTGTAGAATCCACAGGGAGGGCCGGAATGAATCACTGGCAAGGCAAGTGGGCGTTGATCACGGGAGCGAGCGCGGGCATCGGAGTGGCGCTGGCGCGGGAACTGGCGGCCGGCGGAACGAATCTGGTGCTGACCGCGCGGCGTCGCGACCGGCTGGCGGGGCTGGCGGCGGAACTCAGCTCGAAGCACGACATTCGCACGCTGTCTGCGTGGCGGATCTGGCGCAGCCGCTGGGGCCGCAACAGATTTTTTCGTTCACCGAAGAGAAAGAATATCGCGATCGACCTGCTGGTGAACAACGCGGGCTTCGGCGCTTACGGCGAATTCCACAAAGCGCCGCTCGAGACGCTGGTCGAAATGACGCAGGTGAACGTGACTGCGGTCGTGCACATGACGCATCTGTACCTGCCCGGCATGATCGCGCGAAGGGGCGGCGATATTCTGATCCTGGCCTCGACGGCGGCGTTTCAGGCGGTGCCCTACATCTCGACGTATGCCGCAACCAAAGTTTTCGATTTGCACTTCGCCGAAGGGATTGGCGGAAGAAGTGCGGCAGTACGGCGTGCGCGTCTGCGCGCTGTGTCCCGGCTCGACGGAGACGGAATTTTTCCAGGTGGCCGGCCAGCGAAACCACACGCGGCGCGCTCCGGAGACGCCGGAAAAAGTCGCGCACGTGGGCCTGGAGGCGCTGGCTGCCGGAAAAACGTTCGGTGATTTCCGGATTCAAGAACTGGCTGGGAGCGGAAACCGTGCGCATGGTGCCGCGCCGTACGGTGGCGCAAATTACGGCCGGAATTTTCCGGCCGAAAGAAAAACGGACGTAGCAAAATCGCTTGCCTGGAGGCCGCCAAATGGCCGCAGATCAAAAAGTCACTGGAACAGCAGTTGCACGACGAAGGATTTCTGCACACCTACGTGTGGCAGGACGGCCCGAACGCGTTTTATCCAGACCACACGCACGCTGCGGAAACCGCGCACATCATTCTCGACGGAGAGATGACGCTGACGCAGGGCGGCGCGACGCGCACCTACTTGCGTCGGCGAACGCTGCGACGTTCCCGCCGGCGCCGTGCATTCCGCGAAAATGGGACCGCGCGGCTGCCGTTATTTGATTGGGAGAAGAAGTAGAAGCTGATCGCGTCGGGAATGTTGCGGCGCCGCGGTCGCAGCCCCGGTTGCTAAGTATTCTTCACCAGCGCGCGGTCGAGCAATTCCATGACGTGCACAACTTCCTGCCCCGTCGAGTGAATCTGCGCCCCCGCGCGCATTTGCAGTAGGCATCCGGGATTTGCCGTGACGATGACGGGCGCGTCCGTCGCGCGCGCATGCTTCATCTTTTCCGCCAGGAGCGCCAGCGAAGTTTCCGTCTCGGTCACGTTGTACGAGCCCGCCGACCCGCAGCAATAATCCGCCATGGCCATTTCAACGAGTTCCAGGCCAGGAATGGCGCGCAGCAGCTTGCGCGGGGCTTCGCGGACTTTTTGCCCGTGCAGTAGGTGGCAGGAATCCTGATAGGTGACGCGCATGGGCATGCCCGCGAGCGGCGCGGTGAGGCCAAGCTCGGCCAGGAATTCGGTGACGTCTCGCATTTTCTTGCGGAAGGCGTGCGCCTTGGTCCTGTTCGGCTGTGCCCTCGGCGAAAAGATGCTCGTATTCTTTCAGCGTTGAGCCGCAACCCGCGGCGTTGGTGATCACGGCGTCAAATTCATCGCCGAGAAAAACATCGAGATTCGTCGCGCGCCAGCGAACGCGCCACATCGCGAACACCGGCGTGCGCGGCGAGCGCGCCGCAGCAGGTTTGTCCGGCGGGAACAACCACTTCGCAGCCGTTGGCCGTCAGGACGCGGATCGTGGCATCATGCAGCGCCGAAAAACTCACCTGGGCGACGCATCCGGCAAACAAGGCCACGCGCGCGCCGCGGCGCCCGACGGCGTGGATAGGTGCGGCCAAGTTTGGAGAAGAAAAATCTCGATCGATCGGCGGCAAGAAGTTTTTCCTTGTCCGCCAGCCCGAGCAGGCGCAAGAATTCCGGTGGCGCGCGCCAGCGATTGCAGGCCCGAGCGCTGATAGATGTACAGCAGGCGCGCCAGCGCGGCGATGCGCTGCGGATACGGCAGCAGGCGGCGAAACACGAAATCGCGCGAGAGCCTCGAAAAAAACGGCCGCTCGGTAATTCTGCTCGATCTGCGCGCGCGCCGCTTCCACCAGCTTGCCGTACTCGACGCCCGAGGGGCAGGCCGTCTCGCAGGCGCGGCAATCCAGGCACTGATCGATATGTTTTACGAAGGAATCGCCCAGCGGCAGGCGGCCCTGATCGACCAGCACGATCTGGCGAATACGTCCGCGCGGAGAATCGGCTTCCAGGCCCCAGAGTTTGTAGGTGGGGCAGTGATTCAGGCACAGGCCGCAATGAACGCAGTGCGCGTAGTCTTCGTACGCGGGAATATCCGCACCCGAAAATCCGCTTTGCGGCTTTGGCCCGGGAGTTTCCGCGACGGTTGGTTGCGGGTTCGTTCATAGCTTCAGATTCCGCCGGCGAAACGTCCCGGGGCCAGTACATTTTGCGGGTCGAAGGAATTCTTCACGCGCCGCATCAATTCGAAATCGGGTCGCGGCGGTCCCCAGACGATCTCCGGGGACGTTTTCAGTTCCGCCGGACACCATTCGAGCATGGCCGACGCCTGCGTTTCCGGCTGGCCGCAGGTGCGAAAGACTCTCGGCAATCAGTTGCGCGAGCGTTTCGGGCGCCGCCGAATTCTCGCGTCGGCGGCAGAAACGCAGCATAGAGAATCCCGGAGGCTCGCGCGAGGGCCACAAAATCAAGTTCGCGTTGAGCGGCCAGCACGCGGAGTTTCGCCAGCAGCGGCGCGCAGCAGCCCGGGCACGGCGCTGATGCGGAAAATCAGCGCGGACGGCGTCCCTTTCCAGCATCAACCGCGGAAATTCGCTGGATTTGTAGCCAGAACCGAGTTGGCTTCGTAGTCCGACAGCGGCAGAAAGTCCTCGGCGCCGCCGCGCCGGCCATCTGGCCGAGTTCGCGCTGCATAGCGCTGCACGACCGCCGGTTGGCCCGCGGCGGAAATGATCACCGATCCAGGTGCGCGGCTCCAGGCGCGCGGCGAATTCACCGGAGAAAATCAGTGCCGCGGTTCCCGGATTGGCCACTTCCACCATTTGCGGCGTCAGTACGGAATGGGAAATCGCGCGGCAGAAATCGAAAGCGGCTTCCGCGGACGAAAAAGACGCGACGAACGTGCCCTGCGCGTGCGGCATCGGGAAATGTGCGGAAATTGACGCGCGTGATCACGGCGAGCGTGCCCAGCGATCCGATCAGCAATTTGTGCAGGTCGTAGCCGGTCACGTTTTTCACCACGCGCCCGCCGCTTTTGGCCTGCGCGCCTTCTCCGGTCACAAATTCCATGCCCAGGCAGAAATCGCGAACGGCGCCGTAGGCGTGGCGCAGCGGCGAGCTGGAATTTGCGGCGACGATTCCGCCGATCGTGGCGCGGTCGGCAGAACGGAACCGCCAGCGGAAGAAATTGTTTTTGCTCGCGCCAGCGTACTGCAGCAGATCCTCGATCCGCACGCCCGGCTCGACGCCCAGCGTCAGGTCCTGCGGATCGTAGGCCAGCACGCGATTCATCCGCGAAAGATCGAGCGCAATGTCGTAGCGCGCGGGCGGCGAGCCGATGCCGAGCTTGCGTGCAGCCGCCGATGGGAATCACCGCCAATTTTTCAGCCGCGGCGAAGCGAATAATCTCCGCAATTTGCGCGGCGTCAGCAGGCCAGCACGGCGGCCGAGGGCTGCATTCCACAGACTGCGCGCGCGGCAAGTTCCGCCGCGTCCGGTGAGCACGTGGCGCCGCCGGCAATTTCTTCGAGACGCGTGAAAGCGAGGCTTGCGCGGGACGGTTCATGTGGAAATCGTCGCGGACGCGGGAGTCGGCGGCACGCGGATTTCTCCGCAGGCCTTGCCCATGGGCAGAACCTTGCCGGGATTCAATCGCCCGGCGGGATTGAAGGCGTCGCGCACGCGCTGCCATCAAGGCGAGATCGTCCGGCGTGAAAATCAGCGGCATCAGTTCATTTTTTTCCATGCCGATGCCGTGCTCGCCGGTCAGCGCGCCGCCCACTTCCACGCAGTGGCGCATGATTTCTCCGCCCGCCGCAACCACGCGCGCGAATTGCTCGCGATCGCGCTCGTCAAACAGAATCAGCGGGTGCAGATTGCCGTCACCGGCGTGAAAAATGTTGCCGATCTGCAAATCGTACTTGCGGCTGATTTCCTCGATGCGCCGCAGCGTTTCCGGCAGGCGCGTGCGCGGGATCACGCCGTCCTGCACGTAGTACATCGGCGAAATGCGGCCCATCGCGCCGAAGGCTTCCTTGCGGCCTCGCCACAAAAGGTCGCGCTCCTGATCGTCTGCGCGCCACGCGCACTTCGCGCGCGCGATGCTGGCGGCAAACTTCGGTGATCTCGGCGGCCTGCGCTTCGACGGCTTCGGTGAGGCCTTCGACTTCGATCAGCAGCACCGCCGCGCAATCCTTCGGGAAACCCGCGTGGACGTAGTCTTCGACCGCGCGCAGCGTAAATCCATCGAGCATTTCGCACGCCGCCGGAGTGATGGCGCGCACGGTGATGTCGACGACGGATTCCGTCGTGTCGTCCAGCGTGTCGTACACCGCGAGCAGCGTTTTCACCGCTTCCGGCTTGCGCATCAATCTCACGGTGATTTCCGTGACCAGCGCCAGCGTTCCTTCGGAGCCGACCAGCAGGCCGTCCAGGTCGTAGCCCGGAAGTTTCGATGCTTCTTCCGCCGATGCGCACAATTTCGCCATCGGGCAGAACCAGTTCGAGGCCCGTCACGTGATTGGCGGTCACTCCGTACGCCAGCGTGTGCGGGCCGCCGGAATTTTCGGAGACGTTTCCGCCAATGGTGCAGGATTTCTGGCTCGAAGGGTCGGGCGCGAAATACAAGTCCCAGGTGCTCGACGGCGCGCGACAGATCGAGATTCACGACGCCCGGCTGAACGACGGCGCGCAGATTCGCGGCGTCAATTTCCAGAATCCGGTTCATGCGCGAAAAGACGATTACAATGCCGCCACTGCGGGCGATGGCTCCGCCGGAAAGCCCGGTGCCCGCGCCGCGTCCCACAATCGGAGTTTCATAGCGATTGGCGAGGCGAACAATTTCGGACACGTCCTGCGTGGAGTCGGGAAAAACGATGACAGCGGGGCGAACCCAGCTCCACCGACCCGTCATACTCATACAGCATCAAATCTTCGGGTGAAGACAGGACCGCCTCGGTTCCAAGCAGGGCTTCGAGTTCGCGGATGAGTTGCGGTTGCATCATAATGTTTTGCAAGCTCCTCTGGCCACTATAGTCTGTGGCTTCGGGCGGAGTCAACGCGCGCGAGCGCGACGAATCTATCGCAGAATATCGACCAGCAGCGAGCCTCCGGAGGCGAGCTATATTCGCGAAAATCGGCAGGGATCGGGTTAAGATTACCGCTACGATCGGCAGGGTCGATCGGTAGACACGGGTTCCCGAAAATCCTTTACTGGAGAGACTGTCGTCTGTGTAGGGCAATCCGATATCAGGCGGGGATACGAGGTTCCATGGGCCTGTTGTCAAAATTATTCGGCTCAAAGACGCGGCGAAGAATGGTCTCCAACGCAGCAGGAAGTGGAAGTGCATTTCGCCTACGGCTCCACCAATTTTCAGCATGTCTATGCGCTGGGGGACGAAATTCAGAATGCAATCATCGAAGCCAAGGTCGGCGAATACGACGGGCACGCACTTCCCGCCGATGGCAGCGAAGGCCGGTACTTCATCTACGGGCCCGGATGCCGAGGCCATTTATCAAGGCGATCGCTCCGGTTCTGCAGGCTTCGCCGCTCATGCGCGGGGCGACCGTCACGCTGCGTTTCGGCCCGCGCCGACTGGGGAACTCCGAAACGGGTCATCAAGCTTCCGGAGTAATGCCCGATTTTAGGAAGTCCGCGGCGGCGATCGGTAATCCTGGGACGTTCCACACAGATCCTGCGGTAGCGCTCTTCATGAGGAGAATACGATTCCTGCCAGAATCGGTCCGAAATCACACCGGCTGAAGTCTGCGCCACTTCTCCGTGCGAGAAATCCACGCGGCTGCTGTGTTACTCTCCCCCAGTTGTTTTTCAAGCGCCGAGGCCACCGGTTGAGTAAACCGAAATTATTTTCCACGCATGTTTTGTTTGAAGAGCCGCGCCAGAAGCTCGCGCGAGCATTTTGACGTCGAGTACTGGACGGGCGAGGAGCGCCCCTCTCGCGACGGAATTCCTGAAGCGCGTAGCGGGCAAGGACGCGCTGGTCTGCCTGCTCACCGAAAAAATCGATCGCGAAACGCTGGACGCAGGCGGGACCGAATCTGCGAATCGTCGCCAATGTGGCGGTGGGCTACGACAATATCGACGTCCCCGCCTGCACGGAACGCCACGTGGCCGTCACCAACACGCCCGGCGTGCTGGACGAGACGACGGCCGATTTTGCGTGGACGCTGCTGATGGCCGTCGCGCGGCGCCTGGTCGAGGCCGATCGCTTGGCGCGTTCCGGCGCCTGGACGAAATGGAATCTGGATCAGCTGTGCGGCACCGACGTGTGGGGCAAAACGCTGGGCATTGTCGGACTTGGGCGCATCGGTCGCGCCGTCGCACGGCGCGCCGCGGGATTCCGCATGCGCGTGCATTTATAACAGCACCACGCGCGCTCCCGCCGAGATTGAAAAGGAATTGAACGCCGAATATAGTCACGCGATGAGGTTTTTGAGCAGGCCGATTTTCTTTCTCTGCACGTTCCGCTCAACGCCGCCACTCGCGGATTGGTAGGCTCCGGCGGAACTTGCCAAGATGAAGCGGCAGGCATTTCTGATCAACACCACGCGCGGGCCGGTCGTGCAGGAAGCGGCGCTGATCGACGCGCTGGAGCGAGGGCATGATTGCGGGTGCGGCGCTCGACGTATTCGAGCGAGAGCCGCTGATCCCGGATCGGCTTGCGTCGCGACAATGTGGTCCTCGCGCCGCATCTGGGCTCGGCGTCCGTCGAGACGCGCACTAAGATGGCCATGATTGCGGTCGAGAACGCCGTCGCTTTTTTTGCCGGACAAACGTCCGCCGACCATTTTGAATCCCGGAAGCGCTGACGCCAGAGTTGAAAGTCTCGAACTTGCAAAATTCCGGACAGCCTGACGAATCCACTCAGGGAGAATAAAAAATGGCTCACGTATCGCTCAATCATCCGAAACTGACGCTGGAAGGCGCCGAGGCCATTCTGGATGCGGCCAAAGCCCAGGCCGCGCGCATCGGCGTGCCCATGAATATCGCCGTGGTGGACGATGGCGGCTACCTGCTGGCGTTCGCGCGAATGGACGGCGCAAAGCCTGCCTCGATCGACATCGCCATCAACAAGGCGCACGCCGCGGCCATTCGCCGCCAGAATACCGGCCCGGCTCGCAGCGGCGACGAAGTGAGCGTCCTGCTTGTCTCTGGGCCTGGCGATTGGAAGCCGCGCGCATCAGACGCCCATTCGCGGCGGACTCATGCTGGAAGTGAACGGCCAGTGCGTCGGCGGAATCGGAGTCAGCGCCGGCAGCGAAGACGAAGATACGGACGTGGCACGCGCAGGGTGTGGCCGCGTTTGTGAAAGGGTAGCACTTAGTGGCACAGGCTTCAGCCTGTGGCTTTTGTTGCGCGAGCACCAATGCGTTCGTGACAAGCTTCGGATGCCACGGCTGCGCACTGAATTCCGCGCTACTTCCCGCGCGCAATTCGTCCCTAGACTCCCCATGGCCGACCTCAAACAATCCGCGCTGCAAATTTTTCACGAGACTCTGGCGGCAATCGATATTCCTTCATCGATGCAGCGCAAACTTGGCGCGCGCAGGTTCGCAGCATTTTCGTAAACGGCGCGCCGTTCGATCTGGCGGCGTTCGATCGCATTTGCGCCGTCGCGATTGGCAAAGGCATCGGTGGCCATGGCCGCGCGGGCTTACGCGACACTCTCGCCCGATTTTCACGTGGAAGGAATTGTGGTTCGCCCGTCAGCATGCCACTCGGATGTGCCCACGTGGTTTCCGCTCGATTGTCGCGGGCCACCCGGTTCCGAACAATGGAAGCTTCGATGCCGGACGCGCAATTCTCGATTTGCTCGGCGGCGCGAATCGCAAAGTCACCTGGTTTTTTTCTTGCTGTCCGGAGGAGGCTCGGCGCTGGTCGAATTGCCCACTCGATCCGAGCGTCACGCTCGAAGACATGCAGACGCTGAATCGCGCGCTGGTCACCTGCGGCGCCTCGATCGACGAAATCAACGCGGTGCGCAAGCATCTCTCCGCGGTGAAAGGCGGGCGACTGGCCGTCGCCGCGGGCGCCGCAACGAAAATCACGCTGGCAGTGACCGACGTGCCCGAAGGACAGGAGTCGGCGCTGGCCTCCGGCCCAACCCTTCCCGACCCCACAACGGTTTCGGACGCTTGCGACGTGGTCCGGCGCTACGATCTGCTTTCGAAGCTTCCGCCGAGGATTCGAGCGCTCATTCGAACACCCGGAATCCATTCCCGAAACTCCCAAGGCGGGTGATGCCGCGTTCGATCCGAGCCGCTCCGCATTCCAGATTTTGCTGGGACGCCACGATTTGTTTCATGCCGCGCACCATGCTTCGGAATCCGCCGAGTTCATCACCGTGTGCGACAACACCACGGACAATTGGCCGGTCGGAGAAGGCCGTTGATTTTCTGCTCGACGCAGCTCGACGGCGCTGAAGACCGATAACCCCGGCAAAGTCTGTGGCCGTGATCGCCGATGGCGAAGTAAGTTCGCCGGTGACGGGCAATGGAATTGGCGGAAGAAATCTGGCGTTCGTGCTCGATTGCGTAAAGAAAATTGCGGGGCAGAAGATTGCGGTGTTCAGCGCGGGGACGGACGGCATCGACGGTTCGAGCCCCGCGGCGGGAGCCGTTGCGGATGGCGAGAGCTCTGGCGCGCGCGCAAGCGCTGGGCCTGGACCCGGCTGATTATTTTCGGCGCAGCGATTCTTACACGTTCTTCCGCAAGCTCGGCGACGCGATCGAAACCGGCCCCACGGGAAATAATCTGCGCGACCTGCGAATTCTGCTCGCGGAATAGAATGACGGTTCTGGGTGAGATTTTTCGACGCGGGCTCAGCTGCGAATCGCCTGGCAGGGCTGACCCCGCAGGCTGAAGCCCGCGCTAGTCGGCAGAAACTTCAATCGCTCTTGCTGCCCGGCAACGACTGCTCAATCCTCCGCAGCCGGTCATTCATGTCCGTGAGCTGATGTTCGAGCTGGTCGAGGCGGTCGAGCACGTCCTGGTTGTTCGTGAGCCGCCGCGGCATCCCCGTTTTTCTGATCCGCCGGGGACGGCCCTTTTTCCGGAGCCGTTCTTGGCTCTTCAGCTGCGCGATCAAACTTCCAAGGCATGCGGCACGCCGATGGAAAGCTCACCGGTCTTCAGCAGCGCTTCGAGCGGCTCGATCGCCGTCGGGATCGCCGCGACGGCCCAGCGCGAAGATCGACGGCAAAGCGGATGTCGAAGGACGTTTCATTCAAATAGGAAATCAACCGCGCGGTGACGTCATGATTTTTCAAATCGACGCGCCCGAGCGATCCGATGGCCACGTCGCGCAAGTCGCGTCGGTTTCCCCGGCGACGACCATTCCAGCAGCGCGGGAACGGACGGAATCGTCGCCCAGCGAGCCCATGGCGCGTAAGCGCAGCGCTTCGCAATCACATCCTCCGGCGAAGAAGTACCGTGAGCGCTTTTTCGAGCATGGCACTCGGCGTTGGGGGCTTGTCCGAGCGCCAGAGATTGCAATGCCGCGCCGCGCACGGAATAGGCCTTGTCATCCTTATAAATGCTTTGCAGCCGCTTGGCAATTTCTTCGTCGCTGCGAATATTTCCCAAGTTGCTCGACGGCCACCACGCGCACCCAGGGCTGCTCGTTGGAAAGCGCGGCCAGCACCTGCTTTCGCGCAGGCTGTGAATTGATGCGCCCGAGCGCGCGCAGAGCTTCTTCGCGCACGCCCCAGAATTTATCGTGCTGGGCCGCGTCGCCCAGCGCGTTGACCACGGCATCGTTATCGCGAAGATTGCCCAGCGCGAACGCCGCGTCCGCGCGGTCCGGCACTTCCGTGCGCGGTTTTCAACTGGCGAATCCATTCCTCCGGAGACTTCTGAAAATCCACGGATTTCAGAATTTTGTCGCCTTTGTCGAAGAGCACCATCAGCGGCGCCCCATCGACCGGGAAAGAAAATGTCTCGTCGGCGTTGGAGACTTCGATCGGGAAAAAGTTTTTCGCCGCTGGAAGTGGTGATCGAGACTTCGATCGGCACGTGGAACAAGCCGACGTGTCCTTCCACCTTTTGCGTCTGCTTCACGTTCAGGCTGACTTTCTTCTGCGCCTCGTCATAGCTGGACCGCACCGTGAAGCGCGGCGCGCCCGCGCCGTAAATCCATTGGTCGAAAAACTGGTCGACGTTCGTGCCCGAGGATTCTTCAATGGCCTTGGCCAGGTCCGCGCTGACGACGTTCTGCAGGCGGTTGGTTTCCAGATAGTGCTTAAGGGCGCGGAAAAACGCTTCGTCGCCCATCTGCTCGCGCAGCATCTGAATCACCCAGCCGGCCTTGTCGTAAACGTTGCCGACGTATTCCACGGAATCGTCGATGTTGCGCGTCACGATGGGGATCGGATACAGTTCCTTGCGACTGCATCCAGGTATTCTGATCGCGCCAGTAGGCGGTATGCGGACGCGTCCGTCGCCGTAAAAATGCTCCTCCCACAGTCGAATCGCCAAACGTGGCGAAGCCTTCGTTGAGCCAGGTGTTGGTCCAGTCCTTGCACGTCACCAGATCGCCGAACCACTGGTGCGTCATCTCATGGGAGACCAGGCTGTCCGCGCCCTCCGGTCTTTCCCCGGCGCAGGTCGGAGCATGCACCATGTCGCGCGTCGCGAGCGTCGTGGCGCTCACGTTTTCCATGCCCGACGCCACGAAATCGTGCACCGCCGTTTGCGCGTACTGATCCCAGGGATAGGCCACGCCGAATCGCTCCGAAAAGAAGTCCAGCATTTCCTTGGTGTGAATGGAATGTCGGCTCGATGGTGTCTTCGATCCCGCGCGGGACGTTGTAGGTAACCGGAATGTTGCGCCAGGTATCCTTCTTTTCTGTGTATTCGCCGGCCACAAAGGAAATCAGGTACGTGGAAACCGGCAGGGATTGCCGCCAGGTCCAGGTTTTCTGCCCGTTCGGCGCATCCTGCACGCTCAGCAGCTTTCCGTTGGAAACGGTGAGCCAATCGGCGGGCACGGTGAGAATCATTTCGGACGTGGTTCGATCGTTCGGATAATCGTAAATGGGAATGTAGTGGTGCGTGTCTTCCGCTTCGCCCTGCGTCCAGATTTCCTTGGCGCGGCCGGGATCGTCCTTGTCGGGAAGAATGAAATAGAGTCCGGAAGTTGGCTTGCCTTCGTACTTCAGTTCGACTTCGAATTTTTCGCCGGCTTTTGCGGGCTGACGCGAGTTGCACGCTCAATTTGTCGTCGTGCAGCGTCAAAGGCGGCGTCCTTGCCGTTGACGCGCGCGCTGGAGACCGTGATTTCCGCGCAATCGAAATCCAGATGCGTCAGTCCGTCGCGCAGCGTGGACAGGGTTTGCGTCACGTCGCCAATCACTTTGCGCTGGTCGATGATCAAAGTGCAGCGAGACGCGCACATTTTGCAGATGCGTAGTCGCGGCTCGGCGCATACGGCCGGTCCGCGCGCGCTACCGCGCCCAGCAGACCGCCGCACCAAGAGCTAGGCCGCAATGAGATGCGTGGACGCGCACTTCGTTCCAAGGTGATTTCATCGCGGCCTCACGGAAGTAATCCTCGACTCCATTAACGCCACTGCCGATTATACCGTGAGTGCCACGTGGAATCAGCGCATCTTCTGCGCCAACTCTCAGACGGACCAGTCCATACGATTCATTCTGGATATGGTAGCATACCTGGCAATCCCGCCAGCACTGCCGCTCTACTTGCGCAGGTAGGAATCGTCCTTGCGAATCCAGTCTTCGCGGCGCGGCGCGAAGATATCGACATCCACGGTGTCCTCCAGCGCCACCGCCGCGTGAGCCACGTTCGACGGAATCAACAGAATTTCTCCCGCCGACACCACGATTTCACGGTCATCAAAAATAAATTTCAGCGCACCGGAAACGATCCAGGAATACTGCTCATTTACGTGAGAATGTCGCGGCACCGTTCCGCCTTTCTTTACCACCAGCTGGGACAGGGTGGCGTTCTCGCCGGAGATCATCTGCCGCGTAAGCTTGTCGTTCAATTGCTCGACTTCCAAAGTCTTCCAGGATGTTTTTTCGAGCGTGCTCAATGGCCTCCTCGAGATGCGATTAGCTGCGGCAGCATCGTCCCCGGAAATCCGCGCCGCGTCAACCCCTCTTCCGGCTTTGCGCACCAGCGTACCGGGGAGGCCGCCCCTCACAACATCTGCTAAGATGCCTGGCGTCGGAAGCTTGCGGGTGCGAGGAGCCATCGGATGCCAGCGGAATCGAACATCGCGGGAATGGCGCGGCTACTTTACCTTCTGGCGGGCGCAGCGGTCGTCAGTTGGGGATTGTGGGGAGCCGATCAGGGCTGGACGCAGTGGTCATGGCTGGTGCTGGGCGGCGTGCTCCTGGTGCTGGCCATCGATCGGCTATTCTCCTCTGCATGCCCTGATGGCGCAAAAAGAATCCGAAAGCAGTCTGAATGAAGTCTCCTTCACGCCGTCGTCGGATTCGTTCTGCTGTTTGAGCTGCCGATTCCGATCTACTGGCTAATTCTTCATCCTTTCAATTCCTTCTGGCGAACGCGCGTTCGCGCCGCGTTCTGGTTCGCGCCGTTAACCGCATGGATAAGCGGCGGTGTGTTGCTCTGGCATTTCCGGCACGCCTTGCTCGCAGCGACGCGTCCGTCATGGTTCGCGATCGCCGCTGGCTTCGCTCTGATCGCGGTCGAGGCCTACCTCTTCGTGCGCGTGGAACGCGAACTCGGCAGCACGCCGGCTGATCGGCCACGCCGAACTCACCGGCACGGGCGAGATGTTTTCCGGCGGACTGTACGCGTATGTCCGTCACCCACGATACGCCGGCATGTTCAGCGCGGTAGCGGGCGCAGCGATTGCTCGCCGGAACGCCCACTCTGTGGATTGTTCTCGTGCTCTGGTGTCCTTTCGCGCTGTGGTGATCCGCCTGGAAGAAAAAGAACTCTCGGCACGCTTCGGCCCAGCCTACGACGATTATCGCAAACGCGTTCCGGCGTTTGTCCCGTCCATTCGGAAGTCTCCGACGCGGCCATAGCACAGCCGTTGATGGCAACTCTCGAAACCAGCGAAACGATTCCGCGCGCGCTCATTGCTCCCCAGTCACCGCTCCGCTAGAATATGAACACAATTGCGGAGAGGTGTCCGAGCGGTTGAAGGAGCTCGCCTCGAAAGCGAGTGTCGGGGAAACTCGACCGTGGGTTCGAATCCCACCCTCTCCGCCATATCTATATAAGTCCCATCCATTAGTACTATTCCCATCCGTGCTACACAATGCTACATTTTTCGTGGCAATTGTAGAGCCTTGCATGGCCTTGCAGCGAGCAAAACGGATGGCAATTCAAACTGTCTATTACCGGCAAAAGATCGCGGGAACAGGCTGGCGATATCGACCGCTCACCGTGGGTCGCCGCCCCGAAGCGGCCAAGAACGGCCCCTACTTCATTCGCGTCCGCAACGGCGCCGGCAAGTATCAGTGGGTCAAGCACGACACCGAGCAGGCCGCGGCGAAGGCTGCAAAGGTCGCCCCGGTCGCCCGACAAGCGCAAGAGCTCGGCCTGACCGTCGACGACCTGACGAACGAAGCGAACACCAATCGTGTTTCGATCAAGACCGCCGTCGAAAACTATTTGCAAGACCGCCGTTTCGGCCGGCCGCGATCTATCGCCGCATACGAGAACGCGTTCGACCAATTGCTGGAGAACCTGCCCAGGGGCGTCAGGTTCATCGATCAGCTTGGCAACACCTCGGGCATTGAACTGCCTACGTCGAGTTCTTACACGAGCAAGACTACAGCAACAAAACCATCACCATTCGAATGGGTTTTGTTTTCTCTCTTCTTAAGGCGAACGGTGTCGAAAAGTCTTCGAAGTTAATCAAGCTCCCGAAGGTTCAGCGGACAAGGACGAAGGCGTACAATTCCGACGAACTATCCAAACTCTTCGCGGTGATGACGCCTGAGGAATATCTGCGGTATCTGTTCTTTGTTCGCACAGGATGCCGCGAGCAGGAAGTCCAGTACGCCACTTGGAAAGACCTCGATCTGAAGGGACTCCGTTTCACGGTGAGCGGCGAGGGCAAGTCGGATGTTGGCTTCCTTCCGAAGAACCACGAGGAACGACAGGTCCCGCTCACCACTGAGTTAGGTGCGCTGCTGGCCGATCACAAGAAGCACGCGGTGTCCGACCGCTGGGTTTTCACAAACGAGGATGGCAAACCCGAGGGCCACTTCCTTCGCAAGTTCAAAGCGATTGCCAAAGCGCGCGGGGCTGAATTGTGGACAGTGCAAGGTGACGATTCGTGAAGGCCGATACGACAACCGCCATGAAGTCGAGGTGACGTGCGAGACTCGACCCGTATGCGAGGAGCATTACCTTCACAGGCTCCGGAAAACTGCGGCTACCAACTGGCTGCGCTCTGGCTTCGATCTAATGAAAATCAAGAATTGGCTCGGGCCACAAGTCGCTCGAAGTCACCCAGATTTATCTCGACTCCGAAATGCACGACCCCGAGGAACAGAAGAAGCTCGACCGCGCCGGTAAGTTCTAACCCGGAGATAGCATGCCCAAAAACATATGATTTACGTCGGCCGATGATTCTAATCAGAGTTGCCTGATTTCAGGACGGTTGCTTGATGACCTGCGGGTTTGTGGGCAGGCGAGTTGGAACCTGACGGACTAGCCAGAATCGATACTTCATTATTTCCAAGGTCGGACTTCCGCCGATGAAACTGCCCAGGTCTTCGGATCAGAACTCTGGCGGGACTGCGATGTTGACCCTCTGCCTCACATCTGACGCAGGCTACGACCCCTTCGCAGATCTTAAGACGATCGTCCGGTCGAGAAAGAAGCCACGCCATTTTAATGGCAATTGTTGATGACTGCGGATGTTGAAAATATATACGCTCAACCGGATTCTGGCCACCGGGAAGATTATTTCCCGATTTCCACGAGTTCAAATGTGCTCGGCACAGGCTTTGGCCGTGGATGCGGATTCTTGGCCGTCGGCGCCACAGGATTGTTTTGTTCAGTACCAATCGTGAAAATATGGTGAGTTTTCGGATCCAGCGCCACGGTCCGTGCGCCATAGATCGTTGTGACGTCCGCGACGTGGCTGATCTTGTCCGGGGAGTCCGCGTGGAAAATCTTCGTTACACCCGTTTTGCCATCTCCGCTGTCGCGGCAAGGGGCAAAGATGTCGCCAGTCCCCGGATCGAAAACGACACCATCCACGCCAATGGCGATTGGCATCGAAGCGACAATCTTGCCGTTATCCGCGTTCATGACTACTAGAATACCGGGGAGTGCGCCTTCCTCGCCCGCGCGGCATGCGATATACAGCCGGCGTTGAGTCTTGTCCATCGCCAGGCCCACCGGATGTTCGCACGGAGCGGCCCAGTATTTGTGTTTAACGGCGAGGGTCTTGGAGTCATATTCCAGAACCTGCCCCTTGTCTTCCAAATCCTGGAAGATGCTTCCCTTGCCGTCAGCCACGGCGGCCTCGGGGTTGGCATTGAACTTCATGCTGCCAACGACTTTCTCAGTCGATGCATCGACTACGGTCAAGTTAGCGCCGTCGCCGTTGTTGACAAAAACGCGTTTGGTGCCCGGATCGTAAATCAAGGAATCTGTATCGATACTGTTGGACTTGATCGATGAAGTGAGTTTCAGCGTTTTCAAGTCAAAGACGTAGACCGTGCCTTCTTTCTCGGACTTGTTGCCCGTCACAAATCCGCGGTTTAACTCGGGCGCCACGGCAACGCCATGTAATATGTTCATGCCGGTGATGTCGTCAAGAAGTTTGCCTGATGCCTCGTCCACCACCATGATGTGCGTGCCGCGCGGAATGTAAACGCGTCGCGCGTCCGGATCAACCGTCACGTAATCCCAGCCGCCTTCGCCCCCGAGCTTGATGGTTCTAAGCACGCGATAGCCAGACTGCTGTGGCGCCGCGTGCAGTGCAGCCGAAGCCAACAACAAAGAGGAGACCACCAGGGCACACAGTTTGGAATATCGGCCAAGCGTCCGAAACGTCGTCATAAGAACCGCCTCCTGATTTAGCTACCTTCACGCGCTGTCTTGACTTGCGAACCAAGAAAGGAAGCCCACCCGATCCTGGTGCTTTCCAAGCCACTCCTGATTGATTGCCGGAACATTACCAATTCAGCTTCAAGGCAAGTTGCACCTGGCGCGACGTCGTTGCCGTGTGGCTGGCCTGGCCGACCTGAGAATCAGCAAGTGCGCCGGTTCCATCAAGAATAAAGTTATGGTCTGTCGGCGAAGTAAAATTGGAATGGTTGAAAATGTTAAAAGCCTCGATCCGGAACTGCACGTTGAACGATTCAGAGATGCGCGTCACGTGAGTGTTTTTGACCAAAGACATGTCAAAATTAACGATCCGCGGGCCAATCACGCTATTACGCCCGGCATTGCCCAGGAGATTGGCACAATATACCTGCCCGCTGGGCGGAGGTGCGACAGCGCCCGGGGAATCAACACACTGATTCGTTCCGGCAGGGCCGAAGGACGCCGGCGCCGTCGGAGGCGAAAAGCACATTGCGGGATTTGAACCGAGGTAGTTGAACCCGCCGTGAACTGGGTTACATCCGGGCACACGGTTAGCGATGTCGAACGCGTCACCCATCATACCCAGTGGGTCACCGCCGATGAGCGGCGTAAACGGAGTTCCGTCACTTACCTGGAATATTCCACCGAATTCCCATCCGGAAGTGGCACCGCCGAGAAGGCCGGACGCGCCCTTGGGACCGGGGATATCCCAAGTGTAGCTAGCCACCAGATTGTGAGGCACGTCGAAGTCAGATGGACCACGTCGACTTGCTTTATCGAAATAAAGCATTGACGTGAGCCCGTTCAAGAACTGATCGCCGTCGGTTGAGCCGGAACTGGTGTCCTCGCTTCGGCCGTAGGTATAGGAGACTTGCGCCTCCAATCCGTGGCTCATCTTCTTGGACAGCTGCAGTTCGAGCGCATGAAAAATAGAGTCCGAATCCCAATGGACTTCACCGATACGGCCAAAATTTGGGTTGACCGTAGCAGTGGGCACGGGATTCGACGTAGTTCCGGCGGATGAAAAGCCCGCCACGCATGTGCTGCCGCTTCCGTCTGGTCCACACGGCCAGAGATACCCCGCCGGGATTTTCGCGATAGGCAGGACGATGTTGGAATTGTCCGTAACGAAAAGGTTATGCACTCCACGCGAGCCCACGTAGGCGATCATAACGGTCGTATTGGGAGCGATTTCCCGCTGGATGTTCAGGTTCCATTGCATTACGTAGTTGCGCTTGGGATTGGGTTCGATGTCGTAAACGTGCGCGGACGAAGTGCTACTGGTAAACGTTTGCATGAGCCGAACCATCCCTGCCGACGGAAAATCACCGACTTGCAAGGGCGAACTGCCAGAACTGCTAAGCGATTCAGCAAACGGAAATGCGTTCCCCACGGCCCCGCGCAGATTCACGGGAAAAACCTGCACATCGAACATTCCGACGCCCCCGCGGATCGCGGTTTTGCCATTTTTAAACGGGTCCCAGGAAAAGCCCAGCCGTGGCTCGAAATTCAGCTTTGAGGGATTGGCGATTATGGTTTTGCCTGTAAAAACATCGGAACCGTCGATGCTATGCAGGCTGGAGATATGGCCATTCACTTCGCTGGGCACGGTGGCCATCTCATAGCGAAGTCCCGCGTTAATCGTCAGATTGGGGCGCAAACGAATATCATCCTGAACGTAAACGCCGAAGAGAGTCTCGCGCGTATGTTTGGCTGTTGGCGCGAGGTCTGCGACGAGCTGTTGCGCAGGATTGTTAACGAGAAAATCGAAGAGGGAACCGTAAGTATAGGTTCCACCACAATTGCCGCAATCCGATTCGGTCAGTAGAATTCGTTCTACATTACCGCCGAATTTCAGAGAATGAACCCCCTTGTTCAGGAACGCGTTGTCATAAACCTGATACGAGTTCCAACCAAAAAACGCGGGGGTAGCCGTGCTCAAACCGGCGGACAGCAAGGACACTCCAGACGCGGTGAGATCGACGGTACCCGCCGACTGCCCTGGTATGAAGGATAAAGTCGGATCCGTGAGGGCTGCCGCCGGATTGAGGGCCGTAGCCCCCCCGGGAGAAGCAGCATGGATGTGGCTCCAGCCAAATCTCAGCGTATTTACGAGAGCCGCACTAAATGTGTGATTTTCTTCAACGGTTAAGATCTGTCGCCGAGTTTCATTTGATTGGAGGACGTCGTTGAATGAGTCGGGTTGAAGAAACGGGGCCTTGTCGTAAGCGTACGTACCCCCAAGGTTGTCGCTACTTGAAAATTTGTGGTCCACTCGGATCGTAAAGTAATTTATGGTGTTCTGTTCGGACTGGGTCGGACTGTACGATCCCGTGTCACCGCTTTCACTGCCCGGGACGTTCGGCAGCGGAAAGAACGCGTTGAGAAACGGTTCTACCGCCTGGTCGATTCCCGTGACCGGGTCCGGATTAGGGGCGGCGCCCGCCGCGCCCTTGGTTGTCGGGAGTGCTGCTCCGTTCACAAAAGCAGCTTGCGTTGGCGTAGTACCGCCCGGCGCGATCCCACGGGCCGCACGCGAAGGGACTGTGTCGAACGTGCTCAGGCCTCGCGTTTCGCGAAGCCCTTCGTAGTCGCCGAAGATGAAAGTGCTGTCCTTGCGGATCGGGCCACCGGCGGACACACCGAACTGGTTGCGGCGGAATTCCGGAATTTGCGGCGCGTCAAAGGGATTGCGCGCATCGAAGGCGCTGTTGCGCAGATACTCATACGCGCTGCCGTGAAACTGGTTGGTTCCCGACCGAGTAATGGCACTAATGACTCCGCCGGACGAGCGTCCGTATTCCGTGGAATAATTTGAGGTCAGGATCGTGAACTCGGCAACCGCATCCGCGCCAAGATTTTCACCGAGGATGGTGCCGGGCGCCTGGTTTGAATAGTCGTTGATGCTGACCCCATTCAAGAGATAGTTGTTCTGCTGTGGCCGGCCCCCATCAATGGACATCTGTTCTCCCAACCCGCGGCCCAACCTGTCATGGCTGGTGGTCAAGGCCATATCGTGGATACTGGATACTCCGGGCTGAAGAGTCGCCAAGTCCGTCCAGGAACGGCCATTCAGCGGTAATTGGGAAATTGTGTTCTCGCTTATCTCTCCATTTATCGTTGACGACGCCAATTGGACATCTGGGGCTTCCGTAGTGACCTCAACCGTCTGGTTCACAGAACCCACGCTCAGAGTCACGTTCAACACTTGTTGCGCCCCAACCGCGAGCCCAACACCGCTTTGGATCGTTTTTTGAAAGCCCGTGGCAGTAACCGTAACGGTGTAAGTTCCTGGCAGCAGGTTTGGAGCGCTGTAAATTCCGTCCGTATTGCTCTTTACTGCGGTACTCACCCCGGTCGCGACGTTCGTGATTGAAATCGTCGCACCCACAACAGCGCCATGCGATGTGTCCGTGATCGTCCCCGAGAGACTTCCACCCACCGCTTGCGAGTGCGCGGCGATGGAGATTGCAATCCAGCATGCCACCATCAAAATTATCCGATGAATTTCAGATGCAGATTCGAAACGAGTTCGAACAATAGGCTTTGCCATGGGAGCTCCCTTTTTGAAAAATCGCGGGGCCCGTTTGCAACTTCTGAGAGAGGGTGGGGGTAAGAGGGGGGCTGAACTACCAATCCCACCGCCGAGCTTAGTCGGGTTAATATGCCAACCAGATGTCTTTGTCAAGCGCCATTATTATCTGTATCGTTAACGTGCATAATCTCTGATTTGGCAGCGCGGTTGATCGGTTCGGCGCCGTCTGGTTTTTTTTGGGCGGGTGCGATTTGAGGAGAAGCTATTTAGGGCGATAATATACTTGACACATCCACCTGATTAATGTATTCTCTGCTCATGGAAATCAAGACCATGAGCGAACCAAAGAGCCTTCAAGAAGCGATTGTTTACTTCTCGAATCCAGATAATTGCTTGAACTATCTTATTGCGCGGCGCTGGCCGAAGGGCGTTAACTGCCCAACGTGCGGCTCTGAAAAAGTGTCGTTCAACGCATCGCGCCGAATCTGGCAGTGTGGGAGCCATCACGCCAAGCGGCAATTCACCGTGAAGGTGGGAACGATCTTCGAGGATTCCCCGATTGCTCTGGACAAGTGGCTTACCGCTGCTTGGATGATTGCGAATTGCAAGAACGGCGTCAGTTCCTATGAAGTGGCGCGGGCTATCGGCGTCACTCAAAAGTCCGCATGGTTTGTTATGCACCGCATCCGTCTTGCGATGCAGGAAAAGTCTTCCGTCCGACTCGGCGGGAACGGAAAGACCGTCGAAGTAGACGAGACTTTTATTGGTGGGCTGTCCCGCAACATGCACAAGGATGTTCGAGCACGAAAGATTCAGGGAACTGGTGGGCGGGATAAGACTACCGTAGTTGGATTCCTCGAACGTGGCGGCGAAGTTCGCACGATGGTTCCTTCTAACCGACGCCGGAAGACTTTGCACGGAGCGATTGGAAAAAGAACATCGGGATTGGCTCCATCGTTTGCACAGATGCTTTCCCGTCCTACGAAAAGATGGCCGAAGGTCTATGAACACAAAGTCATTGACCATGCTGTTTCCTACGCACATGGCGCGGTTCACACAAACGGGATGGAAAACTATTGGAGCTTGCTTAAGCGCGGCATTAAGGGAACCTATGTGAGTGTCGAACCTTTCCACCTGTTCCGATACCTTGACGAACAGGCTTTCCGGTTCAACAATCGTGGCAGCAAGAAAAACCGTAAAATCAATGACGGTGGAGCGATTTGATAGCGTAATGTCTCATATTCTCGGCAAGCGCCTGACTTGGAATCATCTCACTGGCAAAACATCAGAGTCTAAAAAACAACCGAACTGACAAAGAATTAGCACGGCAAGGGCGCGGCAAGCGGGCTAGGTCTTAGCCCGCTTTTTCTTTGCGCGGGTGCGTTTATATTTCTTTTCACGTTCCTGTAACTCCTTATGAGATACAGAAAGAATCTTTTTCATGACGCCGTCGAATTTCTGGAAGTCATTCTCATTTTTCATAAAGTTCCCATAATTTTCTCGAATAATTTTTGGCGTTCCTCTCGCTTTTTAGAGTCTGTAGTCTGCCTGC
>CAVZGK010000004.1:0-514572 GCA_963774805.1 uncultured Acidobacteriota bacterium
ATTTGCTGCAATGGGCGCCCAAAGTGGCCTCGGCCATGGAGAAGATTCCAGAGATTCGCGATATCTCCAGCGACCAGCAGACCCGCGGCCTGCAAGCGACTCTGGTGATCGATCGCGACACGGCATCGCGGCTGGGCGTCTCTCCGCTGGCCATCGATAACACCTTGTACGACGCCTTCGGGCAGCGGCAGGTCTCCACGATTTACACGGAATTGAATCAATATCACGTGGTGATGGAAGTCGATGCCGCGTTTCGTGACAGCACGGATGCCATCCGCGGACTCTATGCACAGTCTTCCACGGGTGAACTCGTTCCGCTGAGTTCTTTCACTCACTACGAGACCAAGAATTCGGCTCTGGCTGTAAATCACCAGGGGCAATTTCCCGCCGTTACCATTTCCTTTAATCTGGGCGAAGGAGTCGCCCTGGGCGACGCCGTCACGAAGATTGAGGCCGCCGTCCTGCATTTGGGCATTCCCTCGGATATTCATCCGACGTTTCAAGGAAACGCCCGGGCATTTCAGTCATCGCTTTCGAGCCAGCCGTGGCTCATTCTAGCCGCGCTGGTCGCTGTGTATATTGTCCTGGGCATGCTCTATGAAAGTTATATTCATCCGATCACCATTCTTTCCACGCTGCCTTCGGCGGGAGTCGGGGCACTGCTTGCGTTGCTGGCGTTTCACATCGAATTGTCGGTGATCGCGCTGATCGGAATTATTCTGCTGATTGGCATCGTGAAGAAAAACGCCATCATGATGATTGACTTTGCGATCGAAGTGGAGCGCACCGGAAAAAGTTCCGAGGAATCAATCTACCAGGCCTGCCTGTTGCGTTTCCGCCCGATCATGATGACCACGGTAGCCGCGCTGTTCGGAGGCTTACCGTTGGCGCTGATGAGCGGCACGGGATCAGAGTTGCGCCGGCCGCTGGGAATCAGCATCGTGGGCGGCCTGCTGGTCAGCCAGGCGCTGACGCTGTACACGACGCCGGTGATTTATTTATACATGGACCGGCTCCAGGCGCGGATTAGAGGTCGCAAGCATGCGGCGATTCTGGCGGGCCCCAGCACGCCGTCTCCAGCCTCCGCCAAATAGCGAAACTACCCCTTCCGCGGTTGCGCCTGTACAAGGAGCCAATCGCCGGAAATTCTTGTAGCGCCCGGCTTCAGGCCGCATTTGTGAAATTCCACGGTGCGCGCTCAAAGAGGTTGCGGAAAAAACACCTCTCGTTGTCATTCTGAGCGAAGCGAAGAATCTCTCTTCGATCTAAGTGCAAGCAAAAACAGCAAAGTGAGATTCTTTGCTTCGCCTCGGCGCGAGTCCTCGGTGCGAGCGCCCAGAATGACCACGTTTGAGTTTTTCCGCAGCCTGTAGAGACGTGCCACGGTTGCAAAACCTTTTCTCCCAAGGCAAACTGATTTTTATGAGCACTTATGATTTGATCTGCATTGGCGCGGGGCCCACGGGCCTGGCCTGCGCCATCGAAGCCAAGCGCGCCGGCATGCGCCCGCTGGTGATTGACAAGGGTTTCCTGTGCAATTCCATCTTTCACTATCCCGTAAACATGGTGTTCTTCACCACTCCCGAGCTCCTGGAAATCGGAGACATCCCGCTGACCAGCCCCTCGGAGAAGCCGACGCGCAACGAAGCGCTGAAGTATTACCGCAAATGCGCGGAGCATTACGACCTGGAATTGCGCCTCGGACACCTGGTGGAGAAAGTGGACGGCTCGGACGGAAAATTCAGTGTGCACACGCGGGATGAGCAGGGAAATCCCGCACAATTTGCCGCCAAAAAAATCGCGGTGGCCACGGGCTACTACGATTTGCCCAACCGGATGAACATTCCCGGTGAGGACCTGCCGCACGTTTCGCACTACTACACCGAGCCGCACGCGTTCTGGCGCCAGAAGGTAGTGGTGATCGGCGGAAAGAATTCCGCGGCCGAAGCCGCGCTGGATCTATATCGCAACGGCGCGCACGTGACGCTGATTCACCGCAAAGCCGAGCTGGGCTCCACCATCAAGTATTGGGTGCGCCCGGACATCGAAAATCGCATCAAGGCCGGCCAGATTCGCGCGCTCTTTGAAACGGAAGTGAAGCGCATTGAAGAAGGGCGGGTCATCGTCTCCAACCATTCCGGAGAGTCGATCGTGCCCGCCTGTCAAGTGTTCGCCCTCACCGGCTACCATCCCGATTTCCAGTTCCTGAAGTCGCTGGGAATCGCTCTCGATCCCCAAACCAACAAGCCCTCCATGAACGCCCAAACCCACGAAAGCAACGTCCCGGGAATCTATGTGGCAGGCGTGGTGATCGGCGGCAATCACACCAGCGAAATTTTCATTGAGAATGGCCGCTTCCATGGCAAGCAGATCGTGGCCGCGCTGACCGGCGGGCGTTTACAGTCCTCGACGGGAGCCTAGCGTTACTTCTTTGGCGCTAACCGCAGGAAATTCCGCGCGAATTCCACCTTTCGGCAGGGAAGAGGGTTGTAATACTTCGCGCCGCAAGCTGCAGCGGCCATTTGAAGTATTTTCTACCCGATGCTAAAGTGATTGCCACGAACAAGTAAGGGCCGAAGTAGCTCAGTTGGTAGAGCAGTCGATTCGTAATCGACAGGTCTCCGGTTCAAGTCCGGACTTCGGCTCCATTTTCCCCTGAACAACTTCACACCACGCACTTGGTGCGCGTTTTACGAGGTAGCCGGCATCGTCTGGCGTCGCGCGGAGCGTCCCCACAATTCCTGGCTGGCAATTCGCGCGCCTTCCGCCATCGCTTCGAGCTTGGCCCACATGATCGAGGGATGAACGCGCCGGTTGAATTGTTCCTGGGCGAAGCCGCAATCCGTGTTGGCGATCACGTTTTCGCGGCCTACGACACCGGCGAAGCGGGTGATGCGCTCGGCCACGAGTTCGGGATGCTCGACGACATTCGTTCCGTGGCTGACCACGCCGGGAGCCAGGATTTTCCCCTCCGGGAGCTTCACGTCTTTCCACACCCGCCACTCATGCTCATGGCGGGGATTGGCTGCTTCGATCAGATACGCTCCCGCGCGCACTTTCAGAATCAGGTCCACGATTTTTCCAAGCGGCACGTCGGTTGTGTGCGGTCCCGGCCAGCTGCCCCAGCAGACGTGGTAACGCACGCGATCTTCCGGGATGCCTTCCAGCGCGTAGTTCAGGACCTCGACGTGGCGGCCGACCCAGCGGTAGTAGTCGTCGAAACTTGCGGGCGGGACCATGCGATCGTAGGTCACCGCGGCGCGGGCATCGTCCACTTGCAATAGGAAACCAGCATCCACGATGGCCCGGTATTCCGTGCGCAGGGCTTCAGCCAGCGCGATCACCAGTTCTTCTTCATGGCGGTAATATTCGTTCTTGCGATCCGGGATGGCGCTGGAAGGCGCGGCGACAGGCAGGAATGCTTCCTCCACCTGCACGCAGGTTAGTGCGGCTTTCAGGTTGTCGATGTCATGCTGCAACTCCGCAAGGCCTGTGTACTTCACCGGAGCCACGCAAACGGCTTCGCTGCGGGTGACGTTGGACCAGGTGCGATCGTTGCCGCCTTCCAGTTCCGCATAAAAATCCTTAAATCGCTCGCGGTCCGCGCCCCGCGCAAAGGGATTGGCGCCGGGCTGAACCGGGCGCATTTCGAAACCGCTTACGCGTTTCAGCGCATATAGCGACCAACTGGTGGACTTTCCGAACTCGCCGTCGTTCACCACGTCGATGCCGGCCTGCGCCTGCCGCCGCACGACTTCCGCCACGGAGTTTTTCAGGCATTCGTCATAGCCCTGCGCTGGCGTGGGACCTCCGGATTCCCGCGCGCGAACCAGTTCCAGCAACTTGGCCGGCCGGATCAGGCTGCCGACGTGCGTGGTCAGAATGCGCTCCGTGCTGCGTTTCATGGGCGGGCCTCGGCGTCAGGGTTTGAATTCGATGAGCAGATTGCTGATCGGAACTTTTCCGACATCTTTGGAAGCGTGCACCACGGCCGGGCGCCAGGTCACTGTGTCGGGAACCAGTTCGCGGGTTTCTTCCTTGCCGTCGGTCCACTGCTGCACCATCGTGTCGTTCAGGAAAATCGCCAGGCGCAGGTTGTGGCTGTGCGGCGCGGCGTATTCTCCGGGCTGCATTTTTTCGGCGAAGATGGTGAAATCTTTTCCGTCGTGCAAGATTTTGTTGCCGGGCGGCGGAGGCGTTCCGGCGGCAGGCGGCATCACTTTGGGATGATCGGGCTTGATCGACACCTCCAGAAATTCGCCGCCTTTGGGCGCGGCATAGGATTTGCCGGCAGGAAAAACCTGCACTTCGCCTCGGGCCATTTTTTTGCCGTTCAGTTCCATTGGGCTGAGCGCAACCACCACGCGCTCTCCGCAGGCGGCGGAAGACGCGGCGCAGGGCGCGCTGTTGCGAAATACGCACACGTACGCGTTGTCGACGGCGGGGCCGGCTCCGGCCGCCGCCTGAAGCAGCAACAGCAGCGAAAGCAGAATCAGATTCATAAGGCATTCGCCTTTCGAATTTCGTGTAAGTGATTGGGCGTAGTGTACAGCAGGGAGGCGGGGAATTCACCATGCGGTGAATCTAAAGGCATGGTCAACAGCGCGCGGCAATTGCGTCTCTTCGGTGCAGCGACACCGGCTGCGGGCCTCAGTGAGGCCCGCAGCCGGGAGTTGCGCTACGCCTACATTTTCGAAAGTGCGAAATTGTCGATCTGAACGTCCAGCTGGTGGTTGATTCGAATCCCGTAGATGCCGTCGGTCTTGGCGAGGGCTCCGGTCTTGGGCATGGACGTTACGACGGTTCCGTTGATCACGAAATCCACTTTGTCGGCCATTACACGGACTTCCAATGCATTCGTGGCCGACCCGCCGGCGTCGGGCTTCTTGACGGCCGGGCTGGGAGTCTTGGAGGACACGCCCTGTGCCGAGGCGCCTTCGCGGCGCTTGATGAGATACGTGCCGTCATCCGTCACCATGAAGTAGGTGTAGCTCTGGCCCGCGCCTTCCAGGCCGCTGCCGCCGAAGATCAGGCCGTAGTATTCGTCCTCGCCGGTCGACTTGATCAGCTTGAACGTGCCTTTCAGCGTGAAATTTCCGGTGGCCGTATTGGCGGGGTTCCAGTACACGGCGGCCATGGGATTAATTGCGTGGAAGCCCGACCCGGCAGTGAGGAACTTGTTGGTGCCCGAGGCGTCCGGATCGGAAGCGTTCGAACTGTGATCCGCGCGCATCTTCCAGCCGGCCGGGGATTGAGCAAATGCCGGAGCAATGGCGAGTAGCGCGACCAGCAGCAGTCCTGCGAAGTGCTTCATCTGTGTGTCCTCCTCGTGGAGTGGTCTGGACCCGATCATACCTCCGTTGGAGGTGGGTGTGACAACAACGTTCGTTCGAATTCGTGTGTCACCCGCCTTCAGTCGGAGGCGCCACTACGCGGGGCGCTTTTCCTGCTGTCACCCATCGGGGCATCCCTGCGGCCTCGTTTCTCCGCATGCTAGAATTCTGACGTGACAAAACAAATCGATTCGTCCTGCTCGCACGATCAGCGGCTCGCTCGAAGTTCCCGGCGACAAATCCATTTCGCATCGCTACGCGATGCTCGCGGCGCTGGCCGAAGGGCCCAGCGAAATCACGCATTTTTCGGCGGCGGCCGATTGCCGCAGCACGCTCGATTGCTTTTCGCGCCTGGGCGTGAAGATCGATATCCAGGGCGATCGGGTGCGCATCACCGGCGCCGGGCTTGACGGGCTGCGCAAATCGCGCCGCGCGCTCGACGCCGGAAATTCCGGCACCACGATGCGCCTGCTCACGGGAATTCTCGCCGGGCAGGAATTTCGCTCGACTCTCGACGGCGATGCCTCGCTGCGCCGCCGGCCCATGCGCCGCGTGATGGATCCGCTGACGCAAGATGGGCGCGCGAATCGAAGCGCGCGAAGGCGGCTTCGCCCCGCTGAAGATTGAAGGCACGCGCCTTTCTCCGATCGAGTACACGCTGCCGGTTCCCAGCGCGCAGGTGAAGTCCGCGGTGCTGCTCGCGGGATTGTTCGCCGATGGCGTTACGTCGGTGATCGAGCCGGTTCGCACGCGCGACCACACCGAGCTGGCTCTGGCCGAATTCGGCGCGCGCGTCGATCATGATGGCCGCACGATCCGCATTCACGGACGGCCGCAGCTGAAGGGCGCGACGCTGGCGGTTCCTGGCGATCTTTCCTCGGCCGTGTTTTTTCTGGCGGCGGCGATGGTGCTGCCGGAATCGAACCTGGTGATTCACAACGTGGGCTTGAATCCCACGCGCTCGGCGGTGCTTGACGTTCTGGGCTCGATGGGGGCGCCCGATCAGCCTGGTTTCGGTCCGCAGCGAGCACGGCGAACTGGTCGGCGACGTCTCCGTGCGCCACGAATCGCTGAAGGGCGGCGCCATCGAAGGCGACGTCGATCGCGCAGCTGATCGACGAGCTGCCGGCGATTGCGGTGCTCGGACCGTATCACCGAGGAGGGAATTGAGATTCGCAACGCGGCGGAATTGCGCGTCAAGGAGAGCGACCGCATCGCCGTGCTCGCGGAAAACCTGCGCCGCATGGGCGCGAAGGTCGAGGAGCGTCCCGATGGCTTGCGCGTTGCGGGACGCTCCGCAGGCCGCCTGCACGGCGCGGAGATCGAGCCGCACGGCGATCACCGCATGGCCATGGCGTTTGCCGTCGCGGCGCTTGGCGCCGAGGGCGAGACCGTGATTCGCGATGCCGAATGCGCGGCCGTATCGTTTCCGGACTTTTTCTCGACGCTGGAACGTCTGGTCGAGCGATAGCCGTGCGATGGGCGATTTGTAACATCCTATTCATCTCACAGTAAAGGACATGGACCGTTTTAGGAACTTGAAACGCGGTGCTTTCTTGACACTCCGTCGCCGCAGCGGTTAACCTCGCGTGCGAATGCGTGGAACTCTTCGTCAGACTTCTTATTGCACTTCTGATTTTGGCGGCCCTGGTCGCGCTCGCCTATCAATCCCGCCATAAAATTCATTTGGCCGATTTTACCTGGAGGAAATTCATCCACAGCGTCGGCCAGGCCAATATCTGGCTGCTGCTGCTTTGCGCTTGTTGCGATTTACGGGTGTTACGCGCATCCGCGCGCTCCGCTGGCAGCGATTCTGCCGGTACCTCGGTCCGACCACTTTCCTGAATACGTATACCGGCACGCTGATGGGTTTCGCCGCGATTTTCGTTCTGGGACGGGCCGGTGAACCTGTTCGTCCGCTGCTGCTGGCCCGCAAGGATCGCCTGCCGGTCGCCAGCATGTTCGGAATTTTTTTCCTGGAGCGATTCTGCGATTTCGCGGCGGCTGCGGTCCTGGCCTGCCTGAGCCTGCTGGTGTTTCCCAACCGGCTTTCCGATGCCGGCGCGGATATGAATTGGGTGGACACGCGCGCCACGGCGCCTGGCTGCTGCTTGCCGCGCTGGTGGGGCTGGTGACCATCTTGCTCTACTACCGCTTGCACGGCGCGGCGGCAGTGGATCGGGGACTGGAGCGCTGGCGCTCCGGACCGGAATGCGAGATGCGCTTCGCTTCCGCCATTGTCTGGAATCAGCGAAGGACTGCAGGCGATTCGAACCATGTCTGACCTGCTGGGTGGCCATCGGCTACACCGCGGCGCACTGGGTGCTGGTCGTGCTGATTTATCTGTGGATCGCGCAGGCATTCGGCAGTGCGTTTCGTCACTCGGAAATGAATTTTTCGGGAGCCATGCTTTTGCTGGCGGTCACGCTGGTAGGCTCCGTGCTGCAACTTCCCGGGATTGGGCGGCGGCGCGCAGATCGCCAGCATTATGGCGCTGACGACAATCTTTGGGGTGGAGCAGGAGCCGGCCGTCGCCATCGCGGTCGTGCTGTGGATCATCTACGTTTGCCGGCTGCACGGTGGCCGGAATTCCGCTGCTGATTCACGAGGGCATGTCGTTCGGCGAGTTGCGCCAACTGGCGCGCGCCGAAGCCGAGGCCGAAGAAGCCGGCAAGCATATCGGCGTTTCCGGCGCGAACGGCGTGGCGAAATCCGAACGGAGCGCCCAAGCAAAAATTGCGAGGAGATTCGGCGCGGTGAAATGCCCATTTTGCTCGTGCATGGACGACAAGGTCATTGACTCGCGCGAAGGCCGCGCCGGAGATTTGATCCGCCGCCGCCGCGAATGCCTGAAGTGCGGCCGGCGCTACACCACCTACGAACGCATCGACGAAATTCCCTACATGGTGATCAAGAAGGACGGCCGCCGCGAGCGCTTTGACCGCCAGAAAATTCTGCAGGGACTGCTGAAATCCTGCGAGAAGCGTCCTGTGGCCACCGCCAAACTGGAAGCGCTGGTGGATGAAGTCGAGCGCTTCGTCCACGAAGCGCCGGAACGCGAGCGCAACACCAGCGAAATCGGCGAACTGCTGATGAACCGCATCAAGAAACTGGACAAGGTCGCCTACGTCCGCTTCGCTTCGGTCTATCTGGATTTCAAGGACGTGAAGGAATTCATGTCCGAACTGAAAGGCCTGCTGAAAGACCGCTCCAAGAAGTAGCCTTCGGTTACGCCGCCCGATTAACGAAATATCTTCAGCGTAGTTGTGCGCCACGGATTTCCGGCACGTCCAGAATTCGCACTTCGCGCCGCCAGCATCTGTTCCTGCGTGACGAGTCCCTGCGCTGCGCGGATTCACGCGTCGCGGGAATTTCTTCCGCCCGGGCAGGCGCGTCAAGCGCTGCGCGACGATGTTGCGATGAGGATTCAAAGGCCGGAAAATAAAAATGGGCCCGGAGTGCTCCGGGCCCAGGGGACGGCGGACGAAAGAATCTGATTTAGCCGCCGATTTGCAGGTTATTCTCCACGGAGAACACTCCGGGAACGGTGTTCGCCGCGATTCCGGCCATGTTCTTGTCCATCTGGTTCATGACCACGCCTTCCAGCGTCACGTGGCCGTTCTTCACGACGATATGAACCTGCGGCATGGCGCCCATCGTGTAGCGTCCCAGATCACCGAACGAAAATATGGTGCGATACTCCGCGCGGCGAATCTGGTTGTCGAACGGCAACGGCGGCAGCACCTCGATGTTGTTCACGACCTTGGTCACGCCGGGAATCGATTTCACAAACTTCTCGGCGTCGCCCTTGGTTACCGAGTGCTCGCTGATCACCTGGCCGCTCAAGGTCACTTCGCTGCCGTTGACCTGGTAGTTGCAGATTGTCAAACACCCCATACCAGGGAAGCGTCACCAGTTCGTGATGCACCTGTTGGCTGATACTTGCGGTTTGGTGGTCGGAGCAGCGCCGGCCCCGATCGCACCAATGGTCAGCCCCGCCGATCCGATCACAACCACCGCAAACAACGACTTGAGAAGACTTGCACGGAAGCCCATGAAAGTCCCCCTTTCCGCGGCCACCATGGGCCGGCATCCATTTCCACTTCTCAGATCCTTACACTCCTTTAGATGCGGGATCGGACCGAAAAGCATCCTGAGCACACGGCTCTGCGAACGCGCCTGGGCACGGCTGCGATGTCTGATACGATTGCCCAAGTAGCGAGAATTCGAGCTGAGTGGGGTCAAAAGGGAAATGAGCGGCAAGCCCATCTGGACGTTGCGCATCGCGGTGCTTCCGGGTACGCGCCGGAAAATACCATGGCGGCGTTTCGCCGCGCCGTGGAGCTGGGCGCGACCTTCATCGAAACCGATCTGCAGATTACGCGGGATGCGCGAGTGGTGGCCATTCACGATTCCACCCTGGATCGCACCACGAACGGAACGGGCGAAGTGCATCTGCAGAGCCTGGAACAGATTCGCGCGCTCGACGCCGGGTCCTGGTTCGCCGCCGGCGAAGGCACCGGCTTTGCCGGGGAGCGCGTGCCGACTCTTGAGGAAATTCTCGCTTTCGCCAAGGAGCACGACGTGGTTTTTTATCTGGAAATCAAGTCCGGCCCGGCCTGGGGCGTGGAGCACGCGGTGGCGGAGGCGCTGCGGACTCACAACGCGTCGCCCGCGTGGTGATTCTGTCGTTCGATCCCTCTGCGATCAGCGCCGTGCACCGCCTCGACGGCGCGCTGATGACCGGCTTACTGTGCGAGCATCCCTCGAGCGATCTGGTGGAGCGAACGGTGCGCGCCGGAGCGCGGCAACTGGTGGCTCGCGGCGATCTGATCACGCCCGCCGTGGTGGAGAAAGCTCATCACGCCGGTCTGCAGGTGGTGGCCTGGACGATCAATGAGCCGGAACAGATGCGCCGACTGATTGCGACAGGCGTCGACGGCATCATTACAGACTATCCGGACCGGGTGCTCAGCGTGGTCCGCGGATCTTCCTAAAAAAATCTTCGCGGTCGTCCCTGAATTAAATCAATGCGAAAAATGAGAGCGCAGCGGTGCGACTATACGGCAGCGCGAAATAGCGCCACGAAGCTGGAGACGCTGAGCTGTTCGGCGCGCGCGTCTGCGGCCAATCCTGCCTCGCTCAGCACTTCCGCCGTTCGTTCACCCAGCCTGGCTCGCAGATTGTTCCGCAGAGTTTTTCTTTTTTGCGCGAAACACTCCTTCACGAAATCGAGAAACGCCGCTTCGTCCTCCACGCGCTGGTTCACGCGCTCGCCCGGCATGCGAAAACTGACCAGCGCGGAATCGACCTTAGGCGGAGGCTGGAATGCTCCCGGCGGAATCTTAAAAGCGATTTCCGGCTGCCCGAACCATTGCGAGGCGACCGAAAGATATCCGTAATCGCGGCGTCCCGGGGCAGCCACGATTCTCTCCGCGACTTCGAGTTGAATCACGATATGAATCGCGTCGATGCGATCGGCGTGCTCAAACAGGCGGTGCAGGATGGGCGAAGTGATGTAGTACGGCAGATTTCCGTACACGGAAAAGCGTTCACCTCCCGTCAATTCCGCAAAATCGACGGCCATCACATCGCTCTCGACGATTTGCACATTCGCGCGCCGCGCGGTGAATTCGCGCAAACGCCGCGCCAGAGGCGCGTCGAGTTCGACTACGAAAAGTTTGTCTGCCGTGCCTGCCAGGCGCGTGCTCATCTCGCCGTGCCCGCCGCCGATTTCCACCCACACGCCGCCATCGATGCGAATTGTGCGAGCGATGCGCTCCTGCCAGCTTTGATCGCTGAGGAAGTGCTGTCCGAGTCGCCGCGGTGACATGACGAGAAGTGTATCAGGACGCGTGGGACAGGCTGAACAGGCTGCGGAAAAACTCAAACGTTGTCAGTTCTGAGCGAAGCGAAGAATTTCTCTTTGCTGTTTTTGCTTGCACTCAGATCGAAGAGAGATTCTTCGCTTCGCTCAGAATGACAAGAAGATGAAGTTTCTCCGCAATCTGTGAAGCCTGTTCTACAGTCGCTGTACCGTGAAAGTAGAGGAGATCTACGATCCCGCCGACTGGCTCATGGCATTCATGCGCTTGCGCATTTCTTCTTCGGAAACGTCCTCGACGTGCGTGGCCACATTCCAGTGGTGACCGAAGGGATCGAGCATCGTGCCGGAGCGGTCTCCGTAAAATTGGTCCTTAACCGCGCGCAGCGCTTTGGCGCCATTCTCCACGGCTTTCTGAAGCACGGCATCGGCGTTTTCCACGTACAGATGCAGCCCCACGGAGTATCCTCCCACGGTTTTTGGGCTCATGATGCCCGCCGCCGGATTTTCGTCCGCCAGCATGATCAGGGAATCGCCAATTTTCAGTTCCGCGTGCATGACCCGGCCGTCCGGACCGGGCACGCGCATGAGTTCCTTCGCGCCGAAGACCGCGGTGTAGAAATCGATGGCCAGGGCCGCGCCTCGGACATACAGATAGGGTGTGACGTTGCTATAGCCGTCAGGAATTGGTTTTACGTTTGCCATGGTGGCGGCCTCCGAATAAGGTTTCAGGCGAGACGCTTCGCACTCGGTAATGGGCGGCTTGCGCGCCGGAGCGCGTTTCCGATCTTACGACGGATCAGATGCGTTGAGAATTCAGATTTCGAATCGTCTGCGGAGCCGCCGGCGGACCAGCCTGCCTGCGCAACGCGTCACTGTGCGTAGTCGAAGACCATCAAATGGGCCTCTTCCACGATCAGGTTCGAAAGGATGGGAACGTTCACGCCTTTGGTTCCGCTCTGGATCGCGGCCAGTTCTGTGCGCAAATCGCCATTTAGGTCACGGGTCATGCGGGACGGCGTCAGCACGTAGTGCCGCGGCACAGCCGAGTAAAATCGCTTCAGTTCCGGCACCCACAGGCCGCTCTTGGCGATTGCCCCGGTGGGAACCTTGCCCAGCATTTCGAAATGGTCCGGATCGACTTCCTTGAACACGGCGACGGTGCCGGTGGTTCCGACGAAGTAGATGCGCCCGGTGGCCGGATCGAAGTTGAGATTATCGGCGCCGCCGACGCTGTCTAAAATCTGCACCACCCGGCCGGTCTGAGTATCCATCACCGCCAGTTTGCCTGGTTCGTACTGATGGCCACCGCCGATTTCGCCCTCGTGCTGGCGCATGCGGCTGCCGAAAAAGGCCCGGTGATGGGCTTCATCGACCGCAGCGGTGTGGGGGACTGGCGCGCCGGTAAGAGGCCACTCCGCGACGATAGCGCGTTTTTGCAGATCGATAGCCTCGACGTGGCTTTCTCCGTTGACGACATCTCCCATGCCCACGAACATCATTTTTCCGGAGGGCTCCATGGTCAGGCCGGACGGATCGCCTCCCGGCAGCTTGATGCTGCCCACCAGCTTGGCCGTTTGCGTGTCCACGATTTCGATGGAGGCATTTTCCGGGACGTGCGCCCCGCCGCCGCCGACCTCCACGTTATTGCCGGAGACAAACGATTCCACGCCGGCATAGAGCAGATGCCGGGCGGGATCGTAGGCGGCGTTGTCGGCGCCGCGATTGGGATCGCCGTAGGCGGACAGTTCCACGGTCTTCATGACTTCATACGTCTTCCCGTCAATGGCCACCACGCTGCTGTTGGTCAGGGCCATCCAGATTTCATTGCGGTCGGCGAGGTAGAACGCCGATTTGGGCATGGCGGGCAGGGCAGGAGTCTCATGCAGGAACTTGCCGGAACGCAGGTCCACGACGATCAGGCTCTTGGCCGCTTCGCCGCAGATGAACAGGCGCTGGCCCTTGAGGTCCACGGCCATGCGGTCCATGTAGCCTTCGGTGGGGAGGGGAATCGTTTCCACCAGATTGAGAATTCCTGACATATGCAGCATCGGCACCTGGTGGCCGATGTAGGACTGGTCCTGAGCGTGCGAAATCGAAACACACGCCAAGGCGAGAAGCAGCGCGCCGCGAATTCTCATGTTTATCCCCCGAAGTTTTTACTGCTGAATTATAGATTGAATACCACGCGGGAGGGAGATAAGCAAGATGCTCCGCGACCTGCCAATTTCCCGATGTGTGCGGCGGCACCGCGGGAGGTCAACTACCGGCGATCTTCGGTCAGGGCTCCAAATGGCACTACGCACCGGGCGACGAGCACCGCGATAGAACGGAGAGAGGAAGAGGTTTCTTGACGAACATGAACCCTTTCAGTAGCTTGGAAGCCTTGACCTACCTATGAAAATACTCTTTGTGGCATCGGAGGGTCTGCCGTTCTCCAAAACCGGCGGCCTGGCGGATGTGATTGAGGCGCTGCCGAAGGCCCTGGTAGCCCTGGGCCACGAAGTCACCGTGCTGCTTCCGCGTTACCGCAGAACGCGCGCCGTGGCCGTTGCCGCGCAGAGTCTTTCCGTCAGCATGGGAGAAACCCTGCGCTTTCCCGCCATCATGGAGGGCGGCACGCTGCACGGCGTCTACTACTATTTTGTGGATGACGCGGAGTATTTCGATCGCGAGCAGTTGTACGGCGTGGCCGGCAAGGATTATCCCGACAACGCGGAGCGTTACGCGGAGTTTTGCGGCGCGGCGATTGAGTTCTGCAAGCAAGTCTGGATGCCCGACGTAATTCACTGCCATGACTGGCAGTCGGGGCTGATCCCAGTGCTGCTGCGCACGCGCTACGCAAATGACAGCGCGCTCGTCGAGCTGCCCGTCGTTTTTACGATTCATAACATGGGTTACCACGGCAGCTTTCCGGCCGACACGATGAAGAAGATCGGATTGCCGGACAGCCTTTTTGGAATCGAGGGCGTGGAGTTCTACGGCCGCGTGAATTTCTTGAAAGGCGCGCTGATTTTTTCCGACTTCCTCACCACCGTCAGCCCGAAGTATGCCGAGGAAATCAAAACGGCGGAGTACGGCTATGGCCTGGAAGGCGTGATCGGCAGGCGAGAGGATCGCCTGAGCGGAATTTTAAACGGCGTCGATTACGCCGCGTGGAGCCCGGAGCGCGACAAAGTCATTGCCTCCCGCTACTCGGCGAAAGATCTTTCCGGCAAGCTGGCTTGCAAAAAAAATCTGCTGGAGGTTTTCGGGCTGCCTGCCGAAACCGCGAACCAGCCGGTGATCGGAATCGTTTCGCGCTTTGCGGGGCAGAAGGGTTTCGACCTGATCGAGCAGATCGCCACCGAGCTGCTGGCGGAAGACGTTGCCGTCGTGGCCCTCGGTGCGGGCGAGCCGCGGTACGAAAAGCTGTTTCGCGAACTGGCGCGCGCCTTTCCCGCAAAGTTCGCCGTGAAAATCGCTTACGATAATATTCTGGCGCACAAGATTGAGGCAGGCTCTGACGTGTTTCTGATGCCCTCGCGCTATGAGCCCTGCGGCTTGAATCAGATGTACAGTTTGAAGTACGGCACCGTGCCGGTGGTGCGAGCCACAGGCGGCCTGGACGACAGCGTGGAAGAGTACGATCCGCGTACAGGGCGCGGGACGGGATTCAAGTTTGTGGCGTATGATGGTCCTGCGCTGTTGAGCGCGGTCCGGCAGGCGCTGTCGATCTTTCACAATGAGCCGGTGGTCTGGCGGCGCATTCAACTGAACGGCATGGCCCAGGATTTCTCCTGGCAAGTTTCAGGAACCGAGTATGCAAAGCTGTACGAAGCGGCCTGGAAATCCAGAAACTTTAGGGTCGCGGCGTCATCTAATCAACCACGGGCAAAATCGGCTAAAGTTACGCCGGTCGCCCCACTAGGAAAGGGTTCACATGGCAGATAACGTTACCAACGTAACTGACAGCACATTTCAGGCGGAAGTCATCGAGGCCAGCAAGACTCAGCCGGTGATGGTGGATTTCTGGGCGGAGTGGTGCAGGCCTTGCCTGATGCTGGCGCCGACCGTGGCGGAAGTAGCCACCGCGTTTGCGGGAAAAATTAAAGTGGTAAAGCTGAATGTGGACGAGAATACCAATTCCGCCGGCCAGTTCAATATCCGTGGCATCCCCACGCTGCTGATTTTCAAGGGCGGCCAGGTTGCCGAGCAGGTGGTCGGCGCCGTTCCCCGCGACGCGATTGAGAAGGCAGTTCAACGCCACATCGTTTAAGAATCCCATGCCAGATCGAATACGCGCCGGGACGCCCAGAGCGGCCCGGCGCACTTGCCATTGGGCGCAGGAAGGCATCCTGGCGCGTTACCACGACGAAGAGTGGGGCGTGCCGGTGCACGATGACCGCGTTCTTTTCGAATTCCTGATTCTGGAGGGCGCGCAGGCCGGGCTCAGTTGGGAAACGGTGCTGCGCAAGCGCGATCGCTACCGGGAAGTGCTTGACGGGTTTTGACGCGAAGAAAATCGCGGGCTATGACGCCCGGAAAGTCCGCGAATTGCTGGCCGACCCCGGAATCATCCGCAACCGCCTGAAGATTTCCTCGACGATTTCGAATGCCAAGGCCTTTCTCGATGTGCAGCGGGAATTCGGCAGTTTTGACAGATACATCTGGCAATTCACGGGCGGGAAAACGCTGAGCGCCTCGCGGCAGGTGCCGAGGGACGTGCCGGCCCGATCGCCGGAATCCGACGCCATGAGCAAGGACTTGAAAAAGCGCGGCTTCCGGTTCGTGGGCTCCACGATCTGCTACGCGTTCATGCAGGCCACCGGCATGGTGAACGACCACCTGCGCGATTGTTTCCGCAGAAAACAGGTTTGAGTTACTTGGCGAGAAGCCGCAGCGTGCTGGCCGGGTAAAGCGCCAGCAGTCGTCCATGCGGGGGAGTGAATCGTTCCACTTCCAGAAGCGCGAGTCCTGCCTTTTTAAGCTCCGTAATTTTTGCGCTGGTGTGCAGCACGTGGCCGATGGTCAGGTGCAGATGCGGCTCGTGACCAAAGCAAAGCACGACTTTGGCCTTCATCGATTGCAATTCGCGCATTAAATCGGACGGAGCGCTGCTGCCCTTCAAGGCGTCCGTGCGGATTATTTTCTTGGTCGGGTAGTCGATCGCTTCGCAGAAAATTTCGGCTGTCTGTTCGGCGCGCAGCCAGGGACTGGTCAGCACCGCATCCGGCTTTACGCCCAATTCCAGGAGGCCGAGAGCCGCGGCGCGCGTGCGCTTCATTCCTTTCGGCGTGAGCGGCCGCTCGCGTGTCCGGCGGGCAATTGGGATCGTCACGGTCAACCGCAATGCCGTGGCGGATCAGGTAAAGATGCATCATCAGGCGACCCTCGTCTTCTCAACCACCAGGACTCGCTGAAACGACAGCCGCAAATTCAATTCGCGCTCCAGCAGGCGCGCCTTGCGCTCAATGCCCGCAAGATTCAGCCGGGAATTGTCGCGCAGTTCGACGTGCACGCGGACATCGCGCGGGCCGCCCTGCAGCGTAATGCTTGGAAATGGCCTGGCGGTGGTCGCTTTCCAGGCGCTCGGCGAGCCGCAGCATACCGGCCAGCAGCCGCGTCGTTTTGCGATGCTCGCGGCTGAGCGAGGCGAACACCGGATGCTTGGTGCTGGGCTCGGATTTCCGGTTGTGGTAGCGCACCAGGCACGCGGTCATGTTCTTGGCCCAGCCGTCGCAGGCCGGGGATTTTCGCGTTGTGCACCAGATATTCGCCGTGCCGGTGGTGCGCCTTGCGATTGATGAGCACGCCGGAATCGTGCAGCAACGCGGCGCATGCGAGCACGGCGCGGGCCTCAAAATCCAGATGGTGATAGGGCCAGAGCTGATCGAAGAGTTGCAGGGCCAGCACCCGAACCTGCTCGGCGTGATTCAGATCGCAGCGCACCCGGCCAGCAAAGGATTCCGCGCCGACCAGCATTTCGTTGGAATGCTGGTGCTGTTCTTCCGTCAGCTCCGGCGCGCCGATTTGTGCGGCTGCCAGCTCGTACAGCAGCCCTTCGCGCACGCCGACCCGCGGCGTGATCATGTGCCGCAGCCGCAGCCAGGCGCTACCGTAACCAGCACGATGGCCGCTACGCCCATGACCTCAGCTCGATCGCGGCGGACATTGAACGACTTCATTCGCCCATCCACTCCGAGTTGCAGGATGTGCCACAGGCGGTCGCGCAGCAGTCGGGGATTCAGCGTAGTGAAGCCGCCCATGCGCGGCCCGGCCGCCAGCGTGGCCAGAGTTTCGGCATTGCCTCCGCAGGCCACGCTGTACGATTCCGTTCGGGCGTGGCCGCGCAGGCAGCGCGCTTTGCAGCACGGACAGCACGTGCAGGCGAATTTCGTTGGCGGTATGTTCGTGAATCACGCCCTGGGCTTTGAACGCTTCCATCAGCCGGACAGTGCCCAGCGGCAGGCCGATGCTTTCGTGCAGCACGCCGTGGCGGAGCTCATTCAGCTCCAGGCTGCCGCCGCCCAGATCGAGAATGAATCGCGGCGGATCGAAATCGCGAAGTGCGCGCAGCACCGCCACCCGCACCAGGCGAGCCTCTTCATCGCCGGAGATCACTTCCAGATTGATTCTGGCGGTGTGCCGGATGCGATCGATCAAAACGTGGCGGTTGCGGGCTTCGCGCGCGGCGCTGGTGGTGACGGCGCGATAGGCGATGACCTTGTGCGAGTCCATGATGCTGCGGAATTCGCGAAAGGCGTCAGTGGCATCGCGCAGGGTCTTGCGATCAAACTTTCCCGAAGTAAATGCGGAGTGGCCCAGGCGCACCGGAGCGCGCACCGATTCGACAATTTCCCAGTCGTTCGTGGAGCGAACGCGCGCGATGATCAGCCGAAAGGCGTTCGAGCCGGCGTCAATCGCCGCCAGATGGATGGGTTTGCGGAAGTCTCAGCGCCACAGGGAGGCCAGCGCCGCGGATGGCCGGTAGTGCGTGCGTTGAATGCCCAGATGGGCGGCAATGCGTTTTCGCAAGTTCCGTTGTTCACGGTAGCCACGCTGGCCTCGCCGTCCATCGCCGAGAAAACCGTGGCGCTCGGAAAGGGCTTCAAATTCTTTCTTGATTTTTGCCTGATACATGATGAACGATTGGAATAAATCATCGGACAGGGAAAGGTCGCGGCCCGATTCCCAGTAGCTGATGGCGTGGGATTTGCGAAACTCGCGTTCAAAGGCCGCTTCCGGTCGCACGTTGAGCCAGAACGTCAGGTCGGGGCGCAGGGCCATTTCGTACAGGCCGTTGCAGATAGTCGCGCTCGATGCCGCGCGCGGCCGCGCGGGCGATCAGAGTGTAGAAATAACGATCCGCGAGAACCACAAAATCGGATCGCAGCGCGGGAATGATGCGATGCTCGAGCTGATCGTAGAAATCGGTCGCATACATCAGCGTCAGCGTCATGCGCGTGATGGTGTTTTCGGCCAGCAGCGCGTCGATGTCCTTCGCCACCAGGCCCGAGCGGCGCAGGCCCATCGTCTCCACCGCGAAGCCTTCGGACTCCAGCCATTCCGTCAGCAGCGAGATCTGCGTGGAGCGGCCGGAACCGTCCATGCCTTCGATGACGATCAGCGAGCCGCCAAATTCTTCGTCATTCACGCCGGGAAGAGGCAGTCCGTAATTTCGCGGCGACGCTCCGGAGGGCGTCAGGCTCTTCTTGCTTACGGCCGTTTTTGCGACAGGCCCTTTGCGGATTTCATCGAGGCCTCCGCGCGGCTTTCTTGGGCGCAAATCGCGAGAGATCGATGCGCGATTTGACGATCTGGCGCATCTGCTTTTGCAGCTTGTTCACGGGCAGCGTTCCGTCCATCACCACGAATTTGTCGGACTCAATCATTTCGTCGTACTGCGCCAGGATGCGTCCCTGAAAAATCCGGAAACTTTCCGCGCGGTCCAGGGAAAGATTCAGGTCCATCCCCGCTTCGTAATACTTCAGCTTCGGCCGGCCGCTCATGATGCGGTTCACGGCTACGTCGAGCGGGGCGCGAAAATAAAAGGTAATGTCGGGAACTGGCGCGAAGCGGTACAGATTTCGCAGCCAGCGCGGCGAGCAGTTACGTGCCACGTCGCGCGCAAACGCCGTGTAGATGTAGCGGTCCGCCAGGACCAGGTATCCGCTGTGCAGCAGCGGCAGGATCTGACGTTCGCAGCGGTCCGCAAAATCCGCCGCGTGCAGCAGGGAAAACGTGGTGGGTGTCAGCAGGCGGCGCTGCTTTCCCCGCCGTGTGGCAGACTTCACCAGCGGCGAGGAATTCCACTCCGTGAAATGCAGGCGATATCCGCCGATTTCCAGCCAGCGCTTCAGCAGGTAAAGTTGCGTGCTCTTTCCGGAGCCGTCGATCCCCTCGACAACGATCAACGCTCCCGGATATTTACGGGAAGGCTCCAGCCGTTGGGATGTTGCGGGGTTCAAGTTCTCAGGTGCATCGGCAGGTGGATCTGCAACGGTTGACAATGGGCGCGCAGTCACGAAAAGGCCTCCCGACGACCCATTATACGCACACCAGGTAAAATTTTGGTGACAACCGCGTGACAGCACGATGAATGGATCGCCCCGCGCTGCGATTCTGGCACGCGCAAGGCCCCGCGTCCGAGCGGCCTACTGGCCCCAGATTTTTTCGCGCGAATCCTCAAACGGATATACGTGCACCATCCACCCGAAAATGACTGGGTAGAAGGTGCCTCCGGCCTCCGTGCACGCTTCCTTCGTGAGGATTGAGCCCTGCAGGCCGAATTTCGTCCGGTCGACGTGCTCGCGCTGGTCCCGCGGCGGCATGCACATCTTGGTGTGCAGGTGCCATTGAGCAATGCTCAGCGGAACGCGCTCGTTCAATTGATCTTCCGAGACGCGCTTGGGCATGGTGTACATCGCGCCGATCAGGTCGTAGCCGGTTTTCGTTTTTTTGTAGAGCAGGGAAGTCGGCCGCGCCGGATCGAAGGTGAACGATTCCAGGAAGCCGTTGTAGTAGTTGGTGAAGTGATATTCCGATTGCGGAAGATTGGGCATGAAAATCCGGAAGCCGTCGGCCAGCGCCACATGATAGTCCTTGTATCTTTCGATGGATTCGCGCAGTTCGCCGGCGATCTGGTCGGCCTTGGCCCAATCCGCGGCGGTGGCCGGAGCGCGCAGCTTGGTCATGTACATGTGCGGGCCCATCTGGTGATGGTGCATGTGGCTCATGGCGTCCATCGCGCCATGCTCAGTCTGCTGATCTTTTTCTTCAGCGCCCTGGCCCATTTTCATTCCGGGCATTTCGTGGTCCATGTCCATGCCGGGCATGCTGTCGTCCATGCCAGGCATGTTCGGATTCTTCCCGGATGGATCGCCTGATTTTTGGGGCGGATTCTGCTGGCTCGCCTGGCGCGCAGCCAGCCGTGACGCGAGGCCGGCTGACCCTAGCACCAGGAGTGCAGCCGCTACGATAGGAAAAAATCTTCGACGGTTCATGGTGATGTCCTTCTCTTCACTATTCTACGCGTGAGTCAGCCGAAAGTATCAAGCGGTGGGTGGCCGGTTCCAGCTTCGCAGGCCTGATTCCCGCGACCTGGATTTTGAGGCCGGGTGGAAAGCGAAACGACCGTGAGAAGCGGACGGTAATGTTGCGAACCTGTACAATCGCTCCGGTTTTGGTAGTCTGAGAGTCCGGTTGAATCGGGCGCAGCGCGAGAAGCTGATGACGGCGCGCAATTCTCGCGCGGCTGGCGTGGCACTGTGCTGCGGGAAAGGGGAATCGTTTGCCGGCAGAAAGCCAAAAGATCTTGCTGGTGGATTCGAACGCGGAGTCTTCGCAACACACACTGGACCTGCTGCGTTCGGCCGGCTACGACGTTTCGCTGGCCGCGAGCCAGGAAGACGGCTTTCAGGCCGTACGCCAGGGCGACGTCGCGTTATTCCTGCTCTCCGCGGATCTGATGGATTTGCAGTGCTGCAACGCCCTGGGCGAAATCAAGGGCCTGGCGGCAACCGCGGCCACCCGCGTCATCCTGGTAACTCCCGGTGGCGGAGCGCAGCGTGCCCGCGCACTTGATCTGGGCGCGGATGATGTTCTTTCGCCTCCCTTGGATTCCGCGGAACTTCTGGCGCGTGTGCGCACGCAGTTGCGCGACAAACACGCGATCGACGAACTACGGGAAAAGACGCGCCTCGCCGTCGAGGGCCAGGAGGTGGCGCAAACCGCGTTTCAGGCGCTGGCCGTCACTGAGAAGATGACGCGCGACGCTACTACGCTCGGCCGCGCGCTGCGCATCGGCGTAGGCTCGCTGATCGCCGTGGCCCTGGTGATTGCCGGAATTTTCCTGTTATTTTCGCGCCGCGTAGAGAAGGAAGATAAGCGCGCGTACTCGGTGATCGCGCAGCTGGAGTACGGCGTGAACCGCCAGGAAGAATTGCTGGCCGAGACCCGAAAAATGAGAGTGGATTTGCAGGCCACGGACGCGGCACTGCAAAAGGAACAGTTGCAGAAGCAGACCGAAGACCTGCGCCAGAAAATTTCCGCGGCCGATGCCGGGGACATCTCCGGATTGAAAAAACAGCTGGAGGAAACCACCGGCCGATTGAAGCGCGTGGTCAGCGAATCCGACGCCGCGGAGAGCGTGATCCGCTCCTATGCCTCGAGCGTCTGCCTGCTGCACGTATCGGTGGCATTCAGCGACAAAAGTTCCGGACGCCGCCTGCGCTATGGCGGCGTCAATCCCGACGGCGGGCCGCTGAAAGACAGTGACGGCAATCCGGTTTACACCTTGGAGGGCCGCGCTCCCGAGGTGCGCGCCGATTTTTTCGGAACAGGGTTCGTGGTCGCCGACGGAAAGATTCTGACCAACCACCATGTGGCCCAGCCGTGGTGGAAGAATGACGAACTCGCTTCAGTTCTGCAGCAGGGCCTCGAGCCGAATATCGCGGAAATGACTGCTTATTTCCCGGATGCCCCGGCGGGAGTGAGCGTGGGCATTTCGCAAATTTCCGAGGAAGCCGATTTGGCGCTGCTGCACGGGGATTTCTCCGCCCTGCGCCGTCCGGTCCTGAAAATCGACGCACGCAAGGAAGCTGCCGTAAGCGGACAACCGGTGATCTCCCTCGGCTATGCCACGGGCATCAGCGCCATTCTGGCGCGAGCCGGCGACGATACAGTGGATGACATCGTGAAAGTGACGGGGGGCGACCCGCAGAAAATTACGTCGGAACTTCTACGGCGCAAGCTCATTCGGCCGCTGGTTACGCAAGGGCATATCGGCGACGTGCTGAACGACAAAATTGTCTATGACGCGCAGACCACGTCCGGCGGTTCCGGCGGGCCGCTCATCAATCGGGAAGGGGAAGTGATCGGCGTGACCTTCGCAGTGGTGAAGGGATTCGGCGGCTCGAACTTCGGCGTGCCGATCCGCTTCGCGCAACCGCTGCTGAAAATTCAGTAGATCGCGGCTGCAAGAATCCTGGTTGTTTTGACTTCCGCCGTGGAATTAAGGCGTCTTATCGCCTGGAGATTCGTTGCTAACCGGCGCCGCCGCGACACGTGGTTTGTCTCGACGAAGTGTTTCAAAAAGTAATATTTTGTGCGCATCGCTTGTGACGTGCGGCAAAAGATTCTTTTCCGAAACTGCCAATGTGACTTGCGGAAGTGAAAAAAATCCCGTAGGCTGAATAAGTTGTTGGCGGAGTCTTCCCACCTCACCCCGCTATCGATTGCTCCAATTGCAGTTCAAAATTCACGCGATGGAAGGATGGCGCATGACGCGCAAGAGCACCTTGGCGAGTCTTGTATTAGCGGTGGGCCTGAGCCTGTCCCTTACCGCCTGCAAGGACACGAAAACCCTGCAGGAGAACGAACAACTGAAAGCCCAGGTGGCCGACCTGCAGAAACAGAACGGCGAAATGGGAAATAATCTGGAAACCGTGACGGCGGCCCGCGATGCGCTGGCCCAGGAAAATGAAGCGTTGAAAGCGCAGGTGCGGGTTCTGAAACCGAACAACGCCAAGAAAAAGGCTCCCAGCAAGAAAAAGAAGCATCGCTAGACCGGTTTGCCCGCGGGGTATTGCGGCCGGTATGGAATTGCGAAAAACGCGGCACTATTTTTCAACTTCAGAAAAAGGGAGGCAAGCGCATGAAGTCATTTGAGGTGCAGTTCCGTTATCGCGACCGTAACGATGAAACGGTGCAATCCACGGTGAGAGTGGATGCCTCGAGTTTGCCCGGCGGAGTGGCCAAGGCCACTCGTGAGTTCGTCAAGGGCCTGGACCGCAAGCAGCGATTCGACATGAACAAGAATGGGCTGGAGATTGTGGCCAAGTCCGGTGGCGCAGCAGGTGAGGTTCACGCCAAGTCGTCCGCGGAAGCCGCCGGCTGATTCGTCCCGGCAATCGATCGGCAGCCTTTTCTTTGTACTCCGGGCGGGAGATGCCGCCCGGAGTACGAAGCCTGCAAGGTGTCGCTGGTTTCAAGGTTCTCCCCTCGATTCTGATTTGGAAAAAAACAGGCTGAAGCGTGTCCCGCTCGCGGCTTTTGCCACCCGCAAAAGTTGCAACGCAACTCCCTTGAATAAGTGTAGAATCCTTGCAGCACGGGCATCGTTGCCTGCTGCGCGTATGCCAGCCCGCTGATTTTGAGCGCCCCCTCCCATCACGCTGGCTTCCATGTCGAAGCGATTCATCGTGGCGTAACGTACGGCGAATACGTTTACATGGAAACCCAGAAAAGGAGATTGCCATGGCCATTGCACAGACTCCCGGATCTCTCAAATTTTCCTCTTCGGGAAAGCCGCTTTCCGCGGAAGAGCTTTCACGCATGGACGCCTACTGGCGCGCGGCGAACTATCTTTCCGTCGGACAGATCTATCTGCTGGCCAATCCGCTGCTGCGCGAACCGTTGAAGATCGAGCATATCAAGCCGCGCCTGCTGGGCCATTGGGGCACCACGCCGGGTTTGAATTTTATCTACGTGCACATGAACCGCGTGATCAAGAAATTCGATTTGAATGTCGATCTATATCACCGGACCCGGACATGGCGGACCCGGACTGGTCGCCAACACCTACCTCGAAGGCACCTACAGCGAGTTCTATCCGAACATTCAGCAAACCGAAGAAGGCATGCAGCGCCTCTTCAAGCAATTTTCGTTTCCCGGAGGAATTCCCAGCCATGTGGCGCCCGAAACTCCCGGCTCGATCCATGAAGGCGGGGAGCTTGGCTATTCGATCGCGCATGCCAACGGAGCTGCGTTCGACAATCCGGACTTGCTGGTTTGCTGCGTCGTCGGGGACGGCGAAGCGGAAACCGGGGCGCTGGCCGCCAGCTGGCACTCCAACAAATTTCTGAATCCCGCGCGAGACGGCGCCGTCCTGCCGATTCTGCACCTGAACGGCTACAAGATCGCCAACCCGACCGTTCTTGCCCGCATGACCGACGACGAACTGGTGCAGCTTTTCACCGGTTATGGCTACACGCCGTACTTTGTGGAGGGCCGCGAACCAGACGTCATGCACCAGCTCATGGCCGCGACGCTCGATACGGTGATCGCGGAAATTCGTGCGATCCAGCACAAGGCGCGGCTGCAGGGAGTCACAGAACGGCCCCACTGGCCGATGATTATCCTGCGCACTCCGAAGGGCTGGACCGGGCCGCACGTGGTGGACGGAAAGCCCGTCGAGGATACCTGGCGCGCTCACCAGGTGCCGCTTGCGGAACTGGCCACGCAAGCCCGAGCACCTGCGCCAGCTCGAAGAATGGATGAAAAGCTACCGGCCGGAGGAACTGTTCGACCGCGACGGCAAGCTGATTCCGGAGCTGGCGGAGCTTGCGCCAAAAGGCGACCGGCAGAATGGGCGCAAATCCCCACGCCAACGGCGGCCTGCTGCTGAAGGACCTGGTCATGCCGGACTTTCGCGAGTATCGGCGTGCAGGTCGTCAAGCCCGGCACGTCCAATGCGGAAGCCACACGTGAACTCGGAAAATTTCTGCGCGATGTGATGCGCTTGAACGACGACGCTAAAAATTTCCGTGTTTTCGGTCCCGATGAAACCGCCTCCAACCGCCTCGACGCCTTCTACGAAGCGACCGACAAAGTATCTGATGGAACCGCTGCTGCCAACGGACGAGCATCTTTCCGTCAAAGGCCGTGTGATGGAAGTGCTCAGCGAGCACATGTGCCAGGGCTGGCTGGAAGGCTATCTGCTGACCGGACGGCACGGCTTTTTTTCCTGCTACGAAGCCTTCATTCACATCGTGGATTCGATGTTCAACCAGCACGCCAAGTGGCTGAAGGTGACGAGCGGAATTCCCTGGCGGCGTCCCATTGCTTCTCTGAATTATTTGCTGACGTCGCATGTCTGGCGGCAGGACCACAACGGCTTCACGCACCAGGATCCGGGCTTCATCGATCTGGTGGTGAACAAGAAAGCCGATGTCGTGCGCGTGTATCTGCCGCCGGACGCCAACACGCTGCTTTCCGTGGCCGACCATTGCCTGCGCAGCCGCCATTACGTCAACGTGATCGTGGCCGGAAAGCAGCCGGCGCTGCAATTTCTGGACATGCAGTCCGCCATCCAGCACTGCACGGCCGGAATCGGCATCTGGGACTGGGCCAGCAACGATCAGGGCGCGGAGCCGGACGTGGTGGTGGCCTGCGCCGGAGATATTCCCACGCTCGAAGCTCTGGCGGCCGTCGATCTGCTGCGCCAGCATTTTCCCGACTTGCGCATTCGTTTCATCAACGTGGTGGATTTGATGACGCTGCAGCCGGCCAGCGAACATCCCCACGGCCTGCCGGACGCGGATTTCGATTCCATGTTCACGACCGACAAGCCGATTATTTTTGCGTATCACGGGTATCCATGGCTGATTCACCGTCTGACCTACCGCCGTAAGAACCACGAAAATCTGCACGTGCGCGGCTACAAGGAAGAGGGAACCACAACCACTCCCTTTGACATGACCGTGATGAACGACATGGACCGCTTTCATCTCGCGGCGGACGTGGTGGACCGCGTGCCTCGCCTGCAGGCGCATCGGAGCGCATTTCAAGCAATTTCTCCGCGACAAGTTAATCGATCATAAGCAATACATCATGGATGTGGGCGACGACATGCCTGAAATCAAAAACTGGAAGTGGCCGTACTAAGCGCCGGGCGGACACCGGCCGAATCACCAGAACCAGCATCGGAATGTTCGGGCATTTATTTGCGGAATTCAGATCCAGCGAGCTGCACCGGCAACAAAACAGGCTGCGAAGAAAAATTGCCGTGTCATTCTGAGCGCTCGCACCGATGACTCGCGCCGAGGCGCAGCGAAGAATCTCTCTTCGATGTTTAGTGAACGCAAGGACACCCGGAGAGATTCTTCGCTGCGCTCAGAATGACAGTCCTTTTGTCGCGGCCTGTACAGGCCTGCGCTGCGCTGATGACTGCGAGTTTTGCCACGGACGGATAGAAGACTATGAACATTCTCGTTCTGAATGCCGGCAGCTCCAGCCTGAAATTTCAAATCATTGCCACGGATCTCGAACCGCATCCGTCAGGATAAAGATGTGCGCCTGCTCCGCGGCGAGGTGGAGCGCATCGGCGCCGAAGCCGTTATCACCGTGCAGAAGGGACGACGGTCCCAAGCAGAAGCTCACTGCGTCGCTGAAGGACATTTCCGCGGCGCTCGACTTCATCGTTCGCTGGCTCGGCCTCGGCCGAATCCGGCGTTACATGAAATTCAGAGCATCGCGGACATTCACGCGGTCGGCCATCGCGTGGTCCATGGCGGCGAAAAATTCACGGATTCCGTGCTGATCACGGACGAAGTTCTGCAGGGAATCGAGAATTGCATCGATCTTGCGCCCCTTGCACAATCCCACCAATCTGCGCGGCATCCGCGCCATGCGCGAGTTGCTCGGGCCGCAGATTCCGCAAGTGGCCGTTTTCGACACGGCGTTTCACCACTCGCTTCCCGAACACGCCTATCTGTATGCGATTCCGTACCATCTCTATCTTCGCTACCGCATTCGCCGTTACGGATTTCACGGCATCTCGCACCGCTACATGGCTTACCGCTACCGCAGCATTCGCAATTTGCCGCGGGAACAGAACCAACATCGTCAGCCTGCATCTCGGAAATGGCTGCTCGGCCGCGGCCATTCGCAGCGGGCGTTTCGGTGGACACCTCCATGGGCATGACGCCGCTCGAGGGCCTGGTGATGGGAACGCGCTCGGGCGACGTCGATCCCGCGATTCTCGGCTTCATTGCCGCCAAGGAAGGCCTTTCGATTCACGAAGTGGAAACCATGCTGAACAAACAGTCTGGCCTGCTGGGAATTTCGGGCCTCACGCATGACATGCGCGTGCCTGCAGGAGGAAGCGGCGAAACACGACGACCGCCGCGCCAATCTGGCCATCGATATTTTTTGCTATCGCATTCGAAAGTATATCGGCGCATTTCTCGCGGCCATGGGCGGAGCGGACGCCATGGTTTTCACCGGCGGCATCGGGGAAAATTCGTCGCTCGTGCGAGCGAATATTTGCGAAGGCCTGGAATGGGCGGGATTATCTCTGGATGCCGCGAGAAACGAAGCGTCCGCAAGCACGGAACGCTGATCAGCCGCGACGATTCTCGTCTGGCCGCCTACGTGATTCCCACCGACGAAGAGCTTCTCATCGCCCGGGACACCGCGCGCTGCATTCAAGGCGAGCCGAATCCGCAATAAGTAGCACAGGTTTTTTACCCTGATCGTTCATGAAGGGCAGCCTCTGGAATTTCGATGGTCCGCCCAAGTTTCCGGTAGTCGTCCGAAACGATCGTCTTCCGATCCCGCGCCAACCCAGCTTCCTCAATCATCGTGGTGCGGCCGCAGGATTCTCTCCAGCTCCATCGCGAATTCATGCCGCCGAAACGCCGGCGCGCCATGGCAATCCTGCCCGTCGCGCATCGCCGGCAGCCACCAGCAGCCATTCTCCACGGGGAAGCTGTAGTAGACGTCGGCGCCGGTTCCCGCCAATTCCGACGTGATCGCGCGCCGCTGCTCGGCGGTGACACTGGCATCGAGAAGAATCAATTTGAATTCGCTGTTCGAAGTCAGGCGGCACGTCACGTTCTCTGGGGAGCCGAAGGACAATTTGCCGTCAAATTTCGCCAGATATTTTAGAGCCACCACTCCCCACGATATGCTCCGCCCGATCAACAGCACACTCGGTGCGGAAACTTGCGGCGCGGAAGCAGCGTTCGATTCGAATACCTGCACCGATTTCGGTTCGAACAAGAGCGGGGCATACGCCACTGCGGCGGACGTTCGCGATGCGTTGGACATGCAACCCTCCCTAAGCCGCGCCGGGAGAGGGATCCTGAGGGCAACCTTGCAGCGCGGCCATTTCACGCTACTCCCGCGCCGCAATCGAGTCAAGGCAAAGAGAGGGAGAATTTCGGCTGACCGCATAAGATTCACGGAAATGTTACGGCTTGGCGGCTGGAGAATTCGAATTCCCGGTTCCCGGAGCGGCTGGTGCGGAGACCTTTACCGATTCATCCTGCTCCAGCGCGTCCGGGGGATTAATGACCACGCGGTCGCTGGCCTCAAGGCCTTGAACGATCTCCAGCGCGTTTCCGTAGTCCCGGCCGATCGTGATTTTTTTCAGATGGATCCGGTTATCGTCGGCCGACCACCGCGGCCATGGTTCCCTCCGGGCGGAACAGCAGCGCGTTGATTGGCAGGGAAAGGCGCTGGCCGGAGAGCTTTACGTCGAAATGCACTTCGGCGTACGAACCGGGAAGCAGGGTACCGGACGGATTTGGCACGTCCACTTCGGTGAGCAGTGTGCGCGTGTTGGGATCAATCGAGTTGGCGGTGCGCACGACTTTCCCGCAGAAACTTTGTTGCGCCAGTTCGCTGAGCACCAGGCAGGCCTTCAATCCCAGGTGAATCGAGGGCGAGTAGGCCTGCGGCACGGAAACGTAGACGCGCATCGGATCGATCTGCGCCAGGTCGAACATTTCCTTGGTGGCCGTTCCGCCGTTTCCGGCGTTGATCAGCGTTCCGGTATCGACGTTGCGCTGCGTGATGATCCCCGGAAATGGCGCGTACACGCGTTTGAACGATTCCATGTCTTCCAGGCGCTTGACGTTGGCCTCCGCCGATTGCACCATGGCCTGCTTCGCGGCCAAGTCGCCGTTGGCGTTGTCCACATCCTGCCTGCGATACGGAATCGGTCTTGATCAGGTCCTGATAGCGCGTGGCGGTGAGCCCGGCCAAGTTCAGGTTCGCCTGCGAAGTCGCCAGATCCGCGCGGGACTGCGCGAGTTGCTGGTCGACTTCGGGCGTATCGATTTCGGCCAGCAGTTCGCCCTTTTCCACGTGGCTGCCGATGTCCTTGTACCACTTCTTCAGATAGCCGTTGGTCCGCGCATAGATCGGAGACTCGACATACGGCTTCAGCGTTCCGGGCAGAACCATTTCGGAATCCGCGTGCGATCGCCGTCGGCGTGAATCACCGACACGTACGGCACGGCCATCTGCTCGGTCTGCTGCGCCAGGACTTTGTGCTCGGCTGCGCTGCGAGACCGCGTAAATCGCCGAGCACCAGCAAAGATGACAAATAGAATCGCAGAACCAGCGCAGCAGCGGCCCGGGCCGCGCCCGCGCGATTCTTCCGTCAGATTCTGCGTGCTTCCTGCGGTTCCACTGGAGTTTTCAGACATTCCTTGTTGGCTCCCTTGTTCCAGTTACGGCTCGAACCGAAACTGTCTACGAGCACCGCGCCCCACATGCTGGCCCGGCACGTGGCGCTTGATGCACCAGCGAAAACACGCACGGCACGAAATAACAGCGTCGCGAACGTGGCCACAATCAGGCCGCCGATCACGGCGCGGCCCAGCGGCGCATTCTGCTCGCCGCCTTCGCCCAGGCCCAGCGACAGCGGCACCATGCCGATGATCATGGCCAGCGCCGTCATCAGCACCGGGCGAATGCGCACGTAGCCGGCTTGCAGCGCCGCCTGCGTCGAGCTCAATCCTTCGTTCAGCCGTTCGCGCGCGAACGACACCATCAGGATGCTGTTCGCGGTGGCCACGCCCATGCACATGATCGTGCCGGTCAGCGACGGCACGCTCAACGTCGTGTGCGTCAGCAAGCAGGATCCAGACGATGCCGGCCAGCGCGCCCGGCAGCGCCGTGATGATGATGAACGGATCGAGCCAGGATTGAAAATTGACGACGATCAGCAGGTAGACCAGAACGATGGCGACGGCCACTCCCGCGCTCAGTCCCGAGAACGACGACGTCATCGTGGCGACCTGCCCGCGGCGCATCAGTTGCGTGCCGCGCGGAAGCTTGTCCTTGAAATCCGCCAGAACCTTTTGAATGTCCGCGTCCACGCCGCCCAGGTCGCGCCCTTCGACCGACGCATAGACGTTCAATCATGCGGCTGGATTGTCGTAGTGGGTGATCAGCGCCGGCTCGACGTTCACGCTCAGCGTTCCCAGGTTGCCCAGAATCTGCGGCGTCTTGGTCTGCGCGGAGGCGATCGGAATATTTTCCAGCGACTGCATGGAGTCGATCTTGTACTGCGGCACCTGCACGGCGACGTTGTATTCGTATGCCGTTGGCCGGATTCACCCAGAACGATGGAGTGATCTGGAAGCTCGAACTGAGCGTCAAGCAGAACGCTGTTGGCCACGTCCTGCTGGCTCAGGCCCACGGACTGCGCGCGCGTGCGGTCCACGTTCAGAAAAATCGTCGGGGTAGGAGAACAGTTGCTGCACGTGCACGTCCACCGCGCCGGGAATGTGCTGGATGCGGTTGGTAATCTGCTGCGCCAGTCGATAGTTGGCCCGCTCGTTCGGCCCGATCAGCTGGATATCGACGGGAGCCGGCACGCCGAAATTCAGAATCTGGCTGACCATGTCCGCGGGCTGAAAGAAGAACTGCGTGCCGGGAAAATCCTGCGGCCAGCTTCTCGCGCAGGCGGTCGATGTAGTAGCGCGTGGATTGTCTTGCGCTCCGGGCTTCAGGCCGATCAGAATTTCCGCGTCGGATTCGCCGATCACGCCGGAGTTGCTGTAGGTGGTGTTGATGGTGCTGTTGAACAGGCCGATGTTGTCGAGGATCGGTGCCGAGATCTTCCGGCGGAATCACCTGGCGAATCAGGTTGTCCACCCGATCGGCCTCTCGCGCGGTTTCCTCGACGCGCTGGCCGGCGCGGGCGCGCATGTGCAGGCGGATCAGCCCGGCGTCCACGCTCGGGAAGAAGTCGCGGCCCAGCACGCGGAATCAGGGCGCAGGAAGCCACGCAGAAGACCAGAAACAGAATCACGAACATCCAGGCGTGATCCAGGCAGATAGCTGCAGCGACGCCGCGGTAGCCGTCGCGCATGCGCTCGAAACCGTGCGCGAATCCGCGCTGGACGCGCGAGAAAATATCGTTGCCCGTGGCGTATTCCTCGCCGTGATGATTCTTCAGCAGATACATCGCCATCGTCGGCACCAGCGTTCGCGAAAGCACGTAGGACGCCAGCATGGCGAAGACCACCGCTTCGGCCAGCGGCACGAACAGGAATTTCGCCACGCCGGTCAGGAAAAACATGGGCACGAACACGATGCAGATGCACAGCGTGGAGACGAGCGCGGGAATGGCGATTTCCTGCGAGCCGTCCAGAATCGCGCGGACGCGTGTCCTTGCCCTGCGCCAGGTTTCGATCGATATTTTCGATCGCCACGGTGGCGTCGTCCACCAGAATGCCGACGGCCAGCGCCAGGCCGCCCAGCGTCATCAGGTTGATGGTTTCGTGCAGCGCGCTCAGCACGGTGATGGAGACCAGAATCGAGAGCGGGAATGGAGATCGCGATGATCAGCGTGCTGCGCCAGCTGCCCAGAAACAGCAGAATCATCAGCGCCGTCAGGCAGGCCGCGACCAGGCCTTCGCGGATCACGCCCTGGATCGCGGCGCGCACGAAAATCGATTGGTCGAAGAGCGGCGTGATCATCGATTTGCGGCGGCACGCAGATTTGCGATCTGCGGCAGCTTGGCGTAGACCTGCGAAACGACGTCGAGCGTCGAAGCGTCGCCGGTCTTGTAGATCGCCATGAGCACGCCGCGCTGGCCGTCCATGCGCACGATGTTGATCTGCGGCGAGAATCCGTCGCTGACGTAGGCGACATCGCGCACGTAGATCGTCGCGCCGTTACTGGTCTTGATCGGCAGGTCGTTCAGCGCGGCAATCGTGTCCGGTCGAGCCGTTCATCTCCACGTTGAATTCGGTCGAGCCCAGTCTTCACGGTGCCGGACGGCAGCACCAGATTCTGCGTGCAGATGGCGTTGATCACGTCCACCGGCGAAAGACCTTTGGCCTGCAGCGCGGGGATGTCCACGTTGACCGAAACCTGGCGCTGCTTTCCGCCGTAAGGGCCAGGGAATCGCGGCGCCGGCAACGTTGCGCAAGTTGATTGCGAACCAGGTTCGCTCCGTAGTCGAACAAGTTCCTGCTCGGAGAGCCCCTGCCCCTCATGCCCAGCTGCAGTACGGGAACGCCGAGGCCGAGTAGGTGATGATCAGCGGCGGCGAAATGCCCGGGGGCAATTGCCGGATCATGGTTTGCGACAGCGCGGTGATCTGCGTGACCGCCACATGGACGTCCGCTCCCGGCTGGAAGAATACTTTGATGATCGAGCGCCCGCCGACCGTCTGCGATTCGATGTGCTCGATGTTGTCGACCACCGTGGTCAGGAAATCGCTCGATAGGGCGACACGATGCGGTCTTCCATCTGCTGCGGAGACAGGCCGGCGTAGTTCCAGCAGATGCTGACGACCGGAATGTCAATATTGGGAAAAATGTCGGTCGGCGTGCGCAGCAGCACGATCGGCGTCATCAGCACGATGATCAGCGCGGCCACGATAAACGTGTACGGCCGGTTCAGCGCTATTCGAACAATCCACATATTCTGTGCCCTCAGGGGTCCCGGGAAACTACCGCTTCACGATCGACGGCGCGAATGCTTACTACAATACTACGACTCCGCGAGAAGTACTTAATTGGACGCCCGGTTGTGCCGCTACGTTACAAGGGCGTCCCGCATCGAAAAGGTCTTCATCGACGATTTCCGTCAGCCTGCTCGAATACTTTGTCGAGTGTTCAGGTGCGGGATTGTCCGGCAAGAACGGTAATGGACCGCTTCGAAACCGGCAGTGAATCGTGATCTGTGTCACGCATGTTCGTGCGGAAAATCACCAGAAGCAAATAGAACGATTGAAATTTTTTTTTAGATTACTGCTATAGTGTTTCGCGCGGGGAACGAGCGGTCGGCCAATATAATAAATGGAATTTTAGAAATACCTGTTCGGCAGTCCGGCGGAATTATAAGATGTGGAAACGCAGTGCCGCCCGGCTGATTTTCCCCTTCACTGGTCGAGGGCGCCGTTTCCCGCAAATCGAGGCCGCAATTGCGGCCCACAGAGAGGCGCTAAGACCGTCCAGGCTGTTCACCTCGGAGAGTCTTCCGAGGGCGGCAGGTATGGCTCAGATCTTTCATCACAGCACGAATACCATTGCTCGCGTCAGCATTTATGGCGCGGTGATCCTGATTGCGATTCTGGGATATGCCGTAAACGTCGTCAATCAGACTTCCTACGTCACCGAAGTTCACAACGCGCGGCCGCAGCCCGTACCCTTCAGCCACAAGCACCATGTCGGCGAACTCGGGCTGGATTGCCGCTATTGCCACACCTCGGTGGAAGTTTCCTCCTCCGCCGGAATGCCTCCGACGCAAACCTGCATGACCTGCCATTCGCAGATCTGGACCAATGCCGCCATTCTGGAGCCGGTGCGCGCCAGCTACCGCGACTCCAAGCCGATTTCCTGGACGCGCGTCAACGCCGTTCCGGACTTCGTCTATTTCAATCACAGCATTCACGTTGCCAAGGGCGTCGGCTGCACCACCTGCCACGGCCCCATCGGCGGAGATGAACATTACCTGGCGCGAGAACAGCCTTTACATGCGCTGGTGCCTGGAGTGCCATAACGCCCCGGAAAAATATCTGCGGCCGCGGTCGGAGGTGTTTAATGCTTTCTACCAACCGCCTACGGATCAGGAAGCGCTGGGCACGCGCCTGATGAAGGAATACAAAGTGCAGAAGCTGACCAATTGCACGACGTGCCATCGCTAGAACGCGGAAAGCAGGCGAAGATCAGGGAGTACATGGACATCGACGAAAAAATGCTGAGCGCGCCGGATGTGGACATTTCCGTGCTGCGGGATGCCGCCAGCTGCGGAGCTCGCCCGGTTCTGGCGCAGCCTGGACGAACTGGCCGATACGCCCGAATTCCGCAATCACATGGAAAATGAGTTTCCCCACGGCGCCGAATGATCCGGAGGCGAAGCTCGACCGCCGCGATCTTCTGAAGGTGATGGCCGCGTCGGCGGCGTTTGCCGGACTGACCGGCTGCACCAAGCTTCCCACGCAGCAAATTGTTCCGTACGTTCGGCAGCCGGAGCAGATCATTCCCGGCAAGCCGCTGTTCTACGCGACGCGCAGTGACTCTCGGCGGCGTGGCCACGGGCGTTCTGGTCGAAAGCCACATGGCGCGGCCCACGAAGATCGAAGGAAATCCCGACCATCCGGGCAGCCTGGGCGCGACCGATGCCTTTGCGCAGGCCTCGATTCTCGGACTTTACGATCCGGATCGTTCGCAGGCGGAAATTCATGACGGGCGCATCGGAAGCTGGGCGCGAATTCCAGCAGGAACTGTCGACTGGCGCTCGAGCGCCGAAAAGGGAACGGGCGGCGCCGGCCTACGCCTTCTGACGCCGACGATCACCTCGCCGTCGCTGGGCGCTCAGATCGGCACAGTTTCTGAAGACGTATCCCTCGCGCGAAATGGCTGCAGTACGAATCGGTGACGCGCGACAACATTCGCGAAGGCGGCAAAGCTGGCATTTGGCGAATACGTGAATACGGTGTACCGCGTCGATCAGGCGGACGTGATTCTCACGCTGGATTCCGATTTCCTGACCAGCGGGCCGGGATGCGCTGCGCTATGCGCGCGAATTTGCGCGGAAGCGGCGCGTCGAAGGTACCGACTCAAAGATGAACCGGCTGTACGCGGTGGAATCCACGCCGACGAATACCGGCGCCATGGCCGATCATCGCCTGCGATTGCGCGCCGCGGAAATCGAAAGCTTTGCCCGCGCGCTGGCCCGCGAATTGGGCCTCGAGTGCGGTGGCCGCGCCTGCGAACGCTCCTGCCATTCCGGCGGCATGGATTCCCGCGCTGGCCCGCGATCTGAAACAGCATCCCGGGCGCATCTCTGGTAGTGGCCGGCGATCAGCAGCCGCCCATCGTGCATGCTCTGGCGCACGCCATCAATCAGGCGCTGGGCAATTTCGATAAGACGGTTTACTTCACGCAGCCGCTCGAAGTCGCACCAACTGCTCAATGGGAGTCCATCGGTCAACTGGCGGCGGATATTCGCGCCGGCAGCGTCTCCACTCTGCTGATTCTGGGCGGCAATCCGGCGTATGACGCTCCCGCCGATCTGGATTTCAAGGCCATTCTGCCCAAGGTAAAGTTCAGCGCGCGCCTCGGACTGTACGAAGACGAAACCTCCGACCGTTGCCACTGGCACATTCCGCAGGCGCATTAGCTGGAATCCTGGGGCGATGCGCGGGCCTACGACGGCACGGTCTCCGTGATCCAGCCGCTGATCGCGCCGCTCTACGACGGCAAATCGGAAATCGATTTTCTGGCGCTGCTGAACGGGCAGGCAGCCAAGGCAAGTCACGACATCGTCCAGGAATATTGGAAGGCGCAACCTGCCGGGCGCTGCCAGCTTCGACGCGTTTTGGGAGAAGACGCTGCGCGACGGCGTGATGGCGAACTCGGCCTTTCCCGCCAAGCAGGTATCCTTGAAAGCGGGGATTGGTTCGGAGCGCCTGCCCCCGCAGCGCAGGGACTCGAAATCGTCTTTCGTCCGGATCCGCACCATCTGGGACGGCCGCTTCGCCAACAATGGCTGGCTGCAGGAATTGCCCAAGCCGCATGACGCAAGCTGACTTGGGACAGCGTGGCGATGTTCAGCCCGAAAACCGCGGAGCGTCTGGGACTTAAGAACGAAGATGCCGTCGAGCTGAAGTATCAGGGCCGCACGATTGTCGCGCCGGTCTGGGTGATGCCCGGCCATGCCGATGAAAGCGTCACCGCGTTTCTCGGTTACGGCCGCACGCGCGTCGGCCGCGTCGGCAACGGCACGGGCTTTGATGCGGGCTGGATTCGTCCGCTGACCACGCCGTGGATTGGCTCTGGCCTCGAAGTTCGCAAGACCGGCAACCACTGGCCGCTGGCGACCACGCAGACGCACAGCACGATGGAAGGCCGCGACCTGATTCGCATCGCGACGCTCGACGAATATCAGCAAGAATCCGAAATTCGCGCAGGCCGACGCGCAGAAAAATCCGCTCTCGCTCTATCCGGAGTATAAATACGACGGCAATGCCTGGGGCATGGCCATCGACCTGAACGCCTGCACCGGCTGCGGCGCCTGCGTGGTGGCCTGCCAGGCGGAAAACAACATTGCGGTGGTCGGCAAGACGCGAAGTGCTCATCGGCCGCGAGATGCACTGGATTCGCATCGACCGCTACTACGAAGGCGGACATCGACGATCCCGGCACCTACCACGAGCCCGTGCTGTGCATGCATTGCGAGAATGCGCCGTGCGAAGTGGTCTGCCCGGTGGCGCGCCACCGTGCACAGCCCCGAAGGCCTGAACGAGATGGTTTACAACCGCTGCGTGGGCACGCGCTACTGCTCGAACAACTGCCCTTACAAGGTGCGGCGCTTCAATTTCCTGCTGTACTCGGACTGGGACACGCCCAGCCTCTTCGGCATGCGCAATCCCAACGTCACCGTGCGCAGCCGCGGCGTGATGGAAAAGTGCACCTACTGCGTGCAGCGCATCAACGCCGCGAAGATCGAGGCGGAAAAGCAGGACCGCCCGGTGCGCGACGGCGAAATCGTCACCGCCTGCCAGCAGTCCTGCCCGTCGGAAGCAATCGTCTTCGGCAACATCAACGATCCGAACAGCCGCGTTTCCAAGCTGAAGGCGAACGACGCGCAATTACAGTTTGCTGGAAGAATTGAACACGCGGCCGCGCACCACCTATCAGGCCAAGCTGCGCAATCCGAATCCGGAGATGCGAGAAGACGTCTGGCGCCTAGAGCGAGCGTTCACAGCGGAAACGAATCATGGCAGATAGCCCAAGCGACAAACTGGCGGCCTCCGAGATCCTGAACGCGCCGATTCTCGGTCCGGGGCACGACTTCGCCTCGGTCACCGACAAGATCAGCGCGATCGTCCTGACCCGCCGCACGCCGAAATGGTGGATCATCGGCTTCCTGGTGTCGCTTTGCCCTGGTGATGCTGCTGATGCGTTGCCGTCACCTACCTGCTCGTGAAGGGCGTGGGCATCTGGGGCATCAACATTCCCATCGGCTGGGGCTTCGCGATCGTCAATTTCGTCTGGTGGATCGGAATCGGCCATGCCGGCACGCTGATTTCCGCGATTCTGCTGCTGCTGCGCCAGCAGTGGCGCACTTCGATCAACCGCTTCGCCGAAGCCATGACGCTGTTCGCCGTGTCCTGCGCGGGCTTGTTTCCGCTGCTGCACCTGGGCCGGCCGTGGCTGGCCTACTGGCTGTTCCCCTATCCCGACACGATGAAGATGTGGCCGCAATTTCCGCAGCCCGCTGGTGTGGGACGCTTTGCGGTTTCGACCTACGCCACGGTGTCGCTGCTGTTCTGGTTCGTCGGGCTTGATCCCGGACCTGGCCACGCTGCGCGACCGCGCCAAGAATCGCGCCGCGAAAATCATTTACGGCATTCTGGCCATGGGCTGGCGCGGATCGGCCGTGCACTGGTATCGCCACGAAACGGCCTCGCTGCTGCTCGCGGGACTGGCGACGCCGCTGGTGGTTTCGGTGCACACCATCGTGAGCTTTGATTTCGCCTTCGGCATCGTTCCCGGCTGGCACTCCACGATTTTCCCGCCGTATTTCGTCGCCGGCGCCATCTACTCCGGTTTCGCCATGGTGCTGACGCTGTCGATTCCGGTGCGCAAGCTGTTTCACCTGGAAGATTTCATCACCATGCGGCACCTCGACAACATGGGCAAGGTCATGCTGGCCACCGGCCTGATCGTCGCCTACGGCTACATGATGGAAGCCTTCATCGCCTGGTACAGCGGCAATCAGCTACGAACGCTACATGATCCTGAACCGCATGATCGGGCCGTACGCGGCCGTCTACTGGTGCTGATCGCCTGCAACATCGTGACCCCGCAATTTCTGTGGTTCCGCAAGGTGCGCGCCGAATGTGGGCGCGCTGTTCGCCATCGCCATGGTGGTCAACATCGGCATGTGGCTGGAGCGATTCGTGATCGTCGTCACCAGCCTGCATCGCGACTTTCATGCCGTCGTCGTGGGGCATGTACTACCCCACGCGCTGGGACATTGCCACGTTCTTCGGCACGATCGGACTTTTCCTGTTCGCTGCTATTCCTGTTCATCCGTTTCCTGCCGCTGATTTCGATTTTTGAAATGCGGACGCTGGTGGCAGCGAAGACGAGAAAAAGGCGGCCGAGTGATGACGCCGTTCCGAAGGCATTTAATTCTTCAGCGATGGCCGAGGTGCGATGAAGCAGCCGCGAAAATTTACGGATTGATGGCGGAGTTCGCCACGCCCGAGCAATTGCTCGAGGCGGCGCACCACACGCACGACGCCGGTTACACGCGCATCGACGCGTTTTCTCCATTTCCGATCGAGGGTCTGGCGGATGCCGTCGGTTTTCACGGCACGCGACTGCCGCTGGTCGTGTTGCTGGCGGGAATCATGGGCGGCGTCGCCGGCTTCTTTCTGCAGTATTACGCCGCGGCCGTGAGCTATCCGATCAACGTCGGCGGCACGGCCGCTGAACAGCTGGCCGGCGTTCATTCCGATCACGTTTGAGCTGACGATTCTGTTTGCCGCCGCGGCCGCGGTGTTCGGCATGCTGGCGATGAATGGACTGCCGACGCCCTACCATCCGGTTTTCAACGTGCCGCGGTTCGCGCTGGCTTCGCGCGACCGCTTTTTTCTGTGCATCAAGGCGCGCGATCCAAAGTTCGATCTGGAGTTGACTACGGAAATTTCATGCAGACGCTTGAATCCGCGCGAGGTGGTCGAAATTGAGCCTTAGCGCGATGCTCACGAAAGCTTTTCGCGGCGCTGGCCGCTGTTCACGGCGTGGCGCTGCTGCTTCTATGTGCCGGATGCCGCCTCGATATGCACGTGCAGCCTCGCTACAACCCGTATGACCCGACGCGATTTTTTCGGCGACGGCCAATCCGCGCGCCTGCCCGTGGCGGGCACCGTGCCGCGCGGCGATCTGACGCTGGGCCCGAATGAATTGCTGTATACCGGGAAAGTAAACGGCCAGCCCGCGGATGCGTTTCCGTTTCCGGTCACCCGCGAAATCCTCGAGCGCGGCCGCGAACGCTACAACATGTTTTGCTCCCCGTGCCACGGCTTTTCGGGCGACGGCGACGGCATGATCGTGCAGCGCGGATTCCGCCGCCCGCCGTCCCTTCATGACGACCGCCTGCGCACCGCGCCCGCTGGGCACTTCTTCGACGTGATCACCAACGGATTCGGCGCGATGTACCCCTACGGCTATCGCGTTCCGCCCCGGGACCGCTGGGCCATCATCGCCTATATGCGCGCCTTGCAGCTCAGCCGGCAGGTTCCGATTGCCGACGTGCCCGACGCGGAGCGCGGAAAATTGACGAGCGAAACGAAATGAACGGAAACCGGAGAATCGACGTTGAAGTTTGGAGCGCTGCCGGCCCGGCTGCTGATTGCGGGCGCGGTGGTGGTGGGCGTGTGCGTCGCCGAGGGTTTTGCGGACAAGACGGATTTTTTCCGCGCCTATCTGATCGCGTTTCTTTTTTGGCTGGGTGTGACGCTGGGCTCGCTGGCGCTGCTGATGATCCAGCACCTCACCGGCGGCCGCTGGGCGCTGGTGATCCGGCGCATCCTCGAGGCCAGCACGCGCACGCTGCCGCTGATGGCGATTGCTGCGCTGCCGCTGCTTGCGGGCATGAAGAATCATTTACATCTGGTCGCACCCCGGCCAGACCGATCCCGTGGTTCTCGCGAAGCATTTTTATCTGAACCCCGGTTTTTTCACCGCACGCATGGTGTTTTATTTTGCGATCTGGTTCGGTCTGTCCTACTTCCTGAATAAGTGGTCCACGAGACGAAGACGCGGGTGGCGCGAACTTGACGCTCTGGATGCGGCTCGAGGGACTGAGCGGAATCGGCCTGGTGATTTTCGGATTCACTGTCACGTTCGCGAGCGTGGACTGGGTCATGTCGCTGGAGCCGCAGTGGTACTCCACGATTTACGGATTGCTCTTCATGGTTTCGCAGGCGCTGACGGCGCTGGCTTTCTCCATCACCATGCTGATCTGGCTGTCGGACCGCAAGCCGCTGTCGCAATTCGTGCGGCCCGCGCAATTTCAGGATCTGGGCAGCTTCCTTCTGACGTTCGTGATGCTGTGGGCCTATCTGGAGTTCTCGCAATTCCTGATCATTTGGGGCGGCAATCTGACCGACGAAATTCCCTGGTACCTGCGCCGCATGGAAGGCGTGCTGGGGACACGTCGGCATGCTGCTGGTCATTTTGAGTTTCGCGTTTCCGTTTTTCCTGCTGCTGTTCCGGCACGTCAAACGGAAGACGCGTTCGTTGATGATCGTGGCTGTCATCGTTCTGTTGATGCGCCTGGTGGATATGTACTGGATGGTATTGCCGGCGTTCGGCGGCGGCAGCATCCGCCTCAACTGGATGGATGTGGCCTTGCCGCTGGGCATGGGCGGAATCTGGTTTGCTTATTTCCTCTGGCAATTGCAGCGCATGCCGATCCTGCCGGTGCACGATCCGCGCATGGAACGAGATTGCGGAGGAGGCGGCACGAACATGGATAAACATCACGACGCTTCGACCGCCGCACCGCGCTACGAAACGCGCGACACGCAGCCCGCGGGAGTCTACAAATTCCTGGTCGTAATGGCCGTCGTACTGATCGCCTCCGGCTTGCTTTGCTGGGGCATGTTCCGCTTTTTCACCGCGAACGTGGTCGACAATCCCGCCAGCGATTCTCCGTTTGCCGAAACGCGGCAGTTGCCGCTCGGGCCGCAGCTGCAGGTCAATCCGCGCGAGGACTGGCTGAAATTCCGCGCAGCAGCAGGAACAATCGCTGCAAACCTACGCCTGGGAAAATCGCACCGCGGGCACGGCGCGCGTGCCCATTGACCGTAGCCATGGACCTGCTGGTGAAAAAGGGCGTGCCCGTTCAGCCCGGCGCGCAGGATGCTCCGGCCGAATCCGCAAAGCCCGTGGCGGAAGGGAACGCGAAGCCATGAGCCTGCGACTTCGCGCCGCGCTGTTCGCTGATTCTTTTCGCGCTCGCCGCGCGTTCCGCCGGCGCGCAGCAGATCACCACGCCCGCGATCCTGCAAGAAGGTCGGCATCTCGCAGAATCTCGAGCGCGCAGATTCCGGCCGATCTCGAGTTTCGAGATGAGAGCGGCAAGTCCGTGCGCCTCGGAGATTTCTTCGGAAAAAAGCCGATCGTGCTTTCGCTGGTTTATTTCGATTGCCCCGCCCTGTGCACGGAAGTCCTGAACGGCGAATTGCGCAGCCTGCGCTCGATCTCCCTCGATCTGGGCAAGGACTTTGAAGCGGTGACCGTCAGCTTCGAGCCGAAAGATACGCCGGCGCTGGCCAAGGCCAAGCGCGACGTCTATCTCGGGCAGTACAACCGCGCCGGACGCCGGCGGACCACTGGCACTTTCTCACCGGCGAGCCAGCCGTCCATCGACGCGCTGACGAAGGCCGTCGGCTTTCAATACGCGTACGATTCCGCCATTCGCCAGTATGCCCACGCCGCCGCGATCATGGTGCTCACGCCCGATGGCCGCATCGATCGCTATTTTTACGGAGTTGTTTATCCGGCGCGCGATTTGCGCCTGGGCCTGGTGGAAGCGTCGCAGGGCAAAATCGGATCGCCGATCGACCACGCCTTGCTGTATTGCTACCAGTACGATCCCATGACCGGCAAATACGGCGTGGTCGTGATCAACGTGCTGCGCGCCGCGGGCGGTTTGACCGTGCTGGGGCTGGGGATGTTCATGACCATGATGTTTCTTCGCGAGCGCAAACGGTCTGCCGGAATTCCTCCGGTGACGGGAGCCAAGGCGCGATGAGTGTGAATGAAGTGAGGATACCAGTTTGATGCAGAGCCTTCCATTTCAGCCGGAACAGGCTTCCACGATCGCGCGAGTCGGTGGACCATCTGTATCTGTTTCTGACGATGGTCACGCTGTTTTTTACGGCGCTGATTTTTTCGCGTTATTTTCTATTTCATGATCAAGTACCGGCGGCGTTCGCCGGATGAGCGGCCCAAGGCAGATTGAAGGGTCCTTCCCCCTGGAAGTCCTGTGGACCGCCATTCCGACGCTGATCGTGGCCGTCATTTTCGTGTGGAGCTCGACCTTGTATTTCCGCAATGCCGAGCCGCCCAAGGGCGCGATGGAAATTTTCGTCACCGGAAAGCAATGGATGTGGAAAGTGGAGCATCCGGAAGGGCAGCGCGAAATCAACGAACTGCACGTTCCGCTCGGCCGGCCGGTGAAGCTGACCATGACGTCCGAGGATGTGATTCACGATTTCTTCGTGCCCGCGTTCCGCGTTAAAGAAAGACGTGCTGCCCGGCCGCTACACCACGCTGTGGTTTGAAGCCACCAAGGTGGGAACATTCCACCTGTTTTGCGCGCAATATTGCGGCGCGTTTCACGCGGGAATGATCGGTTCGATCGTGGTGCAGGAGCCGGACGAGTACGAACAGCTGGCTTGCGGGCGGTGCGCCGGGCGAATCCATGGAAGCCGCGGGCGAAAAACTCTTCCAGGCCAATGGCTGCGTTACCTGCCACCAGACCGACGGCGCGGGCCTGGGTCCCTCTCTGCTCGGAGTGTCCGGAAATCCGGTCAAGCTGACAACCGGCGAAACGGTCACCGCGGACGACGCCTATCTGCGCGAGTCGATTCTGCTGCCGAAGGCGAAAGTCGTGCAGGGTTACACTCCCATCATGCCGTCGTTCCAGGGGCAATTGACGGAAGAGCAGATCAACAACCTGATCGCGTACCTTCGCGCGCTAGGCAAGTCCGCAGCAAAGGCAAAGGAAGAGGGGAAGCAATGAGTACGGCCACGCTGGAACCACGCGTGCACGCGCCGCGCAATTATCTGAACGCGGACTACGGCTGGAAGTCCTGGCTCTTTACGCTGGACCACAAGCGCATCGCGCTGCTGTATCTGGTGTCGATCACGTTCTTCTTCGTCATCGGCGGATCGTTCGCCGTGCTGATGCGCATTCACCTGATCGAGCCGCAGGGCGCTCTGGTGCAGCCGGAAACTTACAACAAGCTCTTCACGCTGCACGGCGTGATGATGATTTTCTTTTTCCTGATTCCCTCGATTCCCGCGGTGCTCGGAAATTTTCTGGTTCCTCTGATGGTCGGAGCGCGCGACCTGGCATTTCCCAAGCTGAATCTTCTGAGCTGGTACATTTACATCGTCGGCGGAGCTGTTCACGCTGTACTCCGCGATCGCCGGCGGCGTCGACACCGGCTGGACTTTCTACACGCCCTACAGCAGCACTTACTCCAATACGCAAGTCACGGCCGTGGCGATTGGCGTGTTCATTACCGGATTTTCCTCGATCCTCACCGGCCTGAACTTTATTGTCACCATCCACAAGATGCGCGCCCCCGGCCTGACCTGGTTCCGCATGCCGCTGTTCCTGTGGTCCATGTATGCCACCAGCATCATCATGGTGCTGGGCACTCCGGTGCTGGCCATTACGATTTTTCTTCTGGCTCTGGAGCACCTGTTCCACGTCGGAATTTTCAGCCCCGCGCTGGGCGGCGATCCGCTCCTGTTCCAGCATTTGTTCTGGTTCTACTCGCATCCGGCCGTGTACATCATGATTCTGCCGGCCATGGGCGTGGTCAGCGAAATCATTCCCTGCTTCTGCCCGCAAGCGCATCTTCGGATACACGATCGTGGCTTTTTCCAGCGTGGCCATCGCGGTTCTCGGCTTCCTGGTCTGGGGCCACCACATGTTCGTCACCGGGCAGTCCGTTTATGCGGGACTGATTTTTTCGCTGCTCAGCTTCCTGGTGGCCATTCCCTCGGCGATCAAAGTGTTCAACTGGACTGCGACTTTGTATAAAGGATCGATCTCTTACGAAGCGCCGATGCTTTACGCTCTCGGATTTATCGGCCTGTTCACCATGGGCGGCCTGACGGGACTGTTCCTCGCTTCGCTCGCCACCGACGTGCACCTGAACGGCACCTACTTCATCGTGGCCCACTTTCATTACATCATGGTCGGCGGAGCGGTGATGGGCTACCTCGGCGGGATTCATTTCTGGTGGCCGAAAATTTCCGGCCGGAAATATCCCAACGGCTGGGCGGCGCTTCGCCGCGGTCATCATTTTCATCGGATTTAATCTTACATTCTTCCCGCAATTCATTCTCGGTTATCTCGGCATGCCGCGGCGCTACGCGTTCTATCCGCAGGAATTTCAGGTGCTGAACGTGATGTCCTCCGCGGGGGCGACCGTGCTGGGCGTCGGCTACCTGATTCCGCTGATTTACCTGATCTGGTCAATGCGCTACGGACCGGTGGCGGAGCCGAATCCCTGGGGCGCCACCGGCCTCGAATGGAACACGGCGTCGCCGCCGCCCACCGAAAATTTCGCGGAAATTCCTGTCGTTACGGAAGCGGCGTACGCGTACGGCCCGGAGGAGGCTCACCGTGACTGATGCCGAAGCGCACGCACAGCACGAGAAGGGTTTCGCGCACCAGTTTGAGGACCTGGGCCAGCAGCAGGAAGCGGATTTCCTGGGCATCTGGCTGTTCCTGGTCACGGAAATCATGTTCTTCGGCGGAGTCTTCGCCGCCTACGCGATTTACCGCTGGCTTTATTTTGCCGCGTTCGATGGCGGCAGCCACATTCTGGACATCCGGCTGGGCGCCGCGAACACGATTGTTCTTCTCGGCAGCAGTTTGACGATGGTACTGGCGGTTCGAGCCGCGCAAGTTGGCAACCGCCGCGCGCTCATCTGGTTCTTGCTCGCCACGATGTTTCTCGGGGGCATATTCCTCGGCGTAAAGGCCTATGAGTACAATCAGAAATTCGTCGAACACGTTGTTCCCAGTCTCGATTGGGCTCCCGAAGGGGAGACACTGGCACGGCTCGCTCCCGGCGGACTTGAACACGCCCAGATTTACTTTTTCTTTTATTTCGCGATGACCGGGCTGCACGCCATCCACATGATTATCGGCATGGGCCTGCTGTTGTGGCTGGTGCTCCGCGCGCGCAAGGATGACTTTACGCCGAACTATTTCGCGCCCGTGGAAGTCGTCGGCCTCTACTGGCACTTCGTCGATATTGTCTGGATATTTCTGTTTCCGTTGCTCTACCTGATCGGCGGGCGCTACTAATGTCATCCCATCCCATTGTGCCGCAGAAAACCTATGTCCTGGTTTTCCTGGCGCTGATCGGCCTGACCGCGCTCACAACAGGCGTCGCGTTTATCGACCTCGGCGCGATGAATACTGTGGTGGCCCTGGCCATCGCCTTTTCCAAAATGCTGCTGGTCATCCTGTTTTTCATGGGCGTGCGCCACAGCAGCGGCCTCGTGCGCATCATAGTGGTTGCCGGATTTTTCTGGATGGCCCTGCTCATCGCTTTCACCATGAGCGATTACCGCACCCGTTCCTGGACTCCGGTGCCCGATGCCTGGTCCAACACCGCGCCGCCCACCCACCCCTAAGCTGAAGTTGATCCTGAATTTTTCTCGAGGAAGAAATTTTCCGCCGGCGGGACATCATTGAGGCGAGAAACAGAAAACCCGTCCGATTTCGCGGACGGGCTTTCCAGAGGGGAGAATAGTCCCGTGCCATTGCGCGGTAGGCACCAGAACTCTTTGTCCTCGCGCAAAGTCTAGAGGAGCGCAAAGCGCAATGTCAAGTAGAGAAATAACTGAATCTAAAAGATTATAAGTGCCTTGTAATCAGCGGGTACGGAGAAATACTTCCAGTTAAGGGTGAGATATTCCTCAATGATTTCAACAGCTTTTCGCTTACTTTAGTAGAAGTCCTTTGCCTTGATCGGTTTGCTGGAAATCCCCAATTGCAGGATTTCAATCTGCTTCTCCCGGTCAAAAACCTTGTTGGGGAGGAAGATCTTTACCAGCACGCGCAACCCGCCGAAGCCAATGCCCGCCGCGATCGCGAATAGCATGATCGCTCCGGTGCCCAGAAAGCGCCGACGATCATGCTGCCGATGCCCGGCTCTGTGAGAGTCTGCTTGGGTTCATCCCAGGTTACGTTGCTTTGATAGCCGACCTGATCGAGAATTTTGTTAGCGGCTCGCCCGCGAGGGCGCATTGGCCACCACGGCGACGTAGGAGCTGACGCGCTTGCCGTAAAGAACGTTCTGGCCGGCGGGCACGCCGTCCGGCGGATCGAAGGTGAACCGGCGCAGGATCCCTGCAAATTCCGCTGCGGCGACCTGCTGCGTGGGATAGGAAGTGATCAGCAGAATCTCATCCTTGCCGTTCACCACGTAGTGCGCCAGGATCGTCTCGCGCGCTGTGATCGTAACCCATCCAGTCATCCGTGCCGAGCGGCACAAAATGCGCCAGGCTGAGCGGGCCGATCACGTAGCGCTCTGAATTCTTCGTGCGGCCGGGTTCAGGCAGATGCTCACCGATGAAAGGATACGGCGTGTGGTCCGCCTTCTTGTCCAGCGCGTCGGCCAGAGTTTTCAGGTCCGCGTCCGATGGGCGCGCTTGTCCAGCCGCAGCTGAAATATCGAGCAGCATTTCTCCCACTACAATCAGCGCGCGATCCTTGGAAACCGCCGGCGTAGGATCCAAGGGGAGCATCCACCAAGGCCAGCGTGCGCAGAAATGTAAACGCGCCGTAGGCTGAGCTGGGATCGCGAAGCTGTAATCGGTGATTGCCGCGGTCTGCGGCCCCTGCGCATAGGAGCGCTGCTCGATGGACTTGACGATGTATTCCTTGAAACGCAGGCGTGTCCGGTCCAAGCAGGGAATCAAGGCCGCCGGGAGGAATCGTGGAAGCGGACGAAGAGGCATTCCATCCCGCGAAGGAAGCAGGAAGAATACCCTGAGCGGCAGCGGAATGAGCTGCGAACGCCAGGAACAGAAGGCCGAGACAAATCCGAAGGAGTCTCCGCATGTCTCTGTGTATTAGACGCTACAAGTTTACTGCGAGTTCCCGGATCGCGCCACTTTTCCGCGAAGTTTCCGCGGACGGCGCGAGATCTGGTTGGAGGACAGGCTGTTGGTGCTCTGCAGATAGGTTTCAATTCCGTGATAGAGGCCGTCGGCGATGCGCTGGCGGTTTTCGGGTTTCTTGAGCCACTGTTCGTCGCTCGGATTGGAAAGGAAGGAAATTTCGGACAGCACCGAAGGCATGTCCGCGCCGATCAGCACGACGAACGGAGCCTTGCGCACGCCGCGGTTGCGCTCGCCGCGGTTGATGTTTTCCATGCGCTTGGCAAGCGAATCCTGAATCATCCCGGCGAGGTCGCGTGGATTCCTCGATTTTTTCGTTGCGGGCGATTTTCTTCACGATGTCCTGCAGGTCATGCACGGCATTCCCGGACAGCGCGTTTTCGCGCGAGGCCACTTCCATGGCGTCGCTGGAACCGGTGAAATTCAGGTAATACGTTTCGATGCCGCGCGCCCTGTGATCCTGGCTGGAATTGGCGTGCACGGAAACGAACAGGTCGGCCTTCGCTTCATTGGCGATTTCCGTGCGGCGCTCCAGCGGAATGAAAGTGTCGTCGTTGCGCGTGAAGACCACTTCGGCGCTGGGCAATTTCTGCTGAATGAGTTTTCCGAGCCGCAGCGCGACATCGAGGCACAGATCTTTCTCCATCAGTCCGGTCGGTCCGATGGTCCCGGTATCGTGCCCGCCGTGCCCGGCATCGATCACGATGCGGCCAATCTTCAGGCCCAGCGCGCGCGTCAGGGAATGCTGCCCGTCCAACGTCAGGTCCGGAATGGGCGGCGGCCCCATTTCGGCGGCCTGGTCGTGCGCCGATTTCGATCCGCGCTTGGATTTTTTCGGCCACGTCGGATGGCTGGGCAGCGGCAAGTCGCCGGAATTCGTGGCGTTGATCTCGGCAGCGAGTGTGGAATCTGGAACCGGCAGAGGGCCCCGCATCTTTCTGCCCGGAGTCGCTGCCGGAATTCACGCAGCGGCAGCAGATTTCTGCGCAGCCTTCCTGATGCGCGTGCCGTTTTCGTGGCCGCCGGTTTGGCATCGTCGCCGGAATTCGTGTTGGCATTAGAACCGGCATCGGCCGCAGCCGAGCGCGCAGTTGCCGTGTCCTTCGCGGAGGGAGCGGTAGACGCCGACTTCGTTTCCGGCTTGTCTGTGTCTGCTTGAAGCGGTTTTGGCCGGGATATCTTTCGGCGGTTTTCTCCGACCGGAGGCAGCCGGCGAATCCGGCGTGGTCGGCCCGGCGGGCGGAGCGGTGTTACGCGCCGCCTCTTCGGCGCCGGCGGAAGTTCCGTACACGTCCACGACCAGACGGTAAGGATCGGGCAAGCAGGAACACGGAATAATCCGTGACTCGATTCACTTCCAGCACCACGCGGACGACGCCGGGCTGATTCTGCGCGACGCGGACGGTTTTCAGAAAGCCGCCGCCGTCCAGATCGATCGGCTTGTGCAGCAGCGCCGCAGCTCAGCTTCGATCCCTTCGATGTCGAAATAAATCCGGTCGGGACCGGAGATACGCGCAGCCTGATATTTCACCTTCGATGCCGACATCGATCACGATGCGCGTGTAGGTATCCGCGTTCCAGGTGCGGATGCGCGAGACCTGCGGGACTGAGCCGTCATCCGTATCGGACTGAATCATCGGGCGCGCCGGGCTTGGTGTCCGACGGTTCGGTGTCCGGAGCTCGCGGTTTTTCTCCGTCGGAAATCGTTTTCGGCTGTGGGCCGGTCCGCACGATCCTTGGCGGTGGCGCGGAGCGAGCGGCTGCCGCGACCTGGACGCGGCGCTGATCCGCGGCAATTTTCTCCAGGCCGCGGCGCGAACTTCCGCGGCGTGCGACGAACGCGGATGCAACGCGAGAAATTGCTCGTAGGCTTTTCTGCGCCAGCGCCGCTTCGTGCAAATCTTCCTGCTGGATCTGCGCAATCGCCAGCATCGCGTCCTCGCGGATATTTGCTGGTGGGATATTCCTGCAGTCAGGAACTGATAGGAATCGACCGACCGCTGATAATATTTTACATCGAACAGATCGCCCATCGTGCGAAACAGCTCGGCGACTTCATTGAGCGATGCCGGAACTTCCGCGGCGTGCGAAGTGATCAGGTAGACGCGCTGGTATGCGATCACCAGCGGCGGTGTAATCCTTCAGCGTGCGCGCGCTTTCCGGGCGCGCTTCCAGCTCCTGGCGCGGATTTCTCCGCGCGTTCAAATTGGGACTTCGCGGAGTCGCGGCGGGAAGTGGAATTATCGTCGGCGCGGCTGGCGAGGGAAAAAAGCGACAAAACCACAGCAGACGCGAAAAGGACGCGCAGGATTGGCCGGATTTTAGGCGGCTGTTAGCCGCAACGTCTGCCTCATTCGTTCGTAAAAACGACCCGTCCGTCAGCTCCACCACGCGGTAAATGGGACGCCGCTGTTCAAACGCACGGGGAAGCCGATCGGAACCGGGCCGGAAGTAGGAATCGGTTACCTTCTGAACGTATTCACGCGTTTCCCGATACCGCGGTATTCCCCCGGCACGATCCACCGCACCCGGCCCCGCATTGTACGCGGCCAGGGCCCTGTCGAGATCGCCATTATACCGCTCCAGGAGCATATGAAGGTAGCGAACTCCGCCGTCGAGATTCTGCTTCGGGTCAAACGCGTTGTTTACGCCCAATTGCTGTGCGGTTCCCGGACACCAGTTGCATCAACCCCAGCGCGCCCTTTCGGGAAACGGCGCTCGAATTCCAGTTCGATTCGGTCTCGATCACGGCGCGAACCAGCGCCGGGTCCACGCGATAGCGAGCGGAGACTTCTCGAATCATCTCCTCGATCTTCTCCCGGTTGGCCAGTTCGGCGGCAGACATTCGGAAGAATTGCAAGAGACGCCGGGGTAGTGCGGGGCAAAATCCGGTGGCGGCCGTCTCCAGCGACAGGAGTCCTTTACCGGCCGGGGCGCGGTATTGGGGGCTTCGGCATTGATGAAGACCCGTTTGCCGCTGGCATCCAAGTAGGAAACGATCTGCCCGCGGGCTGGAACGCGCACAAAATCATCATTCCCACAAGGATAACCACCGTATTGGAGAGGAGCGCATAGTTTTCCAGCTCTGGGAAGGCAGTGCGATTCTGCTCCTTTTACGAGGCAGGCTCCAAACGAACCTGCACTCGTGAGACAGACCAGTAACCGCGACGGGGAGAGGGAAGCTCGCCCCGAACGTTCCTGGCACTACTCAAAAATTATAGCAATTGGTCTATGAGGGGATATACGTGGTCGAGGGCAGTTTTTAGGGCAGCTGTGTCTTTTCCGCCAGCCTCGGCCAGATCGGGCCTGCCGCCGCCGGAGCCGCCCACTTCCTTGGCGATGCGCCTGTATCGATCTTGCCGGCATGGAGCTGTAGAGGTAGGTCCTTGGTAACTCCTGCCAGTAGAGCAACTTTGCCGTCGTCGGCGGTGCCCAGCACTACGACACCGGAACCGAGCTTCTGGCGCAGGCTGTCGACGAGCTGGCGCATGGTTTCGCGGTCCACGCCTTCGACTTGCGCGGAGATGACTTTTACGCCCTTGATCGTGCGCGCCTGGGCGACCAGATCGTCGAGTTTCGACAGGGCGCCTTTGCGTTTCAGCGGCGTCAAGCTGCTTTTCGAGCTGCCTCTGGGTCTGCTCCGCGCGCTCGATGGCTGCGGCCAGGTTCTCTTCGTTCACGCCCAGGCGGGCGGAAATTTCCGCCAGGATCTGCCGCGCGCGCTGGTAGTCGGCGAGTGCGGCCGTGCCGGTGATGGCCTCGATGCGGCGGACGCCCGCGGCGGCGGATTGCTCCACGGCAATTTTGAAGACACCGATGTCGCCGGTGCGGCGCACGTGCGTGCCTCCGCAAAGTTCCTTGCTGTAAAAGCCGCGCGGCGCGGAGGGATCGGGAATGGTGACGACGCGAACGTTCTGCTCGGGATAGCGGTCGCCGAAAAAGGCCAGCGCGCCGGAAGCGAGCGCGTCGTCAATCGTCGTGACATTCGTCTCGATCTCGGAGTTGAGCAGAATTTCGTCGTTCACCTGCTGCTCGATGTCGCGCAGTTCGGCGGCATCGATCGCGGCGAAGTGCGAAAAATCGAAACGCAGGCGCGCCGGCTCGACGAGCGATCCGGCCTGCTTCACGTGCGTGCCCAGAATGTTGCGCAGCGCGGCGTGCATCAGGTGCGTCGCCGGTGTGATTGCGCTTGATGTGTTCGCGCCGCGCGCCGTCGGCGTCTCCCGCGACGCGGTCGCCCACGACGAGTTTTTCTTTCGCGACGACGCGGTGCGCGATCAGTCCCGAGACCGGGTAGTACGCGCCGCGCACGTCGGCAAGCTGCATGGTGTGTTCGTTGTTCCAGAGCGTGCCGATGTCGGAAACTTGTCCGCCGGATTCGGAATAAAACACCGTGCGATCGAGAACGATTTCGCCTTCCGCGCCGGCCGGCAGTTCGTTCACCGCGCCGTCTTTGGTGACGATGGCTTCGATGCGGCAATCTTTTGCGGTCGTGCCGAAATAAAAATCCGGCTGCGGTGCGGATACGTTTCCGCGAGCTTTGCGTAGACCGGATTCGCGACGTCCTTGTGGCCGCCTTTCCAGGAGGCGCGAGCGCGCGTGCGCTGCTCCTGCATGGCCTGCTGAAAGCCCGCCTCATCGAATTCGAGTCCGCAGGTCGCGCACGGCGTCGGTAATGAAATCGAGCGGAAGTCCATAGGTGTCGTAGAGCTTGAACGCCTTTTCGCCCGTCATACGTGCTTCGTCGGATTCTGTTCGAAGGTCTTCGTCCAAGTTTCTTGAGGCCGACGGCAATCGTGTGGGCGAAGCGCGTTTCTTCGCCGAAAATAATTTTGGCAAACGCGATCGATGGATTCGTCGAGTTCGGGATACGCCCCGCGCATCGCCGCGTGAACGGCGCGCGACATTTCCGCCATGAATGGCTCGTTCGCACCGAGCAGTCGTCCGTGACGAATGCCGCGGCGCAGAATCTTTCGCAGGACGTAGCCGCGGCCTTCATTGGAAGGAATCACGCCGTCGGAAATCAGAAATGTCGAGGCGCGCGCGTGGTCGGCAATGATGCGCAGGGAAGCGTCACTTCGCGGCGAATGCGCCCGGGCGCGTGCCGGTCAGTTCGCCGGCGCGCTGCGATGAGCGGCACGAACAAATCCGTATCGAAATTGCTGATTTTCCCTTGCAACACGGCGGCGAGGCGTTCGAGGCCCGCGCCGGTATCAATCGACGGCTTCGGCAGCGGCGTCGACCGTGCCCGAAGCGTCACGATTGAACTGCATGAAGACCAGGTTCCAGATTTCGACGTAGCGTCCGCAGTCGCAGCCGAATTTGCAGTCCGTATGGCCCTGATCGGACGCGGCTGGACCCATGTCTAATGAAAATTTCGCTGCACGGGCCGCAGGGACCAGTGTCGCCCATGGCCCAGAAGTTTTCCTTCAGGCCGGGAACGGGAATGACGCGATCGCTTCGGCGCGCCGACGCTGAGCCACAGATCGAGCGCTTCTTCGTCAATGCCCAGAACGTTTCCGGGAGCGATTTCCGCGCCGCCAAACACGGTGAAGTATAGTTTGTCGACGGGAATGTCCGAACCAATTGGGCGAAGTGATCAGTTCCCAGGCGAAGGCGATGGCGTCTTTCTTGAAATAATCGCCGAAGGAAAAATTTCCCAGCATCTCAAAAAACGTGTGATGGCGGTTGGTGAAGCCGACATTTTCCAGGTCGTTGTGCTTGCCGCCGGCGCGCACGCATTTCTGCGAGGACGTGGCGCGCGTGTATTCGCGCTGTTCGAGGCCCAGGAAAACGTCCTTGAACTGATTCATTCCGGCGTTGGTGAACAGCAGCGTGGGATCGTTCGTCGGGAACCAGCGATGAACTGCGCACGATGCGGTGGCCGCGATCGGCGAAAAATTTCAGGAATGTGCTGCGAATTTCGTTGCCGCTCAGCAAGGTGCCCTCAGTTCGCGATTTATCAGCCCGGATTTTTAAGAAAAAACATTATGGCAGAGGCCTGACGCACCCGCAACGCGGCGTTGCCGGGGTTGTTTCGATAACCGCGGAGAGATTCGCAAGCGAGACACCCGGCCAGTGCGCCGAAAAAATTGCGGCCGGAGAACATGCTGGACAACCAGAAGCAGGCGCGCTTTGCCGTGACCGATTCAGTGACTCGGATCACGTTGCACCGTTGATGCGTTGAATTCATTTATTGAGTTTGATTTCACGGGTCATAGTACGTATCGTACGTATTCTGTTGGTTAAGGCGAGGCTGCCACGAAAGCAGAGATCCCAACGCTTATGTATTTGAAATGCGCCCACCCGGATTGCCCCTCCGATTTTGATTACGGCCAGGGCCGCCTGTACCGCTTTCAACAGTCTCCGCCGCAGCAGGATAAGCAGCCTTCGCACGGGCATGGCGTAAAGCATTACTGGCTGTGCGCCCGCTGCTGCGGCAATTACACCATCGAGTATCAGAAAGGCGCGGGCGTGCTGCTGATGGAGCGCCTGGATTGCGTGGCCGGCGAACGCCCATGCTACTTCGTCCTGCAACCGGAAGCGATTACCAAGCCGGCGCTGCCCCGCCGCGTGGCCCGCTCGCGATCGCGCCAGCGCGTTCAGAAGATTGAACTGCCGTCGGTATCCGTCAATGCCGTCGAGATTCTCGAAAATCGCAACGTGGAAAGGAGGGGTTCGCCCCAATGATGGAAGAAATCGGCACAATGGCCGGCGCAATCTGGCAGGTTCTCGAAGCCAAAGGTGAAATCACGCTATCCAAATTGAAGCAGGAATTGAGCGCGAAATCGCCGCTATTTGATTGGGCCGTCGGATGGCTGGCCCGTGAAGATAAAATCGTTATTGCCCTCGAAAAACGCACCCTGCGCGTCCGCCTGAAAGGCTGGCACGCGCAAGGGATCCACGCCGCATAACGCGCTTCGGCTGAGCTTCTTCGGCGATACGTTCGCCGATTTTCACTCGTTTGCACGGCCCTCCTAACTTCAACTATGTCCGTCTCGACCGCAGCAGTAAAAGGCAGCGGAAACAGTAACTGTTTGTCATTCTGAGCGAAGCGAAGAATCTCTCTACGATCCCCGTGCGAGCAAAAAAGAGAGACTCTTCGCTTCGCTCAGAATGATAGATAAAAGCGGGCTCGCGCAGCCTGATAAAGCTGGGTGCCAGTATTCGCTGGCAATTCAGGAGTCCACTTCCAGACGTTACCTGACGCTGTATCGTTCAGGACTCATCCAAGTCGTCCGCCGGAAGTTCGGCCGGCGTCTCTTTCGTCATCGCGCTTAGCTCCCGGCGGATGGTGTCTGCCGCAAATCCGGCGCGCAGCAAACTGCGGTACAGGGAAGCCACGCGGCGTTCGTCCAGCGGGCCGCGCAGCATTTTCATGCGTCTCGTAAGGCGTTCACGCACCAGGGAACTTTCGCTGGACTCCGGCGGCCGCTCGGCGAGCGCCGCCTCGATATGGCGGTCGGGGACACCGCGGGCGCGCAGGTCGCGCGTGATGCGGAATGCGCCGCGTTTTCGCAAGTCGGTGTGCAGCCGCACAAACTGGCGCGCGTACCGGGCGTCGTCCAGGTAGTTCAAATCCTTCAGGCGGTCCAGAACCTGCCGCACTGTATCTTTGTCTTCCGTCCGGCGCTCCAGGTAAGTCCGCATTTCGAACACAGAATACGCACGCCGCGCCAGGCTATTGATCGCCGCCGTGTACAACTCGGTTTCGGAAGAAAGTTTTCGGGGACTCGAACGCATACGTGGAGCATAGGGGCGCAGAAACGGGAAGTAAAGGCGGAGGTGGCGTGTCGGAGAGACGATTTTAAGTAGCACAGACTTCAGTCTGTGGAATTCCATTCGAACTTGGCTAGCGCATGTGGGCTGAGACGGGCAGCGGAAAATCCACAGACTGAAGTCTGTGCTACTGAGGTCTGCGCCAGGGGCAGTTTTGCTAACGTTTTCCCAGGCGTTCGAACTCGGTCATGCTTTGTTCCATTTCTTCGCGGGCTGAGTCGGAGGCGGAGCGGATACCCTGGACGCGCAGCTTGAAATCGTCCGGGTTGGAGGCGCGAATCAGGGCTTCGTCATACGTGATCAAATTGCGCGAGTAGAGATCGAACAACGATTGATCGAAGGTCTGCATGCCGTATTGGCTGGTTCCGGCGGCGATAGCGTCATGAATCAGGCGTGTCTTGTCCGGATTGATGATGCAATCGCGGATATAGGCGGTGGCGATCATTACTTCGACGGCCGGGACGCGGCCATTTTCGTTGGCGCAATGCACCAGGCGCTGGCTGACGACCGCTTTTAGCGTGGCGGCCATCTGTAGGCGAATCTGTTTCTGCTCGGGAGGCGGAAAGACGGCAATGATGCGCTGAATCGTTTCGGTGGCGTCCAGCGTGTGCAGGGTGGAGAACACCAGGTGGCCGGTTTCCGCGGCGAGCAGAGCGGTGGCGATGGTTTCCAGGTCGCGCATTTCGCCGACCAGAATCACGTCTGGATCCTGGCGCAGGCCGGCGCGCAGCGCGGTCGAGAAATTGGCGGTGTCGACCTCTACTTCGCGCTGGTTGATGAAGCTCTTCTTGTCGCGATGCAAAAATTCGATGGGGTCTTCGATGGTGATCACGTGATCGGCGCGGGAGGTGTTAATCCGGTCGATCATGGCGGCCAGCGTGGTGGACTTACCGGATCCGGTCGTTCCCGTGACCAGGACCAGCCCGCGCTGCTCTTCGCAGATGCTCTCGATCACGCGCGGCAGGTTCAGCTCTTCAATCGTACGAATCTTGGTGGGAATCACGCGCAGCACCATGCCCACGTTGCCGCGCTGCTGGAAGACGTTGACGCGGAAGCGGCCCAGACCCGCCACGCCGTACGCCATGTCCAGTTCCGCCGTCTCCTTGAATTTCTGTTTCTGGCGGTTGGTCATCATGCTGAAGGCCATGGACAGCATCTCTTCCGGTGTGACGCGCGGCACGTCGGTCAGCGGAGTCAGGGCGCCATCGATACGAAGGCAGGGATGATTGCCCACCTTCAGGTGAAGATCGGAGGCCTTGGTTTCAACCGCGCGGCGCAGAAGATCGTCGATGCTGAGTGCCATGGTTTGCCAAACTCCATCGGAAGAGTCGCTCGAACGAACGTAGCATCCGGGAAATGGCCGGGCAAGCGCGCCGCAGGCGAGTGACGCCGCGTAGTAACTACCTGATATAAGTGAAGGAAAGTGCGGAACTTAGATGCTCCATCGAGCGAGGAATTCTACTGGTCAGCCCAATTCGGCCAGCGCGGTTTCCATCTCCGCGCGCGCGTGCTGATCGCCGCTGCGAATGGCGGTGGCGATCCCGGCGGTCAGGGCCGATCGCGCTTCGTCCGAGCGTCCGCTCTTGGCCAGGAACTGGCCGTATTGAAAATAGCCGGCGACGTAGTCGGTGTGCGCGGCCAGCAGCGCCTTGAAATTCTCGTCCGCCGCCGCGGCGTCGCCGGTGTTGGCGCATTCCATGGCCAGGCCGTATCTCGCAAAGGCATCGGCGGGCTTCTGCGCCAGGAAGTCTTCCAGGATCTGGCGGCGCGTTTTCTTCTGTGGTTGGGTAGTGGACATGCGCATAGTATATTCGCGCGCGGCCGGATCACCAACTTCGGCGAACATCAGGCTTGGCGATATCTGATCCTGACGGAGATCTTGACGCCAGCCAGGAGCAGACGCTTGGCAGCGCAGGGAGAGTTCGTCCATCAATGAGAGCAACCTCGAGAGCAACTTCAAAAACGGCTTTTACTTCGGCCAAATCTCAGCCTCTGGTCGGAGGCCATGATCGCGGGCCGCCCCGTCCGTGCGTCGCACACCGAGATGACAGAGCTGGTGCTTCCGCAGGACTCTAATCTCCTCGGAAACATTCTCGGAGGGCGGGTCATGCATCTGATTGATATCGCCGGAGCGATCGCCGCACACCGGCACTGCCACCGGCAGGTGGTGACTGCGTCCGTCGATCATTTGGATTTTTTGAATCCGGTGCGAGTCGGAGATCTGATTATCCTGGAGGCTCAGGTTAACCGCGCGTTCCACACTTCGGTCGAAGTGGGCGTCCAGGTATTCTCGGAAGATTCCGCGGCAGGAGTGCGCCGGCGCACGACGCAGGCGTTTTTGACCTTCGTGGCGCTGGACGCCAACGGCAAGCCGGTCCCGGTGCCTCCTCTGATCCTGAAAACGAGTGAGGAGCGCCGCCGCTATCGCGAAGCCGGACAGCGCCGGGATCTGCGAATGAAGGCGCGGGGAAAAGCCGAAGGGCGGCGCGTTCGGAAGTAGTGGCTCCCATAGCGGCGCCGCAGTTGGCGTCGCCAGTGGCACCGACTTCAGTCGGTGGCCTTCCATTGGATCGTAGCTGGCGTAATCCGCGAAGTGTGATCGTGGCGGCGCTGTGATTCCAGCCCAATGAGTGAACGGCCACAAACTGAAGTTTGTGCCACCTTACGTCAATTGACAGCGGCCATCCACGCAATCGGAGTCGTAGGCTGCGGACTCCCGCCCGCGGGCTCGTCGGTCACGGCGAGCTCCGCGATTTCATTTTTCGGAACCGTCACGGGCGCGACCAGCGCAATTTCACCCGCGGGATCCGGATGGAAAATCGCGACGCTGACCGGCTTGCCATCCTTGGGCACAATCCAAAGTTGCAGGGTGCGCGCCGGGGGCATGGTCGGCATCTGGTCCGCAGTGATGGCCATGCCCATGTGCGGGTGCAGGTAGGCGTGGACCATGGGCATCTTCGTATCCTTCGGCATCAGTTTGACCGGCACGGAGTCCGGCGACGTCATCACCATCGCCACCATGCGATTCATGTCCAACTGGTTTTGCAGCGTCTGGTTCTGAAGCGCCGCCAATCTCATCTGCTTTCGGAGTTCAGCAAGCTGCGTGTTTTGCGTGTTCATCTGGCGAACCGTGTAGCCGGTAATCAGCGCAAGCGCCGCGGCCGCCGCCCACGCCCACATGGGGAACGCGGCACGTTGCCGCTCGACTTTCGCTTCAGGCTTCACTTTTTCGATGGGAGTGACGAGGGGTGTTTCCTTCGCCGTCTGTTTCACGGCGCTCACGATTTTCCCGCGCAGCGCCGCCGGAGGTTCCGCCGCCGGAGCCGCGTGCGCAAGTTGCGCGATTATCCAGCGCGCCTCGGCCACTCCGGAGATGCATTGGTCGCCGGGGCGCGCCAGGTGCGCTTCGATTTCCGCGCGCTCCTCGTCCTCGAGCACGCCCAGCGCGTACTCTTCGTAGAGCGCAGCAAGTTGTTCGCAGGTCATCACGAACTTGCCTCCCCAAGCGATTCCCGCAATTCTTAACAATCCTGCGCGAATCCAGCTTTTCACCGTGCCCAGCGGCTCTCCCGTGGCCTCCGCGATCTCGCTGTGCGTGAGGCCCTCGAAGAAAGCCAGCTCAATCGCGTGGCGCTGCGGCTCCGGGAGCGAGGAAAGCAGAGCGCGAATCTTTTCGGCGCGCCGCGACTGGTCGATGTCTCCCTCGGGGTCCGGCCGGACCACGGCCGAAGGAACAACCACGTCGGTATCCGAATCCTCGCGGCGGCGCTGCTTTTCGCGCTTCAGGCGCAGAAAATCGAGGGCGCGGTTGCGGGCCATGGTAAACAGCCACGGTTCCAGCGGTCCCCGGGAAATCTGAAAGCGGTCGGCGCTGCGCCAGAGTTGCAGAAAAATGTCTTGCACGATTTCTTCGGCCGAAGCGGGGTTTTGCGCGATCCGCAGCACCAGGGAATATACCGGCCGGCCGTAACGGTCGTACAGGGTCTCGAGGGCAGTGGAATCCTGCTGCAGAATGCGTTCCATCAGCGCGGCGTCCGTCGGCTGTTTGCCCTCGGGCCAGGGTTGGACGACTGCAAGCAGCAAAAGTGCGATCCTAACTTCGCTCTCCACTAATTACGGAGAAACGACGCGATTGGATGAGTCCGGAAACGCCGGCGCTGAACGGGCAATATCTTACTACGATTAACTACGATTATTTCTGACCGGGAATTTTCCGGGACGAGTGCAAGGATGGATGCGCCGCTCAGGCGTGCGCGACTGCGCCGACTCCGGCGACGCCAATGGACGCCAGATAGACGCGCACGTCCTGCGCGGTGCGCGTGGCCTGGTCGACGCAGGCGCCGATGGAGGGACCGGACAGATAGTTCCCGGTCAGAAATAATTCCGGTGCGGCGGCCGTTAATTTCGCGAGGGCTGCGACCGTTTCGCCGTGGCCCAGATTGTATTGCGGTATCGCACGCGGATAGACATGCAGTTCCGTCGCCGCCGGCTCTCCGGAAATTCCGAGAACGGTCGCCGTTTCCGCGCAAATCGTGGCAGTGATTTCCGCGCCAGGCAATTCGCAGAATTGCGGATTCGTTGCGCCGCCCGCGAAGCTGGTCAGCGCAATCATGCCGTCCGGGGCGCGGCCGGGAAACAGCGAGGTGTTGAAGACTGTTCCCAGTACGTGAAGCTTTTCCTCGCGCGGAACGAGGAAACCAAATCCGTCGGGCGGTTTTTGAAATTGCTCTCGGCGGTATCCCGCGGAGATCACCGCCACCGGAGCGTATTCGATGCGGGAAAATAGGGACGCCCATTCACCAGAAAATCCGGCGAACAGCTGGGCCGCGACGTTCGTGGGTGTGGCCATGACGATGGCGCTACCAGTCAGCACCTCTGGCTGGCCGTGGCGCAACACGCTCACTTCGATCAGCGATTTCCCGGCGATCGTGACGCGCTGCAAACCTGTAACGCTCGATTCCAGCAGCAGGGAATCGCCCAGGCGCGCGGCGATGGCGCGCGGCAACGTTTCCATGCCCTCTCGAAAGGAGCACAGCCCGGCTCGCGGCGTCCCCTTCGGCGGCCGCGACTTCATGGCGCCGCGCAGTACGCTTCCATATTGCTGCTCGAATTCATGCAGCTTGGGAAATGCCGCGCGCAGGCTCAACTTTTCCGGATCACCGGCATACACGCCGGAAACGAAGGGAGACACCAGCCGATCCAGCAATTCCGCCCCGAACTTGCGGCGCACAAACGCGGCGATGGATTCGTCCGCCGCGGGGGGCTTGGTACGCCTGGCAATTTCCGTGAACAGCCGCCACTTCGTTCCGGCGGAAAATAGCGGAGATTTCATCAGCGCCGGAGGCGAGAGCGGCGCGGGCACCAGCCGGCCGCCTACGAGAATGTAACGCGGCGCGCGCGGATCGGCGTACAACAGCTGGTCTTTCAGCCCCAGCGCGTCAATCAGCGCCAGCAGCGGCTCGGTGGTCAGAAAGCTTTGCGGTCCGAGGTCGGAGAGAAATCCATCTGCTTGTTTCGTGCGGATGACGCCGCCCGGCCGGCTGCCGGCTTCGAGCAGACGCACGGGAATGCCGGCCTGCTGCAATTGGTAGGCGCACACCAGGCCGGAAATTCCTCCCCCGATCACAATTGCGGGGTACGCGGCCGGAGCGGGAAGGGGCACGAAACCTCAATCCGTGGATCAGAGAGTTTTTGAAAACAGCTGGCGGCTCTCGAGCTTCTGCTTTTCCAGATACGGGTCAAAGACCATGGCGATATTGCGAATGAAAATGCGGCCCAGAAGAGTGGTGCGCAGAACGCCGCCGTCGATTTCCAGCAGTCCGTCCGCCACAAACGGCGCGAGGCGCGCGAGTTCGGCTGCGAAGAATTGGTCGAAGGAAATCCCGAATTCGCGGTCGATCTCGCTTTTGTGCAGCACGCCGTGGCACAGAATGCGGTTGATTACCGTGCGGCGCAGCAAATCGTCCTGCGTCAGGCGGTAGCCGCGCATGGTGGCGATGCCGCGGGCGCTCGACGCGTTCGCGGTAGTGCGCGACGTCGCGGTCATTCTGCGCGTAGCACGCGCCCACGCCGCTGATCGCGCTGACGCCCATGCCGTACAGATCCGCGCCGGCTTTGGTCGTGTAGCCCTGAAAATTGCGGTGCAGCGTGCGCTCGCGCTGGGCCACGGCCAGTTCGTCATCCGGGCGCGCGAAGTGGTCCATGCCGATGTACTGGTATCCGGCGTCCAGAAAATCTTCAAGCCCGGCGCGGAAAATTCGGAACTTTTCCATGCCTTCGGGCAGGCGAGTCGCCAGCGCGCCCTGCTGCTTGCGTAGCCAGGGCACGTGCGCGTAGCTGAACATGGCCACGCGATCCGGCGCGATGGCCACGACCTGCTCGACCGTGTGCGCGAAGCGCTCGGCGGTTTGCAGCGGCAGGCCGTAAATCAGGTCGACATTGATGCTGTCAAAGCCCAAGCTGGCGCGCCTCTTCGATCAAGTCCGCGCGTCATTTCCAGCGGCTGTACGCGGTGAATCGCCTCCTGCACTTCCGGATGAAAATCCTGAATGCCCATGCTCAGGCGGTTGAAGCCCAGGCGCCGCAAGGTTTCCAGATGCGCTGCGGTCGTCACGCGCGGGTCGATCTCGATGCCGATTTCGGCGTCCGGCGCGAACGTGAATCGCTCGGCCGTGAATCGAAACAGGCCTTCCATCTGTTCGGGCGTCAGATAGGTGGGCGTGCCGCCGCCCCAGTGAAACTGCACGACGGGGCGTTCGCGCGAAACGAAGCGGCTGACGTGCTCGATTTCGCGCTCCAGTATTTCGATGTACGGAGGCGCGACGCTGTGATCCTTGGTGATCACCACGTTGCAGGCGCAGAACAGGCACAGGCTTTCACAGAACGGAAGGTGCATGTAGAGCGATACCGGAGTGCGCGCCGCATTGGCGGTGGCGTAGTAGCGCTCCAGATCGTCCGGGCCGAAATCATCCTGCCAGACCGGAGCCGTCGGATAGCTCGTGTAGCGCGGCCCGGGCCGATTGTATTTCTCCAGAAACTCTTCGGAGATCTCGAAGCGTTCCCGGTTCAGCTGCAGATGAAGGCTTGAATCGCTCATGGCAGGTTTCTAACGCGCCCCTTCCATGCGAACTCTGTCCAGCGACCGGAGCGCTTGGCCCTGCTTCGACGAAGGCGCGCGCGTTTTCCACCGGCGTCTGCTGCAGAATTCCGTGGCCCAGGTTCAGGATGTGCCCGACGCCGCCGGTGCTCTCGACCGCGTCGCGGGCCGCCCGGCGGACGCCGTCTTCGGGGCCGAGCAGCACGCACGGATCGACATTGCCCTGCAGGGCGATGCGTGGGCCCGACAATGCTCGCGCACGCGTCGCGAGATCCACGCGCCAATCGACGCTCAGCACGTTCGCGCCGGATTCGGCGACCGCCGCCAGCAAATGGCTGGACGCTTTCGTGTAGAGAATCACCGGCGTATCTCCCGCGCCAATTTCTTCGATCAGCAGCTGCGTGGCGGGCAGCGCGAATTCACGGTATTGCTCAAGCGTGAGTTCGCCGACCCAGGTGTCGAACAGTTGCACGGCTGCCGCGCCTGCGGCGATCTGCGCGCGCAGATATCGGGCCGTGGCCCGCGCGATGCGTTCGAGCAGGTTTCGAAACAGTTCCGGGTCGGAATAGAGCATGGTTTTCGCGGCAGGAAAGCCATCCTTGCCGTGGCCTTCGATCATGTAACAGGCCAGCGTCCAGGGCGCGGCCGCGAATCCGAGGACCGGCACGTCTGGTCCTAATTCGCGGACCAGGCCGCGAATCGTTTCCATCAGGAATCCGGTTTCCGTTTCGGGATCGAACGAGGAAAGCTCCCTGATCTGCGCGGCCGTTCGAAGCGGCGATTCGATGACCGGGCCTTTATCCGTCAGTTCGAACGGCAATCCCATCGCGCCGGCGGGGATCAGGATGTCGGAGAAGACGATGACGGCGTCCACGCCCAGGATGCGGTACGGCTGCAGCGAAACTTCCATGGCCAGTTCCGGGGTCTTGCAGACTTCCAGGAAATTGTGTTTCTGGCGAATGGCGCGATATTCGGGCAGGTAGCGCCCGGCCTGGCGCATGATCCACACCGGCACGCGCTCGACCGGTTCGCACCGGCAGGCGCGCAGGAATAGGTCTTTCCGGTTCACGGATTCGGGCGAAGGATTCATAAAGCTCAGGAGTCTCAATCATCATAACAAAACTACGGGTGGGCTGCATGGAAGGCGTGGTCGCCGAGGGGATGACGGCCGTCGATGGTGACGCGAAGAAACCTGAATGTGCTTTCGGGAATCTGTAGCGTGCTGTTACGGCTCCAAGCGTTCGCCGGAGAGATCGACGATTGTGGTCATTCCCTATTTCGGGGCGCGCGGTCCGGAAGCCTGTTGCGTGTGCTACTCGTCGTCCGGCAAAACGCGCAGAACCATCGGGTTCACCGAAGCAGGATCGTCGCGCAGCTTGATGTAGAGCAGCGTTCCGTTCGGCCGCGGGACGCTCAGCGTGGAATCGGCATACCCGACCGGGACGGAGATTGCATGCGTGAATTCCGAATCGGATGCGATCGAGTCGATCAGGAAAAGATTCGAACCCATCAGCCGGCATTGTTTATCCGGGCTGCCGGGGCAGCGGATTTCGCTCAGCGTGGGTATCCGAACGAGAGTCACCAGCGGCTGCCAGTCTCCGTTTGCGCCGTCTCCCTGCACGGGGCGAAAGCGCAGCGGCCCGAACGCCGACGGCCCAAAACTTTTCAGCGGGTCCAAAACCGCCAGCAGCGTTTGCGAGTTCTGCAGAATCAGGTTTCCGTCGTTGACGCTCAGCATCGCGTGAAATGAATCATCCGCGCTGGAAACTTCGATTTTTTCCGTCCGCGGAAACGATTCCGGCACTTGCGATTTCAAGAAAGAAGGAAAGTCGACCGTCCTGCGCCAGTTCGTCCTGCCCCTTGAGCTGCACCGGAGAATGATTCGCGCCCGGCTGCACGCTCTTGCTGATCAACTCCACTTTCGGCCGGGGAGTTTCCACCGTGGTCTGCAGGTCCAGGACGCGGCCGTCTTTCAAATCCACGTGCGCGACAAGCTGTTCATTGCTCTGCAGGCCGGGCGTCGCAGCCGGGCTGGCCACGGCCAGCTGCAGTTCGTCTTTTTTATCCGCGCGGGAGAGTTTCGTAGGAACGAAGCGAACACCTTTCAACTCAAAGCTGTTCACTTCGTCCAGCCGCCGGCCGGTGAGCACGCCCTGCTGGTCTCCGGCGTTGATCCTGAAATGCTCGAGTTCCGCGGCTTCCGCGTAGGTGTGCAGCACGAGTTCGTCGGCGGCGGGCAGGCCGTACTGCTTCACCGTCAGTTTCAGAGAGCCGGAAGTTTCCGCCTGCAGCGGAACCTGAATTTCCAGTTCGCCGGGCTTTGTAGCGTTCCATGTAGTTTTGAGTTCCTTGTGCTGCTCGTTCTGCACGGTCACGTTGCTGGCGCAGACGGCGCTATCTGAGCGAATGTGAATCGTATCGGCGCGCCCCAGAATCAAGGCGTCACGATCTTCAGGCTTGATGGCCCAGGTGGCGGCGCGGGAATTGCGCAAATGAAATGCGGGCCCTTCGAACGCGTCGAAGCCCCAGTATCCGTGCAGCACGGCGGTCACATCGGTGTCGAGGCTGGCGTTTTGCAGGGCTCCGGTGTTGACCACGAAGCCGCCGCGTTCCGCGTCCGCGGTGGCCGGAAGTTCCACTGAGTTGCCGCCGTGAGCCTTGATGCGGAGAGCAAAGTCATGGCCGATGTCCGTGGAGTAGGCCAGCGGCGCGCCGTCCACGGGCAAGACCATGGGAGATTTTTGCAGGCACAGGATTCCTTCGGCGTTTACCGCGCGCAGAGGCGGAATTTGCGCTGCCTCCACCGCCGGAAGAGCTACGACCAGAACCGATTTCGGATTGCGGAACGATGGCGGATTATTCAGCCGCAGGTTCAGCGCGGCGCCCTTCGGCAGGGCCAGCGCGGGAATGTACTGGTAGGCGGCGGTATGCAGGTTGCCCAAAATCCGCGCCATGTCCACCACCGCGCCCACGTAAGGGCTGAACGTTCCTCCGCCCGCGATGGCCGTCGCGCTGATCGCGCCCATTAAATCTGAACTCGGACCGGAAGTGAGCGCCGCCACCATGGATTGGGTGTGCCCGTCGTCCAGCACCAGTTGATCGGAATTCTGAATTAGGCAGGTTGACTGCAACTCGGCGGGTTTGTCAAAACACTGCTGATCGACGCGAATGCCGAGCGTACGCGCCAGCACCAGCGAGCGGTCATGCAGCGCTTTCGGTTCGAGATCGGCGCTGCTCTTGATGTCTTCCAGGTAGCGGTCGGAGCGGGTGCGGTCCAGGCTGGCCAGATTCAAATCCTGCACAGCACGGACGAACGCGCCCGGCTTGCTGCGCACCGCCGATCGCAGGCTGCTGAAATCTCCGCCCGTTTCCGGAGCGAGAAACAGGACCGCCTGCTGGGCTTCCGCCGGGACCGTCACGGTAATACCCTCAGCGATCACTTGCCGGTTCCAGGTTTCGGCCCGTGTAAACCAGTTTTCCGGCGGCGGGTTGGTGGTGCCGCGCAGGAAAGCCGCAACCAGCAGGTAGTGCACCGACTGGTCTTCAGGTAGATCGACGTGAATCCAAATGCGGTCTCCGGCCTGCAGGTTGGGAACGTCCGCGACGCCCAGTTTCTTTCCGCCGCGAGTGACCTGCACTTCAATTTTCGGCCCCGTCAAATCAAAGGCGGTATCGGGCCGAGCGAAGCCCTCCGGAGCTGCCAGCAACAGGCTCAAGGAAGCCAGGCCAAAAATCTGCAAAATCGAAATACACGGACGCGCCCTCGTTCCAACCCCCATGGTCGAATCCTTTCCAGACAACGTGTCGGCACCGCGGAAGTGGCGCGGGAGCGGGTGAGCTGGGGACCAGCCTGATGTGCCGTTATTGGTGAATCTCGGGCGGGCAACTGGGATTTTACCTAATCCGCGGGCGGCAAATCGAACGAATTTTGTCGCCTATGTTCCCGAGGCGAACCCGGGATTGAATCGCAATAGAATCTCGCGATGGCAAGGCGCCGGCGGACTCGGGCGGTCAAAACTTCAGCATCGAGGTGCGCGTCAGCGTTACCTGGCTCACGACGCCCGCGGGCGCGCCTTTCGCCAGGTGGAACGCGGAATACTGCTCCATGTAGGCGTCCTCCGATGACAGGCAATCCACCGGAATAATTACCTTGTAGCCCCGCTGTGCAGCGCCGCCGCCGGTCCCAATTCCCACGCCCTGAAACGACGTGCCGCACACAATCACCGTTTTGATGCCGCGCGTTTTCAGCTTTTCCTCCAGATTCGAACCGATGAATTTATCCGGCCCGTTCTGGCGCGCCCACTCGCCTTCCTGGGCCGTAACTCCGGGATCGATCTGGTCCGCCGTCGTGGCGGCGCCGTTGCTTCCGACGAAACTGTACCAGACCATCGCTCCTGCCTTGCGCGCGGAGTCATGCAGGCGCTTTACGGCGGGCTCGGTGGCCACGCAGCGCGGCCGCGCGCCGCAATTCGTTTTCATCATGTCCAGAATCAGCAGGGCTGTAGTAGATCCTTCGAGCGTGACGGACTTCAATTCGGGCGGTGGCGGCGTTTTGGCCGTGGCCCAGTCGTCCAGAATGTCCGCGCCGTAGGACGAGCCGGCAACGGTAATAACGATGGCCGTAACGCCTACGACTACCGCGCGCCGCAGGTTTTGCACGTAAGGCATGGTGTGCTCCTTTGACTCTCGACTCGAGCTTACCCGTGGCCGGGGAAGATGGATCACTGCGTTCCGGCGCATCGTACGACGGGCTTAATCTGCACACAAATCATTTATCACTCATCCTATCGGCGAAACGATTTGCCGCGCGCCTCGGGCGCAAGGCGGGCAATACCGTTGCCGTATTCGTGCCGCCAGCACCGGGAATTCGTTATAATGTTTCGGTAACGAGCCTTGGCGGAGGGCCCAGCGGAAGATACCCGCCGGTAGTGCGCCTATAAACCATGACCAGTCCCTATGTAATCGCGACGCTTCTGTTTTACGCGGCGAGCCTGGCGCTGTATGTGTGGAATTTGCGGGAACCTTCGCGCGCCGCCGGAATCGGGGCGACTTCCTGCCTTGTGGTGGGGCTCGGCCTGCATTACCTTGCCCTGCTGGCCCGCTCGCGATTGATTCATGGTGTGCCGTACGACGATCTGTTCGGTTCGCTCTCGCTGTTCGCCTGGCTGCTGGCGTTCACGTATCTTGGCCTGGAGGCGATTCACCGCCGCCGCGCCGTCGGCCCCTTCGTGCTGCCCATCGTCCTCGGAGTCTTTCTGCTGGCGCATTTGCCCGAAGCGCGGGAGATCAAGGCGCCCCCGGCGCAGGGCCCGCTGTTTGCCTTCCACGTGACGCTGAATATCCTGGCATACGCGGCCTTCGCAATTTCTTGTGTGCTCAGCATCATTTTTCTGGTGCAGAATTGGCGGCTGCGCAACCGCAAGCTGGGCGAGGTGGGCTGGCGTTTTCCGGCGCTGGACGTTCTGGAACGCATGACGCGCAGCAGCGTGCTGATTGGCTGTGTTTCGCTGGCCGTCGGAATCGTGGCGGGCCTGATCATGGGCGCACCGGCTCCGGGGAACGTACTGGACTGGCGATCCCAAGGTGATTATCACCGTGGTGATCCTTCTGATTTACATCGGCTATACGGTGCTTTCGGGCACGGCGGCATGGCGGGGCGCGCGCGCCTCGGCGTTGTGCATCTTTAATTTCATGTTTGTGATTTTCAGCTACAGTATCGTGAACCGGTATCTTTCTCATTTTCACCAGTACTTCTGATCGCGCCGCGAGCGCACGGAACGCATTGCAGGTAAGTTGATTGGACGTATTCTCGATGGAAATTGTTCTCATCGGACTGAATCATCGAACCGCTTCGGTGGAAGTGCGCGAGCGCGTCGCGTTCACGCCGGAGCAGGCTCAGGAAGCCGCGGAACAATTGCGCGCGCGCGGGATTCTTGAGGAAACGCTGGTTCTTTCCACGTGCAATCGCAGCGAGCTGTACGGCGTGCCTGGCGAAAACGCGACCGATAGCGCGGGCGCGGTGGAATTGTTCATGGCCTCGTTCCATCAGCTCTCGATGAGCGAATTGGACAGGTCGCTGTACCGCCACCGGGACAGCCAGGCGGTCCGGCACCTGTTCCGTGTCTCGGCCGGCCTCGATTCGATGCTGCTGGGCGAGGCGGAAATTCTGGGACAGGTCCGCGACGCGTACCAGATCGCCTTGGATCGCGGCCAGACGGGACCGGTGCTCAACCGAATGTTCCAGGCGGCCCTGGAAGTGGGCAAACGAGTGCGCACCGAAACGGAATTGGGAACGCGGCCGGTCTCGGTGGCTTTCTCCGGCGTAAAACTGGCCGAGCGCATTTTTGGAAAACTGAACAATCACCGCGCGCTGATCGTGGGAGCGGGCGCGACCAGCGAGCAGGTGGTTCGACACCTGTGCGATCGCGGCATCCAGCAATTGCGCGTAATTAACCGCACCCCGGAGCATGCCGTCGATCTGGCGGCGCGGTTCGGCGGGGAAGTGGTTCCCTGGGAAAAACTTTCGCAGGCGCTGGATTGGCCGGACTTGATCGTTACCTCGGTGTCGGTGGAAGAGCCGATTCTCTCCCGCGCGCTGATTGAGCGGGCCATGGCGGCTCGAGGCAATCGCGCCATGCTGGTGATCGATCTGGGGGTGCCGCGCAACGTCGCCGCGGATGTCGCGGACGTCTACAACACTTATCTCTACAACGTCGATGATCTGACCCAAATTGTGGAACAAAATAAAAAAGCACGCGTCGCCGAAATTCCCCGCGCCGAGGCCATCATCGACGAGCACGTTGAAAAATTTTTGCACTGGCAGGCGGGGGTCGCCGCGGGCGCCGTTCTCGGCGACCTGCGCCAGAAACTTTCCGCGGAGCGCGAAGCGTTTGTGGAGGAACGGCTGGCATCCATGCCGCATCTTTCCGAGGCTGACCGCGCGCAAGTCGCCGCGATGCTGCAGGAATTTCTGGACCGCGTGGTGATCAGTCCCGCCGAACGCATGCGCGGAATTCCGGAACTGCGCCGCAAGGTGCAGAATCTTGAAGCGATGCGCGACCTGTTCCGCCTCGATCGGGAGAAGCCTTGAAGCCGCTGCGCATCGGCACCCGGGGAAGCGCGCTGGCCCTGTGGCAGGCGCGGAGCATGGCGCAGGCGTTGTTTGCGATCACCGGGGTGCGAGCCGGAAATCGTGATCATTAAGACCTCTGGCGATAAATTCCAGAAACTGAGTTTCAGCCAGATCGGCACCAAAGGCGTCTTCATCAAGGAACTGGAAGACGCCCTGCTCGATGACCGCATTGACCTGGCGGTTCACAGCATGAAGGACGTGCCTACCGAAATGCCGGACGGCCTGACCATCGCCGCGATCGGCAAGCGCGAAGACGTGCGCGACGCGCTGCTGTCCGCGGCAGGCAGAGACGCTTGCTGCGCTCCCGCAAGGCGCGCAAGTGGGCACCAGCAGTTTGCGGCGGCAATCGCAATTGCTGCACGCGCGGCCCGACCTGCGCATGCTGGAACTGCGCGGGAACGTGGATACTCGCGTCGAAAAGCTGAAGCGCGGCGATTACGATGCAATCGTGCTGGCCAAGGCCGGCCTCGACCGCCTGGGCCTCAGCGGAAATATCAGCGAAGTTTTGTCGCTTGAAATCAGTCTCCCGGCCGCGGGGCAGGGCGCGATCGGCATCGAGGCCCGCGCGGCGGATGCCGTAACGTGCGGCATTCTGGCCAAGTTGGAAGACGCCGAAACTCGAAGCGCGGTTACCGCGGAGCGCGCCGCGCTGGCTGGCCTCGACGGCGGCTGCCAGGTTCCCATCGGGGCGTGGGGCCGCACGGAACACGGAGCGCTGCTGCTTGACGTCGCCGTTCTTTCTCCGGACGGCAAGCAACGCTTGTACGAAAAGGTTTCGGGAGATCCGTCCGCGGCGGAATCGATTGGCAAACAGGCCGCCCAGAAATTGCGGGACGCCGGCGCGGACGCTTTGCTGGACGAGCAGAGTCACGGGACGCCGGCATGAGCGCCGCCGGATCGCTGCAAGGAAAGCGAATCGTGGTGACGCGCGCCGTGGAGCAGGCTCGCGGGCTGAAGGTGCGGCTGGAATCGATGGGCGCCACCGTACTGTTATTTCCCGCCGTCGGTTTTTCCGAGCCTGCCGACACCCGCGAACTCGATCGCGCGATACGTTCTCTGAGTGAATTCGACTGGGTATTATTCACCAGCGCCAACGCGGTGCGTTTTTTCGCGGCGCGCTGCCGCAAGCTGGATGTTGACCCGAGCCAGGATAATCACTATTGCTGCGCCGCGGTCGGTCCGGCCACCGCCAGCGCGGTGGCGGCCGAAGGATTTCCGGTGGACCACGTGGCACAGGAATTTTTGGGCGTGGCGCTGGCGCGTGAACTTTCCGCGGCGCTGGCCGGGAAAGAAAATTCTTTTGCCGCGCAGCGAACGGGCGCGGCCCGATTTGCCCGCGGCGTTGAAAAGCGAGGGCGCGGACGTCACGGAAGTTGTGGCGTATTCCGTACGGAAGCGCCGGCGCGATCGATCCTGGGGTGATGCAGGCGGTGCGCGAGGCTGAGGTCGACGTGATTTCGGTGTTCAGCCCGTCGGCGATTGACAATCATGCGAGCGTTGCTGGGCGAGGACGTGGTATCGCGTCTCGGCGCGAGAGCCGCTTTCGCCGCGGTCGGCCCGGTTACGGCGGCCGCGCTGCGCGGCGCGGGATTGCCGGTGGCCATTGAAGCGTCGCTCACCACCGTGGATTCCATGGCTTCGGCGATCGAACGTTATTTTTCCAGCAGGGCAGACTCCAAAGCGAGGTCGGTATGAGTTTTCCGGTTACCAGGCCGCGCCGTTTGCGGCGCAGCGAGGCGATTCGATCTTTGGCGCGCGAAACACGCCTTTCAACGCACGGCTTTATCTATCCCATGTTCGTGTGCCCCGGGAAAAATGTGAGGAACCCGATCGCCTCAATGCCGGGCGTGGCGCAGCAATCGGTGGACACTTTTCTGGAGGAATGCCGCGAAGTCGAGCAGCTGGGCATCCCCGGAATTATTCTGTTCGGCATTCCCGACAAGAAAGACGCGCTTGGCACGGAAGCGTACGCAGCGGACGGCGTGGTGCAGAGGGCGATCGAAGCGGTGCGCAAGGCGAATCTGAATTTGCTGGTGATGACCGACGTGTGCCTGTGCGAATACACCGATCACGGGCATTGCGGCATCGTCGAAAACGGGGAAGTGAAGAACGATCCGACGCTCGAGTTGCTGGCCAAAGAATCGCTCTCGCACGCGCGGGCCGGAGCCGATATCATCGCGCCATCCGATATGATGGACGGCCGCGTCGGCGCGATCCGCAAGGCGCTCGACGGCGGCGGATTTCAGGACGTGGCCATCATGAGCTACGCCGCGAAATATTGTTCCGGATTCTACGGACCGTTCCGCGAAGCCGCTGAATCCGCGCCGCAGTTCGGGGATCGCCGCGGCTACCAGATGGATCCGGCCAACGCGCGCGAAGCGCTGCGCGAGGTGGAACTCGACCTGGCGGAAGGCGCGGACATGGTGATGGTGAAGCCCGCGCTGGCGTACCTGGACATCATTAAAAGCGTGCGCGACACTTTTTCGATTCCCGTTGGCGCGTATAACGTCAGCGGCGAATTTGCGATGGTCAAGGCCGCCGCGGCTAATGGCTGGATCGAGGAAAAGCGCATCGCCATGGAAATCCTGACCGCCATTCACCGCGCCGGCGCGAACATTGTGCTGACTTATCACGCCAAGGACGCGGCGCGATGGCTGAAAAACGGCTGACGCCGAATTCTCCTGCGCACAGGAATCGATGAACTCACCCAAATTTTCCAAATTGCAGCGGCCTCGCTCCGAGGAAATATTCCGCCGCGCCCAGGATGTGCTGGTGGGCGGCGTCAATAGTCCCGTGCGCGCCTTTCGTGCTGTAGGCGGCGAGCCGATTGTCGTCGATCACGCCGCTGGCGCGCGGCTGTGGGATGCTGACGGCAATGAATACATCGATTATGTGTGCTCATGGGGCGCGCTGATCCTGGGCCACGCGCATTCCAAGGTTGTCGCGGCAATCACAGACCAAGCCGCGCGCGGCACGAGCTATGGCATGCCTACCGAGTTGGAAGTTGAGCTAGCCGCTCGCGTCCGCAAGGCGTTGCCATCCTGTGAGAAACTGCGCTTCGTCAGTTCAGGCACGGAAGCCACGATGAGCGCCGTGCGCCTGGCGCGCGCCGCCACGAATCGCGACCTCATCATCAAATTTGACGGCTGCTACCACGGCCACTCGGACAGTTTTCTTTCCGAAGCGGGCTCCGGACTGGCCACACTGGGGATTGCGGCGTGCCCGGGCGTGCCCAAGGCGCTCGCCGAACTCACGCTGAATGTTCCGTATAACGACGCGGCGGCAGTCGAGAAAGTTTTCGATATGCGCCGCGGCAAAATTGCCGCGCGTGATCGTTGAGCCGGTGGCGGCGAACATGGGACTGGTATTGCCGAAACCTGGGTTTCTTCAGGCGCTGCGCGATCTTTGCACGCGCCACGGCGCGCTCCTGATTTTCGATGAAGTAATCACCGGGTTTCGCGTTTGCTACGGCGGCGCGCAGACGCTATTCGGCATCAGCCCTGACCTGACCACGCTGGGAAAAATCATCGGCGGCGGCCTTCCTGTGGCGGCCTATGGCGGGCGCCGCGACGTGATGGATCGCGTCGCGCCGCTTGGTCCGGTCTATCAGGCGGGAACGCTCTCCGGCAATCCGCTGGCCATGAGCGCGGGGATCGCTTCGCTCGACCTGTTGGCCGCTCCCGGATTTTACGAAACGCTTGAGGCCCGCTCGAAGCGCCTTGGCGACGGCATTGCCGCAACGCTCCGCGAAACGCGCGCGGCGGCCAGCGCGGTGCGCATCGGGTCTTTGCTTACGCTGTTCTTTTCTCGCGAGCCGGCCACGGATTACGCCACGGCTAAAATGTGCGACACGAAACGCTTCGCCGGATTTTTCCGCGGCATGTTGCAGCGCGGCGTGTTCCTGGCGCCCTCTCAGTTTGAGGCCATGTTCGTTTCCGCGGCCCACACGGATCAGGACATTGACCGCACGATCGCCGCGCTGCGCGAGAGCCTGCAGGCGGAAGCCGCTCAATGATCCTGAAGCGATGGAATTTTCGGGCGCCAGCATCCCGAAGTCGTGGCGACGCGCCCGAGATCGCATAAAATCCCCGAAAGAAACGGAACAGGAGCCAGCGCACATGCCCGATGAATTGAGCGAACTGCAGGAAAACGCCGAACACGGCCGGGAAAACCCGTCTCTCGCGCCCATTTCCGTGACCATGGCGATCCTGGCCGTGTGCGTTGCCGTCGTTTCGCTTATGGGACACCGCTCGCACACCGAAGAACTCCTGATGCAGAACCGCGCGACCGATCAGTGGGCCTATTACCAGGCCAAAAACATTCGCCGCCACACTTACGAGATGACCCTGGACTTGATGGGCCTGGTCGATTTCAAGGACAAGACACAGGCCGCCGGAGTGCGCGAGAAATATCAGAAGGAAGTGGACCGCTACACCAAAGAGCAGGCCGAAGTCGAGGAGCAGGCCAAGGATTTTGAGGGTGAATCGGCGCGCGCGCAGCGCAGGGCGGACCGCTTCGATCTTGGAGAAGTGTTTCTGGAAATCGCGCTGGTGATCTCCTCGTTGGCGTTGCTTTCAAGAAAACTGGTCTTCTGGTTCCTGGGTATGGCGTCGGGCTTGGTCGGCCTCGGGGTCGCCGTCACCGGCTATTTGATGCACTGACGCCGCTCCGGCGGCCGGATCATGCCGGTGGCAGGTCCGTTCGCAGCCGGAGCGCGGCCAGTTCGCGCGTAATTTCATTCATCTTCTCAAGAAGTTCGCGGTGCCGTGATTCCTCGGGCGCCGGCTTTTTCGCGGTGAAGCAGATCATGCCGCTGGGATCGAGCGTCGCGCGATCCACTTCCGCCAGACTGCCGAAACCCTGCTTGTGCGCCGCGGTTTCCAGTTCCGGCAGCGTCAACACTTCGCGCGTCAGCATTTCCTGAAGGATTTTTCCGTGATCCACCAGTACCGTCGCCTCGCCTTCCACAATCCGGTCCAGCTTTTCGTGCCGGAAAAGAAAGCGCACCACCAGAAAATTCAGGAGCAGCAGCGTGGCCGCGCCGATCACTCCGCCGGTGACGCTGTTGTCGTCTCCGATGATGGCGTTCTGCACGGTGTTAGAGAGCGTCAGCAACACCACCAGGTCGAAGGGATTCAGCTGCGCGAGTTCGCGCTTCCCGGCCAGGCGCAGCCCGATCACCAGAAATAGATAGATGACGACCGGCCGGAGAATTTTCTCGGCCACCGGCAGCGCGAGGACGAACATGTCAGACCACATTTTGGAATGCATCGAAAGTTGCTCCTGCTTGTAGAATTGCCGCCGAGATTGCCAGCGATGCGCCGGAGGATTGCGGTCACACCGGCGCTCCGCGCAGCGTACCATGCCCGTGAATGCTTCAGAAGCCGGCGGACTCGCCGGCGGCGTTTCCGCCGAACGTTCTTGACGCGCTTTCGCCGCTCTTGTATATTCACTTGCGCCATGAATTTCTCCGCGAGCAACCACGGCCATCATCACCATCACGATTTGCAACCGTGCCCGCGGAGGCTTGAGTAGCGCTGCGAAATTCGCACTCATAGGCCCGCTGGCGCGGTAAGCGCCAGCGGGTTTTTTATTTTCGGGCGCCTGCCACGCGGCAGGCGCGGCGTTCCGGGAGGAGCGATGGAATTGGATTTCACTAAGCTGGATGGCCTATTGCCCGCGGTGATCCAGGATGCGGGGACCGGGGAAGTCCTGATGCTTGGCTTCATGAACGCGGAAGCGTACGCCGCGACCCAGAAGAGCGGGGAAGTCACGTTCTTCAGCCGCTCGCGGAACAAGCTGTGGCGCAAGGGCGAGCAGAGCGGACATGTGCTGAAGGTGCGCGAGATTCGCGTCGATTGCGATGTGGACACTCTCCTGATTCGCGTGGATGCGCTCGGGCCCGGCGTATGTCATGAAGGTTACCAGTCCTGCTTTTTCCGTCAGATTTCCGCGGACGGCGAAACAGAAGTCGTCGCCCAACGCACCTTTGATCCCAACGCGGTTTACGGAAAGGATTCGCGCTGATGAGCGTGCTTCGTCTTGGCATTCCCAAAGGCAGCCTGCAGGACGCCACCATCCAGCTGTTCGCCAAGGCCGGCTGGCGCATTTCCGTGAATTCGCGCAGCTATTTTCCGGGCATCGACGATCCCGAAATCAACTGCATGCTGGTGCGCGCGCAGGAAATGGCGCGATACGTGGAGACCGGCGCGCTCGATGCCGGCATCACCGGCCGTGACTGGGTGTTTGAAACCGGCTCCAAAGTGGCGGAGGTCGGCGAGCTGATGTATTCCAAGCAGAGCCTCTCTCCCGTGCGCTGGGTTCTGGCTGTCCCGGAGGATGGACCGATTCAGTCGGTGAAGGATCTTTCCGGGAAGGTGATCGCCACCGAAGTTGTAAATCTCACCCGGCAATATCTGGCGCGAAACGGAGTGGATGCCCGCGTGGAATTTTCCTGGGGCGCCACCGAAGTGAAAGTGCCGCAGCTCGCCGACGCCATCGTGGAAGTCACCGAGACCGGCTCGTCGCTGCGCGCCAATCATCTGCGCATTGTGGACACCATTCTCGAATCGCGCACCGTGTTCATCTCTGAACCACGCGGCGGCGGCCGATCCCTGGAAATCGGAAAAGGTCGCCAATATTTTTCTGCTGCTTTCCGGCGCCATCGCGGCGTACACCAAAGTGGGCATCATGCTGAACGTGCGCAAGGAAAATCTCGCCGCGGTTCTGTCCGCTCTGCCGGCGCTGAAAAATCCGACGATCTCCACGCTGAGCGATCCGGACTGGATCGCCGTGAACACGATTATCGACGAAGACGTGGTGCGCTCGATCATCCCGCGCCTGAAAGCCGCGGGCGCGCAGGGCATTGTGGAATATCCCTTGAACAAGATCGTGGTCTGAACGGGTGGATTGCAGTTCCCTGAGGCAAAGACTTCACGGACTGCAAAAAAAGAAAAAGCGCTGTCATTCTGAGCGAAGCGAAGAATCTCTCTTGGATTTCTTGTCGTTGCTTGCACTTTAAATCGAAGAGAGATTCTTCGCTTCGCTCAGAATGACACGACATTGAGAAACGGATCCGCATGCGCATACTGAAACTCACGGAAGCAGTCGCCGCGAAATTTCTGAACACGCCGCAGCTCGCACGATGCCGCGGCGGACAAGATCGCCGCCCGCATCCTCGCCGATGTGCGCGCTAACGGCGATGCCGCGCTGTTTCGCTGGGCCTTCCGTCTTGACGGCCTTCGCCTTACGCGCAAGTCCCTGTGGATCACGCCCGCGGAAATCCGCGCCGCCGGCCGGGAAGTGCCGCGGGAACTTCGGCGTGCGATTGAACACTCGGCGCGCAACATCCGCCGCGTGGCCGAAGCGCAGCGTCCGCGTTCCTGGACAATCACCGTGGAGCCGGGCGTCCGCGTCGGCCAGCGCGTTACGCCGCTGGAAACCATCGGTTGCTACATCCCCGGCGGGCGCTTTTCGCTTTTTTCCACGCTGCTGATGACCGTCATTCCTGCTCAGGTCGCGGGCGTAAAGCGCATCGTGGTGGCCTGCCCAAAGCCAAGCCCTGCGCTGTTGGCGGCGGCAGAAATATTGGAAGTCACGCAAATTGCGCGCATGGGCGGCGCGCAGGCCATCGGCGCTTTTGCCTACGGCACGCAATCCATTCCTAAGGTGAACAAAATCTGCGGCCCCGGCAACCGCTACGTCACGGCGGCCAAGCGCATCGTCTCCAACGACTGCGCGATCGACATGCCCGCGGGCCCGACCGAAGTTCTGATTCTGGCGACGGGCGGCGACCCGCGCTACATCGCGGCGGATATTCTGGCCCAGGCCGAGCACGATCCTGACGCTGTGGCGTTGCTCATCACGCCTTCGTCGAGGCTGGCCAAAGAAGTTTCGACTGAAGTGGACCGGCAGCTGCGCACATTGCCGAATACCAATCTGGCGTCAAAATCCTTAAAGCTTGCCAGCGCGATTCTGGTGGCCCCTTCCCTCGGCGCCGCGATTCAATTCGCGAATCGCGTGGCGCCGGAGCACCTCAGCATCCCGAAAGCAAATCGATCGCTGGTCGAACAACTGTCAGAGGCCGGCAGCGTGTTTCTCGGACCGTGGAGCGCGCAGCCGATTGGCGACTACGCCAGCGGCACCAACCACGTCCTGCCCACTTCCGGATGGGCGCACGCTCGCGGCGGGCTGAGCGTGGCGGACTTCGTGAAATGCGCCAGCACGCAGAATATTTCCCGCACCGGCCTGAAAAGCCTGGCGCCGGCGGTGGCGGCCATGGCTCGCGCCGAAGGGCTGGAGGCGCATGCGCGCGCCGTCGAGGTGCGCCGGTGAAACGCGCGCGCGCCACAGTAACTCCGGTCCGCAAAGCCGTGCTGGGTCTCGCGCCCTATAACGCGCCGAAAGAAGGGCGAGCGAAAAAACTGCGCCTGGACTTCAACGAAAATACGGTGGGCTGTTCCCCTGCAGTTCTGCGCGCGCTCTCCCGGATGACGGCGCAGGAAATGGCGATCTATCCCGAATATCAGGAGACCAGCAAGCGCCTGGCGCGATTTTTTCGCGTGCGTCCAGCGGAAATGCACCTGACCAACGGAATCGACGACGCCCTGCACCTGATCGCGGACACTTTTCTTGAGCCGGGCAACTCCGTATTGGTCGTTGAGCCTACCTTCGACATGTACCGCTTTTTCGCGGAGCTGGCCGGAGCGCGCGTCACCGCGCTGCGCTATGACGACGAAATGCGCTTTCCGGTCGATGCGGTGATCCGCGAACTGCGCAAGCCCGCGAATCGCTGCCCGCGCGTCTTGTACATTGCGAATCCCAACAATCCCACTGGTTCGCTGGTAGAGCGCGAAGAGCTGCGCCGAATCTTGAAGGCGGCGTCGCACACGCTGGTGCTGGTTGACGAAGCCTACTTCGATTTTTCGGGCCTGACGATTCTTTCGTGGATTCGGCGATATCCGAATCTGCTGGTGGCGCGCACGTTTTCCAAATCGGCGGGGCTGGCGGCGCTGCGCATCGGCGCGCTGTTCGGGAAATCGGAAATGCTGCAGGCCATGCGCCGCGCGTCCACTCCGTATCCGGTGAATTCCGCCGCGCTGGTGGCGGCCGATGCGGCGGTTCGCGATCCGCGTTTTGCTGCGCGACTATACGCGTGAAGTGCTGCTGAGCCGGGCCATGCTTGAGAAGGGGCTGCTGCGCCTGGGCGCGCGGATTTATCCGAGCCGCGCGAATTTTGTGCTGGCGGATTTTGGCGCGGCCGCGCCCGGCCTGGTTCGCGCGCTGGAACGGAAGGGAATTCTGGTGCGCGAGCGGAACGATTTCCCGCGCCCCGGTTTTGTTCGCATCAGCGCCGGAACACGCGCGGATACCCGCACGCTGCTGCGGGCCATGAAGGGGATTCTGTGAAGTTCTCTCCCAAACTCGTGATTTTTGATGTGGACAGCGTGCTGGTCGACGTCCACGGATCGTTTCACAAATCGATCGTGGACACGGTGCGGCATTTCACAAAGAAGCGCGTGACGTTCGACGAGATTCACCAGTGGAAAAATCGCTCGGGATACAACGATGACTGGCGATTGTCGACGGACTGGGTCGCTTCGCTCGGGTACGACGTGCCCTACGAGGAAGTAAAGGCCCAGTTTCAGAAAGTTTATTGGGGCACAAAAGCGAAGCCGGGAAATGTGGCGAGAGAGCGCTGGCTGGTCACCCACGCGCAGCTGGAACGCTGGTCGCGCCGCGCTGAACTTGCGCTGTTTACCGGCCGCACACGCAAGGAGCTGCGGCATACGCTGGAAGGCACAGTGGCCCACGGAATTTTCCGCCGCGCCATCACGATCGACGACGTGAAAAAGGGCAAGCCCGATCCCGAGGGATTGCGATTGCTGCTGAACGGCATGCCCCGGCGCGACGCGCTCTACCTGGGCGACAATATCGATGACGCGCTGTCGGCAAAACGAGCCGGCGTGCCGTTTCTGGGAGTTCTGCCGTACGGCAGCGACGCGCACCGGACGCGCGCGGAAAAGCCTGCGCGAGTACGGCGCGCTCGAAGTACTGCACAGCGTCCGCGATCTGGAGAAATTCTGGGCATGAGAAAAGCCAAGCTGCGACGCACCACAACCGAAACGGACATCGCCATCCGCCTGAACCTCGACGGCCAGGGGCGCGCCAAAATTTCCACGGGCATCCCGTTTCTCGATCACATGCTCACGCTGGTGGCTCGCCACGGCGCGATGGATCTGGAACTCACCGCGCGCGGCGATCTCGAAGTGGATCAGCACCACACGGTGGAGGACACCGGGATCGTCCTCGGTGAGGCCGTCAGGAAAGCGCTGGGCAGCAAGAAGGGAATTCTGCGCGCCGGATATTTTCTGATGCCCATGGACGAAACTCTGGCCTCTGCCGCCATCGATTTCAGCGGGCGCCCTCATCTGGTCTGCAGATGGAAGTTCTCGGCGGCCCACGTTGGCGGCATGCAGGTCGAACTGCTCGAAGACTTTTTCGGCGGCTTCGCACAGGCAGCGGGAGCCAATGTGCACCTGGAACTCAAGTACGGCCGGTCTTCCCATCACCAGGTGGAAGCCGTTTTCAAGGCGTTTGCCAGGGCGCTGAGGTTTGCGGCCACGCGTGATCCGCAATTGAAACGCGTGTTGCCCAGCACGAAAGGTCTTCTATGAACATCGCTCTGGTGGAGTATGGAGCAGGGAATCTTCCCTCGGTGGAGCGCGCTCTTTCGCGCCTCGGCGTGGAATCGCATCGCGCCGGCACGCCGGAGGCGCTGGCAGGCTGTGACGCGCTGATCCTTCCCGGTGTCGGCCACTTTGGCGCGCTGATGCGATCGCTGGGCGAACGTTCGCTCGTAAAGCCGCTACGCGATGCCGTGTCCAGTGGAAAGCCGCTGCTCGGCATTTGCCTCGGATTGCAGGCCATGTTTTCCTCGAGCGAAGAATCGCCGGGAGACCCGGGACTGGAACTCTTTCCGCAAAGCGTCTCCGCGCTGCCTCCCGTGGATCGCTTGCCGCACATGGGATGGAACCAGCTGCGGCGCGTGAGATCCAGAAAACTGCTGGAGGGAGTGCCCGAGGATTCGTACTTCTATTTCGCGCATTCGTTTGCGGCGCTCGATGCCGGCGACGCTGCCGTAGCCTACTGCGATCACTGCGTGCCGTTCGTGGCGGGCTTGGAGCAGGGAAACGTCTTCGCGACGCAGTTTCATCCCGAGAAATCGGGACCGGTGGGAGCGCAAGTTCTCTCCAACTTTGTGCGGCTCGCGGGTGAAAAGAGATGAGCCTGGCGCCACCGCATCATTCCTTGCCTGGACACGGACGGCGAGCGCGTCGTCAAGGGAGTGAACTTCGTCAACCTGCGCGACGCAGGGGACCCGGCCGCGCTTGCGGCACGCTACAACATCGAGGGCGCGGATGAACTGGTGGTTCTGGACATCGCTGCATCGCGCGATCATCGACCCACGTTTCTCGAAACGATTCGCCGCGTGGCCGCCGAATTGGCCATCCCGCTGACGGCGGGAGGCGGCGTGGCGAACGTTGACGAAGGCCGCGCGATTCTTCGCGCCGGCGCGGACAAGCTCACGGTAAATACCGCAGCAATTCGCAATCCTTCGTTGCTCACGGAACTGGCCGCGGAGTTCGGCTCCCAGGCCGTGGTTCTGGCGATCGACGCCAAGCGTGTCGGCGACCGCTGGGAGGCGTTCGTTCGCGGCGGCAGCGTGCCGACCGGAATCGACGCCGTGGAGTGGGCCCGCCGGGGCGTTGACTGCGGCGCCGGAGAAATTCTGATTACGTCGATGGACAAGGACGGCACGCGCTCGGGTTTCGACTGCCCGCTTACCGCGGCGATCTCCCGCGCGGTTTCCGTTCCGGTGATTGCTTCGGGCGGCGCGGATACTCCGGAAACGTTCCTGGAAGTTTTCGGCGAGGGCCGCGCGGACGCGGCGCTGGCCGCGTCAATTTTTCACGACAGTATTCAGGGCCTGGGAGTTGAAACGGTATCTCGCGAAAGGAGTGCTCGTTCGCCAGACCGCGAACGTTGAGAGCGAGCGAAGACTCTCTTGCCGTGTCGGCTTGCATCGCCGAATCAACTTGGTGAGCTCGAAATGAGTCTACACGACATGATGATTCCCTGTATCGATCTGCAAGACGGCCGCGCCGTGCAACTGGTCCACGGCCGCGAGCGCAAGCTCGCCGTGGACGACGTTTTCGGCCTGCTGGACCGCTTTGGCACGCTATCCGCTGATCCATGTCATCGATCTCGACGCCGCGATGCGCAAGGGAACGAACGCGCAAACTGGTGCGGGAACTGTGCGCCGCAGCAAAAAAACGCAAGATGCGCGTCCGCGTGGGCGGCGGAATTCGCACCGTGGCGCAGGCCGCGCGGATCGCCGGTTGGGGCGCGGAAAAAATCATTGTGGGCAGCGCCGCGTTCAAGGACGGTCGCGTGAACGAGGAGTTTTCTGAAACGGCTGGCCGCGAAGATTGGACGGCGGCGGGTGATCGTCGCGCTGGACACCGAGGGTGGAAAAATTCTGGTGCGCGGCTGGCAGGACAAATTGCGCTTGCGCCCGGACGAAGTAATCCCGCAACTCGAAAAATACGCCTCAGGATTTTTGTGCACCTACGTGGACGCGGAAGGCACGATGCGCGGCACAAATCTGGACTGGTTTCGCGCTCTGCGCCGCGCCACAAGCCGGCCGATTACCGCTGCCGGAGGTATTCGCAGCCGCGCGGAAATTCGCGCGCTCGCGCGCATCAAGATGGACGCCGCCGTTGGCATGGCGCTGTACACCGGCAAACTAAGTGAACAATTCAGTAGGATGGATTCACACTGTCCGAAATCCGCAAAGCTTACAAATCATCCGCAAACCCTGGCAGATGAGCCGCTAAACATTATCGGCTGAGTGCGGCCGGATTTCCACCGAGATGCTTGCCGTATGCCAGAAATCGGGGTTGGCTTTCGGAAACTCCACGCCCGCTTCGACCGTTCGCTGTGTTGCGTGCCCAGGAAAACGACGCGGCAATCTCTGCTCCCGTTGCGGTATCCTCGTTGGTGAGCAACAATTGCTGGCCCTTCTGCACCGGAACGCTCAGCAGCAGTAGCGCGCCGTTCGTGCTCACGTTCAGCGTGTGAGCCTCTTCGTGGAATGGTTCTCTCCCCGGACCGTGCCCATACACATACACCGCAACGTCCAGCGCCCAGCGACGGCTTTTTCGGCGATCGGGAACCTCAGGGGCTTCCGCAACAGGCGGTTTCGCCTCCGTTTTGGAGGAACGAAACAACTGGGCCAGTTTCAGGGCTTCGAATATGCGGCTCATGGTTGGTGAGATCGCCCGGATGGAGTTTGGGTAGTTCGAAACGCTAATCTTCCCCTGTCGATGCCTGAAGTGGCGAGCATACCAGCTTCGAACTATGCCAGCAGAGTCTAAAAATCAATCCCGGCTCGCGGTTGGGAGCTTTTCTCTGCTCCATTTGCGACACTTCCAGAGTAGCATCGATGAATATAGGGAGGAAGCGTTTTGGAGCACACCGCGCGAGCCGGCATAAGCAAAAGTAAAACTGCTGCCGGGCAGATCCGCGTCGGCCCGGCCGGATGGTCATATACGGATTGGGCCGGAATCGTTTATCCCGTCGCGAAAACCATCCGGATTTCACGAAGCCGCATACCTGTCGGAATTTTTTGACACTATCGAAATCAATACTTCCTTTTACCATCCGCTGCGGCCCGAACATTGCCGCCACTGGCTGGATTACGTGGCGGCGAATCCCAGGTTTCTGTTCACCGCGAAGCTCTGGCAGAAGTTCACACACGATGGTCCGGCCGGGGCAAAGCTTGGACCTGAGGATGAACGCGCCGTGCGGTCGGGATTCGACGTGCTGCGCGACGCCGGAAAATTGGGCGCGGTGCTGCTTCAGTTTCCGTTTTCGTTTCACCGCACCGAGTGAAAATATCGCTTACCTGGAAAAACTCATGAAACAGTTTTCCGATTATCCGCTGGTCGTGGAAGTGCGCCACGCGCACATGGAATGACAAGGCTTTCTTACACCATGCTGCACGAACGCGGCGTCGGCTTCTGCAACATCGATCAGCCCGTGATCGGCCGCTCCCTGAAGCCGACCGAGCGCGCCACCTCTCGCGTCGGCCTACGTCCGCCTGCACGGACGCCGCTACGATACCTGGTTCAGCGACGACCCGGCGATGCCGTCCTCCGAGCGATACAACTATCTCTACACCGAGAAGGAACTCGATCCGTGGGCCGCGCGCATACGCCGGGTATCCGGTAATGGCGAATCGATCTTCGTCATCACCAACAATCATTTCGAAGGCAAGGGAGTGGTGAATGCTCTACAGCTCATTCACCTTTTGACGCAGGCGAAGGTGAAAGTGCCGGAACCGCTCCGCCAGCGTCTATCCGGCGCTGGATCGCATCGCCACAGAGCCCCCGGCCGAGCCCTGTTGTTTCCCACTCGCTAGCTTATCTGCAATGGAGTAACTTCGCGTAAGTTCCGCGGGTGATCCAGCGGATGGGCATTTGCACCACCGGACAGGTTAAACCCGCCTGTCCCAATTCTGACCTAAAGACCGTGATCGATACAGCATGGGGATGTTCCACAATAGTTCTGGGAGCATCTAACCAAATATGGCAGTTCTGGATAGGCTTAAAACACTTCGTCCCGCGGAGCGCTCCGTGGTGGCCTTCCGTGGTGGCTTGCGCCGGGGCGGTGATTCTCGGGCACTTCTTGCGGCAGCTCAACATCGTTCTGAACCCGCTGGCATGGTCCAGCGCGGAAATTATTTCGGCCCTGCTCAGCTTCACGATCGCCGCCAGCGTCCTGGTCCGGTATTACGGCACAGGGAATCGGGTCTCGCTCTTGCTGGGTTTGACCTTCGGGGTCACCGGCTTCATCCATCTGGGTGCGATCTATGAATTCTACGATCATTTTCTGAAGCCGGCGGGTCCGGTGCGCGTTCCGGTCTCCTGGATGATGGGGCAGTCGCTTCTGGCGGTGCTGCTACTGGTTGCCTGCGGTGATCAATAAGTGGCTGCCCTGGCCGCGCGATCCTCGAAAAAACCTGATGGCGCTATCGTCCATCGTGATCAGCGCCACGATTCTGGTTGCGGCAGCGGTGCTGATCGTTCCACTGACGCCGCTGATCCGCTCGCACAACCCTACGCCGCGCGTCTGGGAATTGCTGCCTGCCGTTATTTTTCTGGTCGCGGGCGTGGCGCTGGAGGGCGTATCGGAGGACGACAGTTTCGCGTTTGACCGCGCGCTGGTTTGGGTGGCCTGGCTGAATGTAATCAGCCATCTGATTGCCTCGCAGTCCGCCGGCTTGCTGGACGCCGCCGCGGGAACGGCCGAGCTGATCAACGCCGTCAGCTACATTGCGTTGTTGGGCGCGACGTTGCTGGATAACGCGCGGCTGTTTCGCCAGGTGCGCACGCTGGCGATCAGCGACAGCCTCACCGGCCTCGCCAACTACCGCCACCTCGTGGACATCCTGCAAAGCGAACTGGAGCGCTCCGGCCGCACCAGCCGCCCGTTCTCTGTGTTGTTGATGGATCTCGATGGACTGAAAAAGATCAACGACCGGCTGGGTCACGTCATCGGAAGCCGTGCTCTATGCAGGGTTGCAACGATCCTGCGGCTGAATTCGCGTTCGATTGACACCGCCGCCCGCTATGGCGGCGATGAATTCGCACTGGTGCTTCCGGAAACCAACACGACGGCCGCCGAACAGGTCGCCGAACGCGTTCGCAGCTGCCTGGCCGAGGATGAAGAAACGCCGCGGCTCAGCATCAGCGTAGGCGTCGCGACGTTTCCAAAGTGCGGCACCACGGTGCAGCAGTTGCTCGAATTTGCCGACCGGGCGCTCTATGAGATGAAAGATCAATCCAAGCGGCTGCGCGTTGGAAAACGTGAACCGCCCTGAAAGGCCGATGAACTCCCAAAAAAACGCGCCGCGAAATCGGTCTAGGAACCGTGCGCCATTTGGTTCGGCGTCCAGAAGCTGGCATTCGGCTCTGAAAAGTTGACCGAAACCTCGCTCGACTGAATATCGCGGATGCGCACACCCATCACGCCGCACAGCTGCTCTTGCGCATTGCTGCTATTGAACAGCATCAGTTCCTGCCCCTCGGCCACCGGAATGGCCAACAGGAAAACTCCGCCATTGGCGTTTCCGCTGATCGCGGTGGCCGGTTCGTAGAATACGTCACCAGTTTCCGAACTCCCGTACACATACAGTCCCCCGAACATCGTGGAGCGTGGTGAGATTCGCCGTTCCGGCAATTCCATCTGTCCGAGGGAGTCTGACTCGCTGCGGCAGTTCATCGTTCGCATTTCTCGAGCGGTCTGGATGGCTTCGAATATTCGGCTCATGAGTTTGAGGTGTGCCCGTCCTTGCGGGCGTAGCTGGTGCAGCGTGTGACAAGCCATACTCGCAAGCAGGGCCGCCGGAGCCAATAGATGCCTAGTCCTAACAAGGACAGGTACGGAGGTACAGGTAGAGGAACGGTGACTAGAGGCTCTTTCGCAGCGATAATTTGTGGCTCACGGCCTCAGCCGCGGCATCAAAGTCCAGCGAATACAGGGCTTTAGCCCTGACGGCCCGTCAAAAGCCGGCCTCTATCCCTGAAGCTCCTTGCCCACCGCGTCCGCTGGATTGAGGTGACCACATTCAGCAAGCCCTTTATTTTCGCGCCGTCAAAACGGCCGGATCGCGGTAGCGCGATGGCCTTGAACCAGTCTGGCCGCCGTGAGAGGATTCCCTCGCGGGAATCGCCCGCGCCTGCGTATAGAGCTCGGTCGGAAAGGGGCACCGTGGACCGCAGAAATTTCGTCAAGCTCAGCGGAGCTGCCGCCTTCCAACTGGCTGCCGCTAATCTACTCCGTTCGCAGTCCCAGCCGGGAATGTCGGGGATGCAGCCTGCCGCAGCCCAGGAACCCAGCAAGGCTGACTACACGCTGCGGATCGCCCCGGTCACCGTTGAACTCATCTCCCACCCGCATCATCAGCACCATCGGCTACAACGGTACTTCTCCCGGCCCTTTGCTGCGCATGAAGGAAGGCAAGCCGGTCACGGTGGACGTTTTCAACGATACCGACGTTCCCGAACTCGTCCATTGGCACGGCCTGTTCATCCCGGCGGAAGTTGACGGCGTGGAGGAAGAAAACACTCCGATGGTTCCTCCGCACGGGCGGATCCGCTATCAATTTACGCCGCGCCCGGCCGGGACTCGCTGGTATCACACGCACACCATGGCCGGCGCGGATTTGCATCGAGGTGCGTACACCGGGCAGTTCGGCTTCCTGATGATCGAAGCAGCCAACAATCCCGGGAGTTTCGATCAGGAGGTTTTTCTGGCGCTGCGCGAATGGGAGCCGTTTTTCAATCCCGAAGAAGAGGACGATGACGACTCGTCCAACTCCGGTCCGCAGCCTGAGCGGCCCAAAACTCTGGACACCAGCCCATCCGGCCTGGAAGTTGGCTACCAGTTGTATTCCATCAACAACAAGGCCATGGGAGCCGGCGAGCCGATTCGCGTGCGGCAGGGGCAAAAAGTTCTGATGCACCTTTTGAACGCCAGCGCCAGCATGAACCGTCGCATCGCGCTTGCCGGCCACAAATTTCAAGTGCTGGCGATGGACGGCAATCCGGTCCCCTCTCCGCAATCGGTCGACGTTCTCTACATCGGTCCGGGCGAGCGCATTGACGCCGTCGTGGAAATGAATCAGCCCGGCGTATGGATCCTGGGCACGGACACGGATGACGTTCGCAACGCCGGCATGGGCGTGATCGTCGAATACGCCAACCAGCACAAGCAGCCGCAGTGGGCTCCGCCGGCAAAATCGTTTTGGGATTACACAATATTTGGCCGGGCCGCCGCCCAACCGGCTCCGGACGCGACCATCGATATGATTTTTCAGAAAGTGCCGAGCGGGGCGGGGCTTTTCAATAGTTGGACCGTCAACGGCAAGGAATATCCGCACGAAAGGGAATTTGTGTTGAAACAGGGCGGGCGCTACCGCATCGTGTTCCGCAATCGCAGCGAGGACGACCACCCGTTGCACATGCACCGCCATTCCTTTGAACTCGTGGAGATCAATGGTAAGGCCACCGCAGGCATTCTGAAGGACACGGTAATTGTTCCGGGCTACGGCCGCGTGACCGTGGACATGGTTGCTGACCAGCCGGGCCTAACCCTGTTCCACTGCCACATTCAGCAGCACATGGACTACGGATTCAAAGCGCTCTTCCGCTACGCCTAGCGCAATCGCGCCCCAACCCACTCCGACCGGCAGCTATTTCTTTTCGTTTGATTCCGGCACTTTCGAGGGCGCTCCGATTTTCACTGTTACGCCGAATCGCTTGTAGTTCTCGTAACGCACGGTGAGTCGAAGGTGCACTGGCCCGCTTCGGAAGTTCAGCACATCGTTGGCCCGGGAGTAAGTTGGGAACCAGTACCGGCCTTCAATATTTTCGCGGAACGTTTCAAACTGCGGAAATAGTTGCTCCTGATCGCCCCGCTTTTTGGTGAAGCCGACGGGCCGGCCGAACGTTTTAACGATCTGCAGGTCCTTGTCGTCCACCCAGATGCGGCCCTGAAAGTAGCGCTGATTTTTCTCCATGGTTTTCGGCTTCACGTCAAACACGTAGGTGGTCAGCTCGTCGATCTGCACATGGCCGACGTAGGTGATCGTGTACTTGGGCAATTCCTCGGTGGTCAGCACGAAGGGATAGAGGTGCTCGAGGTCGTTGAAATCTTCCTGCGTCAATTCGACTCGTTCCAGCGTCGGCGTCGGGGCATTGGTCACGACTTCCACGCGTTTGCCCTTGGCGTCGAACGTGATGTCGCTGGTCATCCGGTATTCGCCGTCCACGCGGTTGCTGTCGTCGATCGTCTGGCAGATGAAGGTCTGCGTGTAAGTGAAATTCTCGCGCTCGGTTCGGAATTCTGCTTCTTTTGCCGCGAACCTCTGGATGATTTCCTCGACCGGCATCGTAGGCGGCTGGAGCGCCGTTCCTTGCGAATCGGATCCGGTTTTTGCCTCCTGTTCCGGTTTTGCGCCTGGGGCCGCCATCGCACCCCCCTGTCGTGCGGCCAGCGCCAGGGAAGTGCCTGCGGTTACCGCTGCGGCCAATAGGACGATCGCGAGGCGGATCGAATTCGATGTCACACGCCGGATTTTGGAGTTCGCCATTGCCTGCTCCCTGAAAAAGATTGTCCGCACCCTTCGCGCCCCACTCTTGCGGCGCGTTCCGGCCCGCACTAGAAACTTAGCATAGCGGCCGAGTGCAAATCTTGTTCGATTCAATTGGCGCGCGCGCAATGCACGTGGCCACACTAGAGCCCCGAAATGCCACCCACAGATTGGAGTATTTCCGGACCTCGTTGGTTGCTTGCCTGGGCAATTCGGCGTGAGCTCTGCAACTCGGTGTGACGTCTGCACACGGGGCATGGCCTCTGCAACTCGGCATAGCCTCTGGCAAGCTAGGTACTTCCGGCAAATCTTTGTAAGGCATGGCTTTCACAGACCGCAGCAAAACTCAAAAAATTGTCATTCTGAGCGAAGCGAAGAATCTCTCTTTGTTCTTTTTTGCTCCCACTTAGATCGAAGAGAGATTCTTCGCTTCGCTCCGAATGACAAAGCGAGAGGCTCTTTCCGCGTTCCACGGCTTCGGCGCCGTTTCCACCCTTCGCCGGCGATTGACACTAAACTTGGATGTCTGTTAGTTTCACGCCGCCCCAACTCTCTCCTGCCGGGATTTGTTTTGAAATCGTACGCGTGCGAACTGCTCGAAAGCGGGAACTTTTGACAACGCTAGACGGAACATCGCGGCGCCTCGCTCCCATCGATTGGATCATCTGCGCCGTGGCCTGCATCGGTTTCGCGTTTGACACTTATGAATTGCTGGTGCTGACGCTCACGGTTCAGCCCGCGCTTACGGAATTTCTCGCCGCGAAGCCGGGAAGCGCGGAATTCAATCGCTGGATCGGCCTGATGTTTTACGTGCCGGCGATCGCCGGCGGTGTCTTTGGGCTGCTGGGCGGCTATTTGATTGACCGCTTCGGCCGCCGCCGCGTTTTGTTCTGGAGCATCCTGCTATTTTGTTCCTCCGCGCTGGCCACGGGATACTGCTCCAGCGCCCCGCAATTGCTGTTCTACCGCTGCGTCACTTTTGTCGGTGTCTCCGTCGAGTTCGTTGCCGCCACTGCCTGGCTGGCCGAAATGTTTCCAGAGCGCAAGCAGCGGGAAACGATTCTCGGATTTACCCAGGTCTTCGCGTCCACCGGCGGGATCCTGATGAGCGGCGCGAGCTACCTCAGCCTCTCCATCGGTCCGCTGCTGCCGGCGATTCGCGGAGGCCACGAAGCGTGGCGCTACACGATTCTGTGGGGAATTCTCCCGGCTATCCCGCTGCTTGCGGTTCGTCCGTTTTTGCCAGAATCGCCCATCTGGCAGAAGAAGAGGGAAGAAGGCAGCCTGCAACGCCCCAGCATTTTGGAATTGTTTCACCCGGAATTCAGGAAGACCGCGCTGCTCAGCTGCTTCATGATGGGCTGCGCGTACGCCGCTTCGTTCGGCATGCTGCAGCATTTTGCGCGCATTATTCCCGGCACTCCGGGAGTTCGTGAACTCGCACACGTGGACCAGCAGAAAATCGTGACCCTGTTGCAGGGCTATCAGGAGGTTGGCAGCCTGCTAGGCCGGATCGTCATGGCGGTACTGGCAATTTTTATTTTGAGCCGCAGGCGCCTGCTCCGGATCTTTCAGATTCCCGGGCTGATCTTGATTCCTTTGGTTGTTTTGCTGCCTGCCGTTCGGGATACGGCGATGTCGCGCTGGGGAATTTTCCTGCTGGGCATGGTGTCCGTCGCGCAATTCAATTTCTGGGGGAATTATCTTCCGACGCTCTATCCCACGCACCTTCGCGGCACCGGAGAAAGCTTCGCGGCCAACGTCGGCGGCCGCATGCTGGGAACGTCCGCAGCGCTGGTGACCACCACCCTCGTTGCTTACATGCCCGGCGGCAGCGCCTCGCGGCAGCTAGGGTATGCGGCGGGGGCAGTAGGATTTCTAGCCTATGCAGCGGGATTCATAGGTAGTTTCTGGCTCGACGAGCCCAGCGAGGAGCGGATCACGGAATGAAGCGGCTCGGGCTTTACGGGTTAATAAAAAGTCTAAAACGGTGTCATTCTGAGCGAAGCGAAGAACCTTGGATTTCCGTCCTTGCTTGCACAATAAATCGAAGAGAGATTCTTCGCTTCGCTCAGAATGACAAGACTCAGCGAACTTTTTCACGAACCCGTTCAGCCTGTCCTAGCTCAAGCCAATTTCAGGCGCAGCAGCCGGCGGGCATTTCCTTCATAAATCTTGTAGCGATCCTCGGCCGACATCTCCACGCCATCAACGCATCGAATCGTCTCGCGGATATATCCCGGACCCTTCTCCGGGTCGAACGGCGAATCCGACGCGAACAGCACTTTATCCGCGCCGAAAAAGTCCAAGCCGCAGCGCAGCGCCGGCAAGGAACCGAACGTGGCTGTGTCCGCATAAAACATTTTGAAGTATTCCTGCGGACGCATTTTCAGTTTGCGCCCCACCATCGCCAGATCTTCCTCTTCGGTTCTCGCCCCGAGTTGATCGAGGCCCGGCCCGGTCCGCCCGGAGAAGTAGGGAATCATTGCGCCCAGGTGATGCGAGATGATTTTCAAATTGGGGAAGCGGTCAAAATACCCGGCAAAAAGAATGCGCGCCATGGCCACGGACGTTTCGTAGGGCCAGCCGAACACCCACCACAGCTCAAACTTCGATTTCTTCTCCGTCACGTAGTCGGGAAAAGCGGACGAGCGGCTGGGGTGCAGCCAGATGGGCACGTTGCGCTCCGCGATTTTTTCGAAAATCGGCAGAAAATCGGGTTCGTCCAAGGGCCGCCCATTCACGTTCGAATAAAATTGGAATCCCACCGCGCCTAATTTCAATACCGCGCGGTCCACTTCCTCTACCGCTGCGGCGGTATTGTTCATGGGCAGCGCCGCCACAAATCCCGGGAAGCGATCAGGATGCTTGACTACAAGTTCCGCCAGGCCATCGTTCGCCAGTTGCGCCAGTTCCGGCGATAGTGTTTTGTCTCCCAGCGCCTCGACCGGCGGCGCGGCCATGCTCACCACCTGGCAGTAATCGCCGAAACGGTCCATGATGCGAAAGCGCACGTCCAGATTCACCATCGCCGGGATGTTGGCCGTGCGGCGCTTGATGGTCGTGCCGGTTTCCGGCAGCTTCAACATACGGTCATAGTAATTTTGCGGAACAATATGGCAGAAGATATCGATTTTCATCCGGTTCCTTCCCTCTTGAATTTGAATCACGGAGTGCGCAAGCAATCACACGAATCGTCGAGACAATTCGCGCATCTGATTCTTGTCGGATTGAGGGGGAACCATATCAAGCCCGCAGCGGAGTGTCAACGAAAGTGAGGACGGCCCGGAAAGCACTTGAACGGCCGATTCCACCAACTGAATTGGGGAACCGGTTTTAGGGTCCATTTCGCTGATAACCGTTTGCAAAAGAGGATACAACCTTCTGTTTGGACCGGGACTCAAATCGAGCGAAGATACTTGGCGTAGATATTGTTGTCCGCCAGAAGTGTCAGGCAAGGTTACTTCACTTCCGATCCATGCGGCCTATCGGGGGATGGCCGGTTAACCGCATGCCGGTGTGCGTCAGATTCCTCCGTGCAATCCCAATGAACACGGGTAGAGAAGGGAAACGCGTGTACGAGCTAAGGAAACGTATTGCCAGTGATGTTTCGAGTTAACCGCGGTCCGAGGCGCGCGATCTTGATTGCCGCAGCGGCGCTGTGCATTCTTTCCTGCGCCGCGCCGGGATTCTTGCGCGCGAACGACACTCCGCCCCAGTCCACTACCGGCACACTGCTGGGCCGCGTCAGCGTGGCCTCTTCCCAGGGCGGAATGACCAACAACCTTGCCGCGATCGACCGTGAAACTCACGGGACCTTCTCCCGCCACCACTTCTCAGGATGCTCTCTCCGATAATGACGGACGATTTGAGTTCGATCGCCTGGTTCCCGGCAACTATACCCTGGCGATTTCCGTCGATGGTTTCAAGCCCTGGACAGCCAATGTCACGGTTTCCGCCGGCCAGCCGACGGTGCAGGACGCCGGACTTGCAGCTGAATCTGGTCGAAGAAAACGTGGAGGTAAAGGGGGAAGCGGTGGAGGTCGGCCACCGAAAGCGTGAGCGCCACGGCCACGGTCAGCGATCAGCAGCTTGCGAAACGTTGCCGCTGCGCACCGGCAAATTCACCGAAGCTCTTTCCGTCAGCCCCAGCGTGATCAAGACGCAGGAAGGCCGACTGAATTTCAACGGACAGGCCGAAAGCCAGGGCATGCTGCTGGTGGACTCGGCCGAAAACGTCGATCCGGTGGCGGGCAGTTTTGCGATTCCCGTGCCGGTGGATGCCATTCAGTCCATCCAGGTGTTCAATACTCCGGACAGCGTGGCCTACGGCGGATTTTCCGCCGGCTTGACGCGCATCGATCTGAAGCCGCCCTCGCCGCTGTGGAATTACAAGATTCTCGATTTTCTGCCGTCGTTTCGCGGGAAAAACGATCATCTGGTCGGCGTCGCCAATATCACTCCGCGTTTTGAGGTGGGCGGACCGCTGATCAAGGACAAGCTGAATTTTTCGCAGGATGTGAGCTACGAATTTCGCCGCGATCCGATCCGCGGACTAACCTGGCCGTTCAACGAAACGTACGTGTATGCCTTCGATTCCTTCACGCAATCTGCAATGGATTGTTTCGCCCAAGCACCTGATGAATTTCAATCTGAATCTTTTTCAGTCCACCAACAATTTTGCCAATATCGACACGCTGATTCCGCAGTCGGCTTCGGTGAATTTCCGCCGCCGCGGAGGATCGTTCGGAATTTCCGATGCCTACCAGTTCGATTCCGGCATGGTTCTGACCACGGTCTTGCGCTACACCAATTTCTATACCGATGCCCACGGCCAGGGCCCTGGCGATGACCATCAATCCTGAGGGCTGGGGCGGAAATTATTTCAATACCACATCGCGCAACGCCAACCAGGTGCAATTCCTGCCGGTCCTGCAACTGCCCTCGAAAAAGTGTCTCGGCCGCCACGAAATCCGTTTTGGCTTTGATTTCCTCTACCGGACTTTCACGGGCAACAGCGCCAGCAGGACGGTGAACCTGCTGCCGGAGTCCTGCCAGGCCGCGCAATTTTTCAACGCCCAGTGCGCGGGCGCCGAGCAGATCGCGTTTCTCCGGGCCCGGGAGATTGCACGGCACGGACTACCGAATTTCCGGAATACGTCGAGGACCACTGGACGCTGAGCAAAAGCCTGTCGCTGACCATCGGCGCGCGCGTCTGAGCACGCAAACCATCGGTCTGGACGCCGCCTTCGCGCCGCGCGCTGGCGTGGCTTATTCCATCGCCAGATGGAACACGGTGCTTCGCGCCGGCGCCGGGCTGATCTACAGCCACGTTCCGCTGCTGGCTCAGGACTTCGCCGACAATCAGACCGCGCCAGCTCAGCTTCATCGCGGGCCCTTACGCTGGCAGAACCATTACCCTGCAGAATGTCTATCTTCCCGGCGGATCGCTTGCGAATCTCACCAGCCCCGAGGACGTCAGGCAACAGCCCGCGCACGTTCACCTGGAATCTTGAAAGCGAAACTTCCATCCGCAAAAATGTGACTCTGCGCCTCAGCTACTATGAAACTCACACCGACGATCTTTTCCTGGTGAATCCGATTCTGCCCGCGCCCGGAACCCTCACCACCACCGGATTGCTGGCCCTGGAAAATACAGGAACCGCGCATTACCGCCAGGCGCAGGCGACCGCGCGCTACAGCCCGAATGAGAAGGCCGAAGTAAACGTTTCCTATACCTGGAGCCGCGCCCGCGGAGACCTCAACACGCTGTCCGACACGTTCATTCCGTTTCAGATTCCCGTGATTCGCCCCAATGTGTATGGCGTTCAGCCTTCGGACATTCCGAATCGCTTGCTGGCCTGGGGATTCGTGCACCTTCCGTTCTGGAGCCTGGTGTTCAGCCCGGTTTTCGATCATGCACTCCGGCTTTGCCTATTCGAACGTCGACGTGTTTCAGAACTACGTGGGCGTGCCCAACAGCCTGCGTTTTCCGACCTATTACTCGCTAGACGTGAAAGTCTACCGCGATTTTCCGATTCACATTCCGTTCAAGGAACGCCCGACGGGCAAAGTGCGAAAAATCCGCATCGGCGTGTATTCCTCGACGTCACCAATCGCCAGAATCCGCATGACGTCTACAGCAACGTAGCCTCACCCATCTTCGGACAGTTCGCCGGCTTCCAGCGCCGGTTTACTGGGCTGGCATTCGGCCTGGGCGAATAGTTCGAATACAGGTGTCGCCGGCGCCGCGCCGATACCGCCTGTTATCGATCCTCGTCCAAGAACCGGCCCTCAATTGCGTTATCCTGAAATCAGCCATGAGCATTCCGCAAAGCGCGCCATTTCCCATCCGCCCTGGGGAAATTCTCCCTGGTACGATTGATTTCCATCCCGCCGTCCAAGCGATGCCCGCGGAAGTCGATTTCGCCGTAGTCGGCGGAGGATTCTCCGGTCTTTCCGCCGCGGCCTGGCTGCGCAAGTTCGAACCCGAAAAGAGCGTGGCACTGTTCGAAGCTGCAGCGATCGGCGCTGGTTCCAGCGGCCATACCGGGGGCATGGTTCTGGCGGAAACCGCTGCCGGCGATCTTCCCGGCCTCGGAGATGTCCTCGCCGGATTTAGTTCCATCCTGAAAGGGTTGGAAGTTCATTGCGACCTCGCGCTGCCCGGCGTGTACGAAATCGGCCGCAGCAACGCGCTGCCACGATTCGCCGATTTCGTGGTCGGATTCCGGCACGCTCCGCGCCGTGAAGGAAGTGCCCGGTGGAATGGTCAATCCCGGAAAAATGGTCAGCGGCCTGGCTCGCGCGGCGGAGAAAAGCGGCGTCCTGATTTTTGAAAACACAAATATCGACGCAATCGAATTTTCGGAACCCGTGTGCCTGCGATATGCCGGCGGGCAAATCCGCGCGCGAAAAGTGCTGCTGGCGACGAATGCGATGTCCCTCGAACTGACGGGCCTGGCTGGAAGCGCGCAGCCGAAATTTACGCTGGCCGCTGGCCACCGAACCGCTGGACGCCGTGCAACTGGAAACCCTGGGTCTCGAGTCCGAGCGGCCGTTTTACACCATCGATTTTCCCTATCTATGGGGCAGAACGCATGCGCAGTGAGGGAGTAATCTTCGGAGGCGGCCTGGTGCACTTCCAAGACTGGCGGGAACTTGCCGGAGTGAACACGTCCGGGGGCGAGGCCGCGAAACTCCTGGATCGCCTGGAGAGCCGAGTTCGCGAATTGCACCCGGTTCTGCAAAATGTGCGCATTCACCCACCGCTGGGGCGGGCCGATTCTGATCGCCAATGAATGGCGCCCAGTCTTCGCGCAGCATCCGCAAAGCCCTAACACCGTCGTCCTGGGCGCGTTTAGCGGCCATGGAGTGGCCCAGTCGGTCTATCTCGGCCGCTGGGCCGCGGAAGCCCTGTGCGGCCGAAAAGACCTTCCCGACTGGGTGCGCGCCGAGTAGAACAGGCTTCAGCCTGTTTGCTTTGTACGATTCAGCGGAACGGAAAATCGCGATAGGTATCAGCCGCTTTGATCTTAGGTGATCCCAGGACGGGCAAAAATCAGACAAGCGGAAGCCTGTTCGACGGGCCGAAACCTAGAAATTACCAGGTAGTTGTACGGCGTGTTTTCAAACGGAGAAGTTCGATCGGAGCTGGAATGCACATCGGTGATGCCTGGGGAAGTCTGCTGCGGGTCGAGCAACACCGCATCGGATTCCGTTTGCCAGTCCTTGCTGTCGCGTGATGGGATCGATCGGAACTCCGGAAATATATTTCGGCTGACCAGATCGTCGAGCGATGACGGCCCAGCTTCCTTGTCCAGCGTGTACTGCTGAATCGCGTTGCGCATGACGAATAGATCCTGCTTCAGCGTGGCTTCCTTGGCGCGCAGCACCGATTTTTCGTATCGCACCGCCGCCATGCTCGCCAGAATCAAGATGATCGTGATGACGATCATCATTTCCAGCAGCGAAAATCCGCCGCAGCAGAACGCGCCGCGTCCGGACGCGCTTCGCGCCGCAAGTTTTGCAACGGGAAGCGCCGAAATGTGAGAGGAATTCATTCGCGGATTACCAGTCCGAATATTTCGTTCCGTCAATCGCCGTCGCCTGCGATTGCGAGTACACGTCGAACACGTTGTGCCCGCCCCAACTGGTTGGAATCCGCGTCGTCCTGCACGGCGCGCAGACCCCAATCCGATTTGCCGGTCATGGGGTCCACGGGAATTTTGCGCAAGTAGCGCACTTTGCTGGGCGCGTCTGACAGCGCGCTGGCGCCGCTGCTGCCTGCGGAGCCAATCGCCGGAATGCCGCCCGTTGCTCCCGCGCCAAATTGCGAGCGCCGATTGGTCTGCGTACCCTGCTGCGGTGTCCCGGCTGAGCCGAACTGCGCCGGTGTTGCTCGCTCCGGCCAGCGCCGACGCGCTGATCCCGCCCGACGCCGCCTCCGCCGCGCCGCTGATGCTCACGCCATCGACCAGGGTTTGCAGATCGGGCGGATAATTCTGGCTGCCGACTTCGGTGCGAATCAGATTCTTGTCCGCGTCATCCTTGTAGCGGTCGATGGCGTTGCGCATTTCGCGCAGGTCGTAGCGCAATTCCGTTTCTTTGCGGTGCTGGATGGTGACTGCGAAACAGGGGAATCGCGGCCGAGGAAAGAACCAGCAGAATTCCGGTGGTCAGGATCAGTTCGATCAGAGTCAGTCCCGCCGATGCTGTTCCTTCGCTGGCGCGCCGGAAATGAAGTCGGTCGAGGCATAGTGAACTGGCCTCTTGACTTATTGAACTCGGACGGTGGCTTCGCCGGTGACCACCTGGATCGGCCGCTGCTGGGAATCCTTCGCGTTCACCTGCACGATGGAAAGCTGCGAATTGCCCGGCAGCGAGCGCCTTTGACCACGATGCCCACCAGCGTGCCCGAGCCGCTCACGCCCGGAGTATTCGGCATGCGCGTCGCGGAAATGATGGCTTGCCCGCGCTCCTTGTCCACGCGCTCCACGATGGCCACTTCCTGCGTTCCGCCGGAGAGGAATCCGCCCTGGCGAACGTCTTCGATGGAAATCACCGCCGGATTGAATTGCAGCAGCATCGGAATGGAGTACAGATCCTGCACGTTTTGCACGGTGACGCCGATCGTGGTCGTTTCGCCGGGCTTCAGGGCCGCCGTGCCGGTTCAAATCGCAGGGTCGCGTTCTGCGAAGCCGGCAGGATTCGCTGGCGCAGGCGCAACGGCCGCCGTCGCAGGTGCAGGCTGCGCGACCTGCGGAGCCGCCTGGCATCTCGTCGGGCTCCGGCAAGAGCACCGCATCTTCCAGCCGCACTTCGGCGTTGGTGTCGGTTCCCGAAGCGATGCTGCGCAGGTTTTCGGCCGAGATCGAAGGCAGCCGCACGATGTGCGGAATCAGGACGATCAGGATTTCGTCCTTTTCGTGATCGACCGTGTTGCCGGCAAAGAAGTATTTCAGGAAGGGAAGCTTTGCCAGGCCGGGGATTCCAGTGGTCGAGTTCGTGTCGGTCTGCTCGATCAGCCCGCCGAGCACGTTGACTTCGCCGTCCTTCAGGCGAATGTCATGCTCGATGCTGCGCTGGCTGATGATCGGCTGGTTGATCCCGCCAATGTTTGTGTGACCCGGTCTGCGACGAAACCACCACGTTCACCTTCATGCTGATTTCGTGGTCCGGGTGAATGCGCGGCGTCACGTCCACGTTCACGCCGACGTCAAGATATTGAAATTGCGTGTTCACCAGGGGATTCACGACTCCCGCGCCCGTTCCGGTCGAGCCCACTCCGATGCCTGCCTGAAAGCTTCCGGTCGCCACGGGAATGCGGTCGCCGATGCGCAGCTTGGCGGTTTGTCCATCGACCACGCGAATTTCCGGATCGTCCAGAATCTGCGTCGAAGTGTCCGTCATCAGGAAATTCGCGGTGGCGCTGGGCATGGTGATGCTGTAGCCGTTGCTGAAAATGTGTGGATCGGTGATCAGCTGGCTGATGGTGCCGCCGGATTGGTGGTGCGTGGAGGTCGTCGATCCGCGGTGGTCGTGGTGGTGGTCGTTCCAGGATTGGCGAAGGACGCGGTAATGCTGGTCGGCGGCGTAATGCCGATGTTGCGCATGCGGTCGCGGCGCGCTTCCATCACCGCCACCTGAATCACCACTTCCGGCTTGGCCTTGTCGATGTCGTCGATGATTTTTCCGGCCAGCAGCACGCGGTCCGGGGTGTCGCGAATCACGATGGCGTTCTGCGCGTTGATCTGCTGCACGCGCCGCAGATCGAGCAGTTGCCGGATGCTGGTCACGATTTCGGTCAGCTCCTGCGGCAGCACGGTGTTGCGCAGATAAAATGTCTTTACCACTTCTTCTTCGTAATCCTTGCGCTTCTGCGGCTGGTCGGGAACCACGAAAATAATGTTGGACGTCACCGGCCGCCAGAACGCCTTGCTCTGCAGCGCGGTGATGTTCAGCGCCTGCTCCAGCGTGACGTTGGTCAGCTCGACGGAAATGCGCCGCGAAGTGAAATCCGGATCGAAAATCACGGTCAGCCCGGCCAGCTTGCCGATGGCCTCAAACACGGCCTTGGAGTCGTTGGTGGCCTTCATGCTGATCGGGCGCGCGCGACATCGGCTCCATCTTGCGGCGGCCCGGCCATCAGTTTCGGTTCTCCGACGGAGGCAGACGGCGCAGGCTGCCGGACGGCGAGCATTCGGCGTCATCCCGCTGCTTGGCATTGATCAAGTCGAGGGTAGCTTTTACTTCCTGCTGACGCCACAGCGCTCGATGGATCGATCATCTGCGCCTTGCGGAATTCGGCCAGCGCCATGTCCAGGTTTCCCTGTTCGCGAAGGCGCCGGCCCTTGTCCACGTGCCATTGCGCGGCTTCGAAGCGCGCCCGCGCCGCTTTCAGCTTGTATTCGGTGTTGTTTGGCGCTTGCGCCAGTGCTTTGTTGTATTCGTCGAGGGCGGTGTCGTAATCCTTCAGCGCTTCGGCTTTGGAACCGGCGCTGTTTTGCTGGCTGGCGCTGGGACAGCCGGTCAGCAGCAGGGCGGTCAGCGGCAAGGCTAATCCACTCAATTTCCAGAGGTTCATCCGCGCTCCACTCGGCACTTGATCATCAAATCAGTCTAGCATTGGCATAAAACACGAACAAGGCAGCGAACTTGCTTCTGGTTACTTAGCGCGGCTAAGATAGCTGGCCGTGGCCAAACCGCCCAAAAAACAGGAAAAACATCGAAGAAATGGTCGTGGCCCAGAACCGCGCTGCTTCCTATAATTACCACCTTCTTGAGAGGCTGGAAGCGGGCATGGTGTTGCTTGGCACCGAGGTGAAATCCCTGCGCGAGAGCAAGGCCAATCTTCGTGACGCCTATGGCGTGATGCGCCGCGGCGAGCTTTGGCTCGTCAATTTCCATATTGGCGAGTACCTTCCCGGCGGCCCATTTAACCACGGCCCGCTGCGATCGCGAAAGCTTCTGCTGCATAAAGCAGAGATCGACAAATTGGACGCGCAAACTGGACCAGAAGGGCCTGACGCTCATCCCCTTGCGCATCTACTTCCGCGAGGGCATCGCCAAATGCGAGCTGGCCCTGGCCCAGGCCAAAAAGAAGTGGGACCGCCGCCAGACCGAGCGCGACAAGGAAGCCAAAAAGGAAGTCGGCGAGGCCATGCGCCAGTTTCGGCACCGGTAAGCTCGCACGGCGAAGTAAGAAGTCTTCCGGTTTCTGGTTAGCAAGATTTGTTCCCGCGCCGTGGGAATGGACGGCTCCAGTGTTGAGTTTTGCGGCGCATTTTTTGGTCTCGGAAGAATTCAAATAGCTGTCATTCTGAGCGAAGCGAAGAATCCCTCCTCGTTTCTTTGCTTGTACTTAGATCGAAGAGAGATTCTTCGCTTCGCTCAGAATGACAAAAAGCGATTTTTTCCGCAGCCTGTGCAGCCGCAGGCATCGAGTCAGCCGCGGACCACTGCACCGAACCTACGTTACGGGTTAATTGCAGGTGCTTGAATTTTCGGCGCAACCGCCCGCGGGCGGCGCCATGCTCTTATAGGTTACGTTCGCGGAAATACAGAAGGGGACTCATGGAAATCACAATCGACACCCGCCCGCTGGCAAAAATCGAAACCGAAGCACTCGTCGCTTACCTCTTCGAGCAGGAGAAGCCGTCCGATGGCATCCTCGCCCAACTCGATCAAGCCACGGGCGGCGCGCTCTCCAAGCTGGCCGCTTCGGGAGAGTTGGCCGGAAAATTTCTGGAATCCACGCTGCTGTATTACCCGCAAGGCCTGGCCGCGCAGCGCCTGCTGATCCTCGGAGCGGGGAAGAAATCGAAATTCGGCACGACGGAATTGCGGCGCATTGCCGGGACCGCCGTGCGTTCGCTGAAGTCGCGCCAGGTTAAGACGCTGGCGTTTGTGGCGCGCGAGGAGGATCGCGGCGCAGCCGCCGCGCAAGCCATCGCCGAGGGCATGATCCTCTCCAATTTTGATTCCGACAAATACCGCACCGACAAGAAGCCGGGCAACGAGATCGTTTCCGCCGCACTGGCCGGCTGGGATGACTCCTCGCGGGCCGACGCCGATCGCGGCCTGGCGCGAGGGCGCATCATCGCCGAATCGCAAAACTTCGCGCGCGAACTGGGCAACGAGCCGTCCAACAAACTGACTCCGCGCATCCTGGCCGATCGCGCAGCCGCCATGGCGCGCGAAGCGGGCCTGGCCGTGGAAGTGTTGGACGAAAACAAAATCACGGAGCTGAAAATGGGCGCGCTGCTCTCCGTTGCGCAGGGAAGCGCCGAGCCGCCCCGCATGATCGTCATCACTTACACGCCGGAAAAAATAAATCCGGACGCTCCGGTCCTCGGACTGGTGGGGAAAGCCATCACGTTTGACACCGGCGGAATTTCCCTGAAGCAGTCCAAGGGAATGGAAGAAATGAAGTACGACATGTGCGGCGGCGCGGCCATGATCGGCACCATGCGCGCGCTCTCCAAACTGAAGCCGCAGTGCAAAGTGATCGCGGTGATTCCTTCCAGCGAAAACATGCCCGGCGGGCGTGCCCAGAAACCGGGCGACGTACAAATTTCCATGTCCGGAAAATCCATTGAAGTCGGCAACACCGACGCCGAAGGCCGCCTGGTCTTGGCCGACGCCGTCACTTACGCGAAACAACTGGGCTGTACCCACCTGATCGACGCCGCCACGCTCACGGGCGCGGTGGTCGTGGCCCTCTCCTACGTCAACACTGCCGTTTTCGGATCCGACCAGTCTTTCACCGATCAACTTCTTGCCAGCGCCAAGGTCGCCGGCGAAAAAATGTGGCCCATGCCCATCGACGATGAATACCGCGACATGATGCGCAGCAGCATTGCCGACATGCTGAATACCGGGAACGGCAAGGGCGGCGGCGCCAGCATCGGCGCCATGTTCATCAAGGAATTCACCGGCGACACGCCGTGGATTCATCTGGATATCGCCGGCACAGCCACGCAGGACGACACCAGGCCATGGAACGCGAAAGGCGCCACAGGCGTGGCGGTGCGGACGCTGGTGGATTTGGCGATGAAGTTCGGCGTGCGAAATGGCGCGGAGAAATAATTCAGAGGATTACGACGGCGTTCGGCCACGGCGGCCCAGGCTCTAGGGGTTGCGTAAAATCTATCCGTTTTGTCATTCTGAGCGAAGCGAAGAATCTCTCTTTGTTTTATTGCTCGCACTTCGATCGAAGAGAGATTCTTCGCTTCGCTCAGAATGACAGCGTTTTTTATTTTTCCGCGGCCTGTTTAGTCTCTGGGTTTTGGCCGGGGCAGAAGCTGCCATGCCTTAGCCAAGAAGACCCCCACAGACTGAACTCTTTGCTGAGTTACTCCGTGCTGCTTTACTCCGCGCTGCTTACCTCCGTGCCACCGAGGCTTGTGCTTGCTACCTACCTCCCGCTCCCGTCTTCACATATTTCTTCGCTTCTTCCGATTTTGCCCACTCGCCGGCAACTTGCCGCGTGGCGACATTGATCCGGTTGAAGACGTTGATGACAGAAATCTGGAGAAGCAGGGCCGCGAGCGCGTGCTCGTCATAGTGGCGGGCGGCTTCGTTCCAGATTTCATCGGGCACGGGATCGGGGCGGTCGCTGAGCCGGGTCACGGCCTCGGTAAGGGCCAGGGCCGCGCGTTCGGCGTCCGTGAAGTAAGGCGCATCGCGCCAGGCGGCCACGGTGAAAACGCGCTCGTCCGATTCCTTCGAGTTCTTCAGTTCGCGGGCATGCATATCCACGCAGACGCTGCAGCCATTGATCTGGCTGGCTCGCAGGTGCACCAGTTGGCGAGTGGCCGCGGGCAGGCCGTTTTCGGAAGCCTTGTTCAGGGCCAGCAAGGCCGGCAGAGCGTCGGGAATCAGTGCTATCAGGTTTTTCATTCGTGCTTGCATAGTTGTCTCTCTCCTTGTCACATTGACTGGGTTTCGTTCGTCATAACCATGACGAAGCACGCTGGGGAAATGTGACCGATGGGCGAAAATAATTTGTTGGCGGAACAGTTCGAACAGAATCGCGGGCACTTGCGTGGAGTGGCTTACCGGATGCTCGGTTCGCTCAGCGAAGCCGACGACGCCGTGCAGGAATCCTGGCTGAAGGTAAGCCGCAGCGGCGCGCACGGAATAGAGAACTTTGGCGGGTGGCTTACCACCATCGTCGCGCGGGTTTGCCTGGACATGCTGCGTTCGCGGAAGTCACTGCGCGAGGAAACTCTCGACGACGAGCCGGTTGTCGCACCAATTGCGGCACGCGGCAGGCGCCCGACCCGGAGCAGGAAGCGCTGTTAGCCGAGTCTGTTGGGCTGGCGCTTCTCGTGGTGCTGGAAACGCTAGATCCCGCGGAACGGCTGGCATTCGTGCTGCACGATATGTTCGCCGTGCCCTTTGAAGAGATTGCGTCGCTGGTGGGGCGCTCGCCAGATGCTGCGAGGCAGCTTGCGAGTCGCGCCCGGCGGCGCGTGCAGGGCGCGGAAAAAGCTTCGAACGCCGACCTCAAGCAGCAGCGAGAAGTGATTGACGCGTTTCTCGCAGCGCTGCGAGGCGGCGATTTCGAGGGGCTGATTGCCGTGCTCGATCCGGAACTCGTGGTCCGGGCGGACGCCGCGTCTGCCGTGGGCGGAGTGGCGCGGGAAGTTCGCGGCGCGGAGAACTGGGCGAAGCAAGCGATCACCTTCGCGCGTGGCGCGCGATTCGCGCAAGCGGCACTGGTGGATGGCACTGTGGGAGTGCTTGTCGCGCCGCGCGGCCGCCTGTTCCGGGTTCTGCGCTTCACGCTCAGCAATGGGAAAATTGCGACCGTGGAAGTGGTGGGCGATCGCGAGCGGCTCGGAGAGATGGATCTGGCAGTGCTTCAGGATTGAAGTCGCCGGGGTGAAATTGTGGGTTCAGTAGCACAGACTTCAGTCTGTGGATTTTTGTGCCCGCACATTCGAACGTGGTTCACCCAAGAAAGCCCCACAGACTGAAGTCTGTGCTACTCGGTTACTTCCCGTACTGCTCGTCCGTCACCTTTTCCATCCAATCGACTACTTTCCCGTCCAGTTTTTCCTGGAGCGCGATGTGCGTCATGGCCGTGGTCGGCGCGGCGCCGTGCCAGTGTTTTTCGCCAGGGGCGAACGACACTACATCTCCTGGACGAATTTCCTCAATCGGGCCGCCTTCGCGCTGCGCGCGTCCGCAGCCGGCCGTGACGATCAGCGTCTGTCCGAGCGGGTGAGTGTGCCAGGCCGTTCGCGCGCCCGGTTCGAAAGTTACGCTGGAGCCTTGCAGGCGCGCCGGTTCGGCGGATTGAATGAGCGGATCCATCCGCACGGTGCCGGTGAACCACTCGGCCGGCCCCTTGCCGGAAGGTGTCGACCCAACGCGTTTAATTTCCATTTGTATTTCCTCGCTTGATCGGCAGTCTCGATTTCAACAATTCGCGGCACTGCAGACACGTTTCACAGCCCGGTCATCTTTTCCAGCCGGTCCGGATACCGGTTGCCCTCGATTTGGATTTTTGCCGCGGCGGCGTCAATGTCGCGCAGATCAGCGGCAGTCAGTTCCAGTTCGGTTGCGCCGATATTTTCTTCCAGGCGATTGAGCTTGGTCGTGCCGGGAATTGGGACCATCCACGGTTTCTGCGCCAGCAGCCAGGCCAGCGCGAGCTGCGCGGGCGTGGCCTGATTGCGCTTTCCGATGCTCCCGAGCAGATCGATCAGCGCCTGATTCGTTTTGCGCGCCGCCGGAGTGAAGCGCGGCAGCGTGCTGCGGAAATCATTGCTTTCGAACTTGGTGCTTTCATCGATCGCGCCCGTAAGGAAACCCTTTCCCAAAGGGCTGTACGGCACGAATCCGATGCCGAGTTCCTCAACCGTCGGGATCACTTCTTTTTCGGGAGTTCTGGTCCACAACGAGTATTCGCTCTGCAGCGCGGTGACCGGCTGCACGGCATGCGCGCGGCGAATGGTTTTCGGCCCCGCTTCGGACAGGCCAAAGTGTTTCACTTTGCCGGCCTGAATCAGTTCCTTCACCGCTCCCGCGACGTCTTCGATAGGCACGTTGGGATCGACGCGGTGTTGATAGAGCAGATCAATGCTTTCCACCTTGAGCCGCTTCAGCGAGCCCTCAACCGCGGATTTGATGTGCGCCGGCTGGCTATTCACGCCCGGAGGGCCCTGCATTCCGCGAGGATCGCGGCCCGGGCCCAGATCGAAGCCGAATTTAGTGGCGATTACCAGGTCTTTGCGGAAGGGCGCGAGCGCTTCGCCCACAAGCTCTTCATTGATGTATGGGCCATAAACTTCCGCAGTATCGAAAAACGTGACGCCGCGATCGACGGCCGCGTGGAGCAGGGAAGTCATCTCCGCCTTATCTTTAGGAGGCCCGTAAGAAAAACTCATTCCCATGCATCCCAGGCCCATGGCCGAGACTTCCAATCCGCTTCTGCCCAGTTTTCGCTTTTGCATTGGTGCTCCTGCGCTACCGTAACGGTAGCGCAGTTAACCTGCAAATCCAAACTCGGTCGGCTCAACGGTCGGGGTGTGTCCTGGGGCTGGATCGAATTTCGGGAGGGAGCGATCTTGCGCCGCCTGCTCGCACTCACGGACAGAGTACGGGCTTGATGTCCACCACGGGCGTGCCGTCGATCGCTTCCATGGGGCCGATACGGAGCCTGTGGCCGGAAATTTTGCGGATCGTGACGTGGTGCAACCCGAGCGGATTCGGGCGGTCGGGCGACCGCGTAGCGAACACTCCCATCAGCCGTCGCTGCGCGTCCGAGCGCGGATGAACCTTCATCGTGTTGCGCCGCGCTTTATGCAGCCAGGTGATGACGACCACTTCCTGCCCGGCCACCAGTCCGTCGAGGCAGGGCAGCGCGAACTTTTTCAACTCCAACCAGACGTCGGGCGCGCCTTCTGAGCCCTGCTTGGCAGCCTTGCTGCGATCCGTGACCGTGGAGCGAATAACGCCGATCGGCCGAAGGCGGAACTTCGCGGAGAGTTGTGCGTGGCGAGTCATACAGAAAGTCGATGAAACTCAGTGGCGCATGCTTCAGCTTGCGCTCGAGCGTTTAAACGTCCGAAAACCCACAGACTGAAGTCTGTGCTACCACCCCACGAAGGCGCCCGGTAGCACAGGCTTCAGCCTGTGGTTTTCCATAAGCGAGCCCAGGCTCTGCGGGTTGGTTCGGGCCTTCGCATCCTCAGTTTTTCAGCAGATCGCGAAGCCGCCACCACAAATCCTACATTTTTTCCGGCGACTCAATCCCCAGCAACTCCAGCGCAGCGACCAGTTGCACTTCCACCAGGCGGCTTACCTGCAGCAAAAATGTCTTCTTGCCCGCGTCGCTTTCCGTGAGGATGTGATGATGGTGGTAGAACATATTAAAAGCCTGCGCCAGCTGAAACGCATATTTGGCAACGAAAGCCGGTTCCTGCGCACCCACCGCCGCGTCAATCTGCGTATCGAGTGAGGCCGCTAAAAAGACGACCTCCCAGTACGAATTTCCTTCCGCCCCGCCAAACAACGCTGCGGCTGCGGAGGTGTCTACCTTTTCCAGAGACGCGGGATCGAAGTCCGGCTGTTGTTCGCGCAGTTTGCGGAAAATGTTTCGCGCGCGCACCACGGCATATTGGCAGTAGGGTCCAGTCTCACCCTCAAAGCTGAGAGCGTCCTTGAAATCGAATGCGATGATGGCAGTGCGCGTGAACTTCAAAAGAAAATAACGCAGCGCGCCAATCGCGATGGAATGTGCGATGGCCGCCCGTTCCATGTCGGGCGAATCCGGATGGCGCTGGTCCACTTCCTCGCGCGCCGCCGCTTCCAGTTGGTCCAGCAGATCGTCCGCCTTCACGCCCAGGCCCTTGCGGCCGCTGACTTCCACGTAAGGCTTTTTCGCGTCTTCCTCGCTCAGCGTGTAACCCAGTTCGCCGGCGCAGCGCGGAGTGAGCGCCACGATTTCGTAGGAAAAATGAACCGACCGGTCCGCCTGCTCCTGGTAGCCGAGCGCGCGCAGTCCCGCGACGACCACGTTCTGCAGGTAGGCCTGCCGCGCATCGATCACGTTGTACACGATCGCGGCTTTCCCAAAGGGCGGCGCCGACGAATCTCCAGCGGCCGCGGTGGTTTCCCAAACAGTGTGTCCAGCGGGATAGCGATAAAAAGTTTGGTAGTGAAAATCACGCCCCAGCATGCCGAACTTCCAGAGCTGGTAGGCGATATCTTTTCCGACGTAAGTAACCGTGCCATTCGAGCGCACGATGATTTTCGCGTCATCATCGCCGGCGCTGGCGTCGGCCTCCACGCCGCTTTCGTCCATGCGCATCACCCAGCACCCGGCATTTTTCCCGGACTCGGCCAGGTGAATGGCCTGGCGCTCTTTCAGCAATGAAAAAGCAGCGTCCCAGAACTTCAGGTGCAGAATCTCGCTCTCGCGGGGCAGCAAGTCGTACTCGATGCCCAACCGCTCCATGGTGTGCAAGTGGCAGCGCACGATGGCCGGCGCGACGATATTTGCCATCTCCGCGGCTTCGCCCGCGCCCGCCTCGATCGAGTGCAGCGTTTCGCCGCGCAGCGCCAGCCGCGTTTTGTCTTCTTCAAAAAAGCGCGAGACGCTGGCGTACAAATCCCAGCAGTAATAGTCAAATTTCGGCTCGGCGGCCATTGCGCGCACTTCCGCCGGAGATTTTTGTGCGATGTGCAGGAAACCGATCACCACGTCGGCAACCTGCACGCCGGTGTTGTCGATATAGTTCTGCACCTCCACGCGCTTTCCGGCGCGCCGCAGGATGCGCACAAACGTATCGCCCAGCGCGGCGTTGCGCAGGTGCCCGATGTGCGCGGCCTTGTTGGGATTGATGTTGGTGTGTTCGACGATGCACTTGGGCGCATCGGGAGCGGCTCCTGCGCGCGTCGCATCTGCTTCTTTCAGTGCTTCCGCCAGAAACGCGGCGCGTGAAAAGTAAAAATTGATGTATCCCGCGCCGGCAACCTCCACGCGCGCCACGCCCTCCATCGGTTTCAGCGCCACTGCGATTTCCTGCGCGATCTGCCGCGGTGCGCGTTTCAGCCGCTTGGCCAGTTCAAAGCAGATGGGGGAAGAGGCTTCGCCCATTTCAATGCGCGGAGGCTTTTCCGTGACGATGGTCACGTCCTGCTTGTAGTGCTGGCGGATATGAGCCGCGAGCGCGGCACGGATTTGGGCTACGAGAACGTGTACCAAGGGACTCCTGTCCAGGTGGAGAAACTGTGATTATAAGGAACGCGGGCCGGAAGTGAGAAGGGGAATATGCGCACAACATATTTCGTCATTCTCAGCACAGCGAAGAATCGCTGCGTTGGTTTCTGCTGGCTAGATGTAAGTCCGCGGCGGGGCGGCAATCGAAGAGAGATTCTTCGCTGCGCTCAGAATGACAATCGACCTCTCTTTTGGGCTTTCCTGTGGTTGCTGAAATCGGCCTCAAAGAAGCCGCTAATTTCCGGACGACTTTCCCGTGTACGTCACGCGCCACACGCTGTTGGACGCATCGTCCGTGAAGACCAGCGAGCCATCGTTCGCCACCGTTACTCCTACCGGGCGGCCCCACACGTTGGCATCATCCACCACGAACCCGGTGACGAAGTCCTGGTATTCGCCGGTTGCTTTTCCGTTCGGCGCGTACAGCCTGATCACCTTGTATCCGGTGCGGTGCGCGCGATTCCACGAACCGTGCGAGGTCACGAAGACATCGCCGCGATATTCGGCAGGGAATTGTTTGCCTTCGTAAAATGCCAGATTCAGCGGAGCGGAGTGCGACTGCAGCAACACGTCCGCGACAATCACTTTCTCTTTCAGTTCCGGATGTTTCCCCGCGAATCGCGGATCCTGGTTCGGCCCCGTGTAATACCACGGCCAGCCGTAGAACCCGCCCTCCTGAATGTGCGTGACATAGTCGGGAACCAGATCGTCGCCCAGCGCGTCGCGCTCGTTCACCGCCACCCACAACTCGCCGGTCTGCGGATGCATCGCCAGGCCGGAGGCGTTGCGCACGCCGGCGGCGTAGATGCGTTGCCCGCTGCCGTCCGGATTGAACTCCAGAACATCCGCGCGATTGGCTTCCGATGCTTCGTCGTCGCTGACGTTGGCCTTTGAACCTACGCCCACATAGAGTTTCTTTCCGTCTTTCGAAAACGCCAGGCTGCGCGTCCAGTGTCCGCCGCCGTACTTGGCGCCGCCGGGAATGTTGGGGACAATCGTCTGCGCAGGGCCGCTCGCCTTAAGGTCTCCATTTTTGTATGGAATACGCACAATGGAATTGGTGTTGCCGACGTAGACGAATTGCGGATTCGGTCCCGGCGGGTAAAACGCGATGCCGTACGGCATGGTCAGATTGCCGGCGAATACTTCGTTCGTCGTTACCTTGCCATCCGCGCCGAACCCGCGCAGCACGCGGATTCGTCCGGGATCGCTTTCCGCCACGAACAAGTCTCCGTTCGGAGCCGTGACGATCGTGCGCGGCGAGTCCAGGCCGGTGAGCGCCTGATCGATTTTGAAGCCGGCGGGAACTTTCGGCCAGGCATCCGCGGGCCGTGGAACCACTTTCGACTGGTTGGGCGCGGAGTCCGTCGCGTACGGCTTGGGCAAGTCGCCGGCCTTGATCATGTAACGGTTGCCGGGCCGTTCGTTATTCCAGTCGTTAAAGGATCCTTCGCCTTTTAGAATTTGGGGTGCACCGCCCGAATTTTGCGCGGCGGATCCAGAGGCAAACACCAGGCCCACGGCCAGCGGAGCTATCCAGAGCAGGGGTCGAATCCGGCGGTAAAAGTTCTCTGTCATATCCATTGCCTCCGTGCCGGCCGGCTTTTTCATTCGATGGAATCTACCGATAAGGCGTTTCTTGGCGTACCTGCATCTTAACAGCCGGGCGCAACTCATTCCAGTCAAGGCGTGTTCTATCAACCGGGCCGCCACAGGTGAGCCTGCAAGACTATACTGGGGCGGTTGTGCGCAATCTGAACTGACTCTGGCCGGATGGCCAAGAAAGTGGAACTTTCCATGCCTTGCAACGTAATTCATAACGTGGGCGCGGGAAAGTCTTCCAATCGGGGTAGATGGTAGAACCACTCGAGACACGCGACGTTGAGCTGTTGAGGCGTCTTGGGGCGGGCGACGAAGACGCTTTCCTGGAGTTTTACCGCCGTCATCAGGGCGGACTGTACCGCTACGCGCTGCACATGAGCGGCAGCCCTGAGGCCGCTGCCGACGTGGTGCAGGAAACGTTTTTAACGTTGATCCGGCACACTGGCAAGTATGACGAGGCCAAGGGCGCGCCGGCAGCGTTTCTTTTCGGAATTGCGCGCAATCATTTGCGCAAGCTGCACGAGAGAGAAGGCCGCTACGTGCCGCTTTCCGATGAAGTCGGAGGCGGTCTTTCCTCGGCGCAGGGCGCGGATGCCTGGCGGTCAAACGGGAATGGCCACGCACCTGAGACGGCTGGCCCCGCCGAAATGCTCCAGGAAGGTTTGGAGCGCGCGCAAGTTGCGGAGTTGCTGCGGGACGCGATTTTGACGCTGCCCGATCATTATCGCGAACCGGTGACGCTCTGCGATCTGGAGGGCAAGAGTTACAGCGAAGCGGCGGTTCTGTTGGAGTGTCCGGTGGGAACGGTTCGGTCCAGGCTGAATCGGGCGCGGTCGATTTTGCTCGACAAGCTGCGACCAGCACGAACGGGAGCCAAAGCAAATTGGGCGCGCCCGGGAGAAAAGCGATGACGGAAATGACATGCCGGGAATTCGACGAAATTGTTCACGCGTTCGTGCGCATGGAACTGCTGGATGTGAATCTGCGCGAAGCGGCCCTGGAGCACGCCGCGCACTGTGATCTTTGCACGGAGCGGATGGCGGATGCCTCCATGCTCGCCGACGCCACGCAGCGGCTGGCTGAAAATTCCAGTGAGCCGGAGACTCCTGCCCGCGTTGAGGCTCTGCTTGCGGACATCGTTCCGCGGCCAGCGGCGGCGATCGAGATGGGTGCGCACCTTGGAATGGGCCAGCGTGGGGGCCGCCGCGGCGGTGCTGCTCATTTTTCTATGGACCATAAATGGACGCTCGCCGGCACAGTCTCCCCAGGCGCCGAAGAAAGACGTGGCTTCGCAATCGGATGCGCCGATGGATGCCAAGGCGCAGGAACCGGAGACGCAGGACGCGGCGACGCTGGTAGCCGATGCCGCGTTGGAAAATTCTTCGGCCGCGGGATCGGAGGCGAGCGGCTCGTACGCAACATCTGACTTCGTGCCCGTGCCTTACACCGGAGCGATGAATTCGGACGACCCTGGAATGATCGTGCGCGTGCAATTAACGCGGTCCTCTCTCGCGCAGCTTGGCTATCCGGTCGCGGAAACTCCGGATGAAGATTTGATTCTGGCGGACGTCCTGGTCGGTGAAGACGGCTGGCCGCGGGGCGTGAAGCTGATTCAGTGATCGCGCGTAAAAGGTTTTTTTGACATCGAGTCTGAGTGCAATGCCGTTGGATGGAGGAAATCCTTGCGAAGCGTAATTCGTGGCACTGGCATGCTGGGGATGTTGCTGGCGGGCGCTGCCTTGGTGGTCAGCGCCCAGGGGCCTCCGCCTCCGGGAGACTTTGGCGGACGAGGCCGCGGTCCGGCGGCGGGAATGTTTGAATTCGGCGGCTTGATGGGCGGATTCGGCGGCAAGACCGTGACCGGCAAGCCGGTTCAGGCCACGATCACGATCACCCGCACGGAGACGCTGCCGGGCAACACGATTACCAACACGACTACCGGCACATTCGCGCGCGGCGCGGACGGCAGCACGTACCGGGACGTGAAGTTTCCGGCGCTGGGTCCCTGGGCTGCTTCCGGCAAAACGCAGGAGTTCATCTACATCCGCAACGTCACCAAGGGCGAGCAGTACATCGTCAACGTGACCAAAGGAACCTACCAGGCGTTTCCGATTCGCGAGCATGGGCCAAAGCACGATGGAAAAATGGGCGGTCCCAAGAATATGGCGTCCAACGACGAAACCGTGAACGACAATCCCAACGGAAGCTATACCGATCCGGTTTCGAAGACGGTCTATCCAGTGGATGACAAGCAGACCACGCGAACGATTCCCGCGGGCGCGATCGGAAACACGAACGCCCTCGTCATCACTTCCGAGCGCTGGTATTCCACGGCGCTGGAGTTGCTCCTGGAGAACACGCACACCGATCCGCGCTTTGGAACCACGACGTATCAGCTCTCCGGAATCGGCCAGTCGCCGGCGGCTTCGTTGTTTACTCCCGATCCTTCGTTTACACAGGTTCAGGGCGGCCCGGTTGGCAAGGGACATCGCGGTGCGGGCGAAATGGCTCCGCCACCTCCGGCGCAGGATTAAGTCGGCTGGTCTTTCACCGATCCGTTTTTTCGTTCGGCCCGAGTTCGAAAGGCACCCGATTCACGGGTGCCTTTCTTTTTTGTCGGTTGCGAGCCGGATGGGGTGCATAGGCGGAAAAAAAGTCCGACCACGAAAATCCTGGCCAATTCGAACCGGCGCCGGCGAGGATTTGACAGCATCCAGTGGCCCGCTTACTATCGAAATTCGAAATTGCGGTGTGGATCGTGCCGCGTTTCACTGGCGGCCTGCCTTCGTGAGGGTTCACCCAAAATCTTGTCTCGAACCGCACATACAATGCACGGCTGGACGACTCAAAGCGATCAACCCACGGTGAAAATCAAGGTGACCATCGCGTTTACAATCACGCTGGCAACCAGACTGACTGCCGTAAGTTTTCGCCCTTTCAACGGAAAATACGAATGAGCGCCGCCCGAGTCAAGCCGAAATACTATCTGACCACGCCGCTCTACTATACGAACGGCATGCCGCATATCGGCCACGCCTACTCGACGATCGTCGTGGATACCATACGCCGTTACAAGCGTATGCGCGGGTTCGACGCTTTCATGACCACGGGTGTTGATGAGCACGGCGTGAATGTCGAGCGTTCCGCCGAAAAGGCCGGGAAGTCTCCGCTCGATTTTTCGTCCGAGATGGCCAAACAGTGGCGCCAGCTCTGGGACGATCTTGGTATTCCTGTGGACGAATTCATTCGCACCACAGATGCCAAGCATCACCGCACCGTCCAGTGGCTTTTCCAGCGTTGCCGCGATAATGGTTTCATTGAAAAGGGCAGCTACACCGGGCAATATTGCATTCATGACAACGCCTACGTCGTAGAAGCGCAACCTGGCGACGCTTGCCCCACTTGCGGCCGTCCAACCGAAACGGTTACCGAAGAAAACTACTTCTTTAAGCTTTCCGGATTTCAGCAGAAGCTGCTCGATTTCTATGCTGCCAATCCGGATTTCATCCAGCCGGAGAGCCGCCGCAACGAGGTGCTTAGCTTCGTCAACGGCGGGCTCAAGGACCTGTCCATCACCCGCACCACGATTCGCTGGGGCATTCCCGTGCCCGGCGAAGCGCCGCACGTCTTTTACGTGTGGTTTGACGCGCTGATCGGCTACCTGAGCGCCGTGGGCGGGCCGGATTTTGACCAGCGTGGCCTGTGGCCCGCGGATTTGCATCTGGTGGGCAAGGAAATCATTCGCTTTCACGCCGTTTACTGGCCCGCCTTTCTGATGGCTGCGGACTTGCCGCTGCCCGGAAAAATCTGGGCGCACGGCTGGCTGCTGTTTGACAGCGAAAAGATGAGCAAGTCGCGCGGCAACGTCGTCAAGCCCTTGCCCATCGTCAAGGCGCTAGGAGTCGAGCCGCTGCGTTACTACTTACTGCGCGAGATCGTGTTCGGGCAGGATGGCAGTTTTTCCTACGATGCCCTGATTACGCGCTACAACAGCGACCTGGCCAACGGCCTGGGGAATCTTGCCAGCCGCACGCTGACCATGATCGAGCGTTACTTCGGAGGAGAAATACCCGCCCCCGTGAAGCCGAACGCAGGCGTAGGTGACGTCCCTTCCACCGCGGAATTTGCCACGGAAGCGCTGACCAAAGTGATGCAGCTGTACGACCGGTTCAGTTTTTCGCTGGCGCTGGAATCGATCTGGGAAATCGTGGCCATGATCGACAAATACATCACCGTTGAGAAGCCCTGGAAGCTGGCGGAAAAACCCGAGGACCGCGATCGCCTCGCGGCGGTGTTGTACACGGCCGCGGAAGGCTTGCGAATGGTTACGGTACTGGCGCATCCCGTTCTCCCGGAGGCCACCCAAAAAATCTGGATCCAGTTGGGGCAGAGGGAACAACTCAGCGGAGTGCAGATGGATCAGCTGGCCTGGGGGCAACTCAAGGCCGGAACGAAAACGGGGAAGCCCGAAGGAATTTTCCCGCGCGTTGATAAATCCGAAACGATTGCGAGGATTGAAGCTATGGAACAGGAACAAGGCAAAGCACCGGCAGCACCCGCGCCGGCCACGACGGCCGCTCCGGCAGCGGCTGCAACGGCCCCAGCCGCGGCGCCTGCCGCGGCGGCGGGAGCAGGAGCCGTGGCCACGGCAAAGATCGGCATTGAAGACTTTGCAAAAGTGGAGATGCGCGTGGGGCTGGTGAAGGCCGCTGATCGCGTAGCGGGCGCTGACAAGCTGCTGCAGTTGCAGGTGGATATCGGAGACGAAGTCCGCCAGATTGTCGCCGGACTCGCTCTTGCCTACAAGCCCGAGCAACTGGTGGGACGCAAAGTGGTGGTGGTCACCAACCTGGCTCCGCGCAAACTGCGCGGCGTGGAATCCAACGGCATGATTGTCGCGGCGTCGCTGCCAGATGGCGCGCCGGTATTGGCCGGGTTCCTCGAGGACGTGCCAGTCGGAGCGCGGCTGAAGTAGCGCCAACTTCATTCAATCCGATTTAGAAAAGGCTGTCATTCTGAGCGGAGCGAAGAATCTCTCTTCGATCGATGTGCGCACGACCGCACAAACCCAGGAGAGATTCCTCGCTCCGCTCAGCGATGACAAAACAGGGCAACTTTTCCGCAGATCGTTGAGCGTATCCTACTAAAGACATGGACCTGATCGATTCACACGCGCACGTGGACGTTTCCGACTTTGACGCGGATCGCGATGCCATGTTCGAACGCGCGCGCGCCGCGGGCGTCGGCACCATTCTGGCGATTGGCAACGGCCCCGAACTCGAGAAACTCGGAGCCGCGCTGGCGTATGCGGAGTCGCACGACTGGATCTATGCCGCGGCCGGAATTCATCCGCATGAAGCCCAGCACGCCACCGAAGCCCATTACGCCGAGCTAAACCGCCTGGCGCAGTACCCGCGCCTGATTGCCTGGGGAGAAATCGGCCTCGATTATCACTACGACCACTCTCCGCGAGACATTCAGCAGCAGGTTTTCCGACGCCAGTTGGAGCTGGCGCGAGCCGCGAGACGGCCCATCATCATCCACTGCCGCGAAGCGTGGCCCGACTGCCTGAAAATCCTCCAGGAAGACTGGAAGCCCTCCGGATTGGGCGGAATCTTTCACTGCTTTGCCGGAACTCCGGACGAAGCGCGCGCCGGCCTGGACATGGGTTTTCTGATTTCCTTTGCCGGCAACGTTACGTATCCGAAAGCGCAGAACCTGCGCGACGCCGCGCGCGAGATTCCGCTGGACCGGCTGCTGGTGGAAACTGACTCGCCGTTCCTGGCGCCGCAGCCGCATCGCGGCCGGCGAAACGAGCCCGCCTACGTCGCGGAAGTGGCGCGAACCATCGGGAATGTGAGAGACTTGCCTGCGAACCAGGTCGCCGATATTACCTCGGCAAACTTCCGGCGCTTCTTCGGCTTGGAGCGGGCGGGCACGCGCAGTGGAAATGGCAGTGGCTCAATTTCTGGGGGGTTGTCATCTCACTTCTGACGGCGAAGGAAATTTTCGATCTTGTACGCGACGACCTGGTGAAGGTCGAGCAGGAGCTTGCGCTCCAGAATGGCTCCGCCATTGAACCGGTGGCGGAAATTTCGCGTTATCTGCTGGCCGGCGGCGGCAAGCGCCTTCGTCCCGCCCTGCTGCTTCTTTCCGCGGGATACGCGGGCTACAGGGGCGGCAGCGCCATTCGATTGGGCGCGGTGGTGGAACTGATCCATAGCGCCACCTTGATTCATGACGATGTGATCGACGGCGCGGATACGCGCCGCGGACGCCCGTCTGCGAATTCCCGATGGGGCAACCATCGCAGCGTGCTGGCGGGCGACTGGCTATACATGCAGTCCTTCCAGATGGCGCTGACTGAGCGTAATTTCAAGATTCTGGATGTGCTGATCGAACTGACGCAAAACATGGTGGAAGGCGAACTGGTGCAACTCGCCAAGCTGGGCCGCATGGACTTGACCGAGCAGGATGCCATCGAACTGGCCGCGCGCAAGACGGCGTGCCTGTTTGCCGGATGCGCGCGCCTCGGCGCGGTCCTGGGGAATCTCGACGATGCTGGTGAACAGGCCCTGGCCGACTACGGCCACTATGCCGGCCTCGCGTTTCAACTGGTGGACGATGTGCTCGACTTTACCGCGTCTCCCGAAAAGCTGGGCAAGCCGGTGCTCAGCGACCTGAAAGAGGGAAAGGTCACCCTGCCGTTGATCTACGCTCTGGAAAGCGACGGCGCGACAGGGAAGCGCCTGGTGCGCACCGTGTTGGAAGAAAAAGGCTTCGACAGCGTGCGGCCGGAGGAAATCACCGCGTTGGTACACGGTTCCGGAGCGTTGGATCGAACCCGCGCCGCGGCGCTCGATTTTGCGGCCCGCGCCAAAGCCTGCCTCAACGGCAATGCGAACTCCGATTTCGGACGCGCCCTGCGCACGGTTCCCGATTTCATTCTGGACCGCGATAATTAAAAAGTAGGACAGGCTTCTCAGGCTGAGGAAAAACTCAAAACGTTGTCATTCTGAGCGGAGCGAAGAATCCCTCTTTGTTCTTTTGCTTGCACTTAGATCGAAGAGAGATTCTTCGCTTCGCTCAGAGTGACAAAGAGATGTAGTTTTTCCGCAACCTGTTCAGCCCAGCGACCTGGTCGGCGCGAAAGTAGGCTGACAAGCTGAAGCTTGTGCCACTAGAAGCCCCGAATCGATGCTGCCGTTCAAGATCATTTATCATCCGGGATACGATCTGGATCTCGGCTCGCACGTTTTTCCATCCAAAAAATTTCGCATGATTCATGACGCGTTGCTCTCCGAAGGCATTGCCGATCCCGGCGATTTTCTGCTGCCTGATCCTGCTCCCGACGAAGATGTTTTGCGCGTGCACACCGCAGCCTACGTGCAGAAATTGAAAACCGATTCGCTGACCCTCAGCGAACGAATGAAGCTGGAAATCCCGCTGACGCCGTCCACCCGGGACGGATTCTGGCTCGCGGCAGGCGGTTCGACGCTGGCGGGCCGCCAGGCGCTGGAAGATGGCTTCGCCGCCAACCTCAGCGGCGGCTTCCATCACGCCTATCCCGGGCACGGCGAGGGTTTCTGCATGCTGCACGACGTGGGCATCGCCATCCGCGCGCTGCAAGCATTGGGAAAAATTCGCACGGCTATGACGGTGGATACCGACGTACACCATGGCAACGGCACGGCCGCGATTTTTGGCGACGATGACTCTGTCTTCACGCTCTCCATCCATCAGGAAAATAATTATCCGATGCCCAAGCCGGCCAGCGATGAGGACATCGGACTCGACGACGGCACGCGCGATGAAGCGTATTTGGCCGCACTCGAAAAGGGATTGCAGCGTGCATTCGCGAAGGCGACGCCCGATCTGATTTTCTACGTTGGCGGTGCCGATCCCTATCGCGTAGACCTGTTGGGCGGTCTGGCGCTGACCATGGAAGGATTGCAACAGCGCGACCGCCTGGTCTTCGAGCACGCGCGACGAAGGAGAATTCCGGTAGCGACAACGTTGGCAGGCGGATATGCGCGCAAGGTTGCCGACACAGTGCAAATCCACATAAACACAATCATCGCCGCTCGCGAAGTTGCGCGGCCTTTGTAGCACAGCGACTCTTCGCTGGGCGGTTTTGTAAGCTGTCGCGAAAGCGATTCTATCGCTGCAATCGCAAAAACCGCACAGCGAAGAGTCGCTGATGACATAACGAAGTCGGCCTCACAACGGTCCGAGTAAACTGTGTGCTGTCTAAAGCGCCAGAGCTCGGGTCGAAGGAGGCCGAGATGAGGATTATAGGTTGTGATTTGCATGCGCGGCAACAAACGATCTCGATGTTGGACGTCGAGACGGGAGAGCTGACCGAGAAGACGCTGGAGCACGAAGGCGAAGCGGTGCGGGAGTTTTACGCGGCGCTGCCGAAGCCGGTGCTGGTTGGGCTGGAAGCGACAGGATCGATGTTTTGGTTTCTGCGGCTGCTGGAGGAGTTGAAGATCGAGTACCAGGTGGGACATCCGGCGGCGATTCGCAAGATGGAGACGCGGAAGCAGAAGCACGATCGGCGGGATGCGGAGTTGATTCGGCGGTTGCTGGAGGAGAAGCGGTTTCCGCGGATCTGGTTGCCGACCCAGGAGCAGCGCGATCTGCGGACGTTGTTGCAGCACCGACACCAACTGGTGCGGATGCGCGTGATGACGCAGAACGGGCTGCAAGGGTTGGCGCTGAGCCAGGGATTGCGGCGGGGCGCCAGGCTGTGGAGCCGCCAGGGACAGCAGGAATTGCAATCGCTGCCGCTGGCCGGGTTCACGGACACGCGGCGACAACAGTTGCAGGAACTGCGGCAGGAGTTGAACCAGCGTCTGCAACAGTTGGACCAAGCGGTGCGGGAGCAGGCCGAGCAGCGAGACGGGTCGCGGCGGTTGATGAGCCACCCGGGCGTGGGGCCGATCACGGCGGTGGCCACGGAAGTTTTCCTGGGAGATGCCCAGCGATTTCCCAACGCGAAAGCGGTGGCTAGTTACGTGGGGATCATTCCGAGCGAACACTCCAGCGGCGGCCGACAGCGGACCGGAAGATTGACCAAGCAGGGCAATCCGCTGCTGCGGCTGTTGTGGGTGGAAGCGGCGCGGGCGGCGGCTCGCAAGGACGCGCGATTGAAACAGTTTTATCGCAAGAAGTTGGTGCAGAAAGGTCTGGGCAAGGCGGTGGTGGCCACGGCGCGAAAGCTGGGCATTCGGCTGTGGATCATGATGCGCGACCAGATTGACTACACCGAGTTCTGCCGGCGGGCAGAAGGGCGGTGTCCCCGTGCGGGAATGCCTGAGTAGCACAGTGGTCCCTGCTGGACATGGACCGAGTCACTGATGAGGCCACCCGCCTCCCCGAGTCGCGGGGAGATCGAACAATTCCTCATGGTCTGAAATGATCGGAGAGATGTTTGGTGGGCGCACCGAAGTGAGGACGGAAGTGGGGCCCGAGCCTGGCGTGGACACAAAAACTTCACCAGCGAAGACCACTCGGTCCCTCGCGGAAATGAATCGAGGAAACGAGACACTCAGGGTGTGCCCGGCAACACGCATCCCAAGCCTCGTTTCCGCTTGACACGGCCGACTTCGTTAGAGATGTGCTACTGTTGCGCACCTGCAGCCTTAGCAATCGCCGCTGAGGCGAGATCGGCAAACCCATCCGGCGCAAAACCCTGTGTGCGGTAGGCAATTTTTCCGCCCTTATCCAGCACCAGAATCGTCGGAATCGACTGCACGTGAAACGCCTGATCGATTCCATCGGAGAATACCAGGTTGCCCCCAACCTTCTCCCGTATCAAAAACGGCGCGACACCCGCTTCGTCTTCATCGCCGTTAATCGCCACGAAAACTACATCGGCGCGCCCGGCAAATTTCGTCCGCAAATCTCCCAGCATCGCCTCGGTCTGTGAACAGTAAGCGCACCAGGTCGTCCAGAAATTCAGAACTACCACTTTTCCGTGCGAGTCCGCGAGCTTCACCGACGGGCTGCCGTCGACGTGCCGCAGGCTGAATTGCAGCGGATCGGAAACATCCTTGTTGTAGACCGGCGCGTCGGTCTTCTCTGCCTTTAGTTCATCGTGATTGCGATCGTAGGCCGAGAGCAGGATGTCGCCGAGTCCCGCGTTTGAGTCATGCGAGAAACGCCAAAGGTTGCCCATGCGCGCGCGCAAGCGGTCGCGGTCGAGCGGCGGGTTCTTGTCATCCGGGGACTGCTCGCTGGACAGCACGAAAGCCGCCGCATACTGCCGGATGGCTTCGTCGGCGCGCTTGTTTTCCTCGGCGATTTCACCCAGTGTTAAAGCGGCTTCCGCGGTCGGCGCCAGGTGGTAGGCAGTTGTTAAATCCTTCACCGCTTCATCATTCTTGTGCAGGTGGCGCTGGATGCGCCCGCGCAATACGTACAAGTCCACCATGAATTTGTTGCGGCCGGACTGCCAGTCTTCCAGCGTCATCTGCTGCGGGCGCGAATCCGGATCGGCCTTGGAGACACGATCGAGCAGACGCGTGTCATAGTCGATGGCGCGCAACTGGCTGGCGTCGTCCGGCAATCTTTCGAGCAGTGTTGTCGCCAGGTACATTGACTGGCTGTCTTCCGGCTGGATGGCGATGACCTTCTCCGCGTAGTCGAGCGCGCCCTGCGGGTTATGCAGGTTCATTTGCGATTCCATCAGTGCGCGGTAAATGGCGTCCTTGCGCGGCGAATCCGGATGCCTCTCGAGATAGGCTTCCAAGTTCTTGGTCAGGACGGCAGGATCGTTTCCCGCCTGGCGTACCAGGATTTGCAGTTCCGCGTCCGGGTCCGGCACGGCTTCGTCCGGCGGGGTTGGAGCTGATTCTATCTTGGCCTTCGGTGTGGAGGATGCAGGCGGGGAGGATTTCTTAGCCGGAGCCTTGGACGGTGGCGCGCCGGTTGACTGCTGAGCCGCTGCCATGTTCGTCATGATCAATGCCAGAAGAAGGGCCAAAAACATCGATGAACCACGGGGTTGCCATTGCATAGGCGTGGATTGTAACTCGAAAACAAATGAGCGGGTTATTTTTCGGCTGGCGCGCCAGCAAAGGTTACTTGAAATCCAGCAGGACATCGACCGTGTGATGGTCCGTATCCGGCCGCAGCAGATGTCCCAGCTCGTTGTAGTGCACCGGCAGGTCGCCAAAAATATCGCGGTTAGGTTTGGAAAGCATTTTGACGTGCGACTCATAGTAGCCACCGTCAAAAATCTGCCCGGGAGCAGTCTGCCAGGCCTGGCGCAAGCGCTTCTCCGCTTCCAGCGACAGCCCTGTGATGATCATCTGTCCCATGTGGTACTGCGGTCCTTCACTCACCGTGGAGCGGTAGGAAATCAAATGAGCGGTGTCGTCATACTGCGGCTCCGGAGTGATTTTCATATCCAGGTATCCGCGGCGGCCATATTCTTCCTCGGTCGTTTCCCACAGCAGGGCGATTTTCATGCCATTGGCGACGTCGCCGGGTTTCAGGTCCGTCAGCGCGTCCAGAGTAGCCGCCGGCACGGCGGTATTGCCTTGCCACGAAATTCCTTTCCACGAATAGACCCCGCCAGGAGCGATCGGTATCGATAAATCGATGGCGCTCTGCTTGGGATCGTTGGCATCGGGAATCAAGCGCGCCTGCGGCGGCCCGATCTGTGCGCGGAGAAAACCCTTGGCGGCATAGATTGGGCGAATCTGCTCATTCTCAAATACTTCCGCCGCAAAGAGAGAGTAGGGTTGACCCTTGATATCCGAGACACGATCCTTCAGGCGCTCGGAAGCCGCTGCGGCCGCGTCTCCAAACTCGACCGACTGCACACGCAGCGCCACGCCCTCCAGCCGAAACTGCATGACCATGCCGTCGCCCGATGCCGCGGAAATGAGCTGATGTGCCACGCTGCCCTTGACGTTTCTCTCGGCCAGTAAATCCTCGATCACCGAGGACATCATCTCGATGATGGAACCGTCTCCGGGCGCTTCGCCGGTAAACAGACCTACCCGGCTGCGAATCGCCGCGGCAATTTCCTCTGCATTCAGCCAGGGGAAATTGTCGAAAACAATCGGATAGGCCGGCGCCTCCTGCACCTGAAATTCCAGGTTGATGGCCGTCCCTTTCGCCGTGTAGTGAAAATTCGCCGAAGAAAAGATGCCGAGCGCCGAAAGCCGGTCAGCAGCTTCCTGAATTTGCGCCGCGGTGACCACGTCGCCGGTCTTTAAGCCGCTCGCGGCGATAACCTGATCCGAGGGAAATTTCTCCGCCCCGGACACTTTAATCGAGGCGATCGCGGAGCTCGGAGGGGCCTGCGCAGCGGGCGCTTGCGCGTGCATGGACGGCGCTGCGAACCACACAAATTGCAGCACGGCGATGGCGAATAGCAAATGTTTCACAATGAAGATATCTTACGTGAATTCGGAGAGTGGCGAGGAGTAAAAATCGCAATGCGACGGATGGTGTTTCAGTCTGGAGTGAACGTCACTTTTTGCTGTCATGCTAGAGAAGCGAAGAATCTCTCTTCGATCGAACCGCTACAGAACTTCAAGCTCGTGCTCACATCGCAGCCCCACTCATGGTCGCCTGGAACTGCTAGCTTACAACCCCGCACGGCCAGGAGTGGCTGTGCTACTCGACGGTCACCGACTTGGCCAGATTGCGCGGCTGGTCCACGTCGCAACCGCGGCGCACCGCGATGTGGTACGCCAGCAACTGCAGGGGAATGACCTCCAGCAGCGGCGCGAACATTTCCATGGTGGGCGGCACGACGATCACGTGGTCGGAGGCTTCGCGCGCCAGGTGGTCGTTCTCCGAAACCACGGAGATCACGATGCCGTCGCGCGCTTTCACTTCCTTGATGTTAGAGACGCTCTTCTCGTAGCGCGTCATGGCTTCCGGATCGTTTTCATCGCGCGTCGCCAGCATCACCACCGGAAGATTTTCATCGATCAGCGCGTTCGGGCCGTGCTTCATTTCGCCGGCCGGATAGCCCTCCGCGTGGATGTAGGAAATTTCCTTGAGCTTCAGCGCGCCTTCCAGGGCGATCGGGAAGTGAATGCCGCGGCCCAGATACAGGAAATTGGTGTGCCGGAAGAAATGTCCGCGCCAGGCTTTCGTAGATACCGGACTCGTCGCCTTGCAGTACGGTTTCCATCTTGTGCGGCACGCGCATGAATTCCGTCAGCAGCCGCTTTTCGCAGTCTTCGGTCAGCGTGCCGCGCACCTGGCCCAGATACATCGCCAGTAAGCATCAGCGCCGTCAGCTGCCCGGTAAACGCCTTGGTCGAGGCCACGCCGATTTCCGGTCCGGCGTGCGTCAGAATCGTTCCGGCGGCTTCGCGCGTGATCATCGAGCCGAACACGTTGCAGATGGCCAGCGTCTTCGAGCCTTTCTTCTTGGCTTCGCGCTGCGCGGCCAGCGTGTCGGCGGTTTCGCCGGACTGGCTGATGCAGATGGTCAGCGTTTTGGAATCGACGATCGGATCGCGATAGCGGAATTCGCTGCCGTAGTCCACTTCGACGGGAATTTTCGCCAGCTTCTCGATCATGAACTTGCCGGTTTGCCCGGCGTGCCAGCTGGTGCCGCAGGCCACGATCTTGACCTTGGTGAACTCGCGGAATTCCTGCTCGGCGATGTCCATTTTGTCCAGAAACACTTTGCCGGAATCCATGGCCACGCTGGCGAGCAGGGTGTCGCGCACGGCGCGCGGCTGCTCAAAGATTTCCTTCTGCATGAAATGCTTGTAGCCGCCCTTTTCGGCCATGATCGGGTCCCAGGTGATGTGCTGCACGGCGCGCTCGATGGTGTTGCCGTCCAGGTCCATGACGCGCACGCCTTGCGGGGTGAGCACGGCGATATCGCCATCGGCCAGGAAAAACATGTCCCGGGTGTGGGCCAGGATCGCGGGAATATCGGAAGCCACAAAAAATTCGTTTTGTCCCAGGCCGATCACGGACGGAGGTCCGGTGCGCGCGGCCACGATTTTATTGGGATCGGTGGCGGAGAGGAATCGCCAGGGAATAGACGCCGGTGAGCTGCCGCACGGTCTTGCGCACGGCGTCCTCCAGCGGGCCGCCGTCTTTCATGTACTTTTCCACAAGGTGGGCGATGATTTCGGTGTCGGTTTCGGTGACGAACTTGTGGCCCTCTTTTTCGAGTTCGCGCTTCAGTTCGACGTAATTCTCCACAATTCCGTTGTGCACCACGACGATGTTGCCGGTGCAATCGCGATGCGGGTGCGCGTTTTCCTCGGTCGGGCGGCCGTGCGTGGCCCAGCGCGTGTGTCCGATGCCGTAGGAGCCTTCGATCGGGGACTGGCGGATCACCTCTTCCAGATTGTGCAGCTTGCCGGGCGCGCGGCGGATCTGCACCTTGCCGTCCGAGCCGACCACGGCGATGCCCGCTGAGTCATAGCCACGATATTCGAGGCGGCGCAACCCATCCAGAATTAGAGGGAACGACTTTCTTAGACCCGATGTATCCGACGATTCCACACACAGTCTCATCTCCGGAAACTTGAGCTAGGCGAACAAAAAAGGATGCCCGCATAAAAAGAGTAACATACTAGGGAATACAGGTTTTGGATCAGCGCTGAGCTAGTTTCCTGAAACGAACCGCTGCTAACGGAGTGAAATCGAGGAAGTTACTCGCGCGGATCGTTCTGAGGGCGTCCGCGCGCTTGAAACGAGGAGCATGCGGCCGGGCACTGGGCCGTATTCACTCCACAATTTCGTAGCGAAATTCTTCGATGACCGGGTTCGCCAGGATCTCGCGGGCCATTCGTCTCGACCTGCTTTTCGGCCGCTTCGCGCGCCACGCCGTTCAATTCCAGGACAAAAAACTTGCCCTGACGCACGTCGCGGACCTCGCTAAATCCCAGAGAAGAAAGGGCATGCTGAATCGCCTGCCCCTGCGGATCGAGGACCGTGCGTTTCGGCATTACCCATACGTGTGCTTTCATGCGCGGCATTATAGCAAGCCCAGCGCCGCCACGCCGGAGTGAAATTTCTCAAGCATCGCGGATTTTTCCGCGGGCGCCAGAAAAGAATGATGGAAGCTGGCTTCGGCCAGTTGCACGAGTTCCGCGGGAGTCAGTCCCATCCGCTGCGCATGCGCATATTCGTCGCTGACACGGTGGTTTCGAACATCGCCGGATCGTCGCTGGACAGCGTCACGGGAAGTCCACGGCGAAAGATGGACGGCAGCGGATGCTGGTCGTATCCGGCCGTCGGGCGGTTCAACTTGCCGGGCCAGCGCTCCGGTGCGCAAGATTGCTGGTCGGGCAGACTTCGAGCGGAATATTGCGCGCGGCAAGGAAGTCCATGTGTGCGTTCATCGCGCATCACTGCGATGCCGTGGCCGATGCGCTCGGCGCCCAGCATTTCCACGGCTTCGCGCACCAGTTCCGGGCCGCCAATTTCCCCCGCATGAATCAGGCGGTGCATGCCCTGGCTGGCCACGTAATCGTACACCGGACGGAGATCAGCGGTGGGCAGGCCCAGTTCATCGCCGCCAATACCGTAGGCAATGATGTCCGGCGAACGCAGCTCGGCAGCGATCCGCGCGACTTCCATGGCCGGCGCCGCGCCCCACTGGCGGACAGCGTCGAAAATATATTTCAACTGGACTCCCGGAACCGCTGCCGCGGCGTCGCGCAACGCGGCAAAATTCGCGGCGGGATCCTGATTGCGGCGGATCATCACGCCGATGGACAGCGTCACTTCGGCGTACAACACATTTTGCCGCTGCAACGATTCGGCAAAACGCCGCGCGATCAGCGCGTAGTCCTCCGGGCCGCGAAGGAACGACGTAATCCAGATGAAATTGTCGATGAACTGGTCGAAGTTTCCCGGAGCGTAGCGCGGAGCGGTTTCCTCTGGACTGAGCGTCACGCCGTGGCGCGCCGCCAGTTCGACCAGCGTGGATGGCTCGATGGAGCCTTCCAGATGAACGTGTAATTCGGCCTTGGGCAGCGCGGTGAAAAGGGAGTCGGGAATGGGTGTGCGTTTCATGACGCACCGCATTGTACCGGAAGTGGCGCCCGCCTTCAGGCGGGCATTTGCTTCAGTCCAAGATCGCTCGCCGGACGGCGGGGGCGCGAAACAGCATCGGATGCGTATTCTTGATGCCGAACAGGCGAATGGCTAAACACGCTGTGGAAAAACCAAAAACGCTGTCATTCTGAGCGAAGCGAAGAATCCCTCCTTGTTTCTTTGCTTGTACTTTAGATCGAAGAGAGATTCTTCGCTTCGCTCAGAACGACAAAACGTTGTCCCCTGCAACGAGTCGCCGATACCACGCAGATTCTTCAGCTGGCGATGTTTTCACGTTGCGCCATGCTGTGCACCTGTTCCCCAACTTCCGCTTGCGCCCCGACTGACCTCGGCTATGATGGATTTTCGACGTCCGCCGCAGCGACGAGACTCTATTGGCCACCCCACCTACTCCTGCGGGCACAACCCACACCGGGCGCGGCCGGCTGATCACCACGCTGGGCGTCGGTTTTGGGATTGCGGTGGCCATCGGCAACACGATCGGCGCCGGGATCGTGCGCACGCCGGGCGAGATTGCCGCGTCTGCTGCCCTCGACGTGGCTGTACTTCGCCGCCTGGGCCACGGGCGGAATCTACATGTCGCTGGGCGCGCTGCAGTTCGCCGAACTGGGCGCGCTGCTGCCGCAAAGCGGCGGGCAATACAATTTCTCGCGCGCCGCGCTGGGCGATTACGCGGGATTCATTGTCGGCTGGAGCGACTGGATTTCCACGGCGGGCAGCTTTGCCGCCGTCTCGATCGTCTTCGCGGAATACACCGCCGATATGGTTCCGCCGCGGCGCATCGGCCACGTCGCGCCGCTGATTGCCGCCGGGCAGTGATTTTGCTGTTCGCGCTGCTGCAATGGAAAAGCATGACGAGTCGGCAGCGGCGTGCAGGATCTGACGACGATTTTGAAGGCGGTGCTGTTTCTGGCGGTGGTCGCGGTTTGCTTTTCTGCACCACGCGACGCCGGTGACCGCGGTGGCGTCGCGCGCCGCCGTGCCTGCGGGCTGGCCGCTGTTCGTGGCGTTCATCGTCGCGCTGCAGGCGGTGATCTACACCTATGACGGCTGGTACGGCGTGGTGTATTTCGGCGGGGAAGTTCACAATCCGGGGCGGGACATTCCGCGCGCGATTTTCGGCACCGTAATTTCCGTCCTGGCGATCTATTTCCTGGTGAACGCGGCGATCGTGCACCTGGTTTCGGTTCGGGAGTTTGCCGGCAGCGATTTTGCGATGGGCATTGCCGCGCGCCGCGTGCTGGGACTCGCGGGCGACAACTTCATTCGCGTCGTGGTCGTCGTGGGCCTCTTGAGCAGCGTCAACGCCATGGAAATGGCGACTTCCCGCGCGCTCTATGCCATGAGCCGCGACGGGCTTTTCTTTCCGCTGTTTGCGCGCGTGAATGCCGGCGGAATTCCGGCGCCGTCGCTGTGGCTTTCCACCGCGGTGGGCCTGTGTTTTGCGATGTTCAGCTTCGAGCGGGTCGCGGCGATTCTGGCGTCATTTTTCGTGGCCGATTACGCGCTGTCGTTCGTGTCGCTGTTCGTGCTGCGGCGCCGCATGCCGGAACGCGAGCGGCCCTATCGCGCCTGGGGCTATCCGTGGACGACGGCGATGGCTCTGGCGGCTTCGATCGTGTTTCTGGTGGGAGCGCTGGCAAGCGATCGCGAGAATACGCCGCTGACGTTCCTCGTGCTGGCAGCGAGCTACCCGGTGTACCGCGCGCTCAAGTGGGCGTCGCGCCGAAGCGCGCGCGTACTGCGCGTAGGATTCACGACTTCGTCATTCAGAGCGAAGCGACGAGGAATCCGCTCCTTGTTTAACTGCGAATCGACGAGAGATTCTTCGCTCGCTGAAGCATGTTCGGAAGCAGTTAAGCGAGAGTTTGCTCAGGACAGTTACGTAGAATCCTTCACGCCCAGCTGAGATTCGCGTATCGTTCCATGAGCTTTTTCGTGCCGTGATCGGAAAAGCGCACGGTGAACTTGCGGTCTTCGCCTTCGCCTTCGACGCCGATGATCGTTCCGGTGCCGTAGGTGGCGTGGCGCACGCGCTGCCCGATCAGCGGATTTGCAACCGGCCTTCCCGAGGCGCGGGCGGCGGCGCTGGCGCGCGCTCGGCTGGGCGCGTCGCTCGCTGATCGCGCGGGCGCCGACGGTGCGCGCGCATGCGGCGCGTAAATTCTTCTTCGGAGTAGGAGTATTCGGGGTCCGGCTCGTAGCGGCGCGTTTCGCCGGCATCGGCGAGAGAGCCCTCGGCGGTCTCGATCAGCTCCGCCGGGAATTTCCTGCAGGAAACGCGAGGGCATCGAACCGGTAAGGCGCTCCGATGCCATACATGCGGCGGTAGACGGCGCGCGTCAGCGTGAGCGTTTCCTTGGCGCGCGTCATTCCCACGTAGCACAGGCGGCGCTCTTCCTCGAGTTCTTCATTATCGTTTTGCGAGCGGCTGTGCGGGAAAATTCCTTCTTCCATCCCGGTCAGAAATACGTGATCGAATTCGAGGCCCTTGGCGCTGTGCAGCGTCATCATGGTGATCAGCGCGTCTTCGTCGAAATTGTCCGCGTCGCTGACCAGCGCGGCGCGATCCAGAAAATCGGTGAGCGTTTCGCCGCGCTCGGCGCCTTCGGCCATGGCGTTCACCAGTTCGCGCAGGTTGTCGGCGCGCGCGGTGTCTTCGCTGGAATCGCGATTCATGAGCATGTCGAGATAGCCGCTGCGATGCCAGGATCGATTGCAGCAAATCGGCCGGCGCGGCGGTAGACACTTCCTGCTGCAGTCCCTCAATCAGCGCGCGGAAATCCTTGAGCGGCGCGATGGCGCGGCCCGGAAGCCGATGGCTCGAGCATCTTTCCGATCGCCACCCACAGCGACGTGTCATGCTCGCGGGCCAGCGCGGAAAGCGAGTCCACGGTGGTCTTGCCGATTCCGCGCGGCGGCGTGTTGATCACGCGCAGCAGGGCAATATCGTCGTCCGGAAAAATCGCCAGGCGCGCGTAGGCCAGGGCGTCTTTCACTTCGGCGCGCTGGTAAAACGAAAAGCCGCCCAGCATGCGGTAGCGCATGCCGCGCGCGCGAAACGCCTCTTCAAACGCGCGCGACTGCGAATTGGTGCGGTACAACACGGCAACATGCACGGCCGGATCGTCGCCGTGCAGGATGCGGATGCGGTCGGCGACGTATTCGGCTTCCGCCTTGGAGTCGCGCGCCTCAAAAAAAGCCAGATTGACGCCCTCGGAGCGCGTGCTTTCAGATTTTTTCCCAGGCGCCGCTGATTGTTGGCGACGACTCCCGCCGCGGCATCCAGAATCTTTTGCGTCGAGCGGTAATTTTCTTCGAGGCGCACGACGCGCGCGCCCGCGATAATCTTCATCAAAGCGCAGAATGTTTCCGACGTCGGCGCCGCGCCAGCGGTAGATGGATTGATCTTCGTCGCCGACGACGCAGAGATTGCGCGACTCGCTGACCAGCAGGCGCAGCAGGTCGTACTGCACGCGGTTGGTGTCCTGATATTCGTCCACGTGAATGTAGCGGAAGCGGTTCTGCCAGTGTGGCGCGCGCCTCCGGAAATTCCTTCAGCACTTGCACGGCGCGCAGCAGGAGATCGTCAAAATCGAGCGCGCCGGCTTTGCGCAGAATTTTTTCGTAGGCCTCGTACACTTTGGAGGCCGTGATGCCCAGCGCATCGTTGCGCTTGGCGGCATCGCTGGCAACCTGCGCGGGCGTCAGGCCGTGATTCTTCGCGAAGCTGATGCGTTCCAGCAGGCCGCGAACGTTCTCGCCGGGATCCTTGATGTTCAGATCTGTTCGAGGGCGAGCTTTCACGACGGCGGTCTGGTCGTCGGCGTCATAAATCTTGAAATCGCGCGGGAGTCCCAGCCGCGTGGGCCTCGCGGCGCAGCAGCCATGCGGAGAAGGAATGAAATGTTCCGATCCACGGATCGTCGTAGGCCAGGCCCTTGCGAACCAGCAGGTCGCGGACGCGTTCCTTCATCTGTCCGGCGGCCTTATTCGTGAACGTTACGGCCAGAATCGCGCTGCCGGGAACGCCCTTGCTCGATCAGGTGCGCGATGCGGTAGGTGATGGCGCGCGTCTTGCCCGTGCCGGCGCCCGCCAGAATCAGAACGGGTCCTTCAATAGTGGTGGCGGCTTCGCGTTGTCCGGAATTCAGTTCGTCAAGGAGTGTCATGTTGGGGAGTTGGCCCGTATGGAGATCACATTCTATCCGACCGAATGGTTCGGCAAATTCACTCGCCGCTGCGATATTGCCCGACGCTCCAACCATGGAACCCAACATGGCGGAGCTGATGCCGAGCCGGCAGAAAGCCAGCACCACTTGCGGTGATTACCTCGCGGCGTGCCGCCAGATCGATCTCAAAAAAGAAAAGCGCCTTGTTGTCGGTCATGAAGGCGAGATCGGGAATGTAAAGGTGGGAGTGGCGAATCGCGTCGAAGTCGTGGTTCAGATCGAAGAAAAGAAATCCGTGCGTCGTCGCGTGCGGCGGCAGAACATCCGTGCCGAGCGCCACGGAGCGAAGCGTCGTGATCATCTCCTTCCAGTCCTTGCTCTTGCCGGAATTGGAGCCCGGCGAGGGAAACGGAAACGGGCGATGCGCTCGAATGTTGGAGTCGCCGTCAGCAGCGTGCGGTCGGCAACATCCTCGGGAGAGAGCGGCCCGAGCCGCTGGCGATCCTGCCCGGGTTGCGAAATCACCAGCTGGATGGTTCCAGGATTCACGCGAATCGGCACGTCGTTATCGTTCTGGAAAAAAACGTCAATCGCGACAATGCCCGCGTCATAGAAGATTTCTTGCCGAAGACGTCCTTCTGTAGCGCTCCGCGGAAAGATACGGATCGGCGACGATCGTCAAATCCTGATGCGCGTCGCGCGTGGGCAGGGACAACGGATCGGCGGGCGCGCATTCTGCGCCAGCGCGCCGCCGGAAGCGAGCAGCGCCACGATGAAAATTCCGCGAAGCATTTTTTCTGAGTAGCCCATATTCAGGTTGCGTATGATGCGCCCGCTGGAGGAAAGGTTCCCGGCTTCGGTTTGCGAATCGGCACGCCAAACTGGTATTACAATCCCCGCGGCGCGCCTATAATATCCGGTTTGAACTTGGGAGTGGGACAGTTCTGCATTTTTCCTGACAGGAGCCGGCTCGACCAGAGCCTCTTGGGATGTATGCACTCTACAGTCTGCTGACGGCGGTGGGTATGCTTCTGCTTTCGCCGTATTTCCTCGTTCGCGGGCTGATTCACGGCAAATACCTCGACAATATCCCGGAACGCCTGGGATGGAGATTCCCTCGGGAGCTGCGCCGCGAGCGCGCGCCCGGCGCGCCGCAAAAATCGATCTGGATTCACGCCGTTTCCGTGGGAGAAGTGCTGGCCGTGCTGCCCCTGGCGAAGCAGCTAAAAGCAACGATACCCGGAGCGGCGGCTGGTCGTTTCCACGACTACGGTCACAGGCCAGAAACTCGCGCGCGAACGAATGCGAGTTTGCCGATGCGATCTTCTATTTTCCGCTGGATTGGCAAGGGCCGGTGCGCCGCGCGCTGCGTGCCGCGACTCCCGGCTTCGGTGATTGTCGTGGAGACGGAAATCTGGCCGAATTTTCTGCGCGAATGCCGCCGCGCCGATGTGCCGGTCATTTTCGTCAACGGCAGGCTGTCGGAGCGTTCCTTCGCGGTTACCGCCGCGCGCTTGGCGCTGTCCGCCGGGCTGCTGCGCGGATTTTTGAAGCGTGCTGAACGACGCGACACTTTTTCTGATGCAAAGCGAGACAGGACGCGGCGCGCCTGCTCGCGCTGGGCGCGCCCGCGCGAGCGAGTTCTGGTCACGGGAAATCTGAAATACGACTCGCCGAGCCACCGGAGAGCCCGCTTGCCGGACTGGCTTGAAGCAGGAACTTTGCGAGGATTCAGAGCGTCGGCCCGGTCGTCGTCGCCGGAAGCGTTGCTGGCGAACGAAGAGAATTCCGTATTGCAGGCCTTCGCCGCAGTCGAGCGTGAATTTCCGACGGCGCTTTTAATCCTTGCTCCGCGCAAGCCGGAACAATTCGACAACGCGGCGGAGATCGTTGCGCGATTCGCGGCGCAAATTGCTGCGCCGCCGTGAGATTCACCTGAACGGGACCGCGAGGTCGCGCGCTGGCGGCCGCCGGCAGCGTATTTCTGCTCGATAGTCTGGGCGAACTCGCAGGACTCTATCGTCTCGCGGATGCCGTATTCGTCGGCGGATCGCTGGTTCCGAGCGGCGGGCACAATATTCTGGAGCCGGCTGCATTCGGAAAGGTTCCGGTTTACGGACCTTCGATGGAAAATTTCCGCGAAATGGCCGCGAAAATTTCTGGCGGCGGACGCTGCGAATTCAGGTGAACAACTCGGAAGAGCTGGGCGCCGCCTGGATCGAGGCTTGCTAAGGATTCCGCAGCGCGCGGCGCGTATGGGAGCGGCGGCGCGCAAACTGGTGGACCAGAAATCGCGGCGCGACGAGTCGTGTCCTGGAGCACATCGCGCACGTCATCGACTCGTCGCGAGGCGCGAACGTGAAGCGCTCGCCCGGATGGCGATAGAATATCTTTGGCCGGTATCGGTGCTCTATTCGCTGGTTGCTCGCGTGCGCGTCTGGTGTTATGCGCGCGGAATTTTCAAAAGCGCGCAGGTTGCCCGGAACAGTCATCAGCGTCGGAAATCTCACGGTCGGCGGGCACGGGCAAGACTCCCATGGTGCTGTGGATCGCCGAGCGCCTCGCCGCGGAAGGGAAGAAAGCGCAATTCTGACTCGCGGCTATCGCGGGACTCGACGCAGATGCGGGCGATGCGAGCACGCATGGAATTGCCGCAAAGCGATGAAGTCGCGCTTCTCCGGGAGCGGCTTTCCGGAAAAGTTCAAATCGGAGTTGGCGCCGACCGCTACAAGAACGGCGAAGCACTCTTGCGCGGCACGGCGTCGACTGGTTTGTGCTTGACGATGGCTTCCAGCACCTGAAACTGGCTCGCGACGCCGACATCGTTCTGGTCGACGCCACCGATCCTTTCGGAGGCGGCATGGTGCTGCCCGCGGGCCGCCTGCGCGAACCGGTGTCCGCGCTGCGGCGCGCGGACGTGGTGGTGATTACGCGCAGCGTGCAGGCGCCTTCGCCGGCTGTCGGAGGCAATTGTCCGGCGCCACACGCAGAGCCCGATTTTTTACGCCACGACGCAAACTCGAAGTGTTCTTCGCGTTCCGCAACTCGGCGGTGGAATTGCCGCTCGCAGGATTGGACGACGCGCACATTTCATGGTCTTCTGCGCCATCGGAAATCCCGCCGCATTTCTCGAAGATTTGCGCAAGTGGGGATTTCAGGTTGCTGGAGACCGGAAGCTTCGCCGATCATCACGTCTACACGGCAAGGCGAAATCGCCGAACTTGAGATCGGCCGCAGCAAATTGCGGCGCCGACGCTCTGCTGTGCACGGAAAAAGATGTGTGGAACCTTCGCAATGTTCCGTTGACGAGATTGCCCGTGTACTGCTGCCGCATATCGCTTCAACTGCCGGAAGATTTCATGGATGCCGTCTCGGACAGGCCATGCGACCGGCGCAAAGCGGGAGCGGCGCGATGAAAATTCTGGTACGCGCGCCCAATTGGGTGGGCGACGCGGTGATGGCCATTCCGGCGCTGCGAAGCCATTCGGAGTTCGCACCCGCGACGCCGAAATCTGCGATACTGGCGCGCCCGGCGGTTGCGGACCTGTTTACCGGGCAGCCGTTCGTGGATCGGATGATGCGAATACGATTTTCGCGGCACTCATCGCGGCTGGCTGGGGCGCGAAAGGCTGATTCGGCGCAGTTGCGCGGAGAAAAATTCGACTGCGCCGATGCTGCTTCAAAATGCGTTTGATGCCGCGTGGCTGGCGTGGCGCGCCGGAATTCCCGAGCGCATCGGCTACGCGCGGGATGCGCGCGGGCCTGCTGCTGACGCAGGCGGTTCCGGTGCCGGGCGAGGAGAAATTCCCCCTCACGAATCGCATTATTACCTGGAATTGCTGCGCCGCGCCGGTTGGATCGGCGCGGTCGGCGGAACTGCCGCCGATCCGACTGCAAATTCCGGGCGAACGCGCGCGAATGCCGCGGAATCCCGCTGCGACGCGCCGGTTCGCGCGCCCGATGCATGGCGCTGCGCGATCGCGCCGGGCGCTTCCTACGGCGCGGCAAAGTGCTGGCCGCCCGGAACGATTCGCGTCACTCGCGGATCGCCTGATTTCGGAATGTGGCGCCGATGTGATATTTTTTGGCACGCCGGAAGAAAAGGAAATCGTCGCGCAGAATTCGCTCGAAGATGAAGTCGCGCGCGATTTCTCTGGTCGGCGAGACTTCCATGCGCGATCTCGCGGCGCTGTTTTCCGCTGCTCGGTATTTATTGGCAACGATTCAGGAGCCATGCACGTGGCCGCGGCGGCTGGAATTCCCGTGATTGGAATTTTCGGTTCTACAGATCCGGAAGGCACCGCGCCCGTGACGCAACAATTCAGTTTGATTCGAGAACCGGTTTCCTGCAGCCCGTGTTTTCTGCGGCGATGTCCGGTGGACCACCGCTGCATGACGCGGATTTCGGTGGATTCCGTTTTTCAGGGCCGCGGCGCATCCGGAAGCGGCGAGATTGAAAATCCGTCGGCACGAGGAGCCGTCAGAATGTCTGAGTCGCAGACGCCCGCGAAACGCCGTGTTTCTGGACCGCGACGGCACGATCTGCGAGGAAATGGGATACGTCAATCACATCGACCGCTTCAGATTTTTCCCTATCGCGGCTGCGGCTATCCGCCAGTTGAACCAGCGCGGAAATTCCGGTGATCGTCGTGACCAACCAATCCGGAGATTGCGCGAAATATTTTTCCGGAATCGCTGGTCCAGCAGGTTCACAAGAAAATGATTTCGAGCTTGCCGCTGGGCGGAGCGTGGATTGACGGCAATTTATTTTTGCCCGCACATGAAAGCCGACGCTTGCGATTGCCGCAAGCCAAAGCCCGGATTGCTCGATCGCGCGGCTCGCGAGCACATGTTCGACCTTGCGGCGTCCTGGGTGGTGGGCGACCGCTACGCGGATGTCGAGATGGCTCACACGGCCGGCGGCCGCGGAATCCTGGTGATGACCGGCTACGGCCGCGGCGAATACGAATGCATCGCGACACGTGGCCCCGGCAACCGGACGCACTCGCGGACAATCTAACGGAGGCGGTGCGCCGCATTCTGCGCGATGGCGGCGTGCTCGCGCCGCGATGAGTGAGCGCGATGCCTGACAGCGACGCGCGATACCTGGTCGTGCGTCTGACGGCACTGGGCGACATCCTGCACACCGTTCCTGCGGTTGCCGCCTTCGCGCCGCGCATCCCCAAGCGCCCGCATCGATTGGGTCGTAGAACGAAAATGGGCGCCCGTTCTGGAAGGCAGTCCGGCGCTCAACGAAGTGATTCCGTTCGACCGACGCTCGGTATGGGGTGCGGTGGAGTGCGTGCAGCGGTTGCGCGAGAATCACTATACCTGCGCGATTGATTTTCAGGGACTTGTACAAATCGTCGGTGCTCGCGATGCTTTCCGGCGCGCCTCGCCGAATCGGGTTTCGAGCGAGCCTGGGCGCGCGAGGGCGGCGCTGCGATGTTTTACACCGAGCGGGTTACTCCCGTCGGCCGGCATGTCGCGGAACTCAATTATTCGCTCGCGGAACAGGCCGGCGCGTCACGGCCAGCGGCTCCGGAGTATCCGTTGCGGGTTCCGGCGGGCGGCGCGGCTTCGGTTCGCGCGCGCCTTGGCATGAGTCTGGGAATCACGGGAGATTACGTCGTGGTCGGACCGGGGGGAAGCTGGCGCGCCAAATGCTGGCCGCCCGAACGTTTTGGAGAGTTCTGCCGTGAATTTGAACAGCGAAATGATGCTACGGGTCGTCGTGATTCACGGTCCGGGCGAAGAATCGCTCGCCGAGGAAGTCCTGCGCGCCGCCGCGCCGGCCGCAACCCGTCATCGTTCGCCACAACGATCGAGGAGTTGATGGGACTGCTTGTCGCATGCGCGATGCCTGGTTGCGGCCGATTCCGGTCCGCTGCACCTGGCTGCGGCGCTCGGCACACCGGTCGTCGGTTTGTATCGGCCCCACGGATCCGGCGCGCAACGGTCCGTTCGCATCCGGACGCCATCGTCGTGCAGCAAGGCGCTCCCTGAGGAAATCAGCTACAAGCGCCGCGACGGAATATTCTCCGTCGATGCTTCGAATTACGGTGCAGGATGTGCTGGCTGCAGCCGAGCTCGTTGTTGAGGGCTTCTGCTTGAGCACCCGGACCAATTTCTGGATTCGCTGGCGCGTCCGCGTGGGATATGCCGGTAGGCATTCTGGCCTTCGCAATGGCTCGGCCGCAGATGAAATGGCTGCTTTGCGGAGCGGCAATCGCGGTGTTCGGCCTGGTCGTTCGCGGCTACGCGGCAGGATATCTTGCGCAAACATCAGCAACTGGCCACTTCGGGACCCTACGCGTTCACTCGCAACCCGCTCTATCTTGGAAGCATGTTTCTCGCTGCAGGATTCTGCGTGGCCAGCCATTCCTGGATTTCCACGGTGCTGCTGGCGGCCTACCTGGCAATTTTCTATCCGATGGTGATTCGGCGCGAGCAGACGGAACTCGAGAGGCATTATGGCAGCGCTTTTCTCGAGTACGCGTCGCGAGTTCCGGCATTCTGGCCGCGTCTGACGCCGGCGACGCCGTCCACCACGCATTTTTCCTGGTCACTGTATCTCCAGAATCGAGAATATGAAGCCACGATCGGCCTTGCCGTGGCCATGGCGATCCTGTTCGTCAGAATGATGTGGGTTAAGTAGAACGCGACCGCCCTGCGGCGTTACTTTGAACTTTCATACGTGCTCATCCGCATCTCAGTTCCATCCGTGCTGGCGGTGATCGCTCCGTCGATATCTGTGCGATACACTTCGACGCCCGCCGCGGCAAGTCGCTCGGTAACTTCGGGTGAAGGATGCCCAAAGCGGTTGTCCCGCCCGTCGGAAATTGCCGCGAAGTCCGGGTGCGCGGCGTTCAGAAATGCATCGGTTGTGGAAGTTTTACTTCCGTGGTGCGCCACTTTTAGAAAATTGGCTCCCACCGCCTGCTGCTCTGCAAGGATGGCGCGCTCGGAAGGTGTTTCAATATCCCCTGCCAGCAAAAATGATTCCGCGCTATCGGTCAATCGCAGGACCAGCGAATCGTCATTCTTCGCGGATTGGCGTTCGGAATCATCGTCCGGCCACAGCACCGCACCGGCAACTCCGTCTTCGGAAAACGTATCGCCTTGCTTCAGGTGCCGGATCACGGTTCCGTGGGATGCGGCGGACTTCAGAACCTGCCGGTAAGCCTCGCTCTCTATATCGCGGCCCACCCACAGTTCACCGACTGTGAAATTTTCAAGAACCGCGGGAAGACCGCCGAGATGATCTTCATGCGCGTGTGTCAATGCCATGACGTCGATCTTTTTCAATCCCCTGGACCACAAGTACGGAGAGACAACGTCTTCGCCCACGTCAATTCCGGAGCGCATTCCTCCGGAATGAAACGCGCCAATCTCGCCACCGGCGTCCACCAGCATGGTGCGGCCTTGCGGAAACGAAACGAAAATGCTGTCTCCCTGGCCAATGTCCAGCACAGTCACTTCGAGGCGATGCGCAGCAAATCGCGGCGAAAAAGGATGCGTGGCAATAACCGCAGCCGTTGCCAGCAGCGCCAGGAAGGCGCCGAAAATCAGCCCCCTGCCGCGGTGCAAGCGAATCGCCGCGGAAAGCACAACCGCCAGCACTACAAAAACCACCATTAGGTTGACGGAAGGACCCGGGACGCGATAGCTGGCCGCGTGCCACGACGCAAACCATCGCACTGTGCTTTCCAGCAGCGCCAGCATCACGCCCAACAATTTGGCCATCCACACTGCAAGCCCGTGCGAAACGAACCCGGCTGCGAGCGTCAGGAATCCCAGCGGGACCGCCAATCCAACCAGCACGAGCGCGGGCACGTTTGCCAGCGGCCCTACCAGCGCCACGCGATGGAAGTAGTAGGCCAGCGGCGGCAGCATGCCAAGTTGCAAAATGGCTGAGACAAAAACAATCTCGAAGACGTAAAACGCGGCGCGCAACGGATGCACCAGGAGCGACGTTCCGAATCGAGCGGCGGGGCGAGGCAGTTGCGCGGAAATCCACGCGCCGGCGGCCCGCATCTCCAGCCGGAACTGGATCGCGCGCGGAGGGTGAGAGGAGTCGCGCGTCACGTCCGCAAGATGCGAAAGAGCCCTGCGGTACGGTTCGCTGGATCGCTCGATGGCCGGCACGGCAATTGCTCCGATCGCCGCGATGGCTGAGAACGAAAGCAAAAAGCTGGCATCGGTGATTTCCGAAGGGCGCACGGCCAGCATCACGAGCGCCGCAATCGCAGCCACATTAATCAGGTCCATGCGGCGGTAGAGCAGAACGGCTGATAGAAATATCCCCGCCATCAGCACCGCGCGCAATACCGGCGGCCGGTCCTCCACGATGCAGGCGTAGGCGGCGAGCGCCGCCAGCGTCAGAAAAATTCGCGGAAAAAGCGCGAGCCGCAACCGGCGCCCCGCCCACAAGAAAAAAGCCGCCAGCGCTCCTACATGCAATCCAGCGACGACCAGGACGTGGTACACACCGGTCTTCTGAAAATCAACGGCCCGATCGCGATCGACGAAGCTGCGGTCGCCGAGAAGCATGGCACGGGCCAGCGCACCTTCCTCGGGATGATCGGCAAATAATTCGTTCAGGGAATCGAGCAGGCGGCCGCGCACGCGCGCCAGCCGGTCGGAAATGGACAGCGGCGGGTGATCGACCACGGTGAGCAGGCGGGCATCGCGCAGCGCGCCCTGCAACTGAAGATCCTGGCGCGCCAGGTATCCACGAAAATCAAAGCTGCCCGGATCGCCAAAATTGTAAACCGGCCGGGCGCGCACGAAAGCTTCCACGCGGTCTCCGGAACGGATCGCGCTCGGAGCATCGCCTGCGGATTCCGCGCCGTAGCAGGTGATTCGCAGTCCGCCGGAAACGGGAGTGATTCCGGAGGAAGACTCCACTTGCTCAAGGCCGATTTCGTAGCGCCAGCCCCACGGCACGCGTAGCGGGTCGCCGCGCAGCCGGCCGCGCCAGCGCAAAGCCTCCGTGGAGTCCAGCTTGCCGGATTCGATCAGCGCCGACGCCTGATTTGGAGAAACTGCAGCGCGTTCCAGGAGGCACGCGGTGATTCCCAGCGCGAACCACGTGCCTGCGGCAAGAAGGAGAGATGTGATGACCCAATTCGAACGGAGAGTGACGACCCCGGAGAGAAGCAGCAGCAATATCGCGAGGACCCAGAAGCGCGGGCGCGGCCAAGCAAAGCTCGGGAAAGCAGTCGCCAGCAGAATTCCGCCCGCGAAGAGCCCGACGGGAAAGAGGGATGGCAGCTTCATGCGCGCCGAGTAAGCCGCACCAACACCTCCATATGATAGGTTTGCGGGAAAATGTCAAACAAATTCATGCTTTCGATCTCGTAGGGTCCGGCACCGTTCGTGCCAACCAGAAGCGCCAAGTCACGGGCCAGCGTTGCCGGATCGCAGGAAACGTAATGAATGCGCGGCGGTGCGAGCTTTTTCAAGTGCGCCAAGGCTTCCGTCTCGATGCCCGCGCGTGGAGGATCGACCACGATCAGCTCAGGCGTCTCGTGCCAGCGCGACAGAAATCCCTCTGCCGTAATGTTGCGTGAGGAGGGCGACGCGCCTCCGCTCTCTTTCAGATTCGTTTCCAAATCCTTGGCCGCGGCCAGATTGGACTCGACCCCGATCACGCGCTCGAACTGCCGCGTCAGAGCAACGGTAAAAAGTCCCACGCCGGAGAACAAGTCCAGCGCCAGCTTGCCGCGCGTCCCGGCGACCACCGCTTTCACCAGCGGCTCAACCATGAAACGGTTCACCTGAAAGAACGATAGATGCCCCACGCGGAATTGCGCGCCGTCGACCGTGTAGTTCAAATATCCGGGACCATCAAGATGAAATTTGTCCGCGCGGCGATCCTGAATGAAAATCGATTCCACATTCGGCACGGCTTCGCGCAGCGCCGCGGCGATCGATTCCGCAGAGCCGCTCAGGCGGTCGGCGGAAAGGTTCAGAAGAATTTTTTCGTCGTTGGAATCGGCGAATGCTTCGATCTCATCGATGTCCTGCAGAGCCTTGGTTTCGGAAACCATCTGGCGCAGCCGGGAAAGCGTTTCCTGGAGTCGCGGTGAAAGGATCGAACATTCCGTAACCGCGCTCAGCCGGGTGCTGCCCATTTCGAAATAGCCGATGCCCGCTCCCGCCGGCGATCCTGCTGCCGAGCCCTCCAGGTTGGGCCGCACTTTCCATTGCGCGCGATTGCGGTATCCGAACGGCGGGGAGGCATGCGTGGCGATTTCACCTTCCCACTGGATGCGCCCGATGCGTCCCAGCGTCTCGCGCAGAATTTGCGTTTTATAGCGAATCTGCGCGTCGTATGGGATGTGCTGGTACTGGCAGCCTCCGCAGCGCGAAAAATGCGGACACGGGGCTGCTATGCGCTCCGGCGACGCTTCCACGACGCTTTGCAGGCGCCCGCGAATGAATTTTTTCTTTTTGGTAATGGATTCAATTCGAACGAGTTCTCCGGGCAGAACTAGAGGAACGAATACCGTGTTGCCATCGCTATGCGCCAGGCCATCGCCGCCATACACCAGTTTTTCTATTCGAACTTCCATTCGAGTCACTTTCCATTTCGGGGGTGTGATCCGCGGCCGGGGCCTCAGGTCAGGTAGAACAAACTCAGGCGAGGAAGATTATAGCGCTCCCAGAGCCGCTTCTGCAGATATTGCCGTTCGAGCTGCGAAAGTTGCGCCGAATTCATTTTGCGGCGGTAGGGCGCGAGCTGCTGATCCATGTCGCGGCGCACGTCCAGGAGAAATTCTTCGGGCGCGCCGGACGTCAGCGCGGCGGTCAGTTTTTCCTCGGCCACGGTCAGCCGCCGCTCTAGGTCCTCCAGATCGATGGCGCCCGGGGAATCCACGAGCGTCGCGAGTTCGGCGAGCCGCGCGCGGGTTTCCGCAATGCGGGCCGCCAGGTCCGGCTGCGCCGAGGCAATGCCGGCGGAAGATTTCGAGAAGCGTTCCATATTCCGCTGAAAGTATCCTCGCAACGCGGCCGGAGAAAACGTCGGTTCCGTTTTATTTTCCCGCGCCACCACCGGACCCGTTCCCGCGGCAATTTCCTTTTCCTCATCGGCCGCCTCCAGCACCGCGTCCACGCAGTAGGAAAGGCTTTTAAGCTGGCGGCCGCCGGCGGCGCGCTTGGAACGCGCATAACTCTCAAAAGCCCGGTCAATGCCTTTTAGTACCGCCGAAAGCGGGATGCCGGCCTTCTGCCAGGTCTCCACGATGGCCCAATCGATGGGAGAAACCAGCAGGTGCGCGCCGCGCTTCTGCCAGAAATATTCCTCGATCTCCGTAAAATAATTGAAGTAATTCAGCTCAGCCATTGCATCGGGAGAATTCAAGGTTAGGGTTTTCGTTCCTTGGCCGTCGATATGGACACCGGAGATTTTTCCGGCGCGCCCGGTGCAGGGCGCTTGCCCGCCTGATTGCGCTCCCACACGATTCGCAAACCTTCCAGCGTTAGAAATTCGTCGATGATTTCAATGTGCTTGGACGCCCGTGCGATCAGCGGCGCCTGGCCTCCGGTGGCAATCACGCGGGCCTTTTCGCCGATCACGCCCTTGATGCGCGTGACGATCCCGTCGACCATATCCGCGTAGCCGTAGTAGAGGCCGGACTGCAGCGAGTGCATGGTATTCGTGCCGATGACTTTTCCGGGATCCTTGATTTCCACGCGGAACAGCCGGGCGGCGCGGGAGAACAGCGCCTCTGCAGAAATGCCGATGCCCGGTGCAAGCACTCCGCCCATGTACTCGCCCTTGGCCGAAACCACGTCAAAATTGATCGCCGTTCCGAAATCCACCACCACGCATGGGCCGCCATATTTCGAAAATGCCGCCACGGCGTTCACGATGCGGTCCGCGCCCACTTCCTGGGGATTGTCATATAGCACCGGCATGCCGGTCTTCACGCCCGGCTCGATGAACAGCGCTTTCACGCGAAAATAACGCTCGGACATTTCCTGCAGCGTGGAGTTCAGGGGCGGCACGACGGAGCTGATAATTACGCCGCTGACCGAGGAAGGATCGATTCCCGCCAGTGTGAAAAGCTCGCGCGTGAGAATGCCATATTCGTCTACGGTCTGGTCCCGCGCGGTGGTGAGCCGCCAGTTAGCGACCAGTTCCGTGCCGCGAAAAAATCCGAGCACCGTGTTGGTGTTTCCGACATCCAGCGTCAGCAGCATCAGTCCGCCTCGGAAAGTGTTCCGGCAATCACGGGCAGGGTGCGCCCGTCGTCGCGTTTCACGCGCAGCAGGCCTCCGGGTTCGAGGCCCGCGGTGGTGCCCGTGTAGGTCTCGGAAGCCGTTTCGATGCGCACGCGCTTTCCGCGAGCGAAGCTGGAAACGTCGCTGAACCGCGCCACGATCGCCGCGGGCCCTTCCGTAAGAAACAGATTGTAGTAGGTCTCCAGGTGCCGCAGCAACCGCGCCACGATTTCCACTCGGGACTGTGCGCGGCCGGTTTCGATGCGCAGGGACGTAGCGATCTTTTTCAGTTCGTCGGGAATCTGCTCGTGATTCACATTCACGCCGATGCCCACGGCCACGAAGTGAATCTGGTCCTGCTCGGCGTTCATTTCCGTCAGGATGCCGCAGAATTTTTTGCGGCCGAAGAGCAGATCGTTCGGCCAGCGCAGGTCGGGAATGAGGCCGGTTTGCTCGATGATAGCTTCGCGCACGGCCAGTCCCGCGACCATGGTGATGAGCGGGGCGTGCTGCGGCGCAACCGGCGGGCGCAGCAGCACGGTCATGTAAATGCCGTTCGTTTTTTCGGAATGCCAGGTGTGCCCGGCGCGTCCCCGCCCGGCGGTCTGCTCCTCGGCAATCACCACGGAGCCATGCGGCTCGCCGTGTTCGCCGAGCGCCATGGCCACGGAGTTCGTCGAGTCCGTTTTGAAAAAATGGTGGATGCGTTTTCCGAGCGGGCCCGGGTTAAGGCGCCGGCGCAGCAATTGTGGCGCAAGAAAATCCGGGACCGTTTCGACCTGGTAGCCGGTATGCGGGTGGCCCTTCACGCGCACGCCCAGGGCGCGCAGCTTTTCGATCCAGCGCCACACCGTGGCGCGCGTGACGCCGATTTCGCGGGCGATTTTCGCGCCGCTGATCACGATCATGGTGTTGTCCGCCAGCAGCGCCAGCAGGGAATCGATGCGCCGGTCGGTGGTGCCCGGAATTGCAGCTTTGGGCATGGTTTGAGTAGCACAGCGACTCATCGCTGTGCGGGTTTTGCGAATTGTAAACGGGCCCAGGCCGCGGGCACGGCCGACAAACTCCCACACCCTGAAAATTTGCGAACCTGCCTGCCCACACAGCCTACAAAACCGCACAGCCAGGAGTGGCTGTGCTACTAGAGCCTCTCGAGCTGCGCCAGGCGCTCGCCTGCTTTTTCAAACTCGGTGCGGCGTTCGGCCAGCGTTGTTTCGAGGCCCTTCACGATGTGCTCCGGGGCGCGGCTGCGAAAAGTTTCATCGGACAGGCGCGATTGCTTGGACGCAATGTCTTTTGTGAGGCGGTCGAGTTCCTTGCGGAGTCGCGCGAGCTCACCTTGAACGTCAAATGTCTCGCCGTAGGGAATGAAAAGCTCGAAGTCTTTCGTGGAACGGATCACGCCCTTGGTTGAATCAAAAGGCGCGGCGACGAAAGCAGGCCGCGTGACATTGCCAAGGCGCTCAATCGACTCGAAATTATTTTCGAGGCAATCTCGGACCGCGTTCGACGAAACCCGCAACTGCGGCTGGAGCTTCGTTTTCATATCGAGCTTCATCTCGGCGCGAATGTTACGGGCCGCGATGATGACCTCCTGTAACAGCGCAATCTGCTCCTTGGCGGCGGTGTCCAGCGGGCCGTCGGGGGGCGCGGGAAATCGATCGAGTGCGATGGAGCGTGCTCCTGCGGCCTGCGGCAATTGATGCCACAATTCCTCGGTCAGGAAGGGCATGAACGGATGCAGCAGGCGCAGCGCGCTATCGAATGCCGCGAATAGATTTTTCCATGCCGCGGCGGCCTTAGCGCGATTCTCTGAAACCAAATCAGGCTTCACCCATTCGATATACCAATCGCAAAAATCGCCCCAGAAAAAGTGGTACACCTCGTGCGCGGCTTCATGGAATCGGAAATGCTCCAGGGCTTTATTGATATTCGCAGTTGTTTCCGCGAGCCGCGCGAAAATCCAGCGGTCGATCAGCGCAACGCTCGGATTGCGTTCCCCTTCGTTTCCGGCTGCATACGGTGCCCGCTCGCGCACTTCGGGAGAAGCCAAGGTCTCAAGCGGCTCTCCTCCCGCGGCCTCATACTTGTCCAGGTTCATGAACACAAATCGCGCGGCATTCCAGATTTTGTTGGCGAAATTGCGGTTGCCTTCAATGCGTTCCTCGGAAAGAACAATGTCCGTTCCCGGCGCGGCCATGCTCGCCAGAGTAAAACGCATCGCGTCGGTTCCAAAACGCTGGTTCAGATCGATCGGATCGATGCCGGTCCCCTTGGACTTGGACATCTTCTGCCCTTCGGCGTTGCGCACGAGTGAGTGCAGGCAAACCTGCCGGAAAGGAACCTGGCCCGTAAATTTCAGGCCCATCATGATCATGCGCGCCACCCAGAAGAACAGGATGTCGTAGCCGGTAATCAAGAGGCTGGTGGGATAATATTTTTTGTAGTCGGGCGTTTCCTCCGGCCAGCCCATGGTCGAGAAGGGCCACAGCGCGGAACTGAACCAGGTTTCCAGCACATCGGGATCTTGCGTGAGTTTGCCCGAACCGCATTTGGCGCATTGGGTGGGCGCTTCGCGCGAGACGACCACCTCTTTGCAGTCGCCGCAATACCACGCCGGAATGCGGTGTCCCCACCACAATTGGCGCGAGATGCACCAGTCGCGGATGTTGCGCATCCACTCGAAGTATTCCGTGCGGCGGTTTTCCGGAACGATTTCGACGTCGCCGCGCTCGACGGCTGCGATGGCCGGTTCCGCGAGAGGCTTCATTTTCACAAACCACTGCGTCGAAGCGCGCGGCTCAATGATCGTCCCGCAGCGGTCGCAGGTTCCCACGGCGTGGGTGTGATCGGCAATCTTGACCAGCAATCCGGCCGCATCGAGATCGGCCACGATGCGTTTGCGGGCTTCGAAGCGATCGAGGCCAGCGTAAGGACCGGCCGCGGCGCTCATTTTGGCGTCGTCGGTCATCACGTCGATTTCGGGCAGGTTGTGGCGGCGGCCCAGTTCAAAGTCATTAGGGTCGTGCGCCGGAGTCACTTTCACTGCGCCGGTACCGAATTCGCGATCCACCATGAAATCGTCGACGATGGGAATTTCGCGGTTCATCAGCGGCAAGAGAACCATCTTGCCGATTAGGTGCTGGTAGCGCTCGTCGCTCGGATGCACGGCCACGGCCGTATCGCCCAGCATGGTTTCCGGGCGAGTGGTGGCCACAACAACCGATTCATTTGAGCCCGCAATAGGATACCGGATGTGCCACAAATGTCCCTGGCGCTCTTCGTGCACGGTCTCCAGGTCGCTGATCGCGGTGCGGCACTGCGGGCACCAGTTCACAATGTAGTGGCCGCGATAGATCAGGCCGTCCTCGTACAGGCGCACGAAAACTTCGGTCACCGCGCGGGAAAGTTCCGGGGAGAGCGTAAAGCGCTCGCGCGTCCAGTCGCAACTTTCGCCGAGTTGCAGCATCTGGCGGGTGATCGTTCCGCCGGATTCGGCTTTCCATTCCCAGACTTTTTCAAGAAAACCTTCGCGGCCCAGGTCCCGGTAGTTGATCCCTTTCGCCGCCAGCTGGCGCACCACCACGCGTTGCGTGGAAATTCCGGCGTGGTCCGTGCCCGGCAGATACAGTGTGTTGTAGCCCTGCATGCGGCGCCAGCGCGTCAGAATATCGATCTCCGTGTGGTCGAGCATGTGGCCGATATGCAGCGAGCCGGTCACGTTGGGCGGCGGGATGACGATGGAAAACACAGGTCCCGGCGCGCTCACGTCGGCGCGAAACAGGTTATCTTCCGCCCATTTCTTCGCCCACTTCTGCTCGATCAATTGCGGCTCGTAAGCCTTGGGAATTTCTCTCGGCATGTTCCTCTAACCTGTAGTTGAGAGAATAACTATACGGACGCCCGTGCGGACGGTCAAATGGGTCTTCGGACGGAGTGGAGAGAATGAACTGCGGATTGATGCAAGAAAATCGCGCGCCGCGCGACGGTCAGCGCTTGGTAATTTCGCGCGTGACCAGCGCCTGCACGATCGGGCGCAGGAATTCCTTGGTGATGATGTCCACGACCTGCGGGCGCATTTTATCCAGAATGCGCTGCACCACGGCCTCCACCAGCGCCGGGTCCGGTGTGGCGGAAGATGCCGAACTCGCCAGCAGGGCCTGTGCGCTGGCTGCCAGACCTTCCAGATTTGCTTCACCGGAGGTCGCTGTGGAAGTACTTGCAGAACTCGCTGAGGCCGATATGTTTTCCGCGGCAGGGGTTTCAGGAGATGCTTCCGCAGCTTCGTCGCGTTTCGCTTCCAGGCTGGCGGTCAGATTTTCCCAATCGCTTCGGGAAATTGCGCGGGCGGTATCCACCGTGCTTTGAGGAATTCGTTCAACGGGAGTCTCTAGCCAATTCATCGCCGCAGGTTGCTCATCGGCAACGGCCGCAACGGACGGTACAGATGGCGCCGTTTCCTCTTGTTCCGCTGCGTTCTCGGTGAGATCGGCCTCCAGGCCAGCTGCGAGGTCGGCCCATTCCTGTTTTCGAATGGAATGTGCAGTCTCCTCGGCGCTGGCTGCTACGGGCGCGAGAGTGGGCTGAATATTTTGCGCTTCGGACACCTCGGCGGCTTCCGGAACAGCCGGCGCCTGTGGCGGTGTCGACATCGATGGCACGGGGATCGTGAGCGGCTCGGCGCTCTCGGCCGGAGTTAGCTCAGCCGGGGATTCCGCCAACTCTGGTTCAGGCGCATCGAGTGGCGGGCTGACTTCGAGCTCTTGCGAATTAAATTCCTGGTGTGAGTCCCCGGCCGAAACGGCTTCGGATGCTTCAGGAACTTCCTCCACCGGAAGCTTGGGCGCGGTGGCCATCCATTCGAGAGGATTGGCTGCAAGATCTTCGGGTCTTGCCGAATTGACGTTCAAAGGCGCCTGTGACGCTGCGTCCTGGGAAATGACTTCGGAAGTCTCGACGACGGTCGAGGCCGCGTCAGAGTCGGAATCGTTTTCTTCGCGCACCAGTTCGAAAGGCTCAACCGGCTGCAATACTTCGTCGCCCAGCGGACGTGCGGCGGCTTCGGTGTCCGGTTTCCATGCGCGCAGGGGAGGTTCGGCGGTCAGGTCCTGCTGGGCCGCGGGATCTTCTTCGCGGGCTTCTTCCGGAGCGGGTTCCTCCGATTTCCAGAAGATCGGGTCGCCCAGCGAGGCATCGCGGGAACCGGTCAAAATTTGTTCGTCTTCCACGGGATCGATCAGTCCGGCTTCGGCGGCAGAGCGTTCAGCAGGCATCGTGCCGAGGAGCGATTCGAAGGCTATCGGACGCTCACCATCGCCGAACGTGAGGCGATCGGGTGCCGGTTGGAGCTCCTGATCAGGAAATTCCTGGACGGCTTCCGGAACCGGCTCGGGTCTTGAAACGGCCGGAGTTTTCGCCGGCGGTTCCTCAGCAGTAGCGATTCCACCGGACTTGCTGCGGGCAGCCATGGCAGGTTCGGCTGTGCCTACCGTGACCAGCCGCTCGCCGAGCGTGCGCTCCAGCAGCATTCTGACCATGGTGATCAGCGGGTCGGGCGGCACAAACGGCTTCTTTAGAATTCCATCGGCGCCGACGCGCTGCGCTTCGCGTTCATCCAGGGGATCGAAGGCTCCTACGAGCAGTACCACCGGCAGGTGCGAAAAGCGGGAATCTTTTTTTACGTATTCGCAGACCTCATACCCGTTTCGCACGGGCATGAAGATATCGGCGAGCACCAGGTCCGGCGAAAAGGCGGCCAGTTTCCGGACGGCGGCCTCACCGTTGTTTACGGACACCACTTCCACGCCAAGTTCAGCCAGGGCCAGGGCCACGGTTTTCTGGACGTTACTATTGTCGTCGGCTACCAGGATCTTTGCCACTTGCCGGCCTCCCAAACGCCATGGACACGGAAGTTCTGGATCACGCAGGGACACAACAAACCCTGATCCATTCGTAACACCCGGATTCGACCGAGTCAATAATCAGGAGGTTGTTGTGTGTCTGAATGAACTAGTGCATTACAAGCGCAGCATGCCGCGCGGTACAGGTGTACGAAAGGTCAGGCCATCGCCTAGAACGGAATGATCTTACGAAGTTTGCTCTTTTTCTTACTGCTGGATTCTTTGCTGGAATTCGCTGGTTGAGTTGTGGCCGGCGTCGTTGCGGTGGAATCGCCGGAAGCGGCTGGCTGCGTGGTGCCGTCCGCAGCGGGCGCGGAATCGTTGGAAGCCGGTGCGGCATCCGTCGCGGGCGTTGCGGAATCCTTGGGAGCGATGGAGTTCGGGCTTCCCGGCGTCACGGTTTCCACAGTGGCCGAGTTGCCGATACTGGAAGCCGCTCCGGGGCCGGCATTGGGTTGCAAGCTGAAGCCGATGGTTTCGTCGCCGGACTCGCTGGCGGGCGTCATCGTCGGAGCGCCGTTATGAGCCGCGGTCGATATGTCCGGATTATTCTTCATCACGCCCATGGAGCGTTTGATGAAGCTGGGTCGGTCAACCGATTGTTCCTTTTGCATCCGGGCGACGGCCGTCGGATCCGCTGGCGGAACGGGAACGCCGAACTTGACCAGCTTGTTCTTGGCGTCGCCTGCCAGCGGTGAAAGCGGATAGTCCTTTACGATCCGGCTGTAATATTGCGCGGCAATTTCGTTGTGCTCGCCCTTCTCGTAGATCTGGCCGAGCATCCAGTTGGCCTGGTCGGCCTGGCTGTAGAGCGGGTAGCGGTTGGTGAGTTCGATCAGGCGAGCGCCAGACGCGCGATAGGCCTCGCGCGTGTAATAGAAACTGGCCACGCGGAAGTTGCCCTCGGCCAGGACTTCCTGCACCTCGCGCAGGTGCTGCTCGGCCTGCGGGAGCCAGCGGACTGTTGGGATATTTTTCCAGGAAAGTCTGGAACTCGGCTTCCGCCTGCACGGCTTCGGCGTGATCGCGGTCCGGTTTTTCCATCTGGCGGTAGTGCGCCATGGCGATCTGCATCTGCGCGTTGGCGGCTTCATCGAGGAAAGGGAAGAAGGTGATGAAGTCCTTGTATTCGACGATGGACTGCTTCAGGCCCGCAGTGCCGCCTTCCTTGTAATAGGAGTCGCCGATCGCCAGCTTGGCTTTGGCCAGATATTCGCTGTCCGGATAGGTGTTGATCAGGGTTTGCAGGGCCAGGCGTCCGGTGGTGTAGCGGCCTTTCTTCAGGTCCGCCATGGCCTTGGTGTAGAGAACTTTGTCCGGTTCGACGGAAGTGCCGGCGACGGGAGCGGCGGCGTTCTTTTTACCGAGGCACCCGGTGAGCAGCGCGGCTCCCAATGCGATGAGGCATATCGTTCGACCTGTTTTCAACGGTAATCCTTGTTTGGGCGGGCCCCAGGCAAGCCCGCGCTCGAGACTTAGACTTTCTGCGCCAGCGCCCCTTCGGCCAATTGTTTCATGGCGCGAACGGCCTCGGCGGCATCGGGGGTATGGAAGATGGAAGTTCCGGCAACCAGAATTTCGGCGCCGGCGCGAACCAGTTCCGCCACGTTTTCCGAACCGACTCCCCCGTCGACTTCAATCCGGAAGGAATGATTATAACTCTCACGAATTCTTTTTAGCTCGCGAATCTTTCCCAGCGCCCCGGGAATGAATTTCTGCCCGCCGAAGCCCGGATTCACGGACATGACCAGCACGTGATCCAGCTTGCCAAGTACTTCGGAAAGCGCGGACACGGGCGTCGCGGGATTGATCACCGCGCCGGGCTGGCAGCCATGCTCGCGAATCATCGAAAGCGCGCGATCCAGATGCGGCGTCGCTTCCTGGTGCACGGAAATCATGTCTGCGCCGGCCTCCGCGAATGCCTGGATGTACTGCTCCGGATTCTCGATCATCAGATGCACATCCAGGGGCAGGCGGGTTGCCTTGCGCAGGGAGGCCACGACCGGAACGCCAATCGAAATGTTGGGCACGAAGTGGCCGTCCATCACATCCACGTGCAGCATGGCCGCGCCGCCGCGCTGCCACGGCGCGGATGCCGTCGCCCAGGCAGGAAAAATCCGCGGCCAGAATGGACGGCGCGATTTCGACGGGATATTTCACGGATTCTCCGGCGCCATCTTATCAGATTCGATGTTTTACGCGCATAGCAGCGTCAAGGAATTTGGCAAGCGGTGGCAGATCCGCGCCGGGGTTACTCGGCCGCAACGATTTCGATGTCGGACGCGGTCGTAATTTTCGTGCCCGGTTCGGGCGTCTGCTGCGTGACGGAACCCTTGGGCCATTCGGGTGCCGCGACGAAAGTGGCACGCGGCAATTTCAGGCCGGAAGAGGTGATCAGGCGATCGGCATCCGGCAGCGACATCCCAACCAGCCAGGGCATCACGTACGCAGTAGGCGTGTCTCCCTGCGCCACCAGAAGATCGACGCGCGGACTTGCCGCCTTGATTCCGGGGGCAGGGGTCTGCTGCAGAATTGTGTCAGACATTGTTGCTGTGGCGGTGGCCACGGTGGTCACTTCGCCCAGTTGCAACCCGGCCTGCAAAAGCTGAATGCGCGCGACGCGCAGCGACTCTCCCATCAGCGAAGGCGTGGTCACGTTCTGCGCGCCGAGGCTCAGAACCACGTGGGCGTTCTGGCCAACCTTCATGCGCTCGCCTTCGGGAGGGCTTTGCCGGGCGACCGCGTTGATGGGCAGATCGGTGTAAACGCGGTCCACGACTTTTAATTGCAGGCCGCGTCCCTGAAGAACTGCCAGAGCATCCGCGGAACTTTTGCCCACCAGATTGGGCATGCTCACTTCACGGCCTTGAATGGCAAAGCGCATGGCGGTCACGGCGCTGAGAAACGCCGCCGCTGCCAGAATGAAAACCAGCAGGCCTATGCGGAAGACCCATTCGATGCGTTCGCGTAGATTCATCGATTCTCCGTGGTTAATTTAGCATGCGGCGCGAGAGGCTTCCAGGGTGAGGGTCCAAAGCTTCACGGGCCGGCCCTCTCGATCGCGGCGGCAAAAAATCCATCCGTCCGATGCACGGCGGGAAACGTTCTGAAAAAGCCGTCATCTCCCACCACCGAGGCGATGTCCACGGCGGGCTGCAGCAGCCGCGCGAGAGGTGTGCGGACGTCCGCGATTTTGAAACGGCCATCTATCTGGCCCAACACTTCCCGGACCACACTCTCATTTTCCTCCGGTTCCAGGGAACACGTGGAGTATACGAGCCGCCCGCCGGCCGCGAGATGCGGCAGCGCGTTGCGCAACAGCGCAGCCTGACGATGTGTGGAGATCGGAAAGGTCCTCCGCGCGCAGCTTCCATTTAATTTCCGGATGCCGCGATAGCGTGCCGGAACCGGAGCAGGGAACATCGACAAGAATGCGATCGAACGGCTGTTCGAACGGCAGCCGTTGCCCGCCGTCCAGAACCATCGTATCGATGTTTCGCACGCCGCTGGCGGCAAGCCGCTCGGCCATGGCGCGCACGCGATTGGCGTGCAGGTCCGACGCCGTGACGCGCCCGCTCGGTCCCGCCGCTTTGGCCAGAAGAAGCGTTTTTCCCCCAGGGGCCGCGCAAAGATCCAGAACGTTGTCACCCGGGCGGACATCCAGCAGATGCGCCACGGCTTGGGAAGCTTCGTCCTGGATGGCTACCCATCCATCGCGCACGGCCGCGTTCGCGCCGGGATTTCCTCCCCGCAAAATCCATGCGTCGCGCAGCAGGTGTCCCGGTTCAATGCGGCAGCCCGATTTTTCCAGTTGCCGCCGGACATCGTCATTTCTCGCGGTGTCGAGTAGATATCCGGAAACTACGGGCGCGCGATTATTGGCCTGCATCAGCTCGCGGGTTTTTTCCTCGCCGAAGTTTCGCGTCCAGCGCCCGACCATCCAGCTGGGATGCGAATAGGGAATTCCCAGACGATCCATGGAGGATGATTCCGCGGGAAGCAAGGCGGCGACGACGTCGGCGGAAAACTTCGCGGCTGAATAGGCGCCGGAGACCTTGCGCAGAATCGCGTTCACAAACGTGGCTGCGGAACGCTTTCTGGCTCGTTTTACGAGTTCGACCGATTCGTGTACCGCGGCGCGCGAAGGAACGCGGTCGAGGAATAGAATTTGGTAGACGCCCAGGCGCAGCGCGATGCGGACCTCGATGTCGGTCGTGCCCGCCTTTTTGAGGTTGCGGTCAATCACGAAATCCAGAAGCCGCTGCCAGCGCAAACTGCCCAGAACAAGTTCGGTGGCCAGTCCGGCGTCCTCTGCGGTCACCGCGGCGGCGAGTTCGGAGCGCAGCGCGTCATCCGCGTAGGCGTTTTGCTTGGCGACGCGCAGCAGCACATCGAATGCGACTGTTCTGGCTTTTGAAATGCTCATGGTTGAACTTGCAACTATACAACGGCGGGTCGGGAACAGGATGGATGACGGTCTGTTTCACAAAACCGGAACCTTTAAGTAAAATGCTCTCCGTTGGCCAGCCGCGCTCCATTCGCAAACTCCCGCGCGGCAATTTTCTTGCGGCCTTCAATCTGAATATGCTCCAGGCGCAGCACTGTTCCCGCCCCGCACACGACTTCAATTTCCTTTCCGGCGGAGATAATTTCGCCGGGATTGACGCTTTCCCGCCGGCTGGCGGTTGCGTTTCCGGCCGGCCCCAGAGATGGCAGGTCTGTCCTCGAAACTGGCGTAGGATCCGGGCCAGGGCGTGAATCCCCGCATGCGATTGTAAATCTGCGGCGCCGGGCGCGCCCAATCGATGCGCCCGTCTTCTTTTTTTAGTATCGGCGCGTATGTTGCGCGGGCGGCATCCTGCGGCGTGGGCGAGATTTCTCCGCGGTCAAATCGCAGCAAAGATTCCGCGATCAGATTGGCTCCCACGTCGCTCATACGTGCTGCGAGGTCGGGCGAGGTCTCGTCAGGTCCGATGTTTACCTCGCGCATCAGCAGCGTCGGGCCTGTGTCCATGCCCGCGTCGATCTGCATGGTGGTCAGGCCGGTGACCGTCTCTCCGTTCGCGATGGCCCAGTGAACGGGTGCCGCGCCCCGATACGCGGGCAGCAGTGAGCCATGCACATTGATCCAACCCAGGCGCGGAATCGTCAAGAGGCGCGCGGGAATAATTTGCCCGTAGGCGATGATCACGACGGCGTCCGGAGCGAGCCGCTTCAGAAAATCCTGCGAGGATTCGGACTTGATGGATTCCGGCTGATAGACGTGCAGCCCGAGTGCGAGGGCGGCGTCCTTCACCGGAGAGGCGCTGACGTGCTGCCCGCGGCCGCGCGGGCGGTCCGGCTGGGTGATAACTGCTTCGACGGAGAATTCGGGACGCTCCGCGAGCCGCCGCAGGGAGGGAACTGCAAATTCCGGCGTGCCACAAAAGACGATGCGTAGTGGCAGCCATCGTGGAGTTCAGGAACTACCACTCACCGATCTTGCGAAGTTTGCGGATGCGCCGCTTGATCAGATCTCGCTTGAGCATGCTGAGGTGCTGCAGGAAAAGAATGCCGTCGAGATGATCGATCTCGTGGCAGAACGCGCGGGCCAGCAAGCCTTCGCCGCGCATTTCAAAGGTTTCACCTTTGACGTCCTGCGCGCGCACGGTTACGTACGCCGGGCGCAGCACGTTGCCGCGGAAGCCGGGCAGGGAGAGACACCCTTCTTCTTCCCGCTGGTCGCCCTCCACATGGATGATTTCGGGATTGGCTAGAACCAGTCGAGCTTCGGGATTCTTTCCGACGCTGACGTCTACCACGGCGAGCCGCCGCGCAAGGCCGATTTGCGTCGCCGCCAGGCCCACGCCCTGCGCCACGTACATGGACTCAAACATGTCCTCGCACAGCTTGGCGAGTTCCTCGTCGAATTTTTCAACCGGCTTGGTGGGGGACTCCAGCACCGCCGCGCCAAATTTTGTGATGGGGTAGATCATTTCAGGGAACGCTCAATTCTGTGGAACCACGGATGGGCACGGATGAACACCGATAAAATCCAGAACGGTAGAGCCTAGGGACTGGCAATTGGCTCGGGCCAGTTGGACCGAACGGGATTCCAAAATATTGCGTGACATCGGTCATACTACAAATCTCCGCTACTGAATCTTAGGACGGGCAAAATTGATCAGCAGGCCCACTTTGATGCCGCTGGCTTTCAGGTAATTTAATAATTGCGCCTCGTGAACGGCATCCAAATTAGCGACCGTCTTGCATTCGACTATGACTTTTCCGGAAACAACCAAATCGGCCTGATATTCCCCGACGATGGCTCCATCGTAACGCACTGGAAAGGCCTTCTGAGTTTCTACCGGAAAGCCACACTTTCTCAATTCAACGGCGAGCGAGTTCTCATACACCTTTTCCAGAAATCCGGCGCCCAGCGCGTTCTGAACCGTAAAAGCTGCGGCGATAATCTGTTGGGTTAGTTCTCCCTCGATGAGTATCGACACTGCATTCGGAATATGCTCGGAATCCATCGGAATTCACCTGCAGTAATCCGTGTTTATCCGTGTGCATCCGTGGTTTCAAAACTCCTGCAATTGCTTCGCATACCCGTCAAAATTACGGCGCATCTCGACCAGCGAGTCGCCGCCGAACTTTTCGATCATCGCTCCCGCCAGGACTATGGAAACCATCGCTTCGCCGGCCACGCCTCCGGCCGGAACCACACACACATCCGAGCGTTCGTAGGCCGCGGAAATGGGCTGCTTGGTGACCATGTCGACGGTGCCGAGCGGTGTGCGCAGCGTCGAGATCGGCTTCAGATAGCCGCGCACGATCACGTCTTGTCCGTTAGTGATACCGCCTTCCAGGCCTCCGGCGCGGTTAGACGCGCGCGTGAACTTTTTCCGGGCGTCGTCATACCCGATTTCGTCCATGACTTCAGAGCCGTACGATGTAGCCGCTGCGATACCGGCGCCGATTTCCACGCCCTTGACGGCCTGAATGGACATCACGGCCTGCGCCAGGCGCGCATCCAATTTTTCATCCCACTGCACATGGGTTCCGAGGCCGGTGATTACGTTGTGGGCCACTACTTCAAAAATCCCGCCGACCGTGTTTCCAGCGCGATGCACCACGTCCACTTCTTTTTTCATCTGCTCTTCAGTTTCGGCGTCCACGCAGCGCAGCGGGGAGTCGAGGTTGTGGCAAACGGTTTCAATTTCGGTCCAGGTCGCGTTTCGATTCAGCCGTGCTTTGCCGACGGAAATTACGTGGCTGAGGACTTCGCAATCCATTTGGCGAAGCAGCAGCTTGGCGATGGTTCCGACGGCCACGCGAGCGGCCGTCTCCCGGGCCGAAGCGCGTTCCAGGATGTAGCGGGCGTCGTGCAGATTGAATTTCATCGAGCCGGGCAAGTCGGCATGTCCCGGGCGCGGCGCAGTGAGGTGCCGCTGCGCGCTTTCGTACTCCGCAACCTGTTCCACGGACAGGGCTTTTTCCCAATTAGCCCAATCGCGGTTATCGATGCGCATGGCAATGGGCGCGCCGATGGTATGGCCGTGGCGCACTCCGGAAAGGAATTCCACGCGATCTTTCTCAATTTTCTGGCGGCCGCCGCGGCCGTAACCCAGTTGGCGGCGGTGCAAATCCCGCTGAACGAATTCGAAGTCCACGGGCACACCCGCAGGCACGCCGCTGACCCAGGCAATCAGCGCCTGGCCGTGAGACTCCCCCGCAGTGACAAAGCGAAACATAGAAGGCACGACATTCTATCGGACCGGACACGGCGCGTAAAGGTTTTGTAGGGCAGACTCGATGGCCCGCGGCGATTTCCAGACTGCGAAAAACGTTAGCGGAGAGCACTGGTAGTAGCTATTCCACATCGGAAAATCCACGCGGCTTGACGCCACCCGCTGTGGCCAGTACGCTGTGAAACAGTTGGTTCGCGCTCGAGGGGCCGCGACAGCGACGGATGGCGACTTTCGACCCAAAATTTCTTCAATCCAGTCCTCCTTCGCTGACCGGAGCGCTATCGGAAGGCGCGAAGCGGTGGATTCTGCATGTGCAGGAGTACTCGATCCTGTCGGCGCGGTCCGTAACCAATCTCCTCAGCCCTCCCTATTACGGTTCTGACATTCTGGCGCAGATGGATATCATCGGCGTGGGTTCGCTGCCCATCGTCCTGCTGACCGGCTTTTTCATTGGCGCGGTCATGGTGTTGCAAACCGCGGTGCAGTTTGAGCGATTCGGGCAGACTGCGCTGACCGCGGACGTGGTTTCGTTGGCGCTGGTGCGCGAACTGGGACCTTCAATTACCGGCCTGCTGGTTACCGGACGCAATTCGTCGGGCATAGCGTCAGAACTGGGATCGATGATCGTCACCGAGCAGGTGGACGCCATGCGCGCCATGGGCACCGATCCCATCCGCAAGCTGGTGACCCCGCGCGTAGTGGCCACCGTCCTGATGCTTCCACTGCTGACGGCCATGGCCGATTTTATGGGTTTGATCGGCGGATACATCGTGGCATCGTTCACGCTGCGGCTCGATCCGGTGTCGTTCTGGACGCGGGCGATCAACATTCTGGAATTTTCCGACCTGATGCAGGGCCTCACCAAGCCGCTGGTTTATGGATTCATTCTGGCGACAGTCGGGTGCTATCAAGGATTGAACGTGAAGGGCGGAACGCAAGGTGTGGGCCGGGCCACCACGCAAGCAGTGGTGACAGCCTCGGTGTTCATCCTGATCGCCAATTTCTTCCTCACCAAGCTGATGCTGTGGTTGGCGGGGCACGTTTTCTAAATTCCGGCTGCAATCCTCGGCGCGCTGGCGGGGTTTCCATCTATAATCGGACGTCGGAATCGGGTGCTGGAAAATTGGCCCGGTGAGTTCGGAGCGCGGAAGCAGCGGCTGAAATTCCTGAAAGCGCCGTCAAACGTCCGCGAACTCTTCCGAAGCAGTGAGCAGCGAAGCGCTGTTCAACGTAACACCGTTTAGAATGACCGCCAGCATGAGCGCGAACGCATCCCTCAGTCCGGTCCTCTCCCTCCAAGACGTGAGCATTGGTTTCGATAAAGGCAACGTGCTGGACGGAGCTGTCTTTTTCCGTGGCTCCGACGGAAACCAAGGTGCTGGTCGGGGAGAGCGGTTCGGGAAAAACGCTGATTCTGAAGCTGGCCGCCGGCCTGATCCAACCGGACTCGGGCAACGGTGCGCATGCTGGGGCACGATCTTGATCTGCATGTCGGAAAAAGAGTTGCTGGCGTTTCGCAGGAACATCGGATTCGTATTTCAGGAGGGCGCGCTGTTTGATTCCTTGACGGTCGCCGACAACGTGGCTTACTGCCTGCGTGAAGAGCATGTCGACGAGGACGAAATCGAGCCGCGCGTTCGGGAATCCCTGCGATTCGTGGAAATGGAAGACACGCTCGAGAAATTGCCGTCCGAGCTTTCCGGCGGAATGCGCCGCCGGGTGTCGATCGCGCGGGCGCTGGTCAGCCGGCCGCACGTGGTGCTTTACGATTCGCCGACCGCGGGCCTCGATCCCGTAACCTCGCAGACGATCATCACCCTGATTCTGCGACTGCGCGACACGCAAGGGCGTCACATCGGTGCTGGCGACGCACCGGCTGCAGGACGCCTTCGGACTGGCGAGCTACGATTTGACGGTTCGTCGGGGCGCGTGGTGCACGTCCGCAGCAACGGAGCTTCGCATCTTCGCGCGCGGCCACGAACTTTGTGGTGCTGCGCGCGGGAAAGTGTATTTCGAGGGTAGTCCGCCGGAACTGGCGGAAACGTCGCGACGCGTATCTGCGAAGGTTTTTGTTGTAAATAGGAAGCTGGCAGGCGGGAATTCGATGAGGAGGAGTTACCGATGGCGCAACACAAGCAGTTGACGTGGACCGAACTCCGAGTGGGATTGTTTGTCCTCGCGGGAGCCGTTCTGCTGGGCGTGGTGATTTTTTACGTGACCGGCGGCGGCGGGTTTGGACCGAAATACCGGCTGCGCGTGTTCCTTGCCCGAGGTAGACGGGCTGACGATCGGCGCGCCCGTGCGTGTGGACGGCGTCGACGTCGGCAACGTCGAGAAACATTATCATGGCCTGCCCAAGGCCGGCGAATCGGTGGCCAAAGACCGCAACATTGAAATCGACTTGCGCATCCAGAAAAATTTCGATTCCTATATCCGCTCGGATTCCTCCGCGGGACTCATCACGGAAGGGTTACTGGGCAACCGCTACGTGGACATCGATCGCGGATATGTGGGCAGCGTTCTGTACAACGATGAGGAAATTCCCGGGCGCGAGGAGACGGCGCTGAAGGAAGTGGTCGAGCGCGGACGCCGATCTGATGAATGACCTCGAGCTCGATCACCAAACAAGCCAGCGACGTGATCACCGACGTGCGCAACGGCCGCGGTTCGCTGGGCAAGTTCATGGTGGACGAGGCCGCCTACAATCACCTGAACCATTCGCTGGAAAATGTCGACCGCATGATGGCCGGTATCCAGGCCGGCAAGGGCACGCTCGGAAAACTGATTGCCGACGATGAAATGTACAACCGTGTGGATTCCGCGGCGGGCCGCGTCGATAACGTGCTGGAAGCCGTGCAGAACCAGAAGGGCACGCTCGGCAAGCTGGTTTACGATCCGAGCATTCATGACAGCGCGAAAAAGCTTGATGGACAACAGCAATGCGTTCTTTGAGACGTGCGCGCCGGCAAGGGCACACTGGGCAAGCTGGCTACCGACGACTCGCTCTTCGCGCAATACAAGCAGGCGGGAGAAAATCTCTCAACGGCCACCGCCAAGATGAATTCCAACCAGAACTCCATCGGCAAATTTTTTGACGATCCGAAACTGTATGACAATTTTACCGGGCTGGCGGGAGACATGCGGCTGCTGGTGGGTGATTTCCGCAAGGACCCGAAAAAATTCCTGCACGTGAAGTTTTCGGTGTTTTAGTTTTTCAGCGCAGCGAGGGGTCGCCGATCTCGGCATGCTTCGGGAGTCCGAAGAAGGTGTAGAGCGTGGCCGCGACCGTCATGATGGCGCCGGCCAGAAACATCTGCCCGGGCTGAAGATGCGCGGTGGACGACAGCAGGAAATAAATTCCGGCCGCCGCGAAAACGCCGACGAAGGAAAGCAGATTCGCGGCGGCGATCACTCCGCCTTTCAATTTCGGCGCGGGCCGATGCTGAATGAGCGCGTTGACCGGAACCGCGAAAAAGCCTCCAAAAATTCCCAGGAAGCATAGATCGAACCGCACCGCCCAGATGCCCAGGCCGGACTGCGAAACCAGGAAACCGAACAGCGTCATCCCCATCGCTCCAAGAGGCACGAGGCGGTGATCGATCTTGCCGCGCGATAAATAGCCGGCCACCACACTTCCGATTCCAATCCCAATTCCCACCGCGGCCTGCAGGTAGCTGATTTCCGTTTCGTTCACGTGCAAAGCGTCATGTCCATAGACGACGATCACGAATTGCAGGAGGGCCGCGAGGAACCACAAGTACGTATTGCTGATCACCGACCAGCGCAGCACACCATCGCGGGCGATGATGCGCAACTGCGCGCCTAGATCAGTGAAAGGATTGCCACGGAATTCACGCGCTGGGTTGGCCGCGGGCACCTTGGAAATTCCGAGGCAGGCGAGCAGGCCGGTCAGCGTCAACACCAGAAAAATTACGCCGGACCACACCTGGTGCCCGCGAAATGTGTCCGCCAGAAATCCGGCGAACATTACCGCGGTGATCGACGCCAGAAAAGTCCCCAGTTCGATAATTCCATTGCCCCAGGAAAGCCGGTCGTCCGGCAGCAGTTCAGGAAGCAATCCGTATTTGGATGGGCCGAATAGCGCGCCCTGCGTGCTGATCAGAAACACGGCCGCGGCCTCCACGGCCAGGTTGCCGGAGGCAAGCGCGGCAATGGCAAAGAGTCCGACTCCGATTTCAAACAGTTTAGTGCCGATGGTCACGCTGCGCTTGCTGTAGCGGTCGGCAAGATATCCGCCGGCCAGCGAAAACAGAATGAAGGGCACGGCGAAGAGCGCGCCAACGAGAAGAATGAATTTGTCGCGCACGGCCTGCGGCAGATCGCGCTCCACGATCAGGTAAATGACCAGAAACTTCAGGCCATTGTCGTTGAACGCGCCCTGGAACTGCGTGACGATCAGGCTCCAGAAGCCCAGCCGCCAGCGCGGAGGGATGGGGTGCGTGCGCAGCGCCGGGGCGTCACCCGTGGACCTGTCCGCGGCGGCCGTCGAGGCCTCTTTGGGGACGGTGGACATTTAACTTCGCGAGGATACGCGGCGCGAATCGCGCGGCGGTCCCACAATTTCAGTGTAGACACGGAAGCGGCTCCCCGCAAGGTTTAGTGGATTTTTCGGGGCAAGGGGTTCGTGGTGGAAATAGCGGGCGCCGCCGGCCCGCCGCCGATTCCTGTCTGATCGGATTAACTTATCCGTGCCGTTCATTCTTTAAATAAGTACACTCTGGGGCAACGCTTTATAACCGAACGGGGGACAAACCTATCAAGAACCTACTGCCGCGCATTCCGTGCGTTCTGACTCTGCGCGTCCCGATGCGGGGAACTCTGATTCTTGCGTGCCTGTGTCTGGCCGCGCTCGGAGCGAACGCGCAAACTTTCCGCTGCACGGTCCTGGGCACCGTTACGGACGTGAGCGGCCGCCGGATTCGTGGCCAACCCGGTGATCCCCCTGGCCAGAAATCCGTGGCCGTCTCCCGATCATCCGATTTCGCGGGCTCAGGCTTCGGACGCCTTGACCGGCGGATTGTACGATTCCGGCTGCCCCAACGGACCCAATGCCACGGTCATCTCGCCCTCTTCCAACGGCCTTACCAGCATGATCGCTAAAATCGATCACTCCTTTGGCCAGAACGATTCCGTGACCGGGCGCTATTTCTTCGGAGACAGCACGCAGTCCTTCCCGCTGCAGTTGAGCGCGACCGGCGGGCAGTTGCCCGGATTCAACACCGTCACTCCCACGCGCGTGCAACTCGTTTCGCTGTCCTACTTCCACATTTTTTCTTCCCCCCAGCCGCGTGAGCAGAGGCTCTAGAGTGTGGCAAACCCACGTGAAATCGTGCGAAATGACTTTCAACCGTCCAAAATCTCTAGTTTTAGTTGTGACAGAGAAGGAGAGCAGGAAAACGGTCCAAATGTCGTGTAATGACGTTTGCGGAGTTGGGGGCAGGTCAAAAGCTACCCGGATTGAGGAGCCAACAACGTCATCTAGTCACCCGGCCATTACTTACTGCATCGAGTCTCGATAACTTTTTTCATGGTTTCCATGCCTATGGGGCTTATGACCCCCTCCGTCCCGTTACCAAACCGGACGCTCCCGTTGCTCTCGACGAGCGCCATCAACCTATCACTCGGCTCCGAACCTTCAGACAGCTTCACGCGAACAGCAAGGTTTGAGAACTTCTGAGAGGTTGACGGCCGCACCGCATTTTCAAGCACATTCTTAATCGCTGAAATTTCGTGAACGGACACTAGCTCGCAATGCCGTCCTCTTTCAGTAATATTGACAGAGGTTATTGGAGTGAGTGTTTCCGCACCAATAGGAAAATAATAGATCGTCATCTTCGCCCCTCTCTGTTGAGCTTGCGATCCGCAGTTACTTCCAGATGTTATCGCAATGATTACTAATATGAATAAGAGATATCTTAATTTCATCGAATTCTCCACATCCACGCATTAATACGCTATTGTATGATTAAAATCTCCCAGTTCGCGCATCACCGAAAAGCGGGCGGGTTGCACGCAGCCACTCAATGGGATAGATTTACATGCACCGTGCCGGAGTGGCGGAATGGCAGACGCGGCGGACTCAAAATCCGTTGGTCGCAAGGCCGTGTGGGTTCGACTCCCTCCTCCGGCACCAAATTTTTCCTTTTTCTTTCCCAGCTTCAACTGAAATTAAAGCAGTTCGCAGTGAACGTCGCGCAGCCGGCCTCTGCGGTGCGCTTTGGACCGAGCCAGAGCTGTGATCCTGGAGCGGCCTTGGCACCGCCAACGCTCCGCGGCGGCGAGGTTAGAAGCGTCTCCCTTGGAACGATTCGCCGGAACTGTGGTAGGCTCGCGAAGGAAAAACCCTTCAACAAGGGCAGAGGATTCTCCAAAGGAGCTGAAGATGCGTCCATCGATCGCATTTCTGCGGGCTGTGGTTCTGTTCGTTATTTTCGCTGTCGGATCGGCGCCGCCGGCGCGCGCGCAGGGCCGCAAGACGCTGGATATTTATGTGGTGGACGTGGAGGGCGGGAACGCGACGTTGTTCGTTTCGCCGTCCGGGGAATCCGTGTTGATTGATACTGGAAATCCGGGCGCCGCCGCGCAGAGGGATGCCGGCCGCATCATGGCTGCCGTCAAGGACGCAGGCCTCACGCAGATCGACAACCTGATCACCACGCACTGGCATGGCGATCACTTCGGCGGAATGGCCGAATTCGCTTCGCGCATTCCGATCAAGAACTTCATCGATCATGGGCCGAATATGCAGGCCGCTCCGATTCCGGACACGTTTCTGCATGATGTTTATCCCGAGCTGTATGGCAAGGCCAAGCACATGGTGGCGAAACCCGGCGATACGCTAGCAGTGAAGGGCCTGGACTGGCAACTCGTGAGCTCCGCCGGGGAAGTGATTACCAAGCCACTCGCGGGCGCTGGGGCTCCGAATCCCTATTGCGCGGACGCCAAGCCCAATCCGGATGATGGCGGCCTGGAGAACAGCATGTCGGTGGGCAGCGTGATCACGTTTGGAAAATTTCGCGTGGCGCATCTGGGCGATTTGACGCAGGTGAAGGAACAGCCGCTGATGTGCCCGATCAACCGGATCGGCACCGTGGATCTGTGGATCGTGTCGCATCACGGGCAGCCGATGTCCAATTCGCAATTGCTGGTGCATGCCATTCACCCGCGCGTGGCCATTTTGAATAACGGCACGCGCAAGGGCGGGCAGCCTGCCGCGATGAAGGTGATTTATTCCTCGCCGGGCCTGGAGGATTTGTGGCAACTGCATTTCTCGCTGCTGAGCGGGCAGGAATACACGTCGCCGGGAATGTTCATCGCCAACACGATTGATGATCAGCCGGAGACCATGCCCATCGCGCCGATGACGCCGCCGACGCCGGGGCCGAATACGCCCCTGCCGCCGCAGCATAACGGAACGTCGTATTGGGTGAAGGTTTCGGCGCAGAGCGACGGCACGTTTACCGTGACCAATACGAGGAACGGGTTCAGCAAGACTTATAAGGCGAAGTAGGGGTTTATTTGTGCGGGCTTCGGCTTGTGGAGTTGGTGCCGGCACTTACGGAAATCCACAGGCTGAAGCCTGTGCTACCTGAAGCGAGGCCTCATCATGAAAACTTTTCGATTGGCGATTTTGGGATTGTTTTTTGTCGCGCCAGTGTTCGTTCATGCCCAGGCGCCGGCGGCTGGCAATGATAAGGCTGCGCAGGAGGTGATCGACTTTCGCAACAAGTACATTGAGGCGGAAGAAACTCGCGATACTGCGTTCCTGGACAAGATTCTGGCGGATGATTTTTTTGCGCTGAATCCGCAGGGCAAGCTGCTCAATAAGGCCGGGCAGCTCGAAAATTTGAAGCGGCCCGACCGCACGCTGAAAGTATTGAATGCGCGCGAAACGCATGTACAGTTTTACGCGCACGGCGAGGTCGCTGTGCTGACCGAGCACGTGACCGTGGACGGGATGGATAAAGGAAAGCCTTTTGGCGGAGAATATCGATTCCTGCGTGTGTTTGCGAAGCAGAATGGAAACTGGCGTGTGGTGCTGGCGCAAGGCGCGCCGATGCCTGATGCGGCCGCAGCAGGGAAATAGCTTCAGGAGCTAAAGCTCCCGATTAAGGCGAGCGGAACGGCCGGGCTAAAGCCCGGCCCTCCTAAAAGACTAAGCCTGAATCTCTCTCTTCGCACTCAAACTTCGCACTCAAACTTCATACTCAAACTGCTGATCTGCAATCCCAAATCTGAAGCCTCAAACTTCGACTGACAAATCACTCGTCACCAGTCACCAGTCACTGGTCCCTCGTCACTTCGCCCTCTCTGCGGTCGAATTCTTACTTGCCCACACGCACGGGCTCAACAACCGGGAGAGGTTTGGGTGTCTGCTGGCCCCGCGCGATCCATAGGACGGCCAATGCTCCCGCGCCGGACAGGCAGGCCAGCGGCAGGATAGCCAAGGGATAGCTGTTGGTGGCTTGCTTGATGTAGCCGACCACATAAGTTGTTCCGAATCCGGCCAGGTTGCTGATCGCATTCATTTGCGCCAAGCCCGCGGCAGCTGTGCCGGCGGAAAGCCAGTCGGCGGAGAGAGCCCACACGGGGCCCTTGCCCGCGTAGATTCCGATGACTGCCAGGCAGAGGATCACGATCAGCGCGGGCAGCGATTTAAAAACGAGTGCGGATGCCAGGCTGGCGGCGGTCACGAAGAGCGGCAGCGCGGTGTGCCAGACGCGCTCGCCGGTCTCATCCGAATGGCGGCCCCACAGAACCATCAGCACCGAGGCCAGCGCGAAGGGAATGGAATTCAGCAATCCCGTCTGCATATTGGTGAGGCCGTACGATTTGATGATTTGCGGCTGCCAGATCTGCAGCCCGCTGCTGACGGCGGTGCTGCCGGCTAGGGTGACGCTCAGCACCAGCACATATTTATTCCACAAAACTTTCCAGACGCTGATGTGGCCCACGCGCTTGGCGCGCAGAGTCTCCGCCTGCAGGCGGCCGTCGAGCCAGGCCTTTTGTTCGGTGTTCAGCCACTGCGCGTTCGAGGGCTTGTCGCTCAACACGATAAGGCAAAACAATCCGAGAAGAACGGCCGGAGCACCCTCCAGGATGAACATCCACTGCCAGCCGCGAAGCCCGAGCCAGCCATCCACGCCGAGCAGCGCCGCGGAAATCGGCGAGCCCAAGAAGCTCGACACCGGAATCGCGACCGTGAACATGCCCACGATTCGCGCGCGGTATTCCCTGGGAAACCAGTAGGTGAGATACAGAATCACACCCGGAAAAAATCCGGCCTCGGCCGCGCCCAGAAGCAGGCGCATGGCGTAAAAAGATTTGGGCCCGACGACGAATGCGGTTCCGGCGGCGAGAAAACCCCAGGTAATCATGATGCGCGCGATCCACATCCGTGCGCCGAGTTTTTCGAGGAGCAGGTTGCTGGGCACTTCAAACAGAAAATAGGAAACGAAAAAAATTCCGCTGCCGAAGCCAAACACTACCGGGGACATGTGCAGACCCTTGACCATCTGCAGGGCGGCGAAGCCCACGTTCACCCGATCCAAAAACGATACGAAATAGCAGAGCATCAGGAACGGCAGGAGGCGCCAGGTGACCCGGCGCATGGTTCCGGTTTCCAGCGGCGAAGGGGTTTTCTGCTCGGCTTGGGCCGTCAAGTTTGTGTTCTCGTTGGGCGTTGCATCGGCGCGGTACCAAAGCGCAATCCGGAGTTTCCGGCGCACGCAACCGCCCCAGCTCGAAATTTACGAGCAAGTACGGTCGCAGCGGAATTCCAGCCCGCGGATTGCGCCGGCGTGTGCACGGCGGCGCTCCGCGGACCGGAATCACGATGGATCCATTCAGGAAATCGGTTTAGTCGGCAGCTGCGGTCGCGACCAGCGTGTTGACCAGCGCTTCCACTTCGCGCTTCTGCGCAGCATTCAGGGAAACCAGCGGCCCGCGAACCGGCCCGCCGTAGTAGCCGCGATAATCCATGGCCGCCTTCACTCCGGGGATGCCGAACTGCCGCACCAGCTTCTTGGACGCGGGCAGGATGCGCAGGTTCAATTCGCGCGCGGTGGAGATGCTGTTCGAGACGACAGCCTGGTACAGTTCGATGCAAAGTTCCGGCAGGGCATCGGCCAGCGCCAGGACTCCGCCGACTGCTCCGAGCATAAGCGAGGCGTACAGCGTGTCTGCCGAACCGACCACAACCTGAAATTCCTTCGGAACAGCGGCGATGATTTCGCCAACGCGCTGCACGTTTCCCGAGCTTTCCTTGATGCCCACGATGTTCGGATGTTCCGCGAGGCGCGCAACCAGATCGGCTTCGAGAGCCACACCCGTCAGTTGCGGGATGGAGTAGAGAATTACTGGAAGCTTCGAAGCGTCGGCCACGCGGCGGTAGTGCTCGGTGAGCGTTTCGTTGTTCAGCGCGGACTTGTAGAAGCTGGGCGTCTTGACCAGCACGAAATCAAAGCCGATCTTGGCCGCCGCAGCGCTGCGCGAAATGGTTTCCGGAGTGGATTCCGAACCGACGCCGGCGATCAGCAGTTTCCCAGGGGCGGCAGATTCGCGTACGGCGGAGAAGATGGCTTCGACTTCGGCGCGCGTGAGCAGCACGGACTCGCCGGTCGAGCCGACCACGACGTAGCCGGACACGGGAAGGCGATTGTATTTGGCGATGTTTTCGCGCACGTGATGCGCTGCGAAGGCGCCTGATTCGTCGAACGGTGTGGTGATTGCGGGAAAGATTCCTGTGAGCTTCATTCTAAAAGTCCTCCAAAAAGAATGCTGTCATCATGGCATATTCGCGCGTGCCGCTCCAACAGGAAATCGAGGCGACGTGAGGCGCGGAAAGCCGTCGAACAAGTACCGGAACTGATAGTCGGCAGTGCGGAAGACTCACAAAGCCGCTATCCCGTGGAGGCTATGCGAAATCCATAGTCCGCGTATTTGAATTCAGGAGGGATGCTCGACCGCGCCGCGGTTCGAGTTACTTTGATGTGATGCCTCCAGGAGCCGCCGCGCGATGCGCGGCGCGAACCGGATGCCGGTCCCTGCGGATTCCGTTCGGGAGATTCCGCGTAATATGCCGCGTCATACCAGTCGGCACACCATTCGTGCACGTTGTCGCCGAGGTTGTACAGGCCGTACGGATTTGGCGCGTAGAGTCCCACGGGCTCGGGCCCGGTCTTCCATCGCTCTGCATAACTCGGCAAATCCTGCGGCGCGCAATTTCCCCATGGAAAGTCTTTGTCTTCCGCGCCGCCCCGCGCAGCGCGCTCCCATTCGGCTTCGGTCGGAAGGCGGTAACGCTTGTCCAGACGGCCGCTGAGCCAATCGCAAAATGCGACGGCATCAAACCATGACACGGCGGCTACGGGTTGACTGGGACTTGAAAAATTCGGATCGTCCCAGAGCGACGGCGCGGGATACCGGGTGCCTTCGACGAAGCGCGCATATTCTTCGTTGCTAGTTTGGAATGCAGCCAGTTCGAACGCGTCAACCCACACGCGGTGGGCGGGCTTCTCGTCATCGCGGCCCTTGTCGCATCCCATGCGAAACCATCCTTCCGGAACACGGCGCATCACAGGCTCGGGAATTGAAACGCGGTTTGGATTCGGCGTGGCCATCGGATGGCGATCTCAGCGGTATCCGGCTGTGGAGCGGCGCTCGTAGGACAATTCTTCCAGAAGTTTTTCCGGTAGCGGAGGATCGGGCGGCAAGGTGAGTTTGCTTTCGATGCGCCGCAGGATGCCGGCCGCAGCGTCCTGCCGCACTGCAACGTCCAGCGCGTTGCGCCGGCTCAAAAATGCCTCCACCAGCGCATACTCCTGGGGAGTGAGGCGACTCGCGCCGTAAGTACGCGCCGTCTGCTCTGGAGGGTTCCACGCGGCTGCGGCTGTTTCGATCGGCTTCTCATGAACCACCACCGTGCCAGCGACGTAATCTCCAATGCGTTTGCTTTGCGGGCTGATCCACGCGCAAATCAGTCCAAATCCGTAAAAAACAGGAAGCTGATCGACCAGACGCAAAAGATTCCGGCCGACCGCGCCAATCGGCGTGATGGGCAATCCGGAATCGCGGATCACCCGGATGTGCGTCAGGCGTTTTCCGGGAGTCTGTCCATTCCAGATCGCTTCAAACGCCATGTGATACCCATAACCCAGAAGAAATCCGGCGAAAATAAATCCCGCCACAATCCACACGGGAGCCGTGGAAAGCTGTTCGACGTCAATGTCTCTCAATCCAAATCCGAGAATGAGGCCCCCAATAGCCAGAACAATTCCGATTCCGATCTGGATCAGGGTATCGATCAGCAGCGCGAGGAATCGGCTGCCAATGCCCGCCAATGGAAATTCAATGGACGTGTGCTCGGGCGTTTCAATGATAAGCTTTTCGCCAGTGGCGGGATCGAACGCGGACGGATCAGTTGGGCTCGAGGACATGGATGATTTCGACTCGATGGCTCGCTAAACGCAAACCGAACTGGCAGCGCCTGGAACTATTGCTGGACCGCTCCGGCCGGCGCGGCGTATCGGCTCTGACTCACAACGAATTGCAGGAACTGGGCTTATTGTACCGCCAAACGGCGTCCGACCTGGCCACGGTTCGCGAGGATATCACGAGCCGTTCCTTCACGTCCTACCTGAACCAGCTCCTGGCCCGGGCGCACAATCTGATTTACATGGGACGACAGCCGAAGTGGAACGGCATCTATTTGTTTTACCGCGACACCTACCCGCAAATTTTCCGCGAGACGCTTTCGATGGTGCTGCTGGCCGCGCTGGTTTTTGCCGCGGGCGGCATCGCGGGCGCGGTGGTGACTCTGCGCGATCCCGGCTTCGCCCATCAAATTCTCGGGCCGGGCATGATTCAAACGATTGCAAAGCACGAAATGTGGACACACTCGATCCTCGCGGTTAAGCCTATGGCGGCATCCGGGATCATGACTAACAATATTGCCGTGGGATTCGCCATGTTCGCAGCGGGCATCACCGCCGGCCTGGGCACGCTGTGGATGCTGCTCACCAACGGCCTGCTGATGGGTGTCCTGGCCGTAACCACCGCGCGCGCCGCCATGGCATTGCAACTCTGGGAGTTTGTCGCGCCGCACGGTGCTTTGGAATTGCCGGCGATCTTTATCGCCGCTGGAGCCGGACTGGAGATCGCGCGCGGGCTCCTGTTTCCGGGAATGTTGCCGAGGAAAGAATCGCTGGGGCGGGCGGGTGAGCGGGCGGCCAAGCTGCTGTTGGGAACGATTCCGATGCTGATCGTGGCCGGGGTAATTGAAGCGTTTATTTCGCCGGTGAATATTTTCGCGCCGTTGAAGTTTCTGCTTTCCGCGTTTTTGTTTGTGGCGCTGGTTCTTTATTTATCGAGCGGAATGAGAAACGCGGTACGTCGCTCGGAAGGCTGACCAGCTGAACGGGATGCACGGCGTCTCGACCGATTCTCATTCTGAGCGCAGCGAAGAATCCCTCTTCGATTGCCCGCGCACTGCGCCTCGAGCCGTTGATTCAGAACCCCGCAGAGAGATTCTTCGCTGCGCTCAGAATGACAATTCGAGGTTTTGTTCGTGTCCGGAGGTGCCTTTACTCGCGAAGGCTTCCATCCATCCTGATAGATTTGCTTCTCTTCGGAGACAACCGCAGCCCAGTCGTTAGATCAGGCTGCGGTCTTTGATCTCCAGATACTGATTTACGAGCGCAGGTCCCAGCGCGCCGGGCATCAGCTCGAGAGCCAGCACACCTTGCTGGCGCAGGCGCCTTAGTAGAAGTTCGCGGCGCTGTACGATCTCGATGGCCGCAACGTGGCGAAACATCTCCGCTTCGGATTCGGGACGCTGTGCCGCGCGTTCATTCAAGTTGGGCTGGCCGATGGCCGCGAAAAGCACCAGGTGGCGGCGCGACATGTGCAGCGCGAATTCCACTACATCAGGAGTTCCGGCGGTTTCGGCTAGATCGGTGATCCAGACGATCAGGCCGCGCCGGTGCTGTTCGGAGAGTAAAGCTTGCGCTGCGCGACCGTGATCTGCCTCGTAAGGTTCGGCGTGCACCATGGCCAGCGACTCGACCAAGGAGTGCAGGTGCGACGCGCCGCGTCCGGTGCTTCGATTCTGCTGAATCTCGCGGCCATAGGCCAGCAACCCGACGCGATCGCCGGAATGCATGGCTACCTGAGCCAGGGCCAACGCGGCGTCCACCGCGTAATCCAGCTTCGATAGTTGCAGATCCCCCGAGCCGCGAAGAATTTTCTCGCGGAGCAGGCGGCCGGCATCGATGACGATCCATACGGTCTGGCTGCGCTCCACTTGGTAAACGCGGGTGATCAGCTTTGAACGACGAGCGGTGGCCGTCCAACTAATGTTGCGGAATTCATCGCCGGTGCGGTAATCACGCAGACTTTCAAATTCGCGGCCCGCCCCGCGCACGCGCCTGCGCCGGCGTTCCATGGCCACTTGCCGCATGCGAATCAGGTAGAGCGTCTGCTGACGAGCCTGCTCGAGATTGGGAAGCACACGCACCTGCGCTGAGGTATCTGCCACCACCCACCGCTCGGCGAGCCGCAGGGCGCTCTGATAGCGCAAGTATGTTTTTCCAAGCGCAAGATCGCCGCGCTGGCCGGGCAGAACGGAATAATCAGCGCTGGCACTGGCGCCGCCGGGTACGGCCAGATCCAGAACTGGCGGCGCGTTGCGCAGTGAGGACGGCGTTTCATCCGTCACCCGCGCGAAAATCGCGCGCCTTCCGAAATTCCGCACTTCAATCGAAACCTGGGAATCAACGCCCAGCGAAGGCGGAGTCTTCCAGGTGCGGCGCACTTCGATGGCCGCCGGTTTGGGAAGGCGCATCAGATCCTGGAGCCAGAGCAGCAGGAAAAGCGCGTCCCACACAAACATTCCGGCAATCAGACGCGGCGACCACGCCGCGGGAACCACCCACACCAGGCCGACGAGGAGCGCCACGAAAAATCGCGCGCCAAATCCGGCACGCAGGCGTCCCTGCGCGTGTGTCCGGGCAACGGCGTCCGGCGGAATGAAGGATGGCGACGAACTCACTTCGGAACCTCGACGGCCGCCAGAATTTCGGCAATCACGGAATCCGCGCTCAGGCCTTCCAGATCGGCCTCCGGCTTCAGCGCCAGCCGATGTCGCAAGACGGCGGGAGCCGCGGCCTTAATGTCATCGGGAATTAGAAATGTGCGGCCCTCCATGGCAGCGAGCGCGCGCGCCACAAAAAACAGGCCGATGGCCGCGCGCGGGCTGGCGCCGAGGGAGAGCGCGGGCCAGTCGCGAGTTTTGCGGATCACGGCGACGATGTACCGGTACAGCGCGGGCTCGACGCGTACCTGGGCGATTTCTTCGCGCGCGGCCGCCAGCAACGACGGTTCAATAGGAGCGACCGGAACTTGTTCGATTCCGTGCGCGTCGGACAGCGACTCGAAGCGCTTCAGAATCTCGGTTTCTTCTTCCGCGCTCGGATAGTTGATGCGAATTTTCAGCAGGAACCGGTCCAGCTGGGCTTCGGGCAGGGGATAAGTTCCCTCAAACTCGACGGGATTTTGCGTGGCCAGCACGGTGAAGTTCGATCCCAGCGGATAACGTGTGCCGTCGATGGTGGCCTGGCGCTCCTCCATCGATTCGAGGAGCGCAGCCTGCGTGCGGGCCGTGGTGCGATTAATTTCATCGACCAGCAGCAGATCGGTAAAGATCGGTCCGCGATGCAGAGAAAAGGCGCTGGTGGCCATGTTGAAAATGTTGGTGCCGATGATATCCGCGGGCATGAGGTCCGCGGTGCACTGGATGCGCTGAAATCCCAGGCCGCAGATTCTGGCCAGCGTTTTTACGGTCAGGGTTTTCGCCAGGCCCGGCACTCCTTCCAGCAGGGCGTGGCCGCCGCAAGCGAGAACGATCAGGAGTTGGTCCACGACCTCCTGCTGCCCGATAATAACTTTCGAAACTTCGCCGCGAATGTGTGCGGTCAGCCGCGCCAGATTCTCCACTTAGTGTTTCTCCTCGTCACTTCGCGTCTTCAATCCAAGCAGAACAGAGTAATGTTCCAGCGCCTGCACAATATCCAGCGCGTCGCGTGCTGGTAATTCGGGATCGCGCGCGGCGCGCTCGGAGCGGGACAACGTTTCGGCCAGACCCGGCTGCTTCCACCCCAGGCGCTCGCGAACGGCGCTTTCCAGCTGCACATTTGGCGTGGCCGGAGCCAGCGCAAGCCGCCGCACGAGTTGCGAGCGGAAATGTCGATACGCCACGCTGACTGCCGCCGAACCGGCATTGGCGCGCTCATAGAGTGCGCCGAGTGTGTCCACGAATTCCAGCGGAGATAACCGGGCCGGCGCCGCCGGAGCGAACAGCGGGCCGCTTCGGCGGGCAAACGCCAGCAGGACAAATGCCGCCACCAGCGCCATTTGCAGGATCGCCCAGGGCACTGGAGTCTTCGCGAAATATCCCCACAGCGAGCCGCGGTATCCATGAAAATACTCATCCCACAAAATCGTGGTCTCCCGCGGACTGGCGCCGGGCCGCAGCGCCCGAACCACGCCCATAAAAAACGGAAGGTTACCCTCGCGCGCGATTCCCGCATTGGTGACCGGCGTGGGTGCGGCCCACCACAGGATGCGTCCTTTTCCCAGCGGCCAGGTTACGACCACTGGCTCGTCAGGCTCGCCATAAAGCGGGACCTGCGCGCCTTCCAGCGTGGCCCAGCGATTTTCGGCGTCCAGTGTAATTTGCGGCGCGGCGGCTGTGAAGCGGCTGGGCGAGACGGCTGAAAATCGATCAGAAGCCAGCGCCGGGGAAGTGAGTATTGACGGAGGCGCGACCCTTCCGTCGTGAAGAAAAAGGTACGGATGGTCGCCAACATAAACGATCCATCCGCCGGCGCGCACAAATCGCAGCAAGTCAGCGCGCTCGCCGGGACTCGGGACGACTTCCGGTCTGGCCAGGATTAGAATATTTCCATCGGCTTCGTCTTCGGGCAGTTCCGTTGGAGGTTTGTCCCAGCGTTCGGAACGGTAGCCCAGATCATGCAGGAGTAAAAATGCGGCCTGTGCGCCGCCCGCGCCAGTGGAGTATGTGGAAACCGATGCGGTGCGCTCAGAGTCTTCCGGCGGCGGGGTGATAAGAAATGTCGCCGCGATCAACAGAACCATGATCGCGCCGGCTACGTAGAGCAGTTTGCGGTCGCCCGGATCTAGGGAAGGTGGCATCCCAGAGTCTCCAGTTGGGCGAGGGAATCGCGAAAATCGGTTTCCGTGGCGATGTGGTATCCGTACCAGATTTTTTCCAGGCGCGAAGTCAAAAGCGAAAGCGCCTGTTTACGCGTGAGGAAGGTCTCCGGCTGCAGGATGCTGGACTTGTTCAGCGCGCCCAGATACTCGCGGGGAGTTTTCGCGCGGTCCGGCGCCAGCGCGCCAAGCTCCTGAAGCCGGGCGATGCCGGCCCAGTAGGAACAATGAATCGCGGTGCGATAGTCTCCGCGCCCGGCGGAATCGCGCGCAGCGAAAATCCATTCCTGCCAGGTCCGTGCCGGAACGCTCGAAGATTGCAGCACCATTTCCGTCACGCGAGCCGCGAGATACCAGCGGCGAACAAGCCAGTACGCGATGAGAATTACGGCTCCGGCGACGCCGATCCAAACCAGAAATCGCGCCAAAGACTTCTGCCCGGTGACGTGGCCGAGAAGACGGCCGAGTGTTCTGGCGATCAATTCGTTGATGCGCTCACGCAGCTTTTCCTGCCACGATTTCTGGCGGGCGTGCTGGTATTCCGGCCGCGCCAGAATCGCGTCCAGAGTGGAGCGGGCGGAAGCGATGTCTGGAGGCGGTTGCACAGGGAGCGCGGCGATTTCCGCGGACAGTGCATCCAGATACGCTTCGGCGTGGTTTAGATTGGCGCCATCGGAGCCCGGTTTTTCCTCGTCCCGGCGCAGTTGATCGGACAGAACTCTTGAGGACACATCGTATCGCCGTCCGGAGCTTTCGACTGGCCAGGATGCAGGCAGGGACTCGCGCAGGTTTTGCAATTGTTCCGTGGAGCCGCGGCGATTTTCCACATCGTGTTTCAGCCGGTTGAGTTCCCTCAGAAAAGTTGCGGGATCGTAGGCGGAGTTCTCATTCGCGGGTGCGGGATTCTGATCCGCGCGGGACGCGACGGGTCCGAGGGTCAGCGCCGCCAGCAGGAGTACGAGGGCCCACAGGCGCCCTGAAACGCGGGAAAGGTTCCCGGGTCCGCGGCGTTCAGAGCGCATCGCTTCCAATTGTGCCGGTTTCGCCGCCCGAAACGGCCGGCGGCACGGAATTGGTCCCGATGGACTGCATCATCACCTGCAGATCGAACGCTTCCTTGCGAACGCGAAGATCGAAGTAGTACACCGCGAAGCCAACCAGCAAGACGGGCATTACGACTACGGTGGAAAAGAAATTTCCGACCTGCGCGAGCACGGCGAACGTCATGGCGAGTGCGGGCCGATCGTGGTTGACCTGCACCAGCACGAGCAGCGGGAGCTGCACCAGGAACATGGCAGCGTAGACGACCGCGGCATTCAATAGGATAATCAGAAACGCGCGGCCGGCGAAACTTTTTGTGAGATGAAAACTTCGGCTGATGGCGCGGCCTGGCCCGACATTTTCGATGGTGGCCGCGGCGATCCCGGCGCTCAGTCGGCAGGCCAGGTATATACCGGGAAAAATCAGAAAAATAAATCCCGCCATAGTGATGAATATGGACAGAATCATGACTCCCAAAAGACTGAAGATGCGGCTCAGAGCACGGCGCAGTGCTTCCCAGATCAACGGCTTCCGCCCCTGGTAGAGTTCCGCCACCGCAACGGCTGAAGCGCCCGCGGACACCGCGAACGCGCAATAGATGAGCGCAACAGCGATCCCAATACCACCGGCCATCGTGCTTAGCTCCGTCGGCGTGAACATCGGACGACCAGGCCTGGGGAGGGCGAAGGGAATCGCCAGGCCGAATGCCACGGCCGCGGCAACGACCACCAGCACTGCGGCGAGATAAGGAATTGCGGCGATGCCTGCGAACAGAAGTACGTGGCGGCGGTATAGAAAAAACGTGCGGTCCAGCAATTCGCCGAGGCTCAGTGGGCGGAGATCGATTCCCGACATAGTCGCTCCCGGCGCGGCCTTCGCGCAACGCGTGTACTGTAGCAAGAATTACCTTGGAGTTAAAGGTACGTGGTTGGCAGATGGTGAACTTACGAGGGCAGTTCACGTCCCGCTTGCCGGGCGCGGCGGTGCCCCGCCGGGCGGCTGGCGCGGCCCTGAAATCGAATGGTACTCTGGGCGGGTCTCGAATCGCGCTTTAAGAAACCTCTTGCGCGTTTTTCCGCCGCTGCGTAAGATACCGCCGGGTCAAGAAGGTGTGGAGCCCGTGCCAAAAGAAAAGCCGAAAGTAAATATCGGGGAAGTGATTCGCAGCTACCGCGGCCAACGCGGACTTTCGCAAGGGGATATCGAACGGCGCACGGGACTTCTGCGCTGCTACCTGTCCCGCGTCGAAAACGGCCACACCGTGCCGTCACTCGAAACGCTCGCTAAAATCGCCGAAGCCATGGAAATTGCGCTGGCTGATTTTTTCCCGGGCGCGGAAACTCCGCGCGATCGCGACACGCAGAAAATGCTGGGCGAGCTTTCCGAAGACGAGATTCGCTTCCTGTCCGAAATCAAGAAATACAGCACCACGCTTTCGGATGGAGACAAGCGGCTGGTCCTGGCCATGATCCGCAAGATGGCCACGGTAATTCCTCCGCCTCCGCGCAAAGTCGTGCAGCGGCGCTCCGCGTATTGATCGAACCAAAATTACCTACAAGTTATTGAATGTATGAAGGCCCGCAATTCCGCGGGCCGGTTTTGTTTTGTAGCGCAGCGACCCTTCGCTGTCCGGTTTTTGCCAATTCAAACCTGAGTTGCCCGCCTGTGCATGCAAAAGTCAGCAGATGACATTTCAGCCGGATCGATTTTGCCCAAACAGGCATGCGGCGCCCTGCGGCACGCCTACAAAACCGCACAGCGAAGAGTCGCTGTGCTAGTTGGTGCGGCGGGCGTTCAGCGCGCTTGCGATATTCCTGATGCGTTGGCAATGAATCGGGCGTGATCGACGATGGCATGGAAGATGCGGCCGCGGCCGATGACGTCTCCGCCGCTGCTGGCTTGCGCCTCAAAAATCAGGCGGCGGCCGTTGACTTCCACAAGGCGGGAGACCGCGATAACCGTGACTCCGACGGGAACAGCTTTTAAGTGATCGACTTCAATTCTCACGCCGACCTGCACCGCACCTTCCGGCAGTGCCAGCCGTGTTGCGTCCGAACTGGCGAACTCCATCATTCCGATCATTGCCGGCGTCGAAAAAACCGCGGGCCAGTTTGGATTGAAGTGGGCCAGCGTCAATTCCGGTGTGACGATCCGTTCGCAGGAGCCGTGAAGTCCGAGCTGCAAGTCGGGCGGAGTCTGCCGCGTCATTGCAGATTTTCTGTTCCGGCCGCCGAGGTGTTTTTGGCCAGCGCCTGCTGGCCTTTCAGGAGGGTGCCGACAACTTCGGTAAGAGTCGTGCCGCACTGCGCCCACAGCCTGCGTTTCAGGCTGCAATAGTCCTGCGCTCCGGCAAACACATCCGCCATCAAAGCGCGGAACGTCGGGCTGCGCTCGATAAACTGAATCATGCGCGTGGCCACCGCTCCGCCCAGAAAACGGCCGCGGTAAAAACGCCGGGCGATGCGCGTGGCAAATTCCAGATCGGTGGAGAACGCTTTGCGGATCCGCGCGGGATATTCCGCCGGCTTCTGGGCGATCAGCGATTCTGCCAGCAATTCACCGGAACGCAGCGCGTAATACAACCCCTCGCCGGTGATCGGATCGACCCAGGCGGCGGCGTCACCGACCAGCGCCCAGTTTTTACCGACGACACGGCGCGACGACAAAGTTTGTTTCTGCGGCGAAGGCAGCACGTGGCTGTAGAATCGCGCCCCCTCGCGCGAAATGTTTTCACTATCCATGAACGCATGCAAATGCCGCCGCAATTCCTGGCTGGTGTGACGTGCCATGCTGCCGCAGATTCCCACGGATAAATGATCGCAGCGCGGGAACGACCAGATGTAACCCTCGAACTGCCGCAGGAATTTCACGCAGATTCCCTCGGCCTGCGCGGGAACGAAATATCCGAGGGTCATTTCCAAATCATTACGTGCCAGCGGACGCGTTCCGGGCAGCAGGGCATTGCGCGCGCCGGCCGCGACGACGATAAAGTCGGCTTCGGCGCGCTCATCCCCGGCGGCGCCCATACTGAGCGTGGCGCGTTCGGCGGAGGTGTCGATGTGCGTGACGCGGGAACGCACCACCCGGCAGCCTGCCGCCTGCGCGCGGTCCAGCAGCAAGCCGTTCAATACCACGCGCGAATAAATTACGATGGGTTGCTCCAGCGCCAGGTGCGCGCGATTGCCCTTGCTGGAGATCAGCTCAATAGTACGAATCAGTTTTTTTGGATGCGGACCGTTCAATAAGAAAGGATAGGCCTGGATAGCTTTGTGGGTGAGGCCGCCGCCGCAAGGTTTTTCCCAGGCCAGATGCTCGTCGTAAATCGTAACGTTATATCCGGAACGCGCCAGCCGCTCGCCGCACATGGCTCCAGCCGGTCCTCCACCCACAATCGCGATATCTTGCATGCAAACGCCTCGATAAAAAGGGCAGAGCCTGGCAGAGCGCCCGGCGCTGGGAAAAAGGCTCCGCGCTACGACAGACCGGCTCGCGTTGCGGAAACCTCGCGTGAGTATATCAGAAAGCCGGGGCGGCACGGCAGGTGTGCGCCGAAGTAGTAGCGGCTGTTGAAATTCCAGGAATGACTTTAATTCTAGTGGTTCGGAATCTGCACGGCTTGCCAGATTACGCAAATCCACAAGCCGATTTCCGCGAATCCCGAAAATTTCGCGAGCGGCGGCGTGTTTTCCGTCACTCCCCAAGTCTTCGCTTTGTATTGCACAAAGATGTGCCAAAGCAGGGCCAGCGGCACAAAGATGCCCAGTTTCAGGTCAAAGGCCGGATTCACCAGGAACGTGGTTGCAGTTGAGGAGAAGAGCAGAAATCCGCCGGTCAACACGATGCAGAATCCGATCCAGTTCCAGGCGAAGAGATCATCCCGCAGCTGCGCCGCCGTTTCGCGCTTCTTCCCGATGCCCAGCAGGCGCAAGTCCAGCGCGATGTTCGTTCCCAGCCAGATCGACAGCCCGGTGAAATGGATCAGCTGTGTGAACGGGTACGCCCACAGCGACGTGCGGACGCCCGTGCCCCACGGGGTTCCCTCAAGCCATTTCGCGAATGCCTGAAGTATCGAGTACATAGCGGTCTATCCTCTTTTCGTTCGAACGTCCAGCTTTGGAACTCCCGATTTGCAGGCCCTGCGGGCGGCGCTCACTACCCCAGGCCTTCCATCGCGGGAATCTCGGAGGCGCTGAGAATCGTTACAATCCACAGCAGCAGGGCAATCCCGGCGATCACTTTTGCGGAGACCGGGATTTCCGGCAAATCACTCCATCTCGGCGCGCCGCGCTGCACCAGAACAGAGAACACGATGGACAACACAATCACTCCAAGCTTCACGTGAAACACAGGATCGGGCGCCCAATCACCGGCGTCGGTCAGGAACATGAAAAATCCCGAAATGATCGCGAGCACCATTCCCGTCCAGGCCCAAGGATAGAGTTGGTCCGCTAGTTCCGACAGGCTGCGCTTCTTGGCCGCCAGCCCCATCACGCGCAGGTCCACCACTGCCATCGAACCGATGAACCAGAACATTGTCAGGTAGTGGATCACTGAAACGCTGGCGTACATCCAACCGGTGCCACCGAACGTTTTCACCCAACCCATTTGCTCCAGAGCTTCCCACATCGTGCTGCCTCCAAATCTTGAGCGTGTTGCGCGATTCGAATACGCGCTTGCAAACTACCGCGAACGAGCAGGCGCCGCGGAATTCGATTTCATCCCGGTGTTAATGAAATAGATAGATACGCTGGAACAGCGAGAGCATCTGTGAGGCAGGTCACAATTGCAAGTTAATTCGGCGTTAAGACCAGACAGCTCGACGCCAGGGAATAGCTCGGGCAAGTTTTAGGGAAGCGTTTATCGCCGTTCGTGCGTATTTCACGGGACAACGCTGATTCGGTGCGGCTCCGCCGGCGCCAGTGAGGGGTGTTTTGCGAAATAGGACACCAGCGCGTCCAGATCCACCGGGCCACTTACGCGATCCTTGCCCTGTTTCAGGGTGTAAAGCTGTTCGCCGCCGTCGGCCAGGAAATTATTCACCGTGATTCGATAGCTGGCTGTCTCCTCCACGCGAACGCCGTTGATTTTGATGCTTGCGGCGTCCACCTTTTCGCAGCTCGGGCCTTTCGGGTTCCAGGTGTAGGTAAATCCCTTGGAGGGGTGGAGCACGCGGTCCGGAGTGGGGTTGGGGAGTTCGCCTGGGGCGAGTCCCAACAGGCAGCCGGTGAACTGGGTCTCCAAAAGCGTCTTGATCTGCGCGCCGGTCAGGCTCATGGTCACCAGCGTATTGGCAAAAGGCTGAACGGTGAATAGTTCGCCGTACGTCACCTGGCCTTCTGGGACGCCCTTCGCGCCCGAATCCAGCGGAATCTCCGTTCGAATACCGCCTTCGTTCATAAGCGCCGCAACAGCGCCGCCGGAATCGGGTCCGCTGGTGGCTGCGAGTTGCGCATCGGCGATCAAGTCTCCCAGAGAATTTTCGCCGGCCGGGGTGAGCGTTTTCGTAAAGGGTCCCGTGATCGTGCCTACAATGCGGTCGGCAATCGGCGCGGCCAGGACGGCATAGTGATCCACGATTTTTTGTATCGAAGCGTCCGGCGTGACGCCAGCGGCGGTGGTGCGTTCCACAAGTACGTTCCGGGCAGTGACGCTGGTGACCGATTTCGACTTGCGGTCGATGGTCAAATCAATCTGCGTCAGCAGGCGGCCGTAGAGGGCGGCGCTGGTGACGTAAATCTTCCGGCCGGAGCTGTTCGGCAACTGGCAGATGTAGGCCTGGTGCGTGTGGCCGGAAATTACCAGCGACACGGAATCATCCAGCTTGCCAACGATGGGCTCGATGGCCGTTCCTGCCAATCCTCCTTCGCAGGCGTTGATATCCGGCGCGCCCGGCGTGATTTGACGGCCGCCCTGGTGAATCAGCACAACGATGATTTTGATTCCTTTTTTGCGCAGTTGGCGGGCGACGTTGTTAATTGTCTCGGCTTCGTCGTTGAATCGCAGGCCAGCCACGCCCTTGCCGCTGACCATGGTCGGCGTTTCCTTTAACACCACGCCGATAAACGCAACCTTGACGCCGCGATAGGACTTGACGGCGAAAGCCGGAAACACAGGCTTGCCGGACGCGGTGTCAATTACGTTTGCCGCGAGGTATTTGAATTTGGCGCCTTCGAACGGAACGCGCGTGCCGGTTACCGCGCCCTGACACGTGTTCTTGTTCTCCGCGGAGCACCCACCGGACTGCATGCGCAAAAGTTCCTGGCGGCCGTGGTCGAATTCGTGATTGCCGACCGAAGTGAACTCCAATCCAACACGGTTCATGATCTCGACTGTGTCTTCGTCATGGAACAGTCCGGAAACCAGCGGGCTGGCGCCAATCAGGTCGCCGGCGGCTACCACGACGTTGTACGGGCTTTCATTCTTCATCTGGCGGACATAACCGGCGAAGTAATCCGCGCCTCCCGCGTCCACCAGTGGTGATGCGGCGGAGGCGCGATATTTTCCCGGAGAGCGCAGATTCCCGTGAAAATCGTTGAACGCGATGATGCGCAGCCTCAGTTCGTCCGCGCGAACGGGCCGGCCCGCGCCGCAATTCGAGATGCCGAGGAGTAAAGCAAGCACGCAAACTTGATGGCGCAATCGCATCCAAGTCTCCCTCGGATATTCTAGTCCGGATCGGTATTTAGTAGCAGCGACTCCTCGCTGTGCGGTTTTTGCCGAGGTCAGTCAAAGATGCCTGACAGAACGCATACAAACCCGCACAGCGAAGAGTCGCTGTGCTACTGACCTTCGCGTGATGGTAGGATGGACGCTGCGCTTTTCGCGAACTTGCGTCGCCTGCTCACGCGCGAGTCGCTTTTCCATGGGAAAAATCGTTTCGCAGGAAGAACTCATTGAAGCCGCCTCGCGCGAAAAGCGCGCCGGGCGCCGCGTTGTGTTCACCAACGGTTGTTTCGATCTCCTGCATCCCGGCCACGTGCGCTGCCTCGCCGACGCCCGCGCGCTAGGCGACGTGCTGATCGTGGCGGTGAACAGCGATCGTAGCGTGCGAGGAAACAAGGGGCCGGAGCGCCCGCTGGTTCCTGAACTAGATCGTGCCGAAGTGATTGCCGCCTTGGCGGCCGTGGATTACGTCACGATTTTTGACGAGCCCACGCCGCGTGAGTTGATTGCCCGCGTGCTTCCCAACTTGCTGGTGAAGGGCGCGGACTGGCCGCTCGATCAAGTCGCCGGGCGCGAGGAAGTGGAGGCCGCCGGAGGAAAAGTGGTTTCTATTCCGCTGGCGTCGGGATATTCCACGACCAATCTGGTCAAGAAAATCCGCAATTCCGGCTCCGGCGAACCTGCGGTTCGTCCTGAATCCCAAAACAAATCATGATCCTGTCATCGGTTTCCGAAACACTTGCGCCGGTTGGGCGAAATCCCGCGCTGGAATCCGCCATGGCGGGGCTGCGGCAGGGAACTTCGCGCGAGCGGGTGGCTGGATTGACGGACACCGCGAAGGCGCTGCTGGCGGCCATCATTGCCACGGAATTGCGCAGGCCAATGGTCATCATCGTGGAGTCCGGCGCGCGCGCGGAAATTTTCGCGGCGGCCATGCAATTCTTCTACACCGCGCTGGCTGGGCAGGAAGCCACCGAAGTGACGGTCTTGCCGGCCATGGATGTCCTGCCATGGCAGGATGCCGCGCCGCACGCTGAAATTCTGGAAAATCGCGCGGTCACGCTGTGGCGATTTTCCACGGAAGAGGCCCGCGTGGTGGTCGCTCCGATCAACGCGGCGCGCATGCGATTGGCGGACGCGGCGTATTACGCGGATCAGGCGCGCACGCTGGTCCGCGACGAAAACGTATCGCTGGACGACCTGGTCGCACATCTGCGCCGTGTCGGCTACGAATCGCATGACATGGTGGAAATGCCCGGGCAATTCACGGTGCGCGGCGGCATCGTCGATATTTTTCCTGCGGAAGCTGAACGCCCCGTGCGCCTCGAGCTGTTCGGAGATTCCCTCGAATCCTTGCGCGAGTTCGATCCCAATACCCAGCGATCGGTTCGGCCCATCGAACGCGTTACACTGCCGCCATTGATGGAGCAGCCCGGAGCCGCCTTCGCGGCGGCGAATGGAAATGCGGCCGATTCCGACCGCGAGCGGCGCGCACATTCCTTGTTTGATCTGCGCGAAGACACACTCATCCTAATCGACGAGCCCGCAGCGGTAGAGGAAGCTTCCCGCGCGTTTCTGGAAAACGCCACGGAGAACCTGGAATCGATAGGCAGCAATTCTCTGGACGTGCTTTCGGCGCACTATTTCACGGACGATTGGGGCGCGCAACTGGCCCTCCATCCGAGGCTGGAGCTGGAGCATCTCGGATTGAGCGGCGAGGAAGGGGAAACGCGCACGATCCAAACGCAGTCCACCCGCCGCTTTCACGGTGATGTTCCGGGGTTCATGGACGAAGCGCGCAAGCGCATCGCCGCCGGAGAGCGCGTCCTGCTCGGCGCGGAAAGCCTGGGCGAGATGGAGCGCTTCGCGGACCTGTGCCACGAGTACGAAGTGCCGTTCCGCCTCGGAGAGCTTGAGGAAAATGCCACCAGCGCGCGCCTTGCGGAGGATTCCTCGGCCGGGAGCGTCCCCGCAATCGTGTTGTGCCGCGCGCCATTTACAGATGGAACGATCTTCGTGGACGCGCGAGTGGCCATCTTCGGCACGGGCGACGTTTTCGAATCGATGCTGCAGGGAGCGACCAAGCGGCGTCCCAAGACCGCCAGTTTCTTTAGCGATTTCTCGGAATTAAAGCCCGGCGATTACGTGGTGCACGTCGATCACGGAATCGGGCAGTTCGAGGGCCTTCATCAAATCGAAAACGGCGGCGCGCGCGGCGAGTTCATGCGCCTGCGCTACGCCGATGACGCCCGCCTGTATGTGCCGCTGGAGCGACTGGATCTGGTGCAAAGCTATCGCGCCGTTGAAGGCGCCAAGCCGGTACTCGATAAACTGGGCGGCAGCACCTGGACCGCGCGAAAAGCGCGCGTAAAAAAATCGGTCGAAGACATGGCCGAGAAACTGCTGAAAATTTACGCCGGGCGCAAAGCGGGAGGCGGCTTCGCATTTTCTCCGGACGGAGCGTTTCAGCGGGAATTCGAAGACGCGTTCGAATTTGAAGAGACGCCGGATCAGGCCATCGCCATCGCGGACGTGAAGCGTGATATGGAACGCGACCAGCCCATGGACCGCCTGCTGTGCGGAGACGTCGGCTACGGCAAAACCGAAGTGGCCATGCGCGCCGCGTTCAAGGCGGTCAGCGATTCCAAGCAAGTGGCCGTGCTGGCGCCTACGACCATCCTGGCTTTCCAGCATTACGAGACCTTTCGCCGGCGCTTCGCGGCGTTTCCCGTAAAGGTCGATCTGCTTAGCCGCTTCCGCAGCCCGCGCGACCAGAAGGACGTTCTGGCCAATGCGGAGGCGGGCAAGATCGACATCGTGATCGGCACGCACAGGCTGCTTTCCAAGGACGTAAAATTCCAGGATCTCGGCCTGTTGGTCGTGGACGAAGAGCAGCGCTTCGGCGTGGCGCACAAGGAGCGGTTGAAGGAGCTGACGCTCCACGTGGATGTGCTGACTCTCTCCGCGACGCCAATTCCGCGCACGCTCAATATGTCGCTGGTCGGCTTGCGCGATATGAGTGTCATTGAAACTCCGCCCAAGGATCGCATGGCCATCCAAACCGTGGTCGCACCGTTCGGAGAGGCGCTGGTGCGGCGCGCGATCGACGAGGAAATGTCTCGTCACGGCCAGGTTTTTTTCGTGCACAACCGCGTCGAATCGATTTACGCCATCGCGGAAATGTTGGGCCGGCTGGTTCCGAAGGCGCGTGTGGTTGTCGGCCACGGCCAGATGGTCGAAAAAGAATTGGAATCGGTCATGCTGAAGTTTGTGCGTGGTGAGGCCGACGTTCTGGTCTCCACGACCATCGTGGAAAATGGCCTGGACATCCCGCAGGCCAATACCATCCTGATCAATCGCGCCGATCGCTTTGGACTTTCCGAACTGTACCAACTGCGGGGGCGCGTCGGCCGCTCCAACCAGCGAGCCTACGCGTACTTGATGGTCCCCGAGGACGTTTCCCTCACGCCGCTGGCCACGAAGCGCCTGGCTGCCTTAAAGGAGTTCAGCGCGCTCGGCGCGGGTTTCCGCGTGGCGGCGCTCGATCTGGAACTGCGCGGCGCCGGAAACCTGCTGGGCGGCCAGCAGCACGGCCACATCAATGCCATTGGCTTCGATCTCTACGTGCAGATGCTGGAGCGCGCCGTATCCACGCTGAAGGGCGAAGAAGTAAAAGCCGAGATGCGGGCCACGATCAACCTTGGGCTCGACATCCGCATCCCAGAGGAGTACATCCCCAACGAGAATCTTCGCCTGCGGACGTACAAGCGCATTGCGGGAATCACCAGCGAAAAGGAAAGAGAAGAAGTGAATAGCGAGCTCACGGACCGTTTCGGCGCGTCGCCCGCCGCCGTCGGGAACCTACTCGATTACGCGCTGCTGAAAGGCCTGGCCGAACGCTTGCTAATTTCCAATATCGAAAGGCGCGCCAACGAAGTGGCCATCAAATTCCATCCCGAGACGCCGCTGGCGCCGGAGAATTTGGTGAAATTTATCCGCTCGCAAACCGACGGACTGCGTTTGGACCCGAGCGGCACGCTGTGGATGCGACTGGACCGCCGCGGACGCGTGGCCGAAAGCGTCAGAAACGTGTTGATTCCGCTGGAAACGAAGCGATAAACTGGAAAACAGATGCTCTCTAAAACCAAGTTTGGCAAGTGGCTGATTCTTCCCGTAATTTTCGCGGGTTTCAGCCTTCCGGCCGGCGCCCAGAACAAGGGCACAGTGGTCGAGGAAATCGTGGCCCGCGTCAACAACGAGATTGTGACGCGCGAGGACCTGGAAAAGGCGCGCGCCTCGCTGGAAGGCGAAGTGCACGACGGTTGCGCGCAGTGCACACCGGAACAGGTGCGCGAACAGATCGCGGCCAAGGATAAAGACCTGCTGCGCGACCTGATCGACCAGTCGCTGCTGGCGCAGCGCGCCAAGGATCAGGGAATCAACGTCGACACCGAAGTGATCAAGCGCCTCGACGCCATCCGCACCCAGAATAAATTGCCCACCATGGAAGCGCTGGAAGCCGAAGTGACCAAGAGCGGCCAGGACTTCGAGGATTTCAAGCGCCAGTTGCAGAATCAGTTGCTCACGCAGGAATTGATCCGCAAGGAAGTCGGTTCACAAATTATCGTCAGCCACGAGGACGTGGTTAAGTACTACAACGATCACAAGAACGAGTTTGTACGCCCCGAAACGGTGGTGTTGCGCGAGATTTTTGTCTCCACCGAGGGCAAGCCGGCGGCCGACATTCCCGCGCTGAAGAAAAAGGCTGAGAATCTGCGCGACCGCATACAGAATAACGGCGAGGATTTCGGCGCCATGGCCAAGCGTTATTCCGACAGCCCCACCGCCCAGCAAGAGGGCGACCTGGGAGTTTTCCAGCGTTCCCAGCTCGATCCCAAAATCGCCGAAAAAGTTTTCGCCCTGAACCGCAACCAGATGACCGACGTCATGGAAACGAAAACGGGTTTTGAAATCCTGCAGGCCCGTGAACGCTACGAGGCCGGCCAGCAGCCGCTGGACAAAGTGGAGCCCGAAATCAGCAACCGCTTGTACGAAACGGCGATGGAGCCGGGCATGCGCGCGTACCTGAAAACCCTGCGCGAAGACAGCTACGTGCAAATCAAGCCAGGCTACACGGACACCGCCGCCGTCAAGTCCGCTCCCATCGAGGAAGTGGCTGCCACGCCCGATAAGGACGATTCCAAATCCAAGTCCGGCAAAAAACTAGGCATCTTCCCCAAGAAGAAATCCGGCACATGAAGCAGTCCTTCGTCGCCACGCTCCAGGACGGCCAGACCGTTACCACCCATTTTCTTGTCTGTGTAAAGGAAGTCCGCTCCACGCGCGAGGGAAAGTCCTACCTGCGCCTGGAATTGGGCGATGCCACCGGGCGCGTCGAGGCCCGCATGTGGGATCGCTTCGATCAGATGGCCGCGGGGTTTGAGCGCGATGATTTTGTGAAGGTGCAGGCACGCGTTGAGAATTACCGAAATAAACTTCAACTGGCCATCGACAAAATCCGCCGCGCCGAGGAAAGCGAAGTCGATCCCGCCGATTTCTTTCCGCATACCAAGGAAAATGTCGAGGAGATGTATGCGCGCCTGCTGAAGATTGTCGCCTCGGTCAAGAATCCGTGGTTGCGGCAATTGCTGGACGGCGTGGTGGAAGACCCCGCCATTGTCCCGCGTCTGAAGCGCGCTCCGGCCGCCAAGGTGATGCACCATGCGTTTTACGGCGGTTTGCTGGAACACGTGCTGAGCCTCTGCGACCTGTGCAAGGTTGTGTTGACGCATTATCCGGAGGCCGACAGCGATCTGTTGTTGTCGGGCGCGGTGCTTCACGACGTCGGAAAATTGACGGAGCTGAGCTACGAACGCTCGCTCGGCTACACGGACGAAGGCCAACTGCTCGGCCACATTCTGCTGGAGTACGAGCTGGTCACCAAAAAAATCGACGCCATTCCCGGATTTCCCGCCGAATTGAAAGTCCTGATCCAGCACATGCTCGCCGCGCACCATGGGAAATACGAATTCGGATCGCCGAAGCTCCCGATGTTTCGCGAGGCCCTGATGCTGCACTACCTCGATGATCTCGATTCCAAAATGGCCGCGATCCGCAACGCGCTGGAGTCCGATCAAGGGGAGGAGAACTGGACCGCCTACAGCGGCGCCCTCGAACGGCGCATCCTGCGCACCGAGCGGTATCTGACAGGAGCTGCCGGAACGCCCGCGAAAAAATCCGAGTCCGGCGCTTCGCCGGAGGGCGGGAGTTCGAATGATGGAAGCAAATAGCGCCGTGGAGCGGGCGGGAAGTTCGAAGGCTGCCGGCCCGCGCCATTCGATCCTCGATCTCGCGCCGCTGGAGCTGGAGTGTTTGAGCGTGTTGTGGCCGCTCGGCGAGAGCACGGTTCGCGAAATTCATGGAGCGCTGGCCGCAACGCGTCCGCGCGCCTATACCACGGTGATGACTATCATGGACCGGCTGGCTCAAAAGGGAATTGTGACCCGTTACAAATCGGGGCGCGCGTTTCGCTACCGTGCTAATCTGAGCGCCGAAGAGGCACGCCTGAAGGCTGTGGAAAAAATCGTGGACGGATTTTTTGACGGCTCCGCGGAGGCGCTGGCGGCGCATCTTTCCTCTCTGGCCTCTCTGGCCTCTCAGGGCGGCGCAGCGAATCCAGAAACGCAGCGCGCTCCCGCAGTCACTCGCTCCGTACCGCGTGCCGCCGCGCCCCGCGCGCCCCAGCCAGCCGAGGCAACTGCGACCACCACGTCTGCCGCCGATATTGACGCCCCCGCGGCTCCTGTAGCAGAATTGCCCTCGCCGAGTCTCGACGATCGACTACTCTGAACAACATGCTTCCGGCTTCCTACTCTATTCGCAACGTGAAGATTTCTCCGGCGACCGTGCTCGCTCCCATGGCTGGCGTGACGGACACCGTCTTTCGCCGCATGATTCGCGGGCTCGGCGGTTGCGGCCTGATCATGACGGAGTTCACGAGCGCCGAGTGCATCACGCGAAATTCCGCGCGAACGTCGCGCTATCTTTTCTTCGCTCCGGACGAGCATCCCATCAGCGGCCAGTTGTTCGGCGCGGACGCGAACGTGATGGCCCGCGCAGCGGGAATGGTCGAGCAACTCGGGTTTGACATGGTTGACGTCAATCTGGGATGCCCGGCGAGAAAAGTGGTCAAGTGCGGCGGCTCGGGACTGCTGCGCGATCTGAAGGCGCTGGAAGTCGTGTTGCGCGCCGTGCGCTCCGCCGTAAAAATCCCGATGACCATTAAAATCCGCGCGGGCTGGGACGAGAACAGCATCGTGGCCGTGGAAGTGGCGCGCCTGGCGGAGCAGATCGGCGTCGAGGGAATTGCCGTGCATCCGCGCACGCGCGCCCAGGGCTATACGGGCCGTGCGGATTGGAACGTGATTCGCGATGTGAAGCAGGCCGTGGGCATGCCGGTGATCGGCAATGGAGACATCAACTCTCCGGAAGACGCCGTGCGCATGCTGCGTGAAACCGACTGCGACGCCGTGATGATCGGCCGCGCCGCTTCCACCAATCCCTGGATTTTCCAGCAGATTTCCGACTACGCCGCGACCGGCTCCTACCAGCAGCCGAGCGAGTGGGACCGCTACCAGTTACTGGCCGCATTTTTCCGCAACATGGTGGACACCGACTGGCCTGATGCCATCGGCAGAATGAAGCAGTTCACATCCTATTTTACGCACGGCGTTCGAAACGGCGCCGAGCTGCGGCGCTGCGTGCATAGTTCGCGCACCACCGCCGAGATTTTGGAACGAGTGGACTCGTTTTTCGCTCAGACTGTAACCTGATCGGAAAATCGCTTCGGGAGGTAGAGAATGACCGCTGCCAGCGCTTCGGCCCCAGCCCTAGAGCGCCGCCGGGAACGCCGAATTGCAATTCGCCTCACCATGGTGGTGAGCGGCACCGACCGCACCGGTTCTCAGTTCGAAGAGCGAGTCAAGAGCGAAAACCTATGCCGCGGCGGCTTGGCGTTCGCTTCCCGTTATCCCCTCGATCTCGGCGATCCGCTCGAAATCCAGATTCCCGTGCCGCCCACAACCAATAGCGACGAAAAAGAATTTGCTACGCAGGGTCGCGTGGTGCATTTGGCGGAGGGGCGACGCCCCGAAGAGATGATTGTGGGCGTCGAATTCACCGGCCCGCGGTTTAACCGGCTTTTCGTTTCGGAAGCGACGACTTAGCGGAACCTTTTCCGCACTTGCTGCGCGCGCTCAGCGCTCCAGCAGCAGTTGCTTGTAGGCTTCGCGCTTGCCCAGGCCGCGTTCGCGCGCCGCTTGCTTCAGCGCCGCCTTGCGATCGAGTCCTGCCTCGGCCTCCAGTTGTGCCACGCGCTCTTTCAGGGAAACCGACGCAACGTGTTGCGCCTCGCCTTCCGGCGCCGGTCCGATCAACAGCGTGATCTCACCTCGCGGCGGCCTCTGCTTCGCTGCATCGCGCAGCTCCCCTAGCGTGCCTCGCAGAAATTCTTCATGGATTTTGGTGACTTCCCGCGCCACCACCGCGTGCCGCTCGCCCAGAAGATCGGCCGCGTCCGCCAGGGTTTCCGCCAGGCGGTGCGGCGCTTCGTAAAAAACCAGCGCCCGCGGTTCGTGCTTCAAAGCGTCCAGTTTTTTCCGGCGCGCTCCGGCCCGCGGCGGTAGAAATCCCACGAACAGGAATTCCTCCGTCGGCATGCCAGAAGCCGCCAGCGCCGCCACAAACGCCGAGGGGCCGGGAATCGGCACCACCGGAATATGATGGCGCAGGCAGAGCACGACGAGCCGGTGCCCGGGATCGGACACCACGGGAGTCCCCGCGTCACTGACCAGCGCGACTTGCGCGCCCTCCTCGAGTTGAATCACCAGTTCCGGCGCGCGCGTCAGTTCGTTGTGCGCGTGATAGCTGATCATTTCCTTGTGTATGGAATAGTGCTGCAGCAGTTTCTGGGTCTGGCGGGTGTCCTCGCAGGCAATCACATCCGCTTCCTTCAGCACCCGCAGGGCCCGCAGCGTGATGTCCTCCAGATTCCCGATCGGCGTAGCCACCAGGTAAAGGCACCCCGTACGCGAATTGTCCTGCGCGTCAGCCATGCAGCGCTCCTTAAGCGACCGAGTTTAACACGCAGCAGTTGAACAGGTTTCACAGCCTGCGGAAAAACTCAAAGCGCTGTCATTCTGAGCGAAGCGAAGAATCTCTCTTGGTTTCTTTGCTGGCACTCAGATCGAAGAGGGATTCTTCGCTTCGCTCAGAATGACAAATCGAGGAAGTGTCTTCGCAACTTGTTCAGCCTCTTGGTTTGCGAAAGTTCATCGCATCTCCGGTTGTGGTTCTACCGTCACAACCAATCGCCGAATTCTTCCGCGCAAACGCAGCCGCACCCATCCCCCAAATCGCGCCAACAATCACAATCGTGCCCGCTCGTGTTAAGATAGGAGTATCCACTAGTACTCTGAAGGAGACTTGCTTTGCCGCTCTACGAATACGCGTGTCTCAAATGCAAGCGCCATACCGACAAGATTGAGAATCTGAACGGCCCGCACCTGAAAAAATGTCCGCACTGCGGCGGCAAGGTGGAGTCCGTGATTACAGCTCCGGCCATCCAGTTCAAAGGTTCCGGCTGGTACGTCACCGACTATGGAAAAAAGACGTCCGGGGGGCGATTCCAGCAAGTCGGACAAGGGCGAAAAGTCAGAAGCGCGCGAGAAGTCGGAAAAGAACGAAAAGTCTGAAAAATCAGAGAAGTCCGATTCCAAGTCGGCATCGTCGAAGGAGACGAAAAAAGCCTCAGGCTCCAGCAAGGAAAAGTAAGGGCATACACCCGCGAACGCCTAAACTTTAAGCCCGCGCAGATATTCCCGGAATTCGTCGCCGAATTCCGGATTTTCCAGCCCGATTTCCACGGTGGCTTTTAAAAAGCCCAGTTTGTCCCCGGCGTCGTAAGATTTCCCTTCGTACACATAGGCCAGCAGCCCGCGTTCCTTTGCCAGCAGGCGCAGCGCATCGGTGAGTTGAATTTCGCCGCCGCGTCCCGGCTTGGTGCGCTCCAGGCAATCGAAAATTTCCGGGGGCAGCACGTATCGCCCGGTGACGGCGAGCGTCGAGGGCGCTTCGGCCGGACTGGGTTTTTCGACAAGGTCGCGAATTTTCAGCACGCGCTTGTCGGCGCCCGTGCCGTTCTTCTGCTCCACGTCCACGATTCCGTACAGCCCGGTTCGTTCGCGCGGCACTTCCTCCACCGCGATCGCGCCCATGCCCGTGCTTTCGTAGACGTTGACCAGTTGCTTGGTGGCAGGGTTCGGTCCGGGAATAATGACGTCGCCCAGCAATACGGCGAAAGGTTCATTGCCGACCAGTTCCTTGGCCACCAGCACGGCGTGCCCGAGGCCCAGCGGTTCCTTCTGGCGCGTGTAGCTGAAATGGACCATGTTGCCGATGTCGCGCACCAGTTTGGCGAGGTCGGATTTGCCTTTCTCCTCGAGAAAGCTTTCCAGTTCGGGCGAAGAATCGAAGTGGTCTTCGATGGCATTTTTTCCGCGGCCGGTGACGACAATGATGTTTTCGATTCCCGAGGCCACGCATTCTTCGACCACGTATTGAATGAGCGGCTTGTCGACGACCGGCAGCATTTCCTTGGGCTGCGCCTTCGTCGCGGGAAGAAATCGAGTGCCGAGACCCGCGGCGGGAAGAACGGCTTTGCGAACTCGTTTTGTTTTTTCAGTCATATAGTAATCTGAACTCTGAAGCCACCTTACGTGGCGCTCGCGCGGAGTGTCAATCCATCGTTTGCTTTAGCGATTCCAATAATCCAATCGCCAGCAGGAGTCGCGCGCGTCAATTTTCGGAAGTCATTGAGGTATACGTGAAAGCAGTGATGACTGGCGGGAAATTGGGCGTGAGTTGTGGCCGCTGAGTGCTCACCGGTGATAACTGCGACCTCACGCCGACGCGGTTACCGCCGCTGTCACTTGGGAAATCCTTACGTCCCCAGCCTGCCTGCGGCCGCCGGTTTCGGTGACTGTTTGCACAGTGCCGCTGATCCAGTCGCGCAGGCCTTCGCCGACAATGTCACTGATGGTCCGTGCATTTTCCGCAATCACTTTTATCCAGGCCATCTTGCCCATCTGGGGAAAATAAATCCCGCGGAAGCACAGCCGCGCCACGAGGATATTAATGCGGTAGGCCAGCGGTTTGTGGTCAAACGAATGGACGGCCGCGGCGATCGCCTCCGGGCTGTAGGAGCTGCGCCCATCCGGATTTGACCTCCGCATGCGCCTCCGCGATGGTCATTTTCAGCGGGGTGTGAGCCATGGCGAAGGGTATGAATTCCTCCCAGTGCTTGGGCCGGTCAGGCGGCCCGCAGCCTCTAGCCGCGCGTAAAGCGGAGTGGACGGCAGAGGAGTGATCAGCCCGAAAATCGGAAGGCCCGCGGGCCAGGTGCGGATTTGCGCGAGCGTTCGCTCGGCTACTCCGACCGTGTCGTTGTCCATCCCGAACATGAATGAGGTGATGGCGAAGACGTTGCGATCCGCCAGCCTCTGCAGTACGGCGGCGTATTCTCCGGGTTTATTGAATCCCTTGTTCACGTCGGCCAGATTGGTGGGGTCGATGGATTCCATTCCGATGAAGATCCATTTGCCGCCGGCCTGCGGCGATCAGGTCCACGAGTTCCTCATCGCGCAACAGATTGGCGCTGATTTGCGCCACCCAATGAACCTGGGCATTGGCGGCGATGATGTCTCGCAGCAGGGATTTCGTGCGTTTAGGATTGATCGCGAAATTATCGTCGATGAAGAATACGGCAATCTGGCCGCGTTCGCTTCTGGCGCGCGCTTTCAGCAGCAACAATTCATCGACCACGCTTTTGTTGGTGCGGAAGCGAATGGAGTCTCCGAAAAATCCGGTGACCGTGCAGAATTCGCAACCGTAGGGGCAGCCGCGCCCGGATTCCACCGGAATAATGCGGAAGGTTCCCCAACCGTCGCGGAATTTTTTCAGCATTCCGGCCGCGAACTTGGGCACCACATCGAATTGCTTCAGGTCCAGCGTATCCCACGGAATGGCCGGATACTCCTGCAGGCTCGGCTTGTGTTCCTGCCCAAAGGCGTCGACCGGAGCGTAGATTTCCTTCAGCTGGCCGCGTTCGGCATCCGCCACGATCCGGGGCCAGGTTTCATCCGCTTCACCCAGCGCGACGGCGTCCGCATGGCGCTTTCCGGTAATGCGGCCCAGCGCCTCGTCCGGCATTTCCGTAACGTGCGGCCCGCCCATCACCACCGGCACGCCCGCCGCGCGTACCGCATCGGCCATGCGGTAGGCCTTGGCGATCATGCGCGTCATCGCGCCGATTCCCACGAGATTGATATTATTTTCCCGCACGAATCGCGCAATCCCGGCTTCGTCCAGCGGCTGCGCGTTTCCGTCGATCAGGACCACTTCATGTCCGGCGGGAGTAAGCGATTGCAGCAGAAACATCCACAAGTGCGGCATGAAATTCTTGGTGACGCCGTTGTCCGGGCTATAGAGAAGAATTTTCATAGGCGTAATCGTTTCTGACGAAAGGCCGGAGGAGCGGTCTCGACGTCCGCCGGCGTGCAAGTGATATCTGGTTCCGAGGTTAAGGTACCGGCGCCCATGGAGGCGCGGGGAAGGGTACGGTAACGTACCGGGAGAGCTTATCACTGTCCGGCACGAAATTTGACAGTTTAATCGTCGAGTTGCCTGAGGGGATATTCCCGCTGCCTGCACAGACTGTAGGAGAATTCAAGGAGCCGCGCCGCGGCGAATGGCCGCCGCGCGTATGCTACTATTGAACTTCTCGCGGTAAAAAAGAAAAACCGAATGCCTACGCGCATCCTTGGAATCGAATCTTCGTGCGATGAAACCGCGGCCGCGGTGGTCGTGGACGGCTGCAAGATTTTGTCCAGTGTGGTCTCCTCGCAGCTCGATATTCACAGCAAATACGGCGGCATCGTCCCCGAATTGGCTTCCCGCGAACATCTGCGCCAGATCGTTCCGGTGGTGCGCGAAGCGCTCGGCCAGGCCGGCGTTGGCTTCAAAGATTTGGACGCCGTAGGCGTCACGCAGGGGCCCGGTCTCGTTGGATCTCTGCTGGTCGGCGTGACCTACGGCCGCGTGCTGGCCACCGAGCTGCGCAAGCCGCTGGTTCCGGTGAATCACTTGGAGGGGCACGTTCATGCGGTTTTCCTCGAAGCTCACCTGGCCGGAAAAATTCCGGAGCTTCCCGCCGTTTGCCTGATCGTTTCCGGCGGCCACACGTTGCTGTACCACGTGCAGGCCGCGGCCGGGAATGGCCATGCGGGCGCGCACGGCTTTCAATACCGGCGTCTGGGCGGCACGCGGGACGACGCCGCCGGCGAAGCCTATGACAAAGTCGCGCGGCTGCTGTCCCTCGGGTACCCGGGCGGGCCGATCATCGATCAGTTGGCGGGAAAAGCTGTGGCGTCAGGTGCGAATCTGAAGGCCGATGACGCGCTGCGCCTGAACCCCGTAAAAATCAAAGGCAATCCCTACGATTTCAGTTTCAGCGGAATTAAAACTGCCGCGCTTTATTACGTGAACGAGCATCCCGAATTTACCGAGGAGATCGAAGCGCGCAAGAAAGCGCTGCAGCAGGGCCTGCGCAAAGCCGCTGACTTGCTGCCGCTATGCAGCCCCGGCACGCTTGCGTTGATCGCCAATTTCCAGGCCGCCGTGGTCCGTGATCTGGTAAATCGCACCCTGGATGCCGCCGCCGAAACGGGCTCGAAGACCGTGCTGGTGTCCGGGGGAGTAGCCGCCAACTCCGAATTGCGGGAGCGGTTCGTTTCCCGTGCGTCGGCGACGGGCGTCAGCGTTTACTTTCCCAGCCGCGCGCTCTCCACGGACAACGCCGCCATGATCGCCGCGGCCGCCTATCCCCACCTGCTCGCCGGAGACCTGGCGACGCCGGACCTGAACGCGGAACCGAACCTGCGGCTTGCGTAGATCAAGCGTTCGTTCCAACGTGAAATCCTTCACCTGGAATTCGATAAGTGCCGCATTGATAGCCGCGAGACTCGCATGCCCCAAAAAAATCTCACAGCGATTCGTGGTAGATTCTTACGCAGCGCGCGCGCGGGCCGGATCTACCAAATGGGGCCGCGCGGCTGACAAGAAAGGAAGTTCGGTCGCATGGCCAAGGCAAAAGAATTTCGCGTAACGATCGTGGATAAGCCGGGCGCGCTCGGCCAGTGCTTTCACGCGCTATCGGACCGCGGGGTGAACATTCTGGGATTTCAATCCTACGTCGAAGAGCGCGAAAGCCTGGTGCGATTTGTGACCGACGATCCGGCCACGGCCAAGTCCGTGCTGGCCGGCTTGCGCATGAATTTCGAAGAAACTGAAGTTGCCGTAGCCCGCGTTCCTCACCGGCCGGGGCAACTCGGCCTGGCTGCGTCACGCCTGGGCGATAACCGGATCAACATCGACTATTCCTACTGCGGACTGGAGCCGGGATCGAACGAAGTGCTTCTGGTATTCGGCGTCGACAACGTTACCACCGCCGCGTCCGTGCTGGACAACCTGAACGCCGCGAAAATCTAATCGGTAAATCTCTCTCACTTCAGAAGTTGTGCATTAGCTATTCCGCGCTTGCAGCCTTCTCCGCTTCACGAAATCCAATCCGCATACGATTGCCCGCCGGCAGGGCTTCATATTCCAGCAGATCGGCAAAGCGACGCAAAAAGCGGATGCCCTGGCCTCCGACGCGAAATTCCTGATCCGGATGCAGCGCCGTCTTCTCGGGCGCTTCCAGCGGATTGAAGTGCGGGGCCCAATCCTCGACTGTGAAAAGAAAAAAAGACGGGCGGGGAATTGCGAAAGCGATCGTCATCGCGTGGCCCGGTTCATCGGCATAGCCGTGGCGGATGACGTTAGCGAGCGTTTCCTCCAGGCAGAGATTTATTGACAGTTGAATATTAGCGGACATGCAATACCGGTCAGCGAGGACTTCGACCCACTCGGCGACTCGGGCAATTTCTGAGAGCCGGCTATCCAGAATCAAGCGGTCCTGCGTCCCTGGCTTGCCGCGAAACGACATTGGGCCCCAATAGCTTCTTGCTGCTCTTGCCGTTCTACTCCAGCGCGGCCAGCGCGCTCTGCATTTCGTAATGCACCGGGATCATCGTATTAATCCCGCTGGCCTTCAACACCTTGTCGACAAATTCATTGGGCCCGAACAGCACCATCTTGCCGCCGCGGCTTTTCAGCATCCGCGCCGGCGCCACCAGCGACCGCAATCCCATCGAGCCCAGGTACGACACGCCTTGCAAGTCCACCAGCACCGCCTTGCGGCTTCCGGCGATGGCATTCATCTCGCTATCGACCGCCAGAGCCCCGTCGATGTCCAACCGGCCGTCAAGCGTCACCTTGGTAATTCCACCCGTCAACTCTTCCAGCGATATCGCCATGTCATCCCCCGTTTAAATTCTCCACGCAGCCGCCGCTACACCGCCGAAAGTGTTGGCGCCGCTGCATCGTCCGATCCTCTTGCGCCTCGCCGTTTCCCCAGCCGCCGCTTAAAAAAGGGATTGAATGAGGTTGGAACCGATGTTCGTAAAATCAAAGGCGTGCAGCCCGAGTTCGCTGGCCAGATCCTTGCACGCCAGAATGCCGCGCACGCTGTTGCCCTTGGAATCGAGCCGCGGAGAGTACACCGCGATTCCCAATTGTCGATTGACCACGGCAATAATGCCGCCGCCCACGCCGCTCTTCGCCGGAAGCCCGACACGGTAGGCCCAGTCTCCCGCGCTATCATACAGCCCGCAGGTGAACATCACCGTCAGCACATCCTTGATGTACCGGAAATCGAAAACCATTTCGCCGCTGACCGGATTGGATCCCATGTTGGCCAGGGTGGCTGCCATCATCGCCAGGTCATGGCAATTGACCAGCAGCGAGCATTGCGAAAAATACTGATGCAGTGTTTCCTTCACACCCGGATCGATGATGCCGCAATTCAACAGCAGGTAGGCGATGGCGCGATTGCGGTGCCCGGTGGCTGCTTCGGAGGCCAGAACATCCGCATCGATCCGCAGTTTCCTGCCGGCAGCGCGCTCCATTTTTCCGACGAACTCCGCGATCGCCGGATTCCACCGGATCTTTCTTGATGAGCGATGAAATAGCGATCGCTCCGGCGTTCACCATGCAATTGAAGGGACGCATGGAAGCAGGCTCGAGTTCGATGGAATTGAAAGCGTCGCCGCTGGGTTCCACGCTGACGTGCTTCAGCGTTTCTTCGCGGCCCACTTCCTCCAGGGCCATCTGAAACGCGAAAGGCTTGCAGATCGACTGGATGGTGAACTCATGCTGCCAGTCTCCGGCCTGCACGACGCGCCCGTCGACCGTGGCCAGGCAAATGCCGAATTTAGCCGGGTCCGACTTGGCCAGCTCGGGAATGTACGTTGCTACTTCGCCTTCGTCGATGCTCTTGTATTTTTCGTAGATGCGGTCAACGAGCTGTTGAATCTCCAGGATGTTGGACATGATCTCCGACACAGCACGTGAATTCACACACGGCAACCCGCACACATGGCTGCTTGTGGGAAAAACACTAGCCACGATGCGCGGTGAAGTCCAATCGAAATATTAGATTGGGGCTATCCGCGAGCGCCGCGGGTGAGCTGGCCGCCAGTGGGGAATTTCCGACTCACTAATTTCGTTTTGCCGCGGGCCTGGAAGTGATCCCGATGGCTGTGGCGTTCGCTCCGCCGCTGTCCATATCTCGGGGGAGTTCTAGTACTTACAGAAGCAGATGCCGGTCGCGGAATCGCGGTTTCCCGTTGACATCCCATTTTAAAAATCGTAATCAGATAACGAGCAGTATTATTCGGTTACACTTGCCTCATTTGCGCGTCAAGGTATCTGGTCGCGGCAGCCCGAGAAAAGAGCCCGGAAATTATTCTGCAAGCGTAACGTTGAAATTCACGAGATTGCGATTGAATTCGTCAAATCCACTTCACCGGCGTTCGGCCAGCGTAATCTGGGGACTTGCGGTGCTGGCCCTTGCTTCCGCAGGCTGCAATGGTCTGAGCGGTTCTGCGGCTAACACTGCGCCGCCTCCATCTACGGCACCGACCGTGTCCATCACCTCGCCGCTATCCGGCGCGACAATTTCGGGGACTGTCTCCGTTACCGCCAGCGCATCGTCAAACACGACCAGCGTGCAGTTCCAGGTCGACGGCGCAAATTCGGGCACGCCTGTTAGCAGCCCGCCCTTCGCGATGACGATGGACACCACCAAGCTTACCAACGGCAGCCACACACTTGGCGCTGTTGCTAGCAACGCCGCCTCGCAAACCGCCACCAGCGCCATGGTGGCCATTCAAGTGAATAATCCAGTCCTGGCGATCACCACGACTATCCTGTCCGCCGGACAGGTGCAGTCCCCATACACCGCGACACTCGCCGCCACAGCCGGAACTCCGCCGTACACCTGGTCGGTTTTCAGCGGGCAGCTTCCTCCAAACGTGTTTCTGGCTTCGGCTACGGGCGTAATTTCCGGCACGCCGACAGCGGCGGGCTCATTTCCGTTCACGATTCAGGTCTCGGACAGCGCCGGAGGCAAAGCGCAGGCCGGATTCAGCATCATGATTGCGACCGTCGTTCCGACGGTGTCGATCACTTCGCCGCTTCCAGGGGCCACGGTCCTCGGCACGGTTGCCATAACGACCACCGTATCTGCGAATACCACCAGCGTGCAACTTCAGGTGGATGGCGTGAACTCGGGAACGGCCGTGACGGCCGCGCCGTTTTCACTATCACTCGACACCACGAAGCTGACCAACGGCAGCCACACGCTCACCGCAGTCGCCAGCAACGCGGCGGCCCAGACTGCGGCCAGCGCGGGAGTCGATGTCACCGTCAACAATCCTCCCGTATCCGCCGCGCCGTTCGGGCACGTATTAATCGTGGCGCTCGAAAATACAAACTATGCCGACGTTGTGGGCAGCCCGTCGATGCCGTACCTCAACGGCCTCGCCAATAAATACGGCCTGGCCACGCAATATTATTCCGACATTCAGTCCTCGATCGGCGCATATTTCGTGTGGACCACCGGACAGATTCTCACTACGGATGGATCGCTCTACCCGCAAACGTTTCCGGTTTCGGTCGATAACGTCGTGCGGGAAGTTTTGGCGTCCGGAAAAACCTGGAAACAGTATGCGGAATCAATTCCGACCGTGGGATACGTTGGAAATGACACCATCGGCCCGGATGGCGGTTCCTATGTGGCGCGCCACGTGCCTCTGAATTACATGACCGATGTGCAGAACAGTCCAGCGCAATTGCTGAACGTCGTGCCGTTCACGCAGTTTGCCGCCGATCTGGCGGGCGGAGCGTTGCCGGACTATTCGTTCATCACGCCCAATATGTGTGACGACGCTCATGACTGCAGCCTGGCGATTTCCGATGCATGGTTGCAGAAAAATATCGATCCGCTGGTCCAGAGCCCGCAATTTCAAAAAGACGGTCTGCTGGTCGTCGCATTCGATGAATCGGCCAATGACTCGACGCATGGCGGCGGGCACGTCGTCACCGTCGTGGTGAGCCCCTTTTCGAAACCCGCGTACCAGTCCACGACGTTTTATCAGGGAGCCAGCATTCTTCGTTTGATGCTCGAAGGCCTGGGCATTAAAACGCTCCCCGGTGCGGCAGCGACCGCGCCGGCGATGTGGGAATTCTTCACGTTCACCCCGCCGTCGTAGAACCCTTCCGTTACCGCATACCCAAGATTGTCATTCTGAGCGAAGCGAAGAATCTCTCTTCGATTGGAGTGCAAGCAGGGCCGAAGGAAGAGAGATTCTCCGCTTCGCTCAGAATGACAACGGTTTATTTTTCAGCGTCCTCTGAACGCCGCCGCTCTTCAATCTTTCCGATCCGCACGGCACTCTTCCGCTTCGATGGACTCTTCGCTTGAGACTCCGCTTCCGGTGTAGTAGCCTTTTTTTCAACTATCCGCTGTAAGAAAAGGGACCCGACCGTATGAAGACCAGGGGATCACACGTCTCAAATTCAATTGAAAACAATTCAGGCGTGGACCGCCGCACGTTGCTGCGTCGCGCATTGTGGATAGCCGCCGCGTCCGGATTGCCGTTTAGCGGCAAGCTTGCGGCCGAAGACGTCAGCCCAGTAATGGCGCAGCTCAGCACGTACTTGAGCGAAGCATTTCGCCGGCCGCTGCCGGATAAGGCGATGGATGACGCCAAGCACCACGTGCTGGACACGGTGGCGGCGATGGTCTCGGGCTCGGAATTGCCGCCGGGACGACAGGCGATGGCATTCGCCAAGGCGTACGCCGGAGAAAAGCTGATCACGATTGTCGCATCGCAGATGCTCGGCGGCCCGCTGGAAGCCACGATCATCAACGCGGAACTCGCGCACTCGGACGAAACCGACGATTACTACTCGAGCGGCGGAGCCCACCCAGGATGTTCGATCGTCCCGGCGAGCCTGGCCAGCGGGGAATTGTTCGCAATCGACGGGATGCATTTTCTGCGCGCCGTCACTCTGGGCTATGACCTGGCGCTGCGCGTCCTGCACACCGTGGGCGACGGCATGTATGTACGCGACACCCATAATTTGATTGGCACGTTTGGATCGACGGCGGCCGCGGGCTGTGCGGCGAAATTGAACGCCCAGCAGATGCGCTGGTTATTGGATTATGCGGCGCAGCAGGCCGGCGCCGGTATGGGCACCTGGCGGCGGGACGGCGACCATATTTCAAAGGGCTTCACGTTCGCGGGCATGCCTGCGCGCAACGGAGTGAACGCGGCGATGATGGTTCAATCCGGTTGGACGGGCGTGGGAGATATTCTCTCCGGTCCCGACAATTTTGTGCAGACGTACTCGCCGAAAGCCGATCCGGCCGGCCTCACCGAGCAGCTGGGTGAACGCTTTGAAGTGGGACTGACCACTATCAAGCGCTGGACGGTTGGAGCGCCCATTCAATCGCCGCTCGATGCAGTGGAATTGATGCGCAAGAAGCATCCGTTCGAACCCGGTCAGGTGCAGCAGGTGGTAGTGCGCCTCGATAAAGCCGGCGCCAACACCGTGAATAATCGCGACATGGCGAACATCTGCCTGCAGCATCTGCTGGCCGTGATGCTGGTCGATAAAACGGTTTCCTTCCGCGAGTCGCATGACAATGAGCGCATGAAGGATCCGGCCGTCATGGCGCTGCGCGCGAAAGTTCAGTTGGTACCCGATCCGGAGCTGGACAAGCTGCTCCCCAAGCGCGTGGCCATTCTCGAAGTCACGCTTGCGGACGGAACCAAGCTCACCGAGCGGGTCGACGCGGTGCGCGGCACTCCGGAAAACCCGATGGATCGCCAGGAAATCGTGGCCAAAGCCCGCGACCTGATCGCTCCGGTGCTGGGCGCGGATCAGTGCAGCGCCCTGATCGACAAAATCCTGAACGTGGAGAAGGTGAAAAATATTCGCGAACTTCGGCCACTGCTGCAGCGCGCCTAGCGCGCCTCCCATGCGCATCGCGTTCGATACCGGCGGGACGTTCACCGACTGCGTGTACCTTCGCAATGGTCGCCTGGAAATCATAAAAGTTCTCTCCACTCCGCGGCACCCTTCGGACGCTATCGCCCACGCCTTGGAGCACATTGAGGCGCTCCGGGATTCTCCTGAAACGCTGGAATTAATTTGCGGCACTACAGTCGGCACCAACGCGCTGCTGCAGCGCAAGGGCGGCCGCGTTGCGCTGGTTACGACTGCCGGCTTCGAGGACGTCCTGGAAATCGGACGGCAGGCGCGACCGCAGCTCTACAACCTGTTGTTTGAGAAGCCCGAACCGCTGGTGCCGAGCGCCCTGCGCTTCGGAGTGCGGGAGCGTCTCGATAGCAATGGCAAGGTGATCGGGGCAATGTCCGCGGCGGAAGTGCAGCGCGTCGTACGTAAAGTTGCCCGAAGCGGCGCAGACTCCGTGGCGGTGTGCCTGCTTTTTTCCTTCCTGAATCCGGCGCACGAAAAATTGCTGGCTCGGGCGTTGGCTGGATCAAACCTCGCGGTGTCCGCTTCGCACGAAGTTCTTCCCGAATATCGCGAATTCGAACGCACGTCGACCACCGTCGTCAACGCGTATCTCGTTCCGGTCATGAGCGGGTATCTCTCCCAGATTGAAAGCATCGCTCGCCAGCACGACCGCCAAGTTCGAAAGGATCGCCAGTCAAATCGCCGGCAAAAAAAGGCACCTAACGTTCGAATCATGCAGTCCAACGGCGGCGTTCTGTCCGTTCCAGCCGCGGCACGCGAACCGGTGCGCACCATTCTGTCCGGGCCGGCCGGAGGAGTTCTGGGCGCGCAATATGTGGCGGAAGCTTCAGGCTTTCGCCGCCTGATTACGTTCGATATGGGCGGCACGTCGACGGACGTTGCGCTGCTGGACGGCGAAAGCGGAGATTCGCTGGCTACGACGTCCGAAAGTCTTGTTTCGGGAATGCCGGTGGCCGTGCCCATGCTCGACATTCATACCGTAGGGGCCGGAGGCGGCTCTCTCGCGCGGTTCGATCGCGCCGGCGCGCTGCGCGTCGGCCCGGAAAGCGCCGGAGCCGATCCCGGGCCGATCTGCTATGGGCGTGGAACGAAAGCCACTGTCACGGATGCCAATCTGATTCTCGGGCATCTGCCGGAATCGGGCCTGCTGGGCGGCACGTTCCAACTCGATCTGGCGCGCACGCAGGGATTTCATGAATCGCGAGCGCAGGCCGATGCCATCGGTCGAGGTATTCGCCCAGGGTATCGTGGACGTGGCCAACGCCGTGATGGAAAAAGCCATTCGCGTGATCTCCGTGGAGCGCGGGCACGATCCGCGCGACTACACGCTGGTGGCGTTTGGCGGCGCGGGCGCGTTGCACGCCTGCGAACTCGCGGCGTCGCTGGAAATTCCGCGCGTGCTGGTGCCGTGTTTTCCGGGAGCCCTTTCCGCGCTGGGAATTTTGCGCGCCGACGTCACCAAGGATTTGTCGCGCACCGTTCGGCTGGAAGTGCGAACGGCCGCGGACGCGGCTGGCAGGCTTCGGCGCGAATTCGTTTCGCTGGACCGTTAGGGCCGCAGGCAGATGCGCGCCGAAGGATTTTCGGGCTCCGTTGTGCGAATGCGCCGCTCACTCGACATGCGCTACACCGGGCAATCGTATGAATTGACCGTGCCCTTCGCAGGCGACTTTATTTCTGCGTTTCATCGCGCGCACGAAAGGCGCTACGGCTATTCCGACCGGTCGCGCGAATTGCGAGGTCGTGAACATTCGCGCGCGCTTCACGGGCCGCACGCCGAAGCCCGAGCTTGCCAAAATTGAAGGCGGGCGGAGCCAATCCGCTGCGGCGCTCGCGTCACGATTGCGCCGGTCTTTTTTCATGGCCGCAGCCGGCCTACGCCAATTTACGATCGCGCCAGACTGCGCGGCTGGAAATCGAGATCACAGGACCGGCCATCGTAACGGAATACAGCGCCACGACGTTGATTCCTCCCGGTTGGCGCGGTCGCGTCGACAAGGTCGGGAATCTGATTCTGGAGCCTGGCGTGGGAAAGCGATGATATGAAACCTGCACGCGAGCGCCGAGGACTGAATCAAGGAAACCGTCCACGCGAGTCGATCCCATGCGCCTGGAGATTTTCAAGAATCTCTTTCACTCCGTCGCGGAGGAAATGGGCGCGGCGCTGCGCCGCTCCGCGTTTTCTCCGAACATCAAGGAGCGGCGCGACTATTCCTGCGCCGTGTTTGACGCCGCCGGCGACGTCCTGGCCATGGGCGATCACATGCCGGTGCATCTGGGCTCCATGCCGATGTCGGTGGAAGCGGCCCTGCAGCGCGTTACGGCTCGGCCCGGGCGACGTTGCGCTGCTCAACGATCCGTACGCCGGCGGAACGCATCTTCCGGATCTGACGATGGTGATGCCCGTGTTCCCGGAGCGTTCTTCGCGGCCGCTCTTCTATGTCGCCAATCGCGCGCATCACGCGGATATCGGCGGCGCGCACGCCGGTTCGATGGGGCTTTCGCGCGAAATTTTCGAGGAAGGCCTGCGCATTCCGCCCGTGAAAATTATGGAAGGCGGACGCATCGTCGCGTGATGTCTTGCCACTGATTCTGGCCAACGTGCGCACTCCGCGCGAGCGCGAAGGCGACCTGACCGCGCAGATCGCCGCGTGCCGCATCGGCGAGCGCCGGCTGATCGGCCCTGGTCGCAAAATACGGCGGCAGGGAAGTATCGCCTACGGGCGACACCTGCTCGACTACTCGGCGAGAATGATGGCCGCAACGCATCGCGGCAATTCCCGACGGCGTGTATCGCGCCGAGGATTTTCTGGACGACGATGGCGTTACCGATCGAGCCCCTGCGCATCGCCGTGACCATTCGCATTCGCGGGAAGAAGTGCGGAGGTGGATTTTACCGGAAGCGCGCCGCAATGCGCCGGCAGCGTCAACGCGGTCGCGGCCATCACGGAGTCCGCCGTGTTTTACGTCTTTCGCTGCCTGCTGGACGAACAAGTTCCCGCAACGTCCGGCCTGATGCGACCGATTCGCGTGATCGCGCCCGCGGGAACAATCGTGAACGCGCGGCCGCCCGCGGCGGTCGCCGGCGGAAACGTGGAAACGTCGCAGCGCATTGTCGATACGCTGCTTCGGGCGCTCGCGCGTGCGATTCCCGCGCGAATTCCCGCCGCGAGCCAGGGCACCATGAACAATCTGAGTTTGGCGGGCGCGATCCGCGGCGCGGCGGCGCCCCTTTTGCGTACTACGAGACGATTGCCGGTGGAACTGGTGCGGCGCCGGACCATGCCGGGAATAGCGGCGTGCAGAGCCACATGACCAATACGCTCAACACACCGATCGAAGTGCTCGAGCACGTCTATCCGGTTCGCGTTCTCCGCTATGCGCTGCGCGGCAATTCGGGCGGACGGGGAAATTTCCCGGCGGCGACGGCATCGTCCGCGAAATCGAAATGCTGGCGGATGTTCAGGTCGGAATTCTGTCAGATCGCAGAGCGCAGGCTCCTTACGGTTTGGCCGGCGGAGCTCCGGGAGCTAAAGGAAAAAATGAATTAGTCGTTAACGGCCGGTCGCGGAAGCTTCCCTCCAAATGCACATTTCGTGCCCCTGCGGGCGCAGTGATCCGAATTGAGACGCCCGGCGGAGGCGGCTGGGGTTAAGTAGCACAGGCACTCCTGCCTGTACGGTTTTCTGCTGGTGTATCGAGGCCATCTGTAGCAGGAACCGCTTCGTCGCACTGTGTTTGTTCGTACATTCCGCGATAAACGCATTACTTCGCACGATAGAGCCAAAAGAGTAGTCCTATTCCCCGTGCGGCGCATACGATGCAGGCGACAAACGCAAAGACCGCACAGGCAAAAGTGCCTGTGCTACTAAGAGAAAAGCCCCAAGCCCGTTATGGCGTTGGGGCTTTTATGAGATCTGAAATCCTGGGGCGTTGGTTAAAACTCGACGCCCTCCGGCTTTTCCAGCGGCGAAGGCATCTGCAGGCGGGCCTTCGCAAGAGACTTGACCAGGGCGTCTTCACATGTTTCGGCTGAGGTGTTTCGGGCAGTGGCGAGTTCACTTACGAGGAGGAACTTGGCACGTTCGAGCATTTTCTTTTCGCGGAAGGAAAGCGGCTTGGTGCGGCTCAGGGATACCAGGCTTTTCAGTACGGCCGCTACTTCGATCAGTGCGCCGGTTCGCATCCGTTCGGAATTCTCTTTGAACCGGTGTTTCCAATCGTGGTGCGAATTCGGCTTGCCCTTTTCCAGAAAGCTCAGAACCTTGAGCGTTTCACCGTTTCGAATCACGGGCCGCAGGCCAACCGACATTGCGTTGGTCGCGGGAACCATTACTTTCAGCCCGCTCGGACAGAATCTTAACCATGTAATACTTTTCTGTGCGTCCGTTCAGGATCCCGAAATTGATTTGCTCGATGATCCCAACGCCGTGGTTCGGATAGACAACTTTGTCCCCAATCTTGTAATCCATGGTCGGAAGCCCCCTCGAGGAAAGCTTAAAGAATTCTGAATTAAGCGAACGGTTGAAGTCAAGATATTTCTTCTAGAATCAGCAAGTTATGCGATATTTTGGTTGGAGATTGGTCCTTAAATTGCACGTGGATTTTTTACAGCAATTTAACATATACCCTCTAGTGCATTCCTTCTCCCCGTTCGATTTGGCTTTCATTTGTTAGAATGTCGCCATGTTGATTCTAGCCGTCGATACCAGCACTCGCTTGGGCAGCGCTGCCATTTTGCGCGATTCCGAGGTTCTCGCGGAGGTTTCCGGATACGAAGAGACTCCTTACTCCTCAAGGATTTTTCGAGACGTAGCGATGCTGCAGGATAGGGCTGCCTGCACTTTGGACCAGATTGACCTCTTTGCGGTGGCTTCTGGCCCGGGTTCCTTCACGGGATTGCGCGTGGGATTGACCGCGGTAAAGGCCTGGGCTGAGATCTACTGCAAACCAATCGCGGCCATCAGCGGACTTGAAGCGATCGCCGTGGAAGCCCTGTCAAATGGAGCTTCCGGAGCGAAATGGATCGCCCCGTTCCTCGATGCACGCCGCGGCCAGCTTTTTGGAGCGATTTACGGTCGCCGGAGGGAAGAATCCGCCGGTTTGAGCCTGCAAAGTGACGAATCTATCCTTTCTATTGAAGAGTTTCTTGAGATGTTGAAGCCACGTTCCGGTGAACTTGTTCATTTAGCGTCTTCTACCCCGGATGTGCTTCCGGCGTCCCGCCTGGCGGAAGCCGTGCCGGATGCCCGGGTAATTCCGGTGTCGGCCGCCTTGGCCGCGACCATCGGCCGCTTGGGCCGGGAACGTGCCATTCGAGGGGAAGTCGTCGACGCCATGCGCCTCGAAGCCAATTACGTGCGGCGGTCTGATGCCGAGTCGAAATGGAGTGACCGCTAATGCCGGCCCTCTCACAGCAGGCATGGTCCGCTCCATGATCGCCGTTCGCCGCATGACGGAAGACGACATCCCGTTCGCCTTGTACATCCTCAAGGAAAGCCCGGAAGCGTCGATGTGGTCAGGGGACACTCTGCGGGATTCCGCGTTGCGCAGTTTCGCGCTGGCCGCGGAGCAGGACGGCAGCCTGGCGGGAATTCTGATTGGCAGGGCCGCGGGAGATGAATTCGAGATCCTGAACCTGGCCGTGGCCGTGGAGCACCGCCGCCGCGGGGTCGGCACGGCACTGGTCAAGGCCGCGTTGGAATATGCCCGCACGGCGGGTGCGATTCAGACCTATCTGGAAGTACGAGCCTCGAATGAAGGGGGCGTCGCGCTCTACCACCGGTTTGGATTTCGGCCCTTGGGACGCCGGCCGAACTACTACCGGCACCCGATTGAAGACGCCGTCCTGCTCGTTTTGCACAATGCGGAAACGAATGTGCAGGATTCGACCATTTAGGCTTGGCGGGTTTCAGACAGTATGCTAGCTTCGGACTATGTAACACCCCATTCACTAACTCGGATCGTTCAGGAGGCAATCCATGCCGACCTTGAATCGCATGAATCAGGAGATACGGGAGCAGCTTCTGACATATGACCAAGAGTTCCAAAAACTCTCCCAGTTGCACTCGGAATACGACACGCAGTTAAGACAGCTTAAGCAAGCCGCCTACCTGAATCTGGAAGACCTGCAGCAGGAAGCCACCCTCAAAAAACTTAAACTGCGAGTGAAAGACGCGATGGAGCAGCACGTCGCCCAACGCCTGCGCCCGCCCGCTCCGCGCTAAGCCGCCGGAACGCCGCCAACTTGAGATAGAATTGTAGCCGCGCCGGGAGTGTCGCTATTTTCCTCCGGGCAGGGACGTGCATGGTAAAAGACGGCTACAAGTTTGCCGCGGGACCCATTGTGTTGGGCGTGATCGCCGCCGCGTTGCATTGGAACTGGATTGCCGGAGTATTCATTTTTCTGGGAATTTTCGTACTTTTCTTTTTCCGTGATCCGCAAAGAATGCCTCCCGCGGACGAGGAAACCATCGTTTCTCCGGCCGATGGCCGAGTAATGGAAGTGGTCGAAGAGTCGCTGAACGGCCAGCCCGGCCAGCGCATCAGCGTGTTTCTGTCCGTGTTTAACGTGCACGTCAACCGCTCGCCAGTGGCCGGCAAAATCACCAAAATTGAGTACCGCACGGGCAAGTTCTACGCCGCCATGCGCGGCAAGGCCTCTGCCGAAAACGAGCAGAATGCCTTCACCGTGGAAAGCGAGCGCGGCGTGGTGGTCTTCAAGCAGATCGCCGGCTGGGTGGCGCGCCGCATCGTGGTGTGGAAAGCGGTGGGCGATTCGGTGATGCGGGGCGAGCGCATAGGTATGATACGCTTTGGTTCGCGTATGGATATTTGGCTTCCGCAAGGCGTAAAAATCGTGGTTAAGCCCGGGCAGAACGTCGCGGGCGGCACCAGCATCCTGGCGCGCTGGAAATGAGCGACTTCGAACAGCACGAACTCGGGTTTCCCGGAGGCCGCCGCGTCAGCCGCAAGCAGCGCCGGGGTATTTATCTGTTGCCCGCCTCGATGACCGTGGCCAACATGCTCTGCGGCTTTTATGCCGTTATGGCCACGCTCAAGGGCGGCGGCACGGACCTGGACAACGCGGCCAAGGCCATCGGCCTGGCTATCGTCTTCGATTCATTTGATGGCTTCGTAGCCCGCGCCACGGGAACCAGTAGCGACTTCGGCAAGCAGTTCGATTCGCTGGCCGACATGGTCAGCTTCGGGATCGCCCCGGCGGCACTGGCCTTTACCTGGGGAGTGCGTGGCATTTTCCCGACCGAAGTGCTCGACATCCGCCGGCTGCACGAAATCGGCTGGTGGGTGGCTCTGGTGTTTGTAATCTGCTGCGCCTGGCGCCTGGCCCGCTTCAACATTCAGGGTATGGCGCCGGGAACTGGCTCCAAGTATTTCGTGGGCTTGCCGTGCCCGGCGGCCGCCGGGCTGATCGCCGCGACCGTGCACGCGAGCAAATCGCCGATCGAGGATTGGCGCTGGTCCATCTTTTGGATGCTGGTGGTAATGGCCGATGCGGCCCTGATGTCCAGCACAGTGCGCTACCGCAGCTTTAAGGATATTCCGATGGCGGTTCGGCAGCGCTCGGTGTTGGTGATTGCCATGGCGCTGCTGGTGTGGTTGATCGTGGCGTATTCGGAAATCGTGTTGATGATCATCGCCACAACTTTTGTCGCCTCCGGTGTAACGCTCTATGTGATTCGTACCTTGCGCCAGTATCTGGTGTCGCATCCCGCCAAGACATGACCTCTTCCAATGAAGCAGTTCGCGTGGCCATTGCCGGAGCATCGTCCCTGCTCGGCAAGGAATTGAGCGCGTGGCTCGGGGAATCGAATTTTCCGGCGACGGACATCCGCCTGGTGGACGAAGAATTCGCGGCCGGAACCCTGACCGAAGCGGGCGGCGAACCTGCGGTGATCGAAACCGTAGCGCCGGATAGTTTCGAGCGCGTTCGTTTCGTTTTTTTTACCGGTTCGCCGGGATTTGCGAGGCGCCATGTGCAGGAAGCGAGCCGCGCGGGCGCCGTGGTGATCGACCTCAGCGGGGGACTGATCGGGGAAGCGAATGTGCGGCCCTGGCTGCCGTCGCTCGACGGGGTGCTCGCCGCGCCGACCGTGAATGGCGCGAAGGCCGAGCCGCAGAGCCTCTTTGCCGCTCCGGGAGCGCCCGCTGACGCCGCCGTTTCGATTTCAGCGGCGTTGGCACCGGCAGGATTGGATCGTCTGGTGCTGACCGTGCTTCAGCCAGTTTCTGAATTCGGCGCGAATGCCGTTGAGGAATTGGAAGCGCAAGTGGTAAAGCTGCTGTCCTTTCAGCCCATTTCGCAAATTATTTTTGACGCGCAAATCGGTTTTAACACGCTTTCCGGCTACGGGCCGGAGAGTGGAATCAAGATGGAAGATAACCGATCCAGGATCGTTGCCGAGTGCGGCAGGTATCTGAAAGGCCGTGCGCCGGTTCCAGCCGTCTCGCTGATACAGGCTCCGGTATTTCATTCGCACACGTTCACGGCTTACGCGGAATTCAAGAGCGTTCCGGACCTGGATGATCTGGCGGAGCGGCTCGAGCATGCCGGCCTGAAAATGGCGCGCGCAAAAGATGAGCCGCCGACGAACATCAATGTGGTGGGGGAACTTCGGCCCATGCTCAAGCAACCGCAGCGCGACCCTGGCATCGAAACCGGTGTCTGGCTGTGGGGCGCGGCGGATAATCTGCGAGTTCCGGCGGGAACGGCGGTCAGCATCGCGGAGAAACTGCTGGCGTCTTGAACGGAATTAATTCGCACTGCTTTTGAGTATGGCCCTGTTAGACCTTGCATCGACTTGCGGAAATCCACAGGCTGAAGCCTGTGCTACTTTTCCTTAGGATCGTCTAGTGAACCGCGAAGTCAGACTTTCGATGGTTGTGGTGGCGCTTTTCCTCGCTGTGGCCGCGTGCCTCTCTGGGTGCGGCTATCGAGTCGGCGGGACCGGTGCGCAACTGCCTGAGGGCATCAAAACCATCGCTGTTCCGGCGCTGAAAAACGATACGCCTCGCTACCGCATTGAGCAGCGCATGACGGAAGCCGTGGTCCACGAGTTCCTGGCTCGCAGCAAATATCATATTGTTTCTTCCGAAGAGTCGGCCGACGCCGTGCTGCACGGAGAAATCACCAGCTTCGAGGCTATTCCGGCGGTGTTTGACACCACTCCCGCGGCGACGCCCGGTACCGGCAGCGTTCCGATCGAGAACGCCAACACGGCGCGCGCAACTACGATGTTGGTATCCGTGCACATGAAAGTGTTCCTCGAACAGCGCGATACCCGCCAGGTGCTTTACAAGAGCGATGATTATCTGTTCCGGCAGCCATACGAGATTTCCACCGACCCATCCAAATTTTTTGATGAGCAGGGACCCGCGCTGGAACGGATGTCCCGCGATTTCGCGTCGCGGCTGGTGGCCGATATTTTGGAGAATTTTTAATGGCCAACATATCGGCGACGGAGCTTCTTTCACGCCTCGCCAAACGCAAGCCGATCCCGGCGATTTTGCTGGCCGGCGCGGATGCGTATCTGCGCGACATGTGCCGCCGGAAGCTGGTGGAGGCCTTCGTCGATGATGCCGCTCGGGACTGGGGCATCCGCAAATTTTCCGCTGCCGAGGATGACATCTCGACCATCCTGGGCCAGGCGCGGACCATGCCGATGTTGGCGCCCGTGCAGGTGATCTTTGTCAGCGAAACGCGCGCCTGGGAACGGCTGGGCGATGACTCGCGGGACGCGCTGGTAAAGGAAATTTCGGAATACCTCGATTCGCCCGCGCCGTTCACCGTTCTGGTGTTTGAGGCTGCGGGTCTCGACCAGCGCATGAAGCTGGCGAAGACGCTGGCTGAAAAAACTCTGGCGGTTTCGGTGGAGCTTTCCAGCGATGCCGCCCAACGTGCCGGGCTCGCGGTGCCGTTGTCCATCGATATGGCCGCGGAATTGGGCATAACGCTGCAGCCGGATGCCGCGGACGAGTTGTGCGACCTTCTGAACGGCGACCTGGCGTCGATCCGAACGGAAGTGGACAAGCTGGCAGCCTACGCGGGCGACCGTAAAACAATCACTCGCGCCGACGTTTCCCTCCTGGTGATCTCATCGCGGAAGTATGAAGTGTGGGACCTGACGGGGATGCTTTCGGCGCAGCAACCGGCAGAGGCGCTGAAGTTTCTCGATGAGCTGCTGCGCGCGGGAGAGGCCGGCCCGGCTCTGGTGGGCGCGCTGGCATGGACGTTTCGCAAATTGCTCGAAGCGCAGGAACTGCCGGCCAGCATAAACGGCTGGCAGGCTGCCAGCCGGCTGAAAATGCGCTCCGAGGCCGCAGAGTTGGCGGTGCAGCAATCCAGAAAATTTCCGAAGTCGCAGCTGGCGACCGGCCTCGCTGCCCTCTATGAGGCGGACAGCCTGCTGAAGTCCGGAGTAGGCAATCCCCGCGCGGTGCTGGAATTCCTGATTACGCAGTTGGCGTCGCCCAATCCTGCGTGACGAGTGCGCATTTCCACCGATTACGTGCTCGCTACCTGCACAATAAACCCGACAGCCAAAGCAAAAAGCGAGAACGCACCCCAATTTTGTCATTCTGAGCGCAGCGAAGAATCTCTCTTTGTTTTTTGCTCGCACTTGGATCGAAGAGAGATTCTTCGCTGCGCTCAGAATGACAGCATTTCGGATTTTTTTTCCCGGCCTGCAGAGCATGTGGGTCCAAATAAAAACGCCCAGGAGATTTACCTGGGCGCTTCTTCAAAAAATCTCTTCCGCAACGAATTGATTGCCGAGAATTCAGCGCTTCGTCGGGAGTGCTTCAGGCCTTCGCCGCGACGCCCAACCCATTCACTGCCAGGCTGAGGCGCGATTTGTAGCGGTTCCCGGTATTTTCCTCGAGCACGCCTTTGCTGATGGCCTGGTCGATGGCCGAAAGCGTGGGACGAAGCAGCGGCTCGGCAGCAGCCTTATCTTTCGCGGCAATGGCCGTGCGCAGCTTCTTCATGATGGTTCGTACGCGCGTGGTGTTGGCGCGGTTAATGGCCGCGCGGACCCTGGACTGCTTCGCGCGCTTGATGACGGACTTTTTACGCTTCTTTACCTTCGTTGCTGCGCCCTGCGCCATTCCATTCTCCTCTGTGCATTGATTGCGAAGCATTTACACTAACGGAGTGGCCACTCTTTGTCAACGAACGTGCGAATCCCTGCGCGTCGTTTCGTAGCCCATGGCACGTCAACGCAACGGATGCGGGGAATACGCTCCCGATGTATAGTACGGCGCATTGAGTCGCGGGAGATTCCACAATGTCATGTAGAAAACGAATATCAAGCGCTCTGCTATTGCTGACCGGGTTTGCTTTCTTTCAAGTAGCATCACCCTCGGCCTGGGCGCAAGCCAAATGGGAAAAGCTCGCGCCGTTTCCGGAGCCGGCGGAAGAGATCCTTGGCGCCGCGGCCAACGGAAAGATGTATGTCTTCGCGGGACTGATTCCGTTCTGGAAGCCCAAGGGAATCGTGTCTCGAATACGATCCGGCGACCGATCACTGGACCAAAAAGCAGCCCATGGCACTGCCGTCGCATCACGTGGCGTTCACCGAATATCACGGCAAGATTTACGCGTTTGGCGGATTTGTGTATCCCGCGTCCGGCCCGGCGGCCTGGGTTCCGATCAACAATGCCTGGGAATATGATCCAGCGGCGGATACCTGGAAGGCGCTGGCGCCAATGCCCTCGAAGCGAGGCTCGCCCGTGGCGGCGGTCGTTGGCGACAAAATTTATGTGATCGGCGGAGTCGGCCTCGCGCCGGGCGCGACCGAAAATTTCCTGAGTTTTAACACACCGCAGGGAGTTGTTGGAACGGTGGAAGAATACGATCCAGCGAAAAACACATGGCGTGAGCGGAGTCCGATGCCAACCCCGCGCAATCACACCGCGGCGGGAGCCATCAACGGGAAGATTTACGTTGCCGGCGGCCGCGTAGGCGCGGCTTTCATCGGACTGGCGTCAGACATTTCGGTGGTGGAGGAATACGACCCGGCCACCGATAAATGGGGCGCGCCGCGGGCGCGCATGCCCACCGCGCGCAGCGCCCTCGGCGCCGGCGTATATAACGGGCGGATGTATATTGCCGGCGGAGAATTTCAGGATCCGCACATGATGGCGACGTTTCGCGCTGTGGAGGCCTATGACCCGGCCACCGATACCTGGTCGATCCTACCGTCCATGCCGGTCAGCAGGCACGGACTGGCGGCCGGGATGATTGGCAACAAGTTTATTCTGGTGGGCGGAGATATTCAGTCCTCGGGAACGGGCATTATGGCTTCGACGGGAGAAGTGGATGCGCTGGTGCTGCCAACTGCAGATCGTTGACAACTTGATTCCTCAACCGCTTCGGGCTGACGTACGGCAGATCGGCGACGGGGCTACGATGATCGTTTCTTCGGCCATCCAGTCCATTTCCTTGACCCCTCCGCGCCTTTCCAGTACGCTTTTCCGTAGCTTTTCTTGACGGCGGAGGTTTTTACCTACTCGGTTGGCCGCGGCAGGAAATTTGGCCAGTCGAATCTTCCATGCGACGCACCGTACAAATTGCAGGCGGAGTCGAATCGCTGTTCGGCACGCTGGACGAAAACGTCAAATTGCTGGAATCCGCGCTACACGTCACCACTCATTTGCAGGACGATCGTAACCTGGCCATTGACGGCGAAGCTTCGCAGGTCGATCGCGCGGTTCGCATCGTCACCGAATACAACCAATTGGTGCACGAGGGCCGCCGCATGAGCAATGGCGACGTCAAGGCCATGATTCGCGTGGCCACTCAGGATCCTAAAACTTCGCTGCAAGCAGGCTTTGGAGCCGGGGGCGCCGGCGCGGCCGCGCGTGTTCGGAAAGAAAAACGTTACGCCGAAAAGCTCGAACCAGCAGATGTACATGGAGGCCATCGAAAGGCATGACATGACGTTCGCCGTTGGCCCGGGCGGCACGGGAAAAACGTATCTGGCCGTGGCCATGGCCGTATCCGCGCTGCTGACGAAGCAAGTCGACCGCATTATTCTGGCGCGGCCGGCCGTGGAAGCCGGCGAGCGGCTGGGATTTCTGCCCGGCACGCTGCAGCAGAAGATCGATCCTTACATGCGCCCCTTGTATGACGCGCTGTATGACATGCTCGACGCCGACAAACTCGAACGCTTCCTGGAAAAGGGAATCGTGGAAGTCGCGCCGCTGGCATTCATGCGCGGCCGCACGCTGAATGATTCGTTCGTGATTCTGGACGAGGCGCAGAACACCACCAGCGAGCAGATGAAAATGTTTCTGACGCGCCTGGGATTCAACTCCAAGGCCGTGGTGACCGGCGACGTTACGCAGATCGATCTGCCGGCCGGAACGAAAATCGGGCCTGGTCGAGGCGCTGGAAGTGATCAGCCGCATTGAAGGCATCGCCTTCATCAAGTTCGATGAGCGCGATGTGGTGCGCCACAACCTGGTGCAGCAGATTATCAAGGCCTACGAGGAATTCGGCGGCGGCGAAACGCGGCGCAGCGCCCCGCCGGAAAACGGAAAACCTGAGCCTTCCAGCTAGTGCTTCCATTCCGATGATCGTCAATCGCCAGCGCCGCGTGCCCGTGGCCATTCGCCCCCTGCAGCAGTTCTACGAGCGCGTCCGGCAAGAGCTGCGGTTTCGCTCCTGATTCCGTCACCATCCAGCTGATCAGTGACCATTCGATGGCGCAACTCAATGAGACCTTTCGGAAGAAATCGGGACCGACCGACGTGCTCTCCTTTCCGGCGAACGGTGCCCGCCCGGCAAAGGGCGCTGCGTACGTCGGCGATATCGCCATCTCCCCCGCAGCGGCGCGCCGAAATGCCCGCCGGTATTCGCGATCGCTTTCCGTGGAAATGCGGATTCTGATTTTGCACGGCATGATTCACCTGGCCGGCTACGACCATGAAGCCGATCACGGCGAAATGGACCGCCTGGAGCGGCGCCTGCGAAATCGGCTGGGAGTCAGCGCGCGATGATGCGTTTTCTTTACTTCGCGGGAGTTTCCGCGCTGGGCGTGGGCCTGGTGATCTTTTCCTACCTTGACCGGATTTACCGCGAACTAGGCCGCGTGACACAAGGGCACGCGTCCACGAACATCTGGAAATATTCGAAACCGAGATCGAGCCGCACTTTCGGCCTGGAGCGGCAGCGCGGCACGACCGCGTTCCGTCTGCTGGCGAATCTGTGGCTGGTGCTGGTCACGGCGGAGACCGCGCGCGGCGTCATCGTGTTTGTTCCCGGCACGTGGGACGCGCTGCTGCAGGCGCTGGTCTACGTGCTGGTGGAAGTGCTGCTGCTTGTCGCAGTTCATTCCGGATTTTCTGCTGGCGCGAACGAAGGGCCGCTGGCTGTTGCGCATGGCGCTGGTGATTCGCGCATTTCTCTGGATCGTGTGGCCGTTCCGCGTGCTGCTGGAGCTGGCCGGCTCCCTGGCGCACATCTCCGACGATCCGCACGCGGACGGCGAGGCTTCGCAGGAGGAGGGAATCGAAGCGCTGGTCGACGCTGCCGAGCAGGAAGGCATTCTCGATCCCGACGAAGCGCAAATGATCGAGCAGGTGGTGGAGTTCAGCGACAAGCGCGTGCTGGAATTCATGACGCCGCGGCCCGACGTCGTCGCCATCGCCGCGAGCGCCACGGTTGAGGAGCTTCGCACGCTGCTGATCGACAAGAAATTTTCGCGCATCCCGGTCTACGAGGAATCGCTGGACGACATTATTGGCGTCGCGTTTGCCCGCGACCTGCTGCAGATTCCGGAAAGCGAAGCCGGCGCGCGCACGGTGCGCGAAGTTGCCCGGCCCGCGTTCTTCGTGCCGGAAACCAAGCATGGCTCCGACTTGCTGAAGGAAATGCAGCGGCGAAATCAGCAGATGGCCATCGTGGTGGATGAGCACGGCTCGGTCGCGGGCATCGTGACCGTCGAGGATCTGGTCGAGGAAATTATCGGCGAAATCGGCGAAGACGACCGCGTCCCGTCGCCCGACGCGGTGCGCGAGTCGGACGGAAGCCTGATCCTTCGCGGCAGCGTGTCGCTCGAAAAAGTGCAGGAGCTGTTTGGCGTGGAATGGAATGTCAGCGGCGAAGAATCCGCCACGACCATCGCCGGATTGCTCAATCACATCGCGGGACACGTGCCGGCCGCCGGGGAGCATCTGGATTACGGCGGCCTGCGCTTTGAAATTCTGGAAGCGAATCAGCGAAAAGTGCTGCGGCTGCGAGGCGCGGCGGACTTCCGGCGGCGGTGACTGCGCAGCTGAGTGCCGAGCGCAGGTGAATTTATAGATTCTAAGTAAGCAATTCTCACGGCTCTAGCTGGCTGATCAGTTTGGCGATCAGGAACGCGCGCCGGCGGCGAGGCCGCCGGTCACGACCGTTTGTACGGCGCCCTTGAGCGGATTGATTCCGGTGAAGCGTCCCTTTTACCCATCCGAACACAGCCAGCGCCAGCAGCGTAACGCCCACCGAATACCACAGTCCCGTCTGCACATTCGCCAGCAGAATGTAGGGTGCGAGCGGAATCAGTCCGCCGACGATGTAGGAAAGCGCGATGGTCAGCGCGCTGATTCGCGCGCGTTTGGGCTGCGGCTCTTCGAGCCCGAGTTCGAATCGCATCATAAAATCGACCCAGGCCTTTTCGATTTCCCGTAATGGCGTTCACTACCGGCGCCATTTCCGCTTCGGTCAGCCCGTAGTCGCGAAAAACTTTGGCGACTTCTTCGATTTCCACGTCGCGCAGTTCCACGGTTTCGCGAACTTCACGCTCGCGCTCGGAAGCGTAGTGCTCGAGATCCGTTCGCGCAGCGAGGTATCCGCCCAGGCCCATGGCGATCGATCCTGCGGCGATTTCCGCCAGGCCCGCGGTGACCACCAGCGCGGAGGCGTGCGGGTTGGAAGCAAGCGCGCCGGAAATTCCGGCGGCCAGCGCGAACGGCACGGTCAAGCCGTCGGACATTCCGATGACGACGTCGCGAACCGCTTCCGGTCGCGGTGAAGTGATGTTCGATATGGGGTGTGGCGGGCATGCACGATTCTCCGCTGTACAAAAGATCTGCGCGGCACGGCCACATTTTGCTTTCTGCTGCGGCAACCGTCGCGGCGCAAGAGTGTAGCATGCCGCGCCTCGCCGACGGATATGCGATCCAGAGACAACCGCGGAGCCTTGTCATTCTGAGCGCAGCGAAGAATCTCTCTGGGTGGCTGTGGCGATGGCACGGCCTGCGATTACGGGACAATCGAAGAGAGATTCTTCGTGTCGCCCCGGCGCGAGTCCTCGGTGCGAGCGCTCAGAATGTCAAAATTTGAGAATTTGAGAATTGTTTCAGATCCTGCTCCGTGGGGTATCATCCCAACATGCCTCAGGAATTCAAATCCGGGTTCGTCGCGGTCGTAGGGCGTCCCAACGCGGGGAAATCCACGCTGGTGAACCGGCTGGTCGGAGAAAAAGTCGCGATCGTCACGTCGCGGCCGCAGACCACACGCAATCGCATTCAGGGAATCGTGAATCGCCCGAATGCGCAGGTCGTTCTGATCGATACGCCCGGGCTGCACCGGCCGGACTCCGCGCTGGGCCGGCAGATGATGGGCGAAGTGGATGCTGCGATCGATGCAGTGGACGTCGCTGGCCCTGATTCTGGACGCGAGCGAGGAGTTCGGCGCAGGGAGACCGCCGCGCCGTGGAGCGCGTGCGCCGATTTGAGCGGAACACGCATTCTGCTGCTGAACAAGATTGACCGCGTTCCGAAAACCGAGTTGCTTCCGATCGATCGAGCGCTGTCGAAAGATGGGGGACTTTGCCGAGATTATTCCGATCTCCGCGCTGACGGGCGACGGCGTCGATCGCGTGCTGGAAAAATTCATCGAGATATCTTCCCGCAGGCGCGCCGCATTTTCCGGTGGATCAATACACCGACCAGCCGGAGCGATTTCTGGCGGCGGAAATTGTCCGCGAAAAGGCCATGGCGGGCACCACGCAGGAAGTTCCGCACGCCGTCGCCGTGCTGGTGGATGCGTTTGAGGAAACGGACCAGCTGATCCGCATCCGCGCGACGATCTACGTGGAGCGCGAAGGGCAAAAGGGAATTCTGATCGGCACGCGGCGGCGCATCGCTGAAGAAAATCGGGACGGAAGCGCGCAAGGAACTGGAAGAAATCCTGGGCACGAAGATTTTTCTGGAGTTGTACGTGAAGGTGCAGAAAAACTGGCGCGACAATCCGCAGATCGTGCGCCAACTGGACTGGCACTGGCAGCTGGAACGCATGTCCGGAGAGTAACGTCACATGCTTCAGCTTGTGGACGTTCAGCGTTCTTGCATGCAAAACTCCGCAGAGCTGAACTTGTGCCATCTACTCCTCCGCTGTAATCCCCAGCGTGCGCATGCGGCGGTACAGGTGGCTGCGCTCGAGGCCCAGCGCTTCGGCGGTGCGCGTCATGTGCCACTGATTTTCTTCCAGCTTGCGCAGAATGAATTCGCGCTCATAGGCGTCGCGCGCTTCGTGCAGCGTGGCGTTCGGCTGCTGCGCCATGCGCGAACTGGCGCGGAACAGTTCCGGCGGAAGATGCAGCGGTTCGATCTTGTCCTGCGGCACGACGATCATCAGGCGCTCGATCAGGTTGCGCAATTCGCGGACGTTTCCCGGCCAGTGATAGCGCAGCATCACGCCGAGCGCGGCTTCACCGAGCTCCTTCGGTTTGCGGCCGTAGGCGGCGGCAAATTCCGCCATGAAATACCGCGCCAGGATCGGAACATCCTCGATGCGCTCGCGCAGCGGCGGCAGGTTGAAGGGAATCACGTTGAGGCGATAGAAGAGGTCCTCGCGAAATCGTCCGTGCGCGATTTCATCTTCGAGGCGTTTTGTTGGTCGCGGCGATCACGCGCACGTCGACGCTCACGGTCTGATTCGAGCCCACCGGCTCCAGCCGCTGCTCCTCGAGCACGCGCAGCACCTTGGATTGCGTGCGCAGGCTCATGTCGCCGACTTCGTCGAGAAACAGCGTGCCGCCGTCGGCCTTTTCAAATTTGCCGACTTTGTTTTCGCTCGCGCCCGTGAAGCTGCCCTTTGATGTGTCCGAACAGTTCGGATTCGATCAGTTCCTCGGGAATCGCGGCGCAATTGACCTCGACAAACGCGCGGTCGCTGCGCAGGCTCGCGGCGTGCAGCGCGCGCGCCACCAGTTCCTTGCCCGTGCCGCTTTCTCCGTAAATCAGCACGCGGCCGTTGGTGGGAGCCGTCAGCGCGATCTGCTGGCGCAGCGCGCGCATCGGCACGCTGTCTCCGTGCAGCTGAGTGCGGCCGCCAAGTTCCTCGCGCAGCCGCCGATTTTCCTGTGCCAGGCGGTGAACTTCCAGGGCATTCTTGATGACCAGAATGACTTTTTCGAGCGAGAGCGGTTTTTCAATGAAATCGAACGCGCCAAGCTTGGTGGCGCGCACGGCCGTTTCGATGCTGGCGTGGCCGGAAATCATGACGACCATCGGGTCCATGCCATTCTTGCGCATGCGTTCGAGCGTTTCCAGGCCGTCGATTCCGTCGAGCCACACGTCGAGCAGCACCAGGTCCACGGAGCGCTGGTCGAGCAGCGCGAGACATTCCTCGCCGGAGGAGACCGCGGCGGCTTCGTAGCCCTCGTCGGCAAGGATCGACGAAAGCGCCTCGCGGATGCCTTGCTCGTCGTCCACGATAAGAATGGAATTTGGCATGAAAGTTAGGGGACTACCCGACTCGCGGGGACGCCGGGGCCGGCGCGAACCTCGGCCATGGGAAGTTGCAGAATGAATTTCGCGCCGATCGGCAAATTGTCTTCGACGCGAATCGATCCGTGATGTTCGGCCATGATCCGGCTGGCGATGGCCAGTCCCAGGCCCGTGCCGCGGTCCTTGGTGGAGAAATGCGGAAGGAAGAGCCTGTCCTTGTCCTCCGGCGAAATTCCGTGGCCGCTGTCGGCAACGATAATTTCGACGGTTTCGCGATCGCTGTTGAAGCGCGTGCACAGCAGCAGTTCCTTTACCGCGGAGCCTTCCATGGACTCCGCGGCATTATCGATCAGGTTGACGATGCACGCGCCGCAGAAGTTCGCCATCGGCGCGGATCGACGGCAAGTCCGGGGCCAGATCCTTGCGCACGCGGATGCCCTCGAGGCGGCCGTCAAACACCGCCAGCGCTTCGGTCACGATTTCATTCGGCGAAGCGGCGCGAAAGCTTCGCGGTGGGGAAGCGCGCGAACTGCGAGAATTCGCCGACCAGCGATTTCGAGCGCGCGCGACTTCGCGTTCGATCAGGCTGGAACACTCGCCCACCAGCCGCACCAGATCGGGCGGATCGTTCTTCGGCGGGATTGTCGCGGTTGCGTTCGAGATAGCGGGACAATCGCTGCGAGGAAAGCTGAATCGGCGTGAGCGGATTCTTGATTTCGTGCGCGATGCGCTGGGCGACTTCCTGCCAGGCGGCGGCCTTCTGCGCGCGCAGCAGGTCGGTCAAATCGTCCACCACGACCACGTAACCGCGATTGGAGCGGCGCGGCCCGAGCGAACTCACGGTGACGGCCGCGTGCAGCAGGCGTCCGGCGGCGGCAAATTCCAGCTCCTGCGTGGCCGTGCCCAGGCGCAGCGAGCGCCGCATCAGGATGTGCACGGCGTGCGCCGCCTCTTCGCCCAGCAGTTGCGCGAAGCTCACGGCCTGCCTCGCGTTCTCTCCAAACATGCGCACCGCGGCGGGATTGACGCGCCGGATCGTTTCCGTTCTCATCGACGGAAATTACGCCGGTGGGAATATTTTCGAGAATCGTTTCCATCAGCGTGCGGCGGCGCTCCAGTTCCTGCACGGCCTGCTGCAGGTTTTGCGTGAACACATCAATCTGGCGGCGGCTGTCGCCCAGCTGCTCGGTCATCCGGTTGAAGGAACGCACCAGCGTTTCCAGTTCATCCTGCGCCTGCACGTTGACGCGCGCCTCGAAATTGCCCGCGATGATTTCCTGCGTCGCCTCGCGCCAGCGCCTGAATCGGCACGGTGACCTGCTTGGACAGGAAAAGCGCGAACCAGGTGGCGGAAAACATCAGGAGAATCGTGAACAGCAACAGCGTCACCAGCATTTGCGTCTTGTAGGTGCGCAGCTGCTGGCGCTGCTGCTCGTAAGCCTGCGTTTGCGCCTCGATTTCCTGAATGCGGTCCGGAAAATCGTCGGGAACGATTGCGGCCCAGCCAGAAGATAATCGATTCGCCGGCTTTCGCGCGGCCCGCCAGAAAGTATCTTGCCGCCATATTCCCACAACTCCGCGCCGCCCGGCATCTGTCGAACCAGCGCCGGCAGTTCGGGCGGCGGATTCGGCTGGCGCTGCGGGCGATTGGCATTGAACTTGAAATTGGAATTGACGCCGACGGCGACGGGCTGGCCGTCTGCGTTCACTTCCCAGGCCAGGTCCGCCCCGCGCGCAAAGGACTGATCGAACGAATGGATCGTGTCTCGCGCCGTATCGTTGGCCGCGGCGCCGGCGACTTCCTTGGCGATCTCCGTCATGCGCTCGGCATCGGCACGGCTCATTTCGTCGACCAGAGATCGCGGCTGGATTGCGTGGCAATTTCCAGCGGGCGGGGAAACCACAGCACCAGCGTGCGGTTCAGCAGCGCGTAGCTGACGAAAAACAGAACGATGACCGGCAAGAAACGAAACCGCAATCGCGCCCAGAACCATCTTGGTCTTGAAGCGGGAGCCCGGCTTGTGCGCGCGCCGTTCCGCCCACAGCCGCACCAGGCTGCGCGCCAGGATAAATACGAAACACGACCAGCGCCGCCACGATGAACGTGGACAGCGCGTAGAGAACCAACCTGGTCGCGTCGGGTTCGAAAGGAAGCGTCAGCGAGCCCAGCGTGAAGACGCCGGCCAGCAGCAGCACGATCGCCACGCCGCCAATGGCCAGCAGAAGTTGCGATTTGCGGCTGGTGCTCACGCGAGTCCCCCGGCAGCGAAGTCGCACGCGTGCGATCTCAGGCGATTCGAAAAGCGGCGAATCTGCCGGCAGCAGGGAGCGCAGCGGGCATTCCTCGCAGCGCGGCGCGCTCTTGCGGCACCAGTTTTTCCCCGTATTCACGATCAGGGCGTGAAATTCATTGAAGAGCTGCGGCTGCGGGGAAGCGCTGACTCGAAGCGTGCGCGAACGTCTTCGTAATCCGGCTTGCCATCGGTAATTCCGTGACGTCCGAAAATTCTGTGCGTATAGGCGTCCACGACAAAGACGGGATGATTCCCGGCATACAGCAGAATCGAGTCGGCCGTTTCCGGGCCGATTCCGTGCACCGACAGAAGCTTTTCGCGCAGCTCCGCCGTCGGCGTTTGAAACATGCGTTTCAGCGAGCCACCATATTCGCGCTCGCAGGAATTGCGACGAAGGCTTTCAGTTTTTTCGCCTTCTGGCGGAAGTAGCCCGACGGCCGCACCAGCGCAGCCAGTCGCGATGTCGACACGCGCAGAATCGCCGACGGCGTAAGCATCTCGCGCCGCGCGCAAGTTGGCGATGGCGCGCTCGACATTTCCCCAGGAAGTGCTCTGGGTCAGAATCGCGCCGACGATCACTTCAAACGGCGTCCGCGCGGGCCACCAGTGCATGGGCCCAAGCGCGCTCGGACATCGCTTCATAGTAGCGCAATAGATCGTCCGGCTGGGAGCACCGGGTGTGCAGATCGGGTGCCAAACGCGGTGCGAGAGCGCTGCGACGGTGCCTCATTCGCGCTCGGTGAAACGGCCGTGCCGAGTCGCGGCTAATCGCTGCGCTCCATTGCTTCGCGAAGATAACGGGCGCCGTACCTCGTAGTCAAGGCAAGGCTGTCGGACTCGCGATGCCAGTTCGACCTGTACCAACGGACAGGTGCGCGTCGTATAGTGCCCCTTTCAGTACGACCGGTCAAAATGGGGCAATAGCCGTTCTCGCACTATCTGCTACTTTAATCTTACCGGGGGTGTGCATGCCCCGGGGAGTCCTCGTTCGATGTCGTCTCGGCTAGGCGAAATACTGATCAAAGAGAGCCTGATCACGTCCGACCAGCTCCGGCAGGCCCTGGAGCATCAAAAGGCGAATGGCGGCAGGCTGGGGACGTGCCTGATGAAGCTCGGCTTCATCAGCGACGATGAAATTACGGGTGTGCTTTCCCGCCAGTACGGCGTTCCCTCCATCAATTTGAAGTATTACGAAGTCGATGCCTCGGTCATCAAGCTGATCCCTCAGGATACGGCCGTCCGCTACCAGATTGTGCCGCTGTCGCGCGTCGGTTCCACGCTGACCATCGCGATGACCGATCCCACCAACGTCTTCGCGATGGACGATATCAAGTTCATGACGGGCTTCAACGTGGAGCCGGTGGTGGCCTCGGAAACGGCGATCACCGAGGCGATTTCGAAGTTTTACGGCGAGGCGCAGAGCGAAGAAGAACTCACCAAGGTAATGAAGGACCTCACCGGCGAGGAGAACGCGGACCTGGAACTCGCCGCCGAAGAACAGGAGATGAACCTCGCCGAGCTGGAGCGCGCGGCCGAGGAAGCTCCCATCATCAAGCTGGTGAACCTGATTCTGACCGACGCGGTGAAGCGCGGCGCGAGCGACATTCACATCGAGCCTTACGAAAAAGAAGTGCGCGTGCGGTTCCGCATTGACGGCATCCTGCAGGCGGTGATGTCGCCGCCGATGAAGTTGCGCGACGCCATCACCAGCCGCATCAAGATCATGGCCAAGCTGGACATCAGCGAAAAGCGGCTGCCGCAAGACGGCCGCATCATGATCAAGTACCGCAAGGACGGCAAGATCAAGGACCTCGACTTCCGCGTTTCCACGATTCCGACGCTCTTCGGCGAAAAAATCGTCATGCGCTTGCTCGACAAGGAAAATCTGCGGCTGGACATGACCAAGCTCGGCTTCGAGCAGGAATCGCTGACCAAATTCGAGACGCGCCATTCTGCGTCCCTACGGAATGGTTCTGGTCACCGGGCCGACCGGATCCGGCAAAACCAACACGCTGTATTCCTCGATCGCGCGCCTGAACACGCCTGAAACCAACATCATGACCGCCGAAGATCCGGTCGAATTCCAGCTGGCCGGCGTCAACCAGGTTCAGATGAAGGACCAGATCGGACTGAACTTCGCCGCCGCACTGCGCGCCTTCCTGCGGCAGGACCCCAACATCATTCTGGTCGGCGAAATTCGCGACTTCGAAACGGCGGAAATCGCCGTGAAAGCCGCGCTGACCGGCCACCTGGTGCTTTCCACGCTGCACACCAATGATGCTCCTTCGACCATCAGCCGCTTGATGAACATGGGAATCGAGCCGTTCCTGGTGGCCACTTCGGTGAACCTGATCTGCGCGCAGCGCCTGGTGCGCAGGATTTGCCAGAACTGCAAGGAACCGCTGGAAGTGCCCGAGCAAGCCATGCTGGACGCGGGATATCACGCCGGAGGAAGCTCAAGACGACCAAGATCTACATCGGCAAGGGCTGCGGCACCTGCAACAAGACCGGATACAAGGGCCGCGTCGGTCTTTACGAAGTGATGGAAATCAATGACGAGTTGCGCGAATTGATTCTGGTGGGCGCTTCGGCGCTCGAATTGAAGAAGAAGGCGATCGACAGGGAATGATCATGCTGCGACGCAGCGGCTTGACCAAAGTCGCGCTGGGCATGACGACGCTCGAGGAAGTGGTTCGCGAAACTGTGCTGTAGGAAAGGTGAAACCGATGTCTGGAATTACACTAAGCGAATTGCTGAAAAAGATGATTGAGATGGGCGGCAGCGACCTGCACATCACCACGAACAGCGCGCCCGGGTCCGCGTGCACGGAAAGCTGCGGCCCATGGACATGGCGCCGCTGACGGCGGCGGACACCAAGGCGCTGGCCTACAGCGTGCTGACCGACGCGCAGAAGCATCGCTTCGAGGAAAACCTGGAGCTGGACTTTTCCTTCGGCTTGAAAAATCTGGCGCGCTTCCGCGGCAATCTGTTCCAGCAGCGCGGCGCGGTGGGCGCCGTGTTCCGGACGATTCCCTGGGAGATCAAGGATTTCGACGCCCTCGGGCTTGCCGAACGTGGTGAAGGGCCTGTGCGACAAGCCGCGCGGACTGGTGCTCGTCACCGGGCCGACCGGTTCGGGCAAGTCCACGACGCTCGCCGCCATGCTCGACAAGATCAACAGCGAGCGCGAAGAGCACATGATCACGATCGAGGATCCGATCGAATTTCTGCACAATCACAAGAAGTGCCTGGTGAACCAGCGCGAAGTGCATTCGGATACGCATTCGTTTGCCAATTCGCTGCGCGCGGCGCTGCGCGAAGATCCCGACGTGGTGCTGATCGGCGAAATGCGCGACCTGGAAACGATCGAATCGGCGCTGCGCATCGCCGAAACCGGCCACTTGACGTTCGCCACTCTGCACACCAATTCCGCGATTTCCACGATCAACCGTATCGTGGACGTCTTTCCGTCCTACCAGCAGCCGCAGATTCGCGCGCAGCTCTCCATGGTGCTGGAAGGCGTCCTTTGCCAGTCGCTGCTGCCGCGCGTGGACGGCCGCGGGCGCGTGATGGTGATGGAAATTCTGATTCCCAATCCCGCGATCCGCAACCTGATTCGCGAGGACAAGATTCACCAGATTTATTCGGCCATGCAGACCGGAACCGGCACGACCGGAATGCAGACCTTTAACCAGAGCTCTGGCCAACGCCTATTTCGCGAAGTTAATCACTTTGGAAATCGCCTTGTCGCGCTCGTCGAATCCGGAGGAATTGCAGGATATGATTAATCGGGGAGTGACATCGCCCGCTTCACGCGGGCCTGCCCCGGTTCGACGCTAACACTAGGTGACGGTGCTGTCGCGAAGCCCGTCGGAACGTATTTCGAGCATGCACGTCATCCATGCGTGGATGCAGGATCGGGCAGGACGAATTTCGAGGAGGATAGGACGATGCCGGTTTTTACCTATCGCGGTACCAACCGCGCTGGAGCCACGGTAACGCGGCGAGCAGACGGCCGCCGAGCAAGACGGAACTGGTCAACATGCTGCAGCGCCAGCAGATCAACGTCACCAAGATGTCCGAGAAGGGCAAGGAATTCAACTTGCCCACCTTCGGCGGCGGCGTCGACTCCAAGGAACTCGCCGTCTTCACCCGCCAATTCTCGGTCATGATCGACGCCGGATTGCCTCTGGTGCAGTGCCTGGAAATTCTGGCCGGCCAGCAGGAAAATAAAATCTTCCAGAAGGTGCTGACCGGCACGCGCGCCGCTGTCGAAGGCGGTTCGACTCTTTCCGCCGCCATGCGCCAGTACGAAAAGGTGTTTGACGCCCTGTACGTCAACCTGGTGGAAGCCGGCGAAACGGGCGGTATTCTCGACACCATTCTGCAGCGCCTTTCCGCCTACATCGAAAAAAACGTCAAATTGAAGCGCGCCGTGAAGTCCGCCCTGGTCTATCCGATCGCCGTGCTGTGCGGTGGCCGCCGGCGTCATCATTCTGTTGCTGTGGAAGGTCGTTCCGATTTTCGCCACCTTGTTCGCTGGGCCTGGGCGTGAACCTGCCGCTGCCCACGCGAATCGTTATCGGCCTGAGCAACTTTGTCGGCAGCATTTTCGGTTTCCTGATTCTGGTGGCCTTCGTCGGCGGCGATCGTCGGACTGAAAGTCTGGTACGGCACGCCGGTCGGCCGCATGGCCATTGATCGCACGCTGCTGAAATTGCCGCTGATCGGACTTCTGCTGCGAAAGATTGCCGTGGCGCGCTTTACGCGCACGCTGGGCACGCTGATCTCCAGCGGCGTGCCCATTCTGGAAGGTCTGGACATCACGGCGCGAACCGCCGGAAACGCGGTCATCGAAAAAGCGCTCCTGGAAGTCCGCAAAGGCGCTGGAAGCCGGACGCAACCTGTCCGATCCGCTGAAGGATACCAACGTGTTTCCCGGCATGGTTACGCAGATGATCGGCGTCGGCGAGCAAACCGGCGCGATGGACGCCATGCTTCAGAAAATCGCCGATTTCTACGAGGACGAAGTGGACGCGGCGGTCAAGGACCTGCTGGCCGCCATGGAACCGATGATGATCGTGTTCCTCGGCGTGGTCGTCGGCGGCATCGTCATTTCGATGTACTTGCCGCTGTTCTCGCTGATCGGACAACTGAGCAGCGCCCACTAGAGCGCAATAGTGCCATGATGCGCGCGCAGTTTCGAATGCCGGGAGGGCGGTTCGAGAGCGAATCGACGGTCGCCCTGCCATCTCTCCCCGGTCTCGAGTCTGATTGAAATTTTAAAATTCGGAAAGGCCGCAGTGCCGACAAGTTCGCCTCGAATGGAATTGACACAAAATGTCGCTGCGTGGCTCGGCTGGCTTGTCGCGCGTCCGATTTTTCCTGATTACCCTGCTGCTGGCCCTCGTCCTGGTGCTGGGAAAGACCAGCCAGCTGGAAGTTTCCACCCGCTACTTCATTCCGCTGATGATCCTGTGGTACACGCTGGCGATCGTCTACGCGATCCTGCTGCGCTGGATGCCGGTGGCCTCCTGGCACGGCCCGGTTCAAATGGTTTTCGACCTGCTGATGGTCACCGTGCCTGATTTATCTGACCGGAACGCAGGACAGCTATTTCATCTGGCTCTATCCGCTGGCGATTATCGTCGCCAGCATTTTGTTTTCGCGCAAAGCCACATTCATCGTGGCGGGGTTCAGTTTTATTTTGCTCGGCGGACTCGCCGAACTGATCTATTACAACATTCTGCCGCGCATGCAGATTGCGGTTCCGAGCAGCCGGCAATTGCAGACCTGGATTTTCAGCAATCTGTTTTATTTCATGGCGGTCGCCTATCTTTCCAGCCTGCTGGCGCAGAGCCTGCGGCGGCAGGGCGCCGAACTGGAAGTGAAGCGCGGCGAACTGCAGGACCTGCAGGCGTTCAACGAAGACATCATCCATTCCATGCGCGGCGGATTGCTCACCACCGATCTCGACGGCCGCATCCTGCTGCTGAACCGCACCGGCGAGGAAATTACGGGCTGCCGATTTCAGGCCGTCCGCGGAACGCTGCTGCAGGACCTCTGGCCGGTCTTCTGGCTTCCGGGCGATAGCCACGGCGGACGGCAAGCTGCCGCAGCGCCGCGAAGTCGATTTCCTGACGCCCGACGGGCAGCAGCGCTTCATCGGCATTTCGGTTTCTCCGCTGCGCACGGGCGAACGCCGCACCACGGGCTACGTTTTCAATTTTCAGGACCTGACCGATCTGAAGCGCCTGGAACAGGAAGTGGCCACCAAGGAACGCATGGCCGCTCTGGGACGGCTCTCGGCGGCAATCGCGCACGAAATTCGCCAGCCGCTTACCGCCATGGCCGGCGCGGTGAAGGAACTGGGCCGCCTGGTGCCGCTGCAGGAAGACGAGCAGCATCTGGTCGGAATCGTCAGCAGGGAATCGGAGCGGCTGAACAAGATCATCACCGAGTTCCTGAACTATTCGCGCGAAAAGACCTACGAATTTTCCGAAGAAGACGTCACCGGCCTGCTGGACGAAACTCTGACGCTGCTGGAGCGCAATCCTCAGGTCGACGGACGTTATCGCATCGAACGGACTTTCAGCGGCTCGGAAGTCCGCGCGCGCGTGGACCGCAACCGCATCAAGCAGGTGTTCTGGAATTTGTCGGACAACGCACTGCGGGCCATGCCCGACGGCGGCATTCTGACCGTGTCGCTGGAAGTCGCGCCCTTCTGGGTTCGCATCCGTTTTCGCGATACCGGGCATGGGATTCGATCCCAGGCAGCGCGCAAAAATTTTTGAACCGTTGCAGTCCACCTTCGTCGGGTGGCACCGGACTGGGCCTGGCCATCGTGTACCAGATCGTGCAGGCGCACAGCGGGCGCATCAGCGTGATCTCCGAAAAAGATCAAGGGCGCGGAATTCACGGTCGAATTGCCTCGCGTCGCGTGACGCGCAGGCATTGGGAAGGACATAGTCTCTCATGGCTCACATTCTGATCGTGGACGACGAACGCTCCATCTGCGAATTGCTGGAGATTACCTTCCGCAAGGAAGGGTCATCGCGTGGAAGTGGCCATGAACGGGGAATCCGCGCGCCGCAAACTGGAATCGCAGATTTTCGACATCGTGATTTCCGATATTCGCATGCCGGACACGACGGGCGTCGAACTTCTGCAGTTCTGCAAGGAAATTTCGCCCTCCAGCTATTTCCTGCTGATTACCGGAGTGCCCACCGTGGAGACGGCCATCGCCGCGATCAATTCCGGCGCCGACCGCTACGTGATCAAGGACCACGACCTGGTCGACCAGTTGCGCCGCGCCGTGCGCCAGGTGGACGAAACGCTGCGCCTGAAAAACGAAGCCGGATACCTGCGGCGGGAATTGCGCCGCCTCACCGGCCAGGACAACATCATCGGACACAGCGCCAAAATGCGCGCCATTTTCGACATGATTCTGACCGTCGCGCCGCAATCCAGCCGCGTGCTGATCACCGGAGAAACCGGCACAGGCAAGGAACTGGTGGCGCGCGCCATTCATGAAAACAGCTCGCGCAGCAAAGAGCCCTTCATCACCATCAATTGCGGCGCGTTTCCCGAAACGCTTCTCGAATCGGAATTGTTCGGCTACGTCAAGGGCGCGTTTACCGGAGCGAACGAGAATCGCCAGGGACTTTTCAAAGCGGCGCACACGGCGGCACGCTTTTTCTCGACGAAATCGGCAACATGAGCCTGCCCATGCAGGTGAAGCTGTTCCGCGTGCTGCAGGAAGGCAAAGTCCGTCCGGTCGGCTCCAACGAGGAAACCGAAATCGATGTGCGCGTGATCGCCGCCACCAACAAGGACCTGGAAAAGGCCATCGCCGCCGGAGAGTTTCGCGAGGATCTTGTTTTACCGGCTGAGCGTTATCCCCATTCACTTGCCGCCGCTGCGCGAACGCCGCGACGATATTCCGCTGCTGGCGCGCTCCTTTCTGGAGCGATTCCGCAAATCCATGGAAAAGCCCATCGAGGGAATTTCACCGGAAGCCATGAGCCTGCTCGAATCCTACGACTGGCCCGGAAACGTGCGCGAACTGGAAAACACGATGGAACGCTCCGTGGCGCTGGAAACCGGCGAAGATGATTTCCGTCGCTGTCCTGCCGCGAAAAGATCAGCCGGCGAGGGTCGGACGGCGCCAGGCAACATGCGGCTGGAGCGGAATCAACGGCCACGCGAGCAATTCCCGAAGGCGGGATCGACCTCGAAAAGCACATGCAGGATCTGGAGAAGAACTACATTCGTGGCGGCGCTCGAAGCCTGCGATGGCGTGGGAACGCGCGCCGCGGAACTACTGAAGATGAGCTACCGGTCCTTCCGCCATTACTCCAAGAAATACAACATCACCTGAAAATGTGCCGGCTTTGCTGAGCGTCCAGCTGATATTTTCCGGTCGAATTAGTCCGTTCGGAAGCAGCGGAGCAGGGCAGCATTTGCTTGCCTCCGCGCGGATGACGCGCTTGCGCGAGCGACATCAAATGCGCCACCGCGCTCGACCGCCAGAACCAGCATGATCGGATCGATCGGAAAGCGGTAGCGCAGCGAGGAATGCGTCACATAAAAAACCAGCGGAAAGATCAGCAGAACCATCGCAAACGGGGCGGCCTCCGGAAGCTGCAGCGCGGTACGCGTAAAGCGCTCCCAGCAGGCACAACAGGGACAGCAGGGAATTCAGAACCAGAAAAATCTCTGACTGGTGAGGTCTCCGTTGACCCACACATCCACCGGGCTGTCGCTGAATCGCCAGCCAGTTCACTTCAAATCGTCGAAAGATGAAGTTGAGCGTGTCCATCGGGTGAGTGCGCATGAAGGCAAAGGCTTCGTGCTGCTTGTCCGCCATGTAGGCAATCTCGCCCATGCGCTCGTATTTCTGCGGCTTCCTCCGGATTGTCATTGGGATGCGCCATTGGCCCATGGTATCGGTCACATTCGGATTGTTTCCGAGCCACAGTTCCAGGCCGAAAGTTTGATCGCAGGACGATGAACTTGCCGAACGACGCGATAGTTGCGGACGGTCCACGGAACCAGGCCGATCGTGAAAACCAGCAGCGCCGCCGCGACGGGCTTAGCCACGGAAGCCGCAACTTCCGCGCTTCCCAGATCAGCCACGCCAGCAAAAAACGGGAACAGGGAGAGGATCGACGGATTGATCAGCACTCCCGAGAGCCCACAGAGGCGCCGTAGCCGGCCCAGGGCAGCAGTCCGTGTGCTTTTCCGCGCATCGCCAGCGTGGCCCAAAAAATCAGGCGAAAAGACCAGCGCCATCAGCGCCGTGTCCCAGATCCACAGCGATCGGAAAATACAACGCCGTGGGAAGAAAAACCCAGGCCCAGGCCGCTCCGATCGCGGCGCCTTCCCCGAATGTCCGCTTGGCAATGCCATAGATCGGAATAATCGTCAGCGCCGCGAACGCGCAGTTCAGCGTCTGGATGATCCGGTCGAGACATGTCGCTGTAGATTCCCCAGATCTTGAAAATTCCAGCGACCAGGTAGGGATAAATCGGCGTGAACCAGGCGGTCGCCCCGGAGTCCATCGTAAGCAGCGGCGAAGAAAAGCCCTGGCCGGCGGCGATCGCGCGGGCGACCCGTCCAAGTTCCAGCCCATACGGCAGATCGTCCCGCACCGGCTTTGGGCCCGTGCGCGACCCCAGATAAATGAGTAGCACGCGAATCAGAAAGGCGAATCCGACGATGAAGGCCGGAGAACTGAGGACTCGCTTGAGCGTGGATTTCATAAAATTCAGAGAGTGCCGCGGGCGCGTTTGCGGCGGGCCAACGCAAGACCGGACGATCAAGTCTACGAAGCCTGCCGCAAAGGCGCAATCGCAACCGAGTTCGTTTTCAGGACTGGATTGTCGTTCCAGTTAGCGGCAGAGGGATGATTGCGGGCGGGATTCCTCAAGGAATTCGAGCGTCAACGCTGCTCAACTCCTTGCTCGAAGTTATCCGCGGATTTAGCCGAAATCGGAGGCCCGGAGTGCCATTTTGTGGCTAGGCTTCTTGCCAATTTCTGTCAGAAAACCCACCTTAAAGCGCTTTCAGAACCGGTAAGGATCGCCGCCCGCAACGCGAAGTGTCTCCAGGCTATTGATAACAATGGAATAAGCGGTATGTGCCCAAATGAAAAACCTGCCGCCAGCGATTGGCCTTTCGAATGCTCTTTTCCATGGCGGAGCCGACCCGCAGGGCGGAGCCAAAGTTTGAAGATAGGTTTCGGCCTATCAAACGCTAGCAATATAAAATTACAAGGAGCACCGTGCATGCGTAATAAACAGAAGGGTTTCTCACTTATCGAATTGCTGATCGTTGTGGCGATCATCCTGATCATCGCGGCTATCGCAATTCCGAACTTGCTGCGTTCGAAAATGGCAGCCAACGAAGCTTCCGCTGTCGCTTCGTTGCGGACGTACAACACCTCGATCGTAGCTTACCAGACGACCTATGCAACCGATCCCACCACGGACTTTGCGCAGTTGGGTCCGGTATCCGGTGGCGGATCGCCCAGCGCGTCTGCGGCCGACCTGGTTGATAGCCTGCTGGGTATCACCGGTAGCCCGACGAAGAGCGGTTATACCTTCACCTATGCTCCGATTGGTTCGGCCCCGATTACCCAATACACGATTCTGGCCGTGCCTTCTGTCCACCTCCACCGGTCAGCGCAAGTTCTTCACCGACCAGAGCGGCGTGATTCGTCAGACCACGGACAACTCGACGCCGACCGTTACCAGCACCCCGATTGGTGGATAATGTCCTGAAAGTTAGCCAGACTGGGGGAGAAGGGCTAACGCCTTCTCCCCCGTTTCATCTCTGGGCACTGATCCGGAACTGAGTACAGGAGTCACCGAAACCGACGGATTGCAGGAGATGAAAGTTATGATGCGACGGAATTCGACCTCGAGACCATAATCGCAGCAAGCGCCGGGAAGCGCGGCTTCTCGCTCATCGAGCTTCTGGTGGTGGTTTCGGTGATTCTGATTATCGCGGCGATCGCCATTCCCAATTACATTCAGTCCAAGATGCGCGCCAACGAGGCGTCTGCTGTGCAGAACCTGCGGAACATTTCAACCGCCGAAATTCTTTATTCCTCCACCTACGGAATCAATTTTTCGAACAACCTGCTGCAGCTGTCGGGCACCGGAGTTTCCCCGGATTCACAACAATGCCGGCTTAATTGATTCGGTGCTGGCCAGCGGCACCAAGAGCGGCTACAACGTCGTCTACACTCCGCTCACGACGGATGCGCAGGGCCACACGGCCACTTACTCGGTCACGGCCGATCCCGTTTCCGCAAGCACCGGCCAGCGGCACTTTTATACCGACAACACCTGCGTGCTGCGCGTGAATTCCTCGGTTCAGGCGGGGCCGACCGATTTGCCGATTTAGGCTCTCCAGCCTGCGTTCGTCGTGAGCTATTCTCGTAGCGCGACGTGTTTTCTGCCGGCGGCTTTCGCCGTGTTCCTTCCTGTTATAATTTCTGTCGTGAACACGAAATACGTGGGAATCGTTTTTGCCGTTGCCGCCATCGTGGCGGCTCGCCTCTGCGCGCCATCGCCTGCGCCGCAATCGTCTTCCTCGCCTCGCCGGATTCCGCGAAATCCATCGCCAAGCTCCTGGATAGCCGCTACCGCAACCTGCAGACGCTCCGCGCAGTATTCCTGGAGCGTTATTCCGAGGGTTCGCGCGAATCGCGAGTCGAGTCCGGAACCGTTTATTTCCGCAAGCCCGGCCGCATGCGCTGGGAATACGACTCGCCTGAAAAAAAACTCTTCATTGCCGATGGGAAAACCGTATGGTTTTACGTCCCGGCCGATCGCACGGTGACCAAAGCTCCGGTCAAGGAAAGCTCGGACTGGAGAACTCCGCTGGCCCTCCTGACGGAAAGGCGGACCTCACGCGTTTGTGCAGCCGCGTGGATCTCATTGAGCAGAAGGGCACTCCGGCGGGCCACGTGGTTCTGCGTTGTTTGCCCAGGGGAGAGAAGGAACCGAAGCCCGCGGCCGGGAGTTCGTCGGGCGGAGATCCCACGCAATTGCCCGGGGCCGGCGATTTTATCGATGTGCTCCTCGAAGTCGATTCGTCAAACGGGGACCTTGCCGATGTGCGGATTCGACAAGCCGGAGGAATTGAAATGGAGTACCGCTTTGGCGACTGGCAGCAGGGAATGACCCTTCCCGACGACATGTTTCAGTTTCATCCTCCGAACGGAGTGGCGATCGTCGACGGCTCCGCTTTGAAAGACGCGGCGCGGTAGGGTCGCAGCAATCCGCGCACCGACGGCCCGCTCCAGCATGCAAATCCGGTTTGGCGCATTAGGCACGCCGCTCCGCGATCGCCGCTCCGTTATGCGCGGAATCATGGTCTGATAAAAGGGTTGAGCCGCTGAGGAATAAGTAAGACCCGCCGGACGTGGGGCGGCACCCAGCAGCGACTGACCCTTCATGAATTCAGACAAGACCTTAAAAGCTACCCTCTCGCTGCTGCTGGTCGCCGGGTGGTCTGGCTGGGCACCAATCGCCAGTTCTATGCCCAGGCCATGGCCTCGGCATTTTTTGCGTTTGCGCTGGCAAACGTGATCGTCATTCATTTGCGGCTGCTGCCCACCTGGAAAGACGCGAGCCTCACGCTGGCCGCGGCACTGGTGTTTTGGGCCGTGGACATTCACGTTCTGCACTTCAAGCCGGCCATCCTGATCATGCTTTCCTTTGCGGGGTTGAGCAGCGTGGCAGTGTTTGGCGTGCGAACGATCTGGGCGGAGCGTGCGAACCGCAAATTGCTGCTGTTGGGGTTTGTGCCGTCGCTGCTGTTCGTGGTCTCCGAATTTTTTACCGGCACTATGCTGCGCTGGACGGCCGAGCATCATCCGTTTTACATGGATCTCTATCTTTTTTCCTTCGACTCCAGCCTCGGTAGAGAAATTCCTTTCTCGGTGGGCCAGGCATTCAACCGGTGGCAGTGGCTGCGCGTGGTGTCGGTCTTTTTTTACCTGGGCTTGCCGATTCCCATCGCGCTGATTTACTCCGGACGTCTCCGCGCGGTTGCGTAAAAGGCGATGCCCGCAGCGGCCTGGCCTTTCTGGTTACCGGTCCGGTGGGAATTATTTTTTATAATTTGTTCCCGGCTCTGGGGCCGGTTCACTGTGTTCCAGCGCGGTTTCCCGATTGCACCCGTTCCCGATGGATCAGATCGCGAAGCTTACGCCCGGTCCGATTCCGGTGAATGGACCTTCCAAACGCCATGCCTTCGCTTCATATGGCCTGGGCGCTGCTGGTGTGGTGGTATTCGCGCGGGCTTTCCTGGTGGGAGCGGTCCATCGCTCTTTTGTTTCTGGTGTTTACGCTGCTCGCCACGCTCGGCACCGGCGAGCACTATTTAATCGATCTAATCGTCGCGTTTCCGTTCGCGTTGCTGATTGAATCGATCAGTTCGTATACGCTAAAGGCCACGGATCGCCAGCGGGTGCTTGGGTTTTGCGTCGGATTGGCGGGAACGCTGGGCTGGTTTTTGCTGCTTCGGCATGCCTTCCATTTTTTCTGGCTGACGCCGGCGCTTCCCTGGACGTTCTGCGCAGCCACCGTCTTCGTGTCACTGTTTGCCGAGCGGCTTCTTCAGCAGGCCGGTGGAGCAGTAATGGTCCGCGTTCCGGACCGTACGCCGGCGCTTTCTCCCGCCTCTTGAGGATCAAAATCCGACTTACAAAAGCCCGATTTGAATCCCGCATGAACGTTGGTTCCCATTCGAATTGGGGACTTAGGCTCTCCCGAAATAGATGCGGCGTCCCGAGAGGCTTATCCGCTGGAGGGACAGCCTGGGACGCCGCGTAATCGAACCGGAGAGCTTCAACTCCAGCTCGTGCGTGGGGGATCAATATCGTTCGTTCAATCACTCCCAAAACCGCGAAATTTGTGCGTCACAACTATCTTGCGCCGCGCCGTTCCTGCCGGCGCATCTGCTTCAGGAGATACCTCTCCCGTGCGACCGAATACGTCTTCGGACCACCTGGCTATCTACGTGGGGACAGGGTGGGTATTCTAGTAAATAAGGCCGGCGAAAGGCAAGAATTGTATTTTTTCACGCGAGCGTCCGCAAGAGCCCGGCAGGACCAATCCGTGAGAACGTCCAGAATGACGGTTGGGGCGCGATTTTCGTCTCTCCATTGGCGCCGCCGGCGTTTCATTCGCTATAAATTCATCAGGGGATCACCGCGCCGAAATGTCCATGCGCTGGTGGGTCTATAAGATCGCACGGGGTTCGGGGATCGCCGAGTTGTCGCCCAGCGCACGCTATCGCCTTGGCAAGCTTTCGGCATCTATAGTGGTTGAGGTACACTCTAGGCATGGCTGAGTTTCTCTGCAAAGTCGCGGACGCCAGCGGAAGAGTTTTTCTCCAGGTCGAGGCCGCGGAGTCCATGACGCGAGGCGCGCCAGAAGCTCTCCGACCGCGGCCTCTTCGTGTACCAGGTCGGCCGCGGGCCGGCGATCTTTGGCCAGGCTGTTTGGCCGGCAAGCGGCAGCAAGTCGGTCGACGGCAATGATTTCCTGGTCTTCAACCAGCAATTCAACACGCTGATCAAGGCTGGAATTCCGATCCTGAAAGCGCTCGATCTGCTGGCGGAGCGCGCCGCCGCCGCAGCGACTTCGTCCCGTTCTCGGCGAGGTTCGCCGCCTGGTTCGCGAGGGCACTCCGCTTTCGGAAGCGCTGGAACAGCAGGGAGTGTTTCCCAAGGTTTATACGGTTTCGGTTCTGGCCGGGGAAAAGAGCGGAAATCTTTCCGGCGTGCTGGAGTATTACATCGCTTATCAGCGGGTCACGACCGGGCTCCGAAAGAAACTGATCGCCACGCTGATTTATCCGACGATTCTGGTGTGTCGCGGCGGCGGCGATTGTGACCTACCTGGTCAGCTTCGGTAATTCCGAAATTTGCGCAGCTTTACACCGATCTGAATATTCAACTGCCGCAGGCCACGCGGATCCTGCTGATGCCGTCACCGTCACGTACCGGCCGTATTTGCTGGGAGCGATCGCGCTGTTCGCGTTTGCTGCCTGGCGGCGCTGTTGCATGGTCGCAGACTCCGAGCAAGGCGGGCTGGCTCATGGAGCGAGTTCGAATGCGCTTGCCGCTGATCGGCGAGACGATCACCAAGTTTCAATTCGCGCAATTTTGCCGCACGCTTTCGACCTTGCTGGCCGGGGGCACGCCTCTGGTGCAGGCCATGGAGACAGCCGGCGGCGCCATTCAGCAGCCGCCTGGTTTCCGGCGCGATTACTGCAGAGCGCGCAACTGGTTCGCGAAGGGCAATCGCTGCACAGCGCCTGGCCTCCACGGAACTGGTGCCGGACCTGGCGCTGGAAATGATGGAGGTGGGCGAGGCCAGCGGAGCGCTGGCCCCCATGCTGGGCAGCGTTGCGGAATTTTACGAAGACGATGTGAACACCCAGCTGACGAATCTGGTGGCTCTTGATCGAGCCGGCAATTCTGATTTTCATGGCAATTCTGATCGCTTTTATCCTGGTCGCGCTGTATCTGCCGATGTTCTCGCTTGTCCATGGGCGGCCAGGGGTAGGGATAAATAGCAATGAGCACAACCGATCAAAGTCTGGCAACACGGCAGCGCTCCGATCCGCAGGGCGAGCGCGAGCGATCGCGCCGCCTGGCGGAGCGCTACCGCTGCCCGTTCGTGGATTTGTTCGAACAGCGCATCGATCCGGAGCTGTTCCGCAGCATTCCCGCGGAGTTGATGTTCCGGTTCAACTTTGTGCCGATGGAGGCGCAGAACGGCGCCCTGGTGATCGCCGTCGCCGATCCCAGCCAGGTCCTGCTGAGCGATGAACTGCCGCTGCTGCTGGGCAAGAAACTGATCCTGAAGGTCGCCACGCCCACGCAGATCAGCGATCTGCTGAAGCGCACCGAGCAATCCCAGCGCGTTCTCGACCAGGCCACCGAAGCGTTCACGCTGCACGGTGGTCGAGGAGGACGAAGAAATCGATTCGAACATTTCCGCCGACAGCCTGACGCGCAGGATTCCGCCGTCAGCCCGGTCGTTCGCCTGGTGGATACGGTGATTTTCACGGCGCTCGAACGGCGCGCTTCGGACATTCACATCGAGGCGCGCGACATCGAGGTCGCCGTGAAGTACCGCATTGACGGCGTGCTGGTGCACGCCATGGCGCCGATCTCCAAGGATTGGCTCTCCACGATCATTTCCCGCATCAAGGTCATGAGCGAACTGGATATCGCCGAGCGCCGCGTGCCGCAGGACGGCCGCTTCCGCGTGCGCTACAAGGGCCGCTTCGTGGATTTCCGCGTTTCCATCATGCCCTCGATTCACGGCGAAGACGCCGTGCTTCGCGTTCTGGACAAGGAAACGCTGTCGGAGAAATTTCAGAACCTGAGCCTGGACGTGGTCGGGTTTCTCCGGCGAGGAAATGCGCAAGTTTCGCCGCTACATTCGCGAGCCCTACGGCATGGTGCTGGTCACCGGGCCGACCGGCTCGGGAAAGACGACCACGCTGTACGCGGCCATCAACGAAATCAAGACCGACGAAGACAAGATCATCACGATTGAAGATCCGGTCGAATATCAGGTTCGCGGCATCACGCAGATTCCGGTGAACGAGAAGAAAGGGCTGACGTTCGCCCGCGGATTGCGTTCCATTCTGCGCCACGACCCGGACAAGATCATGGTCGGCGAAATTCGCGACAATGAAACCGCGCAGATCGCCATCCAGTCGGCGCTCACCGGACACCTGGTGTTCACCACGGTTCACGCCAACAACGTGACCGACGTCATCGGCCGCTTCATCAACATGGGCGTCGAGCCATACAATTTCGTTTCCGCGCTGAACTGCATTCTGGCGCAGCGGCTGGTGCGCGTCGTTTGCGTGCATTGCAAGAAGATGGTGCGCTATTCGCCGGACGTGCTGCGCGCCTCCGGCCTCGATCCCGATGAATGGGGCGAGCGTGCAATTTGTCGGAGGGCGCCGGATGCCTGGAATGTTCCGGCACCGGCTTCCACGGCCGCAGCGCAATTTCCGAATTGCTGGATCTTTCCGACCACATTCGCGAAATGATTATCGAGCCGCCGCCCCACGTCGGAAATCAAGCGCGTCGCGCGCGAGGAAGGCATGACGTTCCTGCGCGATTCCGCGCTTGAACAAAGTGCGCGAGGGCGTGACGACGCTGAAGGAAATCAACAAGGTGACGTTCATTGAGTGAGCGGCGAACAGCATCCGGCAGGGAATTTACCAGAGCGCGATTCGTGCGGCGCGCTGGCGCACTGGCTGGACGCCATTCCGCATCCCGTTGATCGCCTGCGAGATTGCCCCGGATTACGTGGCCGCGGCGCGCTGGATCGCGACCGGGCACCGGCCTGGACGGCTTTGCGGTCGAGCCGCTGCCTCCGGGCGCCATCTTGCCCACGGCGGTCGAAATCGAATCTGATGGATGCGACGGAAGTGCGCGCCGCCGTGGGCCGCGTGTTTTCGCGGTTGCGCGCCAAGAATGAAGAAGTGGCGCTGCTGGTTCCCGACGCGGTGATTCGCGTCTTCGTTCTGCACTTCGACGTGTTTCCCCGCAAGCCGGAGGAAGCGATTCCGCATGCTGCGCTGGCGGCTGAAGAAAAGCGTGCCATTTGAAGCCGAAGAAACGCTGATTTCCTATATGCGGCAGGCGCCGCGCGAGGATGGCGTGGATATCGTGACCGGCCTGGCGCGCCTGCGCATTGTCCGCGAGTACGAATCGCTTGGTGGAGTCGGTCGGCATGTCGCCGGGCGTGGTCATGAGTTCCACGCTGGCTGCCGTTGCCGCTGCTTGCCGGATGGGCGCCCTCGCTTGCTGGCGCGCGTCGCCGGTATCGACGCTGACGACGGCCATTGTTCGCGAAGGCATGCTTGTGCGGATACCGCTGCATCACGCTGCCCGCCGACGCGCGCATCTGACGCCGCAGGCGCTGCTCGATGAAATTTATCCGCTGGCCGCTTATTATCAGGATTCCTGGAGCGAGGGAATCGCGCAGGTTCGCCTCGCCGGACTGGGCGACCGGACGGCGGAATTTCGCGAACCGCTCGAACGGGAATTGAATTGCCCGGTGGCAGTCGCTGACTCAGCCGCCGCTGAAAGGAAGGAATCATCGGCTCGGACGATCAGCCGCTGGCGGAGCGTGGCCTGGAAGCGCTGATCGGCTGGACGTTGAATCGCGGCGCATGATCCATCCGGACGTAGGCGTTCCGAAAAAAGAAAGGCGCGAGCGCATCGCATGAAGGTTCGTCTAAATCTCGCGACATCTCCGCTGGTGAGCAATCGGCGATTTCCGCTGGGCGCCGGTCGTCATCGGCACGGTGGCGTTCCTCGCCCTGCTGGTCCTGTCGTCCAGCACGCTCTACCGGTATGGCAGCAGCGACAAGGCGCTCAGCGCGCAGCAGGCAGCTCTGGAACTGCAAATCGCGCAGGCTGCAGCAGCAGCGCCAGAGATTGTCGGATTTTTTCGAAAACGCGCAGACCGTGAAGCGCCGCCAGCGCGCCGCCTATCTGAATTCGCTGATCCAGCAGCGGGCCTTTCCGTGGATCAAAATTTTCATGGACCTGGAGCAAATTCTTCCCGAAGGCGTTCGCGTCGTCAGCATCGAGCCGAAGCTGGAGGGCGACAACGTGCAGCTGCAGGTGCTGGTCGGGGCGCTGAGCGACGAAAGCAAATTGAAATTTCTGAAGGCGCTGGAAAGTTCGCCGGAGTTTTCGCACATTGAACTGCTGAGCGAAACGCGCCCGAACCGACCCGAGCAGACCGATCGCGTGATGCTGGCACTACAGGCGCAGTATTCGGTGATCTGATAGACCGATCTGACATGACCACGCCCATTCAACATCGCAAAACATTGATCCGCTGGGTCCTGGCGGCCATGCTTGCTGGCGGACGCCGTGCTGATCGGCGTGAACTGGCAGCTGAATCAAGTCGCCGCACGTGCAAGCCGGCGATTTGAAGCGGCTGGAGCTGCTGGAGAAGTCCTACCGCGCGGACAATGCGCGGCTCGAAAGATTTCGACCGAATTGCCCGCCGACGAAAAGCAGTGGGACGAATTTTTTACCACGCACTTTCATCCGGCCGGCGCCGGATATTCGGCGATCAGCGAAGACCTCGGAGAATTGTCGCGTTCGGCCGGGCTTGCGCTCGGACACGATTACGTTTCACCAGCACACCCCCGATGCCCGCGGCCTGATGGAAGTGGATATCACCACGGCGGTCGAGGGAGATTACGACAGCCTGATCCAATTTCTGAATAAGCTGGAGCATTCCGACAATTTTTATGTGTTGGACAGCCTGGCGCTGGCTTCGAGCAGCGCGGGGAAGTTCCGCTTGAATGTGCAGTTGAGGACCTATTTCCGGACCACCTAATATGGTCGCGGGCGCGAAACCACTACTCTCGGAGTGCTACTGCTGGTGCTGGCCGGCGCCGGATACTATTTCTATGAGGCGCGGTTCGCTTCGCAAGAGGGCGCGCCGCCACCGGTGGCCGTCGACGCGCGCTTTTACTCCGCTGAATGTCGATAATCCCGCGCTGCGCATGGATATTTTGAAGCGTTTTCTGGCGCTGGAATACAAAGGCGTGCACCGCAGCATTTTCAGCGCGACGCTTGCCGCCGCCTCCCGCGCCGCCGCCCACCAAGCCGGTAGTGGTCGCGCCAGCGCCGCCTCCGGGGCCGCCGCCGCTGACGGTGGACGCGAAATATTTCGGATATGTCAGCGATAACAGCGGAAGCCACCGCCGGGCTTTCTTCGCCACGACCAACAATGAGGACGTCTTCATCGCCGGCGAAGGCGACACGCTGATGGGGCGCTTCCGCGTGGTGCGCCTCACGAATACCACAGCCGACGTGGAAGAAGTTTCCTCGGGACGCCGCGCCACGCTGACTTTGGAAGAGCCCAACCCGAACGGATAGCGTCCCATGAAAAATGCCGCAAACCTTGCCAATCCGCGCGAAATCCGAGGCAGGCTACACGCTGCTGATGGTCATGTTCATGGTGGCCACCATGCTGATCGCCATGATGCCACCGTGCCCAATCTTTTGACGCAGGGCCGGCGCGATCACGAAGAGGAAATGGTCTGGCGCGGCGAGCAGTACGACCGCGCGATCGGTCTTTACTATCGGAAATTTCGGAAGTATCCCACCAAGGTCGAGGATCTTACGCAGCCAGACCAACGGCGTTCGCTTTCTTCGCCAGGCCTACACCGATCCGATGAACAAGGAGGACGGATCCTGGCGCTTCATTTACGTGGGGCCGAACGGCCAGCTGATCGGAAGCTTGCGCCAAACCAGCCTGTTGCAATCCACGCTGTCTATACCCGGCCTGGGAATTGCCAACGCCCTGGGCGGCGGCCTGCAAGGGCCGGCTGCTCCCACGACCGGAGCAAATGGGCAGCCCGGGCAAACCGGAATCGGAGCGCCGGGACAGCAGCAGGGTAACTCCGCGGCTGCGCCGAATCCTCTGGAATCGCAGCCCCAGCCGTTTACCGGGGCCATGCTGGGGGGAAACATCATCGGCGTCGGCAGCAAAGTGAAACGCTCCTCGATCCGTTTGTATTTGGGCGGAGATACGTATGAGCAGTGGGAATTCCTCTTCAACCCGACGGGACAGGTCGCGCTGCCCGCGCCTGCTCCGGCGAATCCGAATGCCAATCCAACGGCCGTACCGGGCACTACCCCTAACTCTGCAAATCCCAACGGCACCGACGGGCAGCAGCAGCCTCCGCAAACTGCCCCCATCACCGTGCCGGGTATGCCCACGCCGACGCAGTAGGTCCTGAAAACTCGTTTTCCATCTAAGATTTGTCTTTGATTTGTCTTTTGTGCGTGCGCAAGTCTCAGCGCGGTCGGACATAAATAGTCGCGCGGCGCATCCAAGTGGGACAGGCTTCAGCCTGTCCGGTTTAGATTTCCCCAAGCGCAATAGAAAGCCCACAGGCTGAAGCCTGTGCTACTAAAGCCGAAACCTCAGCATCGAATTGGGACTTATTGCAAGGTTACAGGCGGGTTCGCGCCCTGGTACGCGGCGCGGAACTTTTCCGTCACGCGGCGGACGTAATCGCGCGTTTCACGGTAGGGCGGAACAGTGCGGTATTGCTCCACGCGGTCCGGGCCGGCGTTGTACGCGGCGAGCGTCAGATTCAAGTCGCCGTTATAGCGCACCAGCAATTCCTTCAGGTAGCGGGTTCCGCCTTCAATATTCTGCTGCGGATCGAAAATGCGGGTCACGCCGAGCCGTCTGGCGGTTTGCGGCATCAGCTGCATCAGTCCGCGGGCCGATCGCCAGGAGACGGCATTCGGATTGAAGTTCGATTCAACGGCGATCACGCTGGCCACGAGTTCCGGTGCCACTCCATGAACGCGCGCCGAGTCCGCGATAAAATTCGCAAACGGAACGTCCAGCAACTTCACTTTCACCGGCGCGAAGGTATCTTCAGGATCGACGCGCAGGACGGCGTCCGCGGGAATTTCCAGGGTTCCGCCGGCCACGGTCAGGCGCAGCGTGTCGCCCGCGCGCTCGTAGCTCGGTGACGTGAATGCGCTGCCCGGATCTGCAGCACAACGTAATCCGCCCGCGCGCAGGGAACCAGCACGGACATCGCGGCAGCCGCCATGATCGCGGCAGTAAGCCCTTTCACGAGTTTTTCAAATCGAAGCACTCTAGGCCTCTCCATACGCGTACATTTCAATGGCGGCGGCCACGCCGCCCTGATCATTGCTCAGGGTCTCACGCCAGCCCAGGGATTTCAATTCGGGCACGCTGTTGCCCATGACGATCGGCAGCCCCGCATATTGGAGCATCTCCAGGTCGTTCAGGTTGTCTCCAATGGCCATGACATCTTCGCGGCACCATCCGCGGCGCCGCACCCATTCGGCCAGCGTGGCGCCCTTGGAGCAGCCCGGGGCGATTACGTCGACCAGCCCGAAGTCTCGCTTATCGTACACGGTCACGGCCAGCGAATAGTCAGAGGCAAACGGCAACCCCGTGAGAAACGATTCGACTTCGCGCATCTGCTGCGCGTAGCCCGTGAACATCACTTGAATTGGATCCTCGGTGAGGCAGTCGCGCAGGGGGACCATTTCCGCGAGATATTCACGGTTGCGTTGGAAGTAAGCGCCGCGCAGGGGATCGTCAAAATCGATCCGTTCGTAAATTACCTGATTCTTGAGCGGGCGATTGAAGCAGACCGAAGCGAATTCGCGAAACGGACCCGCTTCATCGAGTACGCGGCCGGCTACGGCCTGCGGAAGCAAATTCAGAAACTGAGTTTCACCCGTACTGGATTTCACCAGCGCCCCGTTATTGACGATCATCGTCAGCGGGCACGGGAACTGCCGGGCAATGGGTGTGGCGAAGTCATAGCGGCGCCCGGTAACCAGCGCGATCTCGAGGCCGCGGGCGTGCGCGGCCACCACCGCGTCGCGATTGACGGCCGGAAGTTGGGAGTTTTCGTCGAGCAGCGTCCCGTCAATATCGAGGGCAATCAGGCGCACCGGCATCCGGTTATTTTACCGTGTCCGCGGACACAAGGGCCAGAATCATGAGGCACAGGTGTGTGAGGTGTACAAACGGAACAGCGCGGGCGGTCAGTTCCGGGGTAGGGCGGCCGGGCTTCCGGGGACAGTCGTGGTGATCTTCTCCGATGGAACGCTTTCGACCGCGCTGAAATCGACGGCGGTGACGTAATAGGAGTAAGTACGCCCTGGCTCTACGGTCGTGTCCGTGTAGCGCGTGCCGGGAACGAGACGCACGGTCAGCCGCGTGGCTGCGCCCGGGGGCGTGGAGCGGTAGACGTTGTAGCCTTCGACGGACGACAAGCTGGCGATCCAGGACAAGGTCACCGAATGGGGATTGGCGGGCTGCTTACGCGATTCGTACCAGTTGCGCAGCTTGCCGCAACCGGCGAGCAGGGAGGCCGAGGCGATCGCCAGCGCGAGGATCGCGCGCAGAATATTCGAATGGTTTTGAGTTTTCATTTCAGCGAAAGGTTCGCAAAGGCTGTTGTGTTGCTCATGACGATTTTATTTTAACAACGCACGACGTTCAACCGGCGGACTTTCTACGCCTCGCGTCTAAAGGTCAATGCCGTCGTAGTGTTCTTGCAAAGAAAGTGGCGCATGCTTTAGCTTGCGCGGGTTGGCTGCCGCGTTGCGGGACGCGAATTGACTGAAACTGCGCAAGCTAAAGCATGCGCCACGGATGCAGCTGAGCCGTTCTGGGAAGTGTTGGTGGACGTGGCCGGGATCGAACCCGCGGCCTCATCGTTGCGAACGATGCGCTCTCCCAGCTGAGCTACACGCCCACTGAACTCGTGAGATTTTAGCAGGGGACGGCGAGGATTCCAAACGCACCCCACCGCAAGAATTCCTGAAACAGTGATCGAGCGGTAACTATTGCTGCTGCGGTCCGCGTTCCCGCAGTGCGTTGCGCGATGATTCTGCGCGCGTTTTCGTACAGCGCGCGCGCCTGCGGCAGGGATTCGATGGCCTTCTGAAGTTGCGCGTCGTCTTCCAGATCGACCTTGTAGCCTTCGGTCAGGCCAAACATGGAGATGAAAACTTCCTTGCGGATTTCGCGCTTGATCCAGGCGGAGATTCTGCGCGATGATCGTCCTCGGTGTATTGAACTTTTCTCCTTGTCGAGGTAGCCGCGGAAGGTCTTCATCACCGCGTCGTCGGCGACGAATTCCTTGGTGACTTCCGGCTTCGATCCCAGGAAGTAGGTGGTGAAACCGCCCACGCCGCCCTGATAGGCGAAGAAAACTTCGCGGCGCAGCAGCATTTCCTGGAACGGATTCAGCTTGGCCGGTGCAACGGCGACGTCGGGCGTGATGCCTCCGCCGCCGGTCACCTGGCGGCCGCTGTCGGTCAGCTTGACTTCGGTCGGCGGCGGATTCTTGTGATTGTAGAGATAGTCGTACAGCGAAGTGTCTTTGTAGTCGCGCTGAATCAGCCGGCCGCTGGGCGTGTAGTAGCGCGCCGTGGTCAGCGCCAGGCCGGTGTTTTCGCTCAGTCCGGAAACGGTCTGCACCAGGCCTTTGCCGAAGCTCTGCTCGCCGACCACCAGGCCGCGATCGTGATCCTGAATCGCGCCGGTGACGATTTCCGAGGCCGAAGCCGAACCGCCATTGACGATCACCACCAGCGGCACGGTGACTCCGCGATTGCCGCGCACGGCGTAGTAGCGGCGTTCCTGAGGAGCGCGCCGTGATGCGAAACGATCAGCTGATTCTTGTCCAGGAACATGTCGGAAACGGCGACGGCTTCGTTCAGCAGGCCGCCGGGATTTCCGCGCAGGTCCAGCACCAGTCCATCGAGCTTGGTGGCATCCAGATGCTTTCAGCGCGGCGGCCAGTTCGGTGTCGGTGGTTTCATTGAATCCGGAAAGCTTGATGTATCCGATGCCGGGTTTCACTTCAAAATCGATATCGACGGAGTGCTTGGGAATTTCATCGCGCGTCACGGTGAAATTCACGTGCTCGTCGTAACCGACGCGCTTCATGGTGATGTGAACGACCGTGCCCTTGGGGCCCTTCAGCATGTCCGCAACTTCCGAACTGCTCAGGCCTTCGGTGGACTTGCCGTCCACGGCCATGATCACGTCGCCCGGACGAATCCCGGCGCGATAGGCCGGGGAATCCAGGCATGGGCGCCAGCACGTAGGTGAAGTTGTCGCGCGGCACGATGGTCATGCCGACGCCGTAGTAGCGTCCGCGCTGGTCTTCGCGCAGATTGGCGTAGGCGCGCGGATCAAAAAAGCTGGAGTGCGGGTCGAGAACGCGCAGCATTCCCGGAATCGCACCGGAATAAAGCGCGTGATCGGTGTCGACCGGAGTCGCGTAATTTTTTTCAACGACGGAAAGCACGCGCGTGAAGGATTTGACCGAGTCCTGCAGGCTATTCACATCCGAGGAGGTCGCGCGCACCGAAGGACCGTAAATGCCCCCGAGGACTGCGGATACGACCAAAACACCTATGACGAGCAGCGCTCCACGCCTCTCACCCTGCATTTCGCCCTCGCTTTCCTGCGGCACGACCAGCTCCGTGCACATTGGCAATAAGTATAGCATAGAGGCTGAATTGACACCCCTCCGGCTGTCCACTATGATTCCAGTTGGATAGGAGTATTTGGCGGTTTCTATCGGTTTTTACTCCTGCTAAAGCCCGGAACAGCAACTAAGGATGGTTCGAAGCGGGGCGGTTGCGATGTTCGGGTGGACGTCCGCCGCCGATATTTTCTGCCTTCGATCCAAAAAGGCAAAGCGTACTGGCACATGTTGAGTCTGCCACACTTAGTCGTGCTTTTCGTCGATGGCCCTGGTCATTTTCGGCCCGCAGAAGCTGCCGGAACTGGCGCGCATGCTGGGCAAGGCTACGGCCGAATTTCGAAAAATGACCAACGATTTCCGGTACGCGCTGGAAGATGAAGTCCGCGAGCTGGAACGCCAGACGCGCATCTCGCGAGGAGGAGGCAGCCGCGGCGGCGCAATCCGCGCAGGCTCCTGCGGCTTTGCCGGCGGTCGCACCGGAAGGCGCGATCCCGCGTGAGCCTTCGCTGGCCGGACCCGGTTCATCGCCCTGGGATACGCCGGGCGATGCGAAGTCCGCGTCCCATGCCGATTCCAGCGCGCCGCACACGCCGGCGGACTCTGTAAGCGCCCCACACGAGAAACCTTCTGATGACAACACCGCCGTCTGAACTGCCCACCATCGGAGCTCGAGCAAGAACCGGGCGGCAAGATGTCGTTTTTCGAGCACCTGGTCGATCTGCGCAAGCGCCTGATCAATTCGGCGATCGCCATTGCAATCGGCGCGATGGTTGGCGTCAGCGTCGCCGAGAAGCTGCTCGGATTCATCTCCCGCCCGATGCAGGCCGCCCTGCGCAACATCATCTGGATGACAAGCTGATCTATACGAGTCCCGCGGGGATGATCAACATCATCATCACCTTCGGGATTTATCTCGGCGTGGTGCTGGCCGCGCCGTTCGTGCTGTACCAGGTGTGGCTGTTTATCGCGCCGGGACTGTACAAGCACGAGCGCAAGGCCGTGACCGGATTTCTGTTTCTCCTCGATTTTCCTGTTTCTGGCCGGAATTTCCTTCGGCTATTTCGTGATGCTGCCGTACATGCTGAATTTCCTGATCGGATTTCAGGGGCCGTTCAAGCCGCTGATCAGCATCAACGAATATTTCGATTTCATTCTGATCGTGCTGCTGGGCTGGGCGTGATTTTTGAATTGCCGGTGCTGATTTTCTTTCTGGCGCTGTTCAATATCGTGACGCCGAAATTTCTGTGGAAGAATCTGCGCTACGCGATCCTGATCATCGCCGTCGTCGCCGCGATCGTGACGCCCACGCCGGATGCCACGACGATGCTGGTGTTCATGGCGCCCATGGTGGGGCTGTATTTCATCGGCATTGGCGTGGCGGCGCTGGTGGTGCGGAATAAAGCCAAGCGGCGGCCTTAGGCAGCTAGGTGAGGCGGTATGCCAGAGGAGTTCAATCGATGAATTGGCAGCGAGCGACGATTGCGAGTGGCACCTGGCTGGGAACAGCGCGCGGAATTGCGCGGCTTGCGGTAGTTTCCTTCACCTGCCTGGCCGCCTGCGGACATTCTTCTTCCTCTTCCAGGAGCGCCCCCGTCGAGAGCGGTTCGCCGCAGGCGGCCACCATTCCCGCGGCGCCGCCGGCGGAAACAACCGGAGGCTTTGACGGCGCGCGCGCCTACAAGCACGTCGAACAACTGGTGGCCATCGGGCCGCATTCGGCGGGGACGCCGGGGATTCGCCGCGCGCAGGCCTACATCATCGGCCAGCTGAAAAGCTTCGGCTGCCCGGTGGACGGAAGAGGATTTTCACGCGTCCTCCACGCCGGTCGGCGACGTGGCCATGAAAAATATCGTGGTGAAAATTCCCTCGAGCCAATCCCAACATCATCATGTTTCCTCGCACTACGACACCAAGCGCATCGATAATTTCGTCGGCGCCGACGACGGCGGCTCCAGCACCGGCGTTCTGCTGGAATTGGCGCGCCTGCTGTGCGCGCGAAAAAATGCGGACACTATCTGGCTGGCGTTTTTCGACGGCGAGGAAGCCTTCAACATGAATTGGGCCATCGGACAACACCTACGGCAGCCGCGAACTGGCCGCCAGCATGGCTCTTTCCGGGGATCTGCGACACGTGAAGGCCATGATTCTGGTCGACATGGTCGGCCCGACCAATCCGGTCTATAAGCGCGAGACGAATTCCACTCCGTGGCTGACCGACATTGTCTGGTCCACGGCGGCGCGTCTCGGATACGGAAAAGTGTTCGTCAACGACATGTCCACGATTGAGGATGATCACCTGTCTTTCTTGAAGCGCGATGTGCCGGCGACCGATATTATCGATCTGGAAGTTCCGTACTGGCATACCACGCAGGATACGCTCGACAAGGTTGATCCGCGCACGCTGGCAATTACCGGGCATGTGCTGATCGAATCGCTTCCTGAACTGGAGAAGAAGATTAAGTAGGTTTGGGCGGCGGAGTGTTTTGTGGCGGTGTCGGACACGCTTCAGCCACTTGGGTTTGTTTCGCGGCGCACAGCCGAAAACCCACAGGCTGAAGCCTATGCTACTTGAACCATCGTTTTACAGAAAGAATTCCTTCCAGAACTGTGCAGTAAAATCCCCAGTTGATCAGGAACATCAGGACGTAGCCTAGCGAGCGGTGAAATTGGTGAGACAGCCGCGACTGAATCCAGTTGGCGATCACTACGCCGGGCAGTCCGATCGCGCCGGTCCACATTCCGGGCGTGGAATGCAGGCCAATGGTGCGTGTGATGGCCACCAGCGCGGCGGTCCAGAGCAGCGCCAGGATTAAGGCCCAGGTTACGATTTTCACGCGTCCTCGCTGCGGTTCGGAATGTTGCTTTCGTCTCGATCGAGCATTGCCGATTCAATGTGGAGCATGCCTTAGCTTGCGGGGTTTCGCTGCCACAACTCGTGAAGCGAACTCAATAAGTCCGCGCAAGCTAAAGCATGCGCCACTAGTGCGCCGGTTTCTCGCTGTCGAGCCAGCGCATTTGCTCTTCGCCGTAGCGCGTGCCGGAGACCGCGTTGGCCGGAACGGCGCGCTCGATCTCGGCGAGATCTTCGGCGGTCAGTTTCAGGTCCAACGCCTTCAGCGATTCGGCCAACTGCGGACGGCGGCGCGCGCCGATCAGCGGCACGATGTCCGCTCCGCCGGACATCACCCACGCAATTGCCACTTGTGATGCCGTAGCCTGTTTCTCGCGCGCGATGCCGTTGAGCGTGTCCACCAGCGCGCGGTTCTTCTCGTAATTCTCTCCACGGAACCGGGGCAGATGATTGCGAAGGTCTTTGGGAGAAGTGACGGGCGAGCCCGAAAGCAGTCCGCGGGACAGCACTCCGTACGCGGTGATTCCCATGCCCAGTTCGCGCGCCGCCGGGAAGATGCTGGCCTCCGGGCTGCGGCTCACCAGCGAATATTCAATCTGCAATGCGGCGAGTGGCGCGGCCTTTCGCGCGCGGCGGATGCTCTCGGCAGAAGCTTCCGAGATTCCGATGTGCCGGATGTGGCCTGCCTTTTGCAGGTCCGCCAGCGCTCCGTACGTTTCTTCAATCGGCGTGCGCGAGTCCACCCTCGACGGCTGGTACAGATCGATGTAATCCGTGCCCAGGCGGCGCAGGCTGTAGGCCAGGAAATTTCTGACCGCCTCGGGACGCAAATCGTAACCGCTGAAACCGCCATCCGAGCGAACGCAAGGCGCCGAATTTCACGGCCAGAAAGACGTCATTGCGTCTGCCTTCGATGGCGCGGCGAATCAGCATCTCGTTGTGACCCATGCCGTAGAAATCGCCGGTATCGAGCATGTTGATTCCGGCGTCAAGGGCGGCGTGAATTGTGGCAATGCTCTCGGATTCGTCGGAAGGGCCATACATGTCGGACATGGCCATACATCCCAGCCCGACTTGTGAAACCAAAGGCCCGTTCAAGCCCAGCTTGATCGTCTTCACGTGTGTGAATCCCTCCCGCGCCGCGCCGGTTGTCCGTAAGCAGAGTGTATCGAAACGCGGAGGCCACGGCGAATTTCGTCCGGAATCCTATAACAGGTGGCCGTGTTGCGGACAGCAATCGTCCGTTCGCGCGAATCCGATTCTAGCAACTCGCGCGCGACGTGCCGCTAAACCCGGCGGTGCACCGCCGAATTGTGTTACATTTTTTGGCGATCCAGTGCGGTGCAGTTTGAATACAGTCGCTCTGCAACCAAGAAGACGGATGAAAAAAATATCGGTTCGTGCGGCAAACGGAAAATATGACGTGTTATGCGGCCGGGGCGTGTTGCGGGAATTGCCGCGCGCGGCCGCTCGAGTCCGGAAAGAAGGGGCGATCTTCGTCATCTCGTCGCCGCGCGTCTGGCGGCATTGGGGCACGCGCGTCGAGGAGTCGCTGGGCGATGCGCGGCGCGCCACGATTCTGATTGACGACAATGAGACCGCGAAAAATCTGTCCACCGTGGAGCGCGCCTGCCGCGACCTGGTTCGCGGCGGCGCCGATCGCATCGCGCTGATCGTCGCCGTCGGAGGCGGAGTCGTCGGCGACGTGGCCGGATTTGTCGCCGCCAGCTACGCGCGCGGCATCGGCCTCGTTCACGTGCCCACTACCGTGGTGGCGCAGGTGGATAGCGCGCTGGGCGGCAAGACCGGCGTGAATCTTCCGGAAGGGAAGAACCTGGTCGGCGCGTTCTACCCTGCCGAAGGGCGGTGCTGGCCGATCCGGGATTCCTTACCAGCCTGCCGCCGCGCGATTTCCGCTCGGGGCTTTACGAAGTCATCAAGTACGGCGTGATCGGAGACGCCCCGCTGTTCGAGTTTCTGGAGCAAAAACTGGAAAAAGTTTTGCGTCGCGACCGCGCGGCGCTCGCCTTTGTGATTGAGCGCTCCATCGCGCAGAAGGCGCGGGTCGTTTCCAAGGATGAGCGTGAGTCGGGCCTGCGCGAAATTCTGAACTTCGGGCACACCTTTGCGCACGCGCTGGAAAGCGCTACGGGCTACCGCACGTATCTGCACGGCGAGGCCGTGGGATGGGGAATGATCGCGGCTTCGCGGCTGGCCGGTGGAGCAGGGAATGTTCACTCCGGAAAATGAGCGAGCGCGTAGCGAGAGTGATCTGCGCGTGTCGGTCCGCTTGCCGCCGTGGCCCTCTATCGCTGCCCGAGCAATTGACGGCAGCCATGCAGGCCGACAAAAAAACGCGCGCCGGCCGCCTTCGTTTTGTGCTGCCGGAGACGAATCGGGCGCGTTCGTTGCGGCGTCGAGGCCGCGGAGCCGGTGTTGCTGCGCGTGCTGCGCGAGTGTGCCAGGCTGCCTCCATTTTGCCTGCGACTCGAAAGAACCCACGCAAGTGAGCTCCGCATCCGGGAGCGGGGCGCCGGGCACGCGTCCCGAAGGCGTTCGTGACGAGCGCGAAGCAGCCGCGCACGTTCGGGAGATGTTTGGCCGCATCGCGCCGCGCTACGATCTGCTGAATCATCTCCTCTCTCTCGATATCGACAAGATTTGGCGTCGTCGTGTAGCGAGGCAATTTCGCATCGATCCTGCGCAGCCCGCAAGCGCGCGTTCTCGACCTGTGCTGCGGAACGGGCGACCTGGCACTGGCGTTTCGCAGGAAGCCCCGCACGGCGCGGAAATTGTCGGTTCGGATTTCGTGCCGGAGATGCTGGTGCGCGCGCGGGCCAAGGCGGAGGCCCTCCGAGCGCAACATCACGTTCGTGGAGGCGGACGCGCTGGCATTGCCGTTCGGCGACGCTAGTTTCGATCTGGTGTCCTGCTCATTTGGTTTTCGAAATCTGGCGAATTACGAACGTGGGATTGCTGGAGATTCGGCGCGTGCTGAAGCCCGGAGGCGTAGCGGCGATTCTGGAATTTGCGGAGCCGCCCGGGAAAGCTATTTGGCGGGCTCTACCGCTTTTATTTCCGGCGTGTTTTGCCACGACTCGGCGCGCTGATTTCGGGGAACAGTTCCGCGTACACCTATCTGCCAAGTTCGGTCAGCAAATTTCCCTCTCCGGAAACCCTGCAGACTCTATTCGAGAAAAGCGGATACAAAGAAGTGTGTTTTGAACGCTGGACCGGCGGAATCGTAACCCTGCACACAGGAAGAAAGGTTTAAGTAGCACCGGCTTCAGCCGGTGGAATTCCAAAGTCTGGCGAGGGTGAATCGAATTAAAGAAAGATAGAAGTGCGCGGAACGAACGCGAAAAGCTGGCACAACACGGGCCGTGGACGCAGTCAGGCTGTCAGAGACTAAAGCCCAATATTTTCTGTTCGCTAGTGTCTCGGCTGAACAGGCTGCGGAAAAAACACCCCGTGTTGTCATTCCGAGCGAAGCGAAGAATCTCTCTTCGATCTAAGTGCAAGCAAAAAGAACAAAGAGAGATTCTTCGCTTCGCTCGGAATGACAATATTTTGGATTTTATTCGCGGGCTGTGAAGCCGCGACCCACCGAGCACACTGAAGCCTGTCCTACTTTTAGTTTTCCAGACCCAGAAGCGAATCTTGTTCAGCAGGGTTTTGTACGAAACGCCGAGCTGTTCGGCGGCGCGCGTCTTGTTCCACTTCGTGGATTTCAGCGCGGCTTCGATCTTGAAACGCTCGACGTAACCCACCGCGCGCGTTCCTACTTCCTGCAGCGTGCCGCCCCAGTCAAACGATTCCGTCGAGCATCCCCGCGGGCATGTCGCCCTCCGGCGGACGCGCCGCGGGAAGTTGCAGGTCGGCCGCATCAATCGTGTCGGAATCCGTCAGGATGGCGGCGCGTTCGATGGTGTTCTGCAGTTCGCGAACGTTGCCGGGCCACGGGTAGCTGCGCAGAGCGGCGCGCGCGCCTGGCGCCAAACTTCAGATTCGGTTTGCGAAATTCGCGCCGGAAGCGCTCCAGAAAATGGTCCGCCAGCAACAGAACATCGTCGCCGCGCTCGCTGAGCGCCGGAATCGTAATGGGCACGGCGGCAATGCGGAAGTACAAATCCTCGCGAAACGTTTTGGCGGCCACCGCCTCGCGCAGATCCTTGTTCGTGGCCGCCAGGATGCGCACGTCAATGTCGACCAGTTGCGTGCCGCCGACGCGCTCAAAGCTGCGTTCTTCCAGCACGCGCAAAAGTTTGGCCTGCGTGCTTAGCGGCAGTTCGGCGATTTCATCCAGAAAAATCGTGCCGCGGTTGGCCAGTTCCATCTTGCCGACTTTGCGCGAACCCGCGCCCGTGTACGCGCCGCGCTCATGGCCGAACAGTTCGTTTTCCACCAGGCCTTCGGGAATCGCCGCGCAATTCAGCGCCACAAACGCGTGCTGCCGGCGGGGAGAAAGATGGTGGATGGCGCGCGCGAATAATTCCTTGCCCGTGCCGCTTTGCCCGAGCAGCAGCACCGTGGAATCGGTGGCGGCCACGCGCTGCACCTGGTGCGTGGCTTCCTGCATGCTCTTGTGTTCGCCGACGATGCGCGGAAATCCGTAGCGCTCCGCGTATTCCTCGCGCAGCAGAAGATTTTCACGCAGAAGTTCCTGCTGCTGCGACGCGCGCTCGACCAGCAGATTCAGATGCTCCAGGTCCACCGGCTTCTGAATGAAATCGTAGGCGCCTTCCTTCATGGCGGTGACGGCTTCTTCGACCGAGCCGTACGCGGTAATCAGAATGACGGGAATGGTCGGATCGGCCTGCTTGGTTTCGCGCAGCACTTCGATGCCGGAGCAGCCGGGAAGCTTCAGGTCGGTGAGAACCAGCATGTAGCGGCGCGCGCGAACCTTGGCCACGGCGGAGGAACCGTCCGGCGCTTCGTCCACGGCGTGGCCGGCGCGCTCCAGGGCCTTCTTGAGCATGGCGCGCAGTTCAGGCTTGTCTTCGACCAGAAGAAGGGGTTCCATAGATTTCTTGTATCACGAATTCCGGCCGCGAATTGGACCGCCGCGCGACCTGTGTGCGGAGTTCGCTATCGCGCGAACTCTGATACTCGCGCCGAACTGCGCGCCTTTCTCGGATTACAGGCTCCGGAGGACTACGGCCGCGGTGGCGGCGTCGACTGAGCCGGAGGAGCGGCCCAGCCCGGATCGCCGCCCGCCTGGCGCAGTTCGTCGTCGAGATTGGAGATATCCGCCTTGTCCTGCTTCACGGTCAGCGGCCGTTTGTTCGTCAATCTTCGTTTTGGAATCGTTCAGGTCCTGCCGCGAATATTCCTGCTTCAGCGAAGCCATTGGATCGGTGTAGAACTGCTGCTGCTTCAAATTGTATTCGCGCTGCATAATATCGAGCTCGTGCGAGTCGTCGGCAAGTTTCTTGTTGGCCGTCGGCAAATCTCGTCGCGCCAGTAGGCTTCGTCTTTCACCGGGGCTTTTTCCGCGGCGGCGTCTGCCTTGGCCGCTGTATCGCCTGCTGGCGTTTTGCGGCCTGGTCATCGGCGGCAGGCGGCGTCCTGTCCGACAACGCTAACGGTTCCCGTCAAGCGTGCTCAAGATTGTCGTTGTCGATGGTCAATTTGGCTTTGGGAGCGGTCTTTTTGGCGGCCTGAGCCTTGCGGGCCGCATCGGCGACGCTTTCCTGTCCTGCTGGGCAATAAGAAATGCCGGGGAAACCAGCAGTAGCGCCTCCCAGTGCCAGCTGTAATAAGTTGTCTTTGTATTCATAGTTTTTGGCCGCCTTTCGGTGGGAAAACGGCGGATCTTTACCACACCTATTTTAGATGCGTGCGGCGGCCGAATCAATCGCTCTGCGTTGCTTCGCGTACAAATGGTAACCATACGATGAATTCGGCGCCGCCTTGCGCCTGGTTGCGCGCTTCGATCGATCCGCCATGCTGGACGACAATCTTTTGCACGACCGCCAGACCGAGGCCGGTGCCGTTCGTCTTGGTGGTGTAGAAGGGCACAAATATTTTGGTCAAGCGATTCGGCCGGAATGCCGGGTCCATTGTCGCTAATGGAAATCCGCTGCCCCTGCAGAGGACCGGACTTGTCAACGTCGCCGCGAATAATCACGCGGCCACCGGCGGGATTGTCGGCGGCCGCTTCCGCTGCATTACGCGCCAGATTCAGGATCGCCTGGCGCAGCAGGGCGTCGTCGCCGGAGACTTCGGCGAATTCACCCAGAATCGCGAATGGCACATCTGGCACGCCTTCGCCGATTTCCGCCACGATCTGCGTCGATCATGGGGCTGAGCGGCCACTTCCTCATCGGCCAGATCCAGCGGGCGGGCAAATTTCAGGAATTCGGTGACCACGTGCGTCAGCGAACGCGTTTGCCGCAGGATCAGATCGCCGTGTTCGTGCAGATCGGTGCCGGGCTTCGCCTCGCTGCGAATCATTTGCGCGTAGCCGGAGATCGTGGCCAGGGCATTCTTGAATTCGTGCGCGATGCCGGCGGAAAGCTCGCCGAGCGCGGCCAGATTTTCCTTCATGTGAATCTGTTTCTGCAGCGCGGCAAGTTCGGTCAGGTCGCTCAGCAGGCAAATTGCGCCGGTGATTTCATTGCGTGCTGCTCTGAATGGGCGAGATCGTCACGCCAAGCTGCCGCAGTTCGTGCGACGGCGTCAGGTATTCGACTTCCTCGCGCCGAAACGTTCGGCCATGCTCGAGGCACCCGGCGACCAGCTCCGTGAGCGCGAGTCCGCTGCCGAGCACTTCGCTGTAGCGGCGATAGGCGAGGGCTTTGACGCCCAGGGCGGCTTCGGCCGCGGGATTCGCGCTGGTGATCAGGCCGGCGGAATTCAACGAGCAGCAATCCCGCGGGCATGTTGCGCGTGACGGCTTCGCTCATGCGCTCGGTCTGCTGCGCGCGCTCGCGCTCGGCGCGGTGCAGCGCTTCGAGTTCTTTTTCCTGTTCCTTCAGTTTCTTGATGACGGCCTGCATCGAAGCGGTCATGAACGCGGCGGGATTGTCGCTGCGCGGTTTGTCCGAGCCCAAATCATCGGCGGATCGTGTGCCGCGGTGGTAGTAGCGTCGAGCCATCATCACCGCGATAATTGCGGCGCCGAGAAGCCCCGCCAGCAGAGCGCCGGAAAGCAGCCACAGGGAATTGACTGTGGGTGCGGCGGCCGAAAATAGGAGTCCGGTGTTCACGAGTTACTCTACTTTATCTCCAAAGGTTCCCGTACCAATGGAGCGCGGACGTCCCCAAAAAAACCGTGGCGAGCCCGCCGATCCCCAAATACGTCCCAAAAGGAAGTTGATATCGTTTGGCCAGAACGAACCTAAGTTTATTTATTGTTCCGAGCTTTCGCCTCGCCGCGCGTTCTGCAACGCCCTTTTTGTAGCCCAACAAATACAAAATCGCGAGGTTCACAATTCCTATCACGCTTCCAATTAATGCACCAATCAAAATGGTCAGGAACGTTCTTTTTGGGCCTAAGAAGGCTCCGATCATCGCCATCATCTTCACATCCCCAAAACCCATGCCCTCTCGTCCATATATCCGGAACCATCCTTCGGCAAATGCCCACAAAATTCCGCTACCCAGCAGTACACCGAGAAGCGAATCCGCAACCGATAGGACAAATTGTGGAGGCGGAAAGTCAAACCAGCGGTTGGCAAGCCACAGAGCTGTGCCATCAATTGGTTTGCTGACAAAACTAAAAAGCACTCCCGCGCCGAGCCCAAAGAAATTGACCTTGTCGGGAAGTATCCGTTCGCGAATGTCGGTAATGGTGAGCACCACCAGCAGCGCGGCAAACACCGCCCACTTAAGCGCGTCCACGGTCGGGCCAAACGATCAGATAACAGGCCAGAAACAGGAGCCCGGTCAGGAGTTCCACCGCCGGATACATGGCGGAAATTTTGGTCTTGCAGTTGCGGCACTTGCCGCGAAGGATCAGCCAGCTCAGAACGGGAATATTGTCGTACGGCGCGATGCCCTTGCCGCACTTCGGGCAGCTTGAGGACGGCAAAACAATGGACTTATCCGCCGGAATCCGCAGGATGCAGACGTTTAGAAAGCTGCCGATCAACAACCCAAATAGAAACGCAGCAAGAGGGAGCACGCTTTGACTTTGCCACAGGCGGTCAGCAGCGACAATGCTTCGATGCGAGTCAGGGCAAGCAATCAGGTAACAGCGATCGGGTATCTCCGTAAACCATGCAAGCCGCTAGTTTGACACCCCTACCGCACGCCCCTATATTCGAAATTCGTTGATTATGTCCTGGCTCGAACAAAAAATTCGCCGCTACGAGCATGCCCGGTGGACCACCGACGACAATCGGCGCGTCTATCCCGTTCGAATGGGGACTGGAATATATTGGCGGGCGCAGCGGACGAACCCGATCCGCGCGGATTTCTGAACGCCTGGGTGGACGAAACCATCGCCCACAGCGACGAATGGTTCGCTACCACTCCCGCCGATGACTACGTGCTCCACCCGCCCGAAAACGGCGCCTCGGGCGGGCAGGTTCTCACGTTCACCAGCCAGATCGTATCTCCCTGGCCGAAAAACAATCTCGTTCACGCGCGCTTCTTCCGCGCGCGTACCACCGGCCCGGCCGTGGTGCTTCTGCCCAACTGGAATGCCAAGTGGCACGGACAGGTGAATCTTTGCCGCTGGCTGAACAAGCTCGGCATCACGCGTTCTGCGCCTTTCGCTTGCCGTATCACGATCGCCGCGTCGCTCCCGGGACACGAGCGCGCCGATCAGCTGGTCGGTTCGAACGTGGGCCTCACGCTGCAGGCCACGCGCCAGGCCATTACGGACACGCGCCGCTGCCTGCGCTGGCTGGAGCAGCAGGGTTACTCACGCTCGGGCTGGTCGGCACGAGCATCGGTTCCGCCGTCGGTTCGATCACCATGGCGCACGATCCGAGCGGTGCGCGCCGGCGGCATTTCTGCACGTCTCCACTTATTTTGCGGACGTGGTGCGCACGGGCATGACCACCGCGCACGTCTGGGAAGGCCTGCGCTCCAACGTGACCGAAGACGAATTGCGCCGCTACTGGTCGCCCGATCAGCCCGGTGCCCTACATGCAGACGCTGCGCGACACCGGCCAGCGGCTGCTGATGATCAGCGGGCGATACGATCCAACCTTCTGGTATGAGTTTACTGCCGATATGTTTGAGGATTTGCGGAGCAAGGGCGTCGATTTGGAGACGCTGACCTTGCCGTGCGGGCATTACTCGCTGGAGTTGATGCCGTTTGCGTATTCAGCGGCGGTGCGGCTGGGGTTGTTTCTCTTCGCGGCGCTGGCGTGATTGCGCCTGAAAATCCTTTCGCGGGAAGCGTACTGATTTTCTGAGACTTGTTTTATTTATTTTCGGAACGCGGCGCGGTGGACGTGCCGGCGTTTTCAAAATCGAAGTAGCGGCGATATTTTTCAGGCAAAGGCTTTGGGCGGCCATTGCTGTCGCACACCACGTGAACCGTCTCTCCTGTCGTTAAGAGCTCTCCCGTTTCATGGTGCAGGATTTCGTAGCCGAAGGCGATGGTGCGGCTGCGCGCCAGCGTGACGCGCGTGCGAATGCGCAGCGGATCGTCATACTTCGCCGGGCGGCGGTAGCGGCACTTGGCTTCGGCGACCACCGTGAAGCTGTCATCGTCCAGCTCCATGCGTCGGTAGTCCAAACCGCGCTGGCGGAGGTACTCGACGCGGCCGATTTCAAAATAAATGAAATAGTTGCCGTAGTAGACGATGCCCATCTTGTCCGTCTCGGCATAACGAACGCGTACCACGGTGTCGATGAATTCAGTCATGGGGTCAATAAGGCTTCACGGGCTAAATCCCCGCTTTTAGGACTCGGAATGGCACGGCTGAAGCCGTGCCCTACAAAGCATAATCACAAATCGCATCCATCATCATCCGATTGCTTTGGACGATTGTAGCAGAACGACGCGGCGGGACAGGCTGAACTAACCGCGAAAAAAAAGGTCATTTTTGTCATTCTGAGCGCAGCGAAGAATCTCTCTTCGATCGAGGTGCGAGTAGAAAACAAAGGGAGATTCTTCGCTGCGCTCAGAATGGCAGCCGTTGGAGGTTTTTTTGCGGCGTGTGAAGCCCGTGCAGCCGGCCTATCGCCCGCTCCAGCGCGGCGGACGCTTTTCGAGGAATGAAGCTAGCCCTTCGCGAAAATCGTCCGTGGAGCGGATTTGCGCGCTGCGCGCCGCGGCCATTTCCAGGTGGCGCTCAATATCGGGAGAGGCGAAGTCGCAGAGCAGCCGCTTGGTCATGGTCAGGCTGGCCGGACTGCACGCCAGCAACGCTTCCGCCACTTCCTGGGTGGACTTCGCTAGTTCTTCCGGGGGCACAATCTGCGTCACCAGGCCCAGGCGGTAGGCCTCCGCTGCGTCGATGATTCTTCCGGTCAGCAGGAGTTCGCGGGCGTGCTTTTCTCCGATTTGCCGCACCAGGAACACCGACACGACAGCCGGCAGAAATCCGATGCGCACTTCGGGGTACCCAAATTTGGCTTCGGGCACGGCGATCGTGAAATCGCAGAGCGTGGCGATCCCGCAACCGCCGGCGATGGCAGCGCCGTTCACGGCCGCAATCGTCGGCTTCGGGAAACTCCAGACGCGATGGAAGAGCTGGACCAGGCGGTAGGCGTCTTCGCGCTGCTCGGCCGCGGATTGTGTGGCCAGCGCTTTGAGCGCTTCCAGATCCATGCCGGAGCAAAACGCTTTGCCCGCGCCGGTGATGATCAGGATGCGCGCGGGGTGGTCTTCGACTTCCGTGAATGCCGAAAGCACTTCGGCGATCATTTCGGGCGAGATGGCGTTGCGTTTTTCAGGCCGGTTGAGCGTGATGGTGGCGAGGTCGCCGGAGAATTCGAGGATCAGCGTTTGGTAGGGCATTGTGGTGATCGCTTTTAAGTAGCACAGACTTCAGTCTGTGGATTTCCAGCTGATCTTGGCTGACGCCGGCGGTCTGGGCGATTCGAGGGAACCCCACAGACTGAAGTCTGTGCTACTAAAACCTGCGCTCTTTCATTGCGCCTGCGCCGCTTGCGAATACTTCGCGCGAATTTCCCCGGAAATAGCCATCGCCGCGCTCAGCGCTTCGGTATGCAGGTCTACATCCACGCCGCGCGACGCCAGGGCAGCCAGAATCGTTTCCGTGGCGATGTTTCCCACGAGATCGTCTCCCGCGAAGGGGCATCCTCCCAGGCCCGTCAGCGCGCCATCGAAGCGGCGGCAGCCGGCATCGTAAGCCGCCAGAACTTTTGCGGCGGCGCCCTCGGGGTGGCTGTGCAGGTGGACGCCCAATTCCATCCCGGCCACGGAACTTTTGACCTCCGAGTATAGCGCCCCCACTTCTCCCGGCGATGCGTTTCCGACAGTATCCGCAAGGGAGACGTTGTGAATTCCCGTGTCCTTCAGCCATTCGAGGGCGTCCGCTACGATTTCCGCGCCCCAGGGTTCTTCATACGGGTTGCCGAAGGCCATCGAGATGTACACGACCACGCCGTGGCCGGAAACTTTGGTAGCTTTGCGAATCTGCTCGACGAGCGCCCGCGATTCGCCGCGGCTCATGTTGGCGTTGGCGCGGCGAAAGTACGCGGAAATGGAATAGGGATAGCCGATGGTGGTGACGCCCGGCGTCGCGAGAGCGCGCTGCAGGCCCTGTTCATTGACCACGATCCCGATGATTTCGGGCTGCGTCGGGGCGCTTCCCATGCCGGCGAGAAAGCCTTTCATGACTTCTTCGCTGTCCGCCATCTGCTTCACGTGCTGGGGCGATACGAAGCTCACGGCGTCAATGTGCCGGAATCCGGCCGCTACCAGTTGCAGCAGGTATTTTGTTTTGACTTCGGCGGGAATCATCTCCGGCAAACCCTGCCAGGCGTCCCGGGGACACTCGATGATTTTTACGGGTTCAGGCAATGAAATTCCTTTAATCGGAGAGTTTGAATTTCCATTATGTTTGCAACACGCCGGTCTTGAAATCCTTCACTTCCGGATTCAGAGCCGCCGCTTCCAGCGCCCAGATCAGACGCTTCGCGCGTCTGCGCCGGATCGATGATCGCGTCCACCCACAAGCGCGCAGCGGCGTAGCGCGGATCGGTCTGATGCTCGTAGGTCGCGCGAATCGAATCGCTCAATTCTTTTTTGTCGGCCTCGGAAAGTTTTTTGCCTTCGCGCTCCAGTTGCTTGATCTTGATTTCCACCAGAGTGGATGCCGCGGCGTCGCCGCTCATCACGGCGTAGCGCGCCGTGGGCCAGGCAAAAACGAATCGCGGATCGTAGGCCTTGCCGCACATGGCGTAGTGTCCGGCGCCGAAACTTCCGCCGCAGATGACGGTGATTTTCGGCACCACGCTGTTGGATACGGCGTTCACCATTTTGGCGCCGGCGCGGATGATGCCGCTCCACTCCGCTTCCTTGCCGACCATGAAGCCGTTGACGTCGTGCAGAAAAATCAGCGGCACCAGGTTCTGGTTGCAATCCATGATGAAACGCGCGGCTTTTTCGGCGGACTCGGTGTAGATTACGCCGCCGAATTCGATGCGGCGCTCGCCGGTGGCCGCGTCGATGGTGGGGACGTGCTCTTGTTGATTGGCGACGATGCCGACGGCCCAGCCGCCGATGCGCGCGTAGCCGCACAGCAGCAGTCTTGCCGTATTCCGCGCGGTACTCCTCGAACTGGCCGCCGTCCACGATGCGCGCGATCACCTCGTGCATGTCGTATTGCCGCGCCGGATCGGAAGAGAAAATTCCGTAGAGCTCTTCCGGCGGGAATGCAGGAGGCTCCGACGGCTTGAAATCGAAACGCGCCGGCGCCGGATGGCCCATCTTGTCCACCAGCGCGCGAAGGCGCTTCGAGGCACGCCTCGTCATCCGGTTCGCGGAAATCGACCGTGCCGCTGATCTCCGCGTGCATTTTCGCGCCGCCCAGTTCTTCGGCGGAAACTTTTTGTCCGATGGCGGCTTGCACCAGCGCCGGGCCGGCCAGAAACAGGCCGGAGCCTTCGGTCATCAGGATGTGATCGCACATCACCGGCAGATAGGCGCCGCCCGCCACGCACATGCCCATGATCGCGGTGATCTGCGGAATGCCCATCGCGCTCATCACCGCGTTGTTGCGGAACACGCGGCCGAAATCGTCGGTGTCCGGGAAAACGTCTTCCTGCAGCGGAAGAAAAACGCCGGCGGAATCGACCAGATAGATCGTGGGAATATGATTGTCGATGGCGATATTCTGCGCGCGAATCACTTTCTTCGCGGTCAGCGGGAAGAACGCGCCGGCTTTCACCGTCGCGTCGTTGGCGATGATCATGACCAGGCGGCCGCAAACGCGCGCCAGGCCGGTAACCGTTCCGGCCGCGGGCGCGCCGCCCCATTCCTCGTACATTTCGTACGCGGCGTAGATGCCCAGCTCGAAGAACGACGTCTGCGGATCGATGAGCTGGGCGATGCGTTCGCGGGCCGTGAGGCGGTTCTTTTTATGCTGCGATTCGATGGCCTTCGCGCCGCCGCCCTGTTGAAGCACGGTTTCCTGGTTCTTGATTTCGGCGAGGAGGTCCGCCATGCGGCGGGAATTTTTCTGGAAGTCGGGAGAACTTCGTTGGACCTTCGTCTCCACGTCCGAACTCTTCAAGCGGAAATCCTCCAGGAAAATAATGTGACGCGAATCGGATGAAGCGACAGTATAAGCCGAATCGAGCGGGTTCTGCACGGAAGTAGCGGATTCCTGTTCGGCAAACGAAAATGCGCGGGAAAAGAGAATCGCGGACGACTTTAGCGGTTCAGGCTTATAATACCGCCACGGATTACCCATCAGGAATGACACTGGAGGTTGGAATGAGCGGAAAAACGCTGACAAGCGCGATCGCCAGGCGGAATTTTCTAGCGCGCGTAGGCGTGGGCGCCGGAGCAAGCGTGCTTGGTGCCGCTGCAGCGGGCTCGCCCGCAATGGCTGCGGATGCCGCGGACGCGCCCTGGCAGGCCGCGCGCCATGCGCAGGACGACTGGTACGACAAGATTCCCGGCGTGCACCGCTTTCTGTTTGACTCCGCTTCGGCCGAAGGCATGGGCTGGGCGCTGCAATTTTCCAGCAATTACTACACGGCGAATCAGCAGGCCTATGGATTGAAGGACAGCGACCTCGCGGTGATTATCGTAGCCCGTCACAAAGCCACTTCGTTCGCGTACAACGACACGATGTGGGCGAAATACGGCAAGGCGATTTCCGAACAGGCCGAGTACGAGGATCCGAAAACGAAGGAGCCGCCCAAGTTCAACATCTACGGCTCTCAGGGCGATACCGCGCAGGCCGGCAAGATGGAGGCGCTGATCAAGAAGGGTACGCAATTCGCTGTTTGCGGCATGTCCAGCCGGGGAATTGCCACGCGAATCGCCAAAGCCTACAGCCTGGATGTCGAGGCAGTCTTCAAGGAAATCAGCGCCAATCTGATTCCCAACTCGCACCTGGTGCCGGCGGGAATTCTGGCGGTAAATCGCGCGCAGGAGCACGGGTACTCGTTCATTTTTGCCACGTAAGCGCCAGAGCGTTTGGATGCTGAGGCGTGAAGTTTAAGGAAGTTCCTGCCGGGGCACTACGTTCGTGCCATCGCGCGTAAATTCAAACTGCAGGATCCAGGTACTCAGCACGCCGCGGCCGCCGACTTTTGGCGGATCGAACCTCCACTGGCGTGCGGCTTCCACGGCCGCGTGAGCGAAATACTTGCTCGGCCCCCGCGCGGCGAGTTCGGCGTCTTCCACGTTGCCGGTGCGATCCACATTGACCTTCACGTTAACCCGCACGGTGCCTTGAATGCTGCGTACCGCCGACTGCAGAACCTCGGGCATGGCGCGGTGCGTAACCTGGCCGCGTGTGGACGCGTCGACCGAGGATCTGGCGACCGTGTTGGTCGCTTCTTCGTTGACAACTTCGGGATGGGCTAGCGCAGGGACGGCCGATGGAGCAGTAGCCGGCATTGCTTCGCGCTGAGGTTCTTCCTTGGTCGATGAGGCCGTCGATTTTAGCGGTGCCGATTGCTGCTGGGGCATAGCTGTTGCCGCGGGCGTCTCGGCGGTTGGCGCCTGGGCTGCTTCAGGTGCGTCGGGCGCGGTTGCCGGGCGGCGAAACAACCTGGGAGTCACCAGAACTGCGGCGAAGATCACCGCGCAGCCCACCATGACAGGCAGCGCGAATTTATTTTTTTGCGCCGGTTTCCCCGCATGGTGAACGGCTCGCGCCGCGACCGGAGCAGGTGCAGACGCCGGTTGCCGCACTGGTGCGGCTGTAACCGCCTGCGGGGGCCGAGGCGCGGGCGGCGTCTCGCGAACCGCGGCTTTCGGTGCGGCCGCTGGGGCCGGCTGCGCGGGAACACGATTGTGCAGGCGATCTGAAATATGGGCGACGCTCCACCGCCGTTTCGGATCGCAAACCAGGCAGTGCTGCGCGATTTCCAGGAACGGCTCGGGCACGGTTCGAAGAATCGCCGGATCGGTTGTGTCTCCACTGGCGACTCTGGGCAGCTCCCGGATCAAGGTTTCCACAAGGGTTGCACCCAGTGACCAGACATCGCTCGCCGGTGATATGGGCTCGACCTTGGACGTTCGACTGCCTATGATTTCCGGCGCGGCATACTCGCTGGAGGATTCCCGGCCGGCGGGCGCTTCGCCCACGCGGTAGAGAGAATCGTTCGAAACCTTCAAGAGGTCATCGCTCGCCAGGATATTTGCGGGCTTGATGCTGCCGTGAACGAATCCCTTCGAATGCAGGTAGGCCAATACGTTCAGGACAGCGTCCGCCGTTTGCAGTGCTTCTGCAGGGTCCAGGGCGCGAGTAGGAAGGACTTGCGCCAGGTTTTCCTCAGCACGTTCCATCACCAGGTAGACATACTGCGCGTCGCCCAGCTTGGCCCATCCGGAATCGAACAGCGCAATCAGGTTGGGATGAGTAAGTTCGGAAGATTCCTGCCAGCGGATGAGCAGCCGTTCGCCGGATTCCGCGGTTGCGGGAACCAGTTTGATGGCGGCGCCAATGAGCCGATTTCTATCCTGAATCTGCGTCGCGAAAACGGCGGAGGTCCCTGAGCCTCCGAGGTAGCGCATTAGGGGGAATTTTCCGTCAACGAGATGGTTTTGCCATTGATTCCAGTGGTTGGACATAATTCAACCTTGTTGAAGGATTGGACTGGGTGAGACCCATTCTATCGAACTAGCGGCCCCAGGGTGCAAGCGAATCAGTGGGCGGTGCTTAGGAGGGTAAGCCAGCCATTGGGACAGGTGGATTCATCGGACAGGCTCTGTAACCTGAGCGCTTACGAAGGGCAGCCTTTCTGTTTTCTTTTGCGCCCGCTTGGAATTTAAACCAGACAGGCTGAAGCCTATCCCACTTAATTCGCGGTGATCTGATCTTCGATCCTGGCGTAGCTCGAGCGCGGCAGCACACCTCTCGTGACCAGTTCGCGCTTGTCTTTATATGGGCGCGAGCGAATGATTCGGCGTGCTTCGGGAGCGGAAATATCGGGAAGCTCCGTGAGCTGGCGTTCGGTCGCCGAATTCACATCGAGCGGGGCATGGCCGCCACGGGCCCAGCCTTCCTGCACTCCCTGCGCGGCCGCGTGAGCCTCTTCGGCGGCTTTTTCAGCCGCTTTACCGAGAGTCCGTCCCGCGGATTCGATGGCTGGCTTCATCTGTTCCGTAGCGCGGGCGACGTCGTCGCGCGTCTTTTCGTCGCGCTGGCGTTGCTCTTCCTGGCTTTGCGCTGAATTATGGCCCGAGCCGGTCCAGTAACATCCCTGCGCGGCTGGCAATAGAGCCAGCAGGATTGCACATTGCAGAGATAACTTTGCGAATGTCTTCCGTTCTCGGAATGTCTCGCCTTTCACGGGAATCCTCAGTTTCTGATGATCGTTGCTAGGCGCAGAGCTGGGCTTTCCACGCATTTACTGCCGCTGGGCCGGAAGCTGGAATGTTTCCTCCTCCGGCTCACTCTTGAATATTTCCCAAGTGATAGCAGTTTGTCCTCAGCAGCTTAATGTCTTCCAGAGCTTCTTCGAGGGCGCGGCGCTCTTCCTCCATGTCCGCGCGGCCTTCCAGTTCGAGGAGGCGGTAGAAGATGGAGTCATCCGCGGCGATCAGGCGCACGGGAAATTTTTCAGGGTCGAGTTCGGTTAGAACGGCGGTGAACATGCGGCGCCAGCGAGGCTCCTGGGTGGACATAGCGACTCCTCTCGATCAGCCGACGATAGGTTCTTTCCGAAGCCCGGACAATACCTGCGAAATGGGCCAGGGCTCGGCTTCTACTACAGCCAACGATAGACTGCAGCGCGGAGGGGGTGAATCAGGGCCATTCCTTACTTGTGTCCGAAGTTTCCCGTAGAAAAACGGCAACTCACGGTGCGGAATCGCGCCGGCGGAGAAGGCAAGCACCGGTCTCTTGGACGGAATTAAAACCCGGGCTGAGTCATTCAATCTTCAGGAGTTTTGCGGCTGTACCGCCCAGAATCATCTTGCGTTGGGAGGAACTCAGATGGAGTTCCTCGACGATGTCGACCGGGTGGTCGTAGCCGATGGGGAAGCAGTAGTCGCTACCCATCATGATTCTCTCGACGCCCACCTGGGAGATGATGAACTCCATCAGAGGTTTCGAATGAGCGATGGTGTCATACATGAACCGGCGCAGGTACGCGCTGGGCGTTTGCGCCGACATTTTTGCGGTAGGAATTACCTTCCAGCCGTGATCCATGCGGCCCATGACGTTCAGGAGCGCCCCTCCGGCGTGCGGTAAAACCACCACCAGGTTCGGATGGCGATCCATCACGCCTCCGAAAATTAAATGAGAAGCTGCCACGGTTGTGTCGAGCGGGTATGCCAGAACATTCGTCAGCGAAAACGGCTGCAACCGCTTTCCGCCCAGAATGGGAGGCAACGGATGCAGAAATACCGGCAGCCCCAACGACTCAATGCGCAGGAAGATCGGTTCGAACAGGGGATCGTCCAGATCGCGTCCCTCGATGTTTGTGCCCATGTAAATGCCGCGCACTCCGGGAAGTTTGCTGACGCGGTTCGCTTCGTCGATCGCGCGATCGGGATCGAGCATGGGCAAAGTCGCGAGAACCACGAACCGGTCCGGGTGGGCCGTGTGCGCAGCGACCGCGCCGTCATTCCAGGCCATGGCCAGCTTGTGCGAGAACGCGCCCTCGGCCCAATAGACCATGGGGCCGGTCAGCGATAGCGCGTGAACGGCCACGCCCTGCGCATCCATATCCGCCAAACGCAAGTTCAGATCGATGAATTTGGCGGGAAGCGGCCCGTTGGATTCCCCGGGCGTTTTGAAATAGAAACCTTGTTCAGTACTACGGAACTCGCTGTTATAGCGCTGACCCTCGGCGTTAAACAGATCGAGATAGGATTGCGGAAAGTAATGCGCATGAATGTCGATGGCGCGCGCGCCGGTTTTCTTTGGCGCAGCCGGTGCGGCCGGGTCAGCTAATAGAGATTCGCCCGCGCCGCTGAGAGTAGTTGCCGCGGTCGCGGCCAATCCGCCCTTGAGTATCGCTCTCCGTGATAGGCCGTGCTCACACGCATCTACTTGCTGCTTTTTCATGGCACTTCCCTTTGGGGATGGAGATTTCCGAAATTGTGATCGCTAAACGTCAAGCGAATAGTAAGCGTTCCCAGTGTGCCGCATAACGAACATGGTGGCCACAAATTTTCCCGGACTTGAACGCGGGACGCGGAGAAGTCGCGGTTAGCAATAAGCCGTAAACTCGATCGCGCATTGCTGTCAACAGGAGCGGGTTTTTGCGAATTTTGCTAGGGTGGGATCCGGTGGGTATGTCACTTGCATGCTTCCCGTTTTCGTTTGGTAAAATGCTCCGAAAATCCCCACCCTTGCAATATTCGCAAGGATGGATCAGAGCATCCGAGGTAGTGGATAAGGTATCTTAGTGCGATGATCGCATGGGTCGTCTTTTGGCGGCAGAGGCAGCGGAAATCGCGTGGAATGCGTCTTAGTCGAAAGGGACAACGAACGAGGAGAATTGCAATGAATTCTGAGCAACGCAGAGGACTGACGATTTTTTGCCTATCGATGGCCTTCATGGCGGTATCCGTTTTTGCGCAGGATGCGCCGAAGCCGCCGGTGGCGAAAAAGGCGGCGACGAAAGTTGCAGCGCCGAAGACAGATGCTCCTGCTTCCCTGGCGCTGCCCACGATCAAGTTTGAGAAATACACGCTCCCGAATGGACTGGTGGTCATCCTCTCGGAGGACCACCGCCTGCCGCTGGTTTCGACCAACGTGTGGTATCACGTGGGTCCGTCCAACGAACTGCCCGGACGCACTGGCTTCGCGCACTTGTTCGAACACATGATGTTCGAAGGTTCGCGGCACGTTCCGGGAAACTCACACATGCGATTTCTGGAAGCGGCCGGGGCGAGTGACATCAACGGCACCACGGACTTTGACCGCACCAATTACTTCGAGACTATTCCGGCAAACCAGCTGGAAGTCGCGCTCTGGCTGGAATCCGATCGGATGGGCTATCTCCCCGACAAGCTGGATCAGGCCAGCCTGCGCAATCAGCAGGACGTGGTGCGCAACGAGCGTCGCCAAAGCGTGGAAAACAGCCCGTATGGAATCGTGGATGAGGGCGTGTACCACCTGCTGTTTCCCAAGACGCATCCGTACCACGCGGACGTAATGGGTTCGCACGCGGATATCCAGGCGGCCAAACTGGAGGACGTCCGCAATTTCTTCAAGCTGTACTACGCCCCGAACAACGCCAGCCTGGCGATTGTCGGCGATTTTGATCCGGCGCAAGCGAAGGAACTGGTGGAAAAATATTTTGGCCCGCTGAAGCGCGGGGCGCCGGTGCCGAAGATTACCGCCGTTACGCCGCCGATTACCGCCGAACGCCGCGCGGTGATTCACGATCAGGTGGAATTGCCCCGCGTCTACATGGCCTGGCTGACTTCGCCGATTTTCAAGCCGGGAGATGCAAGCGCCGACCTGGCTTCGGACATTCTGGGCGGCGGAAAGAGCAGTCGACTTTATAAGAAGCTGGTGTATGAAAAGCAGATTGCGCTGGACGTGAGCGTGACGCAGCAGTCGCTCACTCTGGGATCGGTATTTGAAATTGAGGTCACCGCGCGGCCGGGTCATACCGCGGCGGAGATGGAAAAGGCAGTGGATGCGGAACTCACCGTGTTTCGGAAGGACGGTCCCACGGCCGCGGAACTAGAGCGGGCACGAAATGGAATCGAAACCGGAATGATCGAGGGTCTGGAGCGCCTCGGCGGCTTTGGCGGAGTAGCCGATCGCCTCAACGAATATAACCACTACCTGGGGGACCCGGGATATTTTCCCAAGGATGTGGAGCGATACGAGTCCGCCACGCCGCAATCGATTCGCGCCTTTGCCGAGGCGCAATTGAAGCCAACCGCGCGCGTGGTGGTTTACGGAATTCCCGGCAAACCTGATCTGGGGCCGGATGTTCCGACGCCGGAGAATCAGAAAAAGGGAAAAAGCACCGGCGGAGAATCCGTGAACCCGGATGCTGCGTGGCGCGAGAATCCGCCGTCACCCGGTGCTGCGCGCCCTTTGAATCTTCCTGTTCCCGAAATTTTTAAATTGCCAAACGGCCTTACGGTTTACTACCACTTCCGTCCGGGGCTGCCGGTGGCTGCGGCGCACCTGGTGCTCAACACCGGCAGCGCGGCCAATCCCATCGAGAAGCCCGGGCTGGCGAGCTTCACGGCGGGCATGTTGCAGGAAGGAACCGAAACGCGCAATGCCACGCAGATCGCCGATGAAGCGGCGCTGCTCGGCACGGAGCTGGCGTCCGGCGCGTCGATGGATGCCTCCAGCGTCGGTGCCGGATCTCTGACCAAAAATTTCCCCGGCGTGCTGGACCTGATTGCCGACGTGGCTTTGCATCCAGCGTTTCCAGCGGAAGAAGTAGAACGGCGCCGCGCTTCGCGCCTGGCGGCGTTCGCGGATGAACGTTCGGACCCGGACACGATTGTTTCGAGGACGGACGCCGCCGCCTTGTTCGGGCCGCATCACCCGTTTGGTTATGACAATGTGGGCACCGAACCGTCCATCAAGGCGATGGCGCGCGAAGACCTGGTGAATTTCTGGAAGACGTACTACGTTCCGGAAAACGCCGCACTGGTGGTTGCGGGGAATATTCCCATCGACGACTTGAAAAAGCTGGTCGAAGAGAAATTCGGGGCCTGGAAGGGCGGAGAAGTGGCCCCGCCGCAACTGGGAGCGCCCGAGACCACCAAGGCGAAGATCGTCATCGTTGACCGGCCAGGAGCGCAGCAGACCCAGGTTCGCTTGCTGCAGATGGGAGTGAGCCGCGCGACGCCTGACTACCCGGCGCTGGAGGTGATGAATTCGGAACTCGGCGGCCTTTTCTCCAGCCGCATCAATCTGAATTTGCGCGAGGAGCATGGCTACACATACGGTGCGGGCTCGACATTCGTTTACCGGCGCACGCTGGGCTATTTTGCGACCGGCGGTGGGATGCGCACGGACGTGACCGCTCCCGCTGTCACGGAAATGCTGAAGGAAATTCACCGCATGATCGACACCGAGATGAAGCCGGAGGAACTTTCCCTGGCCAAGGATTCGCAGTCGCGCTCGCTGCCGGGAATGTTTGAGACCAGCGGCGGGGAAGCGGGCGCGCTTTCCGAAATCTTCGTGTACAACCTGTCGCGCGATTATTTCTCTCTGTTGCCGGAGCGACTGAACGCTGTCACGGCCGGCGATGCGCAGGCCGCCGCGAAGAAATACCTGCATCCGGATCAGATGATTCTGGTTTGCGTGGGTGATCGCGCCAAGATCGAACCGGAACTGGTGAAGCTGGATCTGGGCGAGGTGGAGATTCGCGACGCCGATGGGAATCTGATGAAGTAGGGTTAGTCAGGAAACGGACTAAGCATCCCGGGATTGTTAAGTCTTGCTAGCACTGATGGAACCCCACAGACTGAAGTCTGTGCTACTCGGTCTTCCTTGGCGCATTTTGGCGCACGAAATCCACGATATTCTGCGTGGATGTGCCGGGAAGAAAGATTTCCGCTACTCCGGCTTTTTTCAGTCCGGCAATGTCCGCTTCGGGAATCGTTCCGCCCAGGAGTACGGTCACGTCGTTCATTCCTTTTTGCTTTAGCAATTCAAGGAGCTGCGGAACGAGCGTGTTGTGCGCTCCGGAAAGAATCGAGAGGCCGATGACGTCCACGTCTTCCTGCAGCGGCGGCGGAGGCTATCATCTCCGGGGTCTGGCGCAAGCCGGTATAGATCACTTCCATGCCGGCGTCGCGCAGGGCGCGCGCAATGATCTTGGCGCCGCGATCATGACCGTCGAGGCCGGGCTTGGCGATCAGAACGCGGATTTTCTTCGTCATTTCTAGGTTATCTCTCGACGCCGGCTGTCCTCCTGTCCGTACTCGCGAACAGAATTCCTGGTCCGGGCGATCTAGGTTACTACGCTTTCTTCATGCGTTCCGAAAACTTCGCGCAGGGCGTCGCAGATTTCTCCGAGCGTTGCATAGGCTTTCACCGCGGCGTAAATGTGCGGCATCAGATTTTCCGTGCCCTCGCGCCGCCTTTCGCAGCGCCGATAGCTCGCGGGCGACATCGTCATTCGACTGCGATCGGCGCGCAATTTCCGCAGGTCGTTCCGATTGCTGTTCGCGCACGGATTCATCGATGCGCAGAATTTCGATTGGCGCCTCTTCTCCCATGAATTCATTGACGCCTACGATTATTTTTTCCTTGCGGTCCACTGACACCTGGTAGCGGTAGGAGGCGTCGGCGATTTCCCGCTGCGGGTAGCCCTGCTCGATGGCCGCGATCATGCCGCCCATCTCGTCGATTTTGCGGATGTATTTCCAGGCGGCTTCTTCCATTTCGTTTGTCAGAGTTTCGACGAAGTAGGAGCCGCCAAACGGATCGGCGGTATTGGCCACGCCGGTTTCGTGCGCCAGGATCTGCTGCGTGCGCAGCGCCAGCGTGGCGGCGAATTCCGTCGGCAGCGCCCAGGCCTCGTCCAGCGAATTGGTGTGCAGCGATTGCGTGCCGCCCATCACGGCGGCCAAGCGCCTGCACGGCGGTGCGCACCACGTTGTTGTACGGTTGCTGCGCGGTGAGCGAGCAGCCCGCCGTCTGCGCGTGGAAGCGCAGGGCGGACGAGCGCGCAGATTTCGCGCCGAATCGCTCGGTCATGGTTTTGTACCAGATGCGGCGCGCGGCGCGATATTTGGCGATTTCCTCGAAGAAATCGTTGTGCGCGTTAAAGAAGAAGGAAAGCGCCGGAGCGAAATCGTCCACCGCCAGGCCGCGGCGAATGCCCCACTCCACGTACTCGATGCCGTCGCGCAACGTGAATGCCAATTCCTGAATGGCCGTCGAGCCTGCTTCGCGAATGTGATAGCCGCTGATGGAAATGGGATTGAATTTCGGCGTGTGCCGCGCGCCGAATTCAAACGTGTCAATCACCAGGCGCATCGAGGGCTTGGGCGGATAGATGTATTCCTTCTGCGCGATGTATTCCTTCAGGATGTCGTTTTGCAGCGTTCCGGTCAGCTGCTTCCATTCGACGCCCTGTTTTTCCGCGACGGCCAGGTACATGGCCCACAGAATCGCGGCAGGCGAATTGATGGTCATCGAAGTGGAAACGCTGCCCAGGGGAATCTGATCGAAGAGCGCTTCCATGTCGGCAAGCGAACTGATCGCCACGCCGCATTTGCCGACCTCGCCTTCGGCCAGCGCGTGGTCGGCGTCATAGCCCATCAACGTCGGCAGATCGAAGGCCACGGAAAGTCCCGACTGTCCTTGCGACAGCAGATAGCGAAATCGCTGGTTGGTATCTTGCGCTGAGCCGAAGCCGGCGAACTGGCGCATGGTCCACAGGCGGCTGCGATACATCGCCGGATGAATCCCGCGCGTGTAGGGAGGCGCGCCGGGCAAGCCCAGGTCCTGGCGCGGATCACGTTCCGCGAGATCGGCAGCGGAATAGAGGCCGCGGATCGGATGCCCGGAAACGGTGGTGAAGTCAGACGTGCGCGATTTGGTTCGTTCGCCGGACGGGCCGCGCGCGGAGGATGGGCGATCTTGTGGCATGGGCTTTCGGGTTCGCGATCGAAACACGATTGCGTGTTGGTTCTCGCGCTGGATGATTCTAGCCTGAAATGCGGGAAATATTCGCGGGTTGTAAGGCGGGTTCTCAAGGAGTCAGGACTGTGAGCGGAATCGAACTGCGGCGCGATTTTCTAGACGGAGGCCGGCTCGTTCCTGTGCTGCGGGGCTGGTAACGGTCGGGAGCCAGTAGCACAGACTTTAGTCTGAGGATTTCCATTTGATCTTGGCGAGGGCGTGAATTGAGCGAACCAGCGATTCGCGCCGGACTCTGCCGGCACGTTCGGTCTGGGAGCGGTGATGAAAACCCACAGGCTGAAGCCTGTGCTACTTAGGGGCGCGTCGCTTCAGCTGGCTTTACGGAGTCTACAAAGAGTTGGCCGCTGGCGGACGTGCCGGGGATCAGCGTGTCTTTCGCTGGGACGCCGCGCTTGGCGTCGGCGATCGTGATTTTGTAGACCTCCAGCGTGCGAGCCATCGCGCGGTCAAAGTTTACTTTGCCTTCCACCAAGTTGATGCGCGCGCGGACCTCGGCCTGTTCGGCTGCGGCCAGCGTGTTCTGATCGGAAACGATATTGAACAGCGTGGACGCGCCCACCTGAAATTTCTTTTGTTCGGCGTCCAGAGTCTGTTGATCAAGGTCGCGCGTCTTGCTGGCTGCGGCCAGCGTGATGCGCGCCTGCTCCAGAGTGATTTGCGCGTTGTGCACGTCGGTGATGGCGTTGTTCACGATCTGCTGGTAGCGGGCCTGGTCGGATCGCTCGGTCAGCGTGGCGATTACATTATTCGCTTGCGCCGCGCGATTGCGGATGGGCATCGTCAGATTGATCTCCGCGTTGTATTCCGGATAGGCGCCCGTAAATTCCTGGTTCAATGCGGTGCCCAGTCCGGAGACGACGCGCGGGAGGCATGCAGTCACCGCCGGGGGGATCGGGGTACAGGTGGGAGCGACGCGGTTGTTGCCGGCCAGTCCGATCGTGGCGTATTCGCCGGAGAGAGTGAGAATGGGCAGCAGAGCATTGCTTCGTGGCGCGCACGTTGATGTCATCGCCTTTGAGCTGCAAACCGGCTTGCAGAACGTCCGGCCGCTTGTTGATGGCTTCCTTGATCAGATCCTCCAGCGGAATTTTCTCTACTTCCGGCGGCGCCGCGTCGGCGTTGTCGGTCGGAATGATTTCGACTGTGCGCAGCACCGGAGAATTCGGATCCTTGGCGATCAGGTTCAGAAGGGTGAGCTGGTCCTGCAGCACGGTCGTCTGCGCCACGATCAACGCCTGCTTCGCGGTGGCCACTTGCGCTTCGGCCTGCACGATTTCGAGCGGAGCGAGCGTGCCGACGTCCACCTGCTTTTTGTTGTCGCTATAAGTTTTGTTCGCGAGGGCGATTTCCTGATTGGCGACATCGACGTTGCCGCGCGCAAAGACCAGTTCCCAGTAGGCATTGCTGACCGCCGTGATTGACGTAATCACCTGCTGCACCAAGGTCTGGTCGGCGATGCTCTTATTCACCTTGGCAATGCGGATGTAATGCTCGTTGGCCAGAAGTCCGAAGCCGTTCAGAAGTTGCTGGCTGGCGACGAAAATAAAATTGGATTGTACGAACGGGCTGAAGAAGTTGCTGGGGCTGGACGACGAGCCGCGAATGTTGTTGAACGTGGCTGAAAACGAAGTGCCGGTGTGAAAACCCTGGGAGTACGCAAAATCAGCGGTTTGGGTATGTGTATTCAATTGTGTCAATGCGCCAGTGCCTGTACCCGTGCCGGCCGTCAGCCCGTTGTTCACAGGAATGGTTCTCTGATCCAGGCTGAAGGTTGAGGTAACAATTGGATCGAAGCTCAGCGCGGGAATCGTGCCCAGCGCGCCGACTGGGCCGGAGGTTGGGGCGCCGCCACTCATCGTGTGAAGGATGTTGGCCTCCGCCAGCCACGGCGTGTAGCGCGAAATGACGATGGCCAGATTGTTCTGCAAGCGCCAGGTCCATGGCGTCCTGCAGGCTGATGCTCAGTTTGCCGTCCTTCACCATTTGTTCGATCCGCGGAGCGTTGGTCAAGGACCGGCTCCGGGACGGACGTTGGCGTATAAGGCTCCAGGATGTTGGGGAACCATCGTTTGCCGTAGGTGTAGTTCTGATTCGGAGAGCTGGATGGTGCGGTCAGCGGGCTGCGGCTGCGCGGGCGGAGCGCTATCCCCCGGTTGCTGGGCAAACGCGGGCGCGACCGGAGCGAGGGCCATTATGACGGCCAAACAATACGAGGGAAACACGGCAAAACCTTCCGATCATGTCTAAGTATCCTCTCCGAACAGAAATCCGGAATGCCCATCCCGCGATGCACACAGGTTTCCAGCGCCAAGTACTTTAAACGTCCTTCGGGATCGATATGTTTCAACTATTTTCAGCCAATGCCGCCAGAAACGAGCCACGCCTTTCGTGATCCCGTCGAAGCAGAAGTATTGGACGCGAGAAACGGCGGGAGGTCAAGCGGGGCGATGACCTTTTCATTGGGTTTCATTGGAGGCTCGAAAGGCGTGGCTGCGAGCGCGCATTTGGGGTGTTTCTTGACAATGGCGTGAGGGGCCGATAGTCTTGGCGCGCGATGAGACCTGACGCCGCCATGCAGATTTTCGAGGATGTGGGCGCCATCCGCCACGGACACTTCGAGCTGACCTCCGGGCTGCACAGCGGGACGTACGTTCAGTGCGCGCTGGTCCTGCAGTATCCAAAATACGCGGAGCAATTGGGGCGGGCGCTGGCTGCGGAGTTCATGGACCTGCGCGTGGATTGCGTGGCGTCGCCTGCGCTGGGCGGCGTGATCATCGGCCACGAAGTGGCGCGCGCGATTCCCCCGCGAGCCGACGGCAAGCCGATCCGCGCGATTTTCGTGGAGCGCGATTCGCTGGGTACGCTGACGCTTGCGCCGCGGATTCCGAGTCGAGCCGGACGAACACGTTCTGGTGTGGAAGATGTCTGGACCACGGGCGGTTCCACCTGCGAAACGATTCGCGTTTTGGAGGAAGCCGGCGCGCGCGTCGTGGCCGCGGGCGCGCTGATCGATCGCAGCGGCGGAAAAATCGAATTGCCGGTGCGCACCGAAGCACTGGTGGACCTCAAAATCGAGAGCTATGACGCCTCTGAGTGCCCGCTGTGCCGCAGCGGAGGAGTTGCCGTGAAACCCGGCAGCCGCTTCGCCCGCTCGGGGGCTTGAGTCCGGACGCTTCCTGCGCTGTCCTTCTGAGTTTCGATCTCCCGCGACTTTTATCGGAGCCGAGTGTCGTTCGTTGTGGTTTCATGAGCTTTCCCTTCTCATGCGCAATATTAAATGCACGATCGCCTATGACGGCACCGATTTCAGCGGCTGGCAGGTCGCAGCCTGGACAGGTCACGGTGCAAGGCACGCTGATCTGACGCGCTCGAAAAGCTGACGCAGAAGCGCTTACTGATCTACGCCGCGGGCCGAACCGACGCCGGCGTTCACGCCGCCGGGCAGGTGGTGAACTTCCGCACGCCGTCTGAGCTGGGGACACAGGAAATCCAGCGCGCGTTGAACGCGTTCTTGCCGGAATCCGTGCGGGTTAATTTCGTCGGAGGAAGTCAGTCCCGATTTTCATTCGCGCTGGGACGCGCTGGCCAAAACGTACCGCTACCGAATTTTTCGCGGCCCGGTCGTTTCGCCATTCGTGTGGAAATACGTGCATCACTGCACGCAGGACTTGAATTTCGATGCGATGTCCGAGGCGGCGGGCATTTTTCGTCGGAGAGCATGACTTCACAACGTTCGCCGCGTCCACCGGCTCGGAAGATGACGACCGCGAGCGCATCACCGTGCGCACCATTTTTCGCTCCGAATTGCTGCGCTCCCGCTGCGCGGGACGGGCAGATTGCCGACGAAGAATGGATCTATGTTGTCCGCGGCAGATCGTTCCTGCGCAACATGGTGCGGAAGATGATGGGTACGCTGATGGAAATCGGGCGCGGCAAAATGGCTCCAGGCGATGTGCCAAAGCTTTTTGAGTTGCGCGATCGCTCCAAATCCGGCGTGACCATGCCGCCGCAACGGATTGTGCCTGGAAAGCGTCGAGTATCCGGATCCAACCAATTCACTGGCGGCCGGCGAGCGCAGTTCCAGTTCCGTGCAGCCGGAGAGCGCATCGCCGGGGGCTTAGCGAAGGCGCTTGGTTTCGCGGGAAGGGTTCGAGTAAGATACACGCATAGCCGTACCCAACGATCTCAAAAGCGCGTCTTCGAGAAAGAGGGGAACTGAAGCATGGCCGAGGAAACTACACCGCAAGGCGCAGCACCCGCGGTACCGCCACCGGCGCCGCCAGCGGCGCCGCCCGCTGCTGCTCCGGTTGTTGCTGCTGCCGAAGCTCCGCCCGCGGAACAGAAAATCAAGGTGCGCAAACCGCGGCAGCGCTCCTGCGATGAAAAGGATGCCAAGGGAAAACTTTGCGCCGGCCACTTGAAGCGCTGGTACGACTATCCGAAGGAAGTGCAGGCGCAAAATCGGCAAGGACGCGGAAATTTACCGCTGCGAATTCTGCAAGACGCTGTACAAGCCGGATCCCGAAGCAGATGCCGCACAGTTTCACGCTGCGCTACTAGCGCGCTTGATCTTGCGGAACGGCGCGATTTCTGGACAGTGGTTCCGGATGCAGGTCCGAACCTGTTGACCGACCGGCAGCAGGCCATGGCAGAAGATCCCTCCCCGAAGAGGGCCGATGCCTGCGCGGTCGAGTAAGCCGTGAAGCGTTTCTTCACCCTACTTTTGCTGGGAGCGGCAGTGACTTCGTTCATTCCAAATTTCTCTCGCAAGGCCGACGCATCCAGCGCAGCCAACCGATCCGCGCGTCGCCCGCGTACTGGAGATTCTGCGCGCCAGCGCCAGCGCTACGACCGAAGAACAAATCCGCATCACGGAAATTCCCGCGCCGCCGTTTCAGGAAGCTGCGCGCGGCGCCTACATGAAAAAATTGTTCGCCGCTACGGGACTTGCACGTGGACACCGACGATATCGGGAACGTCATCGGCGAATGGCCCGGATCATCGCCCGACATCGTGATGCTGACCGCGCATCTGGACACGGTTTTCCCGGCAGGGCACCGATGTGCACGTGAAGCGCGAAGGCGGAACCGGCTGCTCGCTCCCGGAATTTCGGACAATGGCACGGGGCTCGCGGCGCTCGTGGCGCTGGCCAGAGCGTTCCGCGACGCAAAAATCAAAACCACCAAGACAATTTTGTTTGTTGCCGACGTGGGCGAAGAAGGCGAAGGAAATCTTCGCGGGATGCGCGCGCTGGCTGGAGACGTACAAGAAGCGCCTGAAATACGTGCTGGCACTCGACGGTTCGGCCACCGAATACGTGACCACCGCCGCGCTGGCCTCGCGCCGCGTGGAAATTACGATCACCGGGCCGGGCGGGCATAGCTGGTCCGACTTCGGCGCGCCCAATCCGATCCACGCGCTGGGCCGGGGAATCGCGCGCTTCGTTAGCGGCGCAAAGTGCCGGAAACGCCGCGCACCAGTTTCAACATCGGCGAAATCGAGGGCGGCACGTCGGTGAATTCCATTCCGTCCAGCGCGCACATGAAGGTGGATCTGCGCTCGGAATCGGAAACCGAACTCGCCACGCTCGAAGGCCAGTTGCGGGACGCCGTGAAGACCGGCATCGACGAAGAAATGTCCGCGGCGCGCGAACGCGGCATGGCCGGCGGCGCCAACCTGCTGAACCTGAAAATTAATGTGCTCGGCGTGCGGCCCGGCCGGAGAACTTCCGAAAATTCCCCGCTACTGGCCGCGCTGCTCGCCGCTGACAATCAGCTCGGCAACCGTTCGCGCAAGGAACGATCGTCGACCGACGCCAACATTCCGCTGTCGATGGGCATTCCGGCAATTTCGATCGGCGCCGGCGGCCGCAGCGGCGGCGCACACACACTCGACGAATGGTACGACCCCGCGGGCAGGGAAATGGGCTTGCAGCGCGTGGCATTAACGGTGCTGGCGTCGCCGGCCTGGAGCAATAACGATTTCCGTCCGGCGCGAAAGGGCGTGGATAGTCAGCGGACGTGGGTGCCCCATCCTTGCGCCGTGTGCAAGGGGGGAGTTCCGACGTAACGTGGGGGAATATCAGTTAGTGCGATCTTGAAGAAAGACCCGCCCCTGAGAAAACAGCAATCTCAACCGACGATAAATGTTCTGACCAACTATTCCAAATTTGTAGTTGTTAATTTCCTGAGTGGTCCGAGCTAGTCTGAAACTTACTGTGCGCTGCGAAATTCCACGGTCTGTATTTCCGCGTCCCACGGTTTCCCGGTTACGAACAGGTACGAAACGCGAGCATAGCGTCCGCGCAGGCTCGTGCAGGCCGAACCTTTTCCCGCGGCCCGCCTCCGGCCGGCTTGATGGAGATCTGCGAGACATCGCCGCGTGCAGTTTCATCACGATCGTTTGCGACTTCAGGGTGAATTGTATCTGCGGCGCGTTCCCGCAGTTCACGTCCGCAATCGTACCCACCATGGAGTAGACCTGCTCCGAACCGCTCGGCGAGATGGGCGGAGCCGCAGGCGTGTTTGCTTTCGTAACGGGAGCCGCTGAAGCGGTGCTAGCTGGGGGCGTCGCGGTTGGCGCGGCGTTTGGTGCAGTTGTGGCCGTGGGCGCAGGCGGCTGCTCTGTCTTGCGCTCCAGACGCGGCGCGCCGGATGACTCGGGATTCGCGGGCGGTGCGGTCGCAGGAGGGGTGGACGGCCGTGCGGCCGGCCCGGAGGCAGGAGGCGGTGGAGGCTGTTGCCTGATGGCAATTCGCGGAGCAGCGTCGCGAGAATCTTGCGGCGCTGGCGCGGTCAGCGGCCGCTTCGGCCGCGCGCGCGGCGATCCGGCGCGCTTCCTCCGGATGATCCACTAGATCCTGAAGCGCGGCGACCTGTGCCTGGTAGCGTCCCTCGCCGGGCGCGAGTGCCGAGGCGCGTTTGGCGGCGGCCAGCCCCTTCTGCTGCGTTTCGGGACGCTCGGTATAAACTTTTGCCAGGTCGGACCAGGCGGGAGCGAAATCCGGATTCAGCGCGACGGCCTTTTCAAATGTACACGGCGGCGCTCGCAGGGACAATGCCTTTGCCGGCTTTGGCCGACGGCCACCAGCCCCTGTCCGTAAAAATTCAGCGCGTCCTTGGGATCAAGCTGCGCCGCGTGGTCGAAATGTTTCTGCGCGTCGTCCAGATTGTCCCGCTGCAGCATCAGGAAGCCGAGGCTCTGCTCAGCTTCGGCGAGCGATGGCTCGGACATCAAGCGCTTCGTCCAATTTGTCTTCGCGCGTCTTCGCTCTTTCCGCGCAGCGCCATGAAATCGGCCTGGCGCGCTTCAATTTCCGCCGCGGAGAGCGTGCGCGGAGCGCCGCCGGAATCGCTGCCGCCCGGAACCGGGAGATCGGCCGCGCGGACCGCTGACGTTTTTGACGTAGGCCTCGAGCTTCGATCTGCAGATGGTTCAAATCGCCGAAGGCGTCGCGGGCCGCCTTCAGCGAATCCGTGCCGCCCTGCACGGCGGTGACGTATCGTTCGCAGGGCTTTGCTTGCCGGCAAATTGCGGATCGCTGATCAGGTAATGCAGCAGCACGCGCGACTCCGCGAAGTACACGGACACCTTGTTCCCAGGGCTGTAGTACGGCGGAGCGCGATCCACGCGCAGCACGAGTTCGAGAGGGCAGCAGCGGGCTCTCGAACAGCACGCTCAGATCGTCGGGTTCGGGCCGTTCCAGGCGCACGCCGCGTGTCGCCGAACGTCATGCTGCCGTAGACCGTTGGAATAGCCTTCTTCGAGCCAGGGCGGCAGAGTTGCGGTAACTGCGTTTCAGAATTTCGCGCGCATAGTTCTGAAAAATTTCCGTGAGCGGAAAGCGGCCGCCGGCGTTCGCCGCGAATGCCGATGTAGGTTTTCTTCCGGCCGGAGAACATCAGTCCGGGCGGCTGCTCGCGGTGCGCTGCTTGTCGAACGGAAATTCGGGCGCCATGCGGGCGAAGGACTGGCCATCTCGCGCGACTAGAATGCGCACGGGAATGCCCGTAGCTGACGTCGCGAATTCGGCATGGTGGACTGAAACACGCGAAGCAGCGATTCAAACTGGTCGGCATAGCGTGCGGGCCGTTTTTTCTCCGCCGTCGCTGGCCACGATGAAGTGGGCGGTGCGAATCTCCACCCAAGGCTCGATTTTTTCCTTCTTTTCTTTTTCCGGTTTTTCTTTGTCTTTGTCCTTGTCGTCCGCGCCGCGCGCGAGCGGGCAGAAGAGCGCGGCGAGCAGAAAGAGCGCCGCCAGCGTGGTTCGTGTCCGGATGAGAATGGCGAAGTGACACGATTATTCTGTATGCGTCAACGAACCTGATCTCCGCAGTTTACCAGACAAGCCTTGCGGCGGGCGCGGGAATCGTGCTAATGATGCGATTCCCCGCAGCGCGCGCAGGTTGCCTTTGCGCGGCCGGATCAATAGACTCGAACTTCCATGAGACCCGCCTCTGAGCAAAATCCGGCGCCCTTCGTCCGCATTCGATTCCGCGATCGGCACTCCGCGTCCACGTGAGCCACCGATCCAAGGCTCATCGCGGCGCTGCTGGCTTGCTCCTTCTTCTGGGGCGTTACGTTCGTGGTGGTCAAGAACGCGCTCGCTGACATCTCCGTCTTCGCCTATCTGGCGGCGCGTTTCGTACTCGGGGCGCTGCCGATGATCTGGATTTACCGGGACGATCTGCGAAAGATGACGCGCGACGAAGCTGGGCCGGCGTCCAGGTCGGACTTCTTCATGTTCGGCGGTTACGCGTTTCAAACCGCGGGCATTGCCCGCACCACACCGTCCAAGTCGGCCTTCATCACCGGACTAAGCGTGGTGCTGGTGCCCGATTTTTCTGGCGGTGTTCTGGCGAAAGAAAATCGGCGCCTGGGCCTGGGCGGAGCAGTGGCCTCTTTTATTGGACTTTATTATCTGACCGTGCCGCCGGAAGGGACTCGCGGACTTGAATCGCGGCGACCTGCTGGTGATGGGCTGCGCGGTGCTCTATGCGCATGCAAATTATTTTTATTGCGCGCTATACCGGCAAATATTCGTTGGGCGCGTTGAGCTGCCTGCAGGTCATGCTGGCGGGGACGCTTGCGACCGATCGCCGTGCCGCTGCTGAATGTCACCCGGCTGGAACCGTTTCTTCGTCCGCTACACATTTCAAATGGAGTTCGGCGTAATCGTCACCGCGATTTTCACGACGGCGCTGGCCTATCCGCTTGCTTGTTTGGGGACAGAAACACACGACGGCGACGAACACGGCGCTGATTCTGACGTTTGAGCCGGTGTTTGCCGCGATTACTTCATTCATTGTGCTGCACGAACGACTGGGCGGCAGGTCGCTGGTCGGGCGCCGTGCTGATTCTCGGGGGAATTTGCATCGCGGAGTGGAAGGGAACGATTCCGGTGACGGGTCGTGAGTTTCGCTTCGCGCGCTGGCGCTATTGCTGCGGAGCGTACTTGGAATCCACCGCGGCATACCGCGTCGCTCCCGGACGATGGGTCTTTTCGTATTCGGCGATTTGCGCGCTCTGCTTCAGGGTCAGCCCGATTTCGTCCAGCCCCTCCAGCAGCAGGGTCTTGCGGAATTCATCGATTTGAAAGCTGTAGTTTAGGCCTTTAGCGTCCGTTATGGTTTGCGCCGGCAGGTCCACGGTCAGCTTGTAACCCTCCTGTGCATCGACCCGGCGGAACAATTCGTCAATCTGATCCTCGGGAAGGCGTGACGGGCAGCAGTCCGCTCATGAAACAATTGCTGTAGAAAATGTCGGCGTAGTTGGGCGCGATGATGACCCGAAAGCCGTAATCGGCCAGCGCCCACGGAGCGTGTTCGCGGCTCGAACCGCAGCCGAAACCGGCGCGCGCGATCAGAACGGAAGCGCCCTGGTAGCGCGGCCAGTTCAAGACGAAATTCGGATTCGGTTTGTCGCCCGGCAGATAGCGCCAGTCGTAGAACAGGACTTTGCCGTAGCCCTGCTTGGTTTGCAGCTTCAGGAATTGCTTGGGAACCATCTGGTCGGTGTCGACGTTCACGCGATCCATGGGCAGTACCAGGCCGGTGTGCTTGGAAAAAGGCTGCATGTTGTCTCCGCTTTCTTGTGGCGCACGCTTTAGCTTGCGGAACGGAAATTTGTGTTCCGCTCCTTAAACCGAAAAAAAATCGAAATGCAAATGCAATCCGCGCAAGCTAAAGCATGCGCCACTAATCCTCAATATTCCATTCGCGGACGTCCACGAAGTGGCCGGCAATTGCCGCCGCTGCGGCCATCACCGGGCTTACGAGATGCGTACGGCTGTCTTTGCCCTGGCGGCCCTCAAAATTGCGGTTCGAAGTGCTGGCGGCGCGTTCCCCGGGAAGCAGAATGTCGGGATTCATTCCCAGGCACATGCTGCAACCTGCTTCGCGCCATTCGAATCCGGCATCGCGGAAGATTTTGTCCAGGCCCTCGGATTCCGCAGCCGCTTTTACCGGCATGGACCCGGGCACGACCAGCGCGCCCTTCAGATTGTGGGCAATATGTTTTCCGGCTACCACGCGGGCTGCCGCGCGCAGGTCGTTGATGCGCGAATTGGTGCAGGAACCGATGAAGACGCGGTCCACGGGGATGTCGACCAGCGCTGTTCCGGGCTTCAGCCCCATGTAGGCCAGGGCGCGAGTTGCGGCTTTCTGCGCGTCCGGATCGCGGAACGAACTGGGATCGGGCACGCGTTCGTTCACACTGGCGACCATGCCGGGATTGGTGCCCCAGGTTACCTGAGGCGCGAGCGTGGCGGCGTCCATTTCAACGGTGGAATCGAATCTTGCGCCGGGTTCGCTGGGCAGTGTCTTCCACTGTTCCACCGCGTCCTGAAAATCTTTTCCGCGCGGTACATACGCGCGGCCTTCTAGAAACGCAAACGTGGTGTCGTCCGGAGCGATCATCCCGGCGCGCGCGCCACCTTCAATGGACATGTTGCAGACCGTCATGCGGCCGTCCATGGAGAGCGCGCGAATCGCTTCGCCGGCGTATTCGATGACGTGTCCGGCGCCGCCGCCGATGCCAATCTTCCCGATGATGGCCAGAATAATGTCCTTGGCCGAAACGCCCTTTGCCGCGCTTGCCGTTGACGACGACGTGCATGGTCTTCGATTCGTATTGCTGCATGCATTGCGTGGCCAGCACGTGTTCCACTTCGCTGGTACCGATTCCAAAAGAGAGCGTGCCGAACGCGCCGTGCGTGGAAGTATGGCTGTCGCCGCAAACAATGGTCTGTCCCGGCTGGGTCAGGCCCAACTCCGGCCCGATCACGTGCACGATGCCCTGATTGTGGCTGAACATATCGAATAGCGTGATCCCGGCTTCGCGGCAATTGCGTTCCAGCGCCTCAAACTGGCCATTGGCGGCCGTGTCCAGAATGGGCAGGGTGCGGTCCTTGGTGGGAACCGAGTGGTCCATGACGGCGAACGTCAGGTCGGGGCGACGCACGGGGCGCCCGGCGGCCTTCAGGCCGGCAAAGGCTTGCGGTGACGTAACCTCATGAACAAGATGCCGATCGATATAAATGAGGGCCGGCTGGCCGGGCGACGCCGGGCGCACCACGTGGGCGTCCCAGATTTTTTTGTACATGGTGCGCGAAGTCATATTTTTGCATCCTAATGCAGCAGGATTTCCTGCGGCGCGAGAAACGATACGGCGGTCCGCCAAAGAAAAGGGAACTTGCCGGAGCGCCGGGCGATACAGAGAATACGGCGCGGCGAACGTATAGCCGTCGTATCGGAACAGCAACCATTTGAACCCGCCGCAGCGTGCAACGCAAATTTATAATGATTGTGAGCTCTATAAAATCGAATTATATCAAAAAGGGAACGCTTTCTCCGGGTTCGCCGCGATGCCGCCGGACGCCTTAAGTCGCGCCCAGCGGCGGTTGCCTCCAGGAAACTGCATCGACGGTCCGGGAGTGCACGCACGACTATAGTGAGTGGTATAATCTGCTGCGGATTGCTCGTGAAACATCGCCAATCGCGCGAGCATCAGAGGAGTCGATATCATGGGTGAACAGCTGCGGGAGTTTGGCGCGTGGATGCGCAATCGCAAAATTTTGGCGACGCTGCTGGTCACCGTGACGCTGGCGATCGGCATGCTGATCGGCACCGTGATTTCAGGCCGCGTCGGCGCCTCGCACCCCGCCATGGGAGTGGGCGGCACGGCCCTCGCGATTCCCGATCCCGTTCAGCTTTCCAGCGCGTTTGCCACAATTGTGAAGCAGGTACAGCCAGCCGTCGTCAATATTTCGACTACCCAGGTGATTGAGCGCCGCGGCAAGGGGAAAAATGTCCCCGGGCAACGAAATCGCGGCGGTGAAATGGCACCGCCGGATGATCAGGACCAGGATCAGCAGCCGTTTCAGGATTTCTTCAACCGCTTCTTTGATTTCCCGGACCAGGGACCGCAAGCCGAGCGCAGCCTGGGTTCGGGCGTGATCGTCGATAAAAAGGGTTTCATTCTCACCAACAACCACGTCGTTGATCAGGCCACCAAGGTTCAGGTCACGCTGAACGGCGAACAGACGCAGTACACCGCCAAGGTTGTGGGAATCGACGAAGAAACTGACCTGGCGATTTTGAAAATTGAAGTGGGACATGATCTGCCCTTCGCCAAGCTGGGCAATTCCGATTCCGTGCAAGTCGGCGACTGGGCGCTCGCCATCGGTAATCCCTTTGGCTTCCTGCAGGGCAGCGTTACGGCTGGAATCATCAGCGCCAAGGACCGCGGCAATGTGGGCCAGCAATTTCAGCGCTTCATTCAAACCGATGCCGCGATCAATCCCGGCAATTCGGGCGGACCGCTGGTAGACATGGCGGGCCAGGTAATCGGCATCAACACCGCGATCATTACCGGGGGCCATGGCAATGAAGGCGTCGGATTCGCGTTGCCGTCCAATACCGCGATCGGCGTGTACAACCAGATTATCAGCAACGGCAAAGTGACTCGCGGATCGATCGGAGTAAGCTTCACCGAAACGCAGGGCAGCAATCCCATCGTGCTGAAGGAATTGGGCGCGACTTACGGCATCGTTCTGCAGCGTGTGGAAGCCGGAAGCCCGGCGGAGAAGGCCGGGTTGCAGTCGGGCGACGTGGTGACCAGTGTGAACGGCAAACCTGTTCATTCTGGAAATGACCTGGTCAATCCGATCGCCTCCACGCCCATTGGCAGTTCGGTGCATGTAACCTACCTGCGCGACAAGAAAGAGCATGAAGCCTCCATCACGGTTGCCGACCGCACGAAAATCTTCCCGGATCGCACCGTCAACGGCGGAGGGAGTGACAGCGGCCCGACGCCCGCGGAATTCGGACTGCGCCTGGAAGATCTCGGGACGGACCGTGCGCGGCGCGCAGGCTACGAAAACATGAAGGGCGCGCTGGTCACGGCAGTCGATCCGGCCAGCTTCGCGGAAGATGTTGGATTCACGCGCGGCGATGTAATCGCCGAGGTCAACCATACTCCGGTAAATACGGTGGCCGAATACCGCCGCGCCGTTTCCGGTCTGAAGCCCGGACAGGATGTGCTGTTCAAAGTGCAGCGGCGTTCCGGCAGCGACGTGTTTGACACGGTCTATCTCGCGGGCGTTGTGCCGGCTCCCGAGCAGTAGACCGGTAGCGGCAGACAGATCGCGCGGATATTTTGAGCGCGGGAGGACGATCACCGAATGTTGACGGGCCAAAAGGCGAGCCGAAGCATACTGGGCGTGATGCTCGGGGCGGTGTTGACGCTTGGGTTGATCCCGACGGCCTCGGGAGCCAGCCATCCGGCGGCGGCCCAATCGACGTCGTCCGCGGCCCGCAAAAAGAAGGCGGCTGCCAAGTCGAAGAAGAAGCCCAAGGTCAAGGGGCAGACGGCTCCGACGCCCGATCGCATCCGGGAGATTCAGACCGCATTGCAGAAAGATGGTTCGTTCGAAGGCGAGCCCAACGGCAAATGGGACGACGCCTCTGCGGCCGCGATGCGGAAGTATCAGGATAAGAACGGAATTACGCCCACAGGGAAAATCGACGCCATTTCGTTGCACAAGCTTGGGCTGGGTTCGGAGACGGCGGGGAAAGGGGCTCCGGTTCCGGCGGCTTCGGGGACGACCCCAGCGCGGGTGAGCGCGCCGGCTTCGGCGGCCGCTGACCCTCCGTCTAAATAACTTTGATTATTTCCATTCGAATGGATTTGCGGCACTAAGCTTCTTAGGCAGTCTCCCCTCAACGAAATTCGTTCCGCAAATTTTCTTAATACTTCTTCTAATTTTGGGTCTGCGGAATTGAATGAACCGGAGCCGCCGATGCGGGAGCCTTCGACCACTCGCGCATGGCATGCGAGCGGCCGCAGTCGAAGCAGGCTGTGGCTTCGAACTGGGTCAAACAGTGCGGGCAGACGGCCCCGGTATGAAAAGTGTCAAACGTCTTATGGCATGCGGCGCACTGCCAGAATTTTCCGTAGGGCGGCGATGATTTACATGACGGGCAATAAAATCCTGGGTGGCGCGGAACGTTCTCCAGTCGCAGCAACGCTTGTGCCTGACTCCAGGCCCTCCAGCAATCGAACAAGATCACTCCGGCGAGCGCTGCCCACCAAAACGATTGCGACTTGAACGCCCAGGCCAGCACGCCCACGGCTCCCGCTAATCCGATCAGTGCGGCTGCCATCAGGCTGCGAGCGCGCCCCAGCGCGAACCACAGGAGCGACCGCAACATCTGGCCACCATCGAGCGGGTAGATGGGAAGCAGATTCAGGCGCAGCAGCATGATGTTGAGCAAGGCCACAAATCGGATCAGTTCGAATGCGTCCGGAAACGTGCCGGCAACTCCGGTGGAATGCAAGAAACGTTGCGCGGACCAGAAGAAAGGGACGAACGCTGCGTTGACCAGCGGGCCGGCGGCGATGCTCCAGAACATGGCTCCGGGACGCAGCGGCGGCTTCACGTAGGCGATGCCCCCTAGCGGCCAAAGCACGATGCGGTTAGAAAATCCGCCCGCCAGGCGGCAAGCTACGGCGTGCCCGAATTCGTGAAGCAGTACGATTACAAAGAGCGCGAGGTATTCCAGAATATTCCAGACAACGGAAGAATAAGCGCCGTGGCGCTCGGTAATTTCGTACGCGGCCATCAGAAACCAGGACCAGTGAAGGTAGACCTGAATTCCGCGAACGCGGAATAACGGGAACGATTTTTGGCCGAGGCCATTCATTAAAGTAAAAACCTCAACAAATGAAAGGGACCCGTAATATCCGAAGGGTTATTGCCGGGCAGCGTAGCAAGAATTAAGGAAATTACACAGCGATATTTGCGCGAAGCAGAGTGCGAAGAGGCCGGGCCGGCGTTCAGGTACTTCAGAAGATCGTTAGCAAATTGGCTATCGGCCCGATTCTCATTGGTTTGACGCTCCCCGGACCCTCTGCTACATTGAAATTGCCACGCGGGAATTTTTCCGCCGCGATGTTTTTTGCGTGTATTGCCAACCTTTGCCGGGCCTCAACCTCATACCGGAGGCGACATGACGACCAGCGCCGTTTCGAGAAGCCACAAGAATTTCATCAACGGAGAGTGGGTGGGCGCGCGCCGCGGAACCACGTTTGAGAATCGCAATCCGGCCAATACCGCGGAACTGGTGGGAATTTTTCCGTCCTCGACGCATGAAGATGTGAATGACGCCGTGGCCGCCGCCAAGGAGGCCTTTAAAACCTGGCGGCTGTTTCCGGCGCCGCGTCGCGCCGAAATTTTGTATCGCGCCGCGGAAACTCTCGTGAAGCGCAAGGAAGACCTGGCCCGGGACATGACGCGCGAAATGGGCAAACCCCTGTCCGAAACGCGCGGCGACGTGCAGGAAGCCATCGACATGACGTATTACATGGCCGGGGAGGGGCGCCGGCTTTTCGGCCAGACCGTTCCCTCCGAGCTGCCCAATAAATTTGCCATGTCCGTTCGCGATCCTCTGGGCGTGGTGGGGATGATCACGCCGTGGAATTTTCCGATGGCCATTCCTTCGTGGAAGATCATGCCCGCGCTGATCTGCGGGAACACGGTGGTCATCAAGCCGGCCGAGGATACGCCGCTTTCCACCTACAACCTGGTGCAGATTCTGATCGAATCGGGATTGCCCGCCGGCGTTCTGAACATCGTGACCGGGATGGGGCCGGAGGCCGGGGCGCCGCTGATCACGCATCCGGACGTGGCGGCCGTCAGTTTCACGGGGTCGACGGAAACGGGAAGAATCGTCAGCACGGCGTGCGCGCCCACTTTCAAACCATGCCACCTGGAGATGGGCGGTAAAAATATTTTGATCGTTATGGACGACGCCAACGTGGAACTGGCCGTGGAGGGCGCGGTATGGGCCGGGTTTGGCACGACCGGCCAGCGCTGCACGGCAGCCAGCCGCGTGGCTGTGCATCGCAAGATCTATCCGGAGTTTCAGAAACTGTTTGCGGAGCGTACGCGGGCCTTGAAGCTGGGCAATGGGCTCGACGCGGATACCGACGTTGGCCCGGTGGTCAACGAAACGCAGTTGCAGACGGTGATGAAGTACGTGGAGATCGGAAAAAAAGAGGGAGCCAAGCTTGTGGCCGGAGGAAATCGCGCCGAATCCGGCAACCTCTCCCACGGCTGGTTTCACGAACCGACGATTTTCGCGGATGCCGATCCGAAAATGACCATCGCGCAGGAAGAAATCTTTGGCCCGGTGGTAGCGTTGATTCCATTCTCGTCGCTGGACGAAGCCGTTGAAATTGCTAATGGCGTGAAGTACGGGCTATCGGCGTCCATTTACACGCGCAACGTGAACCAGGCGTACCGCGCGATGCGCGACCTGCAAACGGGGATTGTCTATGTCAACGCGCCGACCATTGGCGCGGAAATTCAATTGCCGTTTGGAGGGACCAAGGGCACCGGCAACGGCCATCGCGAGGCGGGTACGGCGGCCATCGATTTCTACTCGGAGTGGAAGACGCTTTACGTCGACTATTCGGATCGCCTGCAGCGGGCGCAAATTGACACTTAGCACTTGCCTTCGGCGGCTGAAGAGTTTGTGCGTTGCCGGACGCGCCATTTTGCGCGTATAAATACCCCGCCAGCTGAACCTTTTCGTAGCTGGATCATTATTCCTGCGTACCATCTCTTATCTCCGCAATTTGACGGCGGCTTTTGCAACGATTAAAATCAGTGCAGGCGTGTTACATTTGCTTGTGAGTCGGGCTACCCATGTCAGATCCAGCGCCAAATAACGAACGCAACCGGCAGATTTTATCGGCCATCGTGCGCGCTTATATTGAAAGCGGCGAGCCGGTGTCTTCGCGCTCGATTTCGCGTCGGCACACGGAGTCCTTGAGTTCAGCGACCATTCGTAACGTGATGTCCGATCTGGAGGAACAAGGCTTTTTATATCAGCCGCATACGTCGGCTGGACGAGTTCCCACGGCCACCGCGTACCGTTTCTTCGCGCAGCAGATCGTTTCCCGCGCCACTCTGAGCCCGGAAGATGAAGAAAAAATTCGCGCGCAGTTTGCGGGTGCCAGCACCGGAGAGGAAATCGCTGAGCGCGCCGGACACGTGCTGGCCGAAATTTCCAAGGGCTTGGGAATCGTGGTATCCCCGCCGATTTCAAAAACCGTTTTGGAGCATATCCGCTTCGTGCTATTGCCGGACGGGCGCATCGTGGTCGTGCTGGTTTCGACCGGAGGAAACACCCGGGATAAAGTGATTCGCCCGGAGCAAGCGTTCAGCCAGCAGGATCTGGATCACACGGCGGAATACCTGAACCACCACTACACCGGGTTTTTGCTGGAAGCGATTCGCGCGGATTTGCTGGCGCGCCTGGCGCGGGAAGAAGAATATTACGCCCTGCTGGCGCGCAACGCACTGATGCTGTGCGATCCGGCAATGCTCGGGCAGGGCTCGGCGCAGCGCGTCTATATTGAAGGCACGGCGCAGATGGCGGCGGCACCGGAATTCAACGATCAGGCGCAGTTGCGCGATGTGTTGTCGGCCATCGAGGAAAAGCACCGCATCATCGCGCTGCTGGCCAACTGCATCGAAACCCCGGATCCCGTGCACGTGCAGATCGGTGTGAAGGGCATGGACCGCGCCGGCGAACATTTGGCTTTGATCAGTGCGCCGTACTCGTTTCAGGACCAGTCCCAGGGAACCGTGGGAGTTTTGGGCCCCATGCGCATGCAATATGAGCGCGCGATTACCGCCGTGGCGTTCGTGGCTCGCGCCTTCAGCGACACACTGGATCGGAGTTAACGAACGTGGCGGAACCCAAGCGCGAAGAGGAAAAAGTGATTCCTATTGATGGTGAGCGGGGTGCCGGCGCGGCCGGCGCGGCGGACGACGGTTCCATCGGAGATCCACCGGAAGGCGGCGCGTCTCCGGGGTCGGAACTGGAAAAGCTGAAAGCGGAAAAAGAAGAATTGATGCAGACCATGATCCGCCGCCAGGCGGATTTCGAGAATTTCAAGAAGCGCACCGAACGCGACCGCATCGAAGAAGGGCGCCGCGGCGTGGAGCGCATGATCACCGATTTGATTCCGGTGATGGACGCTTTTGATCGCGCGCTGCAGGGGCACGACGATCCCGCGTATGAGGAATACCGCAAGGGCGTCACGCTGATTCGCAAACAGCTTTGGGATGCTATCGCGCGCCATGGCGTGCAGCGCATCGAGGCTGCCGGAAAAATATTCGACCCGCACCAGCATCAGGCCATTGAACGTCTGGAGTCAGACGAATATCCGGACGGTTCCGTGGTCGCTGTTTTTCAGGATGGCTATCTTTTCAACGGAAAAGTCTTGCGTCCGGCGATTGTGCGTGTGGCGGTAAACTCGGGCGACGCTGCGGATTCCCGAAAGAACGACAATTAGGCCAAACAGGCGGCCCAGATCATGAACCAGAAACGCGATTGCTACGAAATTCTCGTCATTGCCAAGACCGCCAGCGCGGATGAGGTGAAGTCCGCCTACCGCAAAGCGGCGCTCAAGTGGCATCCCGACCGTAATCCGCAATCCAAGCAGGAAGCGGAAGAAAAATTCCGGGAAGCGACCGAAGCGTATTCCATTCTTTCGGACCCGCAAAAGCGCGCCACCTATGACCGCTTCGGCTATGCCGGATTGTCGCGCGGCGGCTTCGATGGCGGCATGAATCAGACGATTTTTGACGAATTCCAGGATATTTTCGGAGACTTCTTCGGCTTCGAGGATATTTTCGGAGGGCGGCGCGGCGGCGGACGAGGCCGCGCGCATCGCGGCGCGGACCTTCGTTATGACATGAAGCTGACCTTCGAGGAAGCCGCCAGCGGGGTCAACACCAAGATTCGCATCCCGCGCCTGGAATTTTGCGAAGTGTGCAACGGCACCGGCGCCAAAGCAGGGACCGGTGTGGTAGCCTGCGCCGCCTGCGGCGGCCGCGGGCAGGTCCACTACCAGCAAGGGTTTTTCACGATCTCACGCACCTGCCCGGATTGCCGCGGGGCGGGACAGATTGTTCGCGAAACTTGCCCGGATTGCCGCGGCAAGGGCCGCATCGAACGCAACCGCACCATCGACCTGCGAATTCCTGCCGGCGTCGATTCGAACACTCGACTGCGCATTCCTGGCGAAGGAGAGCCCGGCGGAAACAGCGGTCCCCCAGGCGACCTTTACGTCGTGCTCGAAGTGAAACCGCATCCATATTTCGAACGGCGCGAGGCCGATCTCTATTGCACCGTCCCGGTTTCCATCGTGCAGGCTGCGCTCGGGACGGAAATCGTGGTGCCCGGCTTGAATGGCGAAGAGAACGTTAAAATTCCTGAAGGCACGCAGACCGGGGAAATCATCCGGCTAAAGGGCAAAGGCCTGCCTGACCCGCATGGCGGCGGCAGGGGCGACCTGTACGTGAATATTCATGTGGAGATTCCCACCAAGCTGACGCGCGAACAGCGGCGGTTGTTCGAACAATTGGGAGCAACGCTGCGTGTTGCAAACGAGCCTGCGCACCGCGATTCTTCTCTCTTCGAAAAGGTAAAAGATATTTTTGGGTAGAAGGCGTCTTCTGCGTGACTGGCCTGCTCGGCTGGAAGAGGCTTCCGGGTCTAAAGCCCCGTCTTAACCCGCCTGAATGTCGCAGCGGAAGAGGTTGCGGAAAAAGCACCTCGTTTTGTCATTCTGAGCGAAGCGAAGAATCCCTCTCTGGTTCCTTGCTTGCATATAGATCGAAGAGAGATTCTTCGCTTCGCTCAGAATGACAAGACGATTTACCTTTTCCGTGGCCCATTCAGATGTTCCCCTGAACCGCATTCAGCGGGTGCTCGACCTCGAAAGCGCTTGCGCATAACTCTCTAACGCACGCCCAGGGCGGTCAGAAACACGTCGCGAAATCTCAGGCTATCGGCGTCCACGGCCACTTGCGCGTTGGCGCGCTGATTTTTTCCCCTGAGCTCCACGGTGCGGCCCTCTTCACCGGGATGGTCGCTGATATCGATGGCTTTGGGGCGGAACGTTACAACCGCGGGATTCGCCAGAGCCGCGGCCGCCAGCGGATCCTGCGCCATGCCGTTTTCAATGGTGATCGCTTCCACGTGAATGTCAGGACGAGATAGGAGGAATGCGATCGCTACGAGATCATCGCTGCCGGCGTCGGTATCCACGATTACTGCACGGCGGATGGGTGAAGGGTGCGGCGGGGTTTGCGCCGTCAGTCTTGCCGCAGACGGAAGAAGCAATCGTTACGAACAAAAAGACGGAAATGAAATCACAAATCGACAGTCCGGTGCGGGCGGGGGGCGCGACGCCATCGCAGTGATATAACATAGCAGTCCATGCGGCGGCGATTCTTTGTGGAACATTTTGCAGGAGGCTCGGCGACCTTGCACGGCGAGGCGGCGCATCATCTGGGCCGCGTGCTGCGCGCGGAAGCGGGGCAACTCTACGAGTTGAGCGACGGCAGCAGCATCTGGCTCGCGCGCACGGAAAACATTGGCCGCGATGAAGTGCAATTTTCGCTGGTCGAGCAACTGGCGGTGCCGGCGGCCGCTGTTCACGCGGAGTTGCTGCTGGCGGTGGTGAAGTTTGATCGGTTTGAATGGGCCATTGAGAAGGCCACGGAGCTTGGCGTGGACGCAATTACTCCGCTGGCTGCGGACCGCTGCGAAAAGGGGCTCGTGGCGGCGTCGGAAAAACGCGCGCAACGTTGGAGCCGGATTCTGGCGGAGTCGGCACAGCAGGCGCGGCGCATGCGCATTCCGAGCCTCGCGGCTGCCGCGAAATCGCGCGAGGCGTTTCGGGATTCGGCGGCCGAGTTGAAGGTGCTTTTGTCAGAACGCGCCGGCGCCAGGCCGTTGCGCGAAGTGCTGGAGCCCTCCGCATCCGCGCCGCCAGGCCGATTCCGTTCCGAGGGTGGTTGTGGCGATCGGCCCGGAGGGCGGATGGACGGACGCGGAATTCGTCGCAGCCGCGGGCGCAGGATTTGTCGAGGGCGCGCTCGGCGCGAATATCCTCCGGACGGAAACAGCCGTGTGCGCGGGGTTGGCGGCGGTGCAATATGCGTTTGGGGCGTTCCGATCCGAGGCCGGCAACGGGTGAAGCGCTTCCGGCGAATTCATTTGTTCGAGTGAATTAGGAGCCTCAATTCCAAAATTTGCATCTCATTGCATGGGATTGTGTTGTGCAAAGATCGAAACCTCCACAAGCTGAAGCTTATGCCACTTGAGATTCTGCGCGGCGGTGAAGACTAACTTTGGACGGAACTGAGGCCGATGTGAACGAACCGGCAAACCAAATACGGGCGGACTGGGATGCGAATCTCTACAACGCCAGCCACGATTTTGTCTGGAAGTACGGATCGGATCTGGTGTCACTGCTGAACCCGCGCGCGGGCGAGCGCATCCTGGACTTGGGATGCGGCACCGGCCACTTGAGCGCGCAGATTGCCGAATCCGGAGCGACCGTCATCGGAGTCGACCGTTCCGCGGAAATGGTGGCGGCGGCACGGGCTGCCTATCCCAATTTACAATTTGAGATTGCGGATGCCCGGCACCTTGAATTTCAGGCGGAGTTCGACGCCGTGTTTTCGAATGCTACGCTACACTGGATTCACGATCAGGAACTGGCGCTGCGGGGAGTGTGGAGAGCGCTGCGTCCCGGCGGGCGGTTCGTCGCCGAGCTTGGCGGCAACCGGAACGTTCGTGTGATGCAGGACGCTTTTGATCTTGCGCTGGAGGAACTCGGAGCGGCCAAGGCCGGAGAAATCCAGCCGTGGTATTTCCCGAGCGTCAGCGAGTACGCGACGCTGGCGGAGAAGGTCGGCTTTGAGGTGCGGCTGATTACGCTTTTCGACCGGCCCACCGGATTTTCGGACGGCGCTGCCGGAATGCGCAACTGGATCGCAATGTTTGGCGGGGAGTATCTGGCGAAAGCGGGGCGGCGAACCGCGAGAAATTTCTCAGCCGGGTGGAAGAATTGCTTCGCCCCAAATTATTCAGAGACGGGCAGTGGTGGGGAGATTACCGGCGTCTGCGGCTGGTGGCGTACAAGTAGGAATCGAGGCACCAGCTACTGGGCTGTAGGAAAACTTGGAGCCATCGCGAATATGGTCAGTTACAGCGCTCAACGGCACTTCAGGGGCTAAAGCGCCCATTTGTGGAGGCGTTAATGTCGCGTCTGAACAGGCTGCGGAAAAACTCAAGATGTAGTTCTTCCGCGGCGTGTGAAGCCGCGACCACAAGGCTTAATTCTAAAGAAAACTGCAAAAAAGATTGTCATTTTGAGCGCTCGCACCGAGGACTCTCGCCCAGGCGAAGCGAAGAAATGACTTTTGCGTTTCTCGTTCCACTGAAATCGAAGAGGGATTCTTCGCTTCGCTCAGAATGACATTCGACTTTATTTCTCAGCGTCTGGTTTTTACGGTCAAGCCGCGGCAGGAATGAATGGCGGTCGAACTCGCTTCGCTTTGCAGAAATTACTTCCATCCGTCGATCGCTTTTCTCTGCAACGAGGCCGGCGGATATTCCAGCAATTCCAGGCGCAATCCGTCGGGTTCGATCATGTTGGTGAGGATCGATTTGGTCGCGCTGGAAATGGGATTGTCCATGGTTACTCCGCGCTCGCGCAGGACGGTGACGGTCTGGTTCAGATCGTTGGACCACAAACCGATGTGCGAAACGCCTACCGGATGCTCGGCGGTGGCCGGCGCCAGCTCGAGAAACGTGTCGTGATCGATTTGCAGATAGGTGAGCAGCGGCTTGTTTTCCTTATCCTTCAAGGAGAACGCTTCGCGAAAGCCCATGGTTTTCGTGTAAAACGCCAGGGACTGGTCCCAATCTTTTACATACAGGCCGAAATGGTTCAGCCGCAAACCGACGGTCTTGCCCTGGGGCGCGGCAGTAGGCTGCGTTGCAAACATTCCAAAGGCAGTGCCGGCCATGAAGAGGGCGATCGCGCGAATCCAGCGCATGGGAGCCTCCGTGTTGTGCGTTGAGCGAAATTCCGGCAAACGATATGTCGGACGTTCGCGCGCGTCAACCGACTTTTCGGGGCTTCGCTGCGCTCGGGGCGATCGGATTTTGGGCGGCGGGCGCAGAGGCGACAGCACGCGGAGAAGCGGCGGCAAAATTCGGTAAGGCGCAGAGAAGATTTCTCTTCAGCGCGCGCAAACGGAACCCGCCGGAGCGTCGCACACCACTAGCGCGTAACGGGAGCGGCATGGTATAAATTCAGTTGTTCGCAAGTTTTCTTCTCAAGCAAGGACATGGAGCCGAACGCCGAAATCAGCACGACCGTCGCGCCCGGCGTGGCGCAACCCCTGCGGCGCGAGCTTCGAAGTTGGGGGCGGGACCTCGTCATCGCGCTCAGCCTCGCCATCGTCATTATTATTTTCTTTTATCAACCGGTGAAAGTGGAAGGCACCAGCATGACGCCCCTGATCTCGGATCAGGAGCGGATCTTTATCAACAAGTTTGTCTACCGGTTTGAGCCGATTGAGCGCGGCGATGTGGTGGTTTTCTGGTATCCTCTGGACCGCTCGAAGTCGTTCATCAAGCGCGTGGTCGGTTTGCCGGAGGATACGGTCGAGATTCGCGACGGGCAGGTTTACCTGAACAGCAAGCATCTGCCCGAGCCTTATATTCCGCCGGAGTCCGACGACTACGGAACGTTTCCGCCCACGCAGATTCCCAAGGGCGAGTATTTTGTGATGGGCGATCACCGCACCAGTTCGAATGATTCACGCATCTTCGGGCCGGTGCCGCGCAAATTTATTTACGGCAAGGCTGTATTCGCGTATTGGCCGGTGGATCACTTCGGTTCGATCCCGGTTTTTGCCGAATCCGTGAAATAGCAAGCCGGAAAGAGGATCCACTGTCGGAACCCGAAGCACGGAAAGCAATTCTTGCGCTGGAAGACGGGCGCATTTTTCATGGACGCGCAGCGGGAGCCGTGACGCGGCGCGGCGGAGAAGTCGTTTTCAACACCAGCCTCACCGGATATCAGGAAGTCTTTACCGACCCGAGCTACGCGGGCCAGATCGTCTGCCTCACCTATCCTCATATCGGAAACGTCGGAACGAACGCGGATGATGAAGAGTCCGGCAAGCCTTACATCGAGTCGCTGATCGTGCGGGAATTTTCCGCGATCGCCTCGAACTGGCGCTCCGGCGAATCGGCGCAGGATTACCTGGTGCGGCACAACATTCCCGTGCTGTGGGATGTGGACACGCGCGCGCTGGTTCTGCACATCCGGAAAATGGGCGCGCTGCGCGGCGTGGTCTCCACGGACGGCACGCCCGCGGAAAAATTGCTGGCCGAAGCGCGCGCGCTGCCTTCGATGGCCGGCCTGGAGCTTGCCAGCCGCGTCAGCGCGGAAAAGTCTTACTCCTGGGAAAAGGGTTCGATCGAGCTGACGGCGTCGCCCTGGCAGGAAGCCATGGGCGAGGCGCAATCTTCCAAAGAGATGCAGAAATTTCGCGTGGTAGCCTACGACTACGGCATCAAGCAGAACATTCTGCGCCTGCTGGTCGATCACAATTGCGACGTCACGGTGGTTCCGGCCAAGACTTCGGCGGAAGAAGTGACCGCGATGAACCCGGACGGCGTGTTTTTGTCCAACGGTCCCGGAGATCCGGAGCCCGCGACCTACGCGTGGAATCCATCCGCGCGCTTCTCGGCCGCGTGCCGGTGTTCGGCATTTGCCTGGGGCACCAACTCTGCGGCCTGGCGCTGGGCGGGAAGACATTCAAGCTGCGCTTCGGCCATCATGGCTCCAATCACCCGGTGAAAAATCTATTGACCGGACAGGTGGAAATCACAGCGCAGAATCACGGCTTCTGCGTGGATCCCGACTCGCTGCCCTCGAGCGACGTGGAAATTACGCACCTGAATTTGAACGACAACACCAACGAAGGCCTGCGGCACCGCAGCCTGCCGCTGTTTTCCGTGCAATATCATCCCGAGGCTTCGCCCGGGCCGCATGATTCGCACTATTTGTTCCGCCAATTTAACGACATGATGAAGAACTGGAAACTCTCCGGCGCATTGAAGCGCGGACAGGCCAAGGCCTAACCGACATGCCCAAGCGTACCGACATTAAGAAAATCCTGATTATCGGCTCCGGTCCCATCGTGATCGGGCAGGCCTGCGAATTCGACTATTCGGGAACGCAGGCGTGCAAGGCACTGCGCAGCGAGGGCTACGAAGTCATCCTGGTGAACTCGAATCCGGCCACCATCATGACCGACCCGGAAATCGCCGACCGCACTTACATCGAGCCGCTCACCAAGGAATATCTGGAAAAGATTATCTCAGTGGAACGCCCCCAGGCGCTGTTGCCGACCGTTGGCGGGCAGACCGGCCTGAACCTTGCCGTGGATCTCGCGGAAAGCGGGATTCTGGAAAAGTACAACGTCGAATTGATTGGCGCGAAGCTGCGCGCCATCAAGGTGGCCGAAGACCGCCTGTGGTTTAAGGACGCGATTCGCAAAGTGGGCCTGGATGTTCCGGCGTCGGCGCTGGTCAACAATGTGCAGGACGGGCTGAAGCTGGCCGACCAACTCGGCTATCCCGTGGTGATCCGCCCGTCGTTTACTTTGGGCGGAACGGGCGGATCGATCGCCTACAATCGCGAGGAATTTTCCGAAGCCATTGCCCACGCGCTGGACGCCAGCCCGGTTCACGAATCGCTGGTCGAGGAATCGGTGCTGGGTTGGAAGGAATACGAACTCGAAGTGATGCGCGATTATCGCGACAACTTCGTGGTCATCTGCACCATCGAGAACTTCGATCCCATGGGCGTGCACACCGGGGATTCGATCACCGTGGCGCCCGCGCAGACGCTGACCGACAAGGAATACCAGCGCATGCGGGATGCGGCCGCGGCCATCATTCGCGAAGTGGGCGTGGAAACCGGCGGATCGAATATCCAGTTCGCCATCGATCCCGCCACCGGGCGCATGATCGTGATCGAAATGAATCCGCGTGTGTCGCGCAGTTCGGCGCTGGCGTCCAAAGCCACGGGTTTTCCGATCGCCAAGATCGCGGCGCTGCTCGCGGTTGGCCTGACGCTGGACGAAATTCCCAACGACATCACCAAGAAAACGCCCTCGTGCTTCGAGCCCACCATCGACTACGTGGTGGCCAAGATTCCCAAGTGGCAGTTTGAGAAATTTCCCGGCGCCGATTCCGCGCTGGGCACGCAGATGAAGTCCGTCGGCGAAGTCATGGCCATCGGCCGCACGTTCAAGGAAGCGCTGCAGAAGGGAATCCGCTCGCTCGAGCCGAGTTCGCCGTGGCGCGCTCCGGCGGACACCCCGGTATCCCTGCTGCGCGAAAAAATCGCCACGCCGCGGCCCGATCGCATTCACTGGCTTTTCGTGGCGCTGGAGCGGGGCATTTCCGCTAAGGAAGCGATCGAACTGACCAAGATCGATCCGTGGTTTATCGAGCAGTTGCAGGAAATTATTGCCATGAACCGCCGCCTGGCCGCGGTCACGATCGAGACCGTGCCCGATCACCTGTTGCGCGAAGCCAAGCGCATCGGAACGAGCGACGAGCAGTTGGCGCAGATGTGGAAGACGACGGCAGCGGCCGTGCGGCATCGCCGCGCCAAGGCCCACATTTCTCCGGTCTTCAAGCGCGTGGATACCTGCGCCGCCGAATTTGAGTCTTTCACTCCGTACATGTACTCCACGTACGAGGATGAAGACGAATCCGCGCCTACCGACCGCCGGAAAATCGCGATTCTGGGCAGCGGGCCGAACCGCATCGGGCAGGGAATCGAATTCGATTACTGCTGCTGCCACGCCTCCTTTGCGCTGCGCGAAGACGGCTACGAAACCATCATGATCAACTGCAATCCGGAGACGGTTTCGACCGACTATGACACTTCGGACCGCCTCTACTTCGAGCCGCTCACGCTGGAGGATGTTCTATCGGTGGTCGAACGTGAGAAGCCGCAAGGCGTGATCGTGCAGTTCGGCGGGCAGACGCCGCTGAACCTGGCGCTGGAACTGAAGCGCAACGGCGTCCCCATCATCGGCACCGCACCGGAATCTATCGATCTGGCCGAAGATCGCCGTCGCTTTGGAAAACTTCTCGACGAATTAAAAATTCCCCAGCCGAAAAATGGCACGGCGCTCGTACCGGAGGAAGCCGCGCGAGTCGCCAGCGAAATCGGATTTCCCGTGCTGGTGCGCCCCAGCTATGTGCTGGGCGGACGCGCCATGGTGATCGCCTACGATCTGAACACGGTGCAGGAGTACGTCGCGCAGGCCGCGTTGATGGGACCTGCCAAGCCCAGTGTTGATCGACCAGTTTCTGGAAGAAGCGACCGAAGTGGACGTGGACGCGCTGGCCGACGGCGAGGACGTAATCATCGGCGGCGTGATGGAACACATCGAGGAAGCCGGCGTACATTCGGGCGATTCCTCCTGCGTGCTACCTCCGGTTAGCTTGTCGCCGTCCGTTCTGGCGCGCATTCGCGATTACACCAAGCGGCTGGCCAAGGCTCTACAGGTGGTTGGGCTGATGAACGTGCAGTACGCGATTCAGCGGGACACAGTCTACGTGCTGGAAGTGAATCCGCGCGCGTCGCGAACCGTTCCGTTCGTCAGCAAAGCGACCGGCGTGCCGCTGGCCAAGGTGGCCGCGCGGTTGATGGCCGGACGCAAGTTGAAGGACATGAATCTTCCGGTAGTCGTGACCAACGGCGTGGCGGAAATCGAGGTACGCGACTATTACTCGGTGAAGTCGCCCGTATTCCCGTTCAATAAATTCCGAGGCGTGGACACCATCCTGGGGCCGGAAATGCGTTCCACCGGCGAAGTGATGGGCGTCGCCAAGAGTCCTGGGCAGGCGTTCGCCAAGGCGCAACTTGCCGCCGGGCAGCGATTGCCGCGCAAAGGCTCGATCTTTTTGAGCGTGAGCGACCATGACAAGCGGCATTGCGGTCCGCTGGCCAAGGAACTGCACTCGCTGGGATTCCGCCTGATCGCTACGCGCGGAACGGCAGCGGCGCTCGAAGCCGCTGGAGTTCCCGCGGAGTCCGTCTACAAAGTGAATGAAGGGCGCCCCAATATCGTGGACTTGGTGAAGACGGGCAAAGTGGATATGGTCATCAATACTCCGCTGGGGCGCGAATCGTTTTACGACGAGAAATCCATACGGCGCGCGGCCATTCGCTACAACGTGCCGTGCATCACCACGCTGTCCGCGGCGAACGCAGCCGCACGCGGGATCCGCGCGCTGGTCGAGCAGAATCTGGAAGTTGCGCCGCTGCAGACGCTGCATTCCAAGAAAGCTGCCGCGCCGCAAGGTCCCGGCGGCGGCGACTGAGCGCTTCGCCGCATACGAACTTAACTGCGTGTGCGCCGCTGCTGACCGGCATCCTTCTACGGGCGGCGATTGCGAAAAGCGCACAGCGAAGAGTCGCTGTGCTACCTGAATCCGAACCAATCCCACGTCATCCAATAGCCGTTGTGATTTTTAAGGGCCGGCTTGCAGCGCGCCTGAAGAAGGATGGATCGCCTGATGGAGTGTAGTCGGATCGCAGCGGCGGAGTTGCCTGGAACGACGCGACTCTATTCCACGTACCTCTCCGATTTTTCCCGCGTTTCGGATTTTTATTTTCATCCCCCCACAGCAGCCGGAATTGATGCCGCCGCCCGAGAAATCAGGATCGAAGATCCGATTCGCGGCGCGGTGGTGGACGTTTTGCGTGCCCAGAATAAAGCCTTCGGAGCGGGCGAGGCCGCGGACCGCAATCTGGACCGGCTGCGCGACGGCGCCGTCGCGGTGGTAACCGGACAGCAGGTGGGAATGTTTGGAGGTCCGGCGTACAGCGTCTACAAAGCGCTCACTGCGGTTCATGTGGCGCGCGAATTGTCCGCGCGCGGTTTGAACGCCGTTCCCGTGTTTTGGCTGGCCACGGAAGATCACGATCTTGCCGAGGTCAATCATACTTTCGCGCCCAAACGCGGTGGCTTGGAGCGGTTGGACCTGCCCGTCGCGGGCCTTGAAGACAGGCGTGTCGGAGACATTTCTTTGGGCGACGGCGTGCGTTCTCTCTCCGCGAAACTCGCAGCGCTGCTGGAGGGATCCAGCGCGGAACAGGTGGGCCAGTGGGTGGCTGAAAGTTACACGCCCGAGGAAACGTTCGGCTCCGCCTTCGGAAAGTTGATGGCGCGGATTTTTGCCGGGCAGGGACTGATTTTCCTCGATTCGATGTCGCCTGAACTTCACCGGCTGTCCCTGCCAGCGATGATTCGCGCGGTGAAAGACCACGCAATGCTTGCGGCGGAACTGGTGGCGCGGTCGGCAGCACTCGAAAAAGCCGGGTTTCACGCGCAAGTGAAGGTCACGGAGCAGAGCACACTGGTATTCCGCATGGTGGACGGGCAGCGCCTGCCGCTCCGAGAGGCCAACGGCCGCCTGGCTGCCGGGACAAAAGTGGAATCGCCCGAGGACACGCTACACGCGTTGGAGGAGCGCCCGGAAGATTTCAGTCCCAGCGCCATTTTGCGCCCCGTGATTCAGGACTCGCTTCTGCCGACCGTCGCGTATATCGCCGGCGCCGCCGAAATTGCGTATCACTCGCAAACTTCACTTGTGTACAAAAAAATTCTTGGGCGAGCCCCGGCGATCCTGCCGCGCGCCAGCTTTACGCTGGTGCCGCCGCACGTCGTGAATTTGCTTAAAAAATACAACCTGGACGTGCGGGAGATCCTTCGTGAACGCCACAAATTGCGGGCGCGCATGGAAGCGGAAGCGCTGCCGCAGGCGCTGTCGTCGCGTTTTGAAGAAGGCGAAAGTGCGATCCGGGCGCAGCTGGAAAGCCTGCGCGAACCGATTGCCAGGCTGGACCAGACGCTGCTGGGAGCGCTCGACACAGCTTCCGAAAAAATGCTCTACCAGTTCAGCGGCTTGCGCGCCAAAGCCGGCCGCGCGGAAGGACTGCGTACCGGCGTCTTGAACACGCACGAAGCCGAAATTGCCAACTGGCTGGTTCCCAACAACGCCCTGCAAGAGCGCTCCTTCGGATTGCTGCCGTTTCTGGCCTCAGAAGGCCCGGAACTGCTCGTCCGCCTGGACGGATGCATCGAAACGGCTTCCGGCGATCACTGCGTACTGATGCAGATCCCCTCAGCGAAGTAGCCGTCAGTAGCACAGGCTTCAGCCTGTGGATTTCCATCCGTCCATGCAAGTTCTAACGGAACCCGCACAAGCTAAAGCATGTGCCACCAGGATGTATTTTTCGCTTCTCCCTGCTTACAATTTCAGGCTCCTGGGGTTTTGCCATCCGCGGGCGTGGTAAGATTTGCCATCGGTCGCAAGTTTAAAAAACCTCATAAGCGGAGGAATTTCGCATGAAGCTGACTCCTGGAAAGCGCAAGGGAATGGAAGCCGTATCGGATTCGCGCGGCGTGATTGCCGCGGCGGCCATGGACCAGCGCGGCTCCCTGAGAAGCGCGATCGCCAAGGATAAGGGCATCGACAAGAAAGAGGTCACGCAGAAAATGATGGAGGAGTTCAAGGAGGCCGTGACCCGCGTGCTCACTCCGCACGCCACCGCCATTCTGCTAGATCCGGAATACGGTCTCTCCGCCGCGAAGCAACGCGCGAAAAATGCCGGATTGCTGCTGGCGTATGAGAACAGCGGCTATGACAACACCCAACCGGGACGCCTGCCGGACCTGCTCGATCATTATTCGGTGCGGCGAATCGTCGAGGAAGGCGCCGACTGCGTGAAAATTCTTCTGTACTACACGCCATTCGATTCCGCGCAAATCAATGACGTGAAGCACGCCTGGGTCGAGCGCATCGGCGCCGAATGTGTCGCGGCCGACGTGCCATTCTTCCTGGAGTTCGTGGGCTATGAAGAGGGCGTCGACGAAAAGGGCCTGGACTTCGCCAAGAAGAAGCCGCAGGTGGTGACGGCCAGCATGGAGGAATTCAGCAAGCCGCAGTATGCAGTGGATGTACTAAAGGTGGAAGTTCCCATCACGATGGCGTATGTGAAGGGCACGCGATCCTGCAAGGGCGATTCCGCTTATACGCGCGACGAAGCCAAGGAACATTTCCGTAAGGCCGCCGCGGTCGCAAAAAAACCATTTATCTATCTCTCCGCAGGAGTCAGCAACGATACTTTCTCCGAGACTCTGGAACTGGCTTCCGAAACCGGCGTGAATTTTTCCGGGGTCCTCTGCGGACGCGCCACCTGGAAAGACGGAATGCCCGTCTACGCCAAGCAGGGTGTCAACGCCCTGGAAGACTGGTTGAATGATCAGGGCGTAAAGAACATCAAGAACGTGAATGGGCGGCTGACCGCGGCCAAACCCTGGTTTTCTTTCTACGGCGTGACCTCAGCGTCGGCCCTCGGGTAGCACAGGCACTCTTGCCGGTGCGGTTTTTGCGGAGCACCGGTGAGGATGTCTTCCAAATCGTCACCCTGAAGTACCGTTAGAGTGAACTGGTCGCCATTTCTGAGGCCTATAACCCCGCACAGGCAAGAGTGCCTGTGCTACTTTTGCTCCATGAATTTTCCGCATAAATCTTCTATTGAAACGCTGCACGTAAAAACTTCGCGGCGGACGCAATGGGTAAATATCACAGCGGAAGTCGGCCGTTGCGTCGCTGCCTCTGGAGTCTCCTCCGGCGTCTGCCACGTCTATTGCCCGCACACTACGGCCAGCATCACCATCAACGAAGACTACGATCCCGACGTCGCGACCGACATGGAAATGGCCTTTGACCGCATGGTGCCGCGAGATGCAGGCTACCGCCACGCCGAGGGAAATTCCGATTCGCACATCAAGGCCACAATGGTGGGAAGTTCGCAGACCGCGTGGATCGAGAACGGCCGCCTGCGCCTCGGCCGCTGGCAGGCAATTTTCTTCTGCGAGTTCGATGGCCCCAGAAGCCGCGAAGTGTTGGTGAAGATCGTCCGAGATCCCGCCTAGGCGATCGCGCAGACCTTGCTGTTCACTTGCAAAAGCGCACAGCCATGAGTGGCTGTGCTACAGTTTTGCTTCAGCATGCGACTCGGCGTCTACGTGCAAGTCCCGTTCTGCCAGACGAAGTGCACCTACTGCAACTTCCATACCGGAGTGTTTTCCAGCGATTTGTACCAGCCGTATGTGGACGCCGTGTGGCGCGAAATTACGGAATTTCCCGAAATGTTGCAGGAAAAGGGAATCGCTCCGGTCTCCGACCCGCGGGTTGACACCGTATACTTCGGCGGCGGTACGCCCAGCCTTCTGGAACCGGCCGGACTCGCGAAAATCCTCGCCGCGGTGCGAGCATCATTTCCAACGCAGTTTGAGGAAGTGACGCTGGAAGCCGATCCCGAAACCATCACTGCGGAAAAAGCCGCAGCGTGGCTCGAAGCCGGCTTTAACCGCATCAGCATGGGTGTGCAATCATTTGATGATTCCGAACTGCGCGCTGCGGGCCGGATGCACCGCCGCGAAGACGTGTTCAACGCCACGAAAATTCTGCGTGCCGCAGGGTTCGCGAATCTCAGTTTCGATCTGATTGCCGGACTGCCGCATCAGACCGAGCGCAGCTGGAAGGAATCCGTCGCGCAGTTGCTGCAGCTTCGGCCCGAGCACGTGTCGATCTACATGATGGAAATCGACGAAGGCAGCCGCCTGGGACTCGAAGTGCTGCAGAGCGGCGCGCGCTACTCCGCGAAGTCGCTGCCTGCGGATGACGCCATGGCGGATTTCTATGAGTACGGCTGCCGCGAGCTGGCCGCGGCGGGATACGAGCATTACGAAATTTCCAACTGGGGCCTGCCGGGACGGTCTTCGCGCCACAACCTGAAATACTGGCAGCGCGAACCGTATTTGGGCTTTGGCGCCGGAGCACATTCCTTTAATGGCAGCCAGCGCTGGGCCAACGCGCACGATCCGGCCGGCTATGCTGCCGCGATGCAGAGCGGGCGATTTCCCGTGGAGCAGTTGGAAACGGTCAGCCCAGAGCAGGCTCTGGAAGAAGAATTGTTTCTCGGGTTGCGGCAACTCGCAGGAATCGATTTGGCCGGCATCGAGCGGAAATACCGGACTGAATTGCGGCCGCGCGTTCAGGAACTGCTGGCGCAAGGCCTGGTCGAATGGGATGGCCCGCGGCTTCGGCTGGCCCCCGAGCGGCTTACGGTTTCGAACGAAGTGTTCGTGCATCTCCTGGAGTAGGTCCGGAAGGTGGTCCGCATGTCTGCACCGCTCGCCGTTTCGAAAGATCTTCAATCACGCAGGCGTACATTAACTTCGGCCCGCAACTTAAAGTTATCCTTCGCACTGGCCTTCGCACTGATTGCGGCGGTGGCCCCTGCCACGGTCGTGTGCGCCGCGGGGCAGTCCTCTGCACCTAAAGCGAAATCTTCTCCCGCGAATCCAGATTCAACCGCGGCGCCCACCATCGCGGATGCCGAGCGCTTCATGTCCCAAACTGAGTCTCGCCTGCTCGATCTTTGGATTAAGAACGCGCGCGCCACCTGGGTCATGGAAGATTTCATCACCGAGGACACTGAGGCCAACGCCGCGGACTCGGACGCAGCCGTCAAAACGGCCATGGTCGATCTGGCGCGCCAGGCGCGGCGGTACGAAAAGCTATCGCTCCCGCCGGAACTGGCCCGCAAATTCAAGCTGTTGCGGCTGGCAGTGGATATCCCGGCGCCGCGCGATCCGGCCGCGCTGGCAGAGCTTTCCACAATTACGGCATCGCTGGATGGCGACTACGGCAAGGGAACCTGGTGCCCAGGCGATAGCCGCGATAATTGCAAACAGCTACCCGACATCGAAAAGATTCTGAGCACCAGCCACGATCCGCAGGAACTTCTGGAAGCTTGGAAAGGTTGGCACGCCGTCGCTCCGCCGATGCGCAAGCGCTACATCCGGATGGTCGATCTCGCCAATCAGGGCGCCAGGGAAGTGGGATTCGCAGATGTGGGGCAAATGTGGCGCTCTGGCTATGACATGCCTCCAGAGGATTTTGCGAAAGAACTGGACCGCCTGTGGACGCAACTTCGTCCGCTGTATGTCTCGCTGCACGCCTACGCGCGCTGGAAGCTGGCGGAAAAATACGGTCGCGACGTCGTGCGCGAAAACGAACCGATTCCGGCGCACCTCCTAGGAAACATGTGGGCGCAGGACTGGTCCAACATCTATCCGCTGCTTGCGCCGTCCAATGCCGGCTCAGGGCCGGACATCGGCGCCGCACTGCGTGCGCGGAATGTAGACGCCAAGGGCCTGGTTCGATACGCCGAGGGTTTTTTCACATCGCTCGGCTTTGAGCCCTTGCCGGCTACTTTCTGGGAAAGGTCGCTGTTCACCAAACCGCGCGATCGCGAAGTCGTGTGCCATGCCAGCGCCTCGGATATCGATTTCAAGGAGGACGTGCGTCTGAAGGCTTGCCTCGGCCCGACGGCGGAGGATTTGGTCGTCGTGCACCACGAACTGGGCCACAACTTTTATCAGCGCGCGTATGACAACCAGCCGCCCTTGTTCCGCAACAGCGCGAACGACGGTTTTCACGAAGCGATCGGCGATATGGCCGCGTTGTCTGTGACGCCCGAATATTTAAAGCAGGTGGGGCTGATCGATACGGTGACCCCACCGTCCGCGGATATTGGCCTGCTCTTGAATCGCGCGCTGGATCGTCTCGTGTTGCTCCCGTTCACTCTGGTTGTGGACGAATGGCGCTGGAAAGTATTCTCCGGCGAAATCAAGCCCGCTGACTACAACAGGGCATGGTGGGAATTGAAGCGGAAATATCAAGGCGTCGCGCCGCCCGAAGCGCGCAGCGAGGAGGACTTCGATCCCGGTGCCAAATACCATGTGGCTGCGAATGTTCCGTATGCGCGCTATTTTTTGATGATCGTTCTGCAGTATCAGTTCCATCGCGCGCTTTGCAAGGAAGCGGGATATTCCGGCCCGCTGCACCGCTGCTCGATCTACGGCAGCAAGGCGGCCGGGGCCCGGCTGGCAAAGATGATGGCCATGGGCGCCAGCCGGCCCTGGCCGGATGCGCTCGAAGTTCTGACCGGGCAGCGGCAGATGGACGCCAGCGCCATGGCGGACTATTACGCGCCGCTGAAGAAATGGCTCGATGAGCAGAATGCCGGGCACCACGTGGGCTGGGAGAACCAATAGCACAGACTTGATCTTGGGGAGAGTGGATGCTCCGTCTTCGGGCATTCGCCAAGCACGGATGAAAATCCACAGACTGAAGTCTGTGCTACGAATTCCTGCTGCGCACCGGTGTTTAGTAGCACAGGCTTCAGCCTGTGGGGTTCCACGCATCCGCCCAGGCTGCAAGCGTTCGCCCGGAATCGCAGAGCTCTGAATTTTTCAGCAGAATGTTCAGCACCTTCGGATATGCATCTCTCATTCCTTTGCTTTCGCCTTGCCGTGAACTTCAAAGGCAAACCAGCTGAAGCCGGTGCTATCAAAAGCCGTGCACCTTCCGACTCAGCTTCCTACCCGCTCAAAGAACACATTGCTTGCCTGTGGTATAAAAGAATTGAGTGCAGTCGGGTCGCGCACTTTCGATTGAGGCTCAGTGGACTTCTCTTTCACCGACGAACAGCAGCAGCTCCGGCGCACGGTTCGCGACTTCGCGGAATCCGAAATTCGCCCGCATGTGATGGAATGGGATGAGGCCTCGCAATTTCCCACCGAACTGATTCCCAAGCTCGCGGAAATGGGCCTGCTGGGCGTGATTTTCCCCGAGGAATATGGCGGCGCGGGACTCGGTTACATTGAATACGCGACGGTGGTTGAAGAGCTCGCGCGCGTGGATGGCTCGATTGGCCTGATCGTCGCCGCGCACAATTCGCTATGCACCAATCACATTTATAAATTCGGGACGCCCGAGCAGCGCAAGAAATATGTGACGCCGCTGGCGCAGGGTAAGAAGCTGGGTTGCTGGTCACTGACCGAGCCGCAGGCAGGTTCGGACGCGGGTGGCGCGCGCACGACGGCGGTTCGCAGGAATGGCGGCTGGATTCTGAATGGCTCCAAAACCTTCATCACCAATGGCCACTATGCGGACGTCTGCGTTTCCATGGCCGTGACCGACAAGCCGAAGGGAACCAAGGGCATTTCGGCGTTTATCGTGGAGAAGGGCAATCCGGGATTCCGCGCCGGGAAAAAAGAAAACAAGCTGGGCATGCGCGCGAGTGACACGTCCGAAGTGATTTTCAGCGACTGCTACGTGCCGGATGAAAATCTGCTGGGCAAGGAAGGGCTGGGCTTCGTCAATACGCTGCAGGTGCTGGACGGCGGGCGCATCTCCATCGCCGCGCTGGCGCTGGGCATGGCGCAGGGGGCCTACGAAGCCTCCGTCAGTTACGCCAAGCAGCGAAAGCAGTTTGGAAAAGCCATCAGCGAGTTTCAGGCCATTCAATTCAAGCTGGCGGACATGGCCACGGAAATCGACGCCGCGCGCTGGCTGGTGTATCGCGCCGCATGGCTGGCGGACCAGAAGGGCCCGCGCTTCACCAAGGAATCCAGCATGGCCAAGCTGTACGCCAGCGAAGTGGGCGTGCGCGTGGCCAACGAAGCCGTACAGATTTTCGGCGGGTACGGATTCGTAAAAGACTATCCGGTGGAGAAGTTTTATCGCGATTCCAAGCTGTGTACCATTGGCGAAGGAACCAGCGAAATCCAGCGCATGGTGATCGCGCGGCAGATTCTGGACGCGCGATGAATCGAGCCAAGCGCGGTCAACCGAAGCGCGATGCGCTGATCGTTTGAAATCCATCCGAACTCGAACTCCGATTCCCAACTCAACTTGTGAAATCAGCCCGGGCGATACGAGAACATGATTTTGTTTTGCGATGCGGACGCCGCTGCTGCTGTGATAACTTTCTTGTTTCGCGTCGCCGCGAAATAATTCGTTGTACGGTAGGTTCGCGTAAGGATTTTCTTCGCCGCTATCTATGTCCGCATCCGTCGAAGCCTGGGCTGAACAAATTCGCGCGGGAGACGTTCGCGCCCTGGCGCGGGCTATCAGCGCCGTCGAGGATCAAGAACCCCAGGCTGAGGAACTCGTCCAGCGCCTGTTCCCGCATACTGGAAATTCCTTCGTGATCGGACTTACGGGCGCGCCCGGCTCGGGCAAGAGCACGCTGGTCGACCGTCTCGCCGCGCAGTATCGTGCGCAGGGAAATCGCGTGGGGATCATTGCAGTCGATCCGACCAGTCCCTACACGGGCGGCGCGATTCTGGGCGATCGCATCCGGATGCAAGCTCACGCCAGCGATTCGGAAATCTTCATTCGCTCCATGGCCACGCGCGGTTTTCTGGGAGGTCTAGCGCGAACCACCGGCGACGTCGCACTGGTGCTGGACGCCGCCGGAAAGCACTATGTGCTGATCGAAACGGTCGGCGTAGGGCAGGACGAAGTGGATATCGTGCGGCTCGCCGATTGCACGATCGTCCTGCTGGTGCCGGGCATGGGCGACGATGTGCAGAATATGAAAGCCGGTTTGATGGAGATCGCCGACATCTTTGTGTTGAACAAGTCGGATCGCGAGGGTGTGGACAGGCTGGAAGCGGAATTGCAAGCCATGCTGCAGCTCGCGCACGATTCAGACGGCAGGCAACCGGCGATTGTTCGCACCGTGGCCACCGAAAATCGCGGACTGGACGACCTGGCCGCTGCCATCGCGAAATGCCGCGAGCGCAACGCGCAAAGCCCCGAACGCCAGGAACGAAACATCCGGCATTGGAAGTCACGGCTGTTGGCGCTGGCCGGGGAGATGGTTTTGCAACGCTGCATTTCCGGCGCGAACGGAGAAGCGGCACTCGATCGCCTGGCGCGTGAAGTCGCCGGACGCGGAAAGGATCCCTACGCCGCGGTGCGCGAGCTGCTTGCGCGCGCCGACGGTACGAGGCCTGGCACATGAAACTTGGAGAACTGGAATTCTGGTTGCTGACCGACAGCACCTTCCGTCTGGACGGCGGCGCCATGTTCGGCGTAATTCCCAAACCCATGTGGGAGAAAGTCGCGCCCGCGGACGCGCGCAATCGAATCCTGATGGCCATGAATTCGTTGCTGATTCGTGCAGCCGGGAAATGGATTCTGATTGAGACGGGAGCGGGTGACAAGTGGGACGCCAAGCGTTCGGACATCTATGCGTTTGAAGGCGGCCCGCGCCTGCCCGAAAAACTGGTGACGCACGGCGTGCCTCCCGAAAAAATCGATATCGTGATCAACACGCACCTGCACTTCGATCATTGCGGCTTCAACACGCGTATGGTGAATGGGGAAGCCGTGCCGCTGTTTCCAAACGCGCGATACATCGTGCAGCGCGGGGAATTGGAACATGCCAAGTCTCCGACCGATCGCGACCGCGCCAGCTACTTTCCGGAAAATTTCATGCCCATGGAAAAATCTGGGCAGTGGTCGCTGCTGGAGGGCGACGCGGAAATCGTGCCGGGCCTGGAAATGATCCGCGTCCCCGGCCATAACGCGGACATGATGTGCGTGCGGCTGACGGGCGACGGCAAAACCGTTTTCTTTACCGCAGACCTGATTCCGACCGCGGCGCACGTGCCGCTGCCATGGATCATGGGTTACGATCTGTATCCGCTCACCACGCTGGAAAACAAGCGGAAATGGATCGCCGAAGTTGTGAACAAAGAATGGCTGGTGATTTTCGGCCACGAGGCGCGCACTCCGGCCGGTTACTTGCGCGAGCGCCAGGGCAAATACGATCTTGAACCGGTCATGCTCGACGTCTAAATTCCAGCCGACAAGAGGAAACGGGAAATGGCTAAAACGAAGCAGGCAGCAAAGCGCGGTGGCGCCGCGGGAGCGGATGCGGTGCGCATTGGCATCATCGGCGGCAGCGGACTATACAACATGCCGGGCCTGGAAAAGGCGCGCGAAGTACGCCTTAAAACTCCCTTCGGCGATCCTTCCGACGCGATTGTGGTGGGAACGCTGGAAAGCAAGCGCGTGGCGTTTCTGGCGCGCCACGGGCGCGGCCATCGCTTTACGCCGTCGGAGATCAACTATCGCGCCAATATTCACGCCATGAAACAGCTTGGCGTGGAGCGGATTCTTTCTGTCAGCGCCGTCGGCTCATTGCAGGACGAGCTGAAGCCTCTCGATTTCCTGATCCCCGATCAATTTTTTGACCGCACCCGCCACCGCGCGGACACGTTTTTCGGCGATGGAGTGGTCGCGCACGTGGGGTTTGACAAGCCGATCTGCGCGCAACTCGCGGGAGTGCTGGGCGCAGCCTGCGACTCGGCCAAGGTTCGGGTGCATCGCGACGGCACCTACCTCTGCATGGAGGGCCCGCAATTTTCCACGCTTGCGGAATCGCACGTGTACCGGCAGTTGCGCTGCCACGTGATTGGCATGACCAATCTCACCGAAGCCAAGCTGGCCCGCGAAGCCGAAATCTGCTACTGCACCGTAGCCATGATCACCGACTATGACTGCTGGCATCCCCAACATTCCTCGGTCACGCTCGATGAAATTATTTCCAACTTGAACAAAAACGCGGAGAACGCGCAGAACGTGATTCGCGAAGCCGTCCGCTCTATGCCCGCCGAACGCTCCTGCAAATGCGGCCGCGCCCTGGCGCACGCGATTATTACCGATCCCTCCGTGATTCCCGCGGCGGCGCGCAAGCGCCTGCACGTGATCGCAGGAAAATACCTTAAGCCTGGAGCCCGCTGAACATGTCCCTACTCGTTGTCGGATCGGTGGCGTTTGATGCCGTGGAAACCCCGCACGGCAAGGTGGACCGCATGCTGGGCGGCGCCGCGACTTATTTTTCGGTCGCTGCCAGTTATTTTACCCACGTAAATCTCGTGGGAATCGTGGGCACGGACTTCACGGCCAAGGATGAATCCATCTTCAAGGGCCGGCGCATCGACACGCAGGGCCTGGAGCGCGCGGATGGGAAAACGTTTTTCTGGGCGGGGAAGTACAGCGACAACATGAACGAACGCACCACGCTGGCCACCGAGTTGAATGTATTCGCTGACTTCAATCCGCGCCTGCCCGCGGCCTATCTCAAATCCGAAATCATTTTCCTGGCCAACATTCATCCCTCGCTGCAGGCGTCCGTGCTGCATCAGGTAAGCCGCCGCCCGAAGGTTGTAGCCCTGGATACCATGAACTACTGGATCGAGCGCACGCCCAAGGAACTTCGCGAAACGCTGAAGCATACCGACATCCTGGTGATCAACGACTCCGAAACCCGGCAACTCTCTGACGAACACAATCTGCTGCGCGCGGCCCGCCATATTTTCAAACTCGGTCCCAAAGCATTGGTGATTAAACGCGGCGAGTACGGCGCCATGCTGGTGCACCAGAATCGCGTCTTCAACGTTCCCGGCCTGCTGCTCGAGCACGTGCACGATCCGACGGGTGCGGGCGATTCGTTCGCCGGCGGCTTTATGGGCTATCTGGCCACGGCGCGCAAGGTGGATGATGCGGCGCTGCGCCGCGCCATGGTCTACGGCTCGGTGATGGGGAGCTTCGCGGTGGAAAAATTTGGCCTGGACCGGCTGCGCTCCCTGAAAAAGTCTGAGATTACGGCGCGATCCCGCCATTTCCACAAAATGACGCAGTTTGACCTGTAACTTCGAGCCTCGCCCGATTACGATCCGGGCAACACCTGCTGCGGCGAGGTGACTTGCGGCCTGCCGCCGCGTTGTATACTGCTGTTTTGTCGTCCTCTTCCATGACCAAGACTCGCAAACCGCTGGCGCTCATCCCCGGGAGCACGATCGCCGTGGTGGCGCCGGCCAGCGCGGCAAAGGAAGAGCGTGTGGTGCGCGGCTGCGAAACTTTGGAGCGGCTCGATTACCGTGTACAGCGATTCAAATCCCGGCGCGGTCCGGACGGATATTTTTCGGCGACGCTGGCGGAGCGCCGCAAGGATTTGCAGGCTGCGCTGGAGAGCCGTGAAATCCGCGGCATCATGTGCCCGCGCGGCGGTTACGGCAGCGCCGAAGTCCTGGACGGCCTGAAAGCCGAGCGCTTCAAGCAGCCCAAGATTTTTTGCGCATTCAGCGATCTGACCTCGGTGCATCTTTATCTTTGGAAGAAGCTTCGCTGGGTCACATTCTACGGTCCGCTGGTGGCCGGGGGATTTGACGCCGGCCCGAACGCGACCGGCGGTTTCGATCCGGACACTTTTATGTGGGCCATGACGGCCACCAACAGCGGCTGGACCGTGCCGCTTGAGGGGGAATCGTTCTCCCGAGGCAAGGCTGAGGGAACGCTGCTGGGCGGCTGCCTTACGCTGATCGAAACTTCGCTCGGCACGCCCTGGGAACTCGATACGCGCGGCGCGATACTGTTACTCGAGGATCGCGGGGTAAGGCCGTACCAGTTGGATCGCATGTTGCTGCATCTGAAGCAGGCTGGAAAGTTTGACGGCGTCCGCGGAATCATCCTTGGCGATTTCCCGGAATCCGAGGCGCCCGAAGGCAGTGACGTTACGGTGGCCGATGTCTGCCGGAGGATTCTTGGACCACTTAGAATTCCTATCGTGTACGGCGCGCCCTTCGGCCACACCACGCGTCCCATGCTGACGATGCCGCTTGGCGTCCGTGCGAAATTGCATGCGGCAGGCGAAGGGCGGCTCGATATTCTAGAACCGGCGGTGCGCGCATGAGCAAGCCACTACATTTTCATCTCTCGGGAATCGGCGGAGCGGCCATGACTCCGCTCGCGGGCATGCTGGCCGAGAGCGGCCACCACGTTACAGGTTCCGACGCCGGTGTGTACCCGCCCGCATCTACGCTACTCGATAAGCTGGGCATCCGCTGGACCAACGGCTTTTCCGCAGCGAATCTGGAGCCTGCCCCGGACATCGTGGTGCTGGGAAACGCCCTTTCGCGCGGGAATCCGGAAGTGGAAGCGGTGCTCGATCGCAAGCTCCCATACCGCTCGCTGCCGCAAACGCTCGAAGAATTTTTTCTGCCCGGCCATGATTCACTAATCGTTACTGGAACGCACGGCAAGACAACCACCACGTCCATGCTGTCCTGGATCCTGCATTACGCCGGGCGGCGCCCGAATTTTCTGATTGGGGGAGTGGCGGAAAATTTCGGACGCAGCTTTGGGCTGGGCGGCGGCAAGGAATTTGTGCTGGAAGGCGACGAATATGACTCGGCGTTTTTTGACAAGGCGCCGAAATTTCTGCACTACCATCCTCAGGAAGCGATTATTACCTCGCTGGAATTCGATCATGCCGACATCTACGAAAATCTGGCGGCGATCGAATTGCAGTTCCGCCGCATGGTGAATCTGGTGCCGAGCAGCGGGCGTATCGTCGCGTGGGGAGAAAGCGAAACGGTTCGCGGAGTGCTGAAAAAAGCGTACAGCCGGGTGGAAACGTATGGATTTACGCCCGGCGTCGACTGGCTGGCCGGCGATCTGGAGATTACGGACGGCGCGACGCGTTTTCGCGTTTCGCGCGGAGGAAAAGAAGTAGCGCGTGTTTCGATGTCGCTCACCGGCCGTCACAACGTCCTGAACGCCGTCGCGGCCATCGCCATTGCCCACGGCCGCGGCGTCAGCGGAGAGGCTATTGCCGGGGCCCTGGCTGAATTTCGCGGCGTGCTGCGGCGGCTGGAAGTAAAAGGCGAAGCGGCGGGCGTGCTGGTGGTCGATGATTTCGCGCACCATCCCACGGCGATTCGCGCCACGCTGGAGGCCGCGCGCAGCCGCTGGCCGGGGCGCCGGTTGTGGGGCGTGTTCGAACCGCGATCCAACACCATGCGCCGCAAAGTTTTTGAAAACGACCTGGCCGATGCGATGTCCGTGGCCGATGCGGCCATTCTTGGGGCCGTAAATCGCGCCAATCTGTTGAGCGACGAGGAGCGAATGTCGCCAGTGCGCGTGCTGGAAAAGATTCGCGCGGCAGGGACGCTCCGCCGTGGGATTCGACACGGCCGAGGAGATCGCGGACTATCTTTCGGGCAAGGTGCGCGGAGGCGATCTGGTTCTGATCATGTCCAACGGCAGCTTTGACGGCTTGTGCGGCAAGCTTCTGGCCAGACTGCAGGAGCACGGAACTCCCGCCGGGAAATTCAAGGCATGACAGGTTGCCACCGCTTCTGGCTGCGCGCGGCCGTCCTTGCGGCGATTTTGCAATGCGCTGCTTCGGCGAAGGCTACCGTCGGATACACGGTCTCGCTAGCGCATCCAGAACATCACGTCCTGGGCGTCACGATGCGCATCCCGGACGTCCACGAGCGCGTCGTACTGCAGATGCCGGCCTGGAATGCCCTGTACGAAATCCGCGATTTCGCCTCGCACATGATGCAGGTCACCGCGCGTGATGACGAAGGACACTCGCTCCCGCTGCAGAAACTTGATAAGGACACCTGGACCATCGCTGCCAACGGCACGGTAGTAGTCAATTACGGGATCTTGTGGGATGAGGCCGGTCCCTTTGCCACGCAATTGAATCCCGACCACGCATTTCTGAATTTCGGAACGATGCTGCTGTACGTTGTGAACCGCCGAGCCGAAGACACGCGCGTCGATTTCGAGGATGTGCCCGAGGGCTGGCGCGTAGCGGTGGAGCTGGATGCCGCCCCAGCGGGCGGGCACGCGGCGGGAGGCTACGCCGCTCCCAGCTATGACGCGCTGATTGACGCCCCCGTGGAAATCGGGCGCTTCGATGAATTCCGCATTCAAGCCGGAGGAAAACCCGTGCGCGTGGTCATTCACGGCGACGGCGGCGATCGCGCAAGGCTGTCGGATGCATTGAAAAGAATCGTGGACTACGAAGTTTCGCTGATGGGCGGGGCGCCGTTTCGCGAATATCTTTTTCTCTTTCACGTGGGCCCGAACGTCGGGGGCGGCGGGATGGAGCACATGAATTGCACGGCCATTTCCGCCGACGTCGCGGCGCAATTGCCCAGCTACTCAGCGCATGAATTTTTCCACGCCTGGAACGTCAAACGCATCCGCCCGCAGTCGCTCGAGCCGGTCGACTTTACGAAGGAAATGTTTACCCGCTCGCTGTGGTTCGCGGAGGGCGTGACCAATACCTATGGTTCCTACGCGTTGCTGCGCTCGGGAGTCTGGTCCACGCAGCAGTTTTACGCAAATCTGGCGGACGAAATTCGCGAATTGCAGTCGCGCCCCGCGCACCGCTGGCAGAGCGTCGAGCAATCCAGCCTGGACACCTGGTTTGAGAAATATCCGCTCTACACGCGCCCTGAGGAAAGCATTTCGTACTATAACAAGGGGCAGATTGTGGGAGTGATGCTGGACATCCTGATGCGCGACCGCACGGACAATCGGGCCAGCCTGGACGACGTCCTGCGAACGCTGAACGACGAATATGCCAAGCAGGGACGATTCTATGACGATAGCAACGGCCTGCGCGCGGCGATGGAGGAAGTGATTCGCCGCAAGGCGCCCAGCGCGGACGCCGACCTTTCGGATTTTTTCCGCCGTTACATTTCCGGCGTCGACGAGATTCCGTATCCAGATTTTCTCGGCCGCGCCGGCCTGGCCATTCGCGACTCCAGCCAGCGGCGCGCCACGCTGGGTTTCTCGACGGCGCGTGACTCCGCTGTTCCGACAAGCGTTCTCTCGGTAGAACGCGAAAGCGGTGCCGCCGATGCCGGGTTGAAGGAAGGCGACGTCCTGCTGATGCTGAACGGCGAGGCGTTCCCGCGCTCCCTGGATCGCTGGTTGAAGGATCACCAGCCGGACGAACGCGTCACTCTGAAAATTCAGCGCGGCGGGGAAGTGCGCGAATTGTCGTTTCCGCTAGGCCGCCAGACGGACGCGGTTTACCAGATTTCGGAAATCGGCTCGCCCACGGAAAAGCAGCGGCGCATTCGCGAAGGCATTCTGCGCGGCGTCACCACTCCCTGACATGATACGCACAGCCTTCGTCGCCACGGCCATGTCGCTCTGCACCCTGGTGTTGGGGCCGCCGCTCATTTTGCTGACTCTGATCACCAAGTCCGCCACGCTGATGTATTGGGCCGGCGTCAAAATGGTGGTTTACGTCACGCGCATCGCCGGGGAAAAAGTCACCGTCGAGGGCCGCGAGAATATTCCTGCCGGGCGTGTGCATCTTTGCTGCGAACCACACCAGCAATGCCGATGCGCCGGCCATTGTAGGGGCCATTCCGCGCCGGATTGCCATCCTCGGCCGGAAATCGTTGTTCGATATCCCCGTCGTCGGAACTGCATTTCGGCTGGCGAAATTCGTTCCGGTGGATCGCGAAAATCGCGATGCCGCGCTGGCCAGCGTGAAGCTGGCTGTGGAATACATCCGCGAAGGATTTTCGTTTCTGGTCTATCCCGAAGGGACTCGCAGCCCCGATGGTCGGCTGTTGCGCTTCAAGAAGGGATCGTTCGTGATGGCCATCGAGGCGGGAATTCCCATCGTGCCGGTGGCCTGCTCGGGTGCGCATCGCATCATGCCCAAGAATTCACTGATCATCCGGCCCGGAAGAGTTACGGTGCGATTCGGCAAGCCGATCGATGCCTCAAAATTCACGGTCGAGCAGAGAGATGAGCTGGCGAAACTGGTTCACGATGCGGTTGCGGCGGAATTGCCGGATGATCAGAAGCCGCTTCCAGCAGCGACTTAATTTCTGGCGAAGTTTACATTTGAGTGGTGAATTCCGGTAGCAGAACGGCTATACAGGGCCAATTTTCCCGTGACCGCCGCGCCCACGAATGATCCCCTCTATTCCGATTCGGTTCTCTTCTTGTTCAATTCCTCTTCCAGCGCGCGCACCTTTTTCTGCAATTCCGGCAAATGCTTCAGTGCGGCCATGGACTTGAGGTAGAGCCTGTTTTCGATTGCCGGGGAACTGGACCACATTTCGCCGGACGGAATGTTGGTGTGGACGCCGCTTTGCGCGGTGATCACCGCGTTATCGCCAATCTCCAGATGCCCGGCGGATCCGACTTGCCCGGCCAGGATCGCGCGATTGCCGACGCGCGTCGATCCCGCCAGGCCCACCTGGCCGCAGAGGATGGCGTCCTCGCCCACTTCGCAGGCGTGGCCGACCAGAACCAGATCGTCAATTTTGGCGCCGCGGCGAATGCGGGTTTCGCCGACCGTTGCGCGGTCGACGCAGGAGTTGGACTGAATCTCCACGTCATCCTCGATCACCACGGGCGCATTCTGCATGATCTTGTGCCAGCGGCCATCCGATCGCTTGGCGAAGCCGAAGCCGTCGCCGCCGATTACCACGCCGTTTTGCAGAATGACGCGATTGCCGATCGTGCAGCCTTCGCGCACCACGGTCTGCGAATGCGCCATGAAATCGTCGCCAATAACCGTGCCGCGATAGATGGTCACGAAGCTGTGCAAAACCGCGTTGCGCCCAATCTCGACATTTTCATCCACGAAACAGTGCGGGCCGATGTGCGCACCATCTCCGATTTTCGCGGACCCCGCGATCACGGCCGTGGGATGAATCCCCGGTGGGTAAGCAACCGGCGTGGAAAACAAGCTCGATAGCCCGCGCGAAATCGAAATACGGATTCGCCGAGCGGAGAGCCGACAGCGACGGCAGCCCGGCGACACGCTGAATCGCAGTCTTTTCGCCGACGAACACCGCGGACGCCAGCGTCGTGGCAAGCTTGGCGCGAATATTTCGGATTGGACAGAAACGTCACTTCGCCGGCCTGCGCGCTCTCAATTCCCGCGACTCCGTGAACCTCAGCGTCCGCGTCGCCCTCCAGCTTGCAGCCCAGCCGCGCGGCCAGTTCGCCGAGTTTCATGTCACCATCTCCTCAAAGCCATATTCGCCGGAAGGAATTAAACCGCCGACGCTCGTCGTTCACTCTACAACATTCAAAACAGTTTTGGTTTTTGTTGCGGCCGATTCCGCGTCTGAAGCGCAGACGCGAGAAGATTGCAGGAAGAGGAGGTGGGACTTTAATCGTTGAAAAGTCCGGGCTGCGCAGGCGCGGGCGGCTTTCGGCGCGCAATTCCTACCACGCCGAGCACCGTCATTTCCGATAGCGCCGTGCGGGGAATGAAAATATTCAGCGTCGTGCCGTGCAAATCGGGGGGAGTGATTTGCACGCCGCGGTCCAGCAGGGAAAGCAGGTCGTTGGGAACCACGCCCTCGATGGTGTCCTCGTCGCGGAATTTCAGTCGCACCCACAACCCGTCCAGCTTCGGCCTGGAAAGGAAGGCTTTTCGCTCCGGCTCAAAGTCATCCAAAAACTCGCGTACAAAGTAAATGCTCGCGGACTTCCGCCGAGTCAAAGCTACGCTGCTCGCCGTCCGGGGTCAGCAGTTCGAGCGCTTCGGCCGACTCCCAATTTGGCGGGATTGAAATATCCGCGCAACACCGTGCGATCCAGGAACCACACGACGACCTTTTTATGCGTAGAAGGTGGAATTCGTACTTTCACAGGGGCAGACCGCAAGCTGGGGTCTTGCGAGTCGAGCGCAACTATGTTATGTTAGGCGCTCTTTTGCTGTCAAGTGTATATTTTTCAAAGGTTTAGGCGGAGGCTATGACTGGGGGCCTCGCTCTTTTGACCGAAATCTTCACCCATAAGCGGCAGATTCTCAAGTCAGCATCCATTATTAGTATCATTACCGTCGTCAGCCGTATTTTCGGATACGTTCGCGACCAACGTTTAACTTTGCTGCTGGGAACCACCGGACTGGCGGATTCCTTCGTTTTGGCCTACCGAATTCCCAATCTTCTTCGACGCTTGGTTGGTGAAGGTTCGATGACCGCTTCGTTTATTCCGGTCTTTACCGATTACATGCGAAACCGTTCCCGCGAAGAAACCTGGGCCTTCGCCAATCGTCTTTTCTGGACATTCTCCGTCGTCCTGGCCGCGCTCACCGTCCTGGGAGTTGTCTTTTCTCCGCTGTCCGTTCGATTATTTTCGATGTTTGGCAAGAGCCAAATCCAGAATGCAAGCCGTCTATCTGAATCGCCTGATGTTTCCGTACATTCTGTTTATCGGAATGGCGGCGCTGGCCATGGCGATTCTGAACTGCTTTCACGTCTTTGGATTGCCTGCGGCCACTCCCATTCTGCTGAATGTATCCTTCATCGTTTTTTCGATGGCGGCTGTGTGGAGATATTTCGCAAGTCCCGCGGCGGCTCTGGCGGTGGGAGTGCTGGTTGGCGGGTATTTTTCAATTTTTTCTGCAGGTGCCGCAGCTTGTAAGACGCGGTATGAACTTCCATTTCGATGTTTCGTTTACGGATCCCGGGGTGCGCCGCGTAGCGCGGCTGATGGTCCCGGGCTTTTTCGGGATCGGAATTGCGCAGATCAATCTGCTGATCGATACGATATTTCGCCAACGCCAAGGTGATGCCGCGAGGGAAGCCTGGTCTCGCTGTACGTGGCGGACCGGGTCACCGAATTGGTGTTGGGCGGATATGCCATCGCGATGGCGACGGCCATCCTCCCGATGATGTCGCATCAGGCGTCCGCCGGCGATTATGAGGCGATGAAGAAGACGTTTCTGTTTTGCGCTGCGAATTGTCAGTTTTATAACGATTCCTGCAGCGGTCGGACTGGTGATTCTGCGGGAGCCGATCGTACAGGTCTTGTTCCAGCACGGCCTGTTCGTGGCTGAATCGACGCGCCTGACGGCCCGCGCGCTTGCTTTATTACTCCTGGGATTGCCGGCTTTCGCGATGGTCAAGCTGATCGTGCCGGCATTCTATTCAACGCAGGATACCGGCACGCCGGTGCGCGTTGCGTTTATTGACGGTGCTGGTAAACATCGTGCTCAATGTGATTTTTCTTTTCTATTTCTTCGCCAAATTTAAGAATGGCGGTCCCGCTCTGGCCAGCGCCTTGGCCGGATACTTCAATGTTCTGGTTCTGTTTACGGTGTTTCGGCTGCGCTTCGGGCGGCTGGGAACCTGGGAAATTCTGCGTCCCACGGCAAGATCGCGATCTGTGCCCCGTAATGGGGGTTTTATGCTGGTTTGGGCTGCGTTATACCCAATTTGACATCATTCATCATTTCTTTACGCGATTAATTGTGTTTATTGCGTTGATTGGCGGGGCGACGCTATCGTATCTTGGCCTTGCATGGGCTGCTTCGCTGCGACGAAATCAGCGAGGTTTATGGTATCGCATTTACGCGGGATCGCGAGCAGCCGGACAAGATGGGGCTGGTAGGCTGATCTGAATGGAAACTGCCATCCATGTGTTTCTAAGCTACTTAAGAGTGGAAAAGGGCCTTTCTCAGAACACGATCTTGGCGTATGGACGGGATCTGAAACGGTTCGCTCAATTTCTGGCAACGCGGAAAAGCGCGAAATTGCGCAGAGGTGAACCGCGAGGACGTGGTTGATTTTCTTTCCAGCTTGTACAAAGCAAAGCTAGATAGCCGGTCGGTGTCGCGGTATTTGGTGTCTGTTCGGGGATTTTTCAAATATGCGTTGATGGAAGAGCAGGTTACCGCTCGACCCGACTGAAAATCTGGAATCACCAAAAGTCCGGCAAAGCTTGCCGACGTATCTCCGGGTTGAAGAAATCGACAGTATACTACAAGCTCCGGATGTGACGACGCCCTTGGGACTTCGGGATCGCGCCATGCTGGAGGTACTCTATTCGACCGGGTTGCGCGTTTCGGAATTGCTCGGCCTGCGTATCTGCGACATCGACATGCGCATGGGATGCGTACGCTGCATCGGCAAGGGCGATAAGGAACGTCTGGTGCCGATCGGTCGAAAAGCGATCGAGGCTGTGGAGCAATACCTGGCGGAATCCCGGCCAAAGTTGTCCCCGTTCGGCGGGCCGCCACCTCACAACCAGGTGCTTTTCGTCAACCGGCACGGTCGTAAGCTAAGCCGAATCAGCATTTGGAAGATTCTGCACGATTACGGTGTGAAGTTGGGTTTGCGTGGACGGCTGACGCCACATAAACTGCGTCACAGTTTTGCCACGCACCTGCTTGAGCGCGGGGCGGATCTGCGTTCGGTCCAGCTCATGCTGGGCCATGCGGATATTTCAACGACTCAGATTTACACGCATGTGGTCGAGGAGCGCTTAAAGAGATTTACAAGGCACATCACCCGCGCGCGTGAAGGCCAAGATAGACGCCACGGAAAACTTCCGTGGCGGACAAAATTCGATTCGGCGGAAAAGCAGCGCCGCTTTTGGCGCGCCAACTCCGGCCGAGGACGGAAACGCATGCCTGATTATATGTACCAGCTCGAAAGCCGGTTCTCTCTGGAGCAGCGCGCCGCCATGGTGCGAATTCAGGAATTGGCCGCCACGTCCGAGTGCCAATCTTTATCTGGTGGGCGGCGCGGTGCGCGACATGGTGTCCGGAATGTCCATTCGCGATCTGGATTTCATGGTCGAGGGCAATCCCTCTCGCATCATTCACGAACTGCGAGAACGACGGCGCGAAAGTCATCAAACAGGATGACTCGCAACGCTCGGCGCGAACTGCTTCTCGCCGGGGACGTGGATGTCAGCATCTCCGCCGCGCGCGAGGAAGTCTATTCGCGTCCGGGCGCGAAAACCGGAAATTCGTTTCTCGACCATCATGGAGGATTTGAGCGCCGCGATTTCTCCATCAACGCAATCGCCATTTCCCTGAACTCCGAATTCGCGCGGCTTGCTGCTCGATCCCACCAACGGCCTGGCCGATCTCGAGCGGCGCGAAATTCGAGCGTTGTCCATTCACAGCTTCACCAATCAGCCGGTGCGCCTGCTGCGGGCGCTGCGTTATGCGGCGCGCATGGGTTTCAAGCTGGAATCGCGCACCAGCGACTGGTTTCAATCTGGCCATGGAGCGCAAACTGCACCAAGACGCTATTTCGACGGAAGACGCCGGCAGCGAATTCCGACAAATCGCGCGCGAGGAAAAGCCGGCGCAGGTGCTGAAGTCCTGGGAATCCAAGGATCTGTTGGAAGTGGTCAACCCCACTCTGGCGAAGCAACATCCCGATTACGAAGCCATCAACCGGATTTCCAAAGTTCGCGACGATATGTTGTCCGCCGGATTACGGCCGCGACTGTTCGCACCGATGACCACCGCGATTTTCGGTCGACTGAAGGACACTGAACGAAAAGCCGTGCTGGCAACTGGGATTTCCTGCCTGCGGAGTTGCGCGCTGTACGAGGATCTGGAGCGGAGAGTCCTCGAAGGTCGTGAAGCTGCTCACCGGCCCGAAAACGGCCTCCCCCCGCGACGCGTATGCCTTCCTGGAAAATGCGTCGCTGGACGTGCTGGCCTACATTCTTGCGGAATCCTCTAACGCGAAGGCGGTGGGAAAAATTCGCACTTATTTCAGCAAGTGGAAGCCGCTGCGGCAATGGCGCTGCCCGGAGTGGCGACCGAGCTGGAAGTTTTGGGCATGGAGCACGGCCCCAAATTCGACAAGGTTGTGGAGGATTTCTTCCAGTTGCAGCTGCTGGGCCGTGCGCGCAAGCCGGAAGATCACGCCAAGATTCTGCGAAAGCTGGCGGGCATCAAGGAAGCACCGAAAAAAATCGAAGAAAAGAAGAAGCCGGAAAAGCCCAAGAAGAAAGGCGAAGCCCCGTCCAGGCCGGAAGCCGCTGCCACCGGGCCGGTAACGCCGCCAAAAATCGAGCCACACCGCATGGCTCCGGGAAAATCGGCGCCCGCTCCGAAGGTGAAGTTGAAGCCGAAATCAAAGAAAAAATAATCCGGCAGCGGTTAAAGATTCGAAGAGCCTAATTGCCGGAGGTCGGATTCCAGCAGATCACGTTCTTAAGTGCACGTGAATTGTGGACTTAATCGAGCCTATTGCCCGTTCACGCCGGCCTAGGCGCGCTCTCGCTTCGATTGCTTCCCACTTCCGCGCGACGAACTCTCAATCGTGCCGTAGCAAAAAATCCTCGCGCGCGATTAGAATAGCGTTCGGCATGGAAACTCCCAGATTTGTTCACCTGCATCTGCACACGGATTACAGCCTTCTGGATGGAGCTTGCGACCTCGAAGAGGTGGTCGACGAAGCGGCGCGCCGCAAGATGCCGGCCGTGGCCGTCACCGATCACGGCAATCTGTTTGCCGCCGAATCTTCTACCACAAAGCCAAAACGCGCGGCGTGAAGCCCATCATCGGCTGCGAAGTGTATGTTGCCAAGGGCAGCCGGCACGATCGCGGCGAAATCGTCGCAGCGCGAGCGCCGACGGCACGCTCCGGGCCGCCGCCGAACCGGGCCAGCGCGGCACCAATCACCTGGTCCTGCTCTGCGAAAATGCCGAAGGCTATCGCAATCTGATCAAGCTGGTCTCCGCGGGATTTCTCGAAGGCTTTTATTACAAGCCGCGAATCGATTACGACTTGCTGGCCAAGCACAGCAAAGGATTGATCGCGCTGTCCGCCTGTTTGCGCGGAGCGGTCACCGAAAATCTGGTCGAGGAACGTCCCGAGCAGGCGCGCGAAGCCGCTTATCGGTTGCGCGACATTTTCGGAAAAGGGAATTTCTTCCTGGAGATTCAGGATCAGGGCCTGGACATTGAAAAGCGCGTCAATCCGAAAATCGTCAGTTTGTCGCGCGAAACCGGAATTCCCCTGGTGGCCACCAACGATTGCCACTACCTGACGCACTGCCGACGCGCACGCCCAGGAAGTTCTGCTGTGCATTCAGACCGGCAAGACCATGAGCGACACGCATCGCATGAAATTTGCCACCGACCAGTTTTTCTTCAAGACCGCGCGAGGAAATGGCCCAGGTGTTTGGCGAAATTCCCGACGCGCTGGAACGCACCGTGGCGATCGCCGAACGCTGCAACGTCAAGATCGACTCGATGCAGAATTCGTTTCCGGATTTTCAGGTTCCCGAAGGCCATACGGTCGACACCTATTTCGAAGCAGTGGTCACGCGAAGGATTTGCCGTCTCGCGTGCCGATTCTGGAAGCGCGCGCCAAGGCCGGCATGCTGCGGAAATCGCTGGCCGAGTACGAAACGCGCCTGACCAACGAAATCCGCATGATCCAGAAGATGCGCTACTCCGGATACTTCCTGATCGTCTGGGATTTTATTCGTTATGCGCGCTCGCAGGGAATTCCCGTCGGCCCGGGACGCGGTTCGGCGGCGGGCAGCCTGGTGAGCTACGCGCTGCAGATTACGGACGTCGATCCGCTGCAGTACGATTTGCTTTTTGAGCGATTCCTGAATCCAGAACGCGTGTCCATGCCTGATATCGACATCGACTTCTGCATGCGGCGGCGCGGCGAAGTGATCGAATACGTCACCGGGAAATATGGCCGCACCAACGTGGCGCAAATCATCACCTTTGGAACCATGGCGGCCAAGGCCGCGATCAAGGACGTTGGCCGCGCCATGGATTTGCCATACGGGGAAGTGGATCGCATCGCCAAGCTGGTTCCGGCGCAGCTCAATATCACGCTGGATGAAGCGTCTGAAGCAGTCGCCGCAGTTGAAAAGCCAGATCGACAGCGACGCCGCGCTACACGGACCTGATGGAAGTCGCCAAGCGCCTGGAGGGTCTGGCGCGGCACGCTTCCACGCACGCTGCGGGCGTGGTGATTTCTCCCGAACCGCTTACCAACATCGTCCCGCTGTACAAGTCCAACCGGGATGAAATCACGACGCAATACGACATGAAGGGCCTGGAGCACATCGGCCTGCTCAAAATGGATTTCCTCGGGCTGACCACGCTCACCGTGCTGGACGACGCCGTGCGCATGATCGAGCACAATCGCGGCGTCGATGTCGATCTCGAGCACGCTGCCGCTGGATGACGAAGCGACTTACAAGCTATTTGCGCGCGGCGAGACCACGGCCATCTTCCAGTTTGAATCGCACGGCATGCGCGACATTCTGCGCCGTTACCAGCCGACGCGCCTGGAAGATCTGACCGCCCTCAACGCGCTCTACCGTCCCGGCCCGATTCAGGGCGGCATGATCGACGATTTCATCAACCGCAAGCACGGCAAGAAAAAAGTCACCTACGATCTGCCCGAGTTGAAGGAAATTCTGGAGGAAACCTACGGCGTAATCCTGTATCAGGAACAGGTGATGCAGATCGCCAACCGCCTCCCCGGATTTTCGCTCGGCGAAGCCGACATTCTGCGCCGCGCCATGGGCAAAAAGAATCACGACGAGATGGCCGCGCAGAGGGAAAAATTTCTGGCGGGATGCGCCGCGCGAAAAGTCAACCGCGAAAAAGGCCGAAAAGATTTTTGATCTGATGGCCGAATTTGCGGGATACGGATTCAACAAGTCGCACTCCTGCGCCTACGCGCTGCTGGCCTATCAGACCGCCTATCTGAAAACGCATTATCCGGTCGAATTCATGGCCGCGCTGCTGACCTCGGAAACCGGCAACACCGAAAAAGTGGTGAAGTACATCAACGAATCGCGCGGCATGGGCATCACCGTGCTTCCTCCGGACGTCAATTCCAGCGACCTGGATTTCACTCCGGTCGGCGAAGCCATCCGCTTCGGACTGCGCGCCATCAAGAACGTCGGCGAAAACACGGTCAAGGGAATTCTGGACGCGCGCGACGGAACTCGGACGTTTCACTTCCATCTACCAGTTTTGCGATCACATCGATTCCGACTTGCTGAATAAGCGCGTTCTGGAAAGCCTGATCAAATCCGGCGCCATGGATACGCTCGGCGCGCGACGCTCGCAGATGTTCGCGGTGATTGACCGCGCCATGGAAAAGGCGCAGCGCCGCCAGCGCGAGAAACGAGCGGCCAGCACGGACTGTTTGGCGGAGCTTCTGCCGCTCCGGAACCGGCCGATGAGCCGTTGCCGGATCTCGAAGAATGGCCGGAGCACGAAATGCTGGCTTCGGAATTTGCCACGGTCGGTTTTTATATTTCCGGCCATCCGCTTTCCAAGTACGCGTCAAAGCTTGCGGAACTAGGCGCGATCGATCTCGCCGCGATGGAAGGCCGCCGCAATGGCGAAGAAATCACCGTCGGCGGGCATCGTGATCGCCATGCGCAGCATGCGCTCACGAAAAGGCGACCGCTGGGGAATTCTTACGTTGCAGGACATGACCGGCGTGCTGGAAGTGCTGGCGTTTCCCGAATCGTTCGCGCGCCTCGAAGCGCTTTGTTCAAGAGCAACGCGCCGTTGACTCTTGAAGGGCCGCGTCAACGTCGAAGAGGCCGGCACGCGCCTGGCGGTGATGGACGCCCGAAAGCTGGAAGACATCGGCCAGCGCGCTCCGGGGGTGATGCGCGTCCGCGTGAACATCGGTCACTTGGACGCCACGATAATGGATGAGTTGAAACAGCTTTTCGTCAACAAGCCGGGATCCTGCTCCGTCGCGTTTGATCTGATTTCTCCCGAAGGCGCGGTGGCCACGCTGCACGCCGATCAGCGCGTGCGCGCGGATCAGGAACTTGTGAATCAGGTTTGCAAGCTGTGTGGGGAAAATGCGGTGGAGCTGGAGGCGCGGACCGGGCCGGCGTAGATCGTTTTAACTTACTGAAGAGCAAAGCCTGTCTTACTGGGAAAATGAAAAAAGATTCGCGCAAAGACGAAATCGAGAAGCTGGAGAGGGAACTGGCCGACCTGCAGCGCATGGCCCGGCCCGAAGTTCCCGCGCCGATCTGGACCGCCTGCGCGGCGAAGTGTCCCAGCTTCGCCACGATTTTTACCAGCACATGGGCGCGTGGCAGCGAACTTTGCTGGCGCGCCATCCGCAGCGCCCTTACATGTTGGATTACGTTCGCCTGCTGTTTGAGGATTTTCACGAACTGCACGGCGACCGCGCCTACGGCGATGACGCCGCGATGGTCACCGGCTTCGCGAAATACCACGGGCGACCGGTGATGCTGATCGGCCAGCAGAAGGGACGCGACACCAAGCAGCGCGTGGCGCAGAATTTCGGCCAGGCCAAGCCCGAGGGCTACCGCAAAGCACTGCGCGTCATGCATCTTGCCGCGAAATTTGGCCGTCCGATTTTCACGTTCATCGATACGCCGGGGGCTTATCCCGGAATTGACGCCGAGGAACGCGGCCAGGCCGAAGCCATCGCCCGGAATCTGCGCGAGATGGCCCGCCTGCCGGTGCCGATCGTCGTCACGATTACGGGCGAAGGCGGCTCCGGCGGCGCGCTGGCCATCGCCGTCGGCGATCGCGTGAATATGTTTGAGAATTCCGTCTACTCCGTGATTTCCCCCGAAGGCTGCGCGTCGATCCTGTGGCGCGATTCGGCCAAGGCGGAAGTGGCCGCCGAGGCGCTGAAGATCACGGCGCGCGATTTGAAGGAACTGGGAATTATCGACGAAATCGTTGCGGAGCCCGAAGGCGGGGCGCACACCGATCACGATGCTTCCGCGGCGTTGCTGGGCGAGTGTTCTGGATGACGCGCTGGCAGAGCTCTTCGCGTCTTCCAATCCCCGAGCTGCTCGAACAGCGCTATGAAAAGTTCCGCCGCATGGGCCAGTTTTTTGAGTCCGTGCGCATATAGGCGCGCAATGCGCTTCCGTGCTCCGTGGACCGCTTATACAGGCTGCCCCAAAAAAGAGTTTGTCATTCTGAGCGCAGCGAAGAATCTCTCTTCGATTTCAATGCGCGCGCGGCGTCCCCGAGGGATTCTTCGCTCCGCACAGCACGACAGCCCTTCGTATTCCGCTGCAGCCTACTTAGTCGCCACGCACCCAACTTCCGTGTCAAAACTCCTCTTCAATCCTTCTCCTTTCCCGGCAATTTCACACTCCTCACCAGCGTTTATGGTTTCGCACCACCTCGCAGCATCTTCGTTGTTGCCATGCGCCTTCCCGTCATAATCTCAATGGACGGGAGACAGGCCTCTCATGTCAAAGCAAACCGGACCACAGGTAACGGAACCAGCGCCCACGAACGGGACGACTCAGGTATTTCGGCCCTATGAACGGCTCGTGGAAATCAAGATTCTCGGCAAAACCTTTCAAGTGCCGGAGAAGAACACTATTCTCCGTTGCTTTCAGTACATTAGCCCGGAAACCATCCCCTACGGCAGGTTCTGTTGGAACCAGGATTGCCAGTATTGCCGCGTAGTTGGGAAGCTCACCGATGAAGAAAAACCTCATGAATTGCTGAGCTGTAAGTTCCTGGTCAGTGCCGGAATGGAAATCAGCGAAATCAGCCCTGAGCTAAAGTACTGTCTGCAGAATAAGCTCAAGAAATAGTTTGGATCTGGGCGGCCCGCACCTGTCCGCTCGGACTCGGTTCGAACTTGGAAGCGTTTGCCGGCCAACCCGCCGTCCCAGCAAATTCCCATTTTGAACACGCAACTTTTCCGCCGTCTTCGTGTTTCTTTCTGTGAACTCGCCTCCTGAGTTTGCTCAAATCCGGAGCCTGACTCCACCCCTGGACTCCCAGGCTGTGGCCTTGAGCCAGGAACGGCGCGCCGTCCCCGATACGGCGCGCCATTCCATTTTTTGTCTCCGCGCCCGCTCTCTTTTCTTTTTTCCGTGGTTCGCCTTTTGGAATTGCTTTCCCATATCGCCGGATCGGGGATTTGCTGTACGATATTCCTCGTCTATGAACACCTCTCCCTTGCTGTTGCCATGCGACGGGTGTGGCCTTCCGGCGTCGCCTGCACATATCGCCGCGCGCGTCCGCCGGCTGGAGCTGTCCACGCGCTTTCGCCCCGTGCACATTTCGGTGTTATTCGTAGCTCCGGCCCCACCGGACCGGGTGGAGGATGATTTTTACGCGGCGCCGGAAAAGTCGCAATTGCTTGGCGCGCTAGGGATTTCGAACGTAGACAGCCAATCTCCGGCGGGGAGCGACGCCTCCGCGTTACTTGGGGAATTTCAACATCGCGGCTACTATCTAGCGTACCTCTCGGAGTGCCCTGCGGATCCTTCGGGTTCTGCGAACGGGGAACTTGCTCCGGATACTGTGGCGCGCCTCGCGCCAACGTTAATCCGGCGTATCCGGTTCAACTACAAGCCGAAGCTGATCGCCCCCTTGGGGCCTGGACTCCTGCCTCTGGTGGCAGCCTTTCGTGCCGCCGGAGTTGGCCCGGTGCTCACGCAAAATACAGGGCAGCCCTTGCCAGTACCGCGGCCGGGAGACAAGGGTTGGCAGGAACTGTTCCAGAGAGCGGTGACCAGCGCTGCACCTTCCGATCATCTTTCCGCGGGGGTATGATAGTATTTCACTTACACCATCGAAACGGGATTTTGGAGCAGGGGGCAATTCGTGAAGACTAAGGCGAAATTCGGCATTGGAGTCGCGATTATTCTCGTCACTCTTTCCTGCCTGGCCTATGTGGGCGCGCAGCAGAGCAAGACGTACTACCACACCATTTCGGAAATCCCCACGTTGAACGGTTCGGCCCTGCACCAGCGCCTGCGCGTCGGCGGCGATGTCCAGAACGGCTCGATTCAGCACTATTCCGGCCGCATCGATTTCGTCCTGGTGGAGCAGGGAAAGACGCTTCCTGTCAGTTATGTAGGCACCGATCCGCTGCCTGACACCTTCAAGGACGGCGCGCAGTGCCTGGTCGAAGGCAAAGTCGAGCCCGATGGGCGTTTTGTGGCCGAGACGGTTCAGGCCAAGTGTGCGTCTAAGTATGAAGCGGCGCCAGGCGGACAAGCGCAGCCGGGCGGCGCTTCCGGCGATTCGTATCAGGGCGGAAAGAGTTAGAAGGCTGGAGCCGGCGCAAGACTGCCGGGCATCCATCCGGTCGGCACATCTGGCTCAGCGCACCAATCGGCACGGAATCGAGGACCTGACTTGGATCTGTTCGGTTCCTACGCACTATTACTGGCGTTTGCCTTCGCGCTGTACGCCATTTTCGGCGGCATTGCGGCGATTATCACGCGCCGCCCGCTGCTGATTAAGTCCGCGCGCAATGCGGGCTTCGCCGTTTGCGTGCTGATCTGGATGGGCACGGCCAGCCTGTGGTACCTCTTCTTCACAGACAATTTTTCGATGGCCTACGTCGCCGCGCACAGCAATCGCGCGCTCTCTCCGTATCTACAAATTCTCCGCCCTGTGGTCGGGCCAGGAAGGCTCGCTGCTGTTCTGGAGCTTTCTGCTTTCGATTTATGTTTTCTCCGCGCTGTTTACCTATCGCGGCAAGCATCCCGAATTGATGCCGTATGTCGGCGTGGTTCTCGCGGGCGTGCAGATTTTCTTTCTGACGATGAACAATTTCATCGCCAGCCCATTTCAGGTATTGGCCGGAACCGGCGCCGGCGGCGTGCTGCACCTGGCGACGCGCGCGGATGGCAGCGGCCTCAATCCGCTGCTGCAATATCCGGAAATGGTGATCCATCCGCCGACGCTCTATTCCGGCTACACCGGCTTCACGATTCCGTTCGCCTTCGCTCTGGCCGCGCTGCTGGGACGCTACCCGGGAGAGAAGTGGATTCACCTCACGCGCCGCTGGACCATGATCGCCTGGGCTTTCAGTCCGCGGGAATTTTGCTCGGCGCGCACTGGGCGTATGCCGTGCTCGGATGGGGCGGCTACTGGGGCTGGGATCCGGTCGAAAATGCTTCGCTGATGCCGTGGCTGACGGGAACGGCGTTTCTGCACTCGGTGATCATGCAGGAAAAGCGCGGCATGATGCGCGTGTGGAACGTCTGGCTGGTCTTCCTGACGTTCATGCTATGCATCCTGGGCACATCGCTGACGCGCAGCGGCGCGGTAAGTTCGGTGCACGCCTTTGCGCGAATCGAATATCGGACACTGGTTCTGGGGATTCCTGCTGTGCATCATCCTCGTGTGCCTGGCGGCATTCTTCAAGAATCGAGACTACCTGCGCAGCGATAACCAGCTGGACTCCATGCTCTCGCGCGAGTCCAGCTTCCTGTTCAACAACCTGATTCTGCTGGTGGCCTGCGTCGCGGTTCTGGCCGGCACGCTGTTCCCGGTGCTCTCGGAGGCCGTGCGCGGATCCAAGATCAGCGTCGGTCCGCCGTTTTTCAATCGCGTCAATATACCCATCGCCATGTTTCTGCTGTTCCTGACGGGCGTCGGGCCCGCTGCTGGCCTGGCGAAAAACTTCGGTGGAGAGTCTTCGCAAGAATTTCGGCTATCCGCTGATGGGCGGGTTCGTGGCGGCGGGTATCGCCGTGGCGCTGGGACTGCGTGAGTTCTACGTCACGCTCTGCCTGCTGCTCTCTGTTTTCGTGACGCTTACGATTCTGGCTGAGTTCTTATCGCGGCGCGCGCGTCATCGCCGCGCGCACGGGCGCCAATATTTTTTCATCCGTCGGGCAGCTCACCATGCGCAACACGCGGCGCTACGGCGGCTACGTCGTTCACTTCGGCATGGTGCTGGTTTTTATCGGCATTTCCGGCCAGGCGTTCAACCAGGACAAGCAGATGGACATGTCCGCCGGTTCGGTGATGACGATCGGGCCTTACACGCTGCACCTGCAGAATTATGACTCGACTCAGCAGCCGAATTACACCGCCGAGCGCGCCACGATTGACGTCGACAAAGACGGCCGCAGCGTGATGATGCTTTATCCCACGCGCCGTTTTTATCCGTCCAATCAGGAATCCGGCACCATGGTGGCCATCTCTTCCACGCTGAGGGAAGATTTGTACGTGGTCTACGCCGGCACGAATCCGGACACCAATCTTCCGGTGATTCACGCCTATCTGAATCCGCTGGTGAAGTGGATCTGGCTTGGCGGCGTGGTCGTGGTTCTGGGAACGATTCTGGCTCTGTTGCCGAATCGCCAGGCCGTGATGGTGATGTCGCCTTCGGCCGCGGAAGCGTTTCGTCGCCAGTTCCCGGAGGCACGCAGCCCGCCCAAGTTCCGATTTTCCGCCCGCTCCGAACCTTCCGGAGTGGCCATGACTAAGCCGGCGCCGATTCGCGCTCGATTTTCGGCACGTGATCGGCATCGCCTCGGCGATGCGTCCCGCTGCATGTGGACGCGCAGAAAACCGATCGCGCCAAAGCCCTGGGCGCAAAGTTGATGTGCATGTGCGGCTGCGGCCAGATTCTCACGCAGTGCAATCACATCAATTGCCCGTCGTCCGGGCCCATGCTCAAGGAACTGGACGCGCACGTGGCCAAGGGCGAAGCCGGACGACCTGATCATTCAGGATTTCGTGCAGGAGTATGGCGAGAAGGTCCTGAGCGAGCCGCCCGCCACGGGATTCAACAGCATCGCCTGGTACATTCCCGGGCGTTGCGTTCGCGATGGGCCTGGGCATCGTCATCACTCTGATCCGCATGTGGCGCCAGCGCGACATCGCAAGGCTGGCAACCGTTGCCAGCGCTCCGGCCGCGCCGCGAACTTGCCGTAGCCGAACTGCGCGACGTCCAACTGGAGCGCGCCCGCAAGCAGGCCGACCAGGAGACCGAAGAGCTGATGAACGCGGCCGCGGCGCTCCTCAGCGATCGTACTTCCGGATACCGTCATGCTTTCGGCCTGCGTCGCGCTGACGCTGGCGCGGTCTGATTTTTGTTTTCTGGATTGAGCCGGATCCCGGCGATTCCGCGCCGCATCGCTCGCAGCTCGATCAGTTGCTCGAGCGCCGGGACTCCATCTACGACAATTTGCGCGATCTGAAGTTTGAAAATCGCGCAGGGAAGTACGCCGAGCAGGATTACGAGCAGATGCGAGATTCGCTGGAGAACGAAGCGGCGCAAGTGCTGCTGGAAATTGAAAACGTGACCGGAAATGAGGCGCCATTGCCGCGCCGCGACCCGTCCCGGCAGGGAACAACTGATCCGCCAAGTAGCACAGGCTTCAGCCTGTGGCGGTCATCAAAGCTTGCAGGGACGAAAGTCCACAGGCTGAAGCCTGTGCTACGGAAATCAGGTTCTGTACCAAAGATTTAAAATGTGCAGCGCATAGCCGTGACTCGAAAGGGATTGATTTTTCCAATGAAATCGCCAGCCCCTCACATTCGCCGCCTGATCGGCGTGCCGCTTTCTTCTGCTGGCTGCAACGGCCGCCAAGGCCGGAACCGTCTCCGGCGTCGTCCACAACGGCACCAACGACAATAAACCCGCCGCCGGCGTGGACGTCCTGCTGATTCAGTTGCAGGGCGGCATGCAGATCGTCGCCAGCACCAAAACCGACGCCACAGGGCCACTACCATTTTGACAATCCCGGCGATCGGCCAGGGACCCATGCTGATCCGCGCGGTCTATCGCGGCGTGATTTTTCACCAGCCGCTCACTCCCGGCACGCCAACGGTGGACGTTACCGTCTTTGAGCCCACCACCAATCCCACGGCGATTGCAGATTCCCCTGCGCCTGCTGGTCTTCCAGCCCAACGGCGACAAGCTGATGGTCGGCGAAGAGTATTCCATCCAGAACAATTCGAATCCTCCTGCCGCCTATTTCAAGCAGGACGGAAATTTCGAATTTACGATTCCGCAGGGCGCGGAACTCGACCAGGTTTCCACCTTTGGCCCCTCCGGCATGCCTGTGAAGCAGGGCACGATCGACAAGGGAAAGGGACACTACGCGATCGCCTATGCCTTTCAGCCCGGGACAGAATGGCGTGCGCCTCTCCTACCAGCGTCCCGTACGCCGGCAACCAGCGCCACGTTCGCGCATCGCTCCAGCTACGATGTCGCAGCGCGTATTGCTCGTCGTTCCTCCGACCATGCAGGTCTCCAGCCCGGGATTCAACGCCGGCCGGTACCGAGCAGGGATTCAATGTGTTTTCGAAAGCAATCCGTGAAGGCGGGAACGGCTTTCGACGTTTCGATTTCCGGCACGGCGCCACCGCTCCGCGGAAGCCATCCGCAGGCGGCGGCGAACGCCCCGATCAGGTGAATGGACGCGATTCCGGTCCGGCTCCCGAACCACGCTGGAAGACCGCTCCCGCGCGCCTCGACGATGAGAAGTGGATTCTGCTGGGCGGCCTCGCGGCGATTTTCGCCGTGGGCGTGGGACTTCTCCTGCGCAACAGCCGGTTCCTGGACCGTCTGCCAGCGAGCCTGCCGCAGCCTCCGGGGCCAAGGCCCGCAAGGCGCAACGCGCTGCGCAACGCAAGCGAAGCCGGCGCAAGTCCTCACCGGCTGCCATCCGCTGAGCGCCAGTCGAGCAGGTAACGCAGGAAGTGAATTCGAACCTGGAATCCCTGAAGGACACCCTCCTGCGCATCGAATTGCGCCGCCAGGCCGGCACCATCTCCGACGAGGAGTATGCCCAGGAGCGCGGTCGCGCGGAGCAATTGCTGCGCGATCTGGTCCAGGGCTGAGCCGTCCGGCGTGTCCGCCCCGAATCCTCTCCGCATCGGTCGGACCTGCGTCACCTGCATAGCGGTGGACTGCAACCTCGGGGCTGAACATCCATTTCCAGGCGATCGAGAAGCGCTACGGAATGCGCATGGCGCTGCGCGGCGTTTCGCTGGAAATTGCCGCCGGCGAATGTGTCGCGCTGGTCGGCCACAACGGTTCCGGAAAAACCACGCTGCTGAAAATCGCCGCGCAGCTTTCGCGCCCTTCGCGCGGGCAAGCTTACCTTTTACTCGGCGGACGATCCGCTGCTCGACTCGGACGACAGTCAAAAGCACGAATCGGCATGGTCGGGCCATCACACGCTGCTGTATGACGAACTGACCGCCGAGGAAAATCTGGTTTTCTTCGCCAAGCTTTTTGAGCTTGCCGGATCCCGTAGCGACGCGCGCACGGCTGCGCTCGAACCCGTGGGCCTTGCCGCGCGCGCCGAGGATCTGGTCCGAACATTTTCGCGCGGCATGCGCCAGCGGCTGGCGATTGCCCGCGCGCTGCTCGCGTCGCCCGGACTTCTTCTGCTCGACGAACCGGCCGCCGGCCTCGACCCGGAAGGGCAGCAGTGGCTCGGCGCAGACGCTTGCCGAATCTGCATGCCGCCGGCTGCACGATCGTGATGAGCACGCACGGCCGCAACGAAACGCAAGACGCGGTGACGCGCGCGATTCGCCTGGACGGCGGAAAAGTCACGCACGATTCCGGAACGGGCGGCGATCCGAGCGAAGTGCTGGTCGCTGGCCGCGGTGCGCGACGCCGGCGGAAGGACGACGCGCAATGAGCCTGGCGCGCGCCACGGCAGTGATCCTCGCCAAGGAACTGCGCACGGAGTTTCGTTCGCGCGAATTGCTGGGCACCACGCTCGTCTTCGTGCTGATCGTGATCGTGCTGTTCAGTTTCACGTTCAATCCCACGTCACCGGAATCGCGCCGCTTCGGCCCCGGGCTCCTGTGGCTGGCATTTCTGTTCGCCGGTTCGCTGATGCTGCAGCCCTCGTTCGTGCGCGAGCAGACCAACGACACGCTGGCGGCGCTGCGCCTCGCGCCCGATCGATCCGTTCAGCATTCTGGCCGGAAAGATGGCGGCAAATTTTCTGTTTCTGCTGCTGGTGGAAGTGATCCTGCTGCCGGTGTTCGCGGTGCTGTACAACATGGCGATTCTTCCGGTGCTGGCGCCAGCTGATTCTGGTGCTGGCGCTGGGCACGATCGGCACTGGCCACCACGGGCACGGTATTTTCGGCGGTGGCCGCGCAGGCGCGCCTGCGCGAACTGCTGCTGCCGCTGTTGCTGCTGCCGGTGCTGGCGCCGGTGTTGATTGCCAGCACGGAGGCCACGGTCGGGCGTCCTGCGCGATCCGTCCGGAATTGTCCGTGGTGTGGCTGACATTTCTGGCATGCTTTGACGTAGTATTTTTGACGGCGGCATGGCTGGTCGGCGAATATCTGTTGGAGGAATGATATGGCGAGGCGAATGGCAGCAATCGCGAGACTGCGCAGTCCGGCGCGGCGATTTCCCTGCCGTCGGTCGCTGGTCGTGTTTCTGCTGCTGGCCGCCGCCAGCTACGGCGCGCTGATCTGGGCGCCCACGGAAAGCACCATGGGCCTGATCCAGCGCATTTTTTATTTTCACGTTTCCAGCGCGTGGTCGGGCTTCGTTGCATTCATTCTGGTATTTATCGGCAGCATCGCCTACTTGCGCACGCGCGCGCTGAAGTGGGACTGGCTGAGCGTGGCTTCCGCCGAAGTGGGCGTGGCATTTTTTACCATCGTGCTGGTGACCGGCCCGATCTGGGCCAAGCCGGTGTGGGGCATCTGGTGGACCTGGGACGCGCGGCTGACTTCCTCGTTTCTGCTGTGGGTTCTGTTCGTCAGCTATCTGATGCTGCGCACGCTGGTCGATGAACCGGAGCGCCGCGCGATGGTCTCCGCCGTGTTCGGAATTTTCGCGGCGCTCGATATTCCGCTGGTGTATTTTTCGATCTGGTGGTTCCGCACGCAGCATCCGCAGCCGGTGATCGGCGACGGCGGATCGCTCGATCCGCGCATGTGGCGGGTGCTGCTGCTGTGCTGGGTGGCGACGCTCGGCGTGATGACGCTGCTGATTCGTCTGCGCTATCGCCTGGAAGCGTTGCGCGCGGAAGTGGATGCGCTTGCGCATGGAGCCGCGCGAAGCCGATTGAGCATGCTAGCTGCGCGGTCGCCGGACAAGTGACGGCTGACGAACGACTTCAGCAGGCAGAAGATGTGCCGCAATCCGAGCTCTGATTGGGAGATGAGCGATGAAGAACCTGAATTTTCTGGTGGCCGCCTACATCGCGATCTGGGCTGATCTTTTGCGGCTATCTGTTTTCCGTGGCGCGCCGCATGGCGAGTCTGCAGGACGACATTCGCCGCTTGAAACAAGACGGAAAGTAAGCCGGCCTCGAGACGCGAAGCGAATGAGCGGCATTGAGCTCCAGAACCGCAATCCGAAGACTGAAGAGTGACCGACAAGAAAAAAATCGGCGTGGTGCTGTTCCAACTGGGCGGGCCGGATTCCCCGCCGCCGTGGAGCCGTTTCTCTACAATCTGTTTTGCGATCCTGACATTATCGATTTCTTCGGCGCCTGGTTTGCGCGGCGCCCGCTGGCGCGATACATCGCGCGCAAGCGCGCCGGAGTCGTGCGCGAACATTACGACGCTATCGGCGGCCATTCGCCGATCCGGCTGCTGACCGAGCGCCAGGCGCGCGCGCTGGAAGCGGCCCTCGCGCCGCACGTCGACGCGCGATGCTTCATCGCCATGCGCTACTGGAATCCGCTCACGGCCGAAGCGGCGGCGGAGGTGAACGCCTGGGGCGCGCCCGAACTTGTTCTTCTGCCTCTGTATCCGCAATATTCGTTCGCCACCACGTCCAGCAGCCTGAAGGAATGGAAGCGGCTGTATCCACCCGAACGGAAATGCTCCGCGCGCGCATACGGTCGAAAAGTTCTTCGATCACCCACTGTACATCCAGGCCGTCGCCGAAAAAATCGCGCTCTCGCTCACGCATTTCGACGAGCCGGATCGCGCGCACATCGTTTTCAGCGCGCACGGATTGCCGCTGAGCCTGATCGAGCGCGGCGATCCCTACGCGCAGCAGGTCGAGGAGACCGTGCAGCTCGTGATGCAGCGCGGCGGCTGGAAGAACGCGCACACGCTGTGCTATCAGAGCAAAGTCGGGCGCCGCAAATGGCTGTCTCCTTCGCTGACCGACACGCATCGATCAGCTGGCGCGGGCGGGAGAAAAACATCTGCTGGTCGTGCCCATCGCATTCGTCACCGAGCACATCGAAACTCTTCACGAAATCAATATCGAAGCCCGCGAAGAGGCGGAGAAACTCGGCGTCGAGCAATTTGAAATGATGCCGGCGGTCGGCGATTCGCCGACCTTTATTTCCGCCTTGCCGACCTCGTGCTGCGAGCCGTCGGACAGATCTCTGTGCAAGTGAATCCGCTGCGCCGTTTCCCAATGCCTCGACCTGAAGCTTCCTGGAATGTCACGATCAAACGTAAATTTCCCCAAAATGGGAATTCGCCTTGACATCGGAGAGTGTTTCGGAAATATAAGGATTCGCCTTGACATAGCCGTTTCCGGAATATATGAGGCTCTTGTTATCGTTTCATCGATTCATAATTTTTGATATCGAGAGGTCTAATACGCGGAATTATGGCCGACCCCGTCGACGGAAGTACCCCGGCCCCTCCAGCAGCCGAAGGCCGGGAGCGCCAGCAGCAGCAACACCGCCCGCAGCAGCAAAGCCGGCGGCAAAAGCCAAAGCGAGAGCGCGGACCCGCCGGATCCGATGCGGCGGCGCGTGATCTGGGGCATGATTTACGGCTATCTCGGCATCAATCTGCTGATGTTCCTGCGATTTTTCTTTCCGCGCGCGCTGTACGAACCCAACACCATTTTCAATATCGGTTATCCGGCGGACTTTTCGCTGGGCATCGACCAGCGCTATCTGATGACCAATCGCGTCTGGATGATTCGCGAACCGGACCGCATCTTCGTGATCTTCGCGCGCTGCACGCACCTGGGCTGCACGCCGGAATGGAAGCCTGCGGAAAATAAGTTCAAGTGCCCCTGCCACGGCAGCGGGTATGACAGCGAGGGCGTGAACTTCGAAGGGCCCGGCGCCGCGTCCCATGGACCGCGCGCACATCGCCATGGATCCGACCGGGAAAGTTGATCGTCGATACGAGCAGGCTGTACATGGATGATCCGCGCGCCGGAGTGAATCAGTTCAACGATCCGGGCGCGTATCTGCCTGTTTAGATGCAAGTGGCTTCGGAACGTGCTGCAAGGCTGGATCGGATGTTCCTCAGGACCTGGGACAGTCTCTCGAGGGGGCGTAGGGATGGCCGAAGAAAACGGCGAAAAGAAGGGCAACGGGACTGCTCGACCGTGTCCGCCAGGACGTCACCGACCTCAAGGAAGTCGATCAAGGAAAAGGGCAAGGAAGAGCTCGAGGGCCTGAAAGAGCCCGAGAAGACCCAGCTTTTCCGCTCGATTTTCCGCGTCAAGCACGACGAGACGCCGCGCAATCGCGCGCTTTCGGTTCTGTCCAACGTTTTCTTTCACCTGCATCCCGCCAAGGTCAATCGCGACGCCGTAAAGTACAAATACACCTGGGGCATGGGCGGCATCACCTTTTACCTGTTTATCGTGCTCACGTTCACCGGCGTGCTGCTGATGTTCTATTACCACCCCAGCAAAGTGCAGGCCTTCCGCGACATTCTGTATCTCGAGAACGACGTGCCGTTCGGCAAACTGCTGCGCAACATGCATCGCTGGGCCGCGCACTTGATGATCATCGCCGTGTGGCTGCACATGTTCCGCGTGTTCCTGACCGGCTCCTACAAACGCCCGCGCGAATTCAACTGGTGCATCGGCGTGCTGCTGATGGTGCTGACGCTGCTGCTTTCCTTCACCGGCTACCTGCTGCCGGACGATCAACTGGGCTTCTGGGCCGTCACGGTCGGAACGAACATGGCCCGGGCGACGCCCTTGTTAGGAACGGAGGGCCCGTTCGGCGCGCTCCTGGGCATGACTCCGTACAACGACGTGCGCTTCGCGTTGCTGGGCGGATCGATCGTGGACGCCAACGCGCTTGCTGCGCGCCTACATCTGGCACTGCATCGCGATTCCGCTGATCGCCAGCATCTTCATGGCGCTGCATTTCTGGCGCGTGCGCAAGGACGGCGGAATTTCCGGTCCCGCGCCGGTGATGCTGGAATCGGAAATCAAGGAAGAGAAGGGCCACCGGCCGGTGATCCTGCGGCCGAGCGGCATGGTTCAGTGCAGCAATGGGAGAATTCATCGCATGCGGCAGGTGTTTTCGCAGCGAGTTCAGGACCACGGATTTAGAGCGGGAACCAGGGCATTTCAGAACCGGTTTTGACAAACTAACCAGCGGGGTTTGAGGCCAATATGAACTGGCACCAGATATGGGAGGTTGCTTCCGCACCGGACAACGTGCCGATCGTGGCGCTGCTGTTCCTGGTCCCATTTTACGTCTGGTACGCCTTCCGCCAGGCGCTCGACAATGATCGCCTGATCGACAAACTCTCCGCCGATCCCGGCTCTCGCCAAGACCGAATACCGCAAGACCGAACCGTGGAATCCGAAGTGGGAACGGGAAGTTCACACCTGGCCGTACCTGATGCGCATCGAACTTGGTCGCCGCCATTCTGGTCACCGCGCTGCTGATGGTGTGGTCCATCACGCTGAACGCGCCGCTGGAAGAGCCGTCCAATCCGAACGTCACCATGAATCCGGCCAAGGCGCCGTGGTATTTCCTGGGCCTGCAGGAAATGCTTGTCTATTTCGATCCGTGGATCGCCGGCGTGATCATGCCGACGCTCATCATTGTCGGCCTGATGGTCGTGCCGTATATTGACGCCAATCCTCTGGGCAACGGCTATTACACCTACAAGCAGCGCAAATTCGCGATCTGGACGTTCCTGTTCGGATTTATTGGTTTATGGGTCTTGATGATTGTAATCGGCACATTCATCCGAGGCCCTGGATGGATGTGGTTCTGGCCGGGGCAAACATGGGACGCGCAGCGAGTCGAGTTTGCGGTGAACCGCAACCTGGATCAGATTTTCGGGATCAACGGTTCGTGGCTGGTGCACTTGATGCCGGCGGCCAACGCCAGCTACGCGCCGATTCTGGCTCGCATCATTTTCGGAATTTTTCCGCTCGCTGTTCTATTTCCTGGTCGCCGGATATTTCTCGCACCGGCTGATGCTGCTCACGGAATTTCAGCCGGAAGATTTTCAAGCGCATGACGCTGCTGCAGATGGTGACCACGGAATTGTTTCTGGTCCTGATGCTGAGCCTGCCGGTGAAAATTCTGCTGCGGCTGTTGCTCCGCATCAAGTACGTCTGGGTGACGCCGTGGTTCAGTATTTAACGTTTGCAGTTTTGTAGTTAGGTTTTGATTGTCATTCTGAGGCGCAGTTTGCCGAAGAATCTCTCTTCTCTTGAACTTAAAAGCAGAGAGCGATTCCTCGCTTCGCTAAGAATGACAACGGAAGATTCGACAAGGAGGCACGGGGTGCCTGAGCCAATTCCTCCTGATGATCCAGTTACAAGCCGGCCGATGGCCGGGCTGGTTCTGATTTCCGTATTTCATCCTGATGCTGACCGTTTCCTGGTCGCTCTACGATGAATTCTTCGGCTTGCGCCCGTGGCGCAGGTACCAGAGCGAGTTCTCCAGCGCCTATTCCAATTATCTCGACAAGCAATACAAGCAGCGCAAGGCGGACGAGCAGAAATTTTACGCCACGCCGGAATACAGAAGCTGGTGGCCGACGTGAAGGCCGCCACCGACGCCGCACGCTCGCAGGACCAGGCAAATCGGACAGCAAATCGATTTGCTCGACCGCCAGCGCGCCGCGATGACCGAATCGTTCACCAATTCCCGCGGCCTGGTCGGCGCGCTCACCTATCAACTCGAGCAAATCGACGAGAAGGACAAGAGCGCGAAAGAATCCAAGCTGAAGGAATTGAACGAAGCGAAGGCGCAGACCTACGAAGTGGCCTGGCCCGTGGAGGGCGACAAAATCGAGCCGCGCGATTTCAACTACGATCAGCTGAACGATCTGTTCACCTCGATCATGCAGGGCAAGGCGAAGCTGGTGGCGCAGCGCGGCGACGTCGATCAGCCCGCAAAAGACGCGCAGGACAAGCTCAACGACTACGTGAAGGAACATCTTCCCGGCCTCGCGTCCAGGGACCTGTACACGCTCGGCCAGAGCATGAAGGGCCTGGACATTCACCTCCGCCAGATCAACGTGAATCCGACCGGAGCTTCGCTCAACAATCTCGGCGGCGCGGGACTTGTCGATCGCTGCCAGTCCTGCCACCTCGGCACCGATCCGCTGCTGGTTCCGGTCACCATGACGCTGACCAAGGCCGACCTCGGCCTGGCGAAGAGCAACGACGCGCCCTTCACCAGCCATCCCGATCCGGACATGATGAAGTCTCATCCGCTGGAAAAATTCGGCTGCTCGCCGTGCCACGGCGGAAACGGCCGCGCGCTCGATACGGTTGAAAAGGGCCATGGCCGCTACGAGCACTGGCTCTGGCCGCTGTATTACCAGGAAAATTTCGACGCCGGCTGCCAGCAGTGCCACGCGTCGGACATGGTTACCGAACATGCTCCGGTCCTGAACCACGCCAAGCAGCTGTACCGCGAAAAGGGCTGCATCGGCTGCCATCGCTTCCAGGGCTTTGACAATCAGGACGAGCAACTGGTGAGCGCGCGGCAAGCGATCACGCAGCTGGAAAATCAGAAGCAGGACAATCGCCTGGCAGATCGCCCAGCTGAACAAGAAGGGCGACACGGCTCCGGATAACGACGCCGCCAACCGCTACTACGCGGAAGCTACCAATCTGACGGTGACGACTTCCGGCATGGACGCGCAAGATCGAACAGCTCGACCAGCGCTCCGCACAACCTGCTGCAGGAAATCAAGAAAGTCGGTCCGGACCTGAAAGAAGTCCGGATGAAGATTCACAAGGAATGGATTCCGTACTGGCTGAAGCACACGCACGAATTCCGTCCGACCACGAAGATGCCGCAGTTCCGCCTGCAGGATGACGAAATTCAGGCCATCTCCGCCTACATCTGGCAATCGGCCATTCCCGGTCCGGAGCTTCCCAAGCAGACGCCGGGCAACGCGGCCCACGGAAAAGAACTGTTCGAAGAGCGCGGCTGCGAAGCGTGCCACTCGATCGGCGAAGGTCCAGACATGGTCGGCGGAGATTTCGCCGCCAACCTTTCGCGCGTCGGCGAAAAGGACAATTACGATTATCTGGTTCGCTGGATCCTGAATCCGCGAACGCGAACGCGGCCCTACAGCCCGTTCGAACACAAGGATCTCGGTCCGGAGGATTACGCCAAGCACAATCTGCCGTTTGTGTTTGACCTCGACCATTCGCGCAGCCCGAACGACGGCCATGAAATGGTCGTGCAGCAGATGACGGTCATGCCCAGCCTGCGCCTGACCGTCGAAGACGCGCGCGACATCGCCAGCTTCCTGATCACCCAGAAGCATGCCGACGCATCTTTCCCGCCGCCGATTTCATGGACGATCCGAAGCTGAAGGATCACGGCAAGGAATTGATCCAGCATTACGGCTGCGCCGGCTGCCATGAAATTTCCGGCCTGGAAGACGAAGGCCGCATCGGCACCGAGCTGACCAACGAAGGCAGCAAGCCCATCGAGCGCCTGGATTTCGCGCTGCTACACCGAAGACGCCAAACTGGGCATTCTTCCCGACGGAAAGAAATCTCCGCGCGGCCCGTGGTATGACCTGAAGGGCTTCTTCGAGAACAAGCTTACCGATCCGGCCGTCTTCGATCACGGCAAATACAAGCCCGACCCGATGGACCGGCTGCGCATGCCCAAGCCGAATGTCACCAAGGAAGACATCGACGCCCTGACGACGTTCCTGCTCGGCTCCACCGATCCGTCGCTTCCGCCGGAATATATGTACAAGCCCGCCGACCAGCGCGCCGCGATTCAAAAGGGCTGGTGGATCGTCACGAAATACAATTGCATCGGCTGCCATCAGATCGGCATCGGCCAAAAATCCGTGCTGATGGGATTGCCGCAGTATCCAGGGTGAAAATAAACAGAACTTGCCGCCGGTGCTGACCAGCGAAGGCGCGCGCGTCAATCCCGAATGGCTGAAAGGATTCCTGGCCAATCCGTCGCTCAGCACCACGGACATCAATCGCAACGGCGTGCGCTCGTACCTGCAAGTGCGCATGCCGACGTTCTTCTTGTCCGACGACGAAATCCGCACACTGGTGTTATTCTTCCAGGCGATGTCCAGCCAGCCGCAGCCGTTCATTCCGCAGAAGATTGAGCCGATCACCACGGCGGAAAAAGAAATGGCCCGGCAACTGTTCACCAGCACGGCGGCGCCGTGCTTGAAGTGCCATGCCACCGGCGATCCGGCGCACGACAAGACTGCCATCGCTCCGAATTTCCTGTTCGCCAAGGAGCGCTTGCAGCCGGCATGGACCGAGCGCTGGATCACCAATCCGGCGCTGATCGCTCCCGGAACCGCGATGCCTTCCGGACTGTTCAAGCGCGACGGCGACCACTGGGTGTTCTCCGGCCCGCTGCCGGCCAGCTTCCAGGGATACACGGGCGATCAGGCGAACCTGCTGGTTCGTTATATGTTCGAATTGACGCCGGAGGAACAACGCGCTCTCATGGGCCGTACGCCGTCCGGCGGCGGTTCGGGTGGCGCAGGGAAGTAGATTTGCAGCGGGCTGCGTATTTATGCTCAGCATTGAATTCTGTACTCTGCAACAGGAGGAACTGTTTCGTGAAGAAAAGCAGATTTGGAATGTACTCGCTGGCAATCGGCGCGTTCGCGATGGCGATCACCGGTTGCGGCGGAAAGAAAGATGAGACATCGGAAAATTCCGCCGCGCCGGCGGCCAGCGCACCGGCCGGAAAAACGGTCGATCCAGCCACGGCCGGCGAAGTAACCGGCTCGGTGAAGCTCGATGGCGCCGCGCCCAAAATGAAGACCATCAACATGGCGGCTGAACCCGCCTGCGCCAAGGCCCACACCAGCCCGGCGATGAGCGAGGAAGTGGTCACCGGAGACGGCGGCGCGCTGGCCAACGTCGTGGTTTACGTGAAGAGCGGCCTCGACGGGTATTCGCTTCCCGGCGCCCACCGCGCGCGGTGAAAGTCGAACAGCAGGGTTGCCAGTATCACCCCCACGTGGTCGCGATGCAGGTCGGCCAGAACATCGACGTCGTGAACAACGACCAGACGACGCACAACATTCACCCGATTCCGAAGGACAACCGCGAATGGAACGAATCGCAGCCACCCGGCGCGGCGCCGATCGAGAAGTCTTTCACGCGCGAGGAAATCGCCATCCCGGTGAAGTGCAACGTTCACCCGTGGATGAAGGCGTATATGGCGGTGCTGCCGAATCCGTACTTCCAGGTCACCGACAAGGACGGCAAGTTTGATCTGAAGAATCTTCCGCCGGGCACCTACACGGTGGTCGCGTGGCACGAACTCTACGGAACCAGCGATCCACAGACCGTCACGATCGGCCCGAAGGAAACCAAGACCGTGACGTTCACGTTTAAAGCTGCGGCGGCTGCGGGAGACTAAATCTCCCCGGCCTTCGCGCTCACCTCCGTTCCCTTCGCGTTCTCTGTGTTAAGATTTAGGCCTTAATACAGAGAATGCGGGGAATCGCGGAGTTCCGCAGAGAAACCTAGAGCTGATGAACAGTCTTTACAACCGGGCCCTGCATCGCTACGCCGTATTCACGGCGTCCTGCACATTTCTTCTTCTGATCGCCGGAGCGCTGGTCACTTCGAACGACGCCGGACTGTCCATTCCGGATTGGCCCCTGGCGTACGGCTCGTTCGACGCCTCCAATGGTCGGCGGAATTCGCTACGAGTACACGCCATCGCGTGATCGCGACATTTGTAGGCTTCCTGACGATCGTTCTCGCCGCCTGGCTGTGGAGGGCCGAGAAACGCCCTTGGATGCGCTGGCTCGGCTTGGCGGCCCTTGGCGGGGTCATTGCGCAGGGAATCCTCGGCGGCATGACCGTTCGGACGTTCCAGCTGCCGCCGGTTTCGGCTGCGCATGCCACGCTGGCGCAGCTTTTCTTTTCCACAGTCGTGGCTATTGCGGTTTTTACCAGCTCGTGGTGGCAAGGCGAGCTGCCGGAAGTGGACGATCAGGGCACGCCTCGCGTTCGAACGCTGGTGATCTGGACGCTGGCCGCCGTGTTCTGCCAATTGATTCTGGGCGCGGCATTTCGGCACAAGGGATTTGGAATTATTCCGCACCTGATCGGCGCGGTCATTGTTACAATACTGATTTTTATGACGGCAGGAGCGCTGAAGCGGCGATTTCCGGCCACGTGCCGGCCTTGCGAAATTGCGCGCAAGCTGTTGCACATCCTGATCGGCGTGCAGCTGCTGCTGGGAGCGGGCGCGTACTGGTCGCGGCTCTATGCTGCAGGCTTTCCGCAGCCGATCGCGGTCATGGTGACGCTGACGGTGGTGCACACGGTGACCGGAGCGCTGGTCCTGGCCGCGACGTTGGTCACGACGCTGATCAGTCTATCGGATGGTTCGCGCCGACAGCGAAGCTCGGGAATGCCTGCGCCGGCATCGCAGCAAGTCGCTCACTAGCAGGGAATTACGATTTTATCCAGACTTACGGGGATTGACCGAAACAGATGAAAGATTCCGTACGCGCCACCCAAGTAGCGGTTTCCGAATCCAGCCGCCCCGCGCTGTATCTGGCGCTGACCAAGCCCGATGTGTCGTTCCTGGTGGTGATGACCACCGTGGCCGGATACGCCCTCGGAAGCCATGGCCCGCTCGACTGGCTGCGCATGGCGCACACCGTTTTCGGGACCACGCTGATCGCCGCCGGCACTTCGGCTCTGAATCATTATTTCGAACGCGATACCGATGCCCTGATGCGGCGCACGGCGTCGCGTCCGCTGCCCTCCGGCCAGTTGAGCCCCCGCGAAGCATTCTGGTTCGGCGATGTCGCTCCTGGTGTTCGGCACGGTATACCTCGCACTGGCCACGAACGCGCTGGCCACGTCACTGGGCATTGCCACTTCGCTCTTGTATCTGTGCGCGTACACGCCGCTGAAGCGCCGCAGCACTGCTGGCAACATTTGTCGGGGCGTTTCCCGGCGCCGTGCCGCCGCTGATCGGCTGGGCTGCCGCGCGCGGCACTCTCATCTTGACGCCTGGATCCTGTTCGCCATGCTGTTTCTGTGGCAGTTTCCGCATTTCGACGCCATTTCGTGGATGTACCGCGAGGATTACGAGCGCGCCGGAATTCAAATGCTGCCCACGGTGGACCCGGAAGGGAAGCGCACGTTTCGCGAAATTCTGCTGACCGCCGCGTTGCTGGTTCCCGTCAGCCTGCTTCCGGCGGTGACCGGGCTGGCCGGAGCGCACTACTTTTTTGGCGCGCTGGTTTTGGGCATCATGCTGGTGGAAGTCTGCTTGTGGGCCGCGGCGTCGAAAACGAATTCGCGGGCGAAGTGGCTCATGCACGCGACCGTGCTTCACCTGCCGTTGCTGTTGGGCCTGCTGATCTACGACAAATTCACCCGTTAAAATCCGGCGCGCGCGGGGCGCAAGTGAGAAGCCATGAACGGACAGGAAAATGAGGCCGAGCTGGCCATCATGTCTGCGGTGCTGATTGCGCTTTCGATCCTGGGGATCGTCGCCGGGTTTTCGCGTGGAATTTTTGGCGGCATCGATGGCCTGCTGATCCTGGGCATCGCCCTGATGGTTCTGCTGATTTTCGGCGGCCTGCTGATTGCGCAGGCGGTGCAGCTGGGCTGGATAGGCAAGGGCCACAAGAACGGCGGCGCGGCCGGGCCTGCGGCTCCCGCGAAGTAGCGCTTTGTAGAGGCACCTTCAGGTTGCGCTTGGCGTGCCGGCTCGAGTGCCCGCCTGAAGGCGGGCGCTACATTTGAAATTCGACTGATACGAGAAGGATTGGCTGTGATCTCTCCTCCCGCGCTGAACGCCGTTCTCAATGGCTTGAGCGCCATTCTGGTTACCGTCGGCTATGTGATGATCCGCACGAAGCGCATCCTGGCGCACAAGGCTTGCATGCTGGGAGCGACGTTCACGTCGGCTGTTTTCCTGATTTCGTACGTCACGTATCACTATCACCTTTACGCCACAGGGCAGGGACCCGTGCATTTTCCCGGCACAGGTGGGCCGCGCTACGCTTATCTGACCATGCTTACGACGCACACAATTCTGGCGATTGTGATCGTGCCTCTGGTAATCATTTCTCTACTGCGGGCGCTGAAATCGAATTTTCCTGCACATAAACGCATCGCTCGCTGGACGCTGCCGCTGTGGGCGTATGTTTCCGTTACCGGCGTGCTGATTTATGTGGTGTTGTACCAGCTTTACGCGCCGCCGCAGCCCTAAGTGGCGCATGCTTTAGCTTGCGTCTTATCTTTTGTGCATCGGGCAGGATCATCATAAAATCCCGCGCAAGCTAAAGCATGCGCCACGGAAAACATGAACAGCGTGCCTCATACTGCCGGTGATTCCGCTCCTGCCGCTCCCAAGCCGGGGATGGCACAGAAGTGGCTCATTGCCATCCTCGTCCTCACATTTGCATTCGTGCTGATGCCGTTCCTGCTCTGGTACATGACCACGTTTACGCGGCCGCTGAGCGACGCCGACCTCCGAACTTATTTTTCAGATACGTTGCATCCGCGGCGAGCGCAGCACGCCCTTTCGCAAATCGCCGACCGCATCATGAGTCCTAATCCCGGCATTCGCGAGTCCGCGAAGATCTGGTATCCCGAAGTAATCCGGTTTTCCGAGAAGGGCAGTGACGAGTTGCGCGTAACCTGCGCCTGGGTGATGGGTCAGGACAATCAGTCGCCGGAATTTCATGCGGCGCTCTTGCGGCAACTGGCGGACGTGAATCCCATGGTGCAGCGGAACGCCGCTCTTTCTCTGGTGCGTTTCGCCGACCCCGCCGGCCACGCTCTGATTGCCGGCATGCTGGCGCCTTACACGGTCAATGCCCAGCGCACCGGCATCCTATCGATCCGGCTGAAGCCCGGCGATGTGATCAATCCGGGAACGCTGCTGGCGCACATCACTGTGGACCATGACAAGACGGAAGTACGCTCCGAAGTGCCCGGCACAATTCGGGCCTGGCTGGCCCAGGAAAACACGCAAATCAAAACCGGCGACCCTCTGCTGCAAGTTGATCCCAGTGCTGAAATGATCTGGGAATCGCTGCGGGCGCTGTACTTGATTGGCGGGAAAGATGACTTGCCGGCGGTGAATTCGTACGTTCGCGCCGCAGAAGCGCTGCCGCCGCAGATTCAGCAGCAGGCGCAGCTAACCGCGAAGGCGATTACGGGGCGCTCGGAACATCAGTGAGCCGTGACCCGTGGTTCGTGGCCCGCGAACCCCTGACGCTCCAATCGTGGTAGATACAATCAGGCCGCGCTTCGCCCGACTATTCCGAACGAATTCATCAGAAAATTTGAAAAAAATTCGGATCTGTAGAAGATAGAGGTGTGCCGATGTTGCAAGCCGGCAAAATACGGATTGCGATTCACGGGCCACAAAACAAGGTTCACGAAGTACGTCTTTAATACGGCAATGTTCCGCTGTTTGCCTCAAACTCCGCCACCGGCACCATGTCAATCGCATCCCACGGGCAGCCTTCCAGGAAGGCGCCATCCGGGCCTTTGCTGGTGCAGAGTTTGCAGCCGATGCATAGCAGCGGATCGACGATGATGCGGCCAAACGGGGCGTGATCTTCATCCGGCGCCCAGTACATGCAATCCGCCACCGGGCAATATTCCACGCAGGCCGGAGAGCCCGAGCATCCCGTACAACACTCGTTAATGACGGCTAGAATGTGCGGCTTGCGCTTGCGCTGGGTCGTGGTGCCCTCGGAGATGGGCGCGTGCTTGACAACCGTTCCCGCCTGGAATTCCGCGATACTAGGGGCCGAATAGGACAAGTCGAGCCTCCAAATATGAGGGTGCTGAGCCGTATTCTTGCCGACACAACTACGCTTGTCAATATTGGAAGTAGGGAAGTAGGGAAGCACTCGCGAGGCGTCATCGTCCTTCGCGACACGCTGCGCTCGATCGACGGGCTGGTCAGGGTCTATCCGCTCGCTCTGAAAACGTTCCTCTGGATCGTATTTCTTTGGCCGGAGCAATGTCCGTGGACGCCGGAAAACCGCGCACCGTTTACATATTCAGAAAGTCTCGCCTGGGGTAAGCTGTAGTGCTTTGCGAGACCCGTCCAACACCGAAGTCGTGAACCACCGGGACCGTTCCGGCGGCGGAGCGGCGATCAACAGCCCGTCCCAGGTGCTGTTCGCCAGCCTGATCGGAACTACCATCGAGTTTTTCGATTTCTATATTTTTGCCACGGCGGCGGTGCTGGTGTTCCCGAAATTGTTTTTCCCTTCGTCTGACCCTGCCACTGCAACGCTGGCCTCGCTGGCCACGTTCGGGATCGCATTTTTCGCGCGGCCCGTTGGATCGGCGCTGTTTGGACATTTCGGCGATCGCGTGGGACGTAAGGCGACGCTGGTCGCGGCGTTGCTGACCATGGGCCTTTCCACCGTGGCGATCGGGGCGCTGCCCACTTATACGACGATTGGAGTGGCCGCGCCAGCGTTGCTGGCTTTCTTTCGATTTGGGCAGGGACTTGGCCTTGGCGGCGAGTGGGGCGGCGCGGTGCTGCTGGCCATTGAGAATGCGCCTCCGGGAAAGCGAGCCTGGTACGGCATGTTCCCGCAGCTCGGGGCGCCGGCAGGATTTCTATGTTCCGGCGGAATTTTCCTGGTGCTTTCCCGGCTGCTTTCCGATGCGCAATTTTTTAATTTTGGGTGGCGTATCCCGTTTCTAGCTAGCGCCGCTCTGGTGCTGGTCGGACTCTACGTGCGGCTGACAATTACCGAGACCCCAGTATTTCAAGACGCCATCAGCCGCCGGACGCAGGTGAAAGTTCCGATGCTCACCGTTTTCCGCGAGCATGGTCGAACGCTTTTCATTGGCACGCTGGTGGCGATTACCACGTTTGTGTTGTTCTATCTGATGACCGTCTTCGCGCTTTCCTGGGGCACAACCGCGCTGGGCTATAGCCGGCAGAAATTTCTGGTGATGCAACTAGTCGCCGTGGTGTTCTTCGCGATTTTTATTCCCGTGGGCGCGCTGCTCGCCCAGCGCGGGCGGCGGCTCACCCTGCTTTGGGTGACGGCCGGAATTGGCGCGTTTGGCCTGGTGATGGCTCCTATCTTTCTTGCCGGAACTACGGGAGCCGTGGTGATGATGACCATCGGCCTGTCGCTGATGGGCCTTACGTACGGCCCGCTGGGCACGGTGCTGTCGGAGTTGTTTCCCACCTCAGTTCGCTACACGGGGAGTTCCCTGACGTTTACGTTTGCGGGAATATTCGGCGCATCGCTCGCGCCGTATATCGCTACATGGCTGGCCAAGAATTACGGATTGCAATACGTGGGCTACTATCTGACGGGAGCCGCGGTGTTGACCTTTGCGGGATTGTGGGCTGTGCGCGAGACGAAGGACGATGTTTTGTGAGGCTGAAGCTTCGAGCCGCTTCGCGGACCAGCGCTGATATGCGCCAATAAAAGTTCATCGCGGAAAATAGTCCCAGCTCACTTTTGTAATTTCTGCGCACAACCGTCAACGCCCGGGATTGCATCTGAAAACAAGCGGGCGTAAGCTAGCTTTCAGACTCAGATGATTCGGCGCCTCACTTTCGAGTTACTTATGGCCGTGTCGGCAGCCACTCTGCTGGCTGCTCCGACGCCTGCGCAGCGGCACGGCATGCACCGCGACGGCGGATTCCCAAGGTCGGGCCCTGCGGCGCATCGTGGCGGCGGGGAACGCAGGGAGCATGGCGGGGAACGGCGGCTGCTCAACACCAATGGATTTTTCGCTCCTGCCTACCTGTATGCGGATAACGAATACGATCAGGAGCCTGACGCGGTGTCAGTTCCTCCAGTACAGGTGGCGGTGATGCAGCCCACGCCGCCGGCGCCGCCCGTTCCGGTTGAGCCTCTGCTGATGGAAAAGCGCAACGGGGAATGGGTGCGCGTGGCCACGGGCAAACAAATGGCGGCTTCGCAGCCTGCGCCCGCTGATTCCGCGAAACCCACGACTCCACATCCGGCAATCGTTGCACCTTCCAAGGCGCGTTCCAAGGCTGCTGCTCCAGCGGCGGCTCCGGTCGTGGCGCTGCCCTCGGCGGTCATCGTCTTTCGCGATGGCCACCAGGAAGAAATCGCGAAGTACGTAATTCAGGGCGACGTGCTTTACACCAATTCCGTGAGCGCAAACGGCGTGTCGCGAGAACGCCAAATTCCTTTGGCGCAGCTGGATTTGCCGGCCAGCCTGAAGGCCAGCAAGGATCGCGGCGCAAAATTCAATCTGCCCTCGGCGCCGAACGAAGTGATCGTCCGCTTCTAGGTCCGTCCCGCTAGTTCGTTCCATCCCCTTTTTCTCTCTGTACTGAGACATTTGCGCGCGGCCGCGCCATGCCGGCATTAGTTTTGTCCCGCTTACGGCCCCGAATTGTCTAGAATGCGGTTCCAGAAAACGAATCGGCCGTCGTCCTGGAGGCGCCATGACCAGATCCCGCAGGGAATTCCTGACTCATTCGACGCTGGCGGTTCTCGGCGCGGTAGCCGTCCGGTCCAGCCTTCCGCAAAAAGCGGATGAGCAGACGCCCGGCGCGCCGCCCGCGTTCGGCACATCTCCTCCCGTTGGGCCGGAAGTTTCACCGGAGACATTCACCCAAGCGGAAAAACTGGTGCAGACCGAGCTTTCCGCCGCGGAACTCGATCTCGCGGCCCGCACCTGGCGGACAAATCTCGCGGCGGTTTATGAGCGCCGCACCGGACCGAAAAAAGTTTCGCTACCGGCGAGCGTGGCGCCGGCATCGCGCTGGAACCCGCTGCTGCCCGGCGAAAAAACTCATCCGCAGCGTGACCAATTTATTCTCACACCGGTAGACCCAGGAGCATTGCCCGCCAAGGACGAAGACATCGCCTTTGCGCCGGTGACGCACCTGTCCCGTTGGATTGAATTGCGCAAGATCACTTCCGAGCGGCTCACGCAAATCTATCTCGACCGCATCGCCAAGTTCGACCCGCAACTGCGCTGCGTGATCACCGTAACGCGAGAGCTGGCGCTGGCGAAGGCTCGCCAAGCCGACAAGGAGATTGCGGCAGGGAAGTATCGCGGCCCGCTGCATGGAATTCCCTGGGGCGGGAAAGACCTGCTGGACACCGCCGGGATACGAACGACCTATGGCGCGGAACCGTTCCGCGATCGCGTTCCCACGGCTGACGCCGCGGTCGTGAAAGCTGTTGCAGAAAGCCGGCGCAGTGCTGATCGCCAAGCTCAGCATGGGAGCGCTGGCGCTGAACGACATCTGGTTCGGCGGGCAGACCATGAATCCGTGGCTGTTGGAGGAAGGTTCGTCCGGTTCGAGCGCCGGACCAGGCGCCGCAACGGCGGCCGCGCTGGTGGGGTTTTCGATCGGCAGCGAAACGGATGGCAGCATCGTCAGCCCGTCGATGCGCTGCGGGCTGACGGGGCTGCGGCCCACCTACGGCCGCGTGCCGCGCACCGGGGCCATGACGCTGTGCTGGTCTCTCGACAAGCTTGGCCCGATGACACGCAGTGTGGCGGACGCCATGCTCGTGCTGCGTGCCATTTCCGCCGTCGATGCCGGAGATCTGGAAAACGTGCCGAGCAAACTGGATTTCGACTCCGGCGCGGGCGTGCGTGGGTTGCGCGTAGGCTATTTTCCAAAGTGGATGAACGAAGATCCCGCGACGGATGTAGATCGCAAAGCCTTGGAGGCTGTGCGCCGCGCGGGCATGGTGTCTACGGAAGTGTCCATTCCCGACTGGCCGTACGATTCGCTGGACCTGATTTTGTTTGCGGAGGCGGCCGCATCGTTTGAGGAATTGACGCTCAATCATGGCGTCGACCAGCTCAAAATGCAGGTGGCCGATTCGTGGCCGAATCTCTTCCGGCAATCGCGCTTTCTTTCCGCGGTGGATTTTGTTCAGACGGATCGATTTCGCCGCGCGGTGGCCATGGAGATGGCGCGGGTATTTCGTGGCGTGGACTTGTTACTTGTGCCTTCCTTGCGAGACGAAATGCTGACCATCACCAACTTCACCGGTCACCCGTCCTTGACGCTGCGCGCGGGATTTGTTGACGTGTCCACCGCACGAAGCGATTGGGCGCCGGATCCGGCCAGGGCGCTGCCAACGTTCAAACCGGCGCGGCGAGTGCCGCACGGCGTGACGCTGATCGGACGGCTGTTCGACGAGGGTACGCTCGGGCGCGCGGGATTGGCGCTGGAACGGATTTTCGGAGTGGCCGGCGAAAGACCGGCGGGATTTTAATTGCGTATCGTAGACCCTGCGTTAGGTGAAACAAAATCTGAGCCGCTCCCGCAACCCACAGCGGAGCGGCTCAGTCCAGCAGAACAGGCTGAACAGGCTGCGAAAAAACTCAAAACGTTGTCATTCCGAGCGGAGCGAAGAATCCCTCTTTGTTCTTTTGCTTGCACTTAGATCGAAGAGAGATTCTTCGCTCCGCTCAGAATGACAAAAAGATATAGTTTTCCGCAAACTGTGAAGCCTGGTCTACGTTCCTTACTTCTCCCTCACCGGCGACCACCGCAATCCAGCTTCAATCGTGGGGCGGTAGAATTCCCGCTGCACCATGTACTGCGGGCTGCCCTGATAGAAGCCGAACACTTCGTTGGTGAGATTCAGTCCGGACATGACGTAAGTAAATCCGTGGCTCAGCTTGATGGTTCCCTCGGCGTCCAGTTGCAAGTGTGAATAAAAGTACTGGTCGCTCAAGGGGCCTTTCAGGCCGCCCGGAGTAACGCTGCTCGGAGTAACTCCGTCAGCCAGCACTGTTCCATCCTGGTAGGCATAGGACGAAATGTTGGCCTGGTTATACGAAAGCCCCAGCCGCACGGAGAATCGGCCCATGTCATACGTCGGGCTGATATTCCATGTATTCGGCGCGTCGCGCAGAAGCCGCGGATGATCGGAGCGCCCCGGAAGCCCGCTGGCGCGTGAGGTGGTGTAGCTGTAATTGGCGGAAATTCCGAGTCCCTTGAGTGGTCCCGGCAGAAACGAGAGATGTTCCAGGTAGGCAAACTCCACGCCGTTGATCCATGCGCTGCCCGCGTTGATGGGCTGGCTGGCCAGAAAGTCCTGGGGTGCCACGACCGGATTCGGTGAGAAATTGTGCAGGATGAACTGCTGCTGCACGATCGGATTGGTCAGGTTCTTGTAAAAGTATCCGGCCGAAATCATGCCGAAGGGATTGAGGTAATGCTCAAACAACACGTCGATGTTGTCGCCGGTCTCCGCTTTCAGGTTCGGATTTCCCAACGTCACGGTATTCTGCGTGACGCCCGGACTTCCAATGGTCGTGTAGGTCACCGCTTGCGCGATATCCTGCGGATCGGGCCGCGAGAGTCCGCGCGCATAGGAGAGGCGCAGATTGGTGCTGGATGTGACGGCATAGCGAATCGCCGCGCTCGGAAGAATCGTCAGGTACGATCCCTGGGCGCCAAAGCTGAGCGTGTTGGCAACCTGGTCGAAGCTGACCGTTTTCAGGTTGGTTGCCTCAAACCGCACTCCCGCGACAATGCGCAGCTTACTGGAGAGATCGACGGTGTTCATCAGGTACCCGGAGGTAACTTTTTCCACGAGGTCGTAGTTAGACGGGTCAACGCCCTGGCTGGAACTGCTGGTGAACGACCCGGGATTCGCGTTGGCGAACTTCAGAACGTCATTGAACGCGGGATTCGGCCCGAGTTTATACGCGCCGCCGTAGTAGTTGTTGTTGGAGAAGACGCTGGAGAACTGTGAGATGGGCACGGAGACGCCGCTGTTGGGATCGATCGAATCCTGAAAGCTGTCGTCAAATTTATGGGCGTTGCGGAATTTGGCGCCAAACTCGAACGTGGCCAGGTGCGAACCGATGTGATACTGCTTGGCCATTTCCGCGTCCGCCTGAAGATTCACCTGCGCGCTCAAGCCGTGATTGATGGTGAGTCCGCTCAGAGCGTACGCCGAGGAATTATAGGCTTCGGTGAAGCAGGCGGGAGAGAATTGCGGCTCATAGAACTGCGCTCCAGTGGTCGTCGATGGATTGAATGTGCAATCGCTGGCGGGCAGCGTGGAAGAGAAGCGGGCGAGCCCGTCTCCCTGATTGATGAGGCTGGACCGCGCTGCGGACACATTCCAGGATACCCAGGCGCTGCCGAAAACGTGTTTTCCGCCAACCAGAACACTGCCGATTGAGATGTCCGGGCGGCGAATCTGCGTTCCGAAGACGGGCGTGCCGGTACACGGCTGAATCGTGACGCCATTGCTGTCCGTTGCGCAGCCATTACCGTTCAGCGTTTGAATTCCGGTGGTGTTGTCCGTGAGGCCGTAATTCCAGCGGTCGCCATAGTTCTTGAAGTTGGAGAACAGGCCGTGCGCATACAAGCTCGAGCCTTCGCTCAGCTTATAATCCAAACTTCCGCCAAGACCCCAGCGGCTGCGATAGTAGCGATATTCACGGATGTCGGCGGAGCCGAAGATACGCTCTGTATCGCCGCCGGGCAGCGTCGCGATGTCCGGCCCCGGTTCCACGTCATCGATGCCGCGGCCTGTCCAATCGTAGCTTCCGCCGATCAGCGCGCCGAATTTTTTCTGGCTTCCGAAGCGCTTGCCGATTGTTCCGGTTGTTTCCACTTGTCCGCGACCGCCGAGGATGGGCATATAGCCACCCATTCCGCTCAGCGCGATCGTGGGCAGATCGGTCGCCGTCTTGGTGACCAGGTTCACGGAACCGCCGATGCCGTCACCGTCCATGTTCGCTTGTAGCGTCTTGTTGATCTCCACAGACTCGACAATGTCCGCCGGAATGGAATCGAACTTGATCTGGCGGACGCCGGATTCCGGCGAGGGCACGTTCATGCCGTCAATCAACGTGTTGGTCAGCCGCGGCTCAGTCCCGCGAACCTGCACGTACTTGCCTTCTCCTTCGTCGCGCTCGAGCGTGACGCTCGGCAACCTGCCGAGGGCATCGGCCATGTTGGCGTTGGGCAAGCTGCGGATGACGTCCGCGGGCAGCACCTGAATAATATTGTCAGCCGTGCGTTCCTCGTTCACCGCTTCCGCTTCTGCGGATGGGCGCTCGGCCTGCACCAGAATGCCCAGGCTCTGCGATTCTACGGACAGCGATGCGTCCGTCGTCATGGATTGCCCGGCGGCAACCTCCACGCTCTTGGTGAACGTTTCAAAACCGACATACGTAACGGTCAGCGTGTACGTGCCTGGATCCAGATTGTTGATGAAATATTCACCTTGCGCATCGGTGGAGGTGGTGACCGCTTGAGGCTCCAAAGTAATCTGCGCGCCCTTCAGGACTCCGCCCGTGCTGTCCGTGACGTGTCCCGTCACCGTTCCTTTGCGCGTCTGGGCCCAGCCTGGATTCGCAGCGGCCAGCGCAGCGATAACGAGGGCAGCGGCTAAAACCAGCATCTGCAGGAGTGTCTGTCCAATTCGGCCATTCATTCTTGCTCCTCCTTAAAGGAGAAAAGAGACTTCGAAATTTTGGTTCCCATAAACATCGATCATCATTCGCGAGTACGCTTGGAAGACGCGATATTCTCGAAGCCGGCGGGCGCACTGATTAAATGCAGAGTTCGTTACAACGCGATGAATGAGAATTGAAGGGAATGTTAAAACCAGATGAAGTACTGCGGCGCGTAAATGCGCTGAGCAGGCGAAAAATCTTGAGTTGGAAGGGAAGTTACGTCAATCCGAATGCGATCCTGGAGTATCCGCGCACCACAGCGTGAGGCCAACGCGCGCATTCCCTTAAACGATCGCGAAGTTCAGCGGCCCGCTTTCATCTCGGCGATCACTGCCTGTGTAAATTGCCCCGTGCTGGCCGTGCCGCCAACGTCCTTCGTTGTGCTTTTTCCGTCACGATATACCTTGTCCAGGGCGCCGAGAATCCGCCGCGACGCATCCATCTCATTCAAGTAGTTCAGCATCATGGCCGCGGACATGATCAGCGCGGTCGGATTCGCGATCCCTTTGCCGACGATATCGGGAGCGGTGCCATGCACCGCCTCAAACAAGGCCGCCACGTCTCCAATGTTGCCGCTGGGAACGACTCCCAGACCACCCACCAGTCCAGCCGCCAGATCGCTGACCACGTCCCCATAAAGATTGGGCAGCAGCAGCATGTCAAATTGCGCGGGATTCATCACCAGTTGCATGCAGGTGTTGTCCACGATCATTTCGCGATATTCGATGTCGGGATACTTTTCCGCTACCGTACGGATCGAACTCAGAAACAGCCCGTCGGAAAGCTTCATGATGTTGGCTTTGTGGATGGCGTGAATCTTCTTGCGCCCATTTTTGCGCGCATATTCAAACGCGAACTCGGCGATGCGCGTCGAGGCATGCTCGGTGATGATCTTCAGGCTCTCGACCACCCCGGGAACCACCGTGTGCTCGAGCCCAGCGTACAGGTCTTCGGTATTTTCGCGCACGATTACCAAATCCACGCCGGTCCAACGCGACGACACGCCCGCGACGTTGCGCACCGGCCGCAGATTCGCGTACAAATCGAGCTCCTTGCGCAGCGCGACGTTGATGCTCGGCGGTCCTTGCGCCACCGCCGTGGCCATCGGGCCCTTCAGGGCAACGTGCGTGCGCCGCACCGATTCGACGGCTTTCTCGCGCGGGAATTCTCCCACGCGCTTGCCGTTTTCCAGCGGCGCCGCGAACACTTCCCATTCCACGGAAACGCCGGAGGCTTCCATGATTTGTGTCGCTGCGTCGGCAACTTCCGGACCGATTCCGTCGCCGGGAAGAAGAGTAATTTTGTGTGTCATGTTTTGAATCATCTTAAGGGATGGCGGCAAAATTGTCGAAACAACTAGCGAGTTGCTCGCGGACTATGGTACCCCGCTTTTCGCATCAACAGCGGCAAGGTCCGATCGCCTGGATTCCTGAAACTTCCGCTGGCCGAGCCGCATCCGATAGGGCGTGTTAAGAAACCGCTTCTGTAGCACTCAAAAAGCTCTTGCGTTCTGTGCTATAATGATCTCGTACCAAATATCGCCGAATACGGCAGGGAGTGAAGATACTGAAATGATTACAGTTACTCCAGTGGCGACCACAAAAGTAAAAGAAATTATGAGCCAGCAGAATCCCGCGCCGATCGCCTTGCGCGTGGCGGTTGTGGGCGGAGGCTGCTCGGGCTTCAGCTATCACATGGCCTTTGAGAATTCCAGGAAAACCCTACCGACAACGTCTACGAATTTGACGGCCTTAAGGTGCTCGTCGACCAGATGAGCGAGATGTATCTCGAAGGCGTCTCGATCGACTACATCGAGACGCTCGAAGGCGCCGGTTTCAAGTTCAACAATCCGAACGTCAAGAGCACCTGCGGCTGCGGCAGCTCGTTCAGCGTTTAGGAACGCCGCGGTTTCGTTACGAGATCAGATCGCTTTTACTAATGGGCCTTTGCGATCATTCGCAGTAGGCCCATTTTTTTGATACTGCGTGTCGGTCGCCGGTGAACTCGTTGCAATGCGCTATCACGCCCCGTATTCTATAGGCCGCCCATGAAAATCGCGCTCGCGCAATTCAATCCCACTGTCGGCGACTTTGCCGGGAATTCCGCAAAGATTTTGGAATTCGCCCAGCCGCGCCCAGCAGCGCGGCGCCGATTTGGCCGTATTTTCCGAGCTGTGCCTGTGCGGATACTTGCCGCTCGATTTGATCGAACGGCCCGAGTTCATCGACCGTAACGAAAGGGAACTCGCTCGCCTGGCCACGCAAGTTGCCAATTCCCTCCATCGTCGGATACGCCGGCACGCGCAACCGGATCGACCGGAAAATCCGCCGCCAATGCCGCAGCGCTTCTGGCGAACGGAAAGATCGCATTCGTGCAGCACAAGATGCTGCTGCCCACCTACGACGTATTTGACGAATCACGATATTTTCAGCCTGCCGCAGCCCAGAACGTATTCTCCTTTGGCGGCCAGAATCTGGGCATCACCATCTGTGAAGATATTTGGAACGACAAAACGTTTTGGGCCAAGCCGCTCTACGAGCGCGATCCGGTCGCCGAATTGATGGCGCAAGGAGCGTACGTTGCTCATCAATATTTCCGGCATCTCCTTACACAATCGACAAGCGGGCTTTACGCGTCGACATGTTGCGTTCCCTTGCCAAGACTCACAATCGCCCGGTGATTTACGTCAACCAGGTGGGCGGGAATGACAGTCTGGTGTTTGACGGCGGCAGCGTAGTTGTCTTGCCCGATGGGCGCATTCCCGCGCAGGCGAGCTTCGTTTGCGGAAGATCTCGTGCTGTTGACACCGAAAGCGCACCGGAGATATCCACCCGCAGCCGAAAACCGAACTCGAGTTGGTTCTTCAGGCGCTTGATCTGCGGCACTCGCGACTACGTCTGCAAATCAGGGTTTCGCGCGGTCGTCGTCGGACTCAGCGGCGGCATCGATTCCTCGGTGGTCGCAGCCATCGCCGTGGCCGCACTCGGCCGGGAAAATGTTCTTGGCGTTTCCATGCCCGGCCCGTATTCCTCCGAAGGCAGCCGCGCTGACGCACGAAAATTAGCGGAGAATCTGGGGATTGAGTTTCTGACGCTCCCAATCACGGACGTGTTCCACAGCTATCGGGGCACGCTGGCAGACGTCTTTCGCGGGCGCGCCTGAAAACGTTGCCGAAGAAAATCTTCAGGCACGAGTCCGCGGAAATTTCCTGATGGCCCTTTCGAACAAATTCGGCTCCATGGTTCTGAGCACGGGAAATAAGTCGGAAATGGCGGTCGGTTACTGCACGCTCTACGGAGACATGGCCGGCGGTCTGGCCATGCTTTCCGATGTTCCCAAAACGATGGTGTACGCGCTGGCGGAACTGATAAATCGCGACAGGGAACTGATCCCCCTCGCATCCATCGAAAAGCCACCGTCCGCCGAGCTCCGTCCCAATCAGACCGACCAGGATTCCCTGCCGCCCTACGAAGTTTTGGACAGAATTCTGAAGGCTTATATCGAAGACGTAAAAAGCCCGGAAGAAATTGCTGCCGAATGCGCCTTTGACATCGATCTGGTTCGCTCAATTGCCACCAAGGTCGACCGCAATGAATACAAGACGCCGGCAAGCGGCTCCCGGCTTGAAAATTACGTCGCGCGCGTTTGGCTTGGGCCGCCCGTTTCCGATCGTGCAAAAGTTTAACGTCTGAGAGGAGTCCGACCGTGTTGCGAAAGATCGTAGTCTGTATGGTGTTCCTGCTCGGGGCGTTGTGCCCGCCCGTGTCTGCACAATCAGCGCCGCAAAAGGAAAAAAACGCCGCGCCAACGGCGTCTACCTCTACATCGGGCACACCCGGCGCCGCTACCGCCGCCAAACCTGGTTCGGTAGAGGATCGCGTCGAGAAATACCTCCGGAATCTGTACGCCTGGGGCCCTAATTACTCAGTCAAGGTCGGTCCGACGAAGCCATCGCCCATCCCAGAGCTGCTGGAAGTCCCTGTGACCGTCTCAATGGACGGCCAATCAGACACCGCCGCGGTTTACGTCTCCAAAACCGGGAACTTCCTGGTTCGCGGCGAGCTGACTGACATGTCCGTGGACCCCTTTGCCGAAATCCGCTCAAAGCTCCACGTAGGAAGCTCTCCCACTCTTGGTCCTGAAAACGCCAAAGTCACCCTCTTCGAATTCGCCGATTTCGAGTGCCCATCCTGCCGCCAGCTAGATCGAGTCCTACGGGAATACCTCCCGCAGCATCCCGAGGTCCGCCTGGTCTTCAAGCACTATCCGCTAACCGAAATCCACCCCTGGGCAATGACCGCAGCCATCGCCACCCAATGCGCATTCCAACAAAGCCCCGCCGCCTTCTGGAAAATGCACGACGCAATTTTCGATGCCCAGGACCTGATCAGCCCCTCAAATGTATGGGATAAACTACAAGATTTGGCCGCCCAGGAAGGTCTAGACCCCAATTCCTACCGCGCCTGCATAATAAATCCAGCAACAGCAGATCAAATAAAATCCACAATAGAAGAGGGCCACGCCGTAGCCATAACCGCCACTCCCACCACCTTCATAAACGGCCGAAGACAAGTAGGCCCCGACTTGGCCGCAATCAAGCAATTCACAGAGTTTTCTGCAACGAATTTAAAGTGAACATAGTATAGCTTATCAGACTATGAGTGTCAAGCATTTTTGCCGTTTTGCTGCGGATTAGTGGTGGTGGGCTATTGATGTGGCTGCTGCGGCTGTTAGGGCGCCTATGGCGAACCATCTTGCGGCTTGTTTCATGCGGGTTAGTATGGGGCCGCCGCGGGCTGCGGATTTTGCGGAGTCTAGTTCGCGTTGGAGGGATGCGGAGCGCGCTTTTTCGTCGGCCAGGTCTTTTTGCAGAGCTTCTGTTTGTGCGGCGCTGGCGCGGCAGTCTTGCAGGTTATTGTAGAGCGGGAGCAGGTCGGGTGTGGGAATTAGCAGGGTGGTTTCCTGGGTGTCGGTGTCGCTCTGCGGGGCTGGTGCGGAGAGATTGGGGATGTGGACGAAAACTGGTAGCGGGAGCTCGGGGAGAGCTGAGGTTAGATTCTGGGCGGCCTGCTGGGGGGTGCGGACGGCGCGTTTTTGGATTTGAATTTGAGTTAGCGTGGCGGCCAGTTGCTGGTCGCGTTGCTTTTCTCGGTCGGCGGCTTGTTGGATGGAATTGTTTTGGGCGGCCAGAGTTGCGGCTAGTTTTTGGGAGTCCTGGCGCGCGGAGTGCCAGGCGTCGGCCAGCATCGCCACTGCTACCAGGGCTACGATGAACGCCAGTACTTTGATCGCGATTTTTAGCGGAGAGGGCATCTCGATTGTGGCGAACGATGGGTGCGGCGGCCGATCCGACAAATGTTCGTATCCCTTGTTCGTATCCCTATACAGCAAGGCGGCGTTGTAAGGGCCTTAAATTGGACCGCTGGCCCGGGTGATCAGGCCAAGGTTGTTTGGACAGACCGTCCGACTGTCAGGCCGGCCGTCGGCCCGAAAGTTCGTCAAACGCTTTGCCGGCCGCTTGCACGATGGAGCGATAGACAAAACCCGTTCGCTAGTTCCCTGCCGGGAAATTCAGTCGCCGGCAACGTGCCGGAAATGTATGGATGTGCTGGATACTTTTTCTTCAGCGGGGGCTAGTTTCCCGGGACGCGCGCCTTGCGGTTCGCCTGCGATGAAACCACGCAGGCTGTCCTCTACGAATGCTCAAGGTAAAACGCACGAGCCGCGTCTCAAGCCGGTTCGGGCTCGACGAACAATTCATAGCATCTCCGATCAAGCCACTCACAACCGATCAGGGAAAGTTGTCCGTTCCAACTACCGGCTTCCGCGATTCACAGTCGAACCCTCACTTCGTGGCGTCACACCGATCGCGCGGAATAATTTTTCTTGCGCGCCAGGACTTCCGCGGCGTAGTTCATGTCAGCGCCGCCGTTCCAGGCCAGCAAGGCGGCGGGGACGTCGCCCTTGGCTCGTTTGATCCTTGCGGCCAGCACGCGGCAGCCGAATTCAATTCCTGTTGGGGCATCGCACAATTCAGAGAGCGAAGTCTCGCGAAATCCGAATTCCCTGGCGACCTGACCCATAACCTGCATGAGTCCCCAGGACATCGCGCGCGTGTAGGCTTCGGTGGCACTTAGTTTTCCGGCGGTGTAAAGCGGCGCGACGTAGCGCGAGAGAAATCCCGGCTCATAGCGCACCGCCCAGGTGTTCCAGGCGGATTCCTGCTCGATGACCGCGCAGACCAGTTGCGGATCGAGGGAGTGGTCGGCGGCGATGTGCCGGGCCAGGTCGATGAGTTCGGGTGAAACGGCGTCAGACATATGCGTGGCGTGATACTCGCGTGTCGCGCGGCTCAAATGCCGCGGATACGGAAAGCTTTACTGCCGATGAAAAACTATTTTCTATCCTGGCCGTTCAGTTCCAGGAAACGGACCGGCGGCGGATCTTCGAGCTTGATGCCCATGTGCCCGGCGATCTGGCGCATGGCGTGGTAGAGGTGCGGCAGGTGGTTGATGGCCATGTCGCGGACAAAGGCGCGGCGAATTTCGTCGTCGCGCATGCGGCGGTGCAGCCAGCGGATAAACAGGAACAGTTGGAGAAGCGATGGAAAGCCTACGAGGATCCAGTTGGGATTCATGGTTTTGAGTGGGGCAGCGTTTTCGGGCCGCGAACATTATGAGAAGGTGCGGCAGTGGGACAGGCTTCACAGAATACGCACGAAGGGTTTCGTCGTGTTTGTGCGAACGAAGCGAGGAAGGCCTCTTCGATTTTAGTGCAGCCAAAAAAACAAAGAGAGATTCTTCGCTTCGCTCAGAATGACGGCGTTGTGAGTTTTACGGCATGGCAGCGTCGTGAGCATCCCGCATCGCAGCGTTGTGAGCATTCCGGCACGACAGCATCGTGAGTATCCCAGCGGCGGTTCAGCCGGAATGTCTGCTTTCGTGCTGAAGAGTATGGTGAAACTTGTCAGGCTGCCATTTGCGCCCGCTCAGAGCAAAAAACCTGCCCTGCTGGTTTCTTAGCTCTTGAACCCGAACGACAATCCGCCGGGCCCGAGGCCGAGGCTGAATCCGCTGCTGGCGGCGTTGCGCGCGCTGGCGTCCAGGAGTTGCGGATTGACGCCCAACGCGCGGCCCAGCAGCGTCGAGTCCGTGCCGTAGAGTCCGGAAAGTCCGGAGAGCGCCGACAGCGTGTCCGAACGCGCGGCATTGCCGAACGCGATTTGATTTTGCTGCGCCAGGCTGGCCTGATCCTGTCCCTGCGTGCGCGCCAGCGAATCGATCAGCTCGCCGTAACCCGCGGAATTGCGGGTGCGCGCGGCGCGATTGGCGGCGTTTTGCGCCAGCGCATTGAACGACGACGACAGCGCGGATTGCGTGGCGTTGGTGATCGCCGATTGCTGCGCCTGCGTGTAGCCGGGATTGGCCAGCAGGTTCTTGATATCCAGTGGCGGCCTGCGAACCGAGCGCCTGGCTGGAGCCGTAGAGCTGCTGGTTCATGTTGCTTTGCTGAGCGACCTGCTGGTCGATCATTTGTTGCGTCTGGGCTTGCGCGCCGCGTCCCATGGGGGCTCCTTTGAAGATAGTTTTACGAAATTGTGGAGCATGCTTTAGCTTGCGGAAGTCTTTTTCTAAAAAGTATTGCTGGTTCTCCCACTGAGAGTGCGCAAGCTAAAGCATGCTCCACTTAAACGCGCTTCGAGTAGCACGTCCACGGATCATGAGTCCATCCGAGGCGCGCCAGCCTGCGACCAAACGCGCGCGCCACGTTGGGCGGCAGAAACGCCTGAACATCGTCCAGTCCGCGGGCGGCCGCGCTTTGGCGAGCCGCGTCATGCAGCGATAAAAATCTCTGCCAGCGCAGGCGCGGAGTTCCGGCGGCGGGATCATGCAGCAGATAGGTTTCAGCCGTGAGGCGCAGCAGCACGGCCATCACGACGCGGCTGGACGATGCGGCACGGGAAGAATCAGGCAGGGAATCGCAACACGCCGCTTCCCTGCCCTCGATGGCATCGCGTTTTTGTGGACCGCAGTTCTGCGCGTCACTTGCTTGGCCTGCGCTTTTCTGCGAATTCGGATCGGAATTCGCGCGCGTGGCTTCATCGCGCCACGCTTCGTCTTGCCCGGCTTCGTCCTCAAGCACGAGTTTCGCCAGGAACAGCGGGCTTTCCAGGTCGGGCAACGGGTAGCCGAATCCCTGCGCGGCGTGCAGCTGTCGCACGGCGTTGAAATCGGCGGAAGTGTATTCGCGGATGCGCATGTAAGTAGCACAGACTTCAGTCTGTGGATTTCCATTTGAACTGGCAGGCACGCCGATTCCGCAAAACAGTCCCAGGCATCAGTCTCGCCACTGGACTCAGCCCCGGCTCTGCTGATGACACCCCCACAGGCTGAAGCCTGTGCTACTTAAACCTATCGCAGCATTACCGGGCCCACGGTGCTCTCCGCGACCTGGCCGAAGCCCGAGCCGCCTTCGCTGCCCGACGCTGTGCCGCTTCCGTTCGAGGGCTGCAGCGCCGGGCCGGCCAGCGTGCCGCCTCCAGTCACCGCTGTCGGCGGCGAACCGAATGTGACGGGCGGCGAAGTTTCCGACCCCAGATACTGCGAATAGGCGCGCCAGTAGAGCGTCTGGTTGCCCAGCGTCACGCGCAGATTGCGCGAGCTGCCCAGGAAAGCACCAGCGGCTGATGAAACGCGGGCGTGGTGTCAGACTCCGCGAAATAAAAAATGCCGCGATGCACCGTGGAATTATCGGTGATAGCCAGATCGAAAATTCCGTCGGCGGCCGTGACGCTCAGGCTGCCAATCGGCGAAGGCTCGGCGATCGAGCCCGGAAGGATCGACGCCGGTGGCGCGCCCCACGGCGTTCACGCCGTTGACCAGCTGCGTCAGCGCTTCGTACACGTAGGGCGAATCGCTCTTGATCTGCGCGAGTTGTCCGATTTTGAGCATAGGGGTAAGTAGCACAGGCTTCAGCCTGTGGAATTTCGTGAGTAAACTCAGGCCGAATGTAATTTCGGAAACTGACGCGCAAGATTGCTTTTCAGATTGTATGGAGTCAACGTGTTTGCCAAGCTCAAATGGAAATCCACAGGCTGAAGCCTGTGCTACTTAATTCCCGCCCCTTACCGGCGCCCACGGATCGGGCAGCAGCGACGGCACGAATCGCTCCAGCTTGAACCACGCGCCGGCCGCGTTCGTGCCCACCTGAAACGCCACGCGCTCGCCCAGCAAATTGATCGGCAGCTCCAGATCCTTTGCCGCGGGCGATGACAGCGGCAGCGGCGCGAGCGCCGTGGGATACGCTTCGTTGACCACGAACGCGGAGAGGTTCAAGTTCCCTGCCCCTTCCGCGTACATCGCCAGGTACGCGAAAAGTTTGCGGTGCGAGCGCAGCTGCAGGGCCTGCTCCTGATCGTTGCTCAGAAAAAAATAGGTGGTGTAGTAGGAATGGATGGCCGCGCCGTCGTCGGAGAATTGCGTGTCGCACAGCTGATAGATTTTCCCGTTGATGGTGAGCGGCCCGGGCGAACCATTGCCCGCGCCGTTTCCCAGAAACACCTGCGCGGTTCCGTCGGCACGCTCGACCAGCGCGCAGGAATTCGCCGAGATGTTCCACGGGCACCACTTGCGCGACCGTGCCCACCGCATACAGTTTTCCGGAGAGCGTGGAAAACAGCACCGAGCCCAGCGACTGAATTTCGCCCGCGCTCGACAGGCTGCGGTAATCCAGCACCAGAATCAAATTCGGCGACGTCGCCGCGCCCATCGGCACGCCGCACAGAATGCGTTTGTTGCGCGTGTCGACGCGCACCCACAGCGTATTGCCCCGCGGCCCAATTAATCGTGTCCCACAGCGGCTGAATTTCCTGCGAAATTTTAATCGGCTCGCCGCCGTCGAAAATGTACATGCCCGCGCGCCCGGCGATCACCGCCCAATCCTCGCCCACGTCCACGCCCGTCACCGACGGCGTGCCCACGGCGTGCGATACTTCGTTGATCGTCCACGAGGCCGGCTCATTCACGCCATCGTCCTGCGTGACGTGCATGCGACCGGTCCTTCACCAGGTACAGCCGCTCGCGCAGCAGAAACGCCGCGCGCACCGTCTGCCCGTCATTTTCGGACACGCTCATGAAGCCGGTGACGCCGTCGTAGCTTTCCGGATCCTCGGCGAAGGAAGCGCGCACCAGCGAAGTGTTGTACGGCGTGGCGGTGGGAAATATTTCGATGTTCTCGACCAGAAACCCCGCGCCGCTGTGGGCGTGCCGTCGGCGTACACGCGCAGCAGCAGATCGACGGGAATTGCAGCAAATCCCGGCGCCGGCGTAATCGGCGCGATGAATTCCTTCCACGCGCCGGCAGTGATTTGCGCCGCGGGCACGGAAATGCCGGTCGTGGAAATTCCCAGTGACGCGCTGAAAATGTGCACGTGCAGCGTGCCCTGCGTCAGCGCGCCGGTCATGCGCACGCGCACGCGCGCCGAGTATCCGGTGTTGGCCGCGAGTCGCGGCGCTCCGTTGTAATCGCTCACGGCGGTCTGCGTCATCAGCCCGCGCGTCGCCGTCACGCCGTCGCCCAGGATCGCGTACGCGCCGCCCCACATCGCTTTTCCGGTGGTGTCCGATCGCGCCGCCCGCAAAAAACGTGGCGTCCGGAGTCCAGCCGAGCGGCACGTTATTGCCGGCGCCGCCGAAGCCGCCGTCAAACGTCAGGTTGTCCCAATTATTCTGCTTGTTGCGTTCGCCCCACCAGAACAGCGCGTTGCGGCGTAGCCGATCACGCCCGCGCATTCGCCGAGCTCGACCAGTTGAAACAGCGAATCCGCTTCGATGCCCGCGAGCAGCGCGGTGTCGGAAAAATCCACGACGAACGACGACGCGCTGTTATCGAAAATCTGCATCTGCGGCGCGCCGTCGAGCCCCGTCGTGTAATAAAAACAGGTCGCCGCCCGCTCCGGTGAACGCCAGAATGCGCGCCACGACATTCGGCAGCGTGGACGGCGAAGGAATGCCCGTCACGTTCGCGCGCATGCCGCCGACCGCCGTCCACGAAATCGGCGGCGAAGGCCGCGTCAGGTATCCCTGCCGCGTCACGAAAATCACCGCGCACTGGTGCACGCCCGCGGAGATCGATCCGACCGGCGCCGCCGTGCCGCCGCTCGAAGTGGCGTTGGCATTCGTCTGCGCGTACGTGAAGTGCAGTCGAGTCGATGATCGAAGCGATGGGAAACGTTCCGTCGAACGACGTGTCGGTCACGCCCGCGATGATCACCTGGTCGGTGGGCAGCATTCCAGTCGGCGTCGCGGTGGTCACCGTCACCACGTTCGGACGTCCGCGAAATCGCCGAAATATTGGCGATCATATCCGCCACCATCGCCGGACCCGCGCCCGGCCCGCACCTGGCTCACGCGATCGAGATTCGTGCCGTCATACTGCCGCGGAATATCCACGCCGAACTGGCCGTCATGCTGCGCGATATATTCGCGGCCGAAAAGCGACGCCGAACTCGCCGCCGCATTCGGCATCAAGTCCCGCGGCGATCTGCGTCAGCACGCCCGGAGAATTTTCTCCCCACAGCGTGCCCGCGGAATCGATGCGCCAGCAACGTCTGCGCCAGATTCGGCTGCGTATAAGTTTTCAAATAATTGACGGTGGGATTTCCGCCGCCCGCCGAGACGATTGGCGCAAACACGGACAGCAGCCCCGGCCGCGTCTTCACCGCCCCCGGCAAAAACGCGACGTCCTCGCAATCGGGCGACACCCCTTGCGGCAAATCCGCCGCGGGCATATCGGTCACCAGCCCGCCAAATAAATCCAGCGGCGCATCAATTGTTCCAGCAATGCTCATATTAAGTAGCACAGGCTTCAGCCTGTGGAATTCCATCCAAAATGCTACCCAGACTTCATCTCGCCAGCGAAGCTCACGTGGAAACCCACAGACTGAAGTCTGTGCTACTTACACCACCGGCGAAAAGCCCGCCCGCGAAGAAAACGGCCGCCGCCTGCGCGCCGTCTGCTGCTCGCGCTGCGTCGCCCGCACGATCAAGTCCTCCAGCGCATCGGCCGCGGCCACATCCCAGCGCTCGGCCTGCGGAGCCCCGCGCGCCGCTCCGGCCATGGCCGCCGCCGCATAGGCCAGCGCTTCCTGCGCGTTGCGAATCAGCACCGGACTAGTCGCGTCGCGTCAGATCGGGATACGATTTCTCGATAGCGCAGCCGAATCTGCGTGTCCTGCGTCGCGCCCAGAAAATACAATCCGTCCGCGCGCCACTCCCAGTAATCGCAGCCGCTCCACTTGCGGCTCAGACGGCAGCCCGTCGTGATTCGTCAGGTCCGTCATCTCCACGAAATCGTCGGAGCTTAAATTAGTTCGCTCCCACAATTTCAGCGGCACCAGCAGATCCGCCGGCAACTGATTGGGCGGCGCGGTGGCGTCGGTGATCGACACCTGCGCGGAAGCATCCACCCCCGAAACCGCCGGCACCACCAGCAGCACGTCGTCGCTCAGAAAACTGCCCGACTGCACATTGGCCAGCGCGCGCTGCGCCTTGCGGTACGCCGAATTCACATACGGCAGCAGCACCGCATCGGTAAACAGATTCCCCGCCGCATCATTCAGCAGCGAGCGCACCAGCGCCGTAATCTGCCCCGCAGTGTTGTAAGCCGTAGTTCCGACGACAGGCATGAGATCTCCTTAGAGGCCTTGGCCCGTGGCCCGTGGCCCGTAGTTCGTGGCGGACGCTTCAGCTTGCGCCACTGGGGTCGAATTCGTAGCACAGACTTTAGTCTGTGGGATTTCAGTTGATCTTGGCTGAGGCGTAAGGGCTGGGCGAATTTCGCAGAATTCCACAGGCTGAAGCCTGTGCTACTGGGGCCGTGCTACCCATTCAAAGGAGTAACGCGTGAGCCATGGGCCACGGGCCATGAATCACGGCTCACGGACCACGAGTCACGGAACACGAATCACGGCCCTTGCGGCAACGGCGACTGCTTCAAATACGCCGCCACTCCAATAATTCCGGACATCATCGCGCTCACTCCCGCAATCGCCAAAGTCGCGTGCAGTCCAGCCTGCAAATTGAAATGATCGGGATCGATTCCCACCGCCGCGAAGCCGGTGATCACTCCATTCGCTCCGCCCGCAATTCCGGCAGCCAGCAGGCCGCGCCACCACAATCGAAAATTGGTCCAGGCGCTCACGGGTTCCTCCTTACTTTACGGTAATGAGGGGAGCGCTCGGGGCGTTTGGGTTTGAAGGCACATTGGCCGTGGCCGGCGCGGAGCACGCCGATTCCTCATTCAGCGAATCGACGGTCGTCACGCAGTAAGAGTAGCTCGTACCCGCGGTGACGCTCGCGTCCGTATAAGTCAGCGCAGCGCTCACCGCCGTATTCAACTTTGTATACGCTGTTGCGCTGCTGGTCAGCGCGCGATACACGTTGTACCCGCTGATCGTCCCCGACCCGCCCACCGGCGAAGGCGCAGCCCAGGTCAGCACCACACTGTGCGGAGTTCCCGCAGGCAAGCCCTGAGCCGCGGCCCCGCTCAACGCCAGAAACGTGGCAGCCGTAACGACACAGCAAACCGCACGAATCCACGAAAAGCGCACTCGAAGCATAAAAGCGATCCCTCGTTTCAAAATTAAATGGCTAGCACAGCCCCAGTAGCACAGGCTTCAGCCTGTGGCCTTCTGAAAAATTCGCCCAAACCAACCGCGCACGCCAAGACCCAATGAAACCCCACAGACTAAAGTCTGTGCTACCAAATCGACCCCACGAATCCGGCTAAAAACCCTACTGCTTCAACTCCACCAGAAACATTTCCGGCGTGATGGCATCCGTCGCCGCTACGCTGAATTGCAAATTAATGGTGACCGCCGAAGACGTGTTCACCGCCGCCGTATCCAGCTTGATGGAATTCGTTCCGCCGTTGCTGTCCTGCCCGATGGTGGAAATGGTCTGCGCGCTGGTCGAGCCCGGATTGTTCATGACCAGGTAAGTAATGCGCTCCAGCTGGTTGGCCGCGCCTCCCGGCAGCGCCGCCGTGGTGGAAGTTCCGCCAAAGGACAGCGTGTAGCTCACCGCCGCCGTGCCCGTCGTGTGCTTGGCCAGCACCGTGATGATGATTCCCTGCCCCGCGCCCATCACGCCCGCCGGCAGCGAACACGTGTAGTACGACGGCCGCCGCGCCCGTCCCGTAATCGGCGAAGCCGGTCCCTGGTACGCGCACGCCGAGCTGTCCGCGCTGCCCACCGTCTGCGCCGCGCCGTTATTCTCAATTTTCTTCCAGCGATGCGCGGTCGCAGTCGGCCCACAGCTCATCGACTCCGGAAATTCCCGACGGCGCGGACGTTTCCGAAGCCGAATAAAATTTATAGCTGTGCACGCCGCCGTTAAATGGAAACTGCACGCCGATCGGAGGCGCGGTATATTGCGCGGCCGTCAGATTGAAGCCCAGGAAACGCCGAGCCCAGCCCGCCGCCAGAACCGCAGAACAGGCAGGAACTGGCGTTGTTTTCCTCGGTCAGCCACGAGCGCATGGCGTTGCCCACCGGCCGCGGCGTGCTGCCCGCGCCGGTCAGCGCGCCCGACATCGTGGACAGCGTGTACGTGCACGTGCCGTTGGTCACCGCCGTGGTATTGAAATAATTCGGCTCATTTCCCGCGCTGGTGCCGAAATAAAAATTGCAGCTGGCCGGAAAAAATATTCCCGTCGTCGCCGAGAGGCCGATTGAGCTGGACGCGCCCAACCGTCTGCGAAATTTCCGGACTGGGCGCGGATTCCCGCCCGGCCACGTCCACGGCCGTCACCTTGAAGAAATACGTTCCCGCCGCCAGCGAGCCGCCGCCTGTCCCTGAAATCGTGCCTGCGGCCGCCGGAACACGTGCCCGATCATCTGCTCGCCGGCCGGGCCCAGCGGATCGTTGCCGCCGGAGGTCAGCACTTCGGTAGTCTGCACGTCATAGCCGGTGTCGTCAGTGCCCAGGTCGCATCCGGAATAGCTGCCGAAAAAACTTCCCCAGTAGCCGATGCTGTCCACTCCTGAGCCGCCGTTGTTCGGGATTCTCATAAGTCCAGTTGCGGCAATTGACCGACTGGCCGGCATTGATCGCGGACGCCACCAGTTGCGAAAATCCCGACGTCTGCCCGTGCAGGAAAAGATTGTTTCCGGTCAGCGCTCCGCACGGGGCGGTGCTGTACAACACGGCCTGCGCCGGCGCCATGATGTCTCCGGAGAGCACGTTGTCCAGCGTCACGCTGCTGGGCGCGTTGCACGTGGCCAGGTTGATGAATCCCAGGTCCCAGTTGTTCTCAACGTTCGTGGTGCCGTCAAAAACAAAGTCTCCAAACGGCCCGCCGCCGGTGGGAAACGGGATGTCCAGCCGAATGGTGTGGGCCACGAAGGAATTGTCGCGAAAATCAAAGACGCTGGTATGCCCCGTATTGGTCAGTCCCAGGAACCACATCGACGGAATTTGCGTGTTGCTGTTGTTGAAGTTGTTCCAATTGGTGCGGTCAAACAGACTGAAGAACGCGTTGTTGTCCACCTGCAGCATCGGGCCGCTGCCGTTGTCCGTAAACGATACGTCCTGCGTGGTCACGTCGCCCTGCGAATCCTCGATGATTCCCGCCTGTTGCGTCGACAGGCACACGTGCGACAGTTCCAGCGCGCTGCCCGGTCCATACGCCACAAACAGCGCCCCCAGCGTCTCATATCCGCTGATGTTGCTGCAGGACAGCGCCCAGTTTCCCTCCGAATACACTCCGCCCGTTCCGCTGATGGAGATCTGCCCGGTCGTTCCCGTGGTGGCCAGATTGCCTTCCACCGGCAATCCGAAAAGTTGCAGCGCGCCGTTCAGAATTATTTTCACGCCAGGCACGCCGGAAGCGGGAAACGGAATCGTGGACATGAACCACAGCCCCGCCGGGATGTACACCGTTCCGCGATTAGTGATTTGCGGGCTGCCGTCGGCCGCGGCGTCCGCGATGGCCTGCTGGATGAACATGGAATTGTCGGGAAAGCTGAACGCGCCGCTCACCGAGTTCGTCGCCGCGGCATTAAGCACCAGGCTCGTGCCGCCCGCTCCCGAAGTGATGGTAGTGATCAGCGCCTGGTTGGTCGGCGCCCCCGGCGGAGTCAGCGGCCAGAATCCGTTGGCACCTGCCCACGTATTCGTTTCCGCGCCTTTGTCGATCGCGCCGCACACATTTCCGGCGATGAAACCGAAGCAATCGAAGGAGTATCCCAGCGGCGCATAGCTTCCGCCCTGCATCGCTGTAAATCAGGTAGCCCACCGCCCCGGTCACCGTTTGCCAGTACAGCCCCACGTAGTTCAGCGGCGTGCGCGTGGCCGGCGCCGTGGTCACGGTCATCGCCGCGCTGGCGGCCGAAGTTCCGAAGTTGGAGTCGATGGCCGCCACTTTGTAGTGTACGGTCGCCGCTCCCGTAGTACCGATCACATTGGGATTCGGCGCCGTGCCTTGCGACGGCGTGGCCAGCGTGGACGCCGCGCCCGCTCCGGCAATGAAAATGCCGCAGCCGTTTTTGAAACCGTTGTCATAGGCGATGCTCAGCGCGTGGCTGCCGGCAGAGATCGTTCCGCTGGTGTGTGATCCGGTAAATGCGGATTGATCGCAGCCGCCCGGAGGCATGTACGCGGTAATGTCGCGCCAGGGATCGGGCCCCTTGAATCGCTGCGCCGCCGTCCACTGATTGTCTTGCGTCGTCGACGGTACGGGAGCGCCGCCCACGGTCAGCGTTCCGGTAACGGCCGCCGATCCGCTGACCGTCAGGTTGCCGCTCAGCGCCAGCGAGAATGCGGAGATCCCGCTGGTGGTGGTCACCGTCGTAAACGTCGGCGCGCTCGGATCGTTCGGCAAAATTACGTTGGGCAATTGCTTGGTGGTGATTCCCGGCCCGCTGATCTCAATTTCGTAGCGTCCCGGCGCGGCGTAAAACGTGTAGTTGCCCAGGCCGTCCGTGGCAATCGGATTGGGCAGCGCCTGGGTCAGCGCCGGATCGGAATAAATCGACGCCAGCGGCGTGCACGGCTGCCCGGTCGCCGCGGAAGTGCAAATGCGCACCCCGGCTCCGGCCATCGGACGTCCCTGCGCGTTGAACACCACGTCGTCCTTGCGCGAGCCCTGCGCGAAAGTAGCAACGCCGCAAACGTTCAGCGCGATCGCAGCCAGCGCGCAATACACAGCCGCCACCGCGAAATGCAGCGCAGCCAGCACCAGCAAGCCCCGAATCCGTTTTCCCAGTCGATACATTTCCACGCTTCCTTTACCGTAAGTTCGTATCCCGCCCCAAAGTGGCGCATGCTTTAGCTTGCGCAGCACATCAAGTAGCACAGGCTTCAGCCTGTGGATTTCCGCAAGTTTCGCCCAGACCGAACGCGCCAGCCATCCCTCACCGGAATTCCACAAACCACCCGTCACAGCAGCTCGCAGTAAAAACTCTCTCCGACGAAGCAATCCCCACGAACCCCACCCCGCTACCGCCGTGCGCCAATCTTGTCCGCCGCCAAAGTCCCGCTAGCACCGGCATTCACGCCGCCAGCCACCGGCGCCGCCGCCGGCAGCGCCTGCGCCAACCCCAGCGCCAGCGCCTTCTCCCGATTCAAAATCGCGCCGCACGATTTGCAAACCGCCACGCCCGGCTTCACCCGCGTGCCGCACCCGGGGCACTCCTGCGTCTCGCGCGCCTGGTAGTGCCATTCCTTCTCCAGCCCCAGCCGCGCCGCCGCCCGCCGCTGCAAATCATGAATAAAAAGAAACGAGTGCGAGCGTTCCCACTCGCGATCCGCCGACGCCACCAGCGCCCGGTCAAATTCATCCAGCTTTTCCCCGGCCGCGCGCAATTCCTCCGCCGTAGGCGTCTCCCCGGCGCACACAAACACGCCCAGAAAACTTTTGTCCCCGGCGTCGGAATTAATTTCCCTGCAGATATCCTCGGCAATCTCGCGCGCCGAAATCGCCAGCGGCAAAGTGCGCTTGTCGCCGTAATCCATCACCGCCGTGCGCCCGGTAACCCGCGTCAGCGCGAACTCCTGCCCGTCGCCCCGCCCCGCAATCTGAAACGTCCCGTACATCCGGTGCGCCAGATGCATCTGCCCGGTAATATTGGCGATCACCGCACCCGGCAACCGCCCCGCATCCAAATCCATTTCCGTTTGCATTTTCATAAGACTCTCCCAACCGATTTGTGAGCTCGCGCAGCGCATCAAGTAGCACAGGCTTCAGCCTGTGGATTTTTGCAAGATCCGCCCAGACCAAACGTGCCAGCCACGCCCCGACAGAATTCCACAGACTAAAGTCTGTGCTACCCCAGCGCCGCCTCCGCATCCCGATCCCACTCCCGCTCCTCGCGCCGCAACCGTTCCTCAATCGCCACCTTGCGATCCGCCCGCCCCGCCGCGCGCCCGAATTCAATCGCCCGCGCCACGTGCCGCGCCACCGCCGGCGTCAACTGCACAAACTCCCCGCCCGGCCCCTGCACCGTGAAGCAATGCTCGTAATCCCCCCGCGCAGGATACGGCCCCAGCGCCGCCACGCTGCGCCCGCCCACAAACTCGCCCGTCTGCGCCGCCCACTCTTCCGGCGAACCGTAACTCTCCGCCGGCATCCACCGCTCGATGTGCCAGCGATCGTGCGGCAAATATTTCGGCTCCCGCCGCATCTGCACCACTTCGCGCAGCAGCGCTCCCGAGCCGCGCGTCGCGGTCTTCCCACTTTCCGCCGATCCAGTCCAGCCGCGACCAGCCCCACACCGCCCGGTAATTCGGCTCGCCAAACCAGTTGCGCCCCCCAGCCGATTCCAGCGCGCGCGCCACGTCCGCAGGCGCCTCATGCGTCTCTCGCAAAACGAGAATCATAAATAAAATGGAAAGCCGCGGCGCATGCTCTAAGTGCGCACGCATTGAGTAGCACAGGCTTCAGCCTCTGGATTTTTGAAGGATTCGCCCAGGCCAAACGCGCCAGCCAAGCCCCGACAGAATTCCACAGACTAAAGTCTGTGCTACGGAATCGCCGCAAGCTGATCAGTCTCAGCAATCAGTCTCAGCAATCAGCCTGAGCATTTGCGCAGAGCCGCTGGCGCGATTGGTGCTCTATCCTCGAACCGTTTGCCTTACAAATCCGGAAACCCCATACTGCATTTCATGTCGCCAGGAATTGCAGGATTGGGCCGCTGCGCCTCTTGCGATCTGCCCGGAAATGGAATCTGCGCCGCCTGCCGCGGCCGCGGCAAATCCATGTCCGGCCCATGCGCGCGCTGCTCAGGCTCGGGACGCTGCGCCCGCTGCAACGGCACCGGCCGCCAAAATAAATCCGCGCGCCCCACCCTCTACTCGCTGTCACGAAAGCTGATGCGCCTGTTCTCCAACGTGTTCAACCGCAGCCAATGCCAAGAGTGCGACGAGCCGGGAAACGGAGCCTGCCCCGCCTGCCACGGCCTGGGCCACACCCTGACGCAGCCATGCGCAAACTGCGGCGCCACCGGAAAATGCACAGCCTGCGACGGCACCGGCAAACGCCCCTAGTGGCGCATGCTTTAGCTTGCGCAGAAGAAGCAGAAAGCGCATCACGCGCGAGCGCCAACCAACCCCGCGCAAGCTACCCTTCACAAAAGCTCAGGGTAAAAAGCATGCGCCACGCCGCCTCACGTCAGCTTCCGAAACTGCGCCGAAAACGTAATCACATCGCCGGTCGCCGACCCCGGATACGCCGACCCGCCGGTAAATTCCGCGCCCGCCGACCCGGTCGTATACCCGCGCATTTTCCAGTTGTTCGCCGCGGTCCCCTGCTGCATCTGGTACTGATTCGGCGTTCCACCCTGCACCGTGAAGCTCGCCTGGATCGGCCCGTACGCCGGATCGTTCATGCTCGATTCCACGGTTTCGCCGCGCACCGCCATCTGGCGGATGAGCTGCGTCCAATCCACGGTGTCCCCGCCCGACGGATAATTTCCCGACAGCGCCACCGTCCCAAACGCATAAATCTGTGTCCCGCCCGGATCAACATCCGTAAGCGTAAGCGTCACCGACATGCCAGCCTCCCGATCGATTGAAGTAGCACAGGCTTCAGCCTGTGGATTTTTGCAAGATCCGCCCAGGCCAAACGCGCCAGCCAAGCCCCGACAGAATTCCACAGACTAAAGTCTGTGCTACTGCGAGTGGCGCATGCTTCAGCATGCGCACCAGCGATGCAACCGTCATCGCAACCGGCGACCGGCAACCGGTTTTCACCAGTCACCGATCACCAGTCACGAGTCACGCCTCTCTACCTCAGTACCCGCTCGGCCGCGCCAGCGCATCGATGAAGCTGCCGCTGCGCGGAGAGTCATTCCACACCTGAAATCCGGTGTCGAAGTAAAAAATGAACGACGCCGAAATTCCGCCGCTCGCTCCGTAAATCGGGAACACCGTCTGCCCTCCGACCTCGAAGAAGTCGATGTCCTTGATCACCGCGCGGCCCCAGTGCGACAGGTCGAGGAAATCCACGCGCGTCTGATCGGCGTTCACCGAAGCTCTTGATCGGAATGCCGGACATCGTTTTCTTTCCGGAGAACAGCATGTCCAGATCCGATGCGCGCCCCCCCGGACCTTCCTTCACCACCTGCGAAACGGTGATGCCCAGATTTTCCCAGGCATGTTCCTGCTCGACGCTGGTGTAGGCGATCAGTTTGCCCAGTTGGTTCGATGCCCAGGGCCTTGCGCACCTTGTTGATGGCCAGGCGCACGTGTCCGGGAACGAGCGCCGCGTTGCCCGCGTTCACGCGCGGCGTCTGCAGTTGTTGTGGATAGGTGGCCCGGTTCAGGTTCAGCCAGGTGCCGGTGGTCGCGTTGTTCTGATGATATTTGATTCCGAAGAGCGAAACCGGCGAAGCGCCGCTCAGCCCGTCATGCACGATGATGTCGTTGGCGACGGTTCCGGCCGGAGCCGTATCGACGCTGATCGTTTGCGTGGAAGAAATCGGATCCGCGCCGGTCACCACGCACGATCCGCGATTGGTGGTCAGCGTCGAATCGTAGACCTGAATGGTCTGCCCCACGTACACGAGCGCCGCGCCCGTTGGCGTGACCATGTTGAACGTCGCCGGATTTCCGGCCGATCCCGAAGCGTAGCCCGCTGATCGTGCCCAGCACGCCGTTGCCGGCCGTCTGGATCACTTTGTCGAGGAACGCGCGGAACTGTTTCATGCCGCTGGCGATTTCGCGCTTCACGGCATTTTCGATGGCCTTCTCGCGCGAGTTCGACTGGCGTACTCGACCAGCTTGGTGATTTCCACCGCGAAGCGGAAAAAAATCGGCGAGACCTGCGCCACGTCGTACGTCGAGCCGCGAACCGCGCCCCAGGTCGCCGCCGTCGGCGTTGTAGCTGCCGGCTTTGCCGCCGGGAACCAGTTGCAGGGGCAGACGCATGTTGCGCGAGCTGACCTTCTCGACGTCCCCGCGTTGCTGAATCATGCTGAGCAGAACATCGTCGCGCTCGTAGAGCAGGGGCACTTTGTCGCGCACCTTCTCCAGTTGCAACGCGATGGTCTGCGCGTTGTTTTGTGGTGCCATGATGAATTCTCCTTGTTTCTAAAAGTAGGATTGCCGAATGAATGGACGAACTTTGCGTGGCCTGGATAAAAAATAAAACAAGTGAACTTCGCGCCCAAGTAGCACAGGCTTCAGCCTGTGGAATTCTGTAGGATCCGCCCAAATCGAATGTGCGAGCCAAGCACCGATGGAATTCCACAGACTAAAGTCTGTGCCACAATCACATCCCCAAAATCTGCTCATCGCTCATCGACGCGTAATTCACCTCGCGCGCCGACATCGCCCGCAGCGGCATCGAGTCCAGCGATCCGCCCGGCGCCGCAATATCCACGCGCGAAGCAGCGACGGCCTGCCGCGCAGCCTTGGCCCGCGCCGTGGCCAGCACCGACGTCGTCCACTCGCCAATCACGCGCCGCGCCACGCTCGGCACCAGTTGCTTCGCGCGCCCCGCCAGCAACGCCGCAACGCGCTGCTGCTCCGCGCCGCCAAACCGCCGGTCGCGCAGCACCGCCGCCACCTGTTCGGAAAGCGCCCGATCCGCCGCCAGCGCGCGATGCACATCATTAAAAATATCCTCGCCGATCCGCCGCGCCGCGCCCTCAGCCACGCCCTCCGGCATCACCCGCCCCAGCGTCTCGCCAATCGCCGCGCGCACATCGCGCGCCACCGCGTCGTTAGTCGCCGCGCTCAAAGGCCGCGTAGGCGGCAGGATCGAATGTGCGGTGACTGGTGACTGGTGCGCTGCGTCTGCGTGATTCGCGCGCCCGCACCGTGGTCCGGTGATCGTGGCTCGGATTCGCGACCCGGCTAGACTCGCCTGATTCGCACGCCATCTCCGCTGAACGAAGGATTGCCGCTCGCTCTTGCGGGTGCCGTTCTTCCGCCTCGCCATTCCACCCCATCCCCGCCAACACCCTCGCCGCCTCCGCAAACATCGATCGAAACGCCGCCGGATTCGCCCGCGCCAGTTCCGCCACCACTTCCGACTGCGCCCGCGCATCCCCCGAAAAAAGCGCCGCGTCAATCCGCTCCACCGAAGCCGAAGCCTCGCGCAGCGAAATCGCGTCCTTCACTCCTCCAGGCAAAAGTTCCTTCATCGCGCGCGCTTCGTCCGCCACCACCCGCGCCTCGCCCGGAGACGAAAACGCCGCGCGAAATTCCTGATGCTCCCGCCAAAGCTGCTGCGCCTCCGCGCCATGCGCAGGATCGGCCGCCGCCGCAGCCATCCAGGCAGGCATCTGCGGGCTCGCTGTCCTGCGCTCCTGCAAGTGTCATTCTGTTCACGCTGTCATTCTGAGGGCCGTCTTTGCCCGAAGAATCTCTCTGAGCCGTGTCCCCGCCAGCACGATCGATCGAAGAGAGATTCTTCGCTTCGCTCAGAATGACAGCGTCACGAGTGGAGGCAGCCGAGCCGCCCGGCTCCATTCCCAGAATTTCCTCATCCGAGAGATAACGCGCCCCCGAACTCGCCGCGCCAGCCTGCGCGGCTCCAGCCGCAACACCGGAATCCGCAGCGTCTCCGGAAACCGCACCGGCCCAATCCAGATCCACTTGTGTTCCACTGCTCATAAACGAATCTCCCGTAAACTAAGCTCGAGTAGCGCAGGCCTGAGTAGCACAGGCTTCAGCCTGTGGATTTTTGCAAACTTCGCCCAAATTGAATGTGCAAGCCAAGCGCTGCAACCGTTGCCAACACGAAAACGCCACCCATACTCTGACGAAATTCCACAGGCTGAAGCCTGTGCTACTCACTGCCCCGAACTTCCGGGTGCTCCATTCCCCGCCGAAGTGCCCGCGCTGTACGCCAATCCAATCGCCCGCAAATGCGCTTCCGCATGCGCGCGCACATTCGCAAAGCCCGCAGGATTCTCAACGCGCGCAACCTGCCCCGCATCCGAATTCGCCCACCGCCGGCACTCCTCGAGCTCCACCACATGATTGTCAAACAGCAAATCCACCGGCACGGAGGGCCCCAGTAGCACAGGCTTCAGCCTGTGGCCTTCCAATCGTCCTGCCGAACCTGCAGGACATTTGAACCCGCGCCGTCCAACGAATCAACACCCGGCCATTCACCATCCGACCCCACGACTGACTCGTGCCTGAAGTCTGCGCCACTGCCGCATCTCCACCGGCGCGCTCGCCAGCAGCAAATCAATCTCCCGCAACTGCTTGTTCCGCGAATCCTCTCCCGGCACCACCAGGTCCGACAGTCCCAGCACGCTCTTCACAAATCCAATATTCGCGGGATCGGCCAGCGCCTGCTGAATCAGCGGATCGGACGACGCCATCAACTGCTGCACCACCGCGCGCTGCTGCGATTTCAGCCGCGGAAAAGTTTCATCGCTTTCCGGATACGCCTGAATGTTGCCTTTCAAATCCGCCAGGCGAATCCAGCGCGACTCAAATTCCCCGCCCGGCCCGAGAATCGGAATCTCCGCGTCCTCCGGCCGATTTTTGCGGAAGCAATCGACCGACAGCAGCATCACGTCCGCATAAAATTGTTTTCAGCCGCCGCCACACCAGTCCCAGCCGGCCCAGCGCCTGATCGCGCGCCATCGCGTAGCCGGTCGCCGTTTTCTGCGATTCCATTTCCCCGCCAAACACCGCGGGAAACAGTCCGGTCAGAAATTGCGACACCGGCCCCATCAATTCCTGCTGGTGCCGCACCAGGTCCGGAGGCACCTGCGCCGGCGCAGGCTGAAAAAATCCCGCCGCCAGCGGCTGCCCGGGCCGCGCGCGCGCCGGATAATGCGCGGCAGGCTCGGCGGTCTGATTCGACAGCGCATCGAAATCGAGCACCTGCGGATCGGCATAAATCGGCGGAATGCCGTACTCGTACGTCTCCGCCTGAATGTTGGACAGCGTGTTGTAGCGTTCCTGAATCTGCACCAGCGAATCGCCCACCGACGGACGGTTCTGCCCGTCGCCGGGAAGCGCGTGCATCACGCGCCAGCGATCGTCCATCGATTCGTTGCGCGATTCGCAATACGTGTCTCCCGCGAACGCCACGTAGCACCCGTCGGGAAACAGCGCCAGCAGCGCGTCGCGCACCGATTTGTCTTCAATCGCGTAAAACGCCCACGGACGAATCCACGTCCGCGAAAACGTAATCAGATTAAACAGCGCGTCGCCCGGATGCGTCGTCGGCATTCCCTGCGAAATCGCCACGCGCGTCGCCCGCGCATACACTTCGTCCGCCGGATTGCGGACCGCCCATTTGAATCTTGTCCGCCGCATGCGGATAGACTGGCCTTCAGCTTCGCGCGGTGCACTTCCATCGACCACTGCAGGTACGGATACTCGTGCATCTCGTTGGCCCACACCGGAGTATTCAGCTCCAGCCCGCCCACCACCGAAATCACTTCCTGCCCATTGGCCACGCGCCGCACTCCGGTAATCAACGGAACCGCCACGCGCGGCGCCGGCCGAAAATGTTCCGGCCCAAGCGAAGCCCCGCAATCCCGGCAAATCACCGGAGGCAGCAATCCAGGAGCACAGGCTCAGTGCCAGCCTCCAGTAGCACAGGCTTCAGCCTGTGGATTTCCGTCAGCCGAACCCAGACTGCAATCGGCGAGCCTAGCTCAGATGAACTTCTCACAGCGCTGAAGCCTGTCGCTATCTTCGCCGCTGCCACGACTGTCGCCGCTGCACGACTTCCTGCTCCGCGCCGCACTCCGGGCACACATACGCGTCCTCGCCCAGCGCCACAAAATGTTCCTCAATCACCGGCTCGTCATGCGAACCGAACCTCTGCGCGTCCGCCACATACCGCACGTACCCGCCGATTTTCCCGTCCGTCCACAAATAAAACGCCACGCCCGTCAGCAAATGCTGCACGCGATTATTCTGCTCGACCAGATCGCACACCTGCGAACGCCGCGCTCGCCGTCGTAATGTCCGCGATCGACTGCGCCGACTGCGGATAAAACCGCGTCGCCGGCACGTCCTGGCTGAAAGCATCGGAAATAAACGACAGCCCGAACGCCTGATACAAATTGGTCACGAACTGGTAGCGCGGCATCTCCGCCGCCGCGCTGTCGTCATAACATTTTCGATTCGTACGGCAGGTGCCAGGTCATGTCCTGCGGATTCCACCAGGCGTATTGCAACCCCTGCCAGAACAGCCGCGCCTGGCGGATGCGCCGAATCTCATGCCGCCGCGCGACAATTCCCTCCTGCGCGATATTCCACCTCGAGCTCGCGCAGCGCGTTCACCAGGTCCGGACGCAACTCCTCGAGCCGCTCGTTGTTCGGCGCCCAGCGCCAGCTTGGCCAGCGCCTCCTGCGCCGAAGCCGCCGGCATCTTGCCGTCAATCCCCACGGGCGCGCGCCCCATTGCTGCCGTGCCATTCGCAGAAGCCACGCCGTCCAGTCGGGCCGCTGCGTTGCCAGGCGACGCCCCGCCATCGAGCGGAGCAACAATCCCGTCATTCAGCAAATCCGCATCGTCCAACAAATTGTTCAGCAAGTTTGTCATGATGTTCAGTAGCACAGGCTTCAGCCTGTGGGTTTTCCATGGCCAGAACATTGTCATTCTGAGCGCAGCGAAGAATCTCTCTTAGTCTGTGCTTGCACTTGGATCGAAGAGAGATTCTTCGCTGCGCTCAGAATGACAGCGTCCTGGTTCTGAATTTGTTCGCAGTCGGCTTGAGTAAAACAGGCTTCAGCCCGTCAGTGGCGCATGCTTTAGCTTGCGCGCCAACCGCAACCGCTGCACCGAGCTCCGGCATAGAACCGATTCCCCATGCCAGAGAATCAACCGTTCACACCCCGCTTGTGATAGAACACCTACTCGCCCGCCGAACTCCAGGCGCGCGAGGAGGAACAAATGGGTTTACTTGCGTGGATCCTCGTCGGCCTGATCGCCGGCTTCCTGGCCGGAAAAGTAATGAAAGGCGGCGGCTTCGGCGTGCTGATGGACATCCTGATCGGCATGGTAGGCGGCGTGATTGGCGGATGGCTTTTCGGCATGCTGGGAATTTTTCCCGGCGGCGGCCTGATCGGCTCAATCCTGGTAGCCTTCGTAGGCGCCTGCATCCTGCTGTGGCTGGTGCGCCTGATCAGAAAGGCCTAAGTAGCACAGACTTCAGTCTGTGGATTTTCAATTGAGCTTGGCGGTAAATGAAATAGCTAAGCGATGAATGTGACGTTGGATTGCCGCTCCACAGAGCAGCCCTGGGTGAATCGACAAAAATCCACAGACTGAAGTCTGTGCTACTTTTCCGCCGCGCCGCGCCCCGCCGCCATTTCCCGTTCCCGGGCAATCTGCGACCAGGTGCGCCGCCGCACCGGCGATAATCCCGCCATTCCGCGTCGCGCATCTTCCTCCAGCGAAATCGGCGGAAACCCCGCCGTCCCCAGCAGCGAATTCACCAGCGCGCGATTCTCCCCGCGCAAGCGCGCCACTTCTTCCTCCAGCAGCAGCACATACCGCGAGCGTAAATACCGCCCCAGCCAGGTTCGTATACTTTGAAAAGTAGACACGGAAGACTATAACGACATGTTCGGCACACAGAACCTGGCCAGCGCGAAGCGCGCAAAGTAGCACAGACTTCAGTCTGTGGCCTTCCATTACTCCACCCAGCCCGCACGCGTCAGCACAGCTTTCATCACGGCGTTGCGATCCTGAGTCCCTGCCAAGCACACATGGAACCCCACAGACTGAAGTCTGTGCTACTGAAGTCCGTGCCACCAAAATCCGTCATTTCACTTCAGGCCATGCTCGTGATATCGTGTCACGTATGATGACATTCTATCGGCGCAATCTGCCCCACTGGCACCCGCCGGAACAGGACCTCTTCCTCACGTGGCGCCTCAAGGGATCTCTTCCCGCCCATCTTCGAGAAGTCGCCTCGAATCTGGAGCCCGGCAAGCGATTCCTTGATCTTGATCGAGCCCTGGATCGGGCGGACGTCGGCCCGCTTTGGCTAAACGATCCGCAAATCGCCCAGTGTGTTATCGATGCCCTGCAACAAGTGCACAGCGAAGGCCGCGTCGTAATTCGCGCGTATGCCGTCATGGCCAATCACATTCACGTGTTGCTCACTCCGCAAGCGCCTCTGCAGGAAATCACACGCCGCGTCAAGGGAGCAACCGCGCGCCGGGCCAACTTGTATCTGGGCTTCTCAGGCAGCCACTTCTGGCAGGACGAATCCTTCGATCACTGGATCCGCAATCCCGGAGAATGGCAAAAAATCCGCACGTACATCGAACAAAACCCAGTAGCCGCCGGCCTCGCCAGCCGTAAGGAAGACTGGCCCTGGTCCAGCGCCTCAAACCCGATTGGCACCAGGTAGCACAGACTTCAGTCTGTGGCCTTCCATAATCCCGCCCAGAACGCTCTAAAACGCACGCAGTTAAAAAACACATTCAATGCCTAACCATTTCATCCGAGCCAAGATCAAATGAAAAGCCACAGACTGAAGTCTGTGCTACTTGAGCCTCACCACCCGCGCGGCCGCCATCTCCTCGGCACCACCGGCGCCACCCGCCGCGTCTCCTCCGCCGAAAATTTCTTCATCCAAATCGCCCGCGAAGTCGGATCCACCGCCGTGACGCGCTCCGCCGCCAGCACTTCCGCCGGAGCGCGCCCCGGCTCCAGCGCGGACTTCAATCCGTAGCGCGCCGCGTCCGCCGGATCGTCGCCATCGCACTTCAGCGTGTCTTCCACGTTGGCCGGATCGCGCGTCAGCGTCGGCAAATTCTCAATCAGCCGCACGCAATTGTCCGCGATCAGCCAGTGATCGCTCTCCAGCGCCTGGTACATCAGCATCCAGCCGCCCACGCGATCGTTGTCCGCCGGCGCCGGCCGCGGCAATCCCGCCGCCGCAAGTCCGTCGCCCAGTTGCTCGGCGATCGACGCGTCCGCCGTGCGCTGCGCGAACGCGTCCGGCGAAAGAAAAACATCGCGAATGCGCTCGACGCGCCCCAGGCGATCCACGCTGCGCTCGCCAATCGCCGCCGCCAGCATGCGCGGCGACAGCCGGTTCTGCACAAACTCGCGATACGTCACCACCACGCCGTCCGGCGCGCGTGGCGTGCCAGTACACCGCGCTGGGATGCTCGAATCCCCAGTCAATCGAAATCCATCGCGGCGTCCACGGCATCCAGCTGCACCTGCTCGGCGCGCACCGTGTGCCGCTCCGGCGAAAAAATATCGAAATACTGCCCGGCGTAAACGTCCCACTCGCCGTCCAGAAACGCGCGCCGCAGCGCCTCCGGCAATTGCCCCAAAGTTTTCTTGTACGCGTCGTCGTCCGCGAAGTAGCGGATTGTCCGCGATCGTGGCGTGAATAAATTCGTAGTCGCCGGCGTCGTACTGGTCGGGACGATCCATGCCCGGCGCGGCGACGCGGTCCACCCACAGCGCTTTCACCCAGGCGTGCCCGATGTTTCCGGGATTGGTCGCGCCGGCCATGCACGGCCGCGCACTGGTAGATGCGGCAGCGATTGCGGCTGGTCAGAAACTGCCACTGCTTCAGCGTGAAGTGCGTCAGCTCATCCACGCCGATGAAAAGATATTCCGCGCCCTGATAGCGGTAAACATCGTTCTCCGTGTCGCAGTATGCGAAGCGCGTCGTCGAACCGTTCAGCCACGTGACGATGTGCTTGGCTTCGTTATATTTTTCGTACAGCTCGCGCGGCACGTCCCGCCGGAAATACGTGATCAGCGAAGCCTCCAGCTCCGGAAACGTTCGCCGCAACAGCAGCGTGTCCACGCCCGGATGCAGTGCGCCTGGTAAATCGCCTCGTACAGCAGCGCCTTGGTTTTTCCCGGCCCCGCCGCGCCGCCGAACAGCCGGTACTTCGCCGCCGGAATCGTGAAATTCTTTCTGCCGAGGAAATGGCTCGTAGAAATCTTCGATTTGTAAGCGCGCATACGCTTCTTGCGGATTTGTCCGCCTGAAGCTCACGGAAGTAGCACTGATGGTCACGTAAACACTTCAGCCTGTCTTGTCTGCTCCTTGGAATTCATCGCACAGCTAGCTTCCCAGGCTAAGCCGCGCCACGTGCATCCAGTTCACGCCGCCGCAGCTTCTTCCCGACATAAAACGCCGCCGCTCCCGCCACGAAACAAATCCCAATCGCGTAGTGATGCAGGCTCAGAATCCCGCCCAGCCACAAACGCGCCGCGCCCCCGCGAGCTGCACATACAGCCCGACGGAATTCCGCGATCGGACTAGCAGCCGTAGTAGCCATGTTGTCTCCAGTAAAATAAATCACAAATAAAACTGAACTAGCGCAGCCTGAAGTAGCACAGACTTCAGCCTGTGGATTTCCATTTAAGCTCCCCGTACCCCGCGCGCCAGCCAAGTTCCAATAAAATTCCACAGGCTGAAGCCTGTGCTACCAAACCCTAATCGCAGCAACCGCGCAGCAGCAGCGTCGACGTCCGCACCGCCGGGAAACACATACCCGCCAATCTCCCACCCGCTGCCCAGCCGAATTCTGATTGAGCAGCGACACCCCGCCAGGCCAAGACGCCGCAGGCGCAAGCCCCATCTGATACGTCGCCCCCAGATTCACGCCCGCATCAATCGCCGGCGAAACCGCCAGCAGCGAATAATTCCCGTCGTAGCCAGCGAAGCGCATTCGCCAGCCCCGGATCCGACATTCAGCGAGTGCGCATCCTGCGCCGCGTTCGTTTTGCCATCCCGCAAACGTATACGCCGTCCCGCCCCAGCTGAACGGCGTTCCCGACAGCCGAAAAATAATCGTTGTAGTCATACACCGTGCTCGCTTTCCGACGACGCGTCGACGCTGGCGTAAGCTCCCTGTCCAAAAAATATTGTTCTTCACCAGCGCGCCCGTCGACGTCGACGCCTGGCTAATCGCCGCGTTCGTATTTCGCCGGCCCGTAACACCGTGTTGTTGTAAACGATGCTGCCCACGCTGCCCGTCAGCAAAATCCCGATGTTATTCGCCTGCGAAATATCCAGCAGGTTGTCCCACAGCGTCAGCGAACGCGCCGTTGCCCAGCCCGTCACCGCCGCCGCTGCCCACGTCCACGCCGTACGCAAACGTTCCATAAATAAGGTTGTGCGAAACCGTCACGCGTCGTTCCGGAATCGCCGACCAGCAATCCATAGCCCGCCCGCGCTCGCGCGCCGTGCTGTAAATCAGGCAGCCGTCGACGGTGTTGTCGGTCGATCCGCCATGCGCCACGATCACGGCCCACACTCCCGCCGGCAAGTACGCCGACGAAAGCGAAGTGTCGTTGTAAAACGTGGAGTTCTGCACCAGGTTTCCGGTCGTGCCCGGCCCGTAAATCGCCAGCGGCGAAGTTCCGTAGGCGTGGTACGCGGTCACATTGGTCACGGTGTTATTCGTCGCGCCAATGTAAATCGTCAGCGGATGCCGGTACGTATCGTGCGCCGATAGATTGCGCACGATGCTGTTGCTGCCCGTGAGGTACAGCCCGCCGAGCGTCGCGCGTGCTGGTGTTGTAGGTTTCCGCCTGGTCCAGCGAATCGAAAATCAGCCAGGATTTTCCGTTGTCCCACGCGGTGAACGAAGGGCTCGACGCCGTCACATAGCTGTACGTCTTTCCGTTGCGTCGCAATGTTCGATCCGTCCGAAGCATGCAGATACAAATACGTCCCGTCGTAAAACCACGATCCCGCCGCCGCTTCCACCGCGCTCTGCGAATTTTTACTGAGCAGCAGCGCGCCGTTTTCCCACACCGCCACCGGAGCCGTTCCCAGCGTGTTGCGGTACGTCAGCGCCGTCTGAATGTTCCGACGATCGATCCCACCACGCTGTTGCCGCCGGTCGCGAATACCGTCGCCCGTCACATTGGCGCTCTGCGACTGGTCCGGCGCGGTAGTTGTTCGACCACAGCGTTGTCGTTGTTGTTGCTGTAGTACTCGACGTTGCGCGCCGTCGTGTAGATCGTCACGATCTGATCGACGGTATTGTTCAGAGCTGTAGGCAATCACGATCGGAAGTCGCCGACGTTCCCGCCGCCACCGTCGTGCCGTTGCTTCCGCCGCCCCAGGTGATGCGCGTCATCGCGCTGGTGTTCGGCGCTCGTGCGTCCGGAAACCGGCCCGATCGCCGCGCCCGTAATGTTCAGCGCCGCCGTCGGCGAAGCCGTCACGGTGATCGTCAGCGAAATCACGCTGTTGGAAATCTGCAGGTGCGCGATCTGCTCGCGCCAGTTGCGCGTCAGGCTGTCGTGCTGGAATTCGTCCCCGAATCGTGCAGCGAAAAAACGGTGGCCATCAGATTCGGCGCCAGCGTGAACCCGCTGGTCGCCAGCAGCGTCGAGCCCTTCACGATCGGATTCGCCCCGCTGCCATAAGCGCCAAACGTAATCGGCGATCCGCTCGACCCGCTCGAAGGCACGACCAGCGAAGTCCCGTACCAGACATCTCCGCGATTAAACAAAATCGAATCGCCCGCGGAAAACGCAGCCGCATTCACCTTGGAAATTGTCTGCCACGGATGCAGCGTGTCAGTCCCCGAATTGGAATCGCTGCCCCCAGCCGCAACAAAATAAGTAGTAGCAAACGCCGGCGAAGCCGCGAAAGCCAACAGCAACACCGCACACCAACGAATCACCCCGCGCAAGCTAAAAAATGTCCCACAACAAGTAGCACAGGCTTCAGCCTGTGGAATTCCATAACACGACCCACCCCGCAGCCCCGTAGCGCAACCCTCAGCGCGAGAAGCCGCCGACAACCGCACGCGACAAGCCGAAGCGCGACAAGCCATAGCCCGACAAGCCGTCCAGAAATAAGCCGCCCAGCAAGCTTTATCTTGCGATCTACCTACCGAAAAACACTTCCGCCAAGCGCCAATGAACCCCCACAGGCTGAAGCCTGTGCTACCAACCCTACTGCAGCACATAGCTGATCCCGCCAGAAACTTGCCCCGATCCCGAATTAAACACGCACAAGTTATCCCCGGCCGTGCCCTCCGCGCCCAGCGAAGAATCTCCGTTCCCCAGCGCAATCCCGCCGTTCGCCGCAAAATTCCATCCCGTCGCCGCCGTCGCGCCGCCAAATCCGCTCACGCCCGCCGTGCCCGTGGCGCACACCGATCCCGTTCCCTCCACCACCGCCACATTCGTAGCCGCGGCCACCACCACGTGCATCGAGCACATATAAATTTTCTTGGCAGCAGTCCCCGCCACCAGCTGCGTGTTCCCCGTCTGGCTGATGCTGGCAAAAAGTTTCGTCTGTCCCTTGCAAGGGTCCACAACCAAAAAGTTCGTCCCATCCGAAATCCGAAATTCCTGCCCGGTAGCAAACTGCCCCTGCGCAAACGAAAACGCGCCAGCCTCCAGTAGCCCACGCTTAAGTAGCACAGGGTTCAGTAGCACAGGCTTCAGCCTGTGGCCTTCCACAATTCCCGGCAACCGTGAAGCCGCAGGCGCAACTCGCCCCAAAAAGAATCCCACTGCAACAACTCCAAGAATCACACCAAACGGCCACCACTTCCGCCACCCGCCAAACCCACCGGATTTTTCCGGCTCCCCGAAGCCCTCAGCGGGCCCGCCAGCGCCGCGATTCGCCGCGCCCACCAGATCCAGCATCCCGCGCAAAATCCCAAACTCCACCGCCACCGCCGCCGCTTCATCCGCCGCATCGCCGCTGTTCGGCAGCACAATCCGCAGCTCGCGATCCGACCGCACCACGCCGCCCGGCCGGTCGACAATCACCGGCGCCGCCGACAAGCTGCGCCACATGCCGCAACACCGCTGCTTCCAACTCACTCTCCACCGAATCGAAGTGAATCGCGCCGGCGCTCCGGAAATTCGCCACCGCCGCCGCATCCGCGGAAAAGGAGGGGGAGGAGGCGTCCCCAGACAGCGGGCCCGCCTCCTCGTGGCCTGAAGCGTTGCGGTCCTGCGTGGCGGGTTCCGGCCGAAGGCAGGCGTCAGGGGAATGAGTGGCCGGGGCAAGATCGATGGTGATCGCGTAGCCGGCATGCGGTCCGCCCGCAACAGCCTCCGCCGGCAAAAATTCCGTAACCGCAAATCCGCCGAGCCGCAGCAAATGCCGCGCAGCCCGCGCGCAATTGTTATCGCCAATAATTTTGATTCGCATAAAGATCGCAACGAAGGAGCACAGCCAAGTAGCAAAGCCAGGTAGCACAGCCACTCCTGGCTGTGCGCCGTTCGCAAAATTCAAAGCCATCGACCAACAAAAGTGGGAGCACGCATTCCAAAACCAACACGCGCTGAAACCGCGCGCCACCCGCCCGCGATCCACCTCAAAACCCGCAACCTCGCGTCGCCACTCCGCAGAAATTCCCGCGCGCGCCCCTCGCAACCTTCGCCACCCAACATCACTCCCGCAAAAACCGCACAGCCAGGAGTGGCTGTGCTACCCAATCACCGCACAAACGTCAGCAGCGCCGGGCCCGTCCCGCTCACCACCTGCAGATATGCAATCGTGTCGCCCGCATAAAATCGCGTTCCCGCCCCGCCGTCCTGCACTCCGAACGCATGCCGCGGCGCCGCCACCGTCTCAATGCTCCCCGCCGAAATCGTGTCCTGCGTCGAAGCGTCCCCCGAATCGGTGCGAATCCGCAGATCCACCAGCACCGAATTCTTGATGGACACCGCCATGCAGTCGACAGGCGCAATCACAGCAGTCCAAGAAACCGTATCCAAAGCCAGCTGCTTTTTGACGTAGTTAGGATTGGAAGCCATAAAAATCCAAGAAAACCAGTAGCACCGGCGTCAGCCTGTGGAATTCCACCAGAGCGAGTCGCGCTCCCAGTGGCGCATGCTTTAGCTTGCGCAGGTTTCCGCAAGCAGCCGTAACCGCGCCGCCGAACGCCTAAGGCAGAATCTTCGCCGTCAGCGTCGCCCCGCCCGTCGAGGTAATCATCTTGATTCGCAGAAACCGCGCGCGCACTCCAATCACCGTCCGCGCTTCCCCGGCCGTGGCCGTTGACGTATCAATCAAAAAGTATTCCGCGTCCACATCGGCCATCGCGCCCTGCAGCACGATGTTGATGGCCGAAGGCGCGCTTCCAAAAATCGTCTGCCAGCGCACGGTATGGCTCTGATCGGTCAGCCCCGCCGGCTCTGGAATCGCAAACTGCGCACCAGCCGTTCCATTGGCCGGAAACGCTTCGGCGTTAAAACTGAATCCAACATCGCCGCCAAAAAGCGAAAGCGGCGGCGCGCTGTTGCTGTAAACAGGCATAAATCCTCCCGGGCGATCAAAAAGGCACTCAGAATGACAGCGTTTTGGGTTTTTCCGTGGTCTGTTCAGCCCATCAGGTTGTGAGTGGGGCAGGCGTCAGCCCATCAGGTGTGAGTGGGCCTGGCTTCATAGTCCGCTGAAACACTAACTAATGTTGTCATTCTGAGCGCAGCGAAGAATCCCTCTTCGATCTTAGTGTGAGCAAAAAGACCAAAGAGAGATTCTTCGCTTCGCTCAGAATGACAATTGTTTGACGTTTTACGCGGCCTGTGAAGCCGCGCCGAAAGACGAACGAACGTGAAGCGGCTTAAGCCGCTGGCCGTTCGCACACCAGGAATGAAATGCAAGGAAAGAACGAACCGGAAAGCATGCCGCAGGAGAACGCGGCGACAAGGTGTAACTCTGCACCCGGGAATGTATCATAAGCATAGTTTATATGTCAAGCCATTTCTATAAAAATGCTTAGCCGCCAGCATTTGCCGTCTTCTCCGGGCCTTCGCCGCCCTCCCGCGCATCCCTTTCGGCAACTTCTTCCAGTCTCCGGGCGACGACCAGGCCGCCGTCGACAAGCGCATCAAAGTTCTCTGCGACTCCCTGGCTCGCAAGCCGCCTAGCGTGCCGGGTCTGGCCCAACCCGTTCGTCTCTGTATACCTACTGTCTAATACATTCAGTGCATAGAACTTCAGTAAATAGCCACCAGGGATCCGCCCTGCATTTGCTATACTGGCTTCCCTGTGGCTCGCAAGGTCGGCGGTGACATGAAGTCCGAGTATCAGTCCAGTGCCTCCTGGCTCATTCCCGCAGCCGCATTCGCAGGGGCCGCGGCATTCGCCTGGGGCGCCATCCTGCTGCTTCACCAGGTATTCACCGGCCACAGCGGCCGCGTCAGCATCATTCTCCGCGTCGGCCTGAGTCTCGGCTCGCTCTTCGCGGGAATTTTCTGCGTGGCTGTCGGCACTCTCTACCGCCTGTCATTCCAGCAGGACAACGGCAAGCGCTTTCACTGATTACATTTTATCGAACTCTTGCGCTCAAGCAGCACCGCTCGACGGGTTCCGCTTAACCAGCTCCGCTCAACAACTTCACTTTCAACCGAAGTCCCTGTCATTCTGAGCGAAGCGAAGAATCTCTCTGCTTTTTTGCGCCTAATCCAATCGCAGACCGATCCCAAGTGAATCGATGCCAACCCGGCGCGTAAGCGCCTCCGCTCTCACGAAGCCTTCTCCGCCATCTCCCGAAAATATTTCGCCGGCGGAAACATCCCTGCCCTGGTCAACTCGTTCCCCACGCGCCGCCGGATCTCGTCGGCCCAATCCGCCCAGGTAATTTCGCTGATGCCCATCTGCCTCCGCGCCGCCTGATACTCCGCCCCGCCCAGATAATGCAGCCGGAACATCGCCATCCGGCTGGCGCGCGAAACGCAGGTCATCGGCTCTCGCGCGAAGCCATCGCGCGGTTGCAACCCGCGTGAAAATCCCGCACCGCAACGACGGGCCTTCGCTTCCAACAAAACAGGACGCCCTCGCTCGACTCCGCGATTTCTCTCCGCTCTCGCGTCGCCGCCCAGCAGCGCACGCTCTCCCGCCAGAGCAAAATCGCAAACATACTCCGCCAGCCGGGGCATGCGGTCCGGCCTCCACAAATATTTTCCAGACGCCTCCGCATTCAGCGTAGGAATTTTGCTGTCAATCGCCTCCCGCGCCGCCAGGTACACATCGTGACAAACATCGAACGCAAATGTCGCCAGCATGTTCCCTCCAGATCGCCGCAGCAAACGTAGCTTCTCAAGCCGCGATCTCATCCGTCAGCCAATCGCGTGCGCGTTCATCGCGCAACGCATGGGGAGCTCGTCCTCAGCCCGGCACCGTGCAATCAGGCACGATCCCACAGGTTGTCATTCTGAGCGAAGCGAAGAATCTCTCTTCGATCTAAGTGCGAGCAAAAAGAACAAAAAGAGATTCTTCGCTCCGCTCAGAATGACAACGTTTTGATTTCTTCCGCAGCCTGTTCAGCCGCAACATTCCCGAAAACCAAGGGGCTTAGCCCCGTTGCGGGACATCGCATCTTTGGGGTCGCGGCTCAGCCGCGACATTCAGCATTCGCAACAAAGGGGCTTTAGCCCCTGAAGCTCCCGCGCTACTGGAACGCCCTTCATCCCTTGATCTATCCCCTCGCTCCGGACCACCCAGCCGTCATACAACCCAACAATTCTCCCGAACCGATCCCACACAAACCGAAATTTATTTTTGGGCCGTTCATCATCGTGGAACATCGCATCATCGTGGAACATCGCATCGTTGTGGAGATTGCATCGTTGTGGGACATTTCATCGCTGTGGCACATCGCATCGTTGTGGGTCGCGGCTTCAGCCGCGACATTCAGCATCCGCAACAAAGGGGCTTTAGCCCCTGAAGTTCTCTGCAAAAATCTCCGTGCAACCTTCCTCGCCCCAACCCATCACTTCCCCCGCGCCGCCACCCTCTCTTCTTCCCGTTTGCGAATCCGCTCCAGCGTCGCCGCGCTGATGGCCCCCGGCGGGCATACCGGCCCCGCTCCCACGCGCGCCTCGCGTTGCGCCGCCAGTTCCCGCTCACGGTATCGATCGCGCCAGAAACCGCTTCGCGCATCCCGGGCCGCATGCGCCTGGATCACCGGACGCACCAGCTGTCGCGCATCGAATGTCCCGTCAGGCATTTCGCCAGGCAATTGTCCGAACCGTTTATCCGGTGTTTCACTTTCTCCACTCCGCAAATATTCCGCACTCGTCGCCGATCTCGCCGCTTCCGCATTCAACAGGGCATTTGCTTTTGAATTTGCCGTTGCCTTGGAATCATAAAAAGAAGGGTTTGCGAATTTTCTTTCCGCATCGGCGCGCGCCGCGTCTGCCGCCGATTCCCCGCCACGGCCCGCGCGCTTCCCGGTCCCGCTCGCGTCCGAATTCTCTTCCCCATTCTTTTTCAAATTCCAATTCTCATTCCAATCCTGTCCTTGAGCCTCCTCAAGCCCTGACTTGATCCTGCCGGCGCCCGCCACCAGCAGCCGTTCGTCCGAAAGCTGCGCGCCGCCAAAGCGCGACTCGGCGCTCCGCCGCTCCTGCGCGTTCTCTCGACCGGAATTTCCTGCCGCGCCAAATCCTGCCGCGGCCATTGCCGCGCGCCCGCGCGAAAACCGCGCCACGTACTCCGCCAGTTTTTCCTTTGGCACCGCCGGCGCAAACCTCTCCAGCCGCATTCTCCAGGACGGCGCCGGCAAACGCCCCGGCACATCGCTGCCCGTCCAGTGCCCATAACGCTTGCCGTCCTGCTCCCACACAAACAGCAATCCCTTCTCCTGGAATTCCGAAAACACAAACTCCAGCCGCTCGATCGAAAAATTCCGCCGGATCGCCGCCACGCGTCCCCAGATCACGCGCAGATTCGTCAGCTCAAAACATCCCGAAGCGTCCGCCAGCCCGTACAGCCATGCATATTCCGCCTGGGCCTCCTCCGCGCACGCCGCCAGTTTGTCCGATCCCCATAACGCATCGAAATCCAGCACTCGCTTTGGCACCAGCCACCTCCAGAAGTAGCCAAGTAGCGCAGACTTCCGTCTGCGGGTTTTCCTGCAATCCGCTGAAGTTATTGCGATGAGCCCACACTCACAAGGAGACCCGCAAACGAAACTCCTGCCCGCGCAAACTTCGCTCAAGCCGCCGCGTCCAGCCGCACGAGCGCCCCGCTCGCCGCTTCTCCATCCACCGTGCGTCCCAGCCGGTACTCCCAGGTCCGTTCACCGCGAGTTCCCGCCGAAGCGCTTCCACCCGCCATCGCTTCCCGATGCCGCTTCACCAGCTCGTACCCGCCGTTCTCCGCCTTGCGCAAATGCCGCAGTTGCGCCGAAATCGAAGCCTCTCCGTACCGCGTCAGCGCCCGCAATTCTCCCAGCGTCAGCCACGTGTCGCACTCCGCCGCGGACAGCATCACGTCGCGAATCACTTCCCGTTGCGACCGCAATCGCCGCGCGTCGTACTCGCCGCACTTGTGCATCACGCTCGCTCGCACGCCCTCCGGAAATTGCGCGACCTCGCGATCCCGCACCGCGCGTAATTCTCCCGCAGCCTCGCACGCCCCCGAATTGCCGGCCGATTCGCAACCCGCCGCAAAGCCGTTGCGATTTCCGCCGACCGCCGTTCGCAATGTAGCTTCTCCAACCCCTTCCGTCCGATTGCTCATCGCATCCTCCTTCGCCAGAATCTTTCCAGCGCAGCAAAACGAATCGCAAGTGAGTCCCGAGCCCGGAGCCTGAACAGCCAATCTAAACAATCAGCGACACCTGAAAACTCTTCACCGCAGCCCTTTCGCGCGCGCGCCGGCGATTCTTCCGGGCATGCCGTCTGGCCGGCCATGCGCACTGGCGAAAACGCCCGCGCGCACGCGAAAACACTGGGTGTTTTTGCATTTTCCGTCCACTTCTCCGACGTCCGATAATCTCGTTTATTTTTTCGACTCTTTTCTGTAGCCCCTTGCCAAACCGCCTCGCCGTACATTCTGTTTACTTCACAAATATTCCGCCCTTCCAAGGCCCTCAGCGTCTGTCGTGCCGGCCGCATTGTTCCTTGCGATCGGCGCTCGCTGTACTTTTTTAAGCCCGGGCCGCGTCACGTCTCATAAAGCGGCTCGCCGCGATTGCGCCCCAAAATCGTCCGCTTTTTCAAGGCCCTCAGGAATTATCAGTCATAAAAAGTGCCACCGAGTTCGGCCCATTTTCGGACTTTTTGAGGGTACTTCCGGGCGTTAATTTGCGGCCTTTCGCAACTCGCTTTTTCTCCCCGATTTCCTTAGCCGCGCCACCGAAATCCGTCCCGGCGCCTGCCCGCCCACCTGGAGCGCTTCTCCCATGGACCTCGCCCGATACCGATTCATGATCTAACGTTCCAGTTATCCACAGGCTTTCCACAGTCCCCCACTAGACACGAATAGTGACCATTGGGTAGAGTGCACAGGTATTCAGTGGCCGGCCCTTTCGGCCCAGCCCTAGATTGGAGCTCTGGCCATGCCTATTTCTCGCATCACTCCTCCCCTGGACTATCTCCAGGCCGCTTCGCGCGCCTCTCTGCAAAGCTTTGAACTGACGCGTCTCAACCACGCCGCCAACCTGCGCAACGAAATCGCGGCGTTGATCGACCAGTGGATCCAGGAAACCTCCGAAGCCCTCCTGGCGCGCTGGATGCTCGACAACCGCGGCGCCACACATCCCGCGCCATCCGAACCGCCCGACATGATGCGCGCCCTGCTCAACTCCACTGCCCCCGTCCCCCCGGAAATGCCCGCGTCGCTGGACGAAGTTTTGCCGACCCCGCCCCGGTATATTTCTCCGGCCACCCTCAAATCTCCGCTTTCCCGAAAACATCAAAAGCCGCGGCAATCAGCCGCCGGCTGAACTCCACGTCACTTCGACCACCCGATCTCTGAGGCCCCGTCGCGTCCACTCTTCCCGTCCCAACATGCACGTGCCGCGGCAAATCCCTGCGCAACAGGAAACTGCCCTTGCCAACCCTTCCCCAATAAATAGCGCACCAAACAAGAGCAGCCACTTCTCCACGAGAACCTCTCTAAACCGAACAGCGGCAGTTTTCGCCCTTGCAGCTCTTGTGGCCATGCCGCATGCCGAAACATTGCTTCTCTCGAACCAACAAAAAACTTGCCGCCGCCAACCAAATTTCCAGCACCAGCCCGATGCGCGTTTGCTGGGAAGCCGCTTCGACGACTGCGGGCAAATTCGCACAATCGTTCCACGGGCCACGTCGCGCGATCTGCGACAACAGGAACTGCTGATCCAGATCCACCACGACCACCCACTTCAGCCAGTGTCTCCACGGCAGCGGTTTTTGCCCGTGATGATGCATCCGCCGCACAAAGAACGTGCTGACCGCTCCCTGCGCCAAGCCCGTCGCATCGACCGCCACGCGGGCTCGCCGCCGTCCTTTTCTGCGCGTGCCGCGCAGCCGACGCACCGTCTCGCCCACCGCGCGGTCGATGGTTTGCTCGTCCAGACGCTGCAGGAAGCGATACAGAGTCGTGAAATCGGGCACGCTCACCAGCCCCAGCGCCTGACGCAATTCGCGATGCTCGCTCAGCCGCACTTCGGCTTCGCGAAAGGTCCAGTCCTCGTAACGCATCAGGCAGAGAATGGCCAGCAATTGCGGCTGCGTGAATTGGTGCTTGCTGAATCGGCTTCGGTAACGCGGGAGCACCGCCCGGCAGACTTGCAGGGCGATGCGAGCAAAAGGCAGGAGTCCGACTTCGGCCATCGTACCTCCTGCCTACGTAGCAAACAACAATTTCAACCGATTCGGTATCTCGAATTTTCATTGTCGTAACGAGGATGTCAACAGAGCCAGATAACTTCTAAAAACAAAGAAGACCAACAATTCCCGCCGCACCCAACAAATGTCTCGCACCGCCATCGCAAGTACAGCCCCACAAAACCACGGCTCTTCCAGATTCGATTCTCATTCAAACTCCCCAAAAATAACCAACCACAAAAAACCCATTTCTATATGTCCGTGACGCTATCTATAGCTTGGATACAACGCTGGCGGACATCTGAGTCGAGCCTTTGTTGTGTCGATTAGGTAGGGCGATCTTGATGAATCGCGGCTTTAGATCGGGTTCCGACCGTTCGCTTACAGAGGGTGGAGTTCTCGTTTCCGCGGTATCTCGCGATGGAAGGCTCTGGATTACTTCACTCCGAGGGTATCTTATTTTCCTCGGCTCTTCCGGCGGAAAGCTTAAGTTGTCATTATCCTGTTATGTTTTATTTACTACGACGGAGCGTCGCCAGCGTAACCTTTCGCCGTTGTCGTTTGAGAAGCTTTGGTATCACGGATCTGTTCTTGGCGTAACAGTCCCCCGTTAAAAATTAAATAAATCCGCATTTTTACATGCGAATGTTGTTGATTTGTGTGTGCAGAGATTGCAAGGTTTCGGCATGAGGAGTGCCGAAATCTTGCAATTTTATTTTGGGGAGCGAGGCTGAAACCGAGACCCAAGCTGCAGGAAAGCGGGACGCAGGAACTGTTTCGGGCGAAGCTGAGGAACATCATCAATCTGGGACATGAGCTGGTGCGGCTGGGCGAATTGATCGACTGGGAGCGGCTGGAAACGCATTTTGCGCCGTACTATCGCGAGGCGGGACGTCCGGGGCTGCCGATCCGTCTGGTGGTGGGGCTGCATTTGGTGAAGGATATCGAGGGATTATCGGACGAAGCGGTGTGCGAGCGGTGGGAGCGGGATCCGTACATGCAATATTTTTGCGGGGAAGAATATTTTCAGCACGCGTTTCCGCTGGAGCGATCGGGGATGACGCATTTTCGCAAGCGGATGGGGGAGCAGGCGCTGGAGACGTTGTTGCAGGAGACGCTGGCCGCGGCCTATCGCGGCGGGGCGCTCGGCGTGCGGGCTACCGAAGCGGTGGCGGTGGATACGACCGTGCAGGAAAAAGCGATTGCGCATCCGACCGAACACGGGCTGCTGCTGACGGCGATCGAGCAGTTGGGGCGGCAAGCGAAAAAAACGGGACTGCGCTTGCGGCAATCGTATGTGCGCGTGGCGCGAAGAGCGGCGATGAAGACGGGGCGATACTTGCATGCGCAGCAGAAGAGACGCGCCAAGCGGCAGGTGAAATTTCTGCGGGTGCGTTTGCGGCGGCTGATGCGCGACGTGCGCCGCAAGATGGCGGCGCTGCCCGGGCTGACGGAATCAGTCGTCGAGCGGCTGGAATACACGCTAGGACGCGCTTGGCGCATTGCGCACCAGCAGCGCGGCGATCGAGATTACGTGTATTCCTGACACGCGCCGGAAACCGAATGCATCAGCAAGGGCAAAGCGCGCGCCCCATACGAATTCGGCTGCAAAGTTTCCATCGCCACGAATCTGCATCCGGCCAAGGGCGGACACTTCCTCCTGCAGGCGCGCGCGTTGCACGGCAATCCGTACGATGGTCACACGCTGAAGCAGGCGCTGGACGATGTGCGGGAAATGGTGGGCCGCAGCCCGCTGCGCGTTGCGGTGGACCAGGGATATAAAGGACACCGGCTCACGGACCATCCCCACACGGCGGTCTTCCTCACCGGGCAGAGACGAGGCGTCACGGATAAAATCAGACGTTGGCTCAAACGTCGCGCGGTGGTCGAACCGATTATCGGGCACGCGAAAAACGACGGGCTGCTGGGCCGCAACTGGTTAAAGGGCCGCGCCGGAGATCGCTGCAATGCGTTGCTGGCAGCTGTGGGATTCAATCTCCGGCAGCTGCTCCGTTTCCTGCGGTGCGTCCCTTATTTTTTGCGCGCATTTTTCGCCGTCATCCTGCTCACGCTACGAACGCCCACAACCCTCGCAGCGTAAACTCAAGTCCAAAATGGATTCTTAACGGTGGAAGTAATAGGTGAAAGGATGGGTAGGGCGACCGGAAGTTTTGCGTGTTTCGCGACAGGGTTGGCAAGGAATTGAGAATTTCAGGAAGCTAGCTCGCGCTCGGAGCCTTTTCCAGAAGTTTTTCTTTGCGGTAGATCATGGCGTTGATGTTAGAGGTGGCCAACTCGAAGCCATGACCGTGCGTTATTGCGTCTGTGGGACAGGCTTCCACGCAGTAGCCGCAAAAAATGCATCGGGAGTAGTCGATGTTGTAGACGCGTGCGTAACGTTCTCCGGCGGAGATGCGCTGCGCATCCGTGTTCTCGGCGGCTTCGATGTAGATACAACGAGCCGGGCAGGCCGCGGCGCACAAAAAGCAGCCGACACACTTTTCCAAGCCGCTTTCGTCGCGGTGAAGGACGTGAATACCGCGGTAGCGCGGCTGAAAATGAACGGGCTCTTCCGGATAATTCTCGGTGACCGTCTTGCGCAGCATGTTGCGGAGGGTCACGCTAAAGCCTTTTTTGAGCGTGACGAGCGTTTCGAATGCTTCTTTGATCATGGAAGACATCGAATGTGAGTGTAGCAAAGACGCTCAGGCGGAGCAAATCCGGTCAGTGAATGCGCGCCGAATTCGTAACGGTTTGGGAAAATTCACGCGCGCCATTGCAGGAATTCCAGTCGGTATTTCACATCGATAGAAAATCAGCGGCGTCTCAATTCCTTTGATTTCCGCCAGAGGGGGCTCTGCGGCCTGAGATACGAATCCATCCGTGCTGCTGTGCTCGCCTTCCCGAACAGAGTCGCGGTGGCAGCGAGTACCGCCTGCGAGCGACAGGCTCTCATGCCCCGCCCCCGCGCGCCGAACGATCTGCGAGTTCAATCTCACACTACAAAGGATTGATTTGGGTTGACTCAACAATCCGACTATTGGGAGAAAGGATACATCAGCCAGCCGATGCCAACGGCGACCAGCAGAAATGCGAGGAAGGCCCAGACCGTATATTTGGCACGCTCCACTGCATCACGCTTGGACAGAAACGCGAAAGTTACCGAAACGACCAGAGCAAAAAACAGGAGCGCGCCAAAATGCGTCAGATTCCCGAAGAGAGCGTTCATTTTGGTTCTCCGCCGCGTCCGATATCGTACGCCTCAAGTACCGTCAGAAAATTCAGCATTCCGGCAGCGGCGAAAAGGCGGGTCCCGTAATCACCCGTCGCGTGCGCGACATCCGGACCCGCCGCCTGCAATTGGTGGGCGAGAAAATAAAACACTCCAGTGCCCAGGTCCGCGAAAAATCCGAGCCGGTCAAACAGATCGTCGCTGCTGGCGCCAAAGACGCCGCCGCGCATAGCCAGTCCAGCGCACGCCAGAGTCCCGACGCAGAGAAAATAAATCGCGGCTTTGCTCCAGCGGCGAAGCAAGAGATGTCCGAGGCCGGGAACGATCCAGCCGGCGACGGCGGCAGCGAAAGCCATCGCCTGATTCCCTTTGCCGGCTTCCTTTGTGATTGCTTCTTCCACGCGAGTCGCCCTTTCCGGTCAAGCAAGAAGCTTTAGAATGTCGGTCTGCACCGCACCGGTGACTTCCGCCTTGCCGTCTGAAACGTACACATTCACTTCACTGCGGATGCCAAACTCGGGCAAGTAGATTCCTGGTTCGACCGAAAAACAAGTATGGGGGATGATGCGGCGAACGTCACGCGTTTCCAGGCTGTCCATGTTTGCGCCCGCGCCGTGGACTTCCTGCCCGATGTTGTGGCCGGTGCGGTGGACGAAATATTTTGCGTAGCCTGCCTTGCGAATCACTTCGCGCGCGGCGCGATCGACTTGCCAACCTTCGATGGCGCGTCCCGCGCTGACATTTTCCTTCACGAATTCGACAGCAGCGTCGCGCGCGTCGCGCACAATGGAGAAAATTTTCGCATACTTTTCGGGAATTTTCGCGCCCAGATATCCGACCCAGGTAATGTCGTAGTAGACGCTGTTGGGCGTGCGCGTTTTCGCCCAGATGTCGAGCAGCAGGAGATCGCCGCGACGGACTGGGAGACGAGCCCTGTTCCTGAGGTTCGTAGTGCGGATCGCCGGAGTGCGGGCCGACGGCAACAATGGGCGCGGAATCCGATTCCACTTCGTTGGCGCGAAATTGCCCCACGATCCATTGCTGCAGATCGTATTCGGTGAACGATTCGCCGGCGGAAACGCGCCGGGCGGCTTCGGCGAATGCCGCTTGCGTAATCGCGTCGATGACGCTGCCGGCGGCGCGATGCGACGCCAGTTGCTTCCGGCGTCCAGGCCGCCTCAAATTCCTGCACGAGGTCAGCTGAACTCACCACCTTGCAGCCCTGCGCGCGAATCAGTTCGACCGTTCCCGCGTCCACGAGCGAGATGTACGGAATTGAATTCTTCGGCGAATACTGCATCGCTACTTTCTTCGCGCGTCCGATCAGCTTTTTTAGATTCTTCTCCAGTTCCTCCGCGGCGGCATACAGCATTTTTTCGCCCGGCAGCGAGTCGAGAGTGGCCGATTCGATTCGGTGAACGAGTTTTCGCGGCGTGCCCCTCGCCGGAATCATGTAAAACCAGCGGCGCTTGGCTAGAACGTGGTCCAGGCCCAGCACGCGGTAGGCAATCGGATCGCGATGCAGGATGTCGTAGAAAAGCCAGCCGTCGAGTTTCTGCTCGGCGAAGCGCTTTCTGGATGGCGGCAATGTTTGGCATAACAAGAATGAACGGAAACCGGACTTCGCTGATGAATTGAAAATCCAGAAAACGGCGCGCGCTTCTCAGTCAATCAGGGCAAGGAGTTTCGCCGCCGTTACCCCGCGGATTTCCACGCGCTTTGTACGGCTGTGCCGCCCCGCGGTAATTCTAACAGCCGCCAGCGGCACTTTCAAACGCGCCGCGAGAAAGGCACGCAGCGCTTCGTTGGCACGGTCGTCCACCGGCGGCGCGGTCAGGCGGATCTTGACTGCATCCTGATATTCGCCGGCAATTTCGTCGCGGCTCGCACGCGGCTGAACGCGAACCGCAAAGCCATCGCACCGTTGCTCTCCGCAATCCGCATGGCCGCTAAGCCTGTTCCCTTTCGCCGAACAACGCGGTTCCGACTCGAACCTCCGTCGCTCCCTCTTCGATGGCGACTTCGAAGTCATGCGACATTCCCATGGAGAGGACCGGCAGGATTTGCGCACCCATTTCGTCGCGAAGCGTCGTCGCGCAATTCGCGCAGGCGCCGAAAATATGGGCGTGCTTCTTCGGGATCGTCGAAGTACGGCGGGACGCCCATCAAACCGCGCAATTCGAGATGCGGCAGCTGCAGCACGGCGTCGATGACTTTCGACACTTCCGCGTCCTGCAGGCCGGTCTTTGCGGGCTGAGGATCGAGCTTGACTTCGATCAGCACGCGGATCGGCTTCCCCGCGTCTGTGTTTATCGCCTGCCCCCCTGAAGTTTGATCCCGCGCGATGGTCGCGGCGAATTCCTCACGAGATCGATCGAGTCTTGCGGCCAATGCAATGCTGTCCAGCGAATCGACGCTGTGAAAAAGAGCGGCAGCTCGCGCGGCCTTGTTTTTTTGAAGGTGGCCGATCATGTGCCAGACAATTTCGAGTCCCGCCAATTGCGGCGCTTTCGATTCCCACTCCTGCACGCGATTTTCGCCGAAATGGCGAACTCCGGCTTCATACAGCTCCTGGATCCGCCTTGCGGAATGGGTTTTTGAGACGGCGACCAGCGTGATTTCTTCGGCGCGGCGTCCTGAGCGCGACGCGGCGTTGAATATCCGCTCGCGGACGTTGGCGAGGTTTTCCGTCAGGTCTTTGCTCGGGGAACGCATGGCGCGAATTCTAGCATGCGAGACGTGGTGTCTCTTCAATTTGGATCATGCGTGGTTGGACGATGCGTGGCGTACGGCACGCGCCGGGGCGACACTTTTCTGCGTTTCCATGAATTCGTCCTTTCTCCATTTCACTTTGTTCGCTTCCCTCGCTCGTTGCTGTCTTGCGGCATTACAACGCTCACGTTAGACTTCCAACGACACTATGAATGCACGCGGAAAATTAATCGCCCTCGAAGGGATCGACGGCTCGGGCAAACGCACGCAACTGGATCTGCTGGCCGGTGCGTTGAACGCGCGAGGGCTCTCCACCTTGCGCATCAGCTTTCCGCGGTACGACTCATTCTGCGGAAGCTCTTGCCGGACGCTACCTCAACGGGGAATTCGGCCCGCTGGAAGCGATCGATCCGCACCTTTCCTCGATGCTCTATGCCGGAGATCGGCTGGAAGCCAAACCGGAGATGGAAGCGGCGCTGGCCGCCGGCAACATGGTTCTTTCCGACCGGTACGTCGGATCGAATCTGGCGCACCAGACCGCGCGCGTGCCTCCGGAGAAGCGCGATGAGTTTATTTCCTGGTTGAAGCAGCTCGAGTACGGAATTTACGGTCTGCCCATGGAAGATCTGGTGGTTTATCTTGCGCGTGCCAGTTGCCGAAGCGCACCGCTTGGTCGGATTAAAGTCCGCGCGAGCATATACCAACAGGAAACGAGATATTCAGGAGGCCGACGTGACGCATCTGGAGCAAACGGCGGTGATTTACGATCGGCTGGCAACCGATCCCAATTGGACTCGCATTGAGTGTGTAGATGTTCGAGCCAGCGTCCTGCTTTCACCGGAGGAGATCCACAAGGCGGTCATGCAAGTCGTCGACACCCGCATCCGGCCAGTGACTCCGGCGCGTCGTTAGATAAGTTAAGAATGGAAATCGGGACAACTTCGTGAGCTTCTCTGAATTTTTTGGCAACGCGCGCATCGTGACCGCCCTTCGCGGCATGCTGGCAGCCGAACGTGTGCCGCACGCCATGCTCTTTTCGGGCCCGCGGGGAGTGGGAAAATTCACGCTGGCCCGAATGTTCGCGCAGGCCGCCAATTGCGAGCGGCTGCCCGACGATTTTTGCGGCGAATGCGATCCCTGCCGGCGCATCGGCCGCTTCGCCGACTTGCGCCCGCTGATCGAACAGGGGCTGGCACAACGCGGGGAGCGGCCGGACACCGCCACGGTCGAACGCGTCCCGCTCCTGCTCGGAAACTCATCCCGACGTCTGGGCCATCGTTCCCGATCCGGTGCGCTTGAAGGAACCTGTCGCGCGCCCGGTGCTGCACGTCGGCCAGCTTCGCGCCGTGCAGCGCGCCGCCTATTTCAAACCGCAGGGACGCCGGCGCGTGTTTCTGCTCGACGGCGCGGAGACCATGCGCTGGGATCTGGCCAATATTTTTCTGAAAATTCTAGAAGAGCCTCCGGAATCCGCCACGTTGATTTTGCTGGCTCCCAATCCGTTCCAGCTTTTGCCGACGATTCGCTCGCGCTGCCTGCAATTTTCGTTTTCTCCGCTGAGCATCGACGAAGTCGAGAAAATTCTTCGCGAGCGCACGAAATGAAGCCGGAAGAACGCAAGCTCGCCGCGCAATATTCGGAGGGCTCGCCCGGCGCCGCGATGGACCTGGACCTGAATGCCGTGGCAAAACTGCATCGTGATGCGCTCGACGGTCCTGGAGCGCTCCGTGGAACTGCGCGGCGTCTCCGATTTGTTTGCCAGCACCGCGGCGCTGGCCAAGAGCCAGGAAATCGCGTTTGAAAATGTTCTGGAAGTGTTCTATAGTCTGCTCACGGACCTGCTTGATCTGTCCAGTTCTTCCTCGAAGAAGGTGTTGCGAAATCCAGCATTACGCCGGGAACTCGAAACACTGAGCAAGAAGATTGACGTGACCTGGATTCATCAGAGCCGTCGATGGATTTGACGTGCTCCACGCCAGGACACGGCGGAACATCAATCGGTCTTTGGGACTGGATGCGGTGGCCATTTCCCTGACCCGCCCCTCGACGGGCACAAAAAAAACTGTTTCCGGGCAGCGAGTACGTAACCTGATCCGGCCTATAGTGCATCTTAGCTGATGAGATTTCGTCATTCAGTGCGTGGAATTTCATACTTGAAGGAGTTGTTATCGTGAATCGTAAGCTGTTTCGCCCCACTCTAACGGAAATGAAAGAACCTCATACCAATTCGAGCCGCTCTCATTCCACGACTTCCGGGCCGCAGCCGCACAAAAAACCGGCGCCGCCCGGAACAGACCCACGCAGAGAACTTCTATTGGATCAAGCAGATGCAGGCGCGCACGCCCGTCGTCGATCGTCCTGACCGATGGCGAAACTCTGCACGGCAGCATCGAGTGGTATGACCGGGATTGCATCAAGCTGACGCGCACCGGAAGCCCAAATCTGCTGATTTATAAACAATTCATAAAGTATATTTACAAAGATGGTCCGGACGCTGCCCAGGGCGGGATAAACGGGCAGTAAGTTCGCCAGACCACAATCTACAGGTAAACCTTGGGTTTTCTTGATCTCGTCGCTGCGCTTCTAAGGTAGTTCCTTCTCTGTTTTTTGATTTAGGCTGGAATAGCCGTGTGGGCAAGCGGTTGATTCCTACCGGGCTGTCCGGAGGCCTGGTAAAAATCGACAGGCTGAAGCCTGTCCTACTGCTTCGGCGCGTAGACGGAGAAGGTCATCAAGGCCTTGCTCACCAGGCGGCCTTTGTGGTCGGTCACGTCGCAGTCCACCACGCTGGTGGTTCTTCCAATACGCAGGACGCGGGCATCCGCCTCGATGGGGCCTTCAGCGACGGCTTCCAGGAAATTGATCTTCATTTCGATGGTGGCGACGCGCGATCCGGCAGGGGCTGCCAGGAACGAGGCGAAGCCGCCCGCCGTGTCAGCCAGCATGGCCAGGACGCCGCCGTGAACCACGCGGTGGATCTGCTTGTGCAACTCCTCGCACCGGCATACGAAACACGACGCGGCCGCGTTCGGCCCGGACCAATTGAATACCGAAATGGTTGACGGGGTTGGAGTGGCGCAGGCGCTCGGTGACTCGCGCGAGGTCGGCTTTGGAGAGTTTTCCTTTAGGATTCATGGGGATTGCCAGCCAGCCTTTCGCTCGCCTACATGCTGCTTGGCCAAAACTGCCGTTGAACCGGTGGACGCCGCCACCAGTTCCCGGCCGCCCGAAATTATTGTTACTTCAAGGCCTTGCGCTGCGTCCAATAGGCCGAGCACCAGTGGCCGGTCCGAAGCTGGGCAATCTAGCATTGCGGTTGAGCGGGTGCAACAGATTCCCTGCCGGGTAGACGGGAGTGTTTGTTAGACTCTGTCGCCAGACTTCGCGCTGAGTTGAGTGATCGGGCCGCCGGTCGGACGGCGAGCCAATCTTGCCGTGCCGGAGCATCTGCAGGCAGTTCGTTCGGACGAACATGAAGATCGGAATCACATGCTATCCAACTTACGGCGGCTCGGGCGTGGTGGCCACTGAACTGGGAATGGAACTGGCTGCGCGCGGCCACGAAATCCATTTCATCAGCTACGCGCCTCCCATCCGGCTGACCGACACGAACGAGCGCATCCAGTTTCACGAGGTGGAGATTTCCAGCTATCCGCTGTTCGACCACGCGCCTTATGCGCTGTCCCTCGCCGTAAAAATGATGCAGGTGGCGGAGACCGAGGGCCTCGATTTGCTGCATGTACACTATGCAATTCCCCATTCGGTCAGCGCACTGCTGGCCCGCATGATGGCTGCGCCGAAGCGCTTGCCGTTCATCACCACGCTCCACGGCACGGACATTACCCTCGTCGGCAACGACCGCAGTTTCCTGCCGATCACCAAATTTTCCATCGAGCAGTCCGACGGCGTGACCGCATTTCGCACTATCTGAAGCAGCGCACCATGGAGGAATTTGACATCAAGCGCCCCATCGAAGTGATTCCCAATTTTGTGAACTGCGATCTTTATTGCCGCAAGCCGAATCCGAGAGCTGCGCGCCGAATGGGCCCCGGACGGCGAGCCGATCCTGATGCATCTGTCGAATTTCCGTCCCGTGAAGCGCATTACCGATGTCGTGGAAATGTTCGCCCAGGTCCGCGAGAAAATGCGCGCCAAGCTGGTGCTGATCGGGGATGGCCCGGACCGCGGCGCCGCCGAATATCTGGTGCGCAAGAAAAAGCTCGCGCAACGACGTTCATTTCCTCGGCAAGCAGGATCGCGTCTACCAATTCCTGTCGCAGGCGGACTTGTTTCTGCTGCCTTCGGACATGGAATCGTTCGGCCTGGCGGCACTGGAAGCGATGGCCTGCGAGGTTCCGGTGGTGGCCACGAACGTCGGCGGCTTGCCGGAAGTGGTGGAGCACGGCGTTGACGGATATCTGTTCACGCCCGCGCGAAGTGGAAATTGGGGCAAGGTATGCGCTGGAGATTCTTGTCGCAGCCGGATCGCGGACGCGCCATGGGGCGCACGGCGCGCGTCAACGCCAAGAAAAAATATTGCGCCAATGATGTGATTCCGCTATATGAGGCGTACTACCGTCAGGTCAGCGGAGCTCTGGCCGAGACGCACACGTAAACTGGCTTCGGAATCGAACCACTGAGGGGGATGTGTGCTTATGGAGCGCCAAAAGCCGCGCTTGGCCTGGTGTATTCGCGTTTTTGCTGTGCTCTCGACGCTCGCCGCACTGCGCAATCGCGCCGGAAAGTCTTCGCGCGCAGGTCACCGCTTCGATCGTTGGAACCGTAACCGACCAGTCCGGAGCGGTCGTCAGCGGCGCGACGATCTCCGTAAAAAGCATGGACACCGGTGCGATGCGCGAGGTCACTACGGATGACCTCGGCTACTACCGCGTATTGTCCCTGCCGCTGGGGCACCAGGAGTTGAAGGCCGAGAAAGCCCGGTTCACCAAATACGTGCTCGACGGGATCGAACTCGTCGTCGGGCAGGTTGCAGTAGTGAATCCCACGCTGCGCGTCGACCTCCGGCGAAGTCCAGATCAATGTCTCCGCCCAGATGCCCGATCGTCAATACCACGCCTGCGTCAGTCTCCGGAATCGTCGACGAGCGCCAGATCAAGGATCTTCCGCTCAACGGCCGCAGCTTTGACAATCTGATCACCCTCAATCCCGGCACGATCAACTACAGCGCTGAAGAGCGCCAACACCAGCACCAGCAACGGCAATACTTTTTCCGTGGCAGGACGCCGCACCAGCGAGAATCTTTTTCTGCTCAACGGCATCGAGTACATGGGATCGAGCCAGCTGGCGGTCACTCCCGGCGGCACAAGCGGCGACCTTCTGGGAATCGACGCGGTGCGCGAATTCAACGTGCTCACCGACACCTACTCCGCCGAATACGGAAAGCGGGCGGGCGCGCAGGTCAGCGTCGTCACGCAATCCGGAACCAACCAGTTTCACGGCACGCTTTTCGAATTCCTGCGCAACAGCGGACTTGATTCACCCGGTCCGTTCGATCAAGGTGTGCGTTCCGCCCTTCCGGAGAAATCAATTCGGCGGCGCCGCGGGCGGACCGCTCAAGAAAGATCGGCTGTTCCTTTTCGGCAATTACGAAGGTTTTCGCCAGTCGCTGAATCTGAGCAGCGTGAGCGTGGTGCCGGACGCTGAATGCGCGGCTCGGGCATTTTGCCGAATGCCTGCACCGGCGCTACGACCCCGGTCGCCAATGCCAACGCGACGATGGAGCGATACGCGTCCCTGTTCTGGCCCACGCCCAACGGTCCCGAGCTGATGGTTCCTGCTTCAGGAACGGGTTGCGTGAATACGGGCCAGGTTCCGTCCGGCACGGCCAAGGCGTTTTACAATCCCAATGAACACATCCACGAGGATTTCGGCACGCTGCGCGCTCGATTACAACCTTGCGAAAGACGATACGCTGACCGGCGCTTATACCATCGACGATGGCACCAGCCTGATTCCGCTGGCCGATCCGCTCTTCGCGTCGTTCACGCCGCTGCGCATGCAGGTGGCCAGCCTGAACGAAACGCACATTTTTTCGCCGGCCAGTTCTGAATACGGTCGACGTTCGGATTTTCCCGCGCATCGTTCGCGCTGGATTCCGTGCTGCTCACCTGCAATTCCGGCGAATCTTTCCTTCGTGCAGGGCCTCGGGCCCGGCGGAATCGTTGTGGGCGGCGGCGCCACGACCACCGCCAACGGCACGATCACTTCCGCCGGACCGAACAATGCCGCGGGCGTTAACGAATCACCGCAATCTTTTCACGTTTCAGGACGATCTGCGGATCAGCAAAGGCATGCACCAGTTCAGCGTCGGCGTGTGGTTTCAGCGGCTGCAGGATAATGAAGACAGCGCCTCGCGCCAGCTCGGACAAGCCACCTTCGCCAGCCTGACGACGTTTCTTCAGGGCAATATCGGCAACACGCCCGTTTCAGGTCGTGCCGCTGCACACGGAACTCGGCTGGCGAAGTCTGTTCGGCGCGTGGTACGTCCAGGACACCATTCAGCTGCGCCGCAATCTCACGATCGAGGCCGGCCTGCGCCACGAATTCACGACCGGCTGGAATGAGGCCAACGGCCGCGCCGCAAACTACGTCATCGATTCCTCACGGCATATTGGTGACCACTCCCATCGTCGGAAATTCGGTCTACATCGCATAACAATGCCAAGCGGCTTGTTCAGCCCGCGCGTCGGACTCGCTTGGGACGTTTTCGGAAACGGAAAGACAGCTGTTCGCGCTGGATATGGAATGTATTATTCGCTGATCGACGATCTGTCGTTTCTGATGAATTCGCTGACGCCGTATAATGGTTCCGCATCGTTCGCCAACGTCAACCTGTTCGCGATTCCCGGCTTTCCGTTCACGCCGGGGACCGCGCCGCCGCCTTCCTGCGGCCCGGGAGTTCCCTCCCCCTGCACGATTTTTTCTCCACAGGGGATTCAGGCAAATGCAAAAACGCCCGCGGTTCAGGAATGGAATCTGTCGGTGGAGCAGCAACTGGGGCGGAATACTTCGCTGCGCGTCGCTTATGTCGGATCGACCGGAGTTCATGAGCCTTCAGCGTCGATCCCAACACGATTCCCGCGCAGATTTGCAGTTCACCCGCGGGATGCTCGTCCGGCGGCAACGGCGCAGTAAAAGGCACGGTGGCGCAGAACGCGCTTTACATTCCAGGTCCGGGCAGCAAGCGGCCCAATCCATTCGTTTCCGCTGGATTTTTCTGGCTCACCGAAGGCAACAGCAGCTACAACGCGCTGCAGGCGGACGTGACGCACCGCGTCAGCAAGGGCTTGGAATTCCGCGGCAACTATACGTGGTCAAAAAATCTGGATATCAATTCCGGATTGACGGGCGCGCAGGCCAACAATCAGGCGCAGATGGTTCTCGATCGCAACGATCTGCGACGCGACTGGGGTCCGGCGTCTCTCAATCCCGCCAGCCAGGGAACCGTTTCCGCCACTTACGAACTCCCCTTCGGACATAGCCAGCGCTGGCTGAGCGATGTGTCTCGCGTGGAGAGCAAGATTGTTTCCGGCTGGCAGGTCAATGGAATCGGAACGTTTCTGTCGGGCTTCCCGTTCACCCCGCTCGTCGGCTCGAATCGTTCAGGCGATGGCGACACGCGAAATCCGGACCGGCCGAACCTCAACCCGGCCTTTACGGGTAAGGTCGTGACGGGAAATCCGAATCAGTGGTTCAATCCGACTGCGTTTAGCGTGCCAACGCCCGGCACGTATGGAAACCTGGGACGCGGCACGTTCAGCGGGCCCGGACTCGCGAATGTGGATTTTTCAGTTTTCAAGAACACCGGCATCACGGAAAAAACCAGCCTGCAGTTCCGCGCTGAATTCTTCAACCTCCTGAATCGCTCGAACTTTGCCCACCGAACACCACCGTCTTTTCGATTACTCCGGATCGGCGCCGGCAGTAAGCCCCTCGGCCGGAGTGATCACGACGACGGCGACATCACCGCGGCAAATTCAACTGGGATTAAAACTGCTGTTTTAGGTTTCGTAGTACAGCCACTCTTGGCTGTGCGGGTTTGTGGGCGTCGCCTCAGGCCGGGTGAAGTGTTCGTTGCAAAAACCGCACAGCCAGGAGTGGCTGTGCTACTCAGATCTTCGTCGCGGGAAGAATGGCGGAAGACTCCGTCGCCGTGGGCATCAATTCGGGAATTTCGATGCGGATGCTGGTGCCTTCGCCCTCGTGGCTGGAAATGTCCATGCGAAAATCGGCGCCATAGAGCACGCGCAGGCGCTCGTGAACGTTGCTGATGCCGATGCCGTCGCCGAACACCTGCGCCATGCGTTCCTTCGGGATTCCCACGCCGTTGTCTTCGATCGCGATGATCAGGCGGCCATCCTGGGATTCGGTGCGGATGGTGAGCTGCGCCGCCGCCGATTTTTGCCGCCAATCCGTGCTTCAGCGCATTTTCGACGATCGGCTGCAGCAGCATGCTGGGAACAAAGGCGTCGAGCGTGCTTTCGTCAATCTGCTTGTGAATGATCAGATTGTCGCGCCCGAAGCGGGCGACTTCGATATCCAGATAGTCGTCGATGAAGTCGAGTTCCTCCTGCAGCGGCACGAAGGTTTCGTGCTTGCGCAACAGCCGCCGCAGAATGTTGCTCAACTTGATCACCACGCCGCGCGCCGTGTCCGGATCGTAGCGAATCAGCGACAGAAACCGTGTTCAGCGTGTTGAACAAAAAATGCGGATTGATCTGCGCGGTCAGCGCGTCCATGCGCGCCTTGAGCAGCAATTGCTGGTGCTGTTCCAGGTTCATTTCCATGCGCGTGTTGTTCCAGATCTTGATCGGCACGGCGACGGCCATCACCGTGGAAAGCAGGACCAGCGCGAATCCCCAGCTTCGCCCGCCGTCCAGATAAAAAAGCCATTGCGGCTTGGTGGCGTGGCCCAGCGCCTGGCGCGCCAGCTCCAGCACCACGATCGCGCCGAGCGGCAGCATTTCCCAGGTCACCTTCTTCCTGCGGAACACGCGCACCAGCCAGCGCGGCGTGCTCAAAAACGTGAACGGACCCAGCTTCCAGATCTCTTCCGTATTCGGCAACGCCTGGCGAATCAGTCCGCCCACAAGTCCGGCCGTGGCCGCCACGGGCATGGAAAGCCATTCATGATGAAGAAATGCAGGCAGGCTGATGATCGAGCCGCCCAGCGGCCCGACGACGCGTCCGCCCAGCAGTCCGAGCAGAAATGAACCTTCCAGCATCAGGTCCGCGGCGCGATACGGCTGCCCCACGATGCGCAGCAGAACGCCGAACGCCAGCGGCGGCGTTACGAACAGCATCAGCTTTAATTTTCTGATCGGAGTCGCGGAGCTTCGGTGAACAGCACCTTGCGGAAAGATGGCGGAGCGCGCCAGCCATGCGCAGATCGACGCCGCCGTCCCCACGTGCAGCAGCAGCGTGAGCAGCAGATCTCCGCCGAAGGTGAGCGTTTTCATGAACCGCGTCCGCTGCGGCTACGTTAGCCAATCGTCCCGCCGATGTAAAGCGGCGCTTGCGGCCGCTGCAATAGCCGCAATGTAGCGCCCGCCTTCAGGCGGGCACCTGCGTTCTCGGATTGCCCAACGATCCCAGCTTAAAGGTTGGCGCTACGCAAGCGGCCAGCCTGATATACTGGTGGGCCTTCATGACACGAAAAAAAACAAATGCAGCACGCGCCTCGGGAAACGGACCAATGGAGCGATCCGCATCGTGGCGCGCGCCAAGCTGCCCACCCGTTTCGGCCCATTTGAAATCTGGGCATCGAAGGGCGCAACGAGAAGGAAAGCGCCGTGGCGCTGGTGCATGGACGAATTCGCGGCCGAAGACGCCGCTGGTGCGCATCCACTCGCAGTGCCTCACCGGCGACGTCCTCTCCTCGGAGCGCTGCGATTGCCGCGCGCAGCTCGAGCTTTCCCTGCGCCGCATCGCCGCTTCGCCCTCGGGCATTCTGCTCTACCTGCCGCAGGAGGGCCGCGGCATCGGCTTGATGAATAAGCTGCGCGCCTACGAATTGCAGGACCGCGGCATGGATACGGTCGAGGCCAACGAAGAACTTGGCTTTGCCGCGGATTCGCGCGACTATGGATTTTCGGCCGAGGCGCTGCGCCTGCTCGGCGTGCGCAAGCGTGCGATTGCTTTCGAACAATCCGGACAAGGTGCAGCAACTGGAGAACGCCGGAATTCGCGTCGTGGAGCGCGTGCCGTGCCGGCCGCGAACTTCGCGAACATCGCGCGCTTACCTGGAAACGAAGCGCACCAAGATGGGCCACTTGCTCGATCGTCTTTAGGTTCAGGCTGTTTCACACGGACTTCGCATTCCGGCTCGCACACTTGGAGGCTCGTCGATGACTCCCGTCATTCGACAATCCGGCTGCACTTTTCCGAACGCTACCCCCGCAAAGCTCTACTCCACTATTCATGGATTCGGCCAAACATACCGCCGCGACCGGCATGCCCGCGAAAATCAGCCCGAAGGTCGGCGGAAAATGGTCGGCGTTCGGCGGAATGATTCTCGGAAAAAATCTTGCGCTGGTTCCGAACCGGATGATCGTGCAAACCTGGCGATCGTCGGCGTGGAAGAAAAGCCGATCCGGATTCCGATCCTGGTCGTCCGCTTTGAGAAAGTCGCCCGGCGGCGCGCAGATCGCGCTCGTCCATGTCGGCGTCCCGAGACACGACCACAAGGGCGTCACCAAGGGCTGGATGAAATATTATTGGGAACCGTGGAAGGCGTATCTCGCCGCGAAAAGCGATAAGGACTGACTCTGCGTAGGCTGCGAGCGTTGCGGCTCTAGCCCGCCGCCCACCAGGTGCACAATCTCAAACCGGTCGCCCGGCTGCACGACCGTCGACGATCCACTGGGACCGCGGCAAGAATTTCCAGATTGCGCTCGATCGCCACGCGATCCGCGGGCAAGCCCGAGATGCGAGAGCAGTCGCGATGACGCCGAGACCCTCGGGCACTTCGCGCGCTTCTCCGTTCACGACAATCTGAATCGTGCCGCGGTCATTTCGAGACTGCCGCGGGGGCCGTGCTCCGCGGACTTGGCTTTCAGCCGAAATCGCAAGTTCGCCGTAGAGAATGCCATCGGTCGCGCGAATCACCAGCGAGGTTCCGTCTCGCCACCGTTGCCGGCATCGGAAATTTCAACGTCGCCAGCCCTGCGGCATCCGCGCGCGCTTCCGCGCAAGGAATGCGACCGCTGTTTCATGTTCCAGGAAATGCCTCGACGTCGGCGCCGCTCGACTCCCTGCTGCGATGCCTCTTGGCGCAACTCGATTTCAAGCGTGCACTGTTGCCCGCCGCAAACCAGGTTTTCGGATTGAGCAAGCGGACAGTCCAATGCCATCCTCGCGTGCTACTGGACTTTCGGCGTTGCCGGGCTGCGGATTCGTTGCGGTCAAGCGGAAGCGTTCCGGCTTCGAGTTCCGCAATCACTTCGCGGTGCTGCTGCGCGAGCCGCTCGTGGAGTTGCCTGCGCCAGCGCTTTCGGTCTGCGCGCCGCCGGCAAACTTCTGGTAGCTGGTGCTGCGCTTGTAGACCACGCGCCCGGCCTGGTACACGACCGTATCGAGGAACGGATGCGACGGGCCGCGATCCTCGGTCTGCACGTGGTACATGATTCCTCCGACGCGCACATTGGAATTGAAACCGAAGTTCATACGATGACCAGCCTTCTCCGGCAGCGACCATCGCACACAACAGTTCGCCGTAACCGAATACGACAGAAATTTGCCGAAATATCTTTCGCGCGCATTTGACCGCTTGGCGCTTCATCGTTATTATAGCTTGTGCTCCGATGACAGGAAACGATCTCCAAAGCTACGCGCCGCTTCTTTTACACCTCATCCTGGCGATGGCGCTTTCGGGTGTTCTGCTGCTGCTTTCCTCCGTGGTGGGATGGCGGCGGCCATCCAAGAGTAAAATCGCAGGCCTATGAATGCGGCATCACGCCGACCGGCGATGCGCGCGAGCCGTTTTCCGTGAAATTTTATCTGGTCGCGATGATATTTATTTTGTTCGATGTGGAAGCCATCTTCCTGTATCCCTGGGCCTTTATTTTCCGATCAGTTGCGGTGGTTCGGCTTCGTGGAGATGCTCCTCTACATCGGAATCCTGCTGGTGGGCTATTTCTATCTCTGGAAGAAAGGGGCGCTCGACTGGAACCGCCCAGCCGTACGCCGGGACCGCGACTTCGTGACGGAGACACCTGACCTCGAGCAAAATCCGACCATCGCGAAAATCCGCGCCTGGCGGCCGGAAGCCATTGCCGGACCTGATTTCTTTTCGCGGGGAGTTGACCGTGGTCGTGCCTCGCGAACATTTGCGCGCCTCTCGCCGAATTTCTGGCACGCGACCCCGACCTTGCATTCACATATCTTTCCGACGTCACCGGCGTGGACCGCTTTCCGATCGAACCTCGCTTTGAACTGAATTATCATTTGCTGTCGATTTCCCGGCGCGACTCGCTGCGCCTGCGCGTTCGCCTGCCGGGCGATGATCCCCGTGATCGAATCGGTCGTGCCCGTGTGGCCGACGGCCAATTGGCACGAACGCGAGATTTTCGATTTGTTCGGCATCCGCTTTGAAGGACATCCCAACTTGCGGCGCATGCTGCTGCCTGACGATTGGGAAGGCTATCCCCTCCGCAAGGATTATCCGGTGGAGGGTCCTCGCTGATTCGATCGAGTGAGCCCGCGCTATGACCACAGTTCAAACCGCCACCGGCCCCGCGCAAACGATGGTCCTCAACATGGGACCGCAGCACCCGTCCACGCACGGCGTGCTGCGCGTGTTGCTGGAACTCGACGGCGAAACCGTCGTCAAGGCCGACGTGGACATCGGTTATCTGCACACCGGGATCGAAAAAACCGCCGAGGCGCTGACCTATTCGCAGGCGATCACGATTACCGACCGGATGGATTATCTCGCGCCGCTGTCGAACAATCTGGCGTACTGCCTGGCGGTCGAAAAACTGCTGGACCTGGAAGTTCCCAAGCGCGCGCAGTACATTCGCGTGCTGCTCACCGAACTGACGCGCATCGGCTCGCATCTGGTGTGGCTGGGAACGCACGCGATCGATCTGGGCGCGATGTCGGTGTTCCTGTATTGCTTCCGCGAGCGCGAAGAGCTGCTCAAGATTTTCGAGATGGTCAGCGGCCAGCGCATGATGACCAGCTATTTCCGCATCGGCGGGCTGGCGCTGGAGCCGCCCGACCGGCTGGATCGACCGCGTCCAGAACATTCGTGCAATCATTTCCCGTCGCGCATTCGATGAGTACGAAGACCTGCTGACCAAGAATCGCATCTGGCTCGGCGCGCACGCAGGGCGTGGGCATGTTGAGCGCCGCGGACGCGATCGCGCTGGGCGTTTCCGGGCCTTCGCTGCGCGGCTCCGGCGTGGATTACGACGTGCGCAAGTATTTCCCGTATTCGAGCTATGAAGAATTCGATTTCCAGGTGCCGGTGCGCACCGAAGGCGATTGCTACGCGCGCTATCTGTGCCGCGTGGCGGAAATGCGCGAAAGCCTGAAAATTGTCCGCCAGGCGCTGGAAAAAATTCCCCCCGAGGGCCCGATCAAGGCGGACGCGCCCGGGCATCGTCCCGCCGCAGCGCGAAAAAATGAAGACGGAGATGGAAGCGCTGATCTACCATTTCAAGATTTTCACCGAAGGCTTCGCGCCGCCGCCCGGCGAAGTCTACCAGCGCATCGAATCGCCGCGCGGCGAGCTGGGCTGCTTCATCGCCAGCGACGGTTCGCCCAAACCGTATCGCATGAAGATGCGCACGCCTTCGTTCGTGAATCTGCAGGCCTTGCAGAAAATGGTCGAAGGCCGCCTGATCGCCGACGTGATCGCCTCCATCGGCACGCTGGATATCGTGCTCGGGGAGATCGATCGCTGATGAATCTGCCTCCGCAGCTGGAAACGAAGTTCCAAACGCTCGAAAATCGCTATCCGGTGAAGCGTTCGGCGCTGATTCCCATGCTGCTGTACGCGCAGGATCAGTTCGGCTACGTCAGCGACGACATGATCGGCGAAATCGCCCGCCGCCTCGACCTGAATACCCTGCAGGTCACCGAGACGATGGCGTATTACTCGATGCTGCGCCGCCAGCGCGCCGGAAAATATCACGTGCAGGTCTGCACCAACGTTTCCTGCATGCTGCGCGGCGGCAACAAACTCTACGAATTCGTTCAGAAGAAACTCGAAATCGGCCACAAGGAAACCACCGACGACGGCGTGTTTTCGCTCGAAGAAGTGGAATGCATCGGCGCCTGCACCGGCGCTCCGGCCATGCAGGTGAACTACGATTTCTACGAAAATCTGACCGACCGAGCGCACCACGCAGATTTTTGAGGCGCTCGAAGCCGGGCGCAAGCCGGAAACCTCCACTCCCATTACCGGCTCGGTGAAGCCGCGCCATCCGGCCGAAGTTCCGGTCATCAGCCGGCTGTTCGGCGTGAAGGATTCGCACAAGCTGGATGTTTACCTCGCGCACGACGGCTACAAGGGCATGGAGCGCGCGCTCAAGGAATTGACGCCCGAGCAGGTCGTCGACGAAGTGAAGAAATCGAATCTGCGCGGGCGCGGCGGCGCGGGATTTCCCACCGGAATGAAGTGGAGCTTCGTTCCCAAGGAATCGGCCAAGCCGAAATACATTCTGTGCAACGCGGACGAGAGCGAACCGGGCACCTGCAAGGACCGCCCGCTGATGGAAATGATGCCGCATCAGCTGATCGAAGGCATCGTGATCGCCGGGCGCGCGGTGGGCTCGCACCAGGGATACATTTACATTCGCGGCGAGTATCGCTACGTTCTGGACATCATGGATGGCGCCATCGAGGAAGCCTACAAAGCCGGCTACCTGGGCAAAAATATTCTGGGCAGCGGATTCGATTTCGACCTGGTCACGCACACCGGCGCGGGCGCCTACGAGTGCGGCGAGGAATCGGCGCTGATGGAATCGCTCGAAGGCAAGCGCGGCTATCCGCGCATCCGCCCTCCCTTCCCTGCCGTCGTCGGACTGTACGGCTCGCCCACGGTGATCAACAACGTGGAAACGCTTTCCTCGGCGCCGGAAATTCTGCGGCGCGGCGGCGAATGGTACGCGGGCCTGGGCTCGCCGAAAAATGGCGGCACGCGCCTGTTCTGCATTTCCGGCCACGTGAACAAGCCGGGCATTTACGAATTGCCGATGGGCTTTTCCCTGCGCCAGATGATCGAAGACGTTGCCGGCGGCATGCTCAACGGCAGAAAGCTGAAGGCCGTGATTCCCGGCGGCAGTTCCTGCCCGCTGCTGACGGCGGACGAAATCGACATCACCATGGACTACGATTCGGTCGCCAAGGCCGGCTCGATGCTCGGCTCCGGCGGCCTGGTCGTCATCGACGAAGACACCTGCATGGTGGATCTGGCGCGGCGCATCATGCACTTCTACGCGCACGAATCCTGCGGCTGGTGCATTCCCTGCCGCGAAGGCACGGGCTGGCTGCGCAAAATGCTGGACCGTTTCCATTCCGGCGGCGGGCGCGCCGGAAGATATTCCCATGGTGGGCGAACTGGCCAAAAATATGCTCGGGCAAGACGTTCTGCCCGCTGGGCGATGCCGCCGCGATGCCGACGATCAGCATCGTGAAGAAATGGCGGCATGAGTTCGAACAACATCTTTCGGGCAAATGTCCCTACAGACCAGCCGATGTGCTGGCCGCGGTCTCGCTGAGGATTCCGGCACAAAATGGCAGATTCGAAAGATATCACACTGAAGATTGACGACCGCGACGTCACCGTCCCTCCGGGAACGCTGGTGATCGAGGCCGCGCGCCGCATGGGCATCGAAGTCCCTTCGTTCTGCTATTTTCCCGGCCTGTCGCTTGCAGGCCGCCTGCCGCATGTGCCTGGTGGAAGTGGAAAAAGCGCCCAAGCTGCAAACCGCGTGCACGCTGGTCGCGATGCCGGGCATGGTCGTGCGCACCAGCACGCCGCAGGTTCATGAAGCGCGCAAAGCCATGCTCGAATTTCTGCTGGCCAACCATCCGCTGGATTGCCCGGTGTGCGACAAGGGCGGCGAGTGCGAATTGCAGGACATGGTCTTCACCTACGGCGCGGACAAGAGCCGCTTCGCCGAGGAAAAGCGCCACCAGCCCGAACAGAAATGGTCGGAAGCGGTTTATTACGACGCGCCGCGCTGCATTCTGTGCTTCCGCTGCGTGCGCGTTTGCGACGAAGGCATGGACGTCAAGGCGCTGGGCGTCGGCCAGCGCGGCTCGCAATCGGTGATCATTCCCAACGGCGAAGATCATCTGGACTGCGAAGAGTGCGGCATGTGCATCGATATCTGCCCGGTCGGCGCGCTGACCAGCGGCACCTACCGCTACAAAACGCGTCCCTGGGAAATGACGCTACGTCTCCACGGTTTGCACGCACTGTTCGAACGGCTGCAAGACCACGCTGAGCGTGCGCAACAACGAAATTCTGCGCGCCAACAATCGCGATCTTTCCGGCATCAACAAGGATTTCCTGTGCGTGAAGGGCCGCTTCGGATTTGATTTCACCAGGCATCCCGAGCGCCTGAAGCTGCCGCTGGTGCGCCGCAACGGCAAGCTGGTGCCCTCCAGCTGGGAAGATGCGCTGGCGGAAGTTTCCCGGCGCCTGGCCGAAATACACAAGGCGAACGGGCCGGATTCCATCGGCTTCATCGGTTCGAACCGCACCACCAACGAAGAAAATTATCTGCTGGGGCGCATCGCGCGCGCGGCCATCGGCACGAACAACCTCGATCATCACCGCACCGCCGATTACGCCAGCCTGATCGCCGCGCTCGGCACGAAAGCCTCGGCGGCCAGCGCGACGATGACGCAGCTGTATGAGGCGGACGCGGTGCTGCTGGTCGGCGACGATCCGACCGAGCAAAATCCGCTGGTCGCCTGGCAGATTCGTTCCGCCATCCGCCATCGCGGCGTCGCGCCTGTACATCATCAATTCGAAATCGATCAAGCTGCTGCGCAAGGCCAGCGAATTCGCCGAAGTCCCGGCCGGGCGGCGAAGCCGCCGCGGTTCACTGGCTCGCTGGCCGGCGAAGCGCCAACTCGATGCCGGAACGATCGAACGGCTGGCCGCGCTGAAAGTCTGCACTGGAAAAGGAAAGCAACGTCGTCATCGTCTTCGGCGCGGAATTGACCGGCACGGCGCGTCCGCGATCTGGTGAAATTCGGCTCTTCCCTGCCCGGGCAGACGCGCTACATGGCGCTCGGCGATTACGCCAATTCGCGCGGCGCTTCGGATATGGGCCTGCTTCCCGGTATGCTTGCCCGGCTACGCTGCCGGTTTCCGACGCCAAGCGCGCGCGAAAAATTCGGCACGCTCTGGGGCGCGAAGCTTCCGGACAAGCCGGGCATGGACGCGCGCGCAATGCTGGCGGCCGCGGCCAAGCGGAAAATTGAAGCGCGCTGTACGTCGTCGGCGCGAATCCGGTGAAAACGTTTGGCGTAACCGCCACAGACCGCCTGGGCAAACTCGATCTGCTGGTCGTGCAGGACCTGTTCCTCACCGAAACCGCGCAGCTTGCCGACATCGTTCTGCCCGGCCGCTTCCGCCTACGAGAAAAACGGCACCGTGACCAACACGGCCGGCGAAGTGCAACTCGTGCGCAAGGGCGGCGACGTGATGGGCACGCGCTCGGACTTCGACATTCTGCGCATCCTTTCGCACCAGCTTGCGCAGCAAGGCTGGGACAAGCGATTCGTCTGCGCACTCCCGAAGCGGCGTTCGATGAAATTCGCCAGTCGGTGCGCCGGCTACAACCTGTCCGATGGCCACGCTGCTGCTCGGCGAAGCCGAGCGCACCGTCGCCGGTTTCGACCGCCAATGGCAACGCGAAATTCGACGTTCGCGGCCGGCGCAATTTTTTCCGCGCACGATACGCTGTTCACCAGCGGCACCCTGAGCCGCTACTGCACGATGATCCAATCGCTTCCTGAAGCGGCCGAAGATTACGTGGAAGTGGAGGCGCGCCCGTGAACGAGTTCGCCGCGCAGCATCCACTCCTGTTGGTCGCACTGCCGAAGATCGTCGTGTTGCTGTTCGTGCTGCTGACGGCGCTGGCCTACCTGACCTGGTTTGAGCGCAAAGTCGTGGCGCACATCCAGGCGCGATGGGGACCGTACCGCGTCGGCCCGCACGGCTTGCTGCAGCCGCTGGCCGACGGAGTGAAGTTTCTGTTCAAGGAAGACGTGACGCCGGCGGGCGCGGACAAATTTGCGTATTTCCTGGCGCCGTTTCTGGCGCTGTCGCTGGCCATCACTTCGATCGCCGTGATTCCGTTTGGCCCGAAGGACTTCACGATCTTCGGCCAGCCGACGCCGACTGGCATCACCAATTTGAATATCGGCCTGCTGATTCTGTTCGCGATCACCTCGATGGGCGTGTACGGCGTGGCGCTGGCCGGCTGGTCGTCCAACAGCAAGTACCCGCTGCTCGGCGGCCTGCGCAGTTCGGCGCAAATGATCAGCTACGAACTTGCGCTGACCATGTCCGTGGTCGGCGTGATCCTGATGGCCGGCACGTTCAATCTGAGCGAAATCGTCACGTCGCAGCAGGGTTTCCACTGGGGATTCCTGCCGCGCTGGAACGTGATCGGCGGCCCGATGCCGCAGATTCTCGGCTTTCTTCTGTTTTTCACTTCGGCCGTCGCCGAAACCAATCGCGCGCCATTCGATCTGGCCGAAGCGGAATCCGAACTGGTGGCCGGCTTTCACACCGAGTACGCCAGCTTCAAGTTCGCCATGTTTTTCATGGCCGAATATGCCAGCCATGATCACGGTCTCCTGCCTGGCGACGATTTTGTTTTTTGGCGGCTGGCTGTCGCCTTTTCCGCAGACTCCGCTGTGGGCCTGGACGCACTTACATTCCCACGGCCGTGTTTGCGGTTGCCGGCCTCGCGCTGATCATTCACGGCGTGCGCTACATCACGATGCTGCGGACGCATCGTGCTGCCGGTGCTGGGCCTGGCACTGTGCGGCCTGGCGTTGCTGTGCGGCCAGCCGGGCGTGATCGAATTCATCCAGGGGCCGTTCTGGTTTCTGGCGAAGATCGCGATTTTCCTGTTTATTTACGTCTGGGTGCGCGGCACGCTTCCGCGTTTCCGGTACGACCAGTTGATGGACTTCGGCTGGAAGGTGCTGCTGCCGCTTTCGATTTTGAATGTGGTGATCACCAGCCTGGCGATTGTGCTGGCCCGAAGATGAGAATCGTTCCGAGTACAACGTGACACAGCAACCGCTGTACGGCACGCGCCCCGAGCTGAGCGGGGTGCGCGATGATGACGCCGCAAATCGCGGTTTTTCTGGTGCTGGCGGCGGTGACCGTGGCCGGCGCGGTCAGCCTGATTCTGCAGCGGCACCCGATCCACAGCGCGCTGTCGCTGATCGTGGTGATGGTCGCGCTGGCGGGCCTCTACCTGCTGCAAGGCGCGGAATTCGTCGCCGCCGTGCAGATCATCGTCTACGCCGGCGCGATCATGGTGCTGTTCGTCTTCGTGATCATGCTGCTGAACGCCGGCGAAGAAGAGCGCACCAACGTGAGCCGCATGGCGCGCTTCGTGGGCGTGCCGCTGGGCGTCGTGTTCCTGGTGGAAGTGGCTTTCTGGATCGGCCGCGCGACTTCGCATCTCGGTCCGGGCCGCGGCCGAGGCAGTCTCGACGCGCGATCTGTCGACGCTGCTGTTTCGCGAATACGTGTTTCCGTTTGAGCTGACGTCGTTTCTGATTTTGATTGCGTTGCTGGGCGCGCTGGTTCTGGCGCGCCGCGAAGATTCCGACTAGGTATTAGCAGTTGATTGTGTAGCGCTCGCCTTCAGGCGAGCACGGTTTTCAGGCTCGGGCTTGCCCGCCTGAAGGCGGGCGCTACAACTAGGAAAGAAACACTCTGGGGGAGTTGTGGTTCCGACTTCGTACTATCTGGTGCTGAGCGCGGTCTTGTTCGGACTGGGTGTGGTTGCGTTTATTTTCAAGCGCAACATCATCACCATCTTCATGTCCATCGAGCTGATGCTCAACGCCGTGAATCTGGCGTTCGTCACCTTCAGCCGCGCGCTCGGCCAGTTGCAGGGACAGGTGTTCGTCTTTTTCGTGATCGTGGTGGCCGCGGCCGAAGCCGCCGTGGGCCTGGCGATTATTATCCTGATTCATCGCAACCGGAGAACGCTCAACGTGGAACACGTGGATTCGCTCAAAGACTGATGCCCGTTCTCACTTATCTCTGGATCATTCCGCTGCTGCCGCTGCTGGGCGCCGCCGCCAACGGCATTTTCGGCGGGCGCTGGCCGAAGAGCGTCATCACCGGCGTCGCGCTTTCCTCCACCACGCTGGCTTTTCTGCGGCGCGCTCGAAGTGGTGCGCGAGTTTCTGTCCCTGCCCGCCGGCACAGATTCCTCTGGACCAAGTCTCGTACTTCACGTGGATTTCCGCGGGCGGTTTCCGCGCGGACTTCGCGCTGCAGGTGGACCAGCTCACCGTCATCATGCTGCTGGTGGTCACCGGCGTGGGCTGGCTGATTCACATTTATTCCACCGGCTACATGCATGACGATCCGGGCTACCGGCGATTTTTCGCGTACCTGAATCTCTTCATGTTTTTCATGCTGATGCTGGTGCTGGCCGCCAACTACCTGCTGATGTTCGTCGGCTGGGAAGGCGTGGGACTGTGCAGCTACCTGCTGATCGGCTTCTTCTTCCTGAAACAATCCGCCACCAATGCCGGAAACAAAGCCTTCTGGGTGAATCGCATCGGCGACTTCGGATTCCTGCTCGGCGTGCTGCTGATCTTCCGCACGTTTGGCTCGCTGGATTTCGCGGACGTGCTGCCGCGCGCCGCGGCGCATGCCCTCGGACGCGCCGGGCCAAATCGGCACGCTCACGGCCATTGCGCTTCTGCTTTTCGTCGGCGCAGCCGGAAAATCCGCGCAGCTTCCGCTGTACGTCTGGCTGCCGGACGCCATGGAGGGCCCCACGCCGGTCAGCGCGCTGATCCACGCGGCGACCATGGTCACCGCCGGCGTGTACATGGTGGTGCGCTCGCACGCGATTTTCCTGAATGCGCCGTTCGCCATGCAGGTCGTCGCCGTCGTGGGCTGCGCCACGGCGCTGTTCGCCGCGACCATCGGCCTGGTGCAGACCGACATCAAGAAAGTTCTGGCCTACTCCACCGTCTCGCAACTGGGCTACATGTTCCTGGCCTGCGGCGTGGGCGCATTCGGCGCGGGCGTGTTTCACCTGATGACTCACGCATTTTTCAAGGGACTGCTCTTCCTGGCCGCCGGCAGCGTGATTCACGCCATGGGCGGCGAGCAGGACATGCGCAAGATGGGCGGCCTGCGCAAGAAAATTCCCGTGACGTTCTGGACCATGTTCATGGGCACGCTGGCCATCGCCGGCACTCCAGGCTTCTCCGGATTTTTCAGCAAGGACGAAATTCTGGACGAAGCGCTGCACGTGAATCCTGTGCTCGGCTGGCTGGGCGTTCTCACCGCAGGCCTCACTTCGTTCTACATGTTCCGGCTGCTCTTCCTCACTTTCTTCGGCAAAGAGCGCTACGACGAGCATCACGTGCACGTCCACGAATCGCCCAAGAGCATGATCATTCCGCTGGTCGATTCTCGCGGTCCTGTCCGTCGCCGGCGGATGGATGGCCGCGCCGGCGCTGATGGGCGGCGTGAATCATTTCGAGCATTTCCTGGCTCCGGTGCTTTCATCGGCGGCCGAACCGGCGACTGCCGCGGCGGCGGAAACCTCCGGCGGGTCCGGAATTTTCCAGGCTCTGGTCGGCGCTCCGGTGATCGCAGGACTTCTGGGCTTCCTGCTGGCGTGGTGGATGTACATCAAGCAGTCCCGAAACGCCGGCCAGCCTGGCGCAATCGCTCTCCGGTCCGTACAAATTGCTTTACGGAAAATATTTTATCGACGAAATCTATCAGGCCGTGATCGTGCGCCCGCTGGTGTGGATTTCCGACAAATGTTTTGTGGCACGTGGTCGACGAGCGCGCCATCGACGGCACCGTGAACGGCGTCGCCACAGTCTCGCGCGAAACAGGCGACCGCCTGCGCCACGCCAATACCGGCAACATTCGCAGCTACGCCACATGGATCGTTCTGGGCGTGGTCGTTTTTACTTCCCTGCTGCTCTGGATGGTGGATTAACGTGCAGCAATCTTACCTGCTTTCGGTTCTGATCTTTCTGCCCGTCGCGGGCACGCTCGCGCTCCTGCTGCTGCGCGATGACGATCACGTCTGGATTCGCCGCCTGGCCCTGATCACATCGGTCGTGGAGTTCGGCCTTTCGCTGCTGCTTCTGCGCGGCTTTGACGCGCACGCCAGTGGGTATCAGTGGGAGGAATTCCGCGCCTGGATTCCGCAGCCCCCCATTCACTATCACCTGGGCATTGACGGCCTCAGCCTCTTCCTGGTGCTGCTGACCACGCTGCTCACGCCGATTTCGATTCTGGCCTCGTGGAAATCCATCGACCAGCGCGTGAAGGGCTTCTTCATCTGCCTGCTGGTTCTCGAAACCGGAGTGGTCGGCGTCTTCGTCTCGCTCGACCTGTTCCTCTTCTTTCTCTTCTGGGAAGTGATGCTGATTCCGATGTATTTCCTGATCGGAATCTGGGGACACGGCCGCCGCATCTACGCCGCGCTGAAATTTGTTTTGTACACGATGTTCGGCTCGATCCTGATGCTGGTGGCCATGCTGTGGCTCTTCCGGCTGACGGCCGTCGCCGGATATCCCACCATGGACGTGGCGCAGATCCAGACGCTGCTATCCAACGGCACGGTGACCATCCCGCTGCAAACCGAATACTGGCTGTTCGGCGCTTTCTTCCTGGCGTTTGCCATCAAGGTACCGCTCTTTCCGCTGCACACATGGCTGCCGGACGCGCATACCGAGGCTCCGACCGCCGGTTCCGTGATGCTGGCCGGCGTGCTGCTGAAGATGGGCATCTACGGCATGTTGCGGTTCTGCGTGCCGCTGTTTCCGAATGCCGCGCACCACTTCGCTCCCATTATCGCGGCGCTCGCGATCATCGGCATCGTCTACGGAGCGCTGGTGGCCATGGTGCAGGTCGATCTGAAGCGCCTGGTGGCTTACTCGTCCGTAAGCCATCTGGGTTTCGTGGTGCTCGGCGTTTTCGCGTTCCACGCGATTTCCATTCAGGGCGCGGTCTACCAGATGCTGAATCACGGCATCTCCACCGGCGCGCTCTTCCTCTGCGTCGGTATGCTCTATGACCGCCGCCACACGCATCTGATTTCCGAGTTCGGCGGCCTGGCCACTCCCATGCCGGTTCTGGCGGCTTTGTATCTTTTCTCCTGCTTCGCATCCGCTGGGTTGCCGATGCTCAACAATTTCGTCGGCGAATTCCTGATTCTGGCCGGCACGTTCCAGATGCACGCGGCCTGGGCGGCCTGGGCTTCGCTCGGCGTGATTTTTTCCGCGGTGTACCTGCTGTGGTCGTACCAGCGCGTATTCTTCGGCAGCATCACCAAGGACAAGAATGGAACGCTGCCGGATCTCGACATGCGCGAGCGCGCCATTCTGGTGGTAATGGCCGCGTTCATCCTGTGGATGGGCATCGGCTCGACGTTCTTCACCCGGCGAACCGAAGGCTACACGCAAAATGTTTTGCAGCTGATGCAGCGCCCGCAGGCCTTTAATGCCGGCGGGAGACTCTCGCACGGCACAGCTAACGCAATGGATCTGGATCATGCTCCCGCGACGCCCTCCGGACTGAATACAGCGGCGTTCGGCGGCGCGGCAGACTCGGTGAAATCGAAATAAATGTTCCCACCCATCCAAGACTTGTACAGAATCGCGCCGGAGATCGTGCTCTGCGTCTTCGGGATGCTGGTCATGTTTCTCGCTCCGGTCGTCCCCAAAGCGCGCCACGGAGTGTTCGCGGGAGTCTCGCTCGCTGGCGCGGCGCTGGCCCTGGCCTCCACCTATTTTCCGCTCACGCATCCCGGCCTGGCCTATTCCGGACTGCTCCGCGCCGATGCCTTCAGCCTGTTTGTGCACTGGATTGTCGGCGGCACGGCGTTTCTCGTGATTCTCGGTTCGATTGACTACCTGCGCCGCGAGCATCTGGACGCGGCTGAGTTCTGCGCGCTGATCCTGTTTGCCACCGCCGGCATGGGCGTGATGGCGGCGTCCCACGAACTGCTCACCGCGTTCATCGGCCTGGAAATGAGTTCCATCGCGTCCTACGTCCTGGCCAGCTACCGCCGCGACGAGCCGCGTTCGAATGAAGCGGCCATGAAGTATTTTCTTCTGGGCTCTTTCGCCACGGCGTTTTTTCTCTACGGCGTCGCGCTGTGCTTCGGCGCCACCGGGTCGACGCATCTCGATCAGATGGTGCCGCTGGCAAACGATTCTGCGCACGGACTCCTCAAGGTCGGGCTGGGGCTTATCTTCATCGGGCTGGCATTCAAAGTCGCCGCCGCTCCGTTCCAACTGTGGACGCCGGACGTTTACGAAGGCGCCCCGGCGCCGGTCACCGCGTTCCTGTCGACCGGGCCGAAGGCCGCCGCGTTCGCGCTGGCTTTGCGAATTCTCGCCAGCGTTGACGCTGCCGCTCCCATCTGGTTCTGGGCGCTGTGGGCGGCCGCCGCGATCAGCATGTTTGCCGGAAATCTTTCCGCCATCGTGCAGACCAGCGTGAAGCGCATGCTGGCCTACAGCTCCATCGCGCACGCGGGATATATTCTGGTGGCGCTGACGGCCGCCGCTGCCACCGATCATCCGGAAGCGGGCATCGCCGCGGCGCTCTTTTACCTGGTGGGCTACGCCATCGTGAAGATGGGCGCGTTCCTGATCGTGGCCCAGGTGGGCGGCGCGGGTGAGGCGCACGTCAATCTGGAGGATTTCGCCGGGCTCGGACGCCGCCAGCCGGCGCTGGCCGCTTGCCTTTCGCTCTTCCTGCTCTCGCTGCTTGGGTTGCCGGTCGCGGCCGGATTTCTGGGCAAGTTCTACGTCTTCAACGCCGCGCTGGAATCTAACCTGATCTGGCTGGCCGTGCTGCTGGCCGTAAACAGCGTCATCGGCAGCTACTACTACCTGCGCGTGATCGTCACCATGTACATGCGCGAGCCGTCTACGGAAGTCGCCGTGCAGCCCGTGTCCTGGACGCTGTCCCTGGCGCTGTGGATTGCCGCCGCGGGAACCATCTTTGCCGGATTATTCCCGGCCCGCATCATTGACTTCGCCGCCAAAGCCGCGCTGAACATCCGGTAGGTTTGTTTCATAGCCGCGCATCTGAGGCTCGCATTCACAGGTAATGTTGTTCCGCGACTCATCGCAAACACTATTTTCGCCACCGGGCTAAGCCGACCGCTTCAGGTAGCACAGACTTCAGTCTGTGGATTTCCGTTAGCCAGTCCAGGCCGCACCGTTAACTCAAGTTCCATCGGAACCCCACAGACTGAAGTCTGTGCTACCAAAAGCAAACGGCACGCCCCGGTTCGGAGCGTGCCGCCAGAATTTCAGATACCCTACGACTCCAGTTAGACCTTGGCGAAAATGATCACCAGCGTCAGCAGCGCCAGCGTCTCGATGAACACCAGACCGAGAATCATCGCCGCGCGAATCGCTCCCGACGCTCCGGGATTGCGCGCCATGCCTTCGCAGGCGGACGAGGCAACCTGCGACTGCGCCATCGCGCCGCCAAATGCCGCCAGCGCCATGCCGAACGCCGCGGAAATCGCCACCCAGTTCGTTCCGCCGCGCCGGTGCCGCAGCCGTCTGCGCAAACGCCGCGGGGCTCAACAGCAACATGCCCGCAATTGCTCCAACCGAATACAGTACCTTTCTCATCTCTTCCTCCTATGAATTGAACCGCCAAGCGGTGGTTCCAGATCAGCGCACTGCAACCGGCCTCACATTGGAGCGGCCGTGCCTGAAACAACTCCAAGAATGCCTGATGAATGTCGGCGAAAAGCGCTACTAGTGCTCGTCCGCCGTGGCGATGCCGATGTAGATCGACGGCAGCAGCGTGAACACGTAGGTCTGAATAATGGCCACGAAAATGTGCAGCCCGATAAACGCGATGCGGAATGAAGGCCGGGAAAATTCCCAGCACAACGCCCAGCACGGGAGATTTCTCCCAGCCCCACGTGACCGGCGCGATCAGCAGGCCCAGAAATATCACATACAGCAGGTCGCTGGCGAAAATGTTGGCCCACAGGCGGACGGTCAGTGACAGAATGCGCGCCGTGGTGCTGATCAGTTCGACGGGAAAAAGCAGAATGCCCAGCAGCCAGTCGCCCAAGGTTCGCGGCGAGCCGGCAAACGTCAGCAGGTAGTAGCCGACGCTATGATGCTTGATTCCCTGCCAGTTGAAATACAGGAAGATGACGATCGCGCATCCCAGGGGAACCGCTTTTTCGGCCGTGGGCGCGGAGAACGCCGGGAAAACGCTCAACAGGTTGGCCAGCAGAATGAACACCGCCACCGAGCCGACCATCGGCAGGTACTTTGCCCTTGTGGTCGTGCGCATTTTCCTCGAGCAGGTCCTGAATGCCGAATCCCATCGGATTCGTAAGCAGCATCTCGGCGATCTGCTGCGCTCCGCCTGGATTCTCCACGGACAAGCCTCGAACGCAGCCAAAGGCTGCCCAGGCGCCGATCAGGAACACCATGACGCACATCACCACATTCTCGGGAATGGGAAGATCGGGGTTCGAAGGGTGAATGTGAAGCGCCTGCAGCAGCGCGAGCGCCGCGCCGCCGAGATGATGATTCGCGAATTGCGTTAGCCAGCTTACGTGCTGTTCCATCTATTCGTTCTCCGGCCTGCGGGACTCACGACTTCCCAGACGCTTGAAAAGATTGCGGCCGCTCCCAGCGCACACAAACCCACGAGCATGCTCAATACTGGAATTTGGAGTCTCGAAAAAATAACATACACCACCGCGGCGATCAAGACATACCGCGCGCCAATGCCCAGATAGCTGGTCACCGGAACGCGCGCCACCGGCGATCCCTCCTTGGCATCGGGGGCCTGCGCCGCGGAGGCACGCGCGACCGCACTCACCGCCCGCTCCAGCCAGCGAAAATTGATCCACGCCAGGATGGCCCCGACCAGCACCCCGAAACCGATGCGCACGGAATACAAAAAAGCTGCCGCGGCCGACGCCAGGCACCCTATCAGCAAAGTGAGGCGCGCGATCCGCCGCTCGGTCAATTCGTACTGCGCCGCGCCATCGGTTTCCATCAGTCGTCTTCCATCAGTCGTCCCGCGCCACCCGCCGCAGGACGTCCCGCACGCCCGCGTAAAAACCAACCGCCCCAAGCACCAGCATCAGCCATGGTTTGGTGTGCAGCCAGCGGTCCAGAAAATATCCGACGCCGCCGCCCACCACAATAGCGGCGACCATCGTGATCGGCAACTCCAGCGCCGACGCGGACGAACTGGCTGTGGGATCGGGCCGCTTGCGCGGCGAAGGGGATGGCGGCGAGCCTTGGTCCTCAGTGGCCACTGAATCCTGACGGGAAGAACAGCGAGTAGGTTGCCAGGCGCATGAACGGCTCGGGATAAACGCCGGCGGCGACCGTCACGAAGCACATCACGGCAAAGGCCAGCCTCTGCCCGACGGTGATGATTGGCAGCGGCGCGTTGCCCGGCTCCTTGAGATACGCGTGCTTCACCACCGGAAATAATAATACAACGCCGGAACGATGTAGAGCGCGCCGAACAGCGCCAGCTTGTCGTGTCCGGTCTCGATCAGCGACTGCAGGATGAGGTATTTCCCGATGAATCCGGCCAGCGGCGGAATCCCGGCGAGCGAAAGCATGAAAATCAGCAGCACCAGCGCGGAGAGCGGGCTGCGCCGGTACAGGCCGTTCAGATCGTTCAGCTCATCGCCGATAATTCCCTGCCGCTGCAGCACGATCGAGCACGGCGAACGCGCCCATGGTCATGAAACCATAGACGAAGAGGTAAAACGCCACGCCCTTCATCCCGTCGAGGAATCCCAGCGGGCTGGAGGCAGCCGCCACGATCCCCAGCAGAATGTAGCCGACGTGAGAAATCGAGGAGTAGGCCAGCATGCGCTTCACGTTGGTCTGCGTAATCGCCGCCAGGTTGCCGATGGTCAGCGAGGCAATCGCCACCCCGGCGATCAGCATTTCCCAGTCGACGCGCACCGGCCAGAAAACGGTGAGCAGCAGGCGCAGCAGCAGCGCGAAGCTCGCGGTTTTCGAAGCCACGCTGATATAGGCCGTGATCGGCGTCGGAGCGCCTTCGTACACGTCCGGCGCCCACTGGTGAAACGGCACCGCCGCAACTTTGAAGAACAGGCCCGCGGCCACCGTGACCAGCGCCAGAAGCACCAGCAAGTCCGGATGCCCTGCGGCCAGGGCAGACTCCATTCGTCGCTGTACGGCCACGGCAAGCACGTCTAGATTGGTTCTGGCGGGCAGCGGCTCTCCGATGGAGCTCAAATTGGCCATGGCCCCGATCCCGTACAAAATCGAAAATCCATATGCCAGAATCGCCGAGCTGAACGCGCCGAGCAGCAGGTATTTCACCGCGCCTTCGTTCGAACGCTTGTCCCGCCGCAGAAACCCGGCCAGCACGTAAAAGCTGATGGCCATCGTCTCCAGGCCCAGGAATTGAACCACCAGGTCGTAGCCGGAGGCCATGAACATCATGCCGACGGTGGCGAAAAGCATCAGGGCGTAGTACTCGCCGTGATTTTCGTCCTCGAGTTGGAGGTAGCGGACCGAAAGGACGATTACCAAAGCCGTGGCGATCAGGAAGATGATGCCGAAAAACAGGAAAAACGGATCGACCAGCAGCGAACTGCTGAAACCGATCGCGCCGCGTTCGGCCACGCCCCGCAAATTCCACAGGCACACGCCGCTGAACATCACGCCCAGCATGGCCATCAGCGCGTTGAAGTATTTGTCGCGGGCTTCCAGCAGGTAGTCCGTCAGCAGGATGCCCATGGCGAACAGGACCAGCATCATCTCCGGCAGCAGCAGGCCGCCGCCGTTTTCCTGCATAAAGGTTTGGAAGGCTTTAAGCATTTTGGCTCGTCGTTAGCTCCACCGCGCGTTCGAACGCCTGCCCGATCTCCTACCGGTCGAAATCGACTACTTCTTTTCCGTCGCCGCTGGAGCCGCTTCCGTGCCGGACGGCATGCTCATTCCGGGCATCCCGGGCATATCGGCCATTCCCGGTATCGCTGCGCCGGTTCCCGCAGGGTTCAGCGCCGGAGAGGCCACGGGACTCGCCGCGCGCTCCGCGCCGTAATACCCGGGATTCACCTGCTCCACGATCTGCTGCACCGGCCGCTCCAGCACCTTGAAGAGCGGGCCGGGATACATGCCGATCCAGAAGCACAGGATCAGCAGCGGAATCAGCGTCGCGTATTCGCGCGCGTTCAGGTCCGGCAAATGCTCGTTGGCCGGTTGGTCACCGGACCGAACATCACGCGCTGGTAAAGCCACAGCAGGTACGCCGCGCCGAGCACGATGCCGATCACCGCCCACGCCACGTACTTGATGCTCACCTGGTAGGTGCCGCTCAGGATCACGAACTCTCCGATGAATCCATTGAGCAGCGGCAGCCCCAGCGAGCTGAGCGTGGCGATCATATAGACCGCCGCGAAATTGGGCATCGGCGTGGACAGCCCGCCGAATTCGGAAATCAGGCGCGTGTGCCGCCGTTCGTAGAGCACGCCGATCAGCAGAAAGAGCGCGCCGGTGGAGAGCCCGTGATTGATCTGCTGGACCACGCTGCCGGAAAGCCCTTGCGGCGTGAGCGCGAAAATTCCCAGCGTGCAGAATGCCAGGTGGCTTACCGAACTGTAGGCCACCAGCTTCTTCATATCCTTTTGCATCATGCAGACCAGCGCGCCGTAGAGGATGCCGATGATCGACACCACCATCATGATGGTGACGATCTTGTGGCGCGCTGCGGCGTCCACCGGCAGGAGCGGCAGCGAGAAGCGGATGAATCCGTACGTGCCCATCTTCAGCAAGACGCCGGCCAGGATTACGGAACCGGCCGTGGGAGCCTCGGTGTGCGCGTCCGGCAGCCAGGTGTGGAACGGGAACATGGGAACCTTGATCGCGAAGGCGAAGAAGAAAGCCCAGAACATCAGCACCTGTGTTTTGGTGTCAAACTGCGCGGCGGCCGCCAGCAGAGTCTGCATGTCGAAGGTGCCGCCTCCGGCCTTGAAGTACAGCGCCAGAATTCCCAGCAGCATGATCACCGAGCCGACCAGCGTATACAGGAAAAATTTGATCGCGGCATAGAGGCGGCGGTCGCTGCCCCATACGCCGATCAGGAAGTACATCGGGACCAGCATCACTTCCCAGAACATGTAGAAGAGGAAGAAATCCAGAGACATGAAAACGCCGAGCATGCCGACCTGCAGCAGCAGGAAGAGAATGTAATATTCCTTGGTGCGAATCTTGATCGCGCTCCAGGAGGAAAGAATGGAAATCGCTCCGAGCAGCGTGGTGAGCATCACGAGCAGGAGGCTGATGCCGTCAATTCCCAGCGAATAGTGGGCGCCGATCGAGGGAATCCAGTCGTGGTTTTCAGCGAATTGGTAGCGCGGCGCGGCCGGATCCATGCTGAAGCGCCAGACCAGCGGCAGCGAAACAATCAGCCCGAGGAAGCCGAAAAGGTTGCCGATGACTTTGTGCGCCGTGGCGCTATCGCGCGGCACGAAGAGCAGCACCAGCGACCCTACCAGCGGCGTGAACAGCACCACCGTCAGGATATGAGTGTTGTAAAAGTCCATCTCACCAGCCTCGCCTTCTTCTCTACTTTCGAAACAAAACCTCGGACGCTCGTGGTGCTTACGGTTTCGGAGGTCGGGACTTCAGTCCCGACGTCCCAGCGCAGTGGAGAACGGGGCTTTAGCCCCTGAAGCTTCAGGGCCTAAAGGCCCTCCCACTACTACGCTGAATGTACGACCTAAAGGTCGTACCTCCGAAAACTTCGGAAGTCCGGAGCTTCCTGTCACCGTAACTCTCGTAATCCGGAGCGTCCTGCCACCGTATCTATCGCAATGCTGAAAAGCTCTTACTTCCCCGCAAGCCCGCACTTCCCGGTCGCCCTACTCAAAAAATCTAAAATTCGTGTCCTGGGCGCAACAGGAACATTTTTATAGCCGCAATCCTGCGATCCAGAAGTAATAGCCCAGGAAAACCAGCACTCCGGCCAGCATGAAGAGTGCGTAGCGAGCCACGCGGCCCGTCTGCAACCGCCGCGCCGGAATGCTGAACAACCACACGATCCGCGCCGCCAGATTCACCAGGCCATCTACGATCCATGAATCCCACGCGGCCGAGATGCTGGAGGCCACGCGCGTTACCCACCCCGAGCCGTCCACGCCCAGGCCGTTGATGAAATTCACGTCGAACGCGCCGAGCGTCAGCGCCAGATCCTTCACGCGATTCACGAACATCGCGTCATAGATCTGGTCCACGTAGTACTTGTTGTAAAGCAGCTTGTAGAGAAACGGAAATTTCGCTTCGATTTTTCCGGGAACGTCAGGCTGCTGAATGTACCAGCGGTAAGCCAGCCAGATGCCGAAGCAAGCAACCAGCACCGAGAAAAGCATGAGCATATATTCGATGGACGACACGCCGGAAGCCGCTTGCGCCGCTTCTGCGCCCTCTTCCGCGTGTTTGACCATCACAGGTTCTAGAAATTTCGCAAAGCGATCGCTGCCACCGAGCGATTCCGGGCATGCCCACCCACCCGCCCACAAACGAAAGCCCCGCAAGGATCATCAGCGGCACGGTCATCGAGCTGGGCGATTCATGCAGGTGATGTTCGGCTTCATGATCGACGCGCGAGTTCCCAAAAAACGTCATGAACACCAGGCGGAACATGTAAAACGCCGTCATGCCCGCGGTGATGAACCCTAGAAGCCAGAGGAGTTTGCTGTATTCGAACGCGTGGCCGAGGATGGCATCCTTGCTGAAGAAACCGGCCAGCGGCGGAATTCCCGCAATGGCTATCGAAGCAATGATGAACGTGCGCGCGGTCTTGGGAATCCGGTTAAAGAGCGCACCCATCTTGCGCATGTCCTGCTCGCCGGAAAGCGCGTGAATCACGCTGCCTGACCCGAGGAACAAGCAGGCTTTGAAGAACGCGTGCGTCATCAGGTGAAAGACGCCGCTGGTAAACGCGCCCACGCCGAGCGCCAAAAACATGTAGCCGAGCTGGGAAACCGTGGAATAGGCCAGCACGCGTTTGATGTCGTTCTGCACCAGTCCCATGCTGGCCGCAAAAATCGATGTGACGCAGCCGACTACCGCAACGACCAACAGCGCTTTCGGCGCCATCGAAAAAACCGCGTTGGTGCGCGCGATCATGTACACGCCGGCCGTGACCATCGTCGCGGCATGGATCAGGGCGCTGACCGGAGTCGGGCCCTCCATGGCGTCCGGCAGCCAGACGTACAGAGGAAGCTGCGCGGACTTCCCTGTTGCGCCCACAAACAGCAGCAGTGCGATGGCGGTGAGCGTGGCATCGCCGATTGCAAAATGCCCGGCGGCAATGGCCGGACCGATTTCAGTGAACTGAATCGTGCCCAGCGTGCCCAGCATCAGGAACAGGCCGAGAATGAAGCCCGCGTCACCAATACGGTTGACGATGAACGCTTTTTTCCCCGCGTCCGACGCCGACTTGCGCAGGAAATAGAAACCGATCAGCAGGTAGCTGCACAGCCCGACGCCTTCCCACCCGACGAACAGCAAAAGCAAATTATTCGCCAGCACCAGCGTCAGCATCGAGAACATGAAGAGGTTCAGATAGCCGAAGAAGCGGTAATAGCCGCCTTCATGCGCCATGTACCCGGTGGAATACACGTGAATCAGAAAGCCGACGCCCGTGACCACGAACAGCATCACGCAGGTCAGCGGGTCCATCATCACGCCCCAGGGAACATCGAAGCGCATCAGGTGCCCGGCGTTGGTGTGCATCATTCCCGCCGGCACCCAGTCAAACAGAGTGAAGCTGACCAGGCGCTCCGCGACCGGCCGCGAAACGAGCTGCCAGATCGCGCCAAACGCGTAACACATCGACAGGAAAACGCTGCCGACGCAAATCACGTTCACGCCGGAATTCGGCAGCCGCCGCCCGAAAAACAGCATCAGCGCGGCGCCCGCCAGCGGAAACAGCGGGATCATCCAGATATGCGCCAGAAAGTATTCGGTCGGCATCATGTAGTTACCAACTATTTTTTCCCAAAATCGTTTGTCATTCTGAGCGGCGCGAAGAATCTCTGCGCCTTCGCGGCGGCGCACACCGAAGAGAGATTCTTCGCTTCGCTCAGAATGACGTCAAAAGCACTTCTGCTAACAACCGCGGCCCGCCCCTGCCCCTCTACCACTTCAACAGATCCATCTCATCGCCCAGCAGCGTTTCACGATTGCGAAAGAACGCGATGATGATGCCCAGGCCCACGGCCGCTTCCGCCGCGGCATCCGTAATAATGAATATGGCGAAGGCGTGCCCTTCCGCCGATCCCACCAGCCGCGAGAACGCCACCAGGTTGATGTTCACCGCGTTGAGCATCAGCTCCACCGACATCAAAATGATGATCACGTTGCGGCGCGTGACCACTCCGATCGCGCCGATCGTGAACAGGATCAGCCCCAGAAACAAATACAGGTGAATTGGAACCATCGCTCTCCTCCCGGCCCCTCCGGAACTTTTGACTGCTTCCGGACTTTCAGATTCGTTTCTTGGCCATCACCACCGCGCCGATCATGGCCACCAGCAGCAGAATCGACGCGATTTCAAACGGCAGCATGTATTCCGTGAACAGAACTTTTCCCACCAGTTGCGTGCTCGGTTCCAGCGCCGATGCCGGAGCGACTGGCCCGAACGAAACCTTGGACTCGCTGACTACCACAGCCAGCACCAGTTGCGCGCCCACCGCCAGCGCAATCAGAATTCCCACGACCCACTGCTTATTGAACTGAACCTGGTGCAGCGACACGTCCATATTGATCAGCATGATCACGAATACGAACAGCACCATGATCCCGCCGGCATACAGAATCACCTGCACGATGAACAAAAACTCCGCGTTCAAAGACAAAAAGATGCCCGCCGTGGCCAATAGCGCGGTAATCAGAAAGATCGCGCTCTGCACCACGTTCCGCCGCGTCACCACCAGGATGGCGGAGATGATGGCCAGCGCCGCAAAAAAGTAAAAGACGATTTGATCTAGCATCTGTGTAGCACAGCGACTCATCGCTGTGCGGTTTTTGCAATTGCCAGTGCTTCAAACGCTTTCAGTTCAGAAACTTGTTGGGGCCGAGAACGTTTTTAGTCCGCCAACACTTTCATTCTAGAAATACTTTCAGCCTACAAAACCGCACAGCCAGGAGTGGCTGTGCTACTCCTGGCCCACGAAAACGTGCTCTTTGTCTTTCTTTTCGCCGGCCCACCCTAGCCATCCGGCCGCAAGGAGCGTCAATACCGTGGTCAGCCCGAACGCCGGAATGTGCCCCCATCCCCAGTGCCGGTGCAGAGCGAGCGCCACGCCGATGCCCATTACATTCACGATCGACAGCGGAATCAAAAACTGCCAGCCGAGGCGCATCAGCTGATCGAACCGGTAGCGCGGAAACGTGAACCGCAGCCACATGAACAGATAGATGTACAGGCCAACCTTCAGCAGGAACCAGAACGCTCCGTGCAGGCCGGGTTTCAATCCGGGCGACCATGTTCGCGACGGCCGGAACCAGCGGCAATGCCAGAACGAGCGCCACAACAAACATCATCAGCCCAACGGCCACCATGAAAAGTTTTTGCACCTGAACGGGTTGCTTCGGCGCGCGGTAAAAGCAATATCCCCCGACTACAACCATCAGCAACGAGGGAAAGCCATCCAGGAAATTGAACGCCGGCGTTCCGGCAAACGGCCGCAGCCAGCCGCCGAGAAACAACGTGGTGGCGATGGACGCGACCACGATCATGTTGGCGTATTCCGCGAGGAAATAGAGCGACCAGCGGAAGCCGCTGTATTCCGTCATATAGCCGGCGACGAGTTCCGATTCGGCTTCCGGCAAATCGAATGGCGCGCGATTGGTCTCCGCGATCGAGGCGACAAGGTAAATGAAGAATCCGACCGGCGCGGAGAAAGACAAACCAGTGCCTAGTGATCCTGCGCTGAATGATTTCGCGCATGGAGAGCGTGCCGGCCAGCAGCAGCGCTCCGACGATCGCCATGCCCGCCGCGGTTTCGTAGCTCACGAGTTGCGCCGCGCTGCGCAGCGCTCCAAGGAGGGAGTAGTGACTGTTGGAAGCCCAGCCGCCGAGCACGATGCCGAAAAGTCCGAGCGCGCTGATGCCCACGACAAAGAGCAAGCCGATGTTGAGCTCGGCAATCTGGAACCACGGCCCGATGGCCAGCGCGGACATCGCCAGCATCGCCGCCGTCACGGAAATCAGCGGCGCGAACCAGAAAATGGATTTGTCGGCCTTATCCGGGATGATGTCTTCCTTAATGAGCAGCTTCAGCGCATCGGCGATCGGCTGCAGCAGTCCGTGCGGGCCGACGCGCATCGGTCCGAGGCGCGCCTGCATGTCCGCCATGACCTTGCGCTCCATCAGCACGATGTAGCCGGCGATGAGCGGCAGGACGACCACGATGATCACCGCGCAAACCAGCGGCACCCAGATGGAAATCACGAAATGGATGAACGTTCATCAGCATGGCGTTAGCGGTCCACCTCGCCCAGGACAATGTCGAGCGTGCCGATGATGGCCACCACATCGGCCACCAGGTGGCCGCGAATCATTTTGTCGAACGCCTGGAGATTGATGAGGGACGGCGGACGAATGCGCACGCGGTAGGGCTGCGTGGTGCCGTCGCTGACGATGTAGTAGCCGAGTTCGCCCTTGGGCGCTTCGATGGCGTGGTAGACCTCGCCCGGCGGCGGCTTCAGGACTTTGCCGACTTGCCCATGATCGGCCCGGCCGGAATATTTTCGATGGCCTGCAGGCAGATCAGGCGCGACTGGCGCATCTCTTCCATGCGCACCATGTAGCGGTCGTAGGTGTCGCCATTCGTGCCGACGGGAATTTCAAATTTGTACTGGTCGTAGGCGGCGTAGGGCATGGCCTTGCGCATATCCCACTTCACGCCGCTGGCGCGCAGGACCGGCCCGGTGGCGCCGTAGTCAATCGCTTCCTTGGCGGTCAGGATGCCGATGCCCTTGGTGCGTCCCATCCAGATGCTGTTTCCGGTGAGCAGCGATTCGTATTCCTCGATGCGCCTGTCGAAAGCCTTGCAGAAGCGCTCGACGTCTTTTTCGAGCGCGTCGTAGGCCTCGTACTGCAACCCGCCGATGCGGAACGCGTGGGTGGTCAGGCGCGCGCCGCAGATATTTTTCGAAAATCTTCAGAATTTCTTCGCGCTCGCGCATGCAATAGAAGAGCGGCGTCAGCGCGCCGATATCGAGGGCGTGCGTGCCCAGCCAGAGCAGGTGGCTGGCGATGCGCTGCAGTTCGGTGAGGATCGTGCGAATGACGCGAGCGCGCAGTGGAGCTTCGACGACCAGAAGTTTTTCCACCGCTTCGCAATAGCCGAGGCCGTTGGAAACCGCGGCAACGTAGTCCATGCGATCAACGTACGGCGCGAACTGCTGGTAGGTGCGGTGCTCGGCGATTTTTTCCACGCCGCGGTGCAGGTAGCCGATCACGCATTCCGAGCCGATCACCGTCTCGCCGTCGAGCCGCAGCTTCACGCGCAGCACGCCGTGCGTCGAAGGATGCTGCGGCCCCATGTTGAGGACGATTTCATCGGCCCCGAGCACGGTCTGTCGGCTGCGTCGCAAACGGGATGCGTTGTCGGCCATTCGCTACTGTCCGCTCTCGATGCCCAGATTTTCGCGTACCCAGGCGGTGTCCTGCTTCAGAATGTCGTAGTCCTTGCGCAGCGGATAGCCCTGCCACTCATCGGGAAGCAGAATCCGCTTCAGATCGGGATGGCCTTCGAACACCATGCCGAACATGTCGTAGACTTCGCGCTCCATCCAGTTGGCGGTGGACCAGATGCCCTGCACGCTGGGAACGCGCTCGTCCTCGCCGGCATGCACCTTCAGTCGCAGGCGCTCATTCTTCTCCATCGAGTACATGTTCAGCACGATGTCGAAGCGCTTCTCGCGCTTGGGCCAGTCCACTGCGGTCAGGTCGCTCAGCCAGTCGAATTTTTCGTCATCGCGGCTGTAGATGGCGATTTCCGCCAGCAACTCACGCGCTACCACCAGGATGGCCTGCTTGCGATCGATCCACGCTTCGAGGATGGCCGGCCCGAATTTCTCTTTGTATCGTTTGACGAGATCGTTATCGAGCGCGACGGGGCCTTCTTTGGGAGGGGGCGGAGCGGCAGGAGGACGCGGCGCCGCGGCAGCAGGAGCTTTGGCGGCGGGGCGCCCGGAGCAGCTGGCGGTTTCGCTGCGGGGGCGGCCTGCGCGGCGGGAGGAGCGGCCGGTTTGGATGCGGCTTCTCCCGCAGCGGCCGGCGCTTTCGGCGCAGACGGCTCACCTGGCGAACTCGTAGACGGCTGCTTCTCTTCCGGATCGTTGGCCATGAATTAGGAGTAGTGCGGCCGCTGCAATACCCGCGCAGCCAGTATTAAGTCGTAGCTTTTAGCACACGGCGGAAAACAGAGTCAACCTGTTCCGCCGTAATTCACAGGCGTCGCGACGCCTGCTTGCATGTCACCCGCAGCAAACCAAAAAAAATCCCGGTCACCTTCCGTGGCCGGGAGTGCCTTCATTCAGGAAAGCCAACGGCGCCGCCTACACCCATTCGAGGGCGCCCTTTCGGTAGAGCCAGACGTACCCGATGATCAGGATACCCAGGAAAACAAACATGCTGGCCAGCGCGTAGACCGGCTCGCAAACGGAAACCCGCGTCGCCGCGTGGAAAACAGCACGGCCCACGGAAACAGGAACGTGGTCTCCACATCGAAAATCACAAATAGAATCGCCACGATGTAGAACCGCACGGAATACCGGCCGCGCGTGTCGCCCTCGGCTTCCACGCCGCACTCGTACGGCTTTAGCTTCGCGCCTACCGCCACGGGCGTAGGACGGATCAGCTTGAAAATCAGGAGCGATACCGCCGGAAACGCCGCCGCCAGCGCCGCAAAAATGAAGATCGGAATGTATTGGGTCGGCATAGCCGTATCGCCGGAAATCCTAACACACCAGTCAAGCGCCAACCAATGCCCGGCCTGAGCCTGGCGGTGCTCTGCAATTTCTCCCTCGAATTTAGCCTTCGCGCTACAGCGGCAACGGCATCAAGGGCGCGTAAAAACTCGAATCGCCGTCATTCCGGGCAAGGCGAAGAATCTCTCCTTGACTTTTGTTTGTACTGAAATCGAAGCGAGATCGTGAAGCGAAGGCGCTCGACGATAATACCGGTTCCTTTACTTATAGATCGCGCGGCACTGCCAGGGAGGCGGCGCCGCGCGATCCAGGAAATTCCGAACGCGTCGACTACCACATGTTCAAAGATTGCGACTAGGCGCTGGAAGCGCGTTCACCCGCCAGCTTGGCCGTCATCGTGATTTCGGCCTTCAGCAGGCGCGAGATCGGGCAGCCGGCTTTGGCGTTTTGCGCGGCCTTATCGAAGGCCGCGGCATCCGCGCCGGGAATGTTCGCCGTTACGTCGAGATGCACTTTGGTGACGGTAAATCCCGCATCGGTTTTTTCCAGCGTGACCGCCGCCGTCGTTTCGATGGAGTCCGCGGTCATCCCGGCATTTCCAAGTTGCCCGGAAAGCGCCATGCTGAAGCAGCCGGCGTGAGCCGCGGCAATCAGCTCTTCCGGATTGGTGCCGATGCCGTTTTCAAAGCGCGTGGAAAAAGAGTATTGGGCGTTGGACAGCACCTTGCTGTCCGTGGAGATTGTTCCCTTTCCTTCCTTGAGTGAACCGTTCCAGACTGCTGAAGCTTTGCGTAGCATGATTGACTTTCCTCCTGTCGATTGAACTTCCTGGTTCTGAGAGTTCTTCTCGCCGCTCCTGGATGTGCGGTTTCGCAACCTGCCCGCCGGAAAAACAGTTTGCGGGAGAACTACATCTTTTTGTCATTCTGGGCGAAGCGAAGAATCTCTCTCGATCTAAGGGCAAGCAAAAGAACAAAGAGGGATTCTTCGCTCCACTCAGAATGACAACGTTTTGAGTTTTTCCGCAGCCTTAAAAGCCGGACGTCGATCGCAAACACCGCGCCGCCCAAGGAGCGGCCGGCTGCTTCTACGATTCGACGATCAATTCCTTCGCGCGCTGGGTGGCTTTCATGACCGCCTTGATCAGGGTCACGCGCACTTTGCCGTCCTCGAGTTCGAGAATGCCGTCCATGGTGGAGCCGGCAGGCGTGGTCACGGCATCCTTCAGCAGCGCGGGATGATCGCCGGTATCGAGCACCATGCGCGCCGCGCCCATCATGGTCTGCGCCGCCAGCAGCGTGGAAACGTCGCGGGGCAGGCCGACCTTCACGCCACCTTCGGCGAGCGATTCGAGAATAATATAGATAAACGCGGTTCCGCTGGCGGAAAGCCCGGTCACCGCGTCAATTTGCTTTTCGTCGACAACCACCACGCGGCCCACGGCTTCAAACATGGCCTGCGGCGATTTCCATGTGTTCCTTGCTCGCGTGAATCCCCTTGGCCAGGCCCGTCATGCCCGCAGCCGATCGCGCAGGGCGTGTTGGGCATGGCGCGCACCACCGGCACGTCCGTGCCCAGATGCTTTTCCATCAGCTGCGTGGGCACCGACGCGACAACCGAGACGATCAGCTTCCCGGGCTTCATCTCCGGCTTGATTTCTTCGAGGACTTCGCGCACGGCCTGGGGCTTCACCGCCAGCAGAACGATGTCCGCGTCGCGCACCGCCGCGCGATTGTCGGTGGACGCGGTGATTCCCAGTTGCTTGGCGAGCGGCGCGCGCCTTCTCCGCGTGGCGCACCGTGGCGTGCACGCGTTTCGGCTGCACGAGTTTTTGCTCCAGAAATGCGCGCAGCAGAATCCCGCCGATTTTTCCTGCGCCCAGCACGGCCAGCCGCTTGTTCCCGAGTTTCTTCGAAATTGTCTTTTTCATGGTGCCTGCATTGTTGACGACGCCAGGCCTTCCGTCAACATTGTTCCTTTGTTGTATATGAAATCGCGCATTGACGCCGGGAACGGGGGATTCAGAACTGCGACAATAGAACGATGCCTCAGCGGCAGCTTGTGGCGCCGGCATCCTGTCGGCGATTTTACGTCTCGCCGATGGCTTAAAGAATCGCAGGCGGGACGCCGGCGCCACCACATATACGAGCTGCAACTAATCGTGCCGCGCGCCGCGCAGGACATCGAGCGCGTGCGGCAGCAGTTCCGCCACGGCGTCGAGCGATTCCACCGCGCCGCGCGGACTTCCCGGCAGATTGACGATGAGGGCGCGTCCTCGGACTCCCGCGAGGCCGCGCGAAAGCGCCGCGCGCGGATTTTTCTTCCGGCCGTATTCGCGCATCACTTCGGGGATTCCCGGAAGCAATTTCTGGCAGGCTTCCGCCGTGGCTTCGGGAGTCGAATCGCGGGGACCGATTCCGGTGCCGCCGGTGGTCAGGATCAGTTCCGCCACGCCGCCATCGGCCAGGGAAACGAGCTTCTCCCGGATAGACGACCGGCTCGTCCGGCAGCACGCCTTCCGAGACGACTTCCCAGCCGAGTTCACGGCAACGCTCGCGCAGCGCTGGTCCGGAGGCATCCTGCGAATCGCCTCGCGAAACGGAATCACTGATGGTGAGGATGGCGACGCGCATCGAGAAAGGCTAGCTTTCCACCTGCTTTGGTTGGCTTCGTCCATCAGGCGCATGGCTTCCATCAGCAGGCCGGTGGTGGAATGCGTGGTGGTTTCGCGGTCGGAGCTGGCGCCAAATTCAATTTCGAATTCGCCATCGGTCCAGTTCACGGCTTGATAGACAACGCTGTCACCTTCCGTGTCGCCCGAGTCGCGCGTGCTTGCATTGCCCCGCCGTAAAGTAAAGCTCCGCGCTGTTCGCCATTGTGGCGCAGCGTGAGCCGGCAGGATTTCTGGCCCATTTCGAGCGACTGCATCAATTCGGTGACGCTCATTTCCTCGAGGCGTCCCTGAATGACGCCGGGGCGCGAGGCATGCTTCTGCCATTTTTTCAAGATGCAGGCGGTCCACGATTTTTTTCGTCTGCCGGACCAGGTCCGCGATAAAGAACGGCTTCGGAATGAACTCTTCGACGCCTCCGCCGACCGAGGGGCGCAGTTTTTCTTCGATATCTCCCCGGCTGGCCACGAAAACGAAGGGGATATTCCGCGTGTTCTCGCGCCCGCGCAGCTTCTCAAACAGTTGCCGCCCGTCGAGGCCCGGCATCCGGAAATCGGAAATGATCAGGTCGGGCGGATTGTCGATGGACTTGAGCAGGGCGTCGGCGCCATCGGTCGCGGAAATCACCGTGCAGTGCGACTCCATTCCGCGGCACATCAGGTCGCGGATCAGCGGATTGTCGTCGACAATCAGCACGTGCACGTCATTGTGAGGAAGTCTTCATCGTGAACCGCTATTTCTTTTCGCGCAGATAATGGCCGCTCTTGCCGCCGATTTTCTTCCAGCAGGACGATATCGGTGATTTCCATGCCCTTGTCCAGGGCCTTGCACATGTCGTAGACGGTCAGCGCCGCCGCCGACACTCCCACCAGCGCTTCCATCTCCACGCCGGTCTGAGCCGTGGCCGTGACACGCGAGAAGTGATCTCCACGCCATTCTTGCATAGCCGCGCAGTCACATCAATGTGCGTCAGCGGCAGCGGGTGACAAAGAGGTATCCACTCCGACGTGCGCTTGACCGCCGCAATTCCCGCAATTCGCGCGATTTCCAGGGGATTGCCCTTGGGCACCTTCTGCTGGCGCAAGGCGCGCAACACCGTCGGCGACATGCGCACGAAGCCGCGCGCAATGGCGGTGCGCTCGGTGACTCGCCTTCGGACGTGACGTCGACCATCGCCACTTCGCCGCGTTTTCGGAAATGTGTCAGTTTTGTCATCGGCCAAAGGTAGCACAGGCACTCTTGCCTGTGCGGGTTTGTAGGCTTCTAGACATACACAGAACAAGCCATGGAAGAAAACGGTCAGTCCTGGAGACTTTCACCGCGTACGGGGCTGAAGCGCCTGAGGGTCGCGAGCGCTACTGTCGCAGATGAAGCCGCGATCCACAATCCTTATGCCGATTCGGTGCAAGGCTTCCGGCGACAGACTACTGCTTCCGGCGAGGCACTTCGATGCCGTCCATGAATGTTCGACTAGTTTGAGTCGCAAAAGGCGCACAGGCAAGAGTGCCTGTGCTACTTACTGCTACAGCGCTCCGCGGCGCGGCAGCACGTCCACCCATTCGCCTGCCGCAATTTCGGGCCTGCTCGGGACCCACCACCAGAAAACCATTCGCCGAAGCCAGCGCCACGATATCGCCCGAGCCTTGCCAGGGCAACTGCGAGACTCGCGCTTCCCTGCCCTCCCACTCGATCCGCGCGGGCAGGAAATGAGTCATCGGCCCTTTTTCGTGAACGGCGTCACCAGCTTCGCGCGAAACACTGGAAGCGGGCCGCGGCACCGCGCCGCTGCAGCAGGTCGATCGCGGGCAGACACGAACAGTTCGAACGTCACCATCGTCGAAACCGGATTTCCCGGCAGACCGAAAACCAGCTTGTCGCGGCACGTCGCGAACACGGCCGGCCGTCCCGGGACGAATCGCGACGCCGGTAAAATGAAATTCGGCGCCGAGATCGGCGAGCACCTGCTCGACCAGATCGTACTTCCCCATGGACACGCCGCCGGAGAGAACCAGAATATCGGCCTCCAGCCCGCGTTCGATGGCCTCGCGCAGCGCGCTTTTTTCGTCCGGCGCATTTCCGAGCTGAATGGTTTGCGCGCCGCCGGTGCGCGCCAGAATTTCGATGGAAATTCCGTTGCTGTTGCGGACCTGCAACGGTCCCGGCGGCGTCCGCGCGTCCACGACTTCATCGCCGGTGGAAAGATGGCCACGCGCGGCGTAGCGAACACCTCGAGGCGCGTGGCTCCGGCCTGCGCGGCCAGCGCCATTTCCGCGTAGCCCAGTGCGCGCTGCGCCGCGACGAGTAACGTCGGCCCGCGCGCTTCACTGCCGCGCGGAACGATGTGATCGCCTTTATCACGGCTCGCGATCGAGACATAATCGTGCGGCCTTCGCGCTGCGTGTGTTCGATCATCACGACGGCGTCGGCGCCTGCGGGACGGCCGCGCCGGTCATGATTTCGACGCATTGGCCGGGACGAACGCGGCGGTCAAATGCCCGCCGGCGCGGAGTTCGCCAATGCATTCAAGTGCGCACCGGCCGCATGCGATCCGCGGAGCGCACGGCAAAACCATCGCGCGTGGAACGATTGAACGGAGGATAATCGCGGTCGGCAAGAACCGGCTCGGCCAGGATGCGGCCAAACGCCTGTTCGATTTCAACTTCCGTGTGCGACGCCGCCTTGGAAGGACCCGGCGATTTCAATTACTTTTTGGCGCGCGTCGGTGTAGGACAGCATGGAAGTCACGGCTCAGATCCAGGAGGCGAGTTGGGTCCCGGCGCAAACGATCGTGGCATCGCGCTCCGGACCAGTCGAAATCATGCCGATTTCGACGCCCAGAAAATCGGAGATGAATTTCAGGTAATCCACGGCGGCGCGCGGGAGTTTTGCGGCATCCTGCACTCCGTAGGTGTCCGATTGCCAGCCCGGAAGCGTGCGATATTCCGGCGTGACTTCGGCCAAATCCTCGGCCGCCGCAGGCATTTCCTTCACCGGCGTGCCCTTGTAGCGGTAGCCGGTGCAGACCTGAATTTCTTTTTGCGTGTCGAACACGTCGAGCTTGGTTACGACCAGCGACGAAATTCCGTTGATGCGCACCGCATACTTCAGCACGACCAGATCCAGCCAGCCGCAGCGCCGCGGGCGGCCGGTGACCGCGCCGTATTCCTTGCCGCGGTCGCGCACTTCCGTGGCTTCGAGGTCAGGCATTTCGGTGGGAAACGGACCGCTGCCGACGCGCGTCGTGTAAGCCTTGGTGACTCCAGCGACGGCGTTGATTCGCGTGGGACCGACGCCGAGCCCGGTGCAGGCGCCGCCGGAAATCGCGTTCGATGAAGTTACGAACGGATACGTGCCGAAATCGATGTCCAGCATGGTGCCCTGCGCGCCCTCGAACATTACCGAATGTCCGGCAGTCGAGCGCGTCGTTGATCAGCGCGGACGCGTCTGCGATCAGCGGCTTGATGCGTTCGCCCAGCGCCAGGTATTGATCGGCCATGCCCGCGGTATCGAGCGGCACGCCGTAGGTTGCGCGGCAGACGGCATTCTTTTCGGCAGATCACGCGCTCCAGTTTTTCGCGGAAACGCGCGGGATTCAGCAAATCGCCCACGCGGATTCCGTGCCGCGCCATTTTGTCTTCGTACGCCGGTCCAATTCCGCGCGAAGTGGTGCCGATTTTCGCCGCGCCGCGCGCCGCTTCGGCGGCCTTTTCCATTTGCCGGTGATACGGAAAAATCAGGTGCGCGCGATTGGAAAGATGCAGTCGTCCGGTGACGTCGATTCCGGATTTCGCCAGCGTGTCGAGCTCCCCGACCAGCGCCGCGGGGTCCACCACGACGCCCGAGCCGATCACGGCGTGCTTGCCGGGACGCAGAATTCCGCACGGAATCAGCTGCAGGACGAAGCGGTTGCCATTGAAAATGACCGTGTGGCCGGCGTTGTGCCCGCCCGCGCATCGCGCGATGTAATCGAACGACGCCGCAAGGTAGTCCACGACCTTGCCCTTGCCTTCATCGCCCCATTGCGCGCCTACGACCACGATCGACTTCATTGTTCCGTTTCTCCTGCTTGAATTCGCGCCTTAGCCTGTGACGGCCGTCATTTCCGGCCCAAAACCCAGGCCGCAGCTCTAGATCAGCCACACGTTTCCGCGCCGCTCCGAAACCACGGATTCTTTAGGAGGGATCACAGCAAACGCGGACTTGCTATGCTACCTGCGGTGGACGGAGAAGGCAAGCGCGGGAGGAGCCACAATCGCCCGAAATCACCCGCCGCGCTGGTGATGCTGCACGGCGCAGGAAATTCCACCCGGATTTTCCTGTGTCACTCCTGGCAACACGGGAATGACTTGGCGTCCTATACCCTTTAGGTTCTTATATAATTTTAGTCGTCGGTAACTTTCTATGACCACTCGTCAACAAGCTGCATCCGATCTGGAACGAAGAGAATTTCAACTGAGCCTTTTTGCCTGCGTAGCGATCTCGGTCCTGGCAGCCGGGCTGGCGTTGCTCATGTACCCGGCTGTGTATTCTACCCGCGACGATTCGAAGACCCGGACGCCACAGATCGCCTTTTTCGGGTTTTGCGCGTTGTCCTGCCTGCTGGTGCTGTATCTCGTGGACCGGCACATCACCGTTCATAAGCTGCGCGCTCAGATGGCGCTCGACCGCCAGCGCGCGTCAGAAGCCCTGCAGCAGGCCAGCGCGGACATGCTGTCCACCATGCCCAATTTCAATACGTTTGAAGACCGGCTGACGATGGAATTCCGCCGCGCAGCAGCCGCCGAAGTGAAGCTTTCCGTGCTGGTGGTTGCCGTAAAAGTGCAGACCGATTTTGCCGAGCTGAATCTACGCATGTCCGCGCTGGGAGATGCCGCCAAGGCAATTTCCCGCAAGCTTCGCGAGCAGGACGCCCTGTTTACGCTGCGGCCGGGATATTTTGGCGCGATTCTGCCGGGTCTTGACACCAAGGGCGTGCAGGGCGTTTCCGCTAGAATCGCGGATGGGTTGCACGACGCCGCGGGCGCCAGCGAACGCTTTACGTTCCGCATCGAATCGATCAGCTACCCCGAGCAAACCTCCAGCGCGCACGATCTGGAATTGGCAGTGAGCGGCTGGCTGCCGGAGAGCGACTCGAAGCAGGGTGCCGTGCCGGACGCGCACATCTACGTATAGTTGTTACAAGTCGCAAAGACTAGCGGGATCAGCCTGGCGGGTGCACGAAACTTCCGGTTAAATCGTAGAGTGCAGACGGCTAGCGGGCTTCCTCGACCACGCCCCAATCCAATTCCCAGAAATTTTCAGCAGAGAGAAACTCGACGCCAACGCGCACGTCGTCGACGCCGGTGGGGCGCTGCCACGCAACGCGCGCCTCAACCGTCGCGCCGGTATCGGCTCGCAATAGATTAATGGTTTCGCCGGCTTTCGCGGCGTGCTTGCATCGCACCAGGGCTCCGAAGCGGCTCACCAGCACCGTTTCCGTGTCTTCCTGCCAGGCGCCGCCGATTTTTTCCGAACTCAGCCGCACAGGAATCGCCGCCGCCTTCCGAGGGCTTCGCCGCAGGTGCCGGCCAAGATCGCTGGCCGAAATAATAATGTGCAGTAATTTGGCGCGTTCCAGGTTGTCCAGGTCCTGCGCCGTGCTTTCCATCGCATCGGCCTGCCGCGTACATTCGTGAATAAAACGGCGAGCCGATTCGGAGTCCGAAGCGGTCAGCCCCGGCCCTTTTCGCGTTTCCTCGTACTCGTCCAACTTCTCATAGCAAAGCGCGATAAAGTGCGCGCGGCAGAGGGCTTCGTTGTCCAGGGTCGCGCCGGCAGCCCGGCCGCAATTCGCGATGCTGCAATTCTGCTGTGTCGTCATCATGCGCCTCAACTATTACGCCACGCTGCGGCCTCGTCTGGAGCGCGGCCGTGAGCAACGCGCAATCGTGTCATCATACTAGACTCTTGTGAATGGCCTTAGAGGCGTACAGACGGGGGTTGAGACGGAAGAATTAATAGCGAATTAACGCCGCGACGGGTGTCATCGGCGAGCGCCGCGCGGCGGCGTCCAGAAACTAGATCCGGGCGTCCTTGGGAGGATGCCCGACCTGCACGCAGGCGCGCTCGCACGATTCATAGCAGGCATCGAAAGCGGGCTCGTCGATTTGCCCGGATTCACTTCCGGTAGTGCGGAAATGCACCCGCTTTAAACCGTCGGTCTGGGCCAGCCAGATCGGATTGCACTGCGCGTTTTCATTGTGCAGGCAGAGGGTTCGGGAAGACGAAAAGTGGCCGGTCATGCGTGCCTCCTGTACTACATCCATGTTGCCTTAAGGGAGGGACGATAATCAGTGATACGAGTCACACTGTCGTGTGTCCTGGCGCGTTCCAGGAACCGTGCAGTGGATGAGGGAATCGTGCTTCGTGCCTACTCAGGAATCCAGTTCGGACCGATGAATTGCCGCAACGTTTCTGGAGTAGCCCACGGGGCAGAGTTGGTGAACCGCTTGACCCAGTCCGGCCCGGCACCGATTTTCACGCGGTCCGGAGTGAACTCCGGTGAAAGTGTGTTGGCCATCAGGGCATAGCTCGCTCCGTCGTGCAGCTTCAGCGCTTTCCAGCACCCGCCCGGCACGGCCACTACCGGCCGCTGTCCGGCGGCGAGGTCCATCCCCAACGTCACCTTCTCCACGCGGCCATCCGGATGGAAGATGAAATAGTCCACCGGGCCGCCTTCAATCAGGATATGAGTGTCGTCCGGAACCAGCCAATGAAGATAGTTGATGGGGCGCTCGCGCGTGAGCATGTAGTAGTTCTGGCTCTGCACGGCGAGTTGCTTTCCGCCTACGGTAACCGTCTGCGCCGAGACGCCGATGATTCCCAGGTAGCCGGACTCTTTGGGCAAAACTGTGAGATGGAGTTTTTCGATCAGTTCGCGCGCGCGGGCCTCGGTTCCAATTTTCGGGGAGGCACGGAGCGTGAACCCGGCTGCAATGGATAGGGCCACGACGAAGATCGAAACAGAGATTATTTTCATGCGCGGAATTCTATACCAGGCTGGCGCGCGGCGTTCCCCGAGGCGTACAATGTCCGCCGTTCCGGAAAATCAGGCGGCTCGGGCGGTTTCGCTGCACGCGCGCCGCGCGATGCGATACGAATCGGAAGCAGCGCGGACTCTGGAGGAGAGGCGATGACGGAAGAACGGAATTTTGAAGGCGACGGTATCACCAGGCGCGAGGCGATCACTCGAGTGGGCTGGGCTGGCCTGGGCGCCGCTGCCGGGATCGTCGGCGCGGGCGCGGTGGAGCGCCTGCTGGGCCAGACGCAGCCGCGTGTGGACGAGTCTCAAGGGCGCATCTTCGGCGCGTCGGTGGAAAAGCTGCCGCCGATCGACACTCGCTTCCCCGTAGTGCCGAATTGGAAGACCGAATTCAAACAGCTCGCGCCCAACATTTACGCCTACCAGCAGCAGGGCGGACCGGGCCTGGTAAACGCCGGGATCTCCAACGCTGGATTGTTTATCGGCGAAGGTTCCATGATGGCCTTCGATTCCCTGGGCTATCCGGAGCAGACCAAGGCTTTTATTGCCGCATCGAAGCAGGCCGGCGGAAGCAAGCCCATCACGCACGTGATTGACAGCCATCATCACGGCGATCACGTCGCCGGCAACCAATTTTTTCTGCCGGCGCAAATATCCAGCCATCCGTATTGCCGCCAGGAAGTGTTGAAAGCGATTCCCAACACGCCGGCTTCCTGGCCAAAAGTGGAGGGACAGGCTGACGGCACCGAAGCGCGAAAGCTTGCTCCGCCGACGGTGACGTTTGAAGACAACTTAGTGTATTTCATCGGCGGAAACCGTGTGGAAATTCGCTTTGTCGGCCCCGCGCACACTTGGGGAGACCTGGTAGCCTTCGTCCCCGACCACAAAATTCTTTTCGCCGCGGATCTGGCGTTCTTCAACCTGATTCCCTACTGCCACAATTCCTACGTCTCCAAGTGGATGGAATCCATCGACAAGGTGATGAAGTGGGATTGGGATGTGATCGTTCCCGGCCACGGTCCCGTGGGTGGCAAGAAAGAAATGAATGAGGCGGCGGAGTACTTCCGGTTCTTCAAGCCCGAAGTGAAAAAGCGCTACGACGCCAAGATGACTGCCGCAGCGGCCGCCGCCGATATCAAGATGGGAAAATACGACAACTGGATGGGCCCGGAGCGGCTGCTGATGAACACTGTGCGGCTCTATGCCGAATTCAAGGGCACCTTGACGCCGGACCTCGACATCCAGGGCACGAAGGAAGCGATCGTGGAATACAACGCAATCAAGGCTAAGAAGGCCTAGGTTGGAGTAGGACAGGCTTCAGCCTGTCGGGTTTTGCGCGGTGAACGATAGCCTAAACCGGGAACCCGTCCTACTGGTGCGGCTCAATCAGTATTCTTAATTCTTCAACGAAGCTCGCCAATTCGGTGAGGCGCTCCGGCGTCGCCTCCACGCGCTGTTTTTTCCACACGAACCACGTTTTGCCTTTTTCCGTAATTCGTACCGTGAGGTTTCCATCCAGCAGAATGCACGGCTCGCCGAACAGCCGGAACCCGCCGTTAGGAATCGGATCGAGCAGCGCCGCGCAGCTGCCCTTTCGCACGCCGACTGCATTCGCATACAGAGGGAACGCGACGAGGTTGAATTCCTTGGCGCTGATGCGCTCGAGCGTGGCCAGCTGCTGCGGGGAAAATTCGTTCATGAAAGAAAGAGTTTCGATAGCTGAGGCGGGAGTGAAATCGAAGTGCCCCAGGATTTTGTCATTCTGAGCGAAGCGAAGAATCTCTCTTCGATCTCACCACCTAAAGGAACTAAGGGAGATTCTTCGCTTCGCCCAGAATGACAGCGTGTTGAGTTTTTCCGCCGCCTCAGGCGACCGCGGGATTGGCCTTGTCGTCTCCGGCGGATTCCCGTGCGTCCTGCTCCAGCATTTCGATGAGGTTGCGCAGCGAGTCGATTAACTCCGTGCGCGTGACGTTGCTCTTGCGGAACTGGATGCGCAGGCGAAAGGCCTCATTCTCCGGCCGGAAATTGAAGATAAAAGGCTGCGGCCTGGGTCCGGCGCCCTGCTCTTCCTGGCGCTCGCGGCGAGCTTCATCGCGGGTCAATCCCGCCTGCGCGATGCGACGGATGGCTTCCTCCATCTTGTGTTCGTTGGGCTGGCGGGCCACCTGCAGGAGCAGCGATTTCGAGACGATCCCGGCCTCGATGCACAGCTTGCGCAGCGCCTCGGGAATTATGCGCAGGGACATCGTTTCTGTGACCGACGAACGCGCCTTGGCGATTTTCTTGGCGATATCCTCGTGCGTGTACTCAAACTGTTCGGCCAGGCGCTGCAGGCCGTCCGCCTCTTCAAACGGCGTCAAATCCTTGCGCTGCAAATTTTCGATAAGCGCCAGTTCCAGCGTTTCGGCGTCATCGGCGATTTTTTCGATGCAGGGCACTTCCCGCAATCCGGCCGCGCGCGAAGCGTGGTAGCGGCGCTCGCCGGAAATGATGTGGTAGCAATCATCGCGCGGCATGAAGCGCACCAGCAGCGGCTCCAGCACGCCCTTTTCCTGGATGGATTCCGTCAGTTCGCGCAGATCGCCCAGAAATTTTCGAGGCTGATCGGGGTTGGGTTTGATCTTGTCGACCGGAACCATGCGGCCGATGGCTGCGCCGCTGTAGCTGGCGAGCTGTTCTACGTAGTGCGCGTCATGCCGCATCTTCAGCGTGACGGGCAATCCCATTCTCTTCGACACGTTGGATAACCTCCAGGGCGAGCTTGCCGTAATCCCTTGCGCCGGGCGATTTGGGCGCAAAGGTCATGATCGTTTCTTTATAGGCTGGGCTCTCCTCCAGGCGCACATTCTTGCCAATGCGCGTTTTGAACATGACGGAACCGAATACGGACCGGATCTGTTCGTGTGTGTCGCGGGAGATGTTGGTGCGTTTGTCAAACAGCGTGATGAGCACGCCAAGCACCTTGAGCTCTGGATTGGGGCGCGCGCGAATCCGCTCATAGGTTTCGAGCAGGTCGTCGGTCCCTTCGATCGCGAAGTAAGCGGCCTGAATCGGCACAAGGAGATGCGTCGAGGCCACCATCGCGTTCACCGTGAGAATGCCCAGCGCGGGCGGCGTATCAATAATGATGTAGTCGTAGTCCTTCAGAACCGGCGCGAGAGCGTCCTTCAATTTAAAAGGAGCGTCAAACTGCCCGGACAGCTGCTGCTCAAGCTTGGCCAGCGCCAGCCGCGACGGCGCCACCGACAGGTTGGGGCTCTTGCTGACCTTGATCACGCTGGCCATCTGCGCCCGGTTGTCGCCCAGCACATCAAACATCGACGATTGAACGTCGGCGAGATCGAAGAAGGTGATGGTCGAATTGCCCTGCGGATCGAGGTCGATGAGAAGAGTTCGTTTTTCGCGGAGCGCTAAAGCGGCAGCGAGATTAATGGCAGTGGTAGTCTTCCCCACGCCGCCCTTCTGATTGGCAATGGTCAGGATGGCGGTCATAATCCGCCCCGGCAGAGTCGGGGCACAAAAACCTCCCTGGGCGGCCGCTTCCCTGCAAGCATGCAAAATTTTGCGGGATTGCCCCCAGAACTCAGCGCACGCCCAAATCTACTCGCACGATGCAGCGAGTGCAAGTAAAAAAGAGGTTTAGGCCTGTGGATGGAAGTTCAAAACGATCGAGGTGAGCCGACTGTCGCCGGTTCCCTGCCTTTGTGCTTTACAAAGGGTGGGGGGGTAGATTCTCGACGGCCCAAATTTCATTGCAATCGAACCGCCTGTTCACCGCGGCAGTCCGACAATCTGCTAGACTCGACGACTTCCGGAAGGCAGACGAAATAGCGCGCAGGCACCATGGAATCGCAATGACCTCGGAAAAAATCGACCTCTATAACACTTCCTACGGCAATGCCTCGATCGATGTGTACGCCGAAGTTCGCCGCGAGACCTACGGGCAGGATCTTGGCCAAACGAGCTGGGCGACGCTGGAAGAGTTTGCAGCGATTCCGGCTGCGCTGAATCTCACTGCCGCCAGCAACGTTTTGGAAATCGGCTGCGGCGCGGGCGGTTGCGCGCTGCGGCTTGCGGAAAGCATCGATTGCCACGTCACCGGGATTGACCTGAACGCGCACGGCGTCCGCGCGGCCGAAGACACGGCCCACGCCCGGCAGCTTGCGGACAGGGCGCGATTTCTGGTGATCGACGCCGGTTCCCCGCTTCCCTTCGCGGATGAAACGTTTGACGCGGCCTATTCCAATGACGCGTTCTGCCACATTCCGCATCGCCACCGCCTGTTGCTCGAATGCCGCCGCGTATTAAAACCCGGCGGGCGGCTGTTGTTCAGCGACGCGCTGGTGGTGAACGGCGCGGTGACGAACGAGGAACTGGCAGCTCGCAGTTCGATCGGCTATTACGTGTTTGTGCCGCGCGGCGAAAACGAGCGGCTGATCGCCGAGGCTGGCTTTTCCCTGCTGGAAGCACGGGACACCACCGGGCAGGCGGCGATCGTCGCGCAGCGCTGGCGTGATGCGCGCGCTGGTCACCGGGACGCGCTGATAAAAATTGAGGGCGAGACTAACTTCGAAGGGCTTCAGAAATTTCTCGATTGCGTTCACACACTTACATCGGAAAACCGGCTGGCGCGTTTCCTCTACGTCGCGGCAAAATGATTTGGGATGGAGCGTGTGCGGGTTCGTGCTCGCGCTCGTCGCTACAGGACTACGGACCCACCCTTCGCGAAGATCGCGAAGGATGGGGCACCCCCAAAACTTTTTTGGAAATGGTTACTTGAAAATTCTAGCCGTTATTTTCGATATGGACGGGCTCATGCTGGACACCGAGCCGCTGTACCGGATTGTGTGGAAACGGGCCGCGGCGGCTTGCGGGTACACCGTTACCGACGAAATTTACCGCGGGCTCGTGGGGCGCGGACGAACCGTTGCCGAGCGGATTCTGGCGGAAACATTCGGGCCGGATTTTCCGATGGAAAAATTCCGGCAATTGTCGCGCGAGGACGAGATTCGGGCGTTTACGTTCGACCCGGTGGAAACGAAGTCCGGGCTGGAGGAGTTGCTCGCATTCGTCGAGGCCCGAGGCTGGCCGAAGGCGGTGGCGACTTCCACAGAACGCGCGCTGGCTCTGCCGCTTTTGAAGCGGATGAATTTGCTGCACCGCTTCGTGGCCGTGGCCACGGGAGATGAAGTCACTCGCGGAAAACCGCATCCGGATTTATTTTTGCTCGCGGCCGAGAGGCTGGGGTACGCTCCCGGCGCGTGCCTCGCGCTGGAGGATTCCGAGGCCGGCGTACTGGCCGCAGCCAGTGCGGGAATGCCCGTTTACATGGTGCCCGATCTGGTGCAACCATCCGACGAAGTGGCGCGCGCCGCAACCGGGATTTTCAAATCGCTCCACGATGTTAAAAAAGAACTGGAACAAGCGTTGAACGCGGGATACGAAGAATCTCATAGCAGTGCGTGACCCATCCTGGGCGTATCATTCTCTCGCGCGCCATTAGCCGACAGAAAAAATCGTCGTCGGGCGCGGGTTCGGTCTAAGTAGCACAGCCACTCCTGGCTGTGCGGGTTTTGCAATCGTACTTCAGGCAGCGACGTAATCATGTTCTACAAAACCGGACAGCCAGGAGTGGCTGTGCTACTCAAGGCGCGAGGCGTACGCTTGGCTGAACCGGAGATGCCGTTGGCACTCGAGAACATAAGCACGCTCAAGGAGGGCGCCGCGGATGGCGCAATTGGCGCTTCCGCGCTGCGCAAAGCCAGCTGGCGGCTGATCCCGCTGATCGCCATCGCTTACGGCGTGGCTTACACCGATCGCGTCAACATCAGCTTTGCGGCTTTGCAGATGAATCGCGACCTGCACTTCAGCGCTTCCATTTATGGCTTCGGCGCCGGACTTTTTTTCCTAAGCTATGCGGCGTGCGAAATCCCCTCGAATCTGCTGCTGGTGCGCTTCGGGGCCAGCCGCTGGATCGCGCGAATCATGTTGACCTGGGGCCTGCTGGCCATGGGCATGGTGTTTGTGAAAACGCCCGTGGAGTTTTACACGATGCGTTTTCTGCTGGGCATGGCCGAGGCTGGATTTTTTCCCGGAGTGGTTTTCTACCTGAGCCAGTGGTTCCCTGCCCGCGTTCGGGCGCGAACGATCAGCCGCTTCTACGTCGCCCTGCCGCTGAGCTCCGTCTTTATGGGCGCCATCGCGGGCGCTCTTCTGAACTTGCAGGGAAAGTTCGCGCTCGCCGGCTGGCAATGGCTGTTTCTGATTGAGGGATTGCCCGCGGTGTTGCTGAGCGGGGTCTTCTTTTTCTTTCTGCCGAACACTCCCGCACAGGCCGGCTGGCTCACGGGCGACGAGCGCGACTGGCTGCAACAGCAGCTGCGCGCGGATAATTCCGAGGCAGGCGGAGAGCATGGCGAGGGAGCGCTGCGGGCCATACTGAATCCGCGGGTGCTGCAGCTTGGTTCCTACCTACTGTGCATCTACATCGGTTTCTATGCGTTTTCATTCTCAGCCCCAATTCTAATTCAGCAAGTCACCGGCTTGAACAACACCCGGGTGGGCTTTGCCGTTGCCGCCTTGGGAATGCTCGGCGCGCTGGCGCTGGTGATGAACGGGCTGCACTCCGACCGGACCAACGAAAGATATCTGCACATGATCGTGCCCTGTCTCTTGATTGCCGCTGCGTTTTTTGTGGCGGGAATTTCCGTGCATCCGCTGCTGGCTTTGCCGGCGTATGCGACGATCTTTGTCGCGTTCAACGCCACGGCCGGGCCATCGTGGGCGATTCCATCAACCTTTTTGACGGGCAAGTCCGCCGCGGCGGGAATTGCTACGGCCAACACCATCGCAATCCTGGGAGGATTTTTGGGACCTTATTGGATCGGCCTGGCCAAGGACTGGACCGGCAACTACCAGCGCGGGCTGTTTACGCTGGCCATTCCCTCGCTCGCCGGGGCTGTGATTCTAATGTTCATGCGACGGCAGGTGCCGCGCGCGCAAAAGCGGCAGCCCGGCGCGGGCGTCAGTTAGAAAATCGCGTGTTTTCGTAACGCAGTCTGGCCACGGACTCATCTTCCGGAAATTTGATCGATTCGCTCACCGTGATTTCTTCGGTGTGCAGGCGTTTTACCGTCAGGTCTTCAATTTCCAGGGACTTGAACTTCGCGTTTTCGATCACGATGCGGCGAATGGCCAGGCGGCCGATGGCCAGCGCGCCGATCGCGAACGCTCCGACGGCGACCGCGCCAATCGTGGTGGCCATGATGGCCACGCTCCGCACTTTGGAAGTTTTGCTGTCCGTGATCCGTTCGGTCATCAGAATGCACCCGCCTTATTTGTGGAATTAAACCGGAACTCATGGTGACGGAACATCAGCCGTTTCGCAAGGTGCACAACTTGCAACTTCGCCGGCTGTAGAGGAATCGGTACGACCGACTCGAGATCAACCGGTCTGGTTTACATTGGTACAAACCAAATAGAAATTCAAACAGGCAATCTGAAACCTGTCTTACATCTTGTATCGCCCGAGGTCCTCGTCGGAAAGGCCTTCGAGCCATTTGCGGAGTTCTTCGCTGGTGGATTTTTCGGAGATGGCGCTGGAAATTTTCGAGCTTTTCAGGACTTCGTCTTCGACGAAAATCGGGCAGTCGACGCGCAGCGCCAGCGCCAGGGCGTCGCTGGGGCGCGAATCGATGGACATGATCTCGCCGTTGCGCTCCACCCAGATCAGCGCGTAAAACGTGTCGTCCTTCAGATCGTTGACGACCACTTTCTGCACGCGGACATCCAGGCCCAGAAAAACATTGCGCAGCAGATCGTGCGTCATCGGGCGCGGGCGTCTGCACTTTTTCAATTTCGAGGGCGATGGCGTTGGCTTCGTAGATGCCCACCCAGATGGGAAGCACCGCGGTGCCCTGCGCATCCTTGAGCACCACGATCGGCATGTTGGTGACAGGGTCCATCATGAGTCCGCGGATTTTCATTTCGACTTCCATGGATGCCTCCCCGGACGCTCAGACTGCAGGCCGCGCTTTTCGCCCGCCCGAAACATCAGATGACATGCTCACCGACCAGGCTGTTCGGAGCTGGCGCCCGTCACGCGCACTTGAACATATTGTCCCAAAAGGTCCGCGCGCGGCGAAGTGAAATTTAAAATGCGGTTGCTGGAACTGCGACCTGACCACTGGCCCGGCGCGCCGCGACGCGCCGTCCACCAGCACTTCAAATGTCTGGCCGACCAGCGCATCATTGCGCACAATCTGAATTTCGCGCTGACGGTCCTGCAGCACGAGCCAGCCTGCGTCCCTTTTCTTGCTTCGGGAATCGCATCGGGCATGTGCTGCGACGTCGTGTTGGGCCGCGGCGAATACTGGAACGCAAAGACGCCGTCGTACTGCGCAGCGTCGAGCAGGGACAGCGTTTCCTCGAAATCTTGCTCGGTTTCTCCGGGAAATCCGACGATGATGTCCGAGGTGACGCTGATCGGCCGGCGCGCCGCGCGGATCATGGCAATTTTTTCCAGATATTCCTCGCGCGTGTACGTGCGCTGCATCGCGCGCAGCATGCGCGTCGATCCCGATTGCACCGGCAGGTGCACGTGATCGCACAGCTGCGGGCACGGAATCAATGGCCTCGACGATGTCCTGCCCGAAATCTCGCGGATGCGAGGTGGTGAAGCGCACGCGCCGAATTCCCGGCACCGCCGCCACGGCGACGAGAAGCTCGGCGAAACTCATGCGTCCTGGCGCGGATGGATCGGCGTAGGAATTCACGGTCTGGCCGAGCAGTTGAATTTCCGAATAGCCCGCGTCGGCCAGCTTGCGAACTTCCTCGCAGAACCGATGCGCTCGAGCGGCTGCGTTCCGGCCCGCGCGTAAACGGCACGACGCAGTAGGAGCAGGCCTTGTCGCAGCCTTCGATGATCGTCAGGTAGGCGCGAAACGGATTGTCGCGCCGCGTGATTTCCGTCTCAAACGTTTCGTCGGTATCCTTATCGAGGCCCATCACGCGGCGATTTCCCGATTCCAGTTCCGCGATCAGTTCCGGCAGCTTGCTGTAGCTCGCCGAGCCGCACACCAGGCTCACCCAGGGCGCGCGCTCGAAAATTTCTTCGCCTTCCTGCTGCGCGACGCAGCCCAGCACGCCGATAATTTTCTCGTGGCCGCGGATGCTTGCGGTAGGTCCCCAGGCGCGAAAAAACTTTCTGCGCGGCCTTTTCGCGGATGCTGCAGGTGTTGTAGAGGACGAGTTTCGCCGCGTCGACGGTTTCCACCTGCTGGTAGCCGCGGCCCAGCAGAACTCCGGCGACTTTCTCGGAGTCGTGATCATTCATCTGGCAGCCGAATGTCTCGATGTAGAAGGTGCGCTCGCCGCCGGCGGAGAGATCGGACAGGCTGCGCGCGTGAGCACGGTCTGCGCGAGCGGACGCTCCGGTCAAATCATCGAGTCGAACATCGAACGCGTTCGGCATCGAATAGCTCGCGTCATAATCGTATCACAGTCAAATTTTACCGCAGCTCGCCGAGCGCACGCCGAGACGCCGCCAGCTCGGCCGCCTTGCGTGCCCGAGGGCTCGACGCATCAAACCGACGCAGAAAAGCCCGTGCATGCTGAATATACATCGTGATACGATATGTTATACTACGCGGGTACATTCAGAGCACTTTTGCGCCGGTAATTGTTTGACCCCATTTTGAGCGTGTGCTAGGTTGCCAGTAGGGGCTATCGATCGGCTTTCTGAGGGGGAGACAATTCCACTACCTGGGTTTTTGCTATTCGTCGGCCAACTTGGCACGCTGCTCGAGCAGACGGGATGGGTTGCTCGCGTCGTTCTGGCCATGCTTCTGGTTTTTTCTCTTTTTTCCTGGGCGCTGATTTTTCAGAAGTCGCGCATGTTTTCGCGCATGAATCAGCCAAACCGCGCTCTTTCTGCGAATTTTCCGCTCCAACCGAACTCTTCCCGACCCGAAACAAATGGGCGGCGGCGGTTCTCCGCTCGAATCTGTGTACGCCGCCGGTTATCGCGAAGTGGAAAGCCAGGTACGCAGCGGAAATCCGCCCGGCAAGATCACCAGTCTGAACGCCGTGACCGTGAGCATGCAGCTCGCCGCCGCCGATGAAGTTCGCAAAGCGGAAAAGTACATGCCCTGGCTGGCGACCACCGGATCGGTGACGCCGTTCATCGGACTGTTCGGCACGGTGTGGGGCGTGATGGACGCGTTCACGGGCCTGGGAACCGCCGGAGCCGCGAGCTTGCGCGCGGTTGCTCCCGGCATCGCCGAAGCGTTGATCACGACGGCGGCGGGACTTTTCACCGCGGTTCCCGCCGTGATTGCCTACAACCACTTTCTGCACAACATTAGGGATATGGGTGCACGCATGGACGGCTTCGCGATGGAAGTCACGGCGCTGGTCGAAAAGCTATATCCCGATCAGCGCGGGTAGACGGCAGGCGTCCACGCGGATGCGTTACCGGAAGCAGGTAGAACATGCCACAACTCTCTCGCCAAACCGGAACTTCCCTCTCGGACATCAATATCGTTCCGTTCGTGGACGTCATGCTGGTGCTGCTGGTGATTTTCATGATCACCGCGCCGATTCTGCAGTCCGGAATCGAAGTGGACGTTCCGAAAACCAAGACGGTCAAGGAAATTTCCGAATCGCGCGTGGTCGTTTCGATCGATCGCGCGCAGCGAATTTACATCGGCGACGATCCGGTCAACATTCACGAGCTGGGCAACAAGGTCCATGCGCAGATGCATAATCCGCAGGGCGACTCCGATCTATCCTGCGCTGCGACAAGACCGTGCCGTTCGGTTCGTTCGCGCTGGTCGTGGACACATTGCGGCAATCCGGCATCCAAAATATCAGCGTCGTTACGGAGCCGCTGGACGACACTCCGCACTGAGACCCTATGTCTTACGCTCCCACACATCCCGGCGCCGACGGTCTGAAGAAGCCTCTTCGTGTGGTCGGTCGGGTTTCATGCTGCTTCTGTTCAGTTCGCTGCCTGGTTTCCACGTTTTTCTCGCATCGCGGAGATTCCTGGGGAGGGCCGGGCGGCGACGGCTCCGTATCGGTCGGACTGGTGCGGCAAGCTTCCCGGAATCAATCTGCCGCGCCCCGACGCCGTAACCACAGAGCCGCGTCGTCGACACCAGCAAAGGGCTGTACAAGTCCGAACCGCGAGCCGAAACCAAAGGAAATCGAGACCTGACGCGAAAAAGATTCCGGAATTCACAAAGGAAAAAGCGCCGCATTACATTACCACGTCCATCCAAGATTTTGGAGGACAAGACTCCGCCTCCCACCAATGCCGTTCCCTACGGCCAGGGCGGCTCGCCTGCGCTTCCTTATTCGCAGTTTGCGGTGAACGGCGCGACGCAGGGCGGCATGGGATTCAGCGGCCCGGGCGGCGGAGATTTTCCGGGAAGATTTCCCGCCTATGTGGATGCGGTGCGCAACCGAATCAGCAGCAACTGGCTGCAGTCCACGGTGGACCCGTCGGTGCGCTGGGCGCCGCGCGCGCAGTTTACATTTCAGATCCTGCGCGACGGCACCGTCACGAACGTGCAGATGATGCAATCCAGCGGCAACCGTTCGGTGGACAATTCGGCGTTGCGCGCGATTTTGAGTTCGAGCCCGATGTCGGCACTCCCGTCGAATTATTCCGGGAAGCAGCGTGACGGTCGAATTCTGGTTTGAGTTTCGCCGCTAGATTCGATAGCGGCCGCAGCCGGACGGACTCGATGATCTGACATGAAGGTCGGAGGAACGATGGGCATGATGCAGACGTCGACGACAGGCCCTCCGAAAATATCTCTCTCATGCTTCTATCTGTGTCTATCGCGTGTTTATCTGTGGCTCGCTTTTCCTTGTTTCCGCTCCGCCGGCCTCCGCACAGGATTGGTTTCGCACCGGCACGGGCCTGGGCGTATCCAAAGCCGCGCGTCGCAGTTGCGGATTTCGCGCCCAAGATCGCCTCCCTCGCAGCCGCTGGCCGATCGAATTCAGCGACGTAGTGCGCACCGACCTCGATTACAGCGGCATCCTCGAACTGGTGAGCAAGAGCTTCAATCCCTTGCAGACGCCGGGCGCTCCCGCGGAAGTGGATTTCAAAGCCTGGTCCGAGCGCCCGCATCGGCGCAACTCCTGGCCTTCGGCAGTCTCTCACGCGCAACGGCAACAGCCTGGAAATTCAGGCCTGGCTGAACGATGTGCGCAATGCTTCCCTGCCGCCGGTGATCGGAAAAGTGTATCGCGGCGACGTCAGCGACGCGCAGGTCCGCATCTTCGCGCACCAGTTTGCCGATGAAATTATCGGCAAGCTTTCCGGCGGCTTGCCGGGAATCGCCAGCACGCAGATCGCGTTTGTCAGCAATCGCAGCGGCAACAAGGAAATCTGGGCGATGGATTACGACGGCGAAAATCAGCACCAGGTGACGCAGCTTCACACGATTTCGCTCACGCCGCGCTGGTCGCCCGACGCATCGCGCATCGCCTTCACCTGTTACGCCTCCGCGGCAGCGGCAGCGTGCTGACCGCGCAGATCTGCATTTATTCCATGCTGACCAACAAGCTGATTTCCTGGCCGCGCTTTCAAGGGCACCAATTCCTCGCCCGCCTGGTCGCCGGACGGATCGCAGCTCATGTTCATGTCCAGCATGTACGGCAATCCGGAACTGTTTATCACCGACGCCTCGGGCGGGCGCCCCAAGCGGCTCACCTATTCCAACGGCGCGAACACTTCTCCGTCGTGGAATCCGAAGACCGGCCAGCAGGTCGCTTTCGTCAGCGACCGCGGCGGAATTCCGCAGCTCTACACGATGAACGCGGACGGCATCGAGCCAGGCAAAAGTGGATTTGCCCGACATGGGCTACGTGATCGATCCGGCGTGGTCTCCCAACGGCCAGTTGCTGGCATTCAGCTGGCGGCGTCCCAACGGAAACTACGATCTTTACGTCATGGAAATTGTCACGCACCAACTGGTGGAATTGACGCGCGATGCCGGGCGCAACGAACGTCCCAGCTGGGCGCCCGATGGGCGTCACCTCGTTTTTGAATCCACGCGCACGGGAACGCGGCAAATCTGGTCCATGATCGCGGATGGAACCGGAGCCCGGCAGCTGACCAAACAGGGACAGAACGAATCTCCGAACTGGTCGCCGAAATAAGATTCTGCCGGCCGTGCCAGCGATTACGGACCGCTGTAGTCGAGAAGGTCTAAGTTCGTAATTGCACTCGACACATGAAGCTCCGGTAAATTATCAAAGGAGGAAGAAGAACAAGATGCGGACTCGTACGTACGCCAGGGCTCTGTTCAGCACCTTGCTCGTCGTTGTCGCTCTGAGCGCGGCCTGCAAAAAGCCTGTCGCCGCAGCGCCACCACCCCCACCCCCACCCACTGCAGCGGCGCCGCCGGCGACGACCGACGGTGAATCTGCAGGCGTCATCGACATTCATCCAGAGAGGCGAGACGGTCACGTTGACATGGTCATCCACCAACGCGACCTCCCTGAATCTTTCGCCGGGAATCGGCAACGTCACCGCCGAAGGCACGCAGCGCGTGACCCCGCAGGATTCGATCACCTACACGATTACTGCCACCGGACCCGGCGGCTCGGCCGATGCCAGCGTGCACATCACCGTCAGCGCTCCTCCGCCCCCTGCGCCAGTGAGCTCACGAACCGTCGTTGCAGGAGTTGTTCGACAAGGAAGTGAAGGACGCTTACTTTGATTACGACAAGGCGGATATTCGCCCGGACGCCCGCGATGCCCTCTCGCAGACGGCCCAGTTCTTGCGTTCCTATCCGCAGTTGAAAGTTGTCATCGAAGGACATTGCGACGAGCGCGGTTCCACGGAGTACAATCTGGCTCTGGGCGATCGCCGCGCCGCAGCGGCCAAGCAATTCCTGGTTTCGCTGGGAATTTCGGCCGATCGGCATGGAAACGGTCAGCTACGGCAAGGAAAAGCCGTTCTGCACTGCTTCCACCGAAGAGTGCTACACGCAGAATCGCCGGGCGCACTTCGTAATGGGAAAGTAGTCGCGGCATCAACCTCCGGGGCCTGCTTGACGCTTAGCATGCCCGGCGACGCGGGCTGCCGGATGAAGATTTTGAGGACCTGACGCAGGAGTCCCGGCCCGCCGGAAGGAGGAACACCTTGCGTACCCGATGGATTCTATTTTTTGGCGCCGCCATGCTCGCGGGAGCACTGGGCGGTACTCTGCTGGGACCCGCGCCGGCCGGAGCCGTGGCGCGTGAAATTATTGAACTGCAAACCGGCGTGACCCAGTTGATTCAGGGCCAGCAGGCCATGCAAACGGCGATCACGCAGAACAACGCCGTGCAGCGGACACTGATCGAGCAGTCGCTGGACTCCGTCAATAAGCTCAACGCTCAGCATGGCCGCCGTTCAGAAGAATACGCAGGATTTCTCCGCGGCTTCCGGCGCGCGCCTGGACACCATGGGCACGCAGGTGCAGGGCCTCTCCGACAACGTCGCGGACTTGCAGGCTCGCCTGGGCAAGCTCGACCAGAAACTCACCGACATCCAGAACACGTTGCAGAATGTGGATTCCAAGCTGGCCGTCGCCCGCCGCCGGCGGCCGCCTCCCTCCACATGAGCGCGCCTGAGCGGCCAGCCTGGCCAGGCCGCCGGCGGCCATGCCGCGACCTCCCGGCCTGCGGCTTCCGCCGGTCCTCCCGCGTCGGCCGACGTGCTTTATTCGAATGGTCTGCGGGACATCAACGGCAAGCACTATGATCTGGCGACCCAGGAATTTCAGGACTACCTGAAATATTACGGCGACACCGATCTGGCTTCCAACGCGCAGTTCTATCTGGGCGAAATCGCCTTCATGCAGAACCAGTATCAGCAGGCTCTGGATGCCTACAACAAGGTGATTGAGAATTATCCGAAGAGCTTCAAGACGGCTTCCGCGCGAATGCGGAAGGGATTTTGCCTGGCGGAACTCGGCCAGAAAGCTGCCGCGATCCGCGAACTTCGCACCGTGGTTCGCCAGTATCCCGGAACGGACGAGGCCAAGCGCTCCGCCGCCAAATTGCAGCGAAATGGGCGCAACGGCGGGATGAACAGGCCGTGATTCGTGACTCGTGATTTGTCGTACCCGTGATTTCCGCTGCTCATTCGTGTCTCCTTCGAGCTCTCTGGCCAGCTCACAGTATGGCTTTGATCGTCCTGCTTGACTACGGATACTCATGCGCCTTCCATCATTCTGGCATTCTGCCTCCACAATTTGCACGCCTGCTCGACTGCCGTGTTATCTTCGCCCGCTACATGGAGAAAAACTATGTCTGTCAACAAAGTGATTTTGGTGGGACGTCTTGGGCCGCGATCCGGAAACTCGATACACGGGCGCCGGCCAGGCCGTCTGCAACTTTTCACTGGCCACCGATGAAACCTTCAAGGACCGCAACGGCGAGCGCCAGAAGCGCACCGAGTGGCACAAGATCGTGGTTTGGGGCAAGCAGGCGGAGATTGCCCAGCAGTATCTGAAAAAAGGCTCGCAGATCTATCTGGAAGGCCGCATCCAGTCGCGCGAGTGGACCGACAAGGAAAGACAAAAGCGCACCAGCTTCGAAATCGTCGCCACCAATTTTCGCATGCTGGGTTCGCGATCGGATTCCATGGGCGGCGGGCAGCGCACAGCGCCGCTCCGGCCGGGCAATTTCGAAGCACGACTCTCCTGCGCCTCATCGACGGATGACCAGTCCGGCCCCGAAGTCACCGACGAAGATATTCCGTTTTAGCACAGGACTTTCGCTGTGCGCTTGTAAGCTAAAGCAGGGCATTCACGCCTCGCGAGTCGAGTCGTAAATCGGAAACCTGGACACCACACAGCTGAAGCCCTGCACAGCGAAGTCCTATGCTACTCGTACCGCAGCGCTTCAATCGGATCGAGTTGCGCGGCTTTGCGCGCGGGATAGTATCCGAAGAAAATTCCCACCGCGGCCGGAGAAAATCACCGCGGCGATGATGGCCTTGCCGGAAATCAGCGTCGGCCACGACAGCAAATTGCTGATCAGCGCCGAACCAATCAGCCCAAACACAATTCCAATCGCCCCACCCATCATGCTGAGCGTCACTGCTTCCACCAGGAATTGACGCTGCACGTCGTCTCTCCGTCGCGCCCACGGCCATGCGCACGCCGATTTCCCGGGTCCGCTCGGTCACCGACACCAGCATGATGTTCATGATCCCGATGCCGCCGACCAGCAGCGAAACCGAGGCAATGCCTCCCAGCAGATAGGTCATGGTGGACTGCGTCTGATTCTGCCAGGTCGGCGATGTCCGCCTGCGTGCGGATCAGGAAGTCGTCGTCGTCGCCGGTGCGGATGCGGTGCCGCTCGCGCAGCAGGCTCGTAATCGGAGCGACCGCCGCCAGGGACGCCTGCTGCGAAACGGCGGACGCATTGATGAACTGCAGCCAGGTGATGCCTGAAATCTTGCGCTGCACGGTGGTGTACGGCGCGAAGATCACGTCGTCCTGATCCTGCCCGGTCACGTTCTGCCCTTTCGATTCCAGCACGCCGTCCACGCGGAACGGCAGGTTTCCGATGCGCATGGTTTTTCCGATCGGATCCTCGATCGCCAAATAGAATTTTCTCGACCGTCGTTCCGATCACGCACACGTTCGCGGCGAGATCGACTTCCTCATCGCTGAAGACCGAACCCGCTTGCACGGGCCACGTGCGGATATCAAAATAGTTTGGCGTCGTGCCGGTGACCGTGGTGTTCCAGTTCTGATTCCCGTACACCACCTGCTGGCGGTTGCTGCAGCGACGGCGCGGCCTGCTTGATGAGGGGAATTTCCTGCAGGATGGCGTTCATGTCGTCGATCGTAAGGGTCTTCACGCCGCCGTAGCCCTGCCGCACGCCGCCCGCGCGGTTGCTTCCCGCGGCGATGAATACGGCGTTCGTTCCCATGGCCTGAATGCCCTGCTGCACCAGGTATTGCGCGCCCTGCCCGATGCTCACCACGGCGATCACCGCGCCGACGCCGATGATGATGCCCAGCATCGTCAGCGCCGAGCGCATCTTGTTTCGCGCCAGCGCCCGCAGCGCCAGCCGAAATGTGTTCATGAAATCCATGTTCGTTCAGCGTTCGAAAGACCGGATGTACTCTTCACTTGGCTACGTCGGCTGCCCGCTCTTTTCCTGCCGTGCATTTCCTCTGCCGCGTCTTCGGCGGCCTGCTCCTCCGGCGTGGGAAGCGTTTGCAGCACTTCGCGGGCGATCAGATCGGTCCGGGACGATGCTGTCCCGCCGCAACTTGCCGTCGCGGAACTCGCAGCGTTGCGTTTCGCGTATTGCGCGATGTCCGGCTCATGCGTGACCAGCACGATGGTCAGTCCCTGTTCGTCGTTCAGCGTCTGCAGAATTTCCATGATCTCGACCGACGTCCGGCTGTCCAGATTTCCGGTCGGCTCATCGGCCAGCAGAATCGAAGGCCGGTTCACCAGCCCGCGCGCAATGGCCACGCGCTGCTGCTGTCCGCCGGAAAGCTGCGAAGGATGATGCCCGGCGCGGTCGGCGAGCCCCACGCGCGTCAGCGATTCCATCGCCCGCTTGGTTCGCTCCTCCGGGCTGATTCCGGCATACACCGTGGGCAATTCGACATTTTCAAGCGCCGATGTGCGCGACAGCAGATTGAATTGCTGAAACACGAATCCCAGCTTGCGATTGCGGATTCGCGCCAGTTCCGATTTGCGACATGCCGGAAACGTCCACGCCGTCGAGGAAGTAGTGTCCTTTCGTCGGGCGATCCAGGCATCCCAGAATATTCATGATCGTGGATTTGCCGGAGCCCGACGGCCCCATCACGGCGACAAATTCTCCTTCGCGCACTTCCAGCGAAACCCCGCGCAGCGCCTGGACCTGAATCTCGCCCAGATCGTAGGTTTTGTAAACATTTTCGAGGCGAATGACGGGCTTGCCGCCGTCGGCGGACCTCGTTCGGTGGATTTGCGCTCGTGGTTTGCTTCAGCCATCGGAGAGTTTTGTCAGAAATGCGAATTAGAACCTGCGCGGAACGCCCGGGCCCGCCCCCGCCTGCGCCGCTGACGCGGATTGCGCGCTTGCCGCGGTCGTGGTCTTGTTCGTGGACTGGCCGATGACCAGGTCGTCTCCCGGCTTCAGGTTGCCGCTGACCATGCGCGTAAACGTAAAGTCGGTCACGCCCAGAGCTCACTTGGACGGGCTCGAGAGTCTTGTCCGGAAGCAGCTTCCACACGACGCCGGAGTCCTGGCGCCTGCTGCCTCCGCGCAGCGCCCTGTCCGCCGCCGGCCGCCACCGCCACCGCCGCCTCGCGCCACCCGCGCCGCCAGCGCCTTGCCCCCGCCGCACCGCCGCCATTGCCACCGGCCGCCGCTGCCTGCCGCACCAGCTCCGGCGGCGTTAGCAGCACCGCCTGCGCCTGTGCCAGCCGCGCCGGCGTCGCTGCCGCCATCCGCGCTGCGCCGCAGCAGCCGCGCGCATCCTGTGATGTCGTACTTCGCATACAGCGATGACGATCTGGCTGTCGGTCAAATCCGGCTTGAACCGCAACGCGCCGTTGGGAATTTTGACGACATTCTTGGCTTCGGCCACGGGAATCGAAACGTACGCGGTCATCCCGGGAAACAACCTCAGATCGGGATTATCGAACGCAATCATCGTGTTGTAGGTCACCACATTCTGAATCGTGGTGGCATTCATGCGCACCTGCGCAACGGTTCCGCTGAACGTTTCCCGCGGAAACGAATCCACGCGAAACGTCGCCTGCTTCGCCGACCTTGATGCGGCCGACGTCCGCCTCGTCGGTATTCGTATACACCAGCATGTGCGTCAGGTCCTGTCCGATGCTGAACAGATTGGGCGCCTGCAGGCTGGCCGCCACCGGCTGGCCGACGTTCACGGTGCGATTGATCACCGTGCCGTCGATCGGCGCGCGGATCGTGCAGTAACTCAGCTGCAGTTGCGCGGAATCCACCGCGGCCTTCTTCATCAGCACCTGCGCCTTGGCCTGATCGCGCTGCGCGACCGTGGACGCCAGTTGCGCCTCGGCCTGCTTCTCCTGCGCCTCGGTGGCATTCTCGGCTGCGACGGCTACGTCATAGTTCGCCTGCGCGTCGTCCCTCTGCTGCGCGGACAAAACGCCCTGATCCGCCAGCTGCTTGGTGCGCTGCAGCTGCGTTTCCATATCGATGGTCGTGGCGTGCGCCTTGGCGACATTGGCCTTCATGGTGTCCACGTTGGCCGTGGAGTCGTGTCGATCTGCGCTTCCAGATTGGCCACGTTCGCGACCGCATTCTGGTAGTCCGCTTGGGCCTGCGCCAGTGCATTCTGAAACGGAACGGGATCAATCTGCGCGAGGATGTCGCCCTTTTTCACTTTGGAATTGAAGTCGACGTTGATGGCAACGACGTTGCCCGGAAACCACCGAGCCCACCGGCACGGTGTTGACCGGATTGATCGTGCCGGTGGCCTGCACGACCTGGGAAATGTCGCCCTGGTCGACCTTCGCGGTGAAGTATTGCGCGGTGCTGCGCGATGCCAACCGAGATGTAGCCCGACCCAAAGCAATCAGCGCGACGGGAGGCGCTACCAGCAAGGCGCGGTGCATCATCGACCGCTGCCAGAGACTCTTGAAGAATTTCGACGAGCCGCGCCATTTTCTCGAAGTTTCTCCCGGACACAAGCGCCGGCGGCTAGCGCCTAGTCGTGCCCTCCGGTCGCTGCCTGCCGCTGGCGGCGCTCCTCGTCCATCTGGCGCAGCAGTTCTTCAAACTTGGGCCGCTGCTCCGGCGTCAGCACCTGCGCGGATATGCTCGCGGCCCTGCTGGCGGACCTGTTCGTATTCGGGATCGAGCTTTTCGTGCAGGCTCGGCGTAGTGGGCGCGCGTGTCGCTCAGGATGGCCTGAATCTGGCTCTGCTGGTCCGGCGTCAGGTTCAGGTCGCGCGTGAACATGGCCATCGTGTTCGCGGGCCGTGTGCCCGATCGCGTTTGCGGCCGCGCGGCGAGCACGCGCGTCGTCACCAGGTAGGTGCCCACGCTGCCCAGCGCAATGCCCAGCACGAAGAGCACGAAAACGAGCAGGAATGGCCTTGCGATTGCCTTGATTAGCGTCCATTGTTCCTCTCCGCCAGTGATTGCAGGACTTCTTCATTGCTTACAGGATCACCCGGGGGTTGCGGAAAATCGCTGGCGCTCAATTCGGTTCGGATCGACTCCAAGCGTCACGGTACGGCGCGGCGCAAATTCCACCAGATACACCGAAAGCGCCAGCAGCAGCACGGCCGCCGTCAGCGACAACCGCGACGCCAGAAATTCCAGCGGAGTCCAGAACGCCGCCGGCGATTTCGCGTGCGCCTCTTCCTGCGCGAATTCTTGCCATCACGCCCGCCAGAAACGCCTGGCTCGGCTCGCTGGCCGGTTCCCAGGCCTCGCGCAGCAGAGCTGCCGGCCAGCCGCGAGTCTTCCAGCGCCGCGCGGCAATGCTCGCACAGCGCGCCAGGTGGCTTTCCAGTTCGGAGTCCGCGCGCGCCGGCGAGATAATCCTCGAGGCGCGCTTCGAACTTTCGGCATCGCATCGGGAATGTTCGATTTGTTAAACACCTTTTTCACTCCTTCGCTGCCTGAGTCCGCTTCGCGCGAGCCGGACGCTTTTGCATCCGCTTCCGGTACATTTCCACCAGCCGGCCTCGCGCTCGAAACAATCGTACTTTCACCGTGTTGACGTTCAGCCCCAGAACTTCTCCGATTTCCTCCACCGAAAATCCTTCCACTTCCTTCATCACCAGCATGATCTGGTCTTTTTCTTCCAGTTCTCGCCAGCAACCGCTCCACCAGTTGGCGCTGCTCGAGGCTGCGCCCGGCGTCCTCGCGATGCGATGCGCCGCCGATAGCCGTGCTCCGGCATCGATTCCAGTTTCCGCACCTGCTCTTCGCTCATATCCGATTCGTACACCAGGCGCCGCACTTTCTTCTTTCTCAGATAGTCCCAGCACTCGTTGACCGCAATCTTGTACAGCCAGGTGCCGAACGCCGATCGCAGATCGAACCGCCGGATCGAAAAATAAGCCTTGGCCAGCGCCTGCTGCGCCACGTCCTCCACGTCCTCGCTGCCTCGCAGGATCCCTCCAACGACTGCCAGTACCCGGTGCTGATGGATCCTCACCAGCTCCTCGTAGGCGCTGACATCGCCGGCCTGCGCGCGCCGCACCAGAGCCTTTCTGCTCTCCGCGGGAGTCAGCGGCTCCTTCTCGCTTCCCGGCCTCGGCTCGCGCTGCGCGCATAACCTCTGAATTTGTGACGTTTGCCATCGACTTTCCGGTTACAGATTATTCCGCCGCGTAGATCACTTTTCGCCCTTGCAGCACTATAACTCTATGGAACAATGCCGACATGATTATCGGTGATCGTCTTCGCGCCCTGCGCGAAGAAAAGAAGTTCTCCCAAGGGGACATCGAAAAGCGCACCGGACTGCTTCGTTGCTATATTTCCCGCGTCGAAAATGGCCATACGGTTCCGGCCATCGAAACGCTGGAAAAAATGGCGCGCGCTTTGGAAGTCCCACTCTATCAACTCTTCTATGACGGAGAAGAACCGCCCGAACTCCCCAACCTTCCGAAGCGCAAGAGCGCCGACGATATCGTTTGGGGCAGCGCCGGGAAAGAGGCTCGTCTTCTGAACAAGTTTCGCAGGCTGATGGGTCGCATTGAAGAAGGCGACCGTCGGCTCCTGCTGTACATGGCTCAGAAGATGGCCACCCGCTAAGTCCGGCGGCTTCCGGTCCTGAGGTGCAGCAGGACGGTTCTCTGTCATACAGGCTCATCGGCCCGGATGGCATTACTTCGGATAGGGTTTCAGCACCAAAGTAATACCATCCGGGCCAAAGCCAACTCCCGCCAGACGCTGTTTCATTCCGGTACATGTCCCCGTTCGCTCCGATCGCATGGTATTCGCACTGGCTTCCCTCACGCTTCGATATCCCCGTCCGACTCGTCCACCTTATTCCCACTCGATCGTGCTCGGCGGTTTTGAGCTGATGTCATATACCACGCGGTTAATCCCGCTGACTTCGTTCACGATCCGCGTCGAAATCCGCTCCAGCACTTCCGCCGGCAGCCGCGTCCAGTCCGCGGTCATGGCGTCTTCCGAATCCACCACGCGCACCGCGACCGTAAACCCGTAGCTGCGCTCGTCGCCCATCACTCCAACGCTTCGCACCGGCAGCAGCACGGCAAACGCTTGCCACACTTTCTCGTACAGGCCGGCGCGGCGAATTTCTTCGACCACGATGGCGTCCGCGTCGCGCAGCGGCGCCAGGCGTTCTTCCGTCACTTCGCCCAGCAGTCGCACGGCAAGCCCCGGCCCGGGAAACGGGTGCTTGGTGAGCATTTCTTCCGGCAGTCCGAGTTCGCGGCCGATGCTTGCGCACTTCATCCTTGAATAGTTCGCGCAGCGGTTCGATCAGCGCGAACGGCAAGATCCTTCGGAAGGCCTCCCACATTGTGATGCGTCTTGATGGTCTGCGAGGGGCCTCGAACGGCGACGGATTCGATCACGTCGGGATACAGCGTGCCCTGCACCAGAAACGCGGCGCGCTCCGGCCCGATGGCCAGCTTGCGGGCCTGCTTCGTCAAACACGGCGATGAATTCCCCGCCGATCCGCTTGCGCTTGTCCTCCGGATCCGTCACTCCCTTTAGACGCGCCAGAAAGCGCTCCGACGCGTCCACGCCGATCACCTTCAGGCCCATGCGGTCGCGCAGCAATTCCAGCGTCTCGCGAAATTCGTTCTTCCGCAGCAGCGCCGTTGTTCACAAAAATATTGGTCAGGCGGTCGCCCGATGGCGCGGTGCACCAGCACGGCGGCCACGGCCGAGTCCACTCCGCCGCTCAGCGCGCAGATGGCGCGCGCTGTCGCCCACCTGCTTGCGGATCGACTCCACGGTTTCGGCGATGAATGCCGCGCCGCTCCACAGCGGCTTGGCGTGGCAGATATTAAAAACGAAATTGCGCAGAATTTCCGAGCCGCAATCGGTGTGCCGCACTTCGGGATGAAATTGCACGGCGTACAGTTTCCGTGACGGATCTTCGGCGGCGGACACCGCGTTGTCCGGTTTCTCCGGTCACGTGAAATCCGGCGGGCAGCGCGCGCACGTGATCGCCGTGGCTGTTCCAGATGCGCAGTTTTTGCGGAAGGCCGGCGAACAGCGGCGAGCCATCCTTCACCAGCAGTTCGGTTCGCCCATACTCCCGGCGGTCGGCGCGCTCCACGCGCCCGCCCAGAGTGTGCGTCATCCACTGCAGCCCGTAGCAAATTCCCAGGACCGGCAATCCCATGGACAGCACGCCGGTGTCGCATGGCGGCGCGCCCGGCGTCATACACGGAATTCGGCCCGCCGGAGAGCACGATGCCCACCGGCTCAAATTTGCGAATCTGCTCGATCGCCGCCGTGCACGGCAGGATCGCGCTGAACACCTGCTGCTCGCGGATTCGCCGCGCGATCAGCTGCGTGTATTGCCCGCCAAAATCCAGCACTACGATGCCGCCGCGCTCGCTCATTCGCCCCTCAAGGTTTTCCATGTCCTGATTTCAAAGTTCCGTTCTCCGGAGGGCCAAGCTTTAGCTCGGCCGTTAAAATTGCTTTCGGTTGCGGACTTCACAGGTTGCGGAAAAACTACATCTTTTTGTCATTCTGAGCGCAGCGAAGAATCTCTCTTCGATCTAAGTGCCAGCAAAAGGACAAAGAGGGATACTTCGCTGCGCTCAGAATGACAACGTTTTGAGTTTTTCCGCAGCCAGTTCAGCCTCTGAAACCTCAAGCATCAAAACCCACTACCCGGCGGCCAATCGCTCGGGGTCACAACATTTCTTATGGCTACCCGACCACCACGTTCACCAGCTTGTCCGGCACCACAATCACTTTGACAATGCCTTGGCCTTCACAGATCTTGATCTTCGCGTCGGCCAGGACACGCTCTTCGAGCGCGTCCTTGTCCAGCCCGGCCTCGACCGAGACCTTGCCCTGCACGCGGCCATTCATCTGCACCACGATTTCCACCTGATCTTCCGCCGCCAGTTCCGGCACAAACTTCGGCCACGCCGCGTGCGCCAGCGTGTCGCTGCGAGTGGCCCAGCATTTCCCACAGCTCTTCGGCCAGATGCGGCACCATCGGATTGAGCATCAGGATCAGCAGCTCGAACACTTCCTTCGCGACTTCCGGGCGCACGCCGTCTTCGAGCGGCTCCTGCGCGTGAATTTCGTTGACCAGCTCCATCAGCAGCGCGGTCGCGCTGTTGAAGTGCCAGCGCGTCTCAAAGTCGTGCGTCACGCGCCGCAACACCTGATGCGCTTTGCGCAGCAGCGTCTTTTCCTTCGGCGTCGCCGAATCCAGCGAAACGCCTGCGCTGCTCACTCGCCGGCGCCGCGTTCAGACGCCTCGGCGTGCTTGCGACCAGCCGGTAGACGCGCTGCAAAAATCGCGCGCAGCCTTCGATCGCCTGTTCGCTCCACTCCAGATCTTTTTCCGGCGGCGCAGCGAACAACGTGTACAGCCGCCCGGTGTCGCAGCCGAACTTGTCGGCCATGTCTTCCGCGCCGACCACGTTGCCCTTGGACTTGGACATCGCCGTGCCGCCCTTGAGCACCAGCCCCTGCGTGAACAGCCGCTTCACCGGCTCGTTGTGATTCACCAGGCCCAGATCGCGCATCACCTTGCAGAAAAATCGCGTGTACAGCAGGTGCAGGATCGCGTGAACGATCCCGCCGATGTATTGATCCACGGGCAGCCAGTAGCGCACCAGCGCCGGATCGAATGGCGCCTTGTCATTGTGCGGATCGGCATAGCGGTAGAAATACCAGGAGGAATCGACGAACGTATCCATCGTGTCCGTCTCGCGCCGCGCCGCGCCGCCGCATTTCGGGCAATTCACGTTCACGAATTCCGGCACACTAGCCAGCGGCGATTCGCCCAAGGCCGGAGAATTTCGCCATCGGCGGCAGCACCACCGGCAGATCCTGGCTCCGGAACGGGCACCATGCCGCACTTCTCGCAATAGATCACCGGAATCGGCGTGCCCCAGTAGCGCTGCCGCGAAATGCCCCAGTCCTTCAGCCGAAAAATAGTTTCGCCCTTGCCGAAGCCGCGAGCCTCGGCGTCCGCCGACATTTTTTCAATGGCTGCGTCGGACGAAGAGCCGGTGTACGGGCCGGAATTCACGAGCTTGCCGTACTCGACAAACGCCGCGGCCAGCGTTTCCGGTGGAGAGTTGCGCGTCCCTCGCTCGGCTGCACCACGACGGGAATCGCGCAGTCCATATTTCATCGCGAATTCAAAATCACGCTCGTCATGCGCCGGCACGCACTGCACCGCGCCCGTTCCGTATTCCATCAGCACGAAGTTTCCCACCCAGATGGGAATCTTTTCGCCGTTGAACGGATTGACGGCGTAGCGCCCGGTGAAAAATCCTTCTTTTTCAGCCGTGGCGATGTCCGCGGCGCGCGTCATGCGCCGCCGCAGTTTCTGCAGTGCTCTCTTCAATTGCAGCCTGCCCCTCGACGCCCGCGATCAGCTTTTCCACCAGCGGATGTTCCGGCGCGAGGATCAGCGCCGACGCGCCGTAAATCGTGTCGACGCGCGTGGTAAACACTTCGATCGAGGTGCCCGGAAATTCCGTCGACCGCAAAGCGCACCCGCGTGCCGCGCGATTTTCCGATCCAGTTGCGCTGCATGGCGATGACGCGTTCCGGCCAGCCGCCTTCCAGTTGCGTCAGCGCATCCAGCAGTTCGTCGGCGTATTGCGTAATGCGCAGAAACCACTGCTCGATCTCTTTCGCCTCGACCGGCGTGTCTTCGTGCCGCCAGCAGCAGCCGTTCGACCACCTGCTCGTTGGCCAGCACGGTTGCGCACTTCGGGCACCAGTTCACGCGGCTGCGCTTGCGGTAGGCAATTCCGCGTTCCAGCATGCGCAGAAAGAACCACTGGTTCCACTTGTAATATTCCGGCTCGCAGGTGGAAATTTCGCGCCGCCAGTCATAGCTGAATCCGAATCGGTGCAGCACGCGCTTGAACGAAGCGATGTTGCGTGTTGGTCCACTCGCGCGGATGAATTCCCCGCTGGATCGCCGCGTTTTCCGCCGGCAGTCCGAAGGCGTCCCAGCCCATCGGGTGAATCACATGGAAACCCTGCATGCGCCGGAAGCGCGCCACCACGTCGCCGATGGTGTAGTTGCGCATGTGCCCCATGTGCATGCGTGCCCGACGGATACGGCAGCATTTCCAGCACGTAGTATTTCGGCTTGGAGGGATCGGCATCCGCCTCAAAGGCGTGGTCCGCATTCCAGCGCGCCTGCCATTTTTTTTCAATCGCTTGCGGATCGTATTCCTCACGGCAATTTCCGGCCTCCCTGCCATCCATGCAATTCGAGCGCTGCGCCGCTACGTTTTTCGCTTCTCGCCTTCTTCTTTCTTTTCTCCGGCAATCTTCTTCGTCGTCTTCGCGGAAACCTTTTCTCTTCGCCTTCAACATGGAGAATCCACTCTTCCGCACTGCGGCGCCTGCTTCACGCCGATCCCGACCAGTTCCCACAGCGCCCGCACGTTTCGCCGGTCATCCCCGGGACGGTCGATCGGGGTCTCCAGAATAAACGCGCGCCCCGCCAGTCCGGCCGCGCCCGGGCCCAGCCGCGCGTGATTCAGAATTCTGCCGAACGCCTCCAGCCCAATCTTCCCGCGCCCGATATGCTCGTGCCGATCGACGCGCGATCCGAGCGGCGTCTTCGAGTCATTGACGTGCAGCACGTAAACGCGGCGCAGTCCAAACGGTGCGCTCCGCCGCGACAATCGTGGCTTCCAAACCCGTCCTGCGTGGTGATGTCATACCCGGCCTCAAACATGTGCGCCGTATCCAGGCACACGCCCATCGGCAAATCCGCGGTCTGATCGAGAACTGCTTTGATTTCTTCAAATCGCGCGCCGACCGCCGAGCCCATCCCCGACGTGTTTTCCACCAGAATCCGCAGCGCCGCCGAGTTTCATGCCGCGCGCCGCCTGTCGCATGCCTTGCGCGATGTCCGCAATGGCCTGGCTGCGATCGCCGCCCAAGCCCAGAGCCCGGGTGCGCCACCAGAAAATCCGCGCCCAGCGCCACGGCGCGCACCAGTTCGTCGTGAAACGCCTGAATCGATCGCGCGCGCATCACCCGGTCGGGCGACGCCAGATTGATCAGATAATTGTCATGGATGACCACCGGACCCAGGCCCAACTCGGTGCGGCGCGCCCGAAACCTCGCGGCGTCAGCTTCCGCGATGCGCTGCCGCCGCGCGGCCACATGCGCGGGCTGGCCGAAAAAATCTGCAGGGCGTTCGCGCCAAGCTTCGAAGCGGTATCCAGAGATCCGGCAATGTCTCCGGCAATTGAGGTGTGAATGCCGATGCGGAAACTGCCGTCCAGCCAGGCCGGAGGCTCAGGAATTGGTTCAGGTTCGGGACGATATTCGTCGCTTGCGTCGTAGACGGGTTCCGCGCCGATCAATGAGTCAGCCATTCCCTCGGTAAGCCGTAAGGTGAGTTATAAGCTGACTATTCTAGCGGATGCATGCGTGAGCGGCAATGCGCATGTACGGCGGTCACTTCGCGCCGGCCGCGCTTGTATTGCAATATCAAGATGGAATCAAGATTGAATGTGGACCAGCTTTTCCGCTTTGCCATCGGAAGGCGGCGCGCCGGGCGTCCACCGAGCAGGCCGCACCGCGCGTGCGCGCAGCCGGTTCACGAAGGATCCGATCTTCACCGAAGTGCTCACGAAGTGATCGACCTTCACGGGCCCGGCCACCTTGACGCCGCGAATCCAGTGCAAGCCGGTGCTGGCGGCGCAGCCGCACTCCGCGCAATTCGGAGTTCCGCCGAACACGCAGGGCTCAACACGGGTCTGGAAATCCGCGGAGTAATTTACGGACATCTTCGCGAACAGGCACTCGTCCGGATTTTGTGGAGGCGCGAGAAACGCCTCGGCAATTCCCTTGTTAAATAGGAGCTTGGGGTATTTTTTCTGGCAGAAGCGGCAGTTGCCTCGCCAGTGACGCCCGATCTCCGTCCGTCAACCGTTCCGCGCTTTCCTCGCCGATTTGCGGGCTGTAGACGCTCACCCAGATGCGATTCGTCGTGTCGCGGTCGCTCCAGAATTTTACGTACTCCTCTAGATATCCCTGCGCGCTCCATCATGGGCCGCGTGATCACCCAGTGGATGTTCACTTCGCGCCCGTCAATATTTTTCAGGATGCGTTCGTAGGTGGCCGGCTTGCGGCGAATGTCGTGATGCTCCGGCAGGCCGTCCACGGATATCGCCACTCGCACGCGCGGCAGGCTCATCCATTCCGCGGGCACGGGTAGCACGCCGCTCGTAACGACCAGCGAAAACACTTCCATTCTGGCCAACTCCGGCAGAATCCGGCTCAGCTCGCGATGCCGCACCATCGGCTCGCCGCCCACCAGGGAAACATGCATCGGCTTGTGCTTGCGCACCAGTTCCACAACCCCGTTCACCAGCTCGTCGCCGCGTGAGTCGCTCAACTCGCTCAGCGTCACTCCGCCGCCCAGGTGGGAATCCCCGTACGCATAGCAACCAGGGCAGCTCAGCGGGCACTCGCGGGTGATCTCAATCGACAGCATGGGCGCGTGCCCGGCCAGAATTCTTCCCCAGGCCGCTAAAATCTCTCGTGGGCGAATGCTCGGATTAGGCGCAGCAGTAGCCATGCACGCTTGGATGCCCCCCGAGGTCGTGACGCTGCATTTAATTTTCAGATATGGCGCATCCTTCAACACGCCTGAGTAGGACAGGCTTTTTACCCTAAGCGGCTATTAAGGTCAGGCTGTCTGGCTTAGCTTCCGTCCGGCGCAAATCAACCCGACAGTGCGTCTCTTCCATGGCGCTCCGGTTACAACTCCTGTCCTGCTTAGGCCCGCCGTTTCCCCACCGTCCGCCGCGTCTCTATGGCAGAATTGCTGGCTCTGAATGTCGCGCCGCTTAAACTACCGCCTGTTGATCGCCGCAGTCGTCCTCCTGGTCGCCGCCGGCATCGAAATCGTGCGGGAGCGCCGCCCATCGTTCCTGCGCCCCGGCCTGCACCTGTACGCATTTGTCGGCAATTCCGGAGACGGCACGGTCTCCGTGGTGGACCTGATCCGCGTCAGCAAGATCGCCACGATCGCCGTCGGCCCGACGCCTTCCGGCCTGCGCGCCCATCCAAAATTCAATCAAGTCTGGGGAGTTTCGACCGAAGGGGGCTATGCGTTTGCCATCGATGCGGCCAGCGGGCAGGTCCTGGCCCGCATCCCGGTTGGGCTTTCGCCGTTTGCCGTGGATTTTTCCGCCGACGGCAACCGCGCCTACGTCGCTGCCTCCGGATCGTCCACGCTGGTGGCTATTGATTGCCGCACCGGCCAGATCGTGGGGCGCGCGCGAACGGGCAAGCGGCCGTGGCTGGCGAAAGTAACGCCGGACGGAACGCAGGTGATCGTGCCCAACCGCGAGGACTCCACCGTGCAATTTTTCGACGCAGCTACCCTGGCGCCGCTGGCCACAGTGGCTGTCGCCTCCCATCCCGAACAGGTCGCGGTGATGCCGGATAGTTCGGTGGCCTTCGTTTCCGCCACCGGAGCCAACGCGGTTTCCGCCGTAGACCTGAAGCGCCACGTGCTGCTTGCCAATCTGCAATTAACCGGCACGCCCGCGGCGATGCTCATGAAGCCGGACGGCGGCGAACTTTACGTAAACGTTCCAACTTCGCACGGTTTGGAGATCATCGACACTTGGCGGACGGAGATATCCGAGTCCATGATCCTCGGCTCCGCGCCAACGGATGGAACGATGAGCGAGGATGCATCGCTGGTCTACGTCGCTGACGCCGCCGCAAACGGCGTCACTCCAATCGAAATGGCCACGCGGCACCTGTTGCCGCAAATACCCACCGGCCGCCATCCCGGGCCCTGCGCCCTCGATCCCAGCGGCGATCTCCTTCTGGTGGCCAGCGAAGATTCCGGCGATCTGGCCGTGATTCGCGTGCGCACGCAAAGCCTGATTACCATGATTCCGGTGGGAGCAGACCCGCGGTCGCTGGCTATCAAAATGTTTTGATCGAATCCTGTTTTGATCGGGTATTGTTTTGATCAAATGGCTTTCGCTTCTTTCAAACTTCGGAAATAAATTCATAGACAAGTTTCGTGCAGAAATCTGTTGCCTGGAAAAGTTTTAGGCAGACAATTTTTGTGCAGGAAGGTTTTCTAGAGGCAAGCTTTGTGCACACAGGCTTTGTGAATACATGCTGTGACCACAGGCGTTTTGTGCATGCATGTCGTGAGCACACTCGTTTTGTGTACGCAAGTTTTGTGCCCGCAAGTTTTGTGGGTCGCGGCTTCAGCCGCGACATCAGAACGCAGCGTACACGGGGCTTCAGCCCCTGACGGCCGATCGAGATTAAGGACCTCATCGTTCACAAGAACTCGAGCTGGAAGAGGCTTCAGGGGCTAAAGCCCTTTGCTTCTCCGTGCTTGAATGTCGCGGCTGAAGCCGCGACCCACAATTCGTTACCGAAAGACGGCTAAACTCGGTTTAGTAGAAGATCTCTTCGACATCGACCAGAACGGACCCCAAAAACTCTCCCCCCAAAAAAATGGCTGGCAGCCGAAGCCGCCAGCCATTTTGGTGAGAGAGAGAGAATTAGTTAATGTTACCGGTGCCCGCCGCCATGCGATCCGCCACTATGGGAACCTCCGCCGTGCGATCCGCCGCCGAAACCTCCACCATGCGACCCGCCACCGTGAAAACCACCGCCGCGCGATTCACCGCCGCGGAAACCTCCGCCATGCGATTCACCGCCGCGGAAGCCGCCATCGCGCCCGCCGCGGAAGCTTTCTCCGCCGCGAAATCCACCGTCATGATTTCGCTCGCCACCGCGGAAGCCGCCTCCTCCCTGCCAGCCGCGATCGCCACGGAAGCCCTCACCGCGGAAGCCTTCGCCACGGAAGCCATCGCGCCGGTCAAAGTCGCGCCAGCCGCCATAGTAGCCACGGCCACCATAGTAGCCGCGTCCGCCATAGTAGCCACGGCCGCCGTAGTAGCCGTGAAACCAGGGGCCAGCGCCGATGAAGATTCCGTCGGAAAAGTAGTCAGGGCCATAATATCCGTAAGGTGCGCAGTCGTACGGAGCGTAGTCGTAATATCCGTACGCGCAAACCGGAGGCGGACCCACATAAACCGGGCCCACTCCGACCGCAACCCGCACCTGGGCATGCGCCGTGCCTGCAGCCACTACCAGCATTCCAAGCAGAACCGCGTACTTTAGATATCGCATTTAGGGCCTCCACAATTCCGGGGCGCGAGTCGTGCCGTTTGGCCGTTTCGCGCTCGGCACTTACTTAGACGATTTGAGAAGTGCAACGGATATGCCAAACCGGAAGGCGGATTTGCAGCGATCTATCCACTGCGTTTACAATATGTTACGGAAATCCAAAGCGGACCAAAATTTGTGGAGGCTATGATTCGGTGGCTGTAATCCACCACCCCGCGATGGTTTTCAACCAACGGCGCTACCGGACACGCCCAGAAGCTAGTCGACGCTCCAACCGAAATTTTCCTCGCCCAGCTGAATTTCCAGCATGCCCTCGGCCGGAAGCAAATCCATGGGCAGGCCGCCTTCCCACAGCGCGACGCCCAGGGAAATGGATTTGCGGTCACTCAAGCAGCAACATTTCCTTGGCCACCGACACTTCGAGGATGCGGTCGAAAGCCACTTTCACCACGTCGTCCGGACCCAGCAGGCACAGATCGCGCGACTCTACCAGGTAGCCGGTTACGCGGCCTCCCTCGAAGCGCACCACCACGCGCAATTCCTGTTCGGCGCGAATGGTGATCCGGAATTCGGCGTCGCGCAGTTCCTGCAGCGCCTCGCTGAAATACGTCCACGCGCAGGTGAAAGCGCTTCTCGTCGAACCCGTAGTGCAATTCATGCAGCAGCATCAGCCGCCCGTGCATGGCGCTGCTGCGGCGGTCGGCGGAATACAGGCCGGCACCCATCCACTCAAAGTAGGTGGATTCGCGGCCATCGACTTTCACATTCAGGTAGGCGGTCGGTGGCAGCACCAGCGCCGGGACCGGCTGCCGCTTGATCGGCTCGGCCAGAACGTCCGGGCGCTTCCGCGCCCAGCGATCGATAAACTTCGGTTAGCAGCTTTCTGTAAAACGCGTCGAACTCCGCGTCATTCGCCGAACTGTGTTCCGGACCGTACCACCAGCACCAGTCGCTGCCTTCCGCCGCCAGCAGGGCTTCGTAGGACGTCAGCCAGTTGTGTCGGCCGTGGGCGCCTTGGGAAATCCCTGCGCGGCAGTTGTCCGCCTGCTGCGCGTAAAAATCGCGCGCGCGCCGCAAGATGGTCCCAGGCCATCACGTCTTCCGCCGCGCCGATCCACACATCGAAATTGGCGTTGATCCAGGACGCCGGGAAAATTCCGTTATTCCTGCGGAATTTCGCCGGCCGCGGCCACCGCTTCGCTGGCGGTCAGCGCCTGAATGTCGGGATCGTTGTCGATCTTGCGATAAAACTGCCGCAGGAATTCGCGACCGTTTCCGCGGAAATATTCCCAGGCATTTTCCCCGTCGAGGATCAGCGAGACGGTCAGGGGCCGCCCGGTGTGCACGCGCTCGCCGATCGCGCGAATGCGCTGGTACAGATCCTCCGCCGCGGCATGCGTGATCCATGCGGCTGTAAACGAAACCCACCAGGTCGGACAAGATAGTGATCGCGGAAAAATCCCACCATTTCCCTGCCGGCCACGCGCACGCGCAGCGGAGAGTACAGCTTGTCCGCGTTATCCGGCACGCCCGCGCCATCGCGCCCGAATCCCGACGCCCAGCGTGCGGCCCAGGACTCCTTCGTCCGTGGCAAACCATTTGAATCCCAGGTCCGGCCGCGATCCCAGCGCGTCGTCGGAAACGGATCCTTCCGAGGGCCACAATCCGTCCGGCGACTTTGCCGAAGACGCGCTCGTGATAGCGGCTGCGCGCGCGAAGTTGCTCGCGGGCATCTTCCGGATGCCGGAACGCCGGCGCGGGCAGCGGCGTGCCGGGATTGGATACGCGCGCAATGTCCGAATCGCACAGCAGCGGCAGAATCGGATGGTAAAAAGGCGTGGCCGAAATTTCGATCTGTCCGGTCGGTGGCGGCCTTGCGATATTCCGGCAGACACTCGTCGCCAGCAAGTTCGATCTGTTTTTCGCGAAGCTCCTGCTTGTCCTGCTCGGTGAAATCCGCTCCCTTGCGCGCCAGCGCGGACACCACCGGATCGCTCGCCAGATATTCTTCGTCCATCCAGGCCAGTTGCGAGAGCACCTGCAAGATCGCGCCAGTCGCGCTCGCCGAATGTCTGCGCGGCTCGCGTCGCGCCCTGCGAGCACACCCATCCGTGCAGCTCGATATAGCGCGGCCAGCGCGCCAGCAGGTTGTCATAATTCACTTGGAACGCGCGCACCAGGATTTCGGATTTGTCTTCCGGGGTGAGATCGGCCACCGGCCGAAACGCGGCGGTAAATGAAGTCTCGTCAAAATTTCCGCTGGCGTATTCCTCCAGCTGCGCGCCAAGTGAAGGCACGACGTTGAACGTGGCGTGCACGCGCGGAAATTCCTCGATGCACGCGCACCATGCCCCAGTAATCCTTGAGCGCGTGCAGACGCGTCCACGGAAGAACGTATCGCCCGGTGGAGGGATCGCGATACTGCGGCTGGTGCATGTGCCACAGGATCATCAGGTGGACGCGGTTCATCGGCCCGGAGCTCCTGGCGCAGCGGACGGCCGCGTTTCGCAGAATAATGAACGGATTGAGCGTGCCGCGTTGCCGCTCTCGCGCGGCCCGGAGACGTGCTAGAATGGCCGCCTCGACCGATGCGACTGATTGACCGGTACATCTGCCGACAGGTGCTTTCCCACGCGTTCCTGGGACTGGCCATTTTCACGTTTGTCTTTTTTGTCCCGCAACTGGTTCGCCTGATGGATCTGGTGGTGCGCCACCCCGGCATCGTGGTCGACGGTCGCCATTCTGTTCCTTTCAACATTTCCCGGCAATCCTCAGTTTCACGCTGCCCATGGGCGTGCTGGTCGGCGTGCTCATCGCGCTGGGCCGCTTGTCCGCAGACAGCGAACTGATCGCCATGAGCGCGCTGGGAATGGGGCGGCGCCGTTTGCTGGTCCCGATCGGAATTCTGGCCGCCGGCGCGACGCTCTCACGTTTGTCATGACGCTTTGGCTCGGCCCACTTTCGGTGCGCACCTTCCGCACGCTCGAGGACCGCTTGCGCGCCGGGCAGGCTTCCTACCAGGTTGCGCCGCGCGTTTTCGACGAACGATTCCCCCACATGGTCCTCTACGTCAACGATATCGACTCCGCCGCCACACGTTGGAAAGGGGTCTTCCTGGCCGGCACCGACAAAGGTGTCTCGCGCCTGACATTGGCGGAGGAAGCGATTGTAATTCCCGACCGCAGCGAGGGCAAGCTGGAGTTACACCTGCGTAACGGAAGCGTTCACGAGTTTTCTGTCGAGCGATCCCGGCCACTATTCGCTGTCTCCGCTTTTGGCGAGCGCGATCTGCCCGTCGACAGTCAAGACCACAGAAGACGAGCACATCTCCGAGCCGGGAATTCCGGGACGCACCATGAGCGCGCTTATGGCAAGAACGACATACGCGACGCGACGCCAGCGTCGAAATGCAGCGGCGCCTTTCCTTTCCCTTTGCCTGCATTTCGTTCGCTCTTCTGGCCATGCCGATTGGAGCGCGTCCTCGCCGCGGCGGCCGCGCCGCCGGATTTCTGATCACGCTGGTCCTGATCACCGGATATTACCTGATGTTTACGATCGGGGACGGGCTCGCCCGAACCAGGATCCATTCCAATCTGGGTAGGCATCTGGTCGGCCAACGTCGCTCACGGCTGCGCTTGGCCTGTTTCTTTTGCCGCGCCTGGAGCGCATGCCGGGCAGCAGCCGCACCGCGGCGGTCATGGACCGCATTGCTCAATGGCCAATTTGGAAAGTTTTCTCACGCAAGGAAGAAGCATCAGCCGCCCCGGCACCGAACGGGTCCAGCGCGCGCCAGGCGATCTCCACCCGCCGGAAGGCTCGCATGGGAATTCCGCAGCTTCTGGACGTATATCTCCTGCGAAGCTTTATATATTACTTCGTACTGCTGACGGTCGGCTTCATCCTGCTCTTTGAAGTCTTCACATTCTTTGATCTATTAGACGACATTTCGCAGCACCGCACCGGCAGCAATTGAAGTAATACTTTACTTTGTTTATCTCGCCTGCTACCTTTTCTACCAACTCGCGCCCCTGGCTGCTCTCGTCGCCGTGTTGGTCACGCTCGGAGTCATGACCAAGAACAACGAACTGGTCGCCTTCAAGGCCAGCGGCCTGAGTCTATATCGCATCGCTCTTCCGCTACTGCTGGGCGGAGTCTTTCTAGCCGCCAGCCTGCTGGTCCTGGATGATACCTATCTGCCCTACGCCAACCAACGCCAGGACGCTCTGCGCAACCAGATCAAGGGGCGCCCGGCGCAAACGTACTACCAGCCCAATCGCCAGTGGATTTTTGGTGAGAACGCCAAGATCTATAACTACGAACTTTTCGATCCTGATCGCGAGTTGTTCGGCGGATTGAACGTCTTCGAGCTCGATCCAGCCACGTTTGAAATGCGCCGCAGAATCTATGCGGCGCGCGCGCACTGGGACGTCCAGCAGGGACTCTGGATTCTCGAGTCCGGCTGGATTCGCGATTTCGATCACGGCCAGCTTACGGGCTACACGCCCTTCCTGGCCAATGCGCTGAATGAGTTGAGCGAGCCGCCGTCGTATTTCAATCGCGAAGTTCGCCAGTCCTATCAGATGACCTGGTGGGAGTTGCAGCGTTACATTGGAGACTTGCGCCAGGCCGGATTTGACGTCGCGCGGCTTTCGGTGCAACTGCAGAAGAAGCTCTCGTTTCCCGCTGGTCGCCCCGCTCATTATTCTGTTGGCGATTCCTTTCTCCATTCTGGTCGGTACCCGCGGCGCGGTGGGCGGCGTGGCCTTGGGTGTGGGGATTGCAATCGTTTATTGGGCCGCTTCCGCGCTGACCGAAGCGATGGGGGCCGTCGGGCAATTGCCGCCGCTCTTGGCCGCGTGGGCGCCGGATACGGTGTTCGGATTTCTGGGACTGTACTTCTTCTTGAAGATGCCGACGTAACGTGGGACATGCTTTAGCTTGTCAGCCTTAAATTCAAAACGACTCAAATCGAATCGGGACAAGCTGAAGCATGTCCCACTCAATCACGAAAAGCATTTCGCATGTATCACTTAAACGACAGCAACGAAACGATTGATCTCGTGAGCCCCTAAAGTAACGCCTTTGAATTGTCGACAGCGTGAGTATCCGCAATTTAATTTTCACTCCACTCCGCCCGCCACGAGCGAACGAATCTTTTGCACCACCAGATCGATGCCAACCTCGTTATGGCCTCCCTCTGGAATGATAACGTCCGCGTAGCGCTTCGATGGCTCGATGAACTCCATATGCATAGGACGCACCGTCGCCAGGTACTGCTGGACGACGGAGTCCACCGTTCGTCCCCGCTCGCGAATGTCGCGAACCATTCGCCGGATGAAGCGCAAATCGGCATCGGTGTCGACAAAGATCTTGATGTCCATCAGTTCGCGCAACTCCTTGTTCTCGAAGAGCAGGATTCCCTCCACGATGACCGCGGGGCACGGATTCATGCGCACCACGCGGGCATCGCGCTCGTAGCGCGCAAAATCGTAGACCGGTCGGTCGATGAACTGGCCCGTGCGAAGCCGCCGAAGATGCTCGATCAACAGAGGAATATCCATCGAGTCCGGATGATCGAAATTCAGTTTGGCGCGTTCTTCCAGGGAAAGCTCAGGAAAATCTTTATAGTAGTGGTCCTGCTGAAGAATCAGTACCCGCTCGGGAGAGACGGTGGAAATAATGCGATCAGTGATAGTGGTCTTGCCGGAACCGGTGCCGCCGCAGATTCCGATGATCAGGCATTTCACGAAAACAAATACCTCAACAATTTTCTCAACAATTCCACGAGAGCGATTGCGTAAGTATTATTTCTGTCGGCGAGCCGACTTATTTCGAGGCGCGAGCAATATAAAAAAAGAATTCAGAGCACTTCGACGCAATCGATGCAAACGAAAAACCAGGAACGCCGGCTCGCGAAGCGCGGCGTCCCCGGCCCTGTTTTTCCGTTACTTCTTCTTTCCTTTACCGCCGGACTTCTTGGCGGCGCGTTCCTCGATCACCGCTTGCGCCGCCGCCAGCCGCGCGATCGGCACGCGGAACGGCGAGGCGCTGACGTAGTCCATCTCCACTTCGTGGCAGAACTTCACGCTGGCCGCATCACCCCCGTGCTCGCCGCAGATTCCGATCTTCGAGCTTCGGGCGCACTGCGCGTCCACGCTCGATGCCCCAGCGAATCAGCATGCCGACGCCCTCCACGTCGAGCGTCTGAAACGGATCGTCGCGAAGATGCCGGCCTTCTTCTCGTCCACATAGTCCGGCAGGAACCGTCCGGCATCATCGCGGGAAAGTCCCATGCTCATCTGCGTCAGGTCATTGGTGCCGAAAGAGAAGAACTCAGCGACCTCGGCGATCTCGTCCGCCAGCAGCGCAGCGCGCGGAATTTCGATCATCGTTCCGACCAGATATTCAAGTTTTACCTCCGATTCCTTAATCACCTCGTCCGCGACCTTGCGTGTCCGGTCGGTCAGGATTTGCAGTTCCTTCTTGTCCATCACCAGCGGAATCATGATCTCAGGTATTACTTTAATTCCCTTCTTCTTGCACTCCACCGCCGCTTCGATGATCGCTCGCACCTGCATCTCCAGAATCTCTGGATAGGTGATCGCCAGGCGGCATCCGCGATGGCCGAGCATCGGATTCGCTTCATGTAATTGTTCAACTCTGCGCGCAACGACCTCGACGTCAACTCCGATCTTTTGCGCCAGCTCCTCCTGCTTCTCCCGGTCGTGCGGCACAAACTCGTGCAGCGGCGGATCGATCAGGCGAATCGTGACCGGAAATCCATCCATGGCCTTAAAGATGCCGATAAAATCTCGACGCTGGTATGGCAGCAGCTTGTCGAGCGCCTTGCGCCGGGCCTCGGGCGAATCGGCGACGATCATTTCCTGAATGGCCAGCTGCCGCTCGATGCTCTTCTCGGGCTGCTCGAAATCCTTGAAGAACATGTGCTCGGTGCGCACAGCCCGATACCCTCGGCGCCCATTTCGCGGGCCTTCTTGGCGTCGTGCGGCGTGTCCGCATTGGTTCGCACTGCAAGCTTGCGAATCCCGTCGGCCCAACCCATCAACGTGGAGAAGGCTGATGGCAATTCCGGAGTTGAAAGCTTTACTTGACCTTCATAGACCACTGCCGTCGTTGCCGTCGAGCGTGATCCAATCGCCCTGTCGGATCGTATCGTCCGTTGGCGTGCGCGACTTTTCGTTGCATAATCAATGTCGAGTTTTTCGCAGCCCACGATGCAGCACTTCCCCCATCCGCGCGCAACGACGGCCGCGTGGCTCGTCTTGCCGCCCGTCGCGGTCAGGATTCCCTGGGCCACGAACATGCCGCCCACATCCTCGGGGCTGGTTTCGCGGCGAACCAGAATGACTTTCTCGCCGCTTGCACCATGGCTTCGGCTTCTTCCGCGGTGAAAACCGCCTTGCCGACGGCGGCGCCCGGAACGGCATTGATTCCCGTGGCAATCTTGCGCTTCGCCAGCTCGCTCGCGGCGTCGACGGATCGACAATCGGATAGAACAGCCGGTCAATATCTTCGGGCTTGATGCGTTCGATCGCTTCTTCCTTGGAAATCAGGCCTTCCTTGGCCATGTCCACGGCGATTTTGAAGGTTGCCGTCGGTGTGCGCTTGCCCGACGCGCGTCTGCAACATGTAAAGCGTGCCTTCTTCGACCGTGAACTCCATGTCCTGCATGTCGCGGTAGTGTTTTTCGAGCAGTTGGCGAACTTTTTCGAGCTGCTTGTAAACCTTGGGCATCCGCTTAGCCATTTCGCTCAAGTGCATTGGCGTGCGGATACCGGCCACCACGTCCTCGCCCTGCGCGTTGATCAGGAAATCGCCATAGAAAATCTTCTCGCCGGTCGAAGGATCGCGCGTGAAGCAAACTCCCGTGCCGGAATTTTCGCCGTTGTTGCCGAACACCATCTGAACGACGTTGACGGCCGTGCCCGAGCAGCCCGGTGATCTTTTCCACGCGGCGGTAGGTCACGGCCTTCTCGGCCATCCACGAACCAAACACCGCGCCGATCGCTCCCCACAGTTGCTCTTCGGGATCTTCCGGAAAATCCTTCCCGGTCTTCTTCTTAAAGTATTCCTTGTACTCTCCGACCAGTTCGCGCCAGCCTTCGGCCGGCACTTGAGTGTCATCCTTCACGCCGCGCTTGCGCCTTCATGGCGCGCAGCTTTTCTTCAAGTTCTTCTTTAGGTAGTCCAATCACGACCGCGGAGTACATCTGCACGAACCGGCGATAGGCATCCCAGGCAAAGCGGTCATTTTTCGTGTTTCGCGCCAAAGCCTCCACCGACTTGCTGTTCAAGCCCAAGGTTCAGAATCGTTTCCATCATTCCCGGCATGGAGCGCGCGGAACCGGAGCGCACGCTGACCAGCAGCGGATCCTTGGCGTCGCCCAGCTTCTTCTTGGTGACGCTTCTCCAGGTGCGTCAGATTCTTCTTCACTTCCGCGGCCAGGGACTTTGGATACTTCTGGTCATGCTTCAAATAATAGTCGCAACATTCCGTCGTGATCGTGAATCCAGCCGGCACGGGAAGCCCGATGCGCGTCATCTCCGCCAGGCCGGCGCCCTTGCCTCCCAGCACTTCCTTCATCGAGCCGTCGCCTTCCGCTTTCCTCGCCCCAAAAAAATATACGTATTTCACGTCAATCTCCTCCCTTCGAATTCAGACTCCCGAAGCGCATGGCCTGTCGGCGCGCCGACAGCAACACGCCTCACCCTTACTGTCACTACTGGTTGACTACTTCCCTTGCTCGGCCGTAACGATTTCCGAAAAATCCGCAATCGTCGAAAATTCCGACAGCAAGTCCCGAAAGCAGCGTCAGCCGGTTCTTCCGGACCTGCTCGTCCTCCGGCATTCACCATCACTTCGTCAAAAAATCGATCGACTGCCGGCCGCAGTCCGGCAATCTCCTGCAAAGCTTCGCGGTATCTGCCTGCCCTCTTGTGCTGCTCCACCTGCTTCATTGCCAGCCGAGGCGCTGCGCATGCAAGTCGCGCTCGGCCTCTTCCGCAAACAGATCCGAGCGCACTGCGGACAGCTTCCATCCTGACTCCGGGCCGGCCTTTTCCAGAATCTTCCGGATTCGCTTGAAGGATACCGCCAGCGGCTCAAAGTTCTTTGTCTTGCGGATGGCCTTGATGGCTTCCATCCGGCGAACGGCGTCGACCAGATCATCGGCTCCCGCAGCAAGCGCCGCATTGATTTCGTCGTAGGCCAGGCCGCCGCGCTCTTTCAGGACAAATCGCGCGCGATCCAGGAGGAACTCCAGAACCTGCTTCTCAACTGCAGGTGATACTTGCAATTTTTCGCGGCCCATTCGCCAAGCTCTTCGGCTGCACGGCGATCGTCATGGAAAGTGAAACTGGAAGCTTTGTCTCAACTAAAATCTTAACTATTCCCATGGCGGCCCGGCGCAAAGCGAAAGGATCACTTGAACCGGAAGGGACAAGACCAACCGCGAAGCATCCGACCAGGGAATCGAACTTGTCGGCGAGCGCTACGGCCTGTCCGGCAATATTTCTCGGAATCGAATCGTCGAGACCTGCGGGCTTGTACTGGTCGTAAACTGCCCAGGCAACTTCTTCAGGTTCTCCTTGAGATTTTGCGTAGAGGCCACCGACGATTCCCTGCAGCTCGGTGAATTCCCGAACCATGTCGGTGACCAGGTCGCATTTGACAAGTTCCGCGGCACGGTCGGCCGCGCCTACGCTGGCATGCGCGAATGCCGCTGGCAAACCACTGCTCGGCGAGCCAGCGGGCCAGTTCGCGCATGCGCTCGACCTTTTCGCCGTAGCTTCCGAGCTTTTCCTGGTAGGTTACCGCCGCCAGTTTCGGAAGATAGTCGGCGAGCCGACATTTCTGGTCCGTCTCCCAGAAAAATCGCGCGTCCGCAAACCGCGCGCGCAACACGCGCTCGTGCCCGGCGCGAATCAGTCCGGCCGGTCCTTGTCCAGATTGATGACCGCCAGGAAATTCGGCGCCAGCGTGCCGTCCTTGCGCTCCAGCGCGAAGTATTTCTGGTGGTCACGCATCACGGTGATCAGAATCTCATCCGGCAATTCCAGATAAGACGGGTCAAATCCGCCCAGGATTGCCGTCGGGATATTCGTTCAGATAGGTCACCATATCCATGAGGTGTTGATCTTCATGAATGCGGAGTCCCTTGTCACTGGCCAGTCGCTGCAGTTCCCCTTCAATCTTCTTCTTGCGCTCCTCGGGCCGGACCATCACGAAATTTGACTTGCAGCTTCTGGACATAATCTTCGCACCGGTAACGCGGAATCTTCGCTTTGCCCAGGAATCGATGCCCTGCGGAAACATTTCCCGCCACCGCGTCGCCCAGCGTGAACTTGAGCGGCTTCCCTCCAAGCAGAGCCACCACCCAGCGAATCGGGCGGATGAAATGCAGTCCCGCAGCTCCGGTCCAATACATGCTGCGCGGCCAGGGAATCTCCGCAACTGCCCGCGGCAAGATCTCCTTCAAGTATTGCATTAGCTGACCGCCCACGGATCACTTGCTTGGCGGCCAGATACTCGCCTTTAGATGTGGTCATCGTCGAGAGCTGCAGACCGGCGAGTTCATCTTTTGCGCGAAGCTCTCGGCGGCGCGCGTGGGCTTTCCGGCGGCGTCATACGCCACCGACTTCGGCGGACCGGTGATTTCCTTAGTCTCATCCGGCTGTTTAAGTCGTATCGCACGAGCACGAAGCGGCCAGGCGTCGCGGAGCTCCATACACTTCAATGGGCGAGTCTGTGGATGCAGATTATAGGCTTCAGATATTTCTCAAGTATTACTTTAAGTTCCTTAATCGCGCCCGGAAGCATCCCGGCCGGAATTTCTTCGCAGCCAATTTCAAATAGGAAGTCCGCAGTGTCCGGAGTCTTCATCGCGCCACCTCCGCGATCCGCGGCGGCGCTACGGCACTGCGCGCCTGCTGGGCCAGGAAAGTCGACCGCGACGCGGCAGGCAATCTGGCGAATGCGGCCGATCAGTTGGGCGCGCTCGGTCGTGGAGATCACTCCGCGCGAATCGAGCAGGTTAAACAGGTGGGAGCACTTCAGGCAATGATCGTAGGCGGCCAGCATCGGAAAGCGCCGGTCCGTCCTCTGCGGAACGCTTCTCGTAGGCGTCGAGCAGATGCCCGGCTTCCTTTTCGTGCAGTTCAAAGAGCTTTCGGGTGATCACCGGGTCGGCATACTCAAAGTTGTAGGCCGAGAACTCCTGCTCTTCGAGCAACCGCACCTGCCCGTAGGTGTGATCGTCCGACCAGCGAACGTCATAGACGCTGTCCACTCCCTGCAGGTAGGCGCAGATGCGGTCCAGGCCGTAGGTCAGCTCCACGGGCACCGGATCGAGATCGATTCCCCCGCTCTGCTGGAAATAGGTGAACTGCGTAATTTCCAGTCCGTCAAGAAGAACCTGCCAGCCCATTCCCCAGGCGCCGAGGGTGGGCGATTCCCAGTTGTCTTCTTCAAAACGGACATCATGCTCGGCCAGATCCAGCCCGATCGCAGCAAGGCTGTTCAGATAAAGATTCTGAATATCAGGCGGCGACGGCTTAAGAATTACTTGAAGCTGATGGTGCTTAAAGAGGCGGTTGGGATTTTCTCCGTATCGACCGTCGGCGGGCCGACGAGATGGCTGAACATAGGCGACGCGGTACGGGTCCGGCCCCAGGACACGAAGAAACGTTTCCGGGTGCATGGTTCCAGCGCCGACCTCAACATCATAGGGTTGCTGGATCACGCATCCCGGTCGCCCCAATATTTCTGAAGTTGCAGGATGAGATTTTGAAATGTGGGCCCTTTGAGTTGCCTTAGATTTTACTTTAGATTTCAACATCCACTCTCTCCTGTTTCAAATGTTTTTCGGGAGATCAACTTCTTCTCGATATGTTGTTCCAAAACATCTAATGCATAACTTAAGATTTCGCTGAACCGCATCCACGGCGGATTTTTCATTCAGCAATCGGTCCAGCGTTCCGGAAAGTGCCAGCGTACCAACCGCAAGTGCTTCTTTAGATATCTGTCTGGCCCAGTCATCTCGGCAATCTCCGCAGTAAAGTCTCCGCAAATCCGGCAGAGTGAAAAGCTGGCTCGAGGTTAAATGCTCTGCCACACCGGGAACATCGATCCAGAGGTCCGAGCCACCCACCTAGCCTCGCCGTCCACAAACAAAAATATGCAAGTACAACTTGAGATGGGCCGTGCACGCGAATGGCTCGCGCCGTCAACAAGATCAGCCGAAACTGCGCGTCGGCCGCTTCCCTTTCGCCCAGGACCGAATCCGTAATCTCGCTGACCAGCGCGAGGCCAACAGCGGACGCGTAATCGCGCTGAACATCCATGAACGACTCGATCAGTTCGCACTGGTTGATGCGCACCAGATCGCGTGTTTCGCGCTCAAAATACCAGATCCGAATGTACGCCAGCATCTCAAGCGTCGAGCCAAAGCGACTCTTGGGGAGCCGCGCCCCGCGCGCAACGCCCCGCACCCGGCCAGACTGGCGATCGAGAAAACTGACCAGCCGGTCGCCCTCGCCCAGCGGATAGGTGCGCAGAACAATTGCTTCAGACTCCTTGAGTGGCATCCATTTGAGTCGGCGCGCCGACCGAGGTTCACCTAGCAAGCAGAATAGCGCGACGAAAAATTTGAATTTGTTAATTACCACACCCCGCGCGACGAATCAATTGCCAAGCGCAGCAAACATGCGCAGAGCGGCGAAATCAGCACAGGATTTTGCTGCCGCGATTTCGGTTCACGAGGAATAGCGGCATTTTCCTTTGCGTTACCGCCAACCGCCAGCACCTAAAGCGATACTCGATGCCTCCCAATTCCGCGCTCCACCGGCCGGCCTCGAATGAAGATTCTCGAATCGTGAAGAATCTGGATGCACTCAAACAACGCTGTTTCAGCGCTTTACTGGCGCAAAATTAATATGTTAACTACCGCCCGCGCCGCTGAAAAATTATCAGACGCTCTTCTCCGTTCGCTTTTTTCACTTGCGCCGATATCGGATTTCCGTAGAGTGTCTCTGTGCCTGAGTCCTCTTCCGTCGTCGATATCGTTGGCGTGGGGCTGAACGCTACCGACACGATCATCCGCCTTCCGCACTTCCCGGCATTTAACTCCAAGGTGGAATTCCGCGTTTCCGAGATTCTTCCCGGCGGACAGGTGGCAACGGCTGTGACCGCCTGCGCCAGATGGGGATTAAAAGCGCGCTACGTGGGAAAGATCGGGGACGACGATGCCGCTGCTCTACAGCGCGCAGAGATGCGCCAAGCGGGATCGATGCCCATTGGATTACCGTGCCGGATTGCCAGAGCCAGTCTTCCTTCATCCTGGTGGACGAGGAGACCGGTGAACGGACCGTGCTCTGGAAGCGGGATCCGCGACTGGAATTACTGCCCACCGAACTTCAACGCGACTGGATAGTTCAAGCAAGACTTTTACACGTCGACGGCCACGATTGCGCCGGCGCCACGCAAGCGGCCCGCTGGGCTCGCGAGGCGAAAATTCCCGTTACCGCGGACCTGGACAATCTCTACCCTGGAGTGGAAGCTTTACTTGAGAATGTGGACTTCGCCATTACCTCGCAGCGAATTCCCGGCCCGGCTCTGCGGCGAGAATGACTTCTTCGTCTCCTTGCCGGCCATGGCTGCGCGATTCGGATGCCGATTGGTCGCCGCAACCCTGGGCGGCCTGGAGTGCTCGCATGGGACGGCGACCGTTTCCACTATTGCCCTGCATTTGAAGTGAAGCCTGTCGATACGACCGGCGCCGGCGATATCTTTCACGCCGCTTTCGCCTTTGCGCTCCTGCGCGGCGATGAACTTCCGCGCTCTCTGGAGTTCAGTTGCGCTGCGGCCGGCCTTGCCTGCATGGGAATGGGCGCGCGAGGCGGGATTGCCAGCATCGAGAAAATTGAAGAGCTGATTCGCAACGGCCAGCGGGGGCCCGACGGCATTCACGCCGGCAATGCTTCAGGCTTTCAGGAAGGCCCGAATGATCCCGCTTCGCGTGGACATCCTGCGGACGCGCGCCGCGATCGTCAACGGGCTGCTGATCGCGCTGAATGTTCTGGCATTCCTTCGCGAACTGACGCTGCCCCCGAAGGTCGGGCCGCGCGCTCGTTTACACGTTTGGACTGGTTCCGTCGCACGAGCAGCTTCTCTTCGCCAGGCACGGAATCAGCGTCGGCCAGGCCATCCTTCCGCATGTTCACCAGCATGTTCCTGCATGGCGGCTGGATGCACCTGCTCGGCAATATGCTGTTTCTTTGGGTGTTCGGCGGAGCCGTGGAAGAGGCTCTCGGGCACTTTCAATATCTCATCTTCTACTTGATCTGCGGAGTCGGCTCGGCACTGGTCCATACGATGTTCAACCTGGGATCGAAGGTTCCCACGATCGGCGCCAGCGGCGCGATCTCGGGCGTCATGGGAGCGTTCATCGTGCTGTTTCCGCGGGCGCGCGTGACGACGCTGATTCCCGGCTCTGCTTTTATTTTTCACCGTACGGATTCCCGCGTTTCTGATGCTGGGCTACTGGTTCTTCCTGCAGTTCTTCAGCGGCGTGGCTTCGCTGGGGATGGCCGATCAGGGCGGCGTGGCGTGGTGGGCGCATGTCGGCGGGTTCGTGTTGGGAGCGTTGCTGGTGTTAGGCGTACGCACCAAAGTGCGGAGCGCCGCGTACGCGTTGAAGTGAAGCAGGGGCTGTCCGTTAATCGAGGACCTCTTTCCGGGCAGTCAGAGCTCTCGATGCGGTCGACTCGCGGCGATAAAGCCAATACCCGGGCCCATCGGGAACGTGAATCGTGCCTTGCGGGTGACCGTTACTTCGGGCTCAATGACATCTTCGACCCAGTAGCGGCGGCTGGCGGTGACGTCCCCGGGCAGCGAGAAATTTTCCAGCGTGGAAAGCGCGATGTTGTGCGCCCGGCCGATGCCGGACTCGAGCATGCCGCCGCACCAGACCGGAATCTGCCTCGACTGGCAGAGGTCGTGAATCCGTGCGTGCGGGCGTATACCCGCCGACGCGGCCGAGCTTGATATTGATGATGCGGCAGGCGCCCAGTTCGATGGCCGCGCGCGCGTGCTCCTCGGTGTGGATGCATTCGTCCAGGCAAATCGGGGTGTCGAGTTTGCGCTGCAGCTCCACGTGACTGTAGATGTCGTCCCAGCCCGAGCGGCTGCTCGATCATCATCAGGTAGTAGGCTTCCAGGCGCTTCAGGTGCGGCCAATCTTCGAGGCGGTACGCGGAATTGGCGTCCACCATCAGGCGGATCCTGCGGAAACTTCAGGCGCAGCTGCTTCGACGGGCGCGATGTCTTTCCCCGGCTTGATTTTGATCTTGATGCGCTGGTAGCCGGCGGCCAGTTCGCGCTCGACGGTCGCGATCAAGTTCTTCAAGTGTTTCTTTAATTCCAATCGAGACGCCGCAGGCGATTTCCTGGCGCACTCCGCCCAGCAGTTTCCAGAGCGGAATGTTTTTCTGTTTCGCTTCGGCGTCCCACAGTGCGGATTCGATCGCGCCCTTGGCCATGTTGTGGCCGCGAATCGGATTCGAGGCTGTCCCAGACATCGGCGGCGGAGGCAAATTCGCGGTCCTTAAGGACAGGCCAGATGAAATCGCGCAGAATGTGCCACGCAGTCTCAACGGTTTCCGGCGCGTAGAATGGACCTTCGCCCGCCACGGATTCGCCCCAGCCGGACACGCCATCGGACTCGGACTTCCACGATCAGCATGCGGCGATCGGTAACGCGGCCAAAGCTGGTTTCAAACGGAGTGACCAGCGGCATTCTGATTTCACGAAGTATCAGTTTCTGAACCTTCAACGTGGGCTCCACGGCTCCAGAATGTAGTCCACGCCGCCGGCGCTGGGCGAAACGGCGGTGGCGGCGATAGCCCTTGCCGAACCATTTGAGAAATTCCGCGCGAATCGCCGATTGCAGCTCAAGCGCGGCGGCGGGTTGGACGAGTTTCAGGTTCTCGATGTTGGAGGGAATAGTGATGCGAACAGCTTTCTTTGCAAAGGTTGTGCCGCTCGGCCTTGCCGGCGAGGCACGCAGCACGCGGGGCGAGCGCAGATGCCACTCCGCGACCAGGCGGTCGGTGGGAAGCGAGCCATGCAACGGACTGGTCGTGATTCCGTACGCATTCGGAAGGTAGCGTCGCGCGATCGCGCCGAGGCGCATGAAATTGAAGTAGGCGTTTTTGGTGATCAGTGGATCGAAGGTCCACTCGATCAGGGCGATGCCGCGCGCCAGCGCGTCTTCTCGCTGAAATAGCTTCAAGCGGCGGCCAACGCCCCGATCGCGGAAACCCTCGAGCACGGCGGTCATGTGGGAGTGGAGAAACGGTTTGCGATCGCGCCATCCGGCGATCGCCATCGTGAATCCGACAAGTTCCGAGCCGTGAAAAGCGCCGAGGACCTGGCCTCCGGTTTCGGAGGCGACGACGAACAGCGGAATCGGAACTACGTCGATGTCGGCGGACTTCCAGACTTCGCGTTCGACGCGCACGCAGGCCTCGAATTCGGGAATTCCGTGGCACGGGCGGATGACGATGCCGTCGCGGGCGTCGTCGTGTATTACGGATGCGGCGGCGCGCTTTGCTGGCTTGTGGGCTTTCATAATTCGGAACGCGCGGGGAGTCGTCCGGCCGACGTGGATTTCGCTTCAACCCAAAGTTGCTCCAATTCTTCCATGGATAGCGTAGAAAGCTCTCTGCCGGAGGATGAAGCAATTCTCTCCATCTCATGAAATCTTGCTTTGAACTTACGATTCGATTGTTTAAGTGTTACTTCAGGATCGAGTCGAAGGAAGCGCGCAAGATTTACGGCGGAAAACAGCAGGTCGCCGAATTCTTCTTCGATCGCATCGCGCTCGGTACGAGCAATCGCGGATCGCAATTCAGCAATTTCCTCTTCAAGTTTTTCTAGAACTCCCTCGACGCGGTCCCAGTCAAATCCAACATGGGCCGCTTTGCGAGTGAGCTGATAGGCTTCAAGTAAAGCTGGAAGGTGCTTGGGAACACCGTCGAGGGCGGAAATTTTCGATGCATCGAAGGATTTGCCGTTTTCGGTTCGGGACTTTTCTTTTTCTTTGGCCTTCAGCTGCGCCCAGTTCTTCAGCACCTCCCTGGACGTGTCGGCTTTCACGTTTCCGAAGACATGGGGATGGCGGCGCACCATCTTCTCGTGGATGCCCGCAATGACGTCGGAAAGGTCGAACACTCCTTCCTCGCGGGCGATGTCCGCATGAAATAGGACCTGGAGAAGCAGGTCTCCCAATTCTTCGGCGAGCTCGCCGGGATTTCCGGACTCTATGGCGTCCAGGACCTCATAGGCCTCTTCGATCAGGTAGGTGCGGAGCGTGGCGTGAGTTTGCTCGCGGTCCCAGGGGCAGCCGCCCGGGGCGCGCAGCCGGGTTTGGATCGCCACAAAGCCCGCAAAAACCTCTCCGATGCTTTTCCGAGAACGATCGGCGCGCGCCGCGACCGAGGCTTTTGCGTGCCTGGGGGCGGACTTTACGGGTCGCTTCGCGGAAGGCTGCGCGCGCTTTGAGGGCTTTTTTGACCTGGCTCGACGGGGAGGCACGTGCGTTTTGAAACTCCTAGATGAAAGCAAACTTTACGGCACAGGCGAGCAATGCACAAGGGGTTCGGGATTTCTGACTGGAAGACCGCAACTTATTCCTGCGTGGGTCGAGCAAACAGTTCATTGACTCGTCCCTTCAGCGGCAAAAGGCGCACAGCGATGAGTCGCTGTGATACGGGAGGCGGGCACTTGTTCCCACGCTTCGTGCGATGCTAAACTGCTCGCTCAAGAGGAACAGAACCGAGCCGCCGAGGGAGATTCCGTTGTCTGATTCCAAGCAAGACGAAAGTTTCAAGGTTGTCGACCGCCGCCTGTTCACGGCGGAGGGCGAGCTTCGCAAGGAAGTCGCCGAGCAGCAGGATCGCGAGCGGGAAACCGCTAGCGGCTGCGCCTCCGGCCCCGCCGGCAGCCAGCGCGCCGGTCGCCGCAGATTCGCCTGCAGGAAACTCCGCTGCGACGGGTACAGTTCCGGCGACTCCGGCAGCGGACGCGCCGAAGCGCTCCGTGGCGTTTGAAAATTTGATTCGCTCACTGGGACAGAATGCCGCGATGCTGCTGGGCGGATACGCCGATCCGCGCACGGGACAGCCGGTGCTGGACCTGGAAGGCGCTCGCGAGATGATCGATATGCTGGACGTGCTGCGGGAAAAAACGCGCGGAAACCTGGCTGCGGAAGAGGATTCCCTGCTGCTGGATGTGCTGGGAAATCTGAAGCTGGCGTTCATGGAAATGGCCAAAGCCGCGGCGAAACAGGAAAAAGCGCAGTCGCGGCCGTAAATGGTCGTTCGGAGGGCCGCGGTTTCTCGAAGGGTCGCGGTTTCCGGAGGATCGGGGTTTTGGAGGGCCGGGCTTCAGCCCGGCCATTCGACTAGCGCCCGACAAAGGGCTTCAGCCCCGAGAAAGTTGAAGTCTAAACGGCCGAGCTAAAGCTCGGCCCTCCTAAAAAAGAAATGCACAACGTGCCACGCGGAAAACGCGCAGCCGAAAATAAAAATAGCGGAACCGAAAGAACGGAAAACGAAAGAGCGGAAACCAAAAAGCAGAGAACGAAAGAGCGAAAGACGAACGAACAAGGAACGGAAAAAGTAAGACATCTCCCGCTGGAGAAATCGCTCGAAAGAGATTTGAGACTGAGGATTCACCCTGCCCGCATCATCTTCATCGACAGTGAAACTTACCGTGCTTGGTTCCGGCACTTCCATGGGCGTGCCCACGCTGACGTGCCATTGCCGCGTGTGCACTTCGAACGATCCGCACGACAACCGCCTGCGCCCGTCGATTCTGCTGGCTCATGACGGAAAGACTGCGGTGATCGACACGACGCCGGATTTCCGGTTTCAGGCGCTGCGCGCCGGCGTGTAGCGGCTGGACGCGATTCTGTTTACGCACGCGCACGCCGATCACATTCTGGGATTTGACGACATCCGCCCGTTTAATCTGCGGCAGAAATCGTCGCTGCCGGTGTACGCATCGGAGGAAACGATTGCGCGGCTGCAGCAGACTTTTTCGTATGTTTTCGAGCCGCCTCCGGCCTACAGCACGATTCCCAAGGTAACGTTGCATCCGATTGACGGGCCGTTCGAGGTGATCGGCACGCGCATCATGCCGATTCCCGCGCGGCACGGAGAAATCGGCGTGCTCGGATTTCGCTTCGGCGGCGCCGCGTACCTGACCGATTTCAGCGTGCTTCCCGAATCGTCCAAGCCGCTGCTGGCGGGGCTGGACGATTTGATGCTGGATGCGCTACGGGACGAGCCGCATCCGATGCACCAGACGGTGGAGCAGGCACTGGCGGTGGTCCGCGAACTGCAGCCGCGCCGCGCGTGGTTCACGCACATCGCGCACGAATTGCCGCATGCGGAAACCAACGCGCGATTGATCGCCGCCGGATTTCCGAATGTTTCGCTGGCGTACGATGGACTTCAATTCGAGGTTCACGTCTGATGGCGTTTACGATTTTCCATTCCGTGGAAGAGTGGACGGCGCAATTCGCGGGCGCGGGCCGCTGCGCCGTGACCGTCGGAAATTTCGACGGGCTGCATCTCGGTCATCAGAAAATTCTGCGTTCGGTGCGCGAACGTGCGCGGGCCACGGGCGAACGCGCCGCGGTCATCACGTTCGATCCGCACCCGATGCGGCGTTCTGCGTCCGGAACGCGCCCCGCTGATGATTCAGACGCTTGCGCAGCGCCTGGCGGGATTTGAGCAGATGGGGCTGGACGCCGCGCTGGTGCTGCGGTTCGATCGTGCGCTGTCGCAGCTGTCGGCCGAGGAATTCATCGAAAAGTTTCTGGTCGGATGCCTGCGCGTCGGAGCCATTCTGGTGGGCGCGAATTTCCGCTTCGGACATCGCGGCGCAGGAGATGTGCGACATGCTGAAACGATTCGGGAGAGCGCGACGGCTTCGACGTGGAAGTCGTTCCGCCGGTCGAAGTTGACGGGCAGATCGTTTCGAGCACCGCGATTCGCACCGCAGTCGCCTGCGGCGATGTGGCCGGCGCGATGCGCTGCTGGGGCGACCGTTTTCGCTGACCGGAGAAATTCGAGCGGGCGCAGGGCGCGGGCGGACCATCCTCTTCCCCACGCTGAATCTGGCTCCGGAGCAGGAGTTGCTGCCCGAAGCTCGGCGTGTATGCGACCGAGTCGCATCGTGGGAGGAAAACGTATTCAGCTCGGTGACCAATGTCGGAACGCGGCCCACGTTCGACGGCCGGGCGTCACGGTGGAGAGCCATCTGTTTGGATTCAATGAGAACGTCGGCAGCGGGCGGATGGAAGTGCGCTTTCACGCGCGGATTCGCGACGAGCAGAAATTTTCCGGGGCGGACGAGCTGCGCGCGCAGATTGCGCGGGATATCGATGCGGCGCGGAAATTTTTCTCGGAGCGAATCCTCGCAGGAAATCATTCGAGGGAGTAGGGTCGGCGCAGGAGCGTCAGGCCCGACCTGAAAATTCAATGCTGCGGAATAGGCGGGATTGGTTTGAGTGGCACAGCGACTGCTCGCTGCGCGTTTTTTTTAGCCCGAGGCTTGGACATCTGCGGCGCCAGCCATCGCAAAAACCGCACAGCGAAGAGTCGCTATGCTACTTACTTCTTGCGGCACTTTTCGCAGTAGCCGCCGACTTCGGTGCGGGCCATGGTGATTTCGATGCCGCAGTCCTTTTCAATCTGTTTTTTCAGTTTTTCGTAGAGCTGGGACTCAAATTCGCGCACTTTTCCGCATTTCAGGCAGGCCACGTGAATGTGGTCGCGCGGGCCGTGGCTTTCGTAGAAGTGCTGGTCGCCGCGCAGGTGCAGCAGGTCGAGTTCATCGATCAGGCCGTTGCGCTTCAGCAGGTCCAGGGTGCGGTAGACGGTGACGCGATGCACGCGCGGATCGAGTTTCTGCGCGCGCTCGAGGATCGCACCGGCGTCCAGATGGCGCTCGGCGTTGTCCATCACCTGCAAGCAGGACCTTGCGCTGGCGCGTCAGGCGCACGCCGCGCTTGTTCAGCGCTGCCTGCAGGCGGCCGGGGCGCTCATGAGCGTTGATGCGTTCGCCGGCGGAAACTCGATGTGCGGTGGTAGGCATTGGGATGGCGGGTGACGGCGACGCTCGGCGCTGATTCGCTCGATCCGACGAACGCTGCGCGGTCAGTGCCGATGCCGTCAGGTCTCTGATTAGACAGCGGAACCTGGCGCAGGCTTAGTGGTGCGGAATCAGCCGCAAAACGTCATTGTACATAACGATGGCGAAGACCAGCAACAGGAACACCATGCTGACGGTGACGAAGCGCTCCTTCACGCGAATGCTCAGGTCGCGCCGCATGGTTCCTTCGATGAAAAGCATCAGAATGTGACCGCCGTCGAGCGGCGGAATGGGCAGAAGATTCAGAACGGCCAGGTTCACGCCGATCATGGCCATCAGGGAAAACAGTTCGCCGGGCCTTCCTTGGCCGCTTCGCCGGATCTTTCGCGATTCCCAGCGGACCTTCGAGTTGCTTCAGCGAAATGTTGCCGCGGAACAGTTCCACCACCACGTAGGCGACCTGCCGGGCCATCAGGATGTTGGTTCTGACGGATTCGACAATCGCCGGGACCGAAAGACAGGCGCCGCTCGACCAGATCCCCGCCGCGAATGCCGACGCCAATCTGCCAGCGCGGCACACCGTTCGCCGAGCCGACCTGCTGGGGAGCGAACCTCCAACTGCAGGGTGCCGATCGCCGCGCTGGACTTCCAGATTCAGCGGACTGACCCTGCGATTCCTGCACGAGCGACGGAAATTCGCGCCGGGCTGACGAGATCCTTCCGTTGACCTTGCGGATTTCGTCGCCCTCTTTCAGGCCGCTGCGTTCGGCCGGCATTCCGGACGAAACCGAACCGATCACCAGGCGATCCGGCGGGATAGCCATAAATATCTTCGAGGGACTGTCCGGCAGGAACCGACAGCGAAACTTCCTGCCCATTGCGCGGTCGACAACCACGGAAAGCGGATGCCCCGGCAGGGTGGACACCAGTTCCAGGCGCGCTTCGTCCCAGGTGGGATTCGCTCTTGCCGTTGATTTTGACGATGTGGTCGCCGGCCATCAGTCCGGCCTTTTGCGCGGTGGAATCGGGCAAAACTCCGGCCAGGACCACGGGCTGGTCCAGGTACGCGGGCTGCTTGCTGCCGTACATGTAGATTCCGGCGACCAGCACAATCGAGAGAATGATGTTCATCGCCGGGCCCGGCCAGCGCGATCAGCACCCGCTGCCAGCGCGGCTTGGAGAGAAATTCATCGGGATCGCCCTTGCGCTCTTCGAGCGGATTGTCGCCCGCCATCTTCACGTAGCCGCCCAGCGGCAGCGCGCTGATGCGGTAGTCGGTGTCGCCGCGCTTCACGCCCCACAGGCGCGTGCCGAAACCGATGGAAAAAATCTCCACGCGCACGCCAAAGGATTTGGCGACGATGAAATGTCCCCACTCATGGACCAGGACCATGATGCCCAGAACGACCGAAACCGAAACGACCATTACTAGAAAATCTGACACGGTTCTCTGCTCCCGTACAAAATGCAAACGTGCGATCAAAACACATTCAGTTCAGGCTCACACGCGGTTCGCGCGGCCATTCGTTCCACTTCTTCCCGGGCCATGCGCCGGGCTTCGGCATCGGCCGCCAGCACATCGCTCGATGGCGGAGATGCTTGATTTTCGGAGTGCGCTCCAGCACTCGCTCGATGACTTCGGCAATCCCCGAAAACGGAATCCGCCGCTCCAGAAAGGCCTCGACGGCCACTTCGTCCGCCGCGTTAAAGGCGCAAGGATAAGCACCCTTCTTGCGCAACGCTTCGCGCGCCAGACGCAGACAGGGAAAACGGCGCGTGCGAAACCTTTTCGAAATCGAGACGCCGCAGCTTGCCCCAGTCCAGGGCTACTTCATTGGATGCGGCCCGCTCAGGGTAGGTTAGCGCATATTGGATGGGCATGCGCATATCGGTCGGGCCGAGTTGCGCCAAGATGGACCCATCCACATATTCGACCATGGAATGAATCGTGGACTGCGGGTGGATGACCACGTCGATCTGATCGGGGCGCACGTCAAACAGCCAGTGCGCCTCGATGACTTCAAATCCCTTGTTCACCAGGGTCGCGGAATCGATGGTGATGCGGCGTCCCATGCGCCAATTCGGGTGCGCCAGGGCCTGCTCCGGCGTGGCGGCAGCCATCTCCGCCAGCGGCGTCTTGCGAAACGGGCCGCCGGACGCGGTCAGAACAAGCGTCTTGACTTCGCGTGCTGCCCGGCGCGCAGGCATTGATGGATGGCGTTGTGCTCGCTATCGACGGGAAGCAGTTCGACATTGGCCTCGCGCGCCGCGGCCATCACGATTTCTCCGGCAGCGACCAGGACTTCCTTGTTCGAAAGCGCGACTTGCTTCCCCGCCTTCACCGCGGCGTAGGTGGCCTCGAGGCCGACCACGCCGACGGCTGCGGAAACCACGATCGCGGCAGCGGGATGCGTGGCGACGGCCAGCATGCCCGCCGCGCCATGCTGAATTTCCGGCAATTTCGCGAGGCCAGCGGCGCGCAGGCGGTTCGCAAGCTCAGCGGCCAGCTGCCGGCGTTGCCGACCGAAACGAGTTCCGGGCGATGACGCAGCAATTTGCTCGGCCAGTTCCTCGACGTTGTTGCCCGCCGCCAGCGCCACCACGCTGAAATCGCTCGGGCATGGCTTCCACGACGGCGAGCGTTTGCCGTCCGATCGATCCGGTCGAACCAAGAATGGCAATTTGCTTCAAATAGAGCGCTCTGCTTCCTGGCGAATTCCCTGCCTCCCGAGCGACGACAGCATTCGCACTCATCACAGATCTTCAGTACTTCTTGAGACGAACCCATTCGAAATAGTACCAGACTGCGGGGGCGGCCAGGATCAGGGCGTCGATGCGGTCCAGCATTCCTCCGTGCCCCGGCAGAATTGTTCCGGAATCCTTCACGCCGGCGCTGCGTTTCAACGCGGATTCGAAGAGATCCCCGACTTGCCCGGCGACGCTGCCCAACGCGGCCATGGCCAGCATGTGCGCCGGCGGAATCTGTCGATCCAATACCCAAAAACGGCAGCCACCAGCAGCGCACCGAAAAGATTCGCGGCCGCGCCTTCCCAGGTTTTGTTCGGGCTGATGTGCGGCGCCATTTTCCAGCGTCCGAAGGCCGCGGCCAACAAAATATGCGGCCGTATCGCCCACCCAAACCAGCACCAGGGTGAAAAGCAGGAGCTGCGGTCCGATGATATCGACTCCGTGCAGGCGAACGACGGCGCTGAACGGAAGAACCACGAAGATCAGTCCCGCCGCGCTGACCGAAACGGATGCGAATACTTCCGCGAGCGGACGCGCCGGCTGCCCAGCGCAATCGACCGCGACACCCAGAACGAAACACGAACAGAACCAGATTCCATCGTAACGCGGGGACGAGCGGTCGAGCAGATCGCCGCAGACGCGTGACGCTCGCCATGCGCGCCGCGTACCATTGCTGCGCGAAGATTGCCAGCGGCAGCGACAGCAACGTCCAGAGCGCGTAGGGGTGAAATCCAAGCTGCGCGGCCATGGCGAAAAATTCGAGAAGCGCGGCGATGGCCACGACGGCCGCCAGCGCGGCGACGAGCCAGTTCGGTCCCCACCAGATCGCCGCAACTACCAGCGGAATCAGAATCGCCGCGGTCAACACGCGGAGGCCGCGTTCCGGACTTCATTCCGTCTGCCCTTCTCCCAATGTCATGGTTAAGAGCATGCTCTGAACTTCGCGTCACGAAGCATGCGCCGCACGTGAGCGCGCGCATTCGCACGCAACGTGACTAGTCACACTTTCTCGCAGATCGTGCGCTGCAGATTTCACAGGGAATAAATCGGGCTGTGCCGCGTTGTGAAACGGGAAGCGGGTGGCGCGGCGCGCGACGCAGCTCAGGCCATGCACGCGGCGGCGAGTTTCCGCCAGGCCGCCGTAGCGGCGTTCGCGCTTCTGAAAATCGAAGCAGGGCTTCGTAGAGCTGCGAGCGCGCGTGAAATCCGGCCACAGCGTTTCGGTGACATAGATTTCGGCATACGCGATTTGCCACAGGAGAAAATTGCTGACGCGCATTTCGCCGCTGGTGCGGATCAGAAGATCGGGATCGGGCAAGTCCGGCGGTGTACAGATGCTGCGAGATCATTTCCTCATCCACGCGGGCATGGGCCAGACCATTGGTGCGGCACGCGATCCAGGATGCGGTTGAAGGCGTCGACGAGTTCCGCGCGGCCGCCGTAATTCAGGGCCACGGCAAGTTTCATGCCGGTGTTTCCGGCGGTTTGCGCATGGCGTTGTCGATGTCGCTCGCGAACTTCCTCCGGCAATTGATCGGTGCGCCCGATAACCAGGAGGCGAATATTATTCCGGTGAATCAGCGGGAAGTTCCTTGCGCAGGTATTCGCGCAGCAGGCGCATCAGAAAATCAATTTCGGCCTTCGGGCGGCGCCAGTTTTCCATCGAAAAGGCGTAGAGGGTCAGCGCCGGAATATTCAGCCGCGCGCAGGTTTCGATCACCGTGCGAGCCGTTTGCACGCCTGCGCGATGCCCGGCCACGCGCGGCAAGTGGCGCCGCTGCGCCCAGCGGCCGTTCCCATCCATGATGACGGCGATATGCTGAGGCAGGCGATCGGCATTCAGGTCAAGCAGCAGCCGTTCTTCTTCCAGGTCCGTAGGTTTGAGCGATTCCGGTACTTTCACGCGATTATTCCTGCGAGCTAGATCGAGCGTGTAGAGGCTGTTTCGCGAGCATATGGGAAAGCTAACATACGGCCGTGTTGCGGTGCAACACGGTCGCGGGAGGCCTCAGGTGAACTCGCCAACACGTTGTAACGGCAAGCACTGCAATTCCTCACGACTTTGAGGGTTCAGCCTCAAAAGCCACGGCTAAGGCTTCACGCTCCTCCGCCAGGCACGGCATTGGGGTGGATGACCGTTACGTAGACCAGGACAAGGGTGAGAAGAATCACCGATACGACCGTGACCCAGGCCACGACGTTGAAGGTGCGCGTGTTCACGAAGTCGCCCATCAGGTCGCGGCGGTTGATCAGCAGGAGCATGAAGATGAGGACCACCGGGAGCCAGACGCCGTTGCCGACTTGCGAAAGAACGAGAATTTTTTCCAGCGGCGCGCGCGGAATCAGAATCACCGCAGCGCCCACGACAATCATTCCCGTGTACAGGCTGTAAAAAATCGGCGCGTCATTGAATTTGTGGTCGATACCCGCCTCGAAGCCCATGCCCTCGCAAATCACGTGCGCCGTGGAGAGCGGCAAAATGGAAGCGGCAAAGAGCGAAGCGTTCAGCAGGCCGAACGCGAACAGCGAGGCTGCCCACTTTCCGGCCAGCGGAACCAGGGCCTGAGCGGCGTCTCCGGCGTCATTGATGACGTGATGCCCGGTGACGAACAGCGTCGAACCGGTGCACACGATGATGAAAAACACGATGACCATGCAACTGACGCTGCCGAAGAGCACGTCCATGCGGGCCTGCGGGTACTGGCGAGCCGAGACGCGTTTTTCGACGAATCCGGCCTGCATGTAGAAAAATTGCCAGGGAGCGATGGTGGTGCCGATCAGCGCGGTCAGCATCAGCAGATAGCCGCCGTCCATATGCAGCGTGGGGATGACGGTGCTGCGCGCGGCCAGCAACCAGTCCGGCTTGGCCAGAAACGCGGACGCCACGTAGGAGAGGTACAACACGCAGGCGGCCAGAAATATTTTCTCCACCTGGCGGGAGCTTCCCCGCAGCACGAGGAACCACACGGCGAGCGCGGCCAGAGGCACGGAAATATACTTGGAAATTCCGAAAAGCTGCATGGAAGCAGCGACGCCCGCGAATTCGGCGCAGACGTTGCCCATGTCCACGACGAGCCCCGCGAGAATCAGGAAAAAAGTGGGACGGAAGCCGAATTCCTCGCGAATCAGGTCGGAAAGTCCCTT
>CAVZGK010000005.1:0-221468 GCA_963774805.1 uncultured Acidobacteriota bacterium
ATGATTTCCAATGCTGTCCCTCTCGGGAGGCTAGGCAAACCAGAAGAGATCGCGAAGGCCGTAACGTTTCTTGCGTCCGACGACAGTAGCTACATCACGGGAGCGGAATTGTTTGTCGATGGTGGTTTCGCGCAGGTGTGAATACAGGTGGCGAGAATAATTGGCAGACAAAATCAATGAGCGAGTGAAGGAGCAAGAGGAGAACATGAATGACACAGACGGTTGAATCGAAAAATAAAGCGCGAGTTCTGGAGGCTTTCGAAACGCTGTTTAATAAGCGTGACTACGCGGCGGCTGAGCGCTATTGGTCACCCAGCTACATTCAGCACAGTGCTCATATCCCACCTGGGCGCGATGGCCTGTTCAATCTGATCAAGAGCATTCCGCCAACACTGAAGTATGAATCGGGAACGATTGTGGCGGAAGGGGACTTCGTTATCGTGCACGGGCGATACTCGGGTCACGGCTTGCACGCGAACTGGATTGTAGCGGACGTTGTTCGAATGAAGGACGGGATTCTCGTGGAGCATTGGGACGTGATCCAAGACGAGGCGACGCGTGCGTCGTCCAAGAGTGGTCTTCCCATGTTCGGCGACAAGTTTGGGTGTTAAACGTCGAGTATTGCGCGCCCATGAAGCAAGTGGGATTCGCGGCACGCGCGGTATACCCCGAATTGTCGGCAAGCCAGAAGTAATCCGCGCTTCCCAAGATGTGCACGACAAAACTGTCTCACTCTAGGGGTTCACTCCCCCTCCTCGCGCTAAACCAGTGCCCTTCCCGATGCTTGCGGATTTTCACGGACTTTATTTTCGATTCGCCGCCGGATCGTTGGCGGGATCGAAATACTTTGTGTCGGTTGGGCCATAGCCTGAAATCTGTACGACGACGGCCGTATCGGTGGTCTGGGCAAAGTGCTCAACGCCTCCCGGCTCGGAATACACGCTGCCCGGTGGCAGGGTCTTGAGCCTTTTCACGTCGAAATGATCGCCGTAGCCGAAGCGCCATTCGCCCGAAACCACAGTCGCCACACGGTTATCCCTGTGCGTGTGCGCTTCGATCGTCACGTGGGCGGGCACGAACAGCAGAATGGAGTAAAAGCCGGCCTTGGCGGGATCGCCGAACAGCACCTTGGTGTGAACGCCAGCGAGGCCCGAGCTGCCAATTTGGTTGTTGTCTGTCGGATTGCTCTTGATTTCTGCGGGGGTCATGCGCATCCGCGGGAGGGTCTGCGCTCTCGTCACTGTCGTGAGGATGCGAACGGACAACAGGACCACGAATATGCTTTTGAACATTCTGGCCTCCCTTTCATTCGCTGAAGGCGTTCTGTGAGATCCACCCCAGCCATCACAGAAACTTCATCAGCGCGTCCATCGTTTCCTTGGGCCGTTCTTCGAGTACCCAATGTCCCGTGTCCTTCAAGACGATCATCGTGGCGTTCGTGGCAACGAGCTTCATCTGGTTGCCGAGCACTGTTCCATTAGCCTTGTCGCCGCCGATGGCGAGGACCGGCATCGTCAGCTTTGTCTGGGAGAGCTGCGCAAAGTCTTTTGCAGCCTGTTGGAAAGAGACGAAGTAGGCCCAACCCGCGCGCATTCGCCCGGGACGCGCATAGGCTGCCACGTAGGCGGCCCGATCGGTTTCCGGGATCGAATGTGTTTTGTCGGCGGCGAAGTCATTCCAGAAATAATCGAAGTAAATCCGCTCGCGTCCGCGAACCAGCATTTCCGGCGTCGGGCCGTTAAAGCGAAAATGCCAAATGCCAGGATTGTTATAGACATCCTCCCATCCGGCTACCCCGGGAAGGAAAGCATCCAATACCACCAGTTTCTCGGTTTCTGCCGGGAACTGCGCGGCATACGCGTAAGCCACCATCAGGCCGATGTCATGGCCGACAACTCTGGCTTTGTCGACATGCAGCGACTTGGCGAGCGCATGAATGCGGATCGCAGCCGTCTTCATGTCCAGACCGTCCTTGGGGATCGACGAATCGCCAATGCCGGGCAGGTCGGGTGCGATCACCGTGAATTTCTCGGCGAGTTGCGGAATGATGGGCCGCCACATGCGTGAAGTCTGCGTGTAGCCATGCAGCAGAATCAGAGCCGGGCCGTGTCCCGCCGTTAGGTAATGCAGCGTTACGCCTCCGACTTCGGCGGTCCGTGAGCTGATCGCGTTTGCATCCTGCGCGCGTGCCCTTCCCGGCAGCGCCACAAACGATAGCAGCGCGATCGTCGCGGCAACGAAACGGAAGCTCCATCGCGTTTTCATAGGAGAACTCCTTTAGCGGTGTATGGCCCAAACCAATATTCCAGACCATACAGTCTGGAATACCGTGTGTCAAGGATTGTTATAGACTAGGGAGTCTGAAATGGCGCGCAGGAAAGAATTCGATCCCGACCAAGCCTTAGCCAAGGCCATGGCCGTTTTTTGGCGGCTGGGTTACGAGAATACGTCGCTGGAGCTACTCCTGCGGGAGATGGGGATTGCGAAGCAAAGCCTCTATGACACATATGGCGACAAGCGCGGGCTGTACATGAAGGCCTTGGCCTATTACCGGCGCCAAACGAACGACGGTCTGCGCGGACTTTTCGGTGCTGGCCGGCCCGTCAAAGAGGTCTTCGCGAAACTCCTCTTTGGCCTGAGCGCTGAATCCAAGCAACAGCATGAACGAGGCTGTCTTTTGTTGAGCGCCAATCTGGAGCGCGACACGTCAGATGCTGCACTCGCGGAGTTTCTGCGCGACAACCAGGCCGAAGTCGAAGGGATTTTTAGAGAGGCACTGCTCCGCGCACGGAAGGCCGGAGAATTATCGCGTAACGCGGATACAAAAGCCCTGGCGCGGTTCTTCACTGTCACAATTCAGGGAATGCGAGCCATGGCACGACTGAGGTCCGATCGGAAAAGCCTCGAACAAGTAGCGCGTGTCGCTTTAGCGGCGCTCGACCAATAGACGAAACTGTCGGTTTTGGATGACCACGTTGGACGTCGAGTAGTGATTTATGACAAAAGCTGAGTACGAAGGTTTTGAAGCTCTCAGTCCTTTCTTCGGAGTCGTCATGGAGGGCATACGGGGACTCGTTGATGGCAAACACTTTTTCGATGCGTTTGCCGAAGACGCAATCTTCGAATCTCGCTACCACTTTCCCGGCTGGCCTGCGATTATTCGAGGACGCGCCGATTTGATGGCTAGCTTTTCTGGATACGGCAAGACGACTAAGCTTCACTCCGGCGACGCACTTGTTGTGCACCGCTCTCAGGATAGTCGCGTCGTGATTCTTGAATACGAAGTGCACGGCAAGATTCTTTCCAGCGGCGCACCCTATGACAATAGGTTTATCTCGGTCATCACGATTGAGAAGAGAAAGATCATCCATTGGAGAGACTACATGGACTCTCTGGCTGCCTGGACGGTTTTGAACAGCGCCCTCTAATTGGAGTGACCCCCCATTCTGAAACCGTGCCTGCACACCTCTTGGATATCCCGCGTCTATCTGATGGGCCTTGAACCGGTAACGAGGATATCGACAAGTCTCCTGGCGCTTTGCTGCCAGTCAGGGCTGGTCGTCACGTTGGCGACGCCCACAAGAGCGCGAAGGAGATCCATAGCATCAAGGTCCTTCCGTATGTCGCCGCTCTTGATCGCGCGTTTCACCAGGGAGCGAAGCGCTTCCTGCATCTGAGCGTAAGAAGCTGCGAACACTTTCTTGTGATCGCCCACCAGCGTATGGAGCGCAGGGGCGATGAGCTGTTTTGCCGCGATGGCATCAACGAAGAGCAGCAGCCAGGCTCGCAACGCTTCGATCGGCGTCATGGTTTGGGCGAACTTTCGCTCCGCTGCGGCTAACTTTTCCAGCTCAGACCGATAAACCGCCTGTAACAGTTCCTCGCGCGTCGGAAAGTGGCGATACAAAGTCCCCGGCCCAACACGTGCCTGTTTGGCGATGTCGTCCAGGCTGGCATTCGCGCCCGACCGGGTGAACGCCACCTTGGCGACCTCCAGAATGCGTTCGCGATTCCGCTGCGCGTCGGCGCGGGGCTTTCGCTGGGCAGGTTGTGACCGTTTCGTGGGCATATCAAAAAAAGTCAAAAAAACTTGTAACCGGAGACCATCTCCGAGTTATCTTATGTAGTGCGGAGACACTCTCCGTTTTATGCGAGCCGTAGCCGCTTGTCAATAGGCACTTGCTCAAGCAGCCGGCAGGAGGAGAAAAACATGGTGGAGACATTCGGAGCTACATCAACCACAGAAGATGTTTTGTCCGGTATCGATCTACACGGTAAGCGAATCCTGGTGACAGGCGTTTCGGCGGGGATCGGCGTAGAGACGGCGCGGTCACTCGCCGCGCACGGCGCTCACGTAGTGGGCACGGCGCGCGACCTGGCTAAGGCCGAAGCGGCGACAGCTCAAATACGAAAGGACGCGGCGGCGAATGGTGGGAGCTTCGAGCTCGTCGAACTCGATCTGGCCAGTCTCGCGAGCGTCCGAAACTGCGCCGATCAACTGCTCCGAAAGGGCGAGCCGTTCGATGTGATCATCGCCAACGCAGGCGTGATGGCCACGCCGTTTAGCTGTACCACCGACCATTTCGAAATGCAATTCGGCACCAATCACCTGGGCCACTTCGTCCTGGTAAACCGGATTGCAAAGCTTCTTCGTGCAGGCGGACGGCTCGTAAACTTGGCTTCTTCAGGCCACCGCTTCTCGAATGTGAACCTCGACGATCCCAATTTCGATAGAACTCCGTACGATCCCTTTTTGGCATATGGCAGATCGAAGACCGCAAACATCCTTTTTGCAGTTGCCTTTGACCAGCGCTATCGCTCACGCGACATTCGTGCCACGGCTGTCCATCCTGGGGCAATACAGACGGAGTTGGGCCGTTATATGGATCCGGCAACGTTAAAGGCGATGGTGGACCAATTGGAAAAACAGCTCGCAGCAGAGGGGATGAATTCTTTCCCGTGGAAGACGATTCCTCAAGGTGCGGCAACTTCGATCTGGGCAGCAGCGGTTGCTCCGGCCGAGGAGATTGGTGGGAAATACTGCGAGAACTGCCACGTAGGTCATGTTGTCCCAGAGGATGTTGCGATCAGCCCTACGAGCGAAGGAGTCCGTGCTTACGCACTTGATCCCATCGCTGCTGAAGCGCTATGGAAGAAGAGCGAAGAATTGGTGGGAGAAACTTTCTAGCCATTCGTATTTCGCACGCAAGAAAAATCAAAGAAGCGGATCAAGAGAAGGGAGAAACACAATGACAAAAAAGACGAAACTGGGTGGCAGCTTTACACTTCCCGGCACCCCAATCAAGCTGGTCCGTATGGGTTACGGCGCGATGCAGCTTGCCGGCCCTGAAATATGGGGGCCTCCACGGGATGTAGACGCTGCGATTGCTGTCCTGCGAGAGGCCATCGAATCTGGCGTCAACCATATCGATACCAGCGACTATTACGGTCCGCATGTGACCAATCAGATCATCAAGAAGGCACTTCATCCTTATCCAGCTGACTTGGTCATTGTCACTAAGCTGGGAGCCCGTCGTGGTGAAGACAAGTCATGGCTACATGCGCTTTCGCGTCAAGAGTTGATTGACGGCGCTCATGACAATCTTCGGAATCTCGGTGTCGATGCACTCGACGTTGTTAACCTTCGAGTGGGCGGAATGATGGCACCATCGGAAGGATCCATCGAGGAACCCTTGACCGTGCTCGCCGAGTTGAAGCGTCAGGGATTGATTCGTCACATCGGCCTCAGCAACATCACTCCCCGGCAACTGCAGGAAGGTCAGAGAATCACGGAGATCGTTTGCGTCCAAAACTTCTACAATCTGGCGCATCGCGATGACGATGCCTTCGTAGATGCTCTCGCGAAGCAAGGCATAGCTTATGTCCCGTTCTTCCCGTTGGGAGGATTCACTCCATTACAATCGTCGGAACTCGACCGGGTAGCGGCGTCCGTCGAAGCGACTCCGATGCAGGTCGCGCTTGCCTGGCTTCTTCAGCGGTCTCCTAACATTCTGACGATCCCCGGCACCTCTTCTCTAAACCATCTCCGAGACAACCTCGGCGCTGCAACACTCGAACTGCAGCCGGATGCGATCGCTGCGCTCAACGCGATTGCCAAAACTGTTCGGGCAGCAAGTCAGTCCACGCAATAATTTCGTATTCTGATAACTTGACGCAAAGGAGCGATTTATGAAGATTTTTATTACAGGAGCAACGGGCTTTATTGGTTCTGCCATCGTTCGAGAACTCATCGACGCAGGGCATCAGGTGCTCGGTCTTTCCCGCTCGGATGCCGGCGCCATGTCTCTGATCGCGGCTGGCGCCCAGGTGCACCGGGGTGATCTTAAAGACCTCGAAAGCCTGCGCAGCGGAGCAGCGATGTCCGATGGTGTAATTCACACGGGTTTTGTCCACGACTTCTCGAAATTCGCAGAAAACTGCGAGATCGACAAGCGCGCCATTGAAACTCTCGGGTCGGCGCTCGAAGGTTCGGAGCGGCCACTGCTTGTGACCTCTGGGCTTGCGACAGTGGCGGAAGGGCGGACAGCTACAGAGGAAGATGCTCCCCTCCCTCCTTCTCCCGCGTATCCCCGCGCCTCGGAAGCGACGGCTGAGATGTTGCTGAAGCGTGGCGTGCGCGTGTCGGTCGTGCGCCTTCCCCAGGTTCACAACACAATCAAGCAGGGTCTCGTTAGCTACGCAATCGCGTTGGCTCGCCAGAAGGGGGTGTCAGCGTATGTGGGCGACGGACTCAACCGCTGGGCGGCGGTGCACGTCCTCGACGCTGCCCGCCTCTACAGGTTGGCGCTCGAGAAGCAGGAAGCAGGGGCCAGGTATCACGCGATTGCCGAGGAGGGTGTACCAGCTCGGGATATCGCTGAGGCCATCGGCCGCGGCCTGAAGGTGCCGGTCGTGTCCAAATCCCCCGCGGAGGCAGCAGCCCATTTCGGCTGGATAGAGATGTTCGTTGGTCGCGACCTTATAGGTTCGAGCGTGCAAACCCAGCGAATGCTAGGATGGCACCCAACCGGGCCTGGGCTGATTACTGATCTCGACCAGGCGGACTATTTCGCGGCTGGACAGACGGCATAACAACTCACTGCTGAACATACAGGCGGACATGCAGGTTCCACGCAAACAGTTATGTCGTGATTCCTATTGGCCCGTAGAAATTAGATTCGATGTATAGCTCGCTACTCCACGGCGAATCTGCGTCCTCCAGGTGCGATCGATCGCGCAGAAAGTCTGTTCACGAATTGCTTGTTCTCTTAGCATGGATGTAATGCTTCACTACCACATTTTCAATCGTGTAACTGAGCACCCGCTTTTCGAGTTCTTGGTCTGAAACAGTGAAGCGGTCATGTTGCCGTTCATGTTCGAGCCAGGAATCCACTAGAAACGTCTCCAGATAAGCATGCGGGGAATCCGTGTCAAAGTAGATGCCCCAGCGTGTAGCTCCATCGCGACGGCGAATTCGTTGATACTGATAAATGTCGTTCAGGAAAGCCAGGCGCCTTCGCTGGATCAACGACATATTTGACCGTAACCAGAACCGGCCCAAGGTCGGCGGCGTGCTCCTCGAACATGCTTGGTTTAGCCCAATGATTCCAAGTACTGAGATCAATTTCCGTGCTCGGAAGCCGAAAGGTGAATTGCAAGAGCAAGGATGCGCCAATTCCGATCCCGGAAACAAAGAGGGCCATGCGAGCGTTCGTGTGTTCCGCCGCGAGGCCCCAAACGGTGCTGCCAATTGCTACGCTGCCCTGAAATACAAAAAGATAGGCTGCAAGCACGCGTGCGCGAACCCAGTCCGGCGCCAGATTCTGAATCATCGTATTGAAAAGGGACATAAATACCGTCCAGCAAGCGCCTCCGGGAAGCATCAGGGCACATAGAAGCGCGAGATTATGCAGGGCTGCTGTGCTGAGGAGAATTGCACCGAACATCGCCGTCGCAATCGAAACGATAGTCTCTGTCGAATGTTTTGAGCTGACACGTTGCAGAACAACAGCTCCAAGCACTGCGCCGACTCCAAAGAAACCCAGCAGAAAACCGTATCCGAGTGCGCTCTTGCTCAGTTCCTTTGCGACCGCCGGCAGAAGAGCCCAAAAGGAACTTGCAAAAAAGATGACAATACCCGATCGCAGCAGTAGTGTCCGAATGTCAGGTGAGAAACGGACGTAGCGAATTCCCGCAGCGCTGGCTCCAGCGAGTGTTTCCGCCGGCAATTTGCTTTTTCGAGTGGGCCGTTTCCAAGTAAATATGACGATGATCACTCCCAAAAACGAAAGCGCATTGAAGAGGAAAGTTGTCGCTACTCCGACAGCCGCGATAGTCAGGCCTGCGAGTCCCGGGCCTACGGCTCGAGCCAGGTTGAACTCGATTCCGTTAAGCGCGAGAGCGGCCGTGAGATCTTCCTTTTTGACCAACTCAGGGAATATCGCGCGCCACGTCGGAGATTCGATGGCATCACCGAGCGAGAGAGCCAACGTGAGCAGGAGCAAGAGCCATGGCGTCATCGTTCCGGTGAAAGTGACAACGGTAAGAACCGTGGCGATGACTAGCATCCATATCTCTGTACCCAGGATCAATTTGCGGCGGTCGAAGACGTCTCCGATCGAACCGGCGGGCAGAGCCAATAGGAAGAATGGCAACGCTGAGGCAGTCTGGATCAAGGCGATATAGAGCGAACTGTTGGTCAGCGTCGTCATCAGCCATGCCGCGCCCACGGTCTGCATGAACGCCCCTATATCCGACACCAGATCTGCAATCAGCAAGTTGCGGAAAATTCCGATACGAAGCGGGTGCCACGGGCTTATCGAAGGGGGTGCGTCGCGTTGGATGGTTTCAGGCATCGTGGACTGAACTTACATCAATATCGCACTAAGTTCATGGCGACGATTACGGCGAGCAAATCAAACTAACGGACGATGCTCGGACCGTACTCATCCGCCCGTGCTTTGGTCGGCAGATTGAGGGCCCTTGCCACTCTTCCGCCGATGGGATTAGTCTATTTGTTGGGGAGCGTACCTGCAAAAGCAATTTAAAATCCGGCCTGGGCTCTTCCAGCAGGGAGCGTTTCTGCCTGCATGTTGAAATTATAAAAAGGAGAGGAGAATACGATGCAAATTCAAAGTGACTACTTCAATGCTTATGGCAACCTGAAGCTGACACGAGATGACAAAGGCGTGCTGATTGCTGAATTCCACACCAACGGCGGACCGTTCATCATGACCGCGCAATCTCACACCGAATTTGTCGAGGCCTTCTACCGCATTGCGCAAGATCGAGCGAACAAGATCGTGATCCTTACCGGTGCAGGTGGGTTCATTACCGATGTGGATTGGTCCTCTTTTGGCGATGTCACCGATCCCGGCGTTTGGAGCCAAGTTCACGACGAAGGCGTTCAGGTGCTGGAAAACATAGCCAACATACGCGTGCCGGTCATCGCGGCTATCGAGGGACGTGCCCATGTACATTCAGACTACGCGCTGCTTGCGAGTGTAATCGTGGCGGCGGAGGGTGCGACCTTCCAGGATGTGGCCCACTACTCCGCGGGCGTTGCGCCCGGTGACGGAATCTTTACCACTTGGAGTTATCGCGCTGGAGCGGGACGAGCGGAGGCGTTCCTGCTGAACCCACAGCCGCTACCCGCCCGTACTGCACACGAATGGGGAGTGGTTGCCGAAGTTGTGCCGAACGGCAAGGCACTGAGCCGGGCGCGGGAATTGGCCGAGCTGTACCTGAAGGCCCCGGAAGTGACGCGCCGCAACACGCGCGTGCATTTTATCCAGCCCTTGAAGGAGCGCATCGTTCGAGAAGTTGGCTACGGACTGTCGCTCGAAGGAGCGTCGTCGGCCGATCTCGTGAAATCGATGCGAGCAAAGAGTGAACCTGTCGCTCAGAAAGCGAAATCCGCGTAAAGAGCCGCGAGAACCGCAGTCTAAGCAAAAGCAGACGTGTGGAGTGAACCCCTAGAGTGAGACAGTTTGATAGTGCACACTTTGCAGAAATCCGCCAAAGTCTGGCCACAAGCGAAGTGTGCATGAGCGTGCCGTTCATGGACGCTTGCCTGGTGAGCAGGTACTCAAACATCTACCCCCAATAGGCTCCCGCTTCGTTGCGATTGCCGTCGTCGGAGGAACAGGAGAGCGCCGAGGCTCGGTTTTCGAGAATCGCGATATCCGCGCCATAGCGCTGAGCCTCACCACCACACGATGACCTCCGTCCGATAACTCCAGCTCAGGGCCGCTTGTCGAAAAACATATAAAGCGCTACGATCCGGCCGTCCCGCGCGATGACGAAGTCCCTCCCGGAGTAAGCCGGCACTTCACCAGGGCGTCCCGATATCCATGGAACCATCCCTGCATCGCAATATTCCTGAGGAGCGGCAGTCACTTGATATCGAAAGTCAGGATGAGTCGCCTTGACCGCGCCCGCGATGCGATCGATCGCGTCGCGGCCACGGATGGCGCCCTTGCTGGGATCGTAGAACACGCCATCTTCGGCCCAGAGCTCGTCGATGGCCGCGCGCCGACGCGCGGGATCGTTTTCACCGAACACGTCGCGAAGATTTCGGATCAGTAAGTCCGATATGCTGTAGGACATGGCTCGTCTCCTCAATTTTTAAAAAAACCACGACAAATCGTCTCACGGATGGTTATCAACCTCACCACTTACGGTTCTTGCCCCATCGAAAGTGCGCCTCATCCTCTCCGGTATAATCGGGATCGAGATAGATGTGCAGGCTCGATATTCGACCATCTCGAAACTTGAACACGTTGCAGAAACGCCCGCCAGGGGTTTTGCCGCCGGCCCACGACTTACCAGACATTCTGCCCTGTGACGTGCCTTCAACGATGAGATAGTCGGCTGAAGGAATGAAATTCAAACGGTCATAGTCGTGTTGAATGTATTCCAAGACGCCTTCGAATCCTTTAACCATTTCAAGAAACGAATTCCGTCCAAATCCAAATCCGAATTTAGGGAAATAAATTTCGGCATCTTCATGGAATAGTTCAAGAACGTCCGGTCGTCCCTGGTCAGCTCTCGTGAAATATTCGCGAGCGATCTTGATCTTCTCTTGATCATTCGCAACCATTCGTTCTCCTTTCCTTTCGCAGCCGATGCTGTGGGGAAGGGCAGGCGAGATTAGCCTCATCTGCCAGGAAAGCTCTATGCGCGCTTGCTTTCCCAAGTGATGGTATCGATTAGCAGCGATAATTGCCCTTCGGCCACGAATCACTGACTCCTGATTGCCTTTCCGATATGATTCTCAGAAGGGGCCGTTGGTGTTCTTCCAGCGATTCTGCGGCGGAATAACGGAGAGCACGTCCCAATGCTCCGCAATTCTGCCGTTTTCAACTCGAAAAAGATCGTAGTTTGCAGTGAGCGGGTCGGTGCGTGACTCGACCAGGCAGAGCACAAAATTGCCGTCCGCAATGTAGCGACGCGGTATCAGCACAGGTGTGTCCCCGGGCTTTTCCACCTGGGAGACCCGCGCTTTCATCCGTGCGGTCCCATCACCAACTTTGGACGCATGTTGAATGTAATGATCACCGCCGATGAATTCGCCGACACGATCAAAACGCAATTCAACAGTTACGACTTGCTTGAAGTTGCGAACGAGAATCCGATTCGCCTCTGTCTGTTCGCGATCGACAATAGCGGTCGGACCATCCACCTGCGTGTGCCCGGACGGATTCGGACCGGTCTCGGGAGTTTGTCCACCCCAATGTTCGACGATCTTGCCGTCCTTGAAGCGAAAGAGGTCAAACGCTATGACCGGCCCCGAAAAGCCGGGCCAGCTTTCGTATTTCGAATGGAGCATGACGATGTCGCCATCCACAACCGTGCGGTAAATCGTAACGTTCGTTGTCGGGGAATTTGCTAGCCCGGTAACAAAGGCCCTCAACCCGGGCAATCCGTCCCCAATGTTCGGATCGTGTTGCACGAACGGCTCGGAAAAGAAGCGATCAATGGCAGTGAAGTCTCGATCTCGAAAAATCGCGATCATTGCCTGCCGCGCTGTCGCACCTAGGTCGGAGGCATCAGGCTGATTCGGCGCTTGAGACCGCACCGGTGCAAAATCGGACAGCAGACACAAAATTCCAATGAAAACGGCAAAACAAGACCACACTTGCAGTCCGCTGCGATCTTCCAGTTGCATGATTCCACCTCCAGGCGGTTGCGCCTCTAATTATCATTCCGGACCGTCGATCATTGTTACGCACGCGCCGCCTCAGCAGCGAACTCCTTCTTGATGATCGGGGCTACTCGAGTCCCCAGGAGTTCAATAGACCGCAACATCTTCTGATGCGGGAGCGCTGACACGCCCATTTGAAACGTAATGCGAGTGAGGCCTCCAAGGGCTTCGTTCACATAAAGTATTTTCTCCGCGACCCTCTCCGGATCGCCGATGTTCAACGCACCCGTGGGGCCGCGCACCGCGTCGAATTGCGCACGCGTCGTTGGTGGCCAGCCGCGTTCCTTTCCGATTTCCGTGAAGCTGTGCGCATAGCCCGGATAGAAATCGTCCGCGGCCTGCTGGGTCGTATCGCCCACAAAACCGATGGCGTGCAAACCCACCATCAGTTTCTCAGGGCCGTGACCGGCGCGACGGCCCGTCTCACGGTACAGATCGATCAGAGGGCGAAAGCGTCTCGGTTCTCCACCGATGATGGCGACCGCCAGCGGGAGACCGAACTCACCTGCTCGGACAAAAGAGGCCGGCGTGCCACCGACACCGACCCAGATCGGCAGCGGGTTTTGCAGCGGGCGGGGATAGACCGCCTGGCCAGTGAGCGGGGCGCGGAATTCACCTGACCAGCGCACGTGCGTATTTTCGCGAATTTTCAAGAGCAGCTCGAGCTTCTCTGCGAAGAGCTCGTCATAATCTTCCAGCCGCAAACCGAAAAGCGGAAATGAGTCCACGAAGGAACCGCGGCCCGCGATGATCTCCGCGCGGCCCTCGGAGATCAAATCAAGAGTCGCGAACTCCTGGAAGACTCGTACCGGATCGGCTGCGCTCAGAACGGTTACGGCGCTCGAAAGCCGGATGTTTTTCGTTCGCGAGGCAGCCGCGCTCAGAATTACCGCGGGCGCTGAATCGAGGAACTCGGCCCGGTGATGTTCGCCAATGCCAAAAACATCCAGCCCCACTTGGTCGGCGAGTTCGATCTCTTCCAGAAGATTCTGCATCCGTTGAACAGGGCTAAGACTGAGTCCGGTTGCAGGATCAGAGATGACTGCTCCAAAGCTATCAATACCGATTTCCATGTTCGTGACCCCCTATTGATACTTGGTCTCATCAGTGCGCTAGCTGCGACACTGTTCGACGAGAGACCCCTGCGACTGTGAGGAGTCGATCTACGGAGAAAGCTCCCGCCCCTCGGATCATCAGATAACTTACGATGGCCAGCACGAGGACGTGAAATTCGAAACCCTCACCCTTTTGAGTGCCGGTCCAGTTCATGAAGAACCCAAACGCGCGATGCACCGTCAGAATCGCGACGACCATATTCACTCCAATTCCGAGAGCTGCAATGCGAGTGAGGAATCCGAGAATGAGCCCTATCCCGCCGAAGAATTCGGCCGCGATTGCCAAAAAAGCCAACGGAGCTGGAATATGCGCCATGCCAGTGAAGAAGCCCATCGTACCTGCAAATCCGAATCCTCCAAACCAGCCCAGCATCTTCTGCGCGCCATGAGCGAAGAAGACAGCACCCAACGTGAGCCTTTGAATCGCGGTCGCAAGACTGTCGTCCGTAGCGTAAAGTCGTCGAATCATGTCGTGCCTCCAAGACTTAGGGTCACCGTAGTTGATCTCTGTGCAGGTCCCTAAGTCAATTATCTCGACATCGAGATAGATGCTGGAGCCGAGTCAGAAGGATTCAGGCATTTTCACGGGAGATTTAGTAGCTTACACCGCTCGACATCGAATATCATTGGGGCGGAGAGCCCGGAGAACAATGAGCGACTTTGACGCATCCGCCGCAAAGGGGAGCCGCGAACCCGCGGTACGAGTCTGGCTCATTCTGTGGAAAGCAGCCCACGCGATCGAAAAGAACGCGCTACAAAGTGTGTCCGCGCTCGGCCTGGGGCTTTCGGATTTCGCCGTGTTGGAAGTGCTCCTCCACAAGGGACCGTTGCCAGTAAACACCGTAGGCAAGCAGATTCTGCTGACCAGCAGTTCGATAACCGCCGCTATCGATCGTCTGGAAGCGAGGAAACTACTTCGAAGGGTTACCACTCCCAAGGACAAGCGCAGCAGGATCGTCGAGCTCACGGAGGCGGGCCGACGCTTGATCGAGCGTGGCTTTCAAAAGCACGCGAACGACATGGAGGAAACAATGGCCGTGCTCAAAACCAACGAAAGAGCGGAACTGGTCCGTCTGCTCAAGAAGGTCGGATTGTGGGCGGCTGCACGGCTGGATGACAAGAGCTGATACGGGATGGCCGCATCCTGATTTGGGCCAAAACTATGGGCGCACGAGCAATTAGTGATTTTGCTCGCTGAAATGTGCGAAATCACTTCGGTTAAATATCGGTTCGGACTGACGCAGTCTAAGTGAAGCAGCGAATCCCCGATATTGGATTAGACGCATTGACCTGTCTGAATCAAGGTGCCAGTCAATGGCCAGATGTGGCATTTTGTGATATCAGCCGTTCGGCTCTTCAGCCGTGTCTTTCGTCAGCATCACGGCTTTTGCAATTCGGTCGCCCCCTTCCAAGGGACAATCATCTGAATTACCCGATGTTGAGCCTCCCTCTTTGCTTGAATTCGAGCCTGAGAATAGATTTCCAGTGTGCACCGACAGTTCGAGTGCCGCATAAGTTCTTGCACCACCTTCACGTTTTCACCGTTTCCGATCAATATCGTGGAAAAGCTGTGCCGGAACGTGTGCCAGCCGACATGCTTTTGAATTCCGGCTCGCGTTACGGCAGGCCGGACGACGCGGGAAAGAATGATATCTGGCCAATAAGGGTTCTTGCCCTTGGTACGAGGGCTCGCGAACACCCAATCGTACGGTTGATTGTAAGAGCTGTGTTGTTTCCAGGCCCAAAGTTCGGCGGCGAGAATTGGATCCATGGGCACAGGTTTCTTCGAGGCTTCTGTTTTGCAATTGCCAACAACGTTCCTATAAATCGAGCGCTGAACGATGATTTGCAGGTTCTCGAACTCGATGTCTCCCCACTTCAGGCGCAAGGAGTTCACTGCGCCTCAGCCCGGTGGCGGCGTCCAGGAAGACCATCACGCGAAAACACCGATCGAGCTGTGAAAGAAGTGCGCTTAGTTCTTCAGGTTCCAGCCACATCGGGTATTCTTTGTCGCTTGGCACTCTGGCGAACAAGAAGGATGGGGTTCCTTCCTTGTTCCAGCCACTCGTGACGGATGGCGTGATTAAAAAGCACGCTCATTAGGTTGCGGATCTTCGCTTTTGTCGAAGGCGCCAATGGGCTTCCGTTTACACGCAGCAGTTTACGAAGCCACTTTTCGACGGCGATTGTGCGTACGTCACGGATGTTCAGACTCCCCCATGCAGGCTTCACCCATCTCGTGAGGAAATCTGTGTAGATCGTCTTCGTGGCGTGGGACTTTCCGCCATCAACTTGAGCACTGGCTAGCTCGGTCGCGATGTAGTGATCGATAAGGTCGGCAACTGTTACAGGTCTGTTCGCGCTGACGATTGCGAGTCTCATTGATCGATACGCGCAGGCCGTTACTTGCGTGCCAAGCGTTTTCCAAATTCGGATACTGCAGGACTGTGCCAATGACAGCTTTGCGCCGGACGCGCACTCCGGTGGGTTCGCTGTCCCACCAGAGGAACTCCCAACGATCAGGTCCCTTCTTCCTTTGGCCAAGCCGCAGATATCCTCCGCTGATAACGGACTCGCATGGTCCCTCCTCCGGCGACTGTTGCACCGGAGAGGAGCTTATGCCCGCGTGCTGGGGCAGATCGAAACGTTCGGCTGCCGGCACGGTTATGTAAGAAACTTTGACTTGGTTCGTACAAATCCAGAGCCGTGAACAGCTTATTTGTGATATAGAAGATACAGAAAGGCGAGGCCTCCGTGATTATTTCTAGCCCACACTCCAACCCACAGAGTGCGATGTCTTGTGCGACTTCCGCGTATTTAGATAGTCCCGGCGACGGATACGGGCGCGGTTGATTGCTCGGGTCGATTTAAGCCCAAGTTCTTCACGGTTCACCTTTGAGCGCTACCGCGTCAAAACTGCAACTTTTCAACCCGAAGGCCAACCCGAGATGTGTCCGATTACTGGGTATTATCAAGTACTTGGCAGTCCCCAACGGCCTTGTAAGTTGTTGTAGTACCTGAAATCCCCGCGTTGACACGGTAGAGGTCTCCGGTTCGAGTCCGGACGGGCCTACCATCTCATCCTGCTCACCTGCGGTCATTTATGCTTTTGGAGTCCGCTGCCTGAAAATCGCAATTTCCCACACTGTAGCGGGTTTTGTAGCAGCTACAGTTCGGTCTCTTCAGTTCGGTAGCGTGAGCGTAGCTTTCATTGCCGCAATCGCGATTCTCCTGAAAAGCCCCACGTTCGACAAAGGCGATGCGAAAACGGCCTTGCGGTTTTGTGCTTACATTGAAACATTCGCCGTGGTGATCCTGCTGATTGGCAGCCTGTTTTATTTTCTTCAATAGAGCGCAGACTGCGGGCGCCGTCGAACTATCCAAAAGGTGATGGTGTGGCATGCTTGAAATCGATGGCAAAACCCACGTCGGTCCGTAAGGTTCCAACCTGCCGCCGCTCTGGTGCAGCCACGAATGTACAACTCGCACGCGGAGATTCGCCCGCAAACGTCGGGGCAGGGGGCCGGCGGCGTGCTAGAATCGGCTTCTGATGCGTTTTCGATCGACGCAAATCGTTGCTGCCGCCGTCTTGTTTGTCTGCCTCGTTTGCCCCGTTCTGGAAATGTTTGACCACTGGGATAAGACCGAGAAGACAGGGAACGACACCGAGTACACCTTCGTCGTGCTTGGTTTGTGTATCGGCGTGGGATATGCGTTCGCGCGATTCATTTTTCAAGTTGCTGTACGGCCGCGCACCAGAGGCGATGTTTTTGCGAAGACGGCGCCGCGCCCTTCTGCCCGTGGCGGCATCTCTTCCTTCTTTGTGATTCCCATTCCCCTTAGCCCGCCAATTCTGTCACTCCGCATTTAGGCGATTGCGACTCACGCGCTGGAACTGCGCTTGACGGCATTGTTCCGTCCACTGGCGTGGCTCCAGGGACTGATTTCCTGTTTCCATACGCTCACCAACCGTCTTTCTGAAGCAAGGAACGGGTGACTCAAATGATTCTGTTTTTACGTTCGGCGAGAATTCGGCGTATTTCAATGTGCTTGGTGGCTTTGTCACTCTCACTGCTCTTCGCGCGCATGACAATTGCGCAGACTTCGAGAGTTGGAGCGAGTTTAGAGGGTACGGTAACCGACAGCAGCGGGGCGGTGATACCTCGAGCGACGGTCACGCTCAGGAATACACTAACTAACCAATCGCGCACCGGAGCCACTGACGATCGGGGTGCCTTTCGCGTCGACGCACTTTCCGTCGGCTCGTATGAAATAAGCGTGGTGCAGGAGGGTTTTGCCCCGTACCGGCATGTTGCGATCAATCTGAACCTTGGCGAGACCACCCATCTGGATATCGCCTTGGCCTTGGCGTCAGCATCCGAGACCGTGAGCGTCACAACCCAGCCTTCCGCGATCGATACCTCGCAGACCTCCGTCGTGTCCTCCGTTGACCAGGAACGGATTGAGGAACTTCCAGTCCGAAGCCGTAACTATCTGGACTTTGTTCTGCTTTCGCCGGGCGTTTCAAGTGCTCCAACAGGATCTGCCCGGAGCGGTGCAACGCCATTAGCAGGCAGTGGTTTCACGTTCGGCGGCCTTCGTCCCGAGAGCAACAATGTCTCCATCGATGGGTTGGACAATAACGACGAATTTACAGGTTCGAGCCGCACGGAGCTGTCACCGGAAATCGTTCAGGAATTTCAAGTTGTCAACAACGGCCTTTCGGCGGAGTCCGGCGGGGCCTCTGGCGGTGCGATCAACGTTGTTACTCGTTCCGGATCCAACACAATCCACGGCGATGCCTTCCTCTTTGCGCAAGACAGCGCACTGAATGCGCGCGATCCGTTTGAGACAGAACCCGGCAAACCATATTTTCGTCGCTTCCGAGCCGGATTCGCGCTCGGCGGCCCGGTCGTCAAAGATCGGACCTTCTACTACATCGCCGCTGAACAGGAACACAATCGCGGGCAGATTGGATCCGATATTGACCCGGCAGTTTCGTCCGTTCTGAATTCATTTCTTGCGACAGGCGCTTCTCCCGGCTTGCCAACACGGGAAATCACGACAACATTCTTGCCCACCGCCCTGGAAGAGACAGAAGTCGCTGGCAAGGTCAATCACCAACTCACAAAGAACACCGCACTGATGGTTCGCTACGCATTTACGAACAATAAGGAGGCGGGCGATGCTTTCAATACCAACGGATTGATGGATGCCAGCACTCGCGGAAGCTCATTCACCAGCGACAACGGCCTTGCCGGATCTTTGACCACGGCGCGGGGTTCCAGTGCGGTCAGCGATCTTCGCTTCCAAGTCGCGACGCGCCACGCTGTGTTGCGCACAAACGAACCTTTCGGCCCAGAAATTGATATCGCAGGACTGGCGACTTTTGGACGTCCGTATGCCGGAAACGGCGCCCGTCGCGAGAATCACTACCAGGGCGACTACACGTATACGCAAACCAAGGGTAAGCACCTCTGGAAAGTGGGCGCAACGGTGAATCACGTCGGCCTGAAAGCCAATGTGTTCGATGGCTTCGGCGGCCTATACCTTTTCGGCTCCGTTGCAGATTTTCTCGCAGCGAGCCCGGACCAATTCCGGCAAGCGTTCGGAAACGCCCACGTCGACCTTCCGGTGACGAGCTTTGGCGGATTTATTCAGGACCATTGGTCAATTCGGCCGCACCTCACCATGGATCTGGGCGTACGATACGATTTCGAACAACTTCCCTCGGGATTCAATCGCGACACCAACAACTTCAGCCCGCGCATAGGTCTGGCTTGGAGTCCGGTTTCGAACTGGGTGTTCCGCGCTGGATATGGAATCTTTTTCGACCGGTATATCCTCGCAAATCTGGCCCGGGCAACCGGCAAAAACGGCGTGCAGGGACTTGAGCAGGTTGCGGATGGCAGCCCAGCCATCGGCGTATTTGGCGCGGCGCAAGGCGGTTCATTGCCCGCTCCCGCTGCGGCCCTCGCGCCATCGATTTTCCAGTCGGACCCGCATCTGGCGACGCCCTACAGCCAGCAAGCGAGCGTGGGCGCGGAGTATCTGCTGGCGAAAAATCTCACGGTTCGCGCGGATTATTTGTTTGTTCGGGGCGTCAAACTTCCACGAACGGTCAACATAAATCTCTTGCCTCCGGTGGTTCTGACAGCAGCGAACGCCAACGGCCTGGAAATTCCGAATCCATCGCCCCAGCAGATTGGCCGTGAAGTTTTTTCAACCGCACGGCTCAATCCCCAGTTTGACAATATCTACCAGTTACAAAATTCCGCAAGTTCCGCCTACCACGGCGTTTCCCTGACGCTCAGCCGCAGGATGAATGAAGAACTTGAATTTTCCGCGAGCTATACGCTTTCAAAGACGCGGGATGACGCCTCTGACTACTATGAGCAACCACAGAATCCGTTCAACCTGGCCGCCGAGAACGCCCTCTCCGCGCTAGATCAACGCCACCGCTTCGTTTTCAACGCGCTCTGGGATCTGCCGATCGGCGACGAAGACGACAATGGCGGGCAGCCGAATCCGGATGCCGGGTGGTTAACCAAAACATGCAGCCACATTGAACTTGCTCCGATTGTGACCGCACAGAGCGGCAACCCTGTGAATCCGGTTACGGGGCTGGACTCGAACCGCAGCGATGCCTTTCCGCTTTCATCGAGGCCGCTCAATTCCGGACGGAACTCCCTCCAAACACCGGAAACCTTCACTGCGGACTTCCGCGTGGTGAAGTATTTTCCATTCGGAGGAGCGAGACGCCTGGACCTGGTAGCTGAATTTTTCAACGTGCTGAATCGCGTCAACGTAGCACAAATTAATCCTGTATTCGGTTCAGGAGTTGCGCCCCAGCCGCAATTTGCGCGGCCGATTGAGGGCGTTGGCGCTCGCCAGGTCCAGTTCTCTTTGGATTTTGAATTCTAAGCGCGCGGGTCGGTAAGACTCCTGTCCCAGTCCGGCGTCAAAAGCCGTCGTGGCGGCAAAGGTTCCGTGCGCTTGATCCTGCTATTTCGCTCGGCTTGAAATGGGTCGCAGCCGGACGAACAAAGCGAGCCCCGCCGGATGGCTTCCATAGATCGGCACAAGCCTGTTTGGCACACCATAGGCCGTGATCTGTGCTCCAATGGCCGAGGAAAAATGGGGAATAAGGTCGACGTCGCGATCGTAGCCCAGCGTATAACCCTGGACTCTTCCAATGCTCTGTTCTTCAAAACCCAAAGGTAATGGGTTTTCACCGAGAAGCAATTCGTTCGATCGTTCCGCGTCTTCGATGCGTGTCCAGATGGAGTTCCGTGCGCGGAAAAGCACGCTGGACTCAAACAGAACGCTGTTGAAAACCGAGTCCCCCTGCAGCGCGCGCGTGCGGCCCCAGAGGATTGTGCTGGCCCAATTCCCGTCGCGAAATGGAAGGTTATACATGATCGATGCCGTCATGCGTTCCTGGTTTTCAGTCGGGAAGAGCGCTTCTGGACTCTTGATGCATCCGTATGAGTACTGTCCGCTCCAGTTCTTTCCCGGTTGGGCGCTGAATCGCGTGGACCACGAATCGATGTTTCCCTGGTGGATGGTCCAACGGTTTTCGTCTGGCTCCCTCCCGTGGAATCCAGACGCTTCGATCCGGACGAACCGATACGCCAATCCCACCGTAACGATGTCATTTGCAATGTGTGTCGAGTCTTCCTGATGATGCCCGAGTGTGGCAACCGGATTTTCCATTGCTGAAAAGCGGTGAGAATACGCAACCGGCCCGATGGATGGGTCGCCGACCGGCGCAGCGTAGAATGATAGGAGAGTATTTCTTCCCAACTGCAAATCGTAGAGTGCGGCGAGCTCCATAAAAAAATTGTGAGGATGTTGACCATCAGCGATGGGAATGCCAAAGGCCGTCTCGCCTTGCTGGAACAGGAGCGGATATCTCCGGCCCGTTACAGTTGCGGGTTCCAGGCTGAACATGGTGCGTACTGTGAAGACACCGTGCCCCAGTTTGTGTTGGGCCATGGGCATGAACCAGTTTGTTGAGAAAAATTTGTCGCCTCCTCTTGGGCTTGATTGTTGCTCGTCTAAGATGAAGACGTTTGCATGGAACATCAGCATCCAGTGGCCCTTCATCGTCATGAACATCGGCGCAGGAGCCGAAGTTGGTTCCAGACTCGTCCCGGAGGTAGTGTGGCTCACGATCGCTTCGATGAGATTCTGCGGGGGCATCATCGATATCAGACCCATGCCTTGCGTTTGAGGCGTCGATTTATCGGCGGCGGGTTCCGGGCAACCCGGCATGGACATCCCCGGCATGCATGGTGATTTCTGTTGTTCTTGCCCCTCTTGCGCGATGGCGATTGAGGGAGACAGAAACAGTAGCAACACAGCGGTACGAAATGAATTCATCCCAAGCCACCTCCCCTTAGCTCTTTGGATCTGTGAATGAATGCCGTACCAGCGCGATTGGAAAACATGAAAAATCAGCGAAATGCACGGCAACACCCTTTAGCGGAGAAGGAGTTCTAGATCCTCAGCGCGGTGACGAGACTGAGGCTGGCAGGAATGTCAGGTGGAGATGTACCGACTTCAATCAGATAACCGGGCGACAGCAAATTGCGGATGTGCGATATCGAATGCAGACACCCAGGTGGGGAATGGTTTGCGCCAAGCGACGGTGCGGATGCCGATATGGACGTTTTGCTGCAGCGTTCGTGTACGCATGGTGAACCGTCTTTGAGGGGATTACCCGACCCGAATTTAAGTTCCGCGGTCTTTACGACGCCGTCAGCGAACATCTCCATATTCGGCATGGTGTGATCGGACACGGCATTGAACGTGTGATCGTGGGCCTGTGATTGCGACTTTTCCTCGTTCGTGGAATCCATAGCCATTCCACTCATGTCCATGTCGGAAGGCATTGACGTCGAACGACCCTGGCCCGGGAATGAGGAATTATTCGTATGGCAGCTGGAAAGTGTCGTGCGCAGCCAGCAAGCTAGATCGCAGGCGGCGGTAGATATCGGCGCCGCACCTATCAGAAGGGACAGCAAAGTTGCCAGGAAGATGGTAATACTGCGCACCCGATGATTCTAATACTCGATTGATTGTGATGAGCAAATGTTTCGTTTTGGCGGACATACACATGAGGATTGAATATTGTGGCGCCTTTGCCGCCGCCTTTCCGCCCGTCCCGGGGGCATTTGCCGTGTAATCGAGCGATCTGTCTCCATTCCCTCCACTATCAGGAGAGTCCGGACCATCCGCGCAGCGGAGTGTTAGCCCACGCCATCGGGTCGTCTGAGTTGTAGGAGTTTAGTGGTAGGAGAGTTAAGGGAATCTAAAAACTGTTCAGTTGTGTATTGACATCGTCTGGAAATCGGCGTATCTACAATCCAATTTATTGTTTTCTGCTCCTGTAGATCAGTTGGGGGCACGCGGCGGGTTCGGATCGTGATTCATCGAATCGTAACGCGGCATGCTCGGAAGCTCGGCCATGGCGCGCGTTGGTTGCGTTGGGAATTCTGAATCAGCTTCTGCATCGGCTCATACCAAATTCTTCCAGTGGCAAGGTGGCATCTTCGCAGGTTCTGTTGGCGGTAAGCCCGCACGCCCGAATTGCCTGACTAGGAGGAAGTCCAATGCCGGTCACGAAAAAGTTTCGGATAGTTTGGTTTCTAATCGTGTGGACACTTATTGTCGGCAGTATGGTGTTGTCCGCTCCGGTCCGCGCGCAGGTCGCGGGAGCAATGCTGAAAGGGGGAGATTACTGATCCCGCCGGCGCGGTCGTTCCCAAGGCCCAAGTCTCCATCATCGATGTGGCGACAGGTGTGACGCACACGGTCACGACGGACAGCGCGGGAGTTTATGCCGCAGCGAACCTTCGCCCCGGACAATACCAGATCCGGGTGAACGCCACGGGCTTTGCAACCGAGGTGCGGTCGGGCATCACGCTGGCTGTGGGTGGCGCAGCAAGTGTTGGACCTCGCTTTGCGCGTCGGCCAGATGTCCACAGAGGTTCAGGTTGTAGGAGAGGCCCCGACCGTGGAACTGTCATCCTCCGAAATCAGCGGCGAGGTGAATTCCGCCACCGTAAGGGAGCTTCCGCTCAACGGCCGCAGCTGGACGGATCTCGCCACGCTTCAGCCCGGAGTGAGTCAGATCAATACTCAACCAAGCTTCACAGTGGGCGCGGACCGCGGCAATAGAGGTTTCGGCTCGCAAATTTCGATCTCAGGTTCGCGACCGCAGCAGGACAACTACCGCCTGGACGGCGTCACCATGAACGGCTACTCGAATGCCGCGCCGGGCAGCGTGACCGGTGAGAAACTCGGCGTGGACGCGGTTCAGGAATTCTCGGTTATCACCACGAACCAGGGCGCGGAGTACGGCCGGACGTCCGGCGGCGTAGTGAACGCAGTTACGAAATCCGGCACCGATCAGTTCCACGGGACGGGATACGAATTCATTCGCAACAGCGCGCTGGACGCCAAGAATTTTTTTGACGATCCCAACTCGCCGATTCCGCCCTTCCGGCGCAATCAGTTTGGCGCCTCGATCGGCGGCCCGATTCGAAAGAACAAAACCTTCTTTTTTGCGGACTACGAAGGTGTGAGGCAGCTTCAGGGCCATTCGATCCTGGATATCGTCCCGTCCAACGCGGCACGTGCCGGCACGCTCACCTACCCGGGCGCAACTGCGGATCCCACTCTCTTTCCATCGGGTTGTACCGCAACGGGGACTACGGACCAGTGCCAGGTCACAGTGGACCCATCGGCGCAAAAATATCTGGTGTTCTATCCCCTTCCCGATGCCGGCACGGAATCCGGAAATACCGGAAGCCACACGTTCGTTCAAAACCAACTCGTTCATGAGGATTTTGTGACCGGCAGGGTCGATCACAAATTCTCGGACAAAGACAGCCTGTTCGGAACGATGGTGTGGGACCGCACGCCGTACAGCACGCCTGACGGCATGAACAATGTGCTGCTCGGCGACTACACTAAGGACCAGATGTACATCGTCGAATGGACGCACAGCTTCAAACCCACGTTTGTGAATGCGGTGCGAGTAGGTTTCAATCGCCAGCGGGCCGACGTGGATTACAGCGTGAGCGCTATCAATCCCGCGGCCGGGGACTTAAGCCTTGGAGCGAATCCGGGAAGGACGGCCGCCCAGGTCAATGGGCTTGGCGGCGGAATTCCACTAATGACTGGCGGCATCGGTGCAAATCCCACCTACCTCTACCGCTGGAACTCCTATCAAGTTTATGACGACGCGTTTTTCACACATGGCAAACACTCGATCAAGTTCGGCGGCTCGATTGAACGAATGCAGAACAATGCTACCGGGCTTTCAAACCCCAACGGCGTTTTTAATTTCGGCGGCATCGAAAAGTTTCTGACGAACCAGCCCAAGTCCTACAACTCGGGCATCGAAAGCACGCTGCATAGCCGATCGTACCGGCAATCCCTGTTTGGCGTGTACTTCCAGGATGACTGGAGAATTCGTCAGTCGCTGACGATCAACCTTGGTCTACGCTATGAAACCGTGACCGTACCGACCGAGACGACCGGTCAGATGGCCGTGCTGTATAGCCTCACCGACCCCCAACCGCACTGCGGTGTAGCTCACGACAAGTGCGTTGGCACTGGTCCTCTATTTCAAAATCCCACGCGCAAGGACTTTCAGCCGCGCGTGGGATTTGCCTGGGACCCCATGCATAACGGAAAAATGGCCGTTCGCGGCGGCTTCGGCCTTTTCGACAATTTGCCGCTCATGTACGAGTACACCGGTATGGAAATTCTCGCGGCGCCGTTCTTCGGACTCGGCTCCATAAACAGCGCCGGTGCATTGAAGGGCCAGTTCTTTGCGGGCGTGCCGAACTCCACTTTGCCTTCCAGCAGCCTCCGCAGCGCGTACATCGAAAACAAGATGCCGCGGAACTATGTGCTGCAGTACAACCTGAATATCCAACGCCAAGTCACGCAAAGCGTCACCGCCTTCCTCGGCTATGTTGGCTCTCACGGCGTGCACATGCCCCTACGCATTGACGACTACGATATCGTTCTCCCCACACTGACCCCGGCCGGCTACCTGTGGCCCAACCCGCAGGCGAGCGGCACCGTTTTGAACCCGAATTTCGGCTCGATTCGAGGGATGTTCTACTCGGGCAGTTCCTCATTCAACGCGCTGGAGGCCGGGATCACGAAAAGCATGAGCCATGGGCTTCAACTGCAGGGTTCATTCACCTGGAGCAAGAGCATTGACGATAGTTCCGGTACGGGCTACGCCGATCAGTTCTCGAACTCCATGTCGAGCCTGGTGTTTTTTGACAACCGCCTCCTGCGCGGAGTTTCGGATTACAACATCGGCCGAACTCTGGTCGTGAATGGAATCTGGCAGGTGCCCACGCCGGCGTCACTCAGCGGATTTGTCGGCAGAGTAGCAAACGGGTGGCAGCTGCAATCGATTTTCAAGGTGAGCGACGGAATTCCATTCACTCCGACTTTTGGCACGGGCGGAGATCCGCTGGGCCTGGGCAACAGTGACGATTGGGACTATCCGAGCCGCCTCGGCGGATCCGGTTGCAAATCCCTCGTAAATCCCGGAAACGTAAATCAGTACATCAAGACCCAGTGCTTCTCCATTCCCTCGGCACCGGACATGGCTTACTGGACCGCGAACTGCGACCCGGCGCCGGCTTCTGTCGGCGGTCCGGTTCCTTTCCCGCAGTGTTTTAATCTGCGCGGAAATTCCGGAAGAAATATTATGACTGCGCCGGGCCTGGTCAACCTGGACTTCGCCGTGTTCAAGAACAACCGGATTCCGAAAATTTCGGAAAATTTCAACATCCAGTTCCGTGCGGAAATGTTCAATATTCTCGACCGCGCCAATTTTGCTCCGCCGGTGCTGGGCAGCCAGACGGATATCTTCAACGCCGATGGCACGGCCAACACCTCGGCGGGTCAACTTACTTCCACCGTTACCGACGCCCGGGAAATCCAGTTCGGGCTGAAGTTCATTTGGTGATCGAAGCGGAGGCGGGCCTGGCCTTTGCGGAGGATTTGAATTTCATGACAGAACGGAGAGAAAAAATGAACGTTCCAATGTCACGCAGGGGCTTTGGCAAAACCGTCGGAGCCTCCGTGATCGGCGGCCTGGTCGGAGGTTCGGTGAATGCGATCGCCGCACCAGCGCCACCGGCCGCGGCTTCGCCCAAGCGCATGACTACCGTGTTGCGCGAGTTGATCGCGCGCCCTGGAATTATCGCCGCACCTGGGATTTTCGATCCGATCTCCGCGCGAATTGCGGAGTCGCTCGGCTTCCAGGTTCTGGATTTGCCGGGCAGCGCACTGGGATACGAAACGACTCTGATGGAGCCGAACCTCGGCCTGGAGGACATGGTGGAGGCCACGCGGCGCATAACGAGCGTCGTGAATATCCCCGTCGTCGTCGATGTCGGTGCCGGCTTCGGAGATCCCGTGCACGTGTTGCGCACTGTTCGCTTTCTCGAACAAGCCGGCGCTTCCGGCATTCATCTGGAAGACCAGGTATTTCCAAAACGCTTCCACTACCACGTGGGCACGGAGCACACGATCCCTGCCGACGAGATGCTGGCGAAGATCCGCTACGCTGTGGAGGCGCGCCGCGATCCGGACTTCGTCATCGTTGGCCGCACAGATGCTTTCCGAACGGTGAGCTTCGCGGAGGGTGTTCGCAGGTCCAATCTTTTTGTTGAGGCGGGCGCGGACTTGATCATGCCGTCGCACGTCACCACCGGCGACCAGGTGAAACAGTTGCCGCACGAGATTAATGCTCCCCTCAACTGGACACACAGCGCCGGCCGCCCCGGGGAAGCGCCGGTATTTTCACTCAAGGAACTCGAGGCCATGGGAGGCGCGAAAGGCGGATTCAAGTTGATTAATTACGTGGGCGGCCCGATCTTTGCAGCCTTCAAGGCGATCAAAGACGATCTGATGTATTTGAAACAGAACGGGAGCCCCAGGATGGATTTCGCAGCGTTTGCGTCGATTGGAAAAGATGCCCAGGAAATTTGCAACCTGCCGGAGTACGTAAAAATAGAAAATGCCACGACGGAAAAGGGCTGAGAGCGAAATAGGCCGGCGGGAAGTGTGCCGGCCATTCTCAGCGCACTGCCGTACCAGCGTTCGTTAAACCTCGAACCGGGTGACTTCTGCCCTTATCTATCTGCAGTCAGGACGGTGCGTATATGAATCTCCGCAAAATGTTGATACTTGTCTGTGTGGTTGGCATAGCCGGACTCGCGAGCATCGCCGCGCCACAGGCGAAATTGCCGTTGGAGCTTGTGCAGTCCATAGCGCTCCCGGATCTTCACGACGGCGATTTCGATCATTTAATTGTGGACGCGCGCGGGAACCGGCTATTCGCCTGCGCGGAAGTGAATTCAAAGGTTCTAGTATTCGACCTGGCTGGGAATAAATTGATCCACACGATGGATGACCTTAAAGCGCCGCACTCGTTGCTGTACCGCGCGGACCTGAAGGAACTGTTTGTTGTGGATGGAGATTTGGGCGAGGTCAAGATATACGACACCACTTCCTATAAGCTCACGAAAAGCATCAAATTGCGGGAAGGCGCGGATTCCAGCGTCTACGATCCGGCGACCAAGTATCTGTACGTAGTCGACGGCGGCAAGGAAGCGAAGCTTCCAAACGTATTTCTTAGCATCGTCGACACCACCACGGCGAAGAAAATCGGCGAAATCAAAATCGATTCGATCAGCGCGGAAGCAATGGCCGTGGAAAAGGTCGGGCCGCGGCTCTTTGTGAACGTGAGAGGGAATAACACGGTGGAAGTTTACGATCGCAAAACTCGCGCACTGCTGGCCACCTGGCCGGTTTCTCAAGAATCGAAGAATCCCACGGCAATGGCGTTTGACGAAGCTCACCACCGTCTGTTTATCGGCACGCGCGAACCCCCAAAACTGCTGGTACTGAATTCCGATACCGGCAAAATCGTGGCCAGCTTGCCCGCCGTATCCGCCGTGGACGATCTGGGCTTCAGCAGCAAGCAAAACCGTCTCTACTATTCCGGATCCGAGTTCCTGGACGTATTCCAGCAGAACGATCCCGATCATTACGAACAAGTCGGGCACATTCCCACTTCTTTCCGCGCGCACACCGGCGTTTTTTCCGAAGAGCTAAATCGGTATTACCTCGGCATACCGAAGCATGAAGGAAAGGGCGCTGAAGTTCGGATCTACGGTGTGAAGCCGTAGATCACCGATTCGGGGAAGGTTGTGTTGCTCTGTGACTCCGCGCAAATCGCCAACCAGACGTGCGCATTCGCCTGCCTGATCTCTTCCTACTTTCGATTTAATCAGTGTCTTGTGGGGCGCCAGCCGCGAAGTTGGGCCGCCTGAAATGAATGTGTAGAGTCGAGTGTCGCGTTTAACTGTCGATTAGATTTCAGGAGGACGACGTAGGTGAGCGGAAGAACTGGCCTGTTCGCGCCGCGTTTTGATATAGACTTTGAAACACGTGGACACAACGAAACTTGGGCCGGTCACGATGAATATCCTGATCGTTGAAGACGAAGATAAGGTTGCGAACGCCGTTCGGCGCGGTTTGGAGCCTGAGGGCTATTCCGTCTCCGTAGCGCGGACGGGCGAAGAGGGATTTTTTCTAGTTTCCAACCAGAATTACGATTTGCTGATTCTGGATGTCATGCTGCCCGGCCGGGACGGCGTTGAGATTCTCACCGCGGTGCGCAAGCGGGATTTATCTGTTCCCGTTCTTTTTCTCACCTCCAAGGATGCCGTTGAAGACCGTGTGCGCGGTCTGGACGCGGGAGCGGACGACTACCTGGTGAAGCCCTTTGCGTTCTCCGAACTCCTCGCGCGCGTTCGTGCGCTTACCCGCCGCAGTCATCGGACGGAAACGGTCTCCAGCCTGCGGCTGGCGGATTTGGAGATGGATGTCACCGGCCACTCCGTGCGCCGCCAGGATCGCGAGCTGGTGCTGACCGCGCGGGAATTCGATCTGCTGGAATACCTGCTTCGCCACCAGGGCCGAATCGTGTCCCGTGAAATGCTGGCGCGGGATGTGTGGAAAGAGAACGCGCGGCACACGCCGCTCGATAATGTCATCGACGTCCACATCGCGCGCCTGCGGCGAAAAGTGGATGAGCCGTTCCCATTGAAACTTCTTCATACCATTCGCGGAGTGGGATTCGTTCTCCGGGCGGATCCATCATGATTTCGCTGCTTCCAAAACAGGTGCGAACGCGCCTGACGTTCTGGTACGTGCTGGTGTTGGCCGGTGTGCTGTGCATTTTCGTGGCCGGCGCCTCCGTCGTGCTGGTCTGGCAGATGCGGTCGCAAATTGATCGGCAGGTTGTACAGGATCTGGAAACCGTAGAAGGCCTTCTCTATTTCAGCGGCGACGGCATTCTGCATTTTAACGATGACTATCACAACCATCCTGAATCGAAGTTTGTGCAGGAACGTCTGCTGGAAGTCCTATCCCCGTATGGCGAAATCCTTTTCAAAAACGATTTGTTAGGAAGCCGCACGATCGGCGGCGCTCCGTATCAGGGCGAGGGAGTGGGAGGTTATTCACAGCGGTCTGAACGCATGGCCGACGGAACTCGCGTGATACTTGCCAGCCGCGTGCACACCATGCAGGATCGCCCGGTTCTGCTGCGGGTTGCTTTCAGCGAAGAACCCATTTGGACCCGCTTAAAGCAGATGCTCGTGATCTTTTTTTTCGCGATGCCGCTGGCGCTGGCGGCCGCGGCCTATGGCGGTTACAAGATGGCAGGCCGCGTTCTTGATCCCATAGCGGTAATGACCGAGCGGGCCAGGCAAATCACTTCGGAGCGGCTCGCGGAACGATTGCCGGTTGAAAACGAAGATGACGAATTGGGGCGCCTGGCCGAGGTTTTCAACGGCATGTTGTCCCGCATCGAGGTTTCCTTCGATCAGTTACGGCGTTTCACTTCGGACGCATCGCACGAGCTCCGCACGCCGCTCGCTGCAATCCGCAGCGTCGGCGAGGTGGGCCTCCAGAAGAAGGCCACGGAGGAAGAATATCGGGACGTGATCGGAAGCATGCTGGAAGAGGTCAATCGCCTCACCAGCCTGGTGGAAAGCTTGCTCACGTTATCGCGCGCGGATGCCGGGCAGTTGAAACTGCAAGTCTCCGATATTTCCAGTCATGGAAATGATGCGCGACGCGGTGGACCTGTTGGAAGTGTTGATCGAAGAGAAGAAACTGACGTTCACGCTGACCGGGGATGACGGCTCTGCTGGTGCGCGGCGATCGTCTGTTTCTTCGCCAGGCGGTCATCAACGTGATTCACAACGCCGTAAAATTCACTCCGGCCGGAGGCGCGATTGCCATTTCCGTCTCCCGGGATGGTGATTCGAAGGCCGTATTGAACGTTACCGATAGTGGACCAGGAATTCCCGCCGAACATTCCACGATGGTGTTTGATCGTTTCTACCGTGCGGATCCGGCGCGCTCGGGAGAAAATAAGGGCAGCGGCCTGGGACTTTCGATCGCCCGCTGGGCGGTGCAGGCAAACGGAGGAGGCATCGGGTTTTCGAACCCTCCTGGGGGCGGCTGCACATTCTGGATTCGTCTGCCTCTTGCATTGGAAGCCCCCGCTCACTAAGCCGTACGTGAATCAGGACAGTGCTGCTGTCTCCGGAACCTTCCGGCCGTAGACAAGCAAAAATCCCGCAGGAACGATAAAGACCGTCAGGAGCGCCGACAGGAAAAGGCCGCCAACCAGCGCGCGCGCCAGCGGCGCATAGGATTCGCTGCCTTCGCCCATCTTCAGCGCCATCGGCAGTAGACCGATGATCGTCGCTAGCGACGTCATCAGAATTGGACGAAGCCGGACGCGGCAGGCTTTGCATACCGCGTCTCTCACGGATTTTCCTTCTTCCATCAGCCGGTGCGCAAATTCCACGATCAGAATACTGTTCGACGAGGAAATTCCGGCAAGCATGACCACTCCCATCAACGACATGATGTTCAAGGTGGTTCCGGTCTACGTGAGGATCAGCAGCACGCCCGTAAGTCCCGGCGGCAGCGCCAACAGAATAATCCACGGGTCCAGGAAGGAGCGAAATTGCGCGACCAGAATCAGGTAGAGAAGCGCGACCGAAAGAATCAGTCCGATCGCGAAACTGCGCAGGGATGCATTCATCGCTTCCACGCTGCCTCGGACCGTGGTGTTCACCCCGTGGGCAGTTTAGTTTGCGCGATGATTTTGTCGATTTCGCCGGCCAGATTTGCCGAGGTCCTCGCCCTTAGGCCGCACGTAAATATCCATTTTGCGCCGAATCTGGTAATGATCGACTTCCGTCGGCGCGTTGAATTGCGTGAACTTCGTGACCATGTCGAGCCGCGTCGGACGCGCGATGCCCGCGCCATGCAGGGGAATGCGATCGCAAATCTTCCAGGCTCGTTCGAATCTGTTGTTCGGGAAATTGGACCGTCATATAGTAATTGTTGCCATTTTTCGGATCGGTCCAGATATTTGGCGCGACCATCTGGTTGGAAGTAAGCGCTGTAATTACGTTGGTGACGATTTCTTTCTCGCTCAGCCCCAGTTCGCTGCGCGGCAGCCGGTCCACATCCAGGCGCAGGGCCGGGTAATCCAAGTCCTGCGGCATGAAGACATCGGCGGCGTCCGGCAGTTTCTCGATCTGCTTGGCCAGCTCCATTCCCAGTTGATTGTCCGTCTGCAGATTCGACCCGGAGATTTGAATGTCGATGGGAGCAGACATCGCCCATATTGACGACGGCATCGACCAGGCTTCCCGAGGAAAAAAATGCCGTCAGTTCCGGCATTTCTTCGCGCATCCGGCGTTTTACGCGGTCAATATATTCGAAGCTGCCGACGCGGTGCCCGGGTTTGAGGCCCACCAGAATAAACGAGGTATGCATCGCGGCATTGGGCGAGTACACCGCGGAAAATCCGGGATCCAGGCCAATGTTGGAAACCACGATTCCCAAATCATCCGTGGAAACCGTGCTGCGAATCAGTTGTTCCACCGATGCGATCTCTTTCTCCGTTTCGATCAGGCGGGTTCCGGAGGGAGCTTTGACGTTGATCACGAATTGTCCGGCGTCAGTTCGGGGAAAGAAGGAAAATCCCAGCAGACGGGTAAAGGCAAAGGCTAAGCAAAAAAAACGAGCGAGGAACACTGCAGCGTGAGAACGGGCGCGTGAGTATCGCGGCAACCGCGCGTTCATACACGTTTAGTAGTTTTTCAAATTGACCGGAGAACCAGGAATTGAAGCGTCCGCGAAGCCGGCTTTCTCGGGGCTGGCTTCGTCGCCGGGCTCGTGCCGAATGGACGTGTGTTGCCGCATGGTGAACGAATCAGGCGCAGAACAGCGGCACCACGGTCATCGCGACCAGTAAGAAGCGAACAGGGAAATCACGAGCGGCCAGCGCCATCGCGGAGAACAGAAACTTGCTGACTCCGTAGAGCAGCGTAACCGGGAAGAAGACCACCACAGTGGTGAGCGTCGCCGGATAAGACGGGCAGGGCCACTTCACGCCCGCCTTTTTCCGCGGCTACGTGCGGCGGCTCGCCGGCCTCCAGATGCCGGTAAATATTTTCCAGGACGACCACGGAATTATCGATCAGCCGCGATAAGCGCCAGCGCCAGGCCGCCGAGCATCATGCTGTTGATCGAACTCCCCGAAAATTGCAGCACGATGAACGTCGCCAGCACCGAAAGCGGAATCGAAAAGAAGACAGCCACGGTGGCGCGCATGCTGCCCAGAAAAATCAGGATCATCACACCGGTCAGCAACAGTCCCAATGCCGCCTTCGTGCAGCAGCGTGGAGATCGCCGTCTTTACGAACTGCGACTGATCGAAAACAACGTGACTTTGCAGTGTCGGCGGAATATCGAGCAGATGCTTGATGGCTTCCCGCGTGCCGGTCACCAGCTGGATGGTGTTTGAATCGCCGCCCTGCTTGAGCACCGGCAAATAGACCGAACGCTGCCCGTCGACGCGCACAATGTTGTATTGCAACGCATAGGCGTCTTTGGCTTCGCCCACGTCGGAGATTCGAACGGGAGATTGCCCGACAACTTTGAGCGGAGTTTGATTCATGTCGCTCGAGACTGAACTGGCTGTTGGTATAAATGTTGTAGTCGTAGCCGCCGATCTGGACATCGCCCGCGGGCAGCACAATATTGGCTTCGTTGACAGCGCGCACCACATCCATCGGGCTGAGCTGGTGCGCTTCCAGCTTGAGTCGGATCCACGTAGAACATGATCTGACGCCAGCGTCCGCCGAACGGTTGCGGAACGGCGGCGCCGGGCACGCCGGCCAACTGGTTTCGCACCACGTTTTGGGCACGTCCTTCAGTTGCGTATCGGTGAAGCCGGCTCCGTCAAGAGTGACCAGGCACACCGGAAGACTGGACGCGTCTGACTTCAGCACGATCGGCGGAAGCGTGCCTGGAGGAAGATCGCGCATGTCGGCCACCGCCAGATTCGCGATGTGGCGGCCGCGGTATCGGCATCGACCCCCGGCTGAAAATACACTTTGATCAGGCTGACGCCGTTCAGCGAACGCGATTCGATGTGATCGATTCCGCTGGCCAGCGTGAAAAAACGTTCGAGGTGAAATGTGATGTTGCCCTCGATCTGTTCCGGGGGCATTCCCGAATAAAGCGTTGCGACCACCACGACGGGAACATTCATGGAAGGGAAACAGATCCACGGGCATTCGCACCACGCTCACCGAGCCAAGCAGCAGCACGATCAGGCACATCACGACGATGAAGTACGGCGAACCGATTGCGAATCGAGACATGAATCAGCTCCCGTGGGCGTTTCCGCCCGAACCGTCGGGCGCGACCGGGAACTTGGGACGCACCCGGGTTCCATTCTGCAAGCCCGAATGCCGTCCCACGATCACCGTGTCACCCTCCTGCAATCCGGACAGGACTTCAATCTGTTGAGGAGTCTCGATTCCGGTTTTGATCTGCGAGATATGAATCATGCCGGAGGAGTCCACCGCGTAGACGCTGGTGGAATCGCCCGTTCGGGCGACTGCGTCGACCGGAATACTCAAAGCATTCAAGTGCTGCTCGGTTCGCAGGACGACGTCCGCATACAGCCCGGGAACGAGAGTGGAATCCGGATTTGAAATATCAACTTCCGTCTCCATGGTGCGCGTCGAAGCCTGCACACTTTTTGAAAAGCGCGTGATGCGGCCCTCAATCGTCTTGCCGATGGAACGCACATTGACCTGAACAGTTTCCCCGGTGCGAATCAGGGAAACGGCCGACTCTGGAACCGGCAGCATCAGGCGAAGCGGGTTGTTCTGCGAAATTCTGACCACGGGCATGGCCTGCGTTTGCGACGCTGTGCCCGCCTGAATCATGGATCCCACACTGGCGTAGCGTTTGGTGATCACTCCGGAGAACGGCGCAACAATTTTCGTGTACTGGAAGAGCGTTTGCACGCGCGCCTGCTCGGAGAGCGCCATTTGATTATGCTGTTCCGCGGACCGCAGGCGCGATTGCGCCATGGCCATCTGAGCCTCCGCCTCCAGGTCTCGGGAATGCAACACGTCGATTTCCTGCACGGGGACGAGTCCTGCTTCTTTTTTATTCACGTCTTGGATTCGCGTGAAGGAAATGTGCGCGATTTCATGCGAAGAAGTCGCGCGGCGCAACTCATCACGGGCGGTGGCCACGTCGGCATCCGCCGCCTGGACCGCTGCATTGGCGCGATTGATGTCGTCGCCCATTTCTGGAATTTCGAGTGTCGCCAGGATCTGGCCTTCCTTCACCTGGTCTCCGATGTCCACCTGAATCGATTTCACGTAGCCGGAAACCTTGGCCATCAGATCGACTTCCTGAAATGGTTGAAATTCGCCGGTCAGGGAAATTTCTTTGTTCAATTCCGCCCGGACTACTTTTGCAGCGGGCACTACCAGAACGCTATCCGCGTCCGCGGCGCCAGCGGGTTGAGTGCCTGCCGCGTTTCCATCCTTGCTGCAAGAGGAAGCGGAGAGCGCGATCAGTAATATCGGCACAAACAGATACGATGGCCGCCAAAACCGGTGTGGTTGCGGCGAACGGTGCGCGCGATCGATCTGTGTCCGTCCTCGGTTCAGGGAACTCATTGAATTGCTCCAGTCGAGTAGTCGAGGGCCGCTCGACGGCTGAGGTATTCATACTTGGCGCCGGCGGCGGTAATTTCCGCGGAGGTTTCGCTCAGCTGCGCCTCGTTCAATTCCACGATGCTGCCCAGCCCGTTCTCATAGCGCGCCTGCGCCAGCCGCAGCGCTCGGCGGGTTTGTTGTACCAGCCGCGAAGTGACGTCCAGTCGCTGGTATGCATTGTTAGTTTCGAACCAGGCGATGCGCACATCGCGCGCGATTCTCACGCGCAGCGCCTCCACGTCCTTCGTCGCGGCCTGGACGCGGTACTCCGCTTCTCCCTGCCGCGCGGAGTAAAGTTTTCCATTGAAGATCGGAATCGGAGATATTCAGCCCGGCAGCGCCGTACTGGTCCACGTGAATTGTCGAATCGTGCTGCGGTATTTCACCCGCGGCGCCCAGTAGATTGATGGAGGGATAGCTGAGCTTTTTTTCAGCGGCGGCGTATTGGCGGGCGGCATTTTCGCTCAGCTGCTGGGCTTGCAAATCCGGGCGGTCACGCAGCGCCTGGGCAATCAGCATTTCGAGGTTCGATTCAGGCGCGGCTGGCAGCGCAATATCGACAAGCGCGAAATCGGAATCGTGCTCATCGCCAATGGCTGCGGCTAACTGCGCTCTGCTCTCCTGAACCGTGCTTTTCGCCTGATACACAGCAAGCTCCGCTTCGGACGTCAGCACCTCCGCGAAGTTAACGTCCAGCGTGGATTTCATTTGGCTTTCGGCGAGCGCGCTGATCTGCCGCTGGCTCAGCTGCCGGCTCTCCAGCACAGCTCGTGCCGCGTTCTCGACGGCCTCGGCGGCCAGTACCCGGTAATACGCCTGGCGGACTTCCAGTACGACCTGAGCGCGAGTATCCGCCGCGATTTGCTTTTGGCTTTCGGCCAGCGCGCGCGCCGAACGGGTGAGACTGAACGTACGGCCGAAATCCGTGACCAGTTGACTGAGGCTCATGCCCACCGACTGTCCGGCTCGATAAGCTCGAAGTCTGCAGCGTTCCCGCCGCGATCAGTGTTCCTTCGTCCGCGATGGTTCCGGTGGCGTATCCAGATAGCGTCGGAAAATATGCTGATCGCACTTCGGTGATCGTCTTGCCGGCCGCCAGTGCGCGCAGATTGGTTGCGGCGATTCGTCGGATGATTTCGCAGGGCCAGATCCTCGGCCTGGGACAAGGCAAGCGTTCCGCCGGAATGTGCGCCTGGAACGGGCGGCCGGACGGGTTCCGCATCCTGCGCGCGACGACGGCAGCGCACAGAATCGCGGGCACCAGCAGCGCGCAAAAACGAATTTTCAGTCCGGGATGCACAGTTCGAAATCTGCCTGGCTAGCGAAGTTCCTCGTTTCCAGTCGCGCACTTCAGAATCGTCGTGCTTTGCGCTTCGATCACGCCGTCGGTGATCAGTTCACGCAACGCCGGGAGAATGGCCTCCACGGCCTCCATGCTCTCAATAAATTCAATTCGAATGGGCAGGTGCTCGCCCTCCACTCCCGCAGCGCCCTGCGTGTGCAGTCGATGGTGTGCTCCGAACCCCGCCTGCACCCGAAGCACGGTTGCGCCGGCAACTCCGCGCTCAAAAAGAAATCGCAGGATTTCCTCGTGCAGAAACGCGGTGCGGGAACTCACATCCGCGTTGACATGAATCGTTACCTTCAGGGCGGGCCCAGGTGTCAACATATGCGCAATGTTTGATTAGGTGGCCTTGATCGAAATGTTTCGATCCATGCGAACTGCAGCGATTTCCGGCGAAAGGCCAGGTTCATTTGTAAGCGATCGGAGAGCAGACCTTCCACTTAAGACTTTCTGAAGTCTTTGCCAAGCATAGTCCTCGCGAAAATTAAGGAACTCTTCAGTGGCGCGAGGCCGCGATTCCTTCTAATTGTTGAACGGATTTTCAGGTTGCTGCGGAACTCACTATTAAAACAACTGAGGTTCAGCCATGAGTAAGCGTGGAGTGGTCATGCAATTGGCGGGTGTTTTGATTTTCTGCTGCGGTGTTGCGACCGCGCAGGCTGCCCCTGCAGCGCTGACGCTGCCCGCAGGAACTGCAATTCCTATCACTTTCCCCCATACCCTCGATGCCTCAAATTTGAAGGTGGGCGACGCCGTCATCACGAAGACGGACCAGGTGATTCTTGCGCCCGATGGGACTCGCATTCCGCGCGGCTCACAATTGGCGGGCAGCGTCACGGACGCCGGTCCGTCCGAACTGGCGATCCGTTTTGAGACGCTCACATCGCGCGGCCGGACCTACCACGTGCATGTGGCGTTGCGGGCGCTGGCTTCGTTTGTACTCTCGCTGGACAGCCATTCTCCGGCGGCGGATTACGGCTCGCTGGACTGGGATCTTTACCGCCAGGTTGGCGGGAACTATTTTTTCCCCTATCAGACTGTCTATTCGAATGATTGGACCGAGGTGGGAAAATCCACTCGCGACGGCGTCTTCGTGAAGCTGGAACGCGTGGAGAACCACAAGTCGCGCGACCACGTATTTTGTGACGGCACCGACGCGGTTCAATCCGTCGGGGTCTTCGCTGCAAACGCCTGCGGAGTCTATGGATTCGACGGACTTACGGTCGAGGCAGCGGGTTCGGACGCGTCAGGTGCAATCCGATTCATCACCAGCAAACGCAGCGTGAAAATTCCTCGGGATTCCTCCGCGCTTTTGCAGGTGGTCGCGCCGTCCAATTAATTTCAGGCAAACGGGTCGCTTCTTCCCCTTTGACGCTCGATATGTGTAATGGCTTGGTATTCGGCCCGAATTGCGCTGTTTCGTTTGAGCGAACGTCCATTCGACGCTCGAAACGCGCACATTCTTCAAATCATTCACGCAATTTAAACAATTCATACAAACTTCAGGAACTCTTAAGTTGCTTAATGTATGGCCTGTGCTAGTTTTCCGCGCACTGAGACACGGGGAATGCCCGCAGGATTCTTGAACCGGCAGCACTCTTTGTTCTGCTCGATGATAAAGGGGATTTCTTCGTCTCGCATCCGAGGCTGGAGTGCTGTCCTTGAAACGGCTATTCGGAGGCAAGTCGGTCGACTTACAGGGATTCGTATTGCCGCGTAACGTGAGTCGCGCCAAGCCGTTACGGATTCCGGGGTTGATCAGCCTGCCTGCACGCTCATACCACTAAGAAAGTCGGAGGGGAAAGACCATGCACGACAGAATGGGTGGGGGAATACGGTTATTTTTTGCCTGGTCGCTGATGGCGGCGCTCTGCTTGGCGACATGGATGAGTGCTCCCGTTCGCGCGCAGGTCGCGGGCGCATCGCTCAGCGGGACGATTCTTGGATCCGTCCGGCTCGATCGTTCCAAACGCTCAGATTGTCATTACGGACGTCAATACCGGCGTGACCCGTAACGTCAAGTCGAGCAGCGCTGGCTTTTATACGGCGCCCAATCTGCTGCCGGGAGTTTATAAACTCAGCGTCACCGCGCCAGGATTCAGCGTGCAGGAACGCACGGGAATCACCTTACGGTCGGCGCTGAACAGGTCCTTGACGTTCGAATGCAAGTCGGACAAGTTATCGCAAACGGTGCAGGTTACCGGGGACGCCCTGAATGTGGAGCTGGCATCTTCCACGTCAGCGCCGAGGTAAACGCGACAACCGTACGCGAATTGCCGCTGAACGGACGCTCCTGGACCGATCTTGCGACGCTGCAGCCCGGCGTCAATTCGATTGAGACGCAGCCTTCCTTCGCCTCCGGTTCGGACCGCGGAAACCGCGGGTTCGGTTCGCAGGCGTCGATTTCCGGCGCCCGCCCGCAGCAGAATAACTATCGCCTCGACGGCATCAGCATCAACGACTACTCCAATGGAGCTCCCGGAAGCGTGCTGGGCGGCAACCTGGGCGTGGACGCGATTCAGGAGTTCTCCGTCCTCACCAGCAACTATTCCGCGGAATACGGAAAGACCTCCGGGGGAGTGATCAACGCCATCACACGCGCGGGCACCAATCAATTCCATGGTTCCGCGTATGAGTTTCTGCGCAACAGCGCTCTGGACGCACGAAACTTTTTTGACGGGCCCACGATTCCGCCGTTCCGGCAGAACCAGTTCGGCGTTTCGGCAGGCGGACCGATCGTCAAGGACCACACGTTTATCTTCGGAGATTACGAAGGGGTTCGGGAATCCAAGGGACTGACCACGGTAAATATCGTGCCGTCGACAAATGCGCGGAATGGAATTCTGAATTTTCGGACTGCCGCAGTTTCCCACAGGCTCTCCCCAGTCCATGCGTACCAGCAACGGCGTCACGGGCACATTTAACGGAACCCCTATCGCGCAGTGCGTGGTGCGAGTCGGACCCCTCCGTCGAAAAGTATCTTCCATTTTTTCCGTTGCCGACTGGCGCGGCCACCGCCAAGGGGTTGGGCAACACATTCTCCTCCAGTTTTGCGGGACAACGAGTCGTGGCCGAGAATTTCTTCACGACCCGGGCCGATCACAAGTTTTCAGACAAGGACAGCATTTTCGGGACCTACGTGTTCGATCGCACTCCCTATACATCTGCCGGACCAATTCAACGATGTGTTGCTGAGCGATCTGACGTTTCGTCAGGTCGGAGTCCTCGAGGAAACGCACATTTTCAATCCCAATTTCATCAATACGGTCCGAATCGGACTGAACCGCAACCGTGTGGATAACGACCTGAGCGCCAGCGCCATTAATCCCGCGGCGGGTGACCTTCCCTGGGCGCTGTTCCCGGCCGGCGGCCGCGCAGGTGAGCGTTCGGGACTCACGGCGTTCAGCGGAGGTCTGGGCGGAAATCCAACCTATTTCTTCCGGTGGAACTCTTTCCAGTATTCAGATGACGCCTTCGTGACCAGGGGCACGCATTCGATTAAGTTTGGCTTTGTCGCGGAACGCATGCAGATGAATGTGGGGACTTATTCCAATCCCAACGGCGTCTTTACGTTTCCCGATCTGTATAGTTTTCTCGACCAACTCAACCTTCCAAATTTAATTCCGCTTTGGCCGCCTCCGATCATAACCGCGCGTTTCGCCAGACTCTGTTCGGCGGCTACATTCAGGACGATTGGCGCATGCGTCCGAACCTGACTGTTAACCTGGGATTGCGCTACGAAATGACCACGGTGATGACCGATACGCACGGGGAACTCGCCAATCTGGTTAACATTACCGATGCTACCGCCCGGACTGGCAATCCCTTGTACCAAAATCCCACCAAACGTAATTTCGAGCCTCGCATCGGATTTGCCTGGGATCCTTTCCGCGACGGCAAAACCGCCGTTCGTGGCGGGTTTGGTCTTTTCGATGTGTTGCCGCTGCCTTCGCAGTATTTCCTGATGGAGAATCTGGCAGCTCCTTATTTCCTGTTGGGTTCCACATCCAATGCGGGTGCACTGGCGGACACGTTTTACCAAGGCGCGTTCCCTCTGCTGCAAAATCCCTCGTCCCTGCGTACCGCGTACATTGAGAATGCTCCGCACCGCAATTACGTGATGCAGTGGAACATGAACGTCCAGAGGGCGCTCACACCCAATTTGACCGCCACCTTAGGGTACGTCGGTTCTCGCGGCGTTCACATGCCCTATCGAACCGATGACTTGGATATGGTTCTCCCGACCTTAACTTCCGCCGGATATTTGTGGCCCTGCGGACCCAATGGAAAGGGCGATCCCTGCGGTGTGGGCTTTCTGCCAACGGGTACTCAACTCGCCCCGTCCACCAGCGTTCAACTGAATCCGAAATTCGGATCCATGCGCGGAATGCTTTACCAGGGAATGTCCTATTACAACGCTCTGCAGGCGCAAGTGGTCAAGAACATGAGCCACGGCGTGCAGATTCAGGGCGCCTTCACCTGGGCCAAGAGCATGGACACGGCGTCCGCAACATTGGCCGGCGATCAATTTGGGAATTCGATTCAGAGCCTCGATTGGTTTGACCAAAGTACCAGCCGGGTCCTCTCGGATTTCAATGTGGGTCGAACGCTGGTCGTCAATGCGATCTGGGAAGTTCCGGGCCTGAAGTCGTCGATGCGGGCCGCCAACTGGGCAACCAATGGATGGCAGATCGGCGGAATCTACAAGGCCAGCGACGGAATTCCGTTCACCGCGACCTTCGGCTCCAGCGGCGATGTGTTGGGTAAGAGGAGTTCCAACACTTTCGATTATCCCAACCGCTTGACCGGCGGGGACTGTAATACCCTGGTCAATCCGGGAAATCCCAACAATTACATCAAGACGCAGTGCTTCGCGATTCCCACGGCTCCCACACAAGCCTTCCATGATGCGAATTGCGACCCGCTACTGGGCACAGGTTTGCAGTGCTTCAACCTGCGCGGCAATGCCGGACGCAACATCCTGTCGGGACCTGGGCTTTCCGAGTTTGATTTCTCGATCTTCAAAAACAATTACATCCGGCGGATTTCAGAGAACTTCAATGTTCAGTTCCGCGCGGAAATATTCAACCTTTTCAACCGAGCGAACTTCGCGCCGCCCCCAACCCCGGGCAACACGGATGTCTTCGCTCCCAACGGTACGGAATTCCAGTTCCGTGGGAATCTTGAACTCAACCACCACAACCTCCAGGGAAATTCAGTTTGCCCTGAAGTTCATGTGGTAGAGGTTTAGAACCTGCGAGGGGCGTCAACGCGAGTTGGCGCTCCTCGAGTTTGCGTCAGAATTCGAGATTCATCAGTATGGGCCAGCCGCAGATGCGCCCGGGCCAAAGGAGAAACGGTGAAGTTTTCAGCAGGGAAGTTCGTATTGCTTGTCATTATTTGCTTACTGGTTTTTTGGAATGCCCACGTGAATGCTCAAAATCGCCCAGGAATCTCTCCCGCTCGCGTCCTACTGATCAGCATCGACGGTTTCCATGCGATCGATCTCGCTAATTTTATTCAGTCTCATCCCAACTCCACGCTTGCGCAATTGAGCTCTACCGGAGTGACTTACACACAGGCAACCACTTCGAAGCCTTCCAACTCATTTCCAGGTTTATTGGCGCTGGTCACGGGAGGCTCTCCGCTTTCGACCGGGGTCTGGTATGAAGGCGCGTACGCGCGGACCCTGTCACCTCCCGGATCGAACTGCAAAACGGTGGGAACGGAAGTAGTCTGGAGCAATGGCCCCTCGATAAGAATAAGAAACTGATCGACGCGGGCGGGGGAATCGATCCCGCAAAACTGCCGCTGGACCCGGAAAAAGGTTGCACCCCTGTCTATCCGCATAGTTTTCTGCGCGTGAATACCATATTTGAAGTGGCCACGGCGCCGGGATGCGCACCGCGTGGATCGACAAACACCCTTCCTACGAAATGCTCAACGGACCGTCCGGAAAGGGAATAGACGATTTATACACGCCTGAAATCGGGTCTTCCGTGGGACGTGAAGGGCCAGGAAGATTACGACGATGTGAAGGTTGAAGGACTTTTAAACGAAATTTCCGGACAAGATCACACCGGAAAAAATACGGTGGGAGTTCCGGCATTGTTTGGCATGTCGTTTCAGGCGTTTCGGTACACCCAGGTAATTTCGACGGGCGGCTATGTAGACGCCAGCGGGACACCAAGCGGGCCGGTGCTCGATGCCATGGAACACTTCGATCAGTCGCTCGGCAAATTGGTGAGCGCGCTGAAATCGCACAACCTGCTTGATTCAACCCTGATCATCGTGAGCGCGAAGCATGGACAGGCGCCGATGGATCCGAGTAAACACCGCAACATCGACGAACCTGATTCCCGAATCTGGTGAACCATATGCAAAGCGGTCTGGTTGCGTTGTCCTATTCCGACGGTAACCTGACCTCTATGTGGCTCACCGATCAGAGCCAGACCAAAAAAGTTGCGGAACTGTTGACGCAGCCCGCAAATCAGTCCGCCGCAGGGATTCAGAAGGTGCTCTGGGGCGAGTCATTGAAACTGGTGACGAACGATCCGCTCAAAGATAATCGTATGCCCGATTATCGTCGTTTTCCCAATGTCGGCGTTGTTTATTCCGAAGCCGGCGATACAGCGATCGCCGCGCACGGCGGATTTAGCGACGACGACACTCACGTGCTTTACTGGTATCGAATCCGCGTTGAAACCCAGAACGGTCAGAGCCCCGGTTCAAACGGCGCAAGTCGCTCCGACAATCCTTCAGGTTCTGGGAATTAAGCCGGCAACATTGCAATCGGTGCAACAAGAAGGGACTCTGGTTCTGCCCGACCTGTTCGCCGGAGAGCGAAGCTCGCTGCGGCAGTTGCGATTGGAATAGGCGGGATTAAAACCGTTGGTGAATTGGGCGCATGTTCATCTGATGTTTACGCACGTGCCGGTGATCGGGATCGCGGCGATTGTCGCATTTCTGATGGTCGGAAGGTTTCGGGGAAGCCGTGAGATTGAGTGGGTGAGCCTGCAGTTATTTGTAGCGCTGGCGATTGTCAGCATTGCGGTTTACCTCAGCGGAAGTCCTGCTTCGCACCAAATGCGTGAAATGCCGGGAATTTCACGTGACGTGATTCACCGACACTCCAGCGCGGCCGATTTTGCTTTCTGGTCGCTGGAGACATTGGGCGCGGCTTCTCTCGGAGCCATGATCAAGTTTCGCAGCCCTGCGGATGTGCCGAAGCGCGTCATCAACGTGTTGCTGGCACTTGCCGTCGTCGTCCTGATCTTGATGACTTGGACGGCGAATTTAGGCGGCCGAATCCGGCATCCGGAAATCAGTGGCGTGCGGGCGGTTTAGCCGGTTTCCGGCGCCTGACAGATTTGCGGATCCCGGGGAAGGTTCGCTGCAGGGAATTGTCCGAACCTTTTTGTGCCCGCTTCAACAATCGAGTTATTTCCATTCCGGCGGGTCTATTCCCGGCGGAAATATTCAGGGGGTGGAATTTGCGGCGATTTTTATATGGCCTGGTGTTGTCAATTCTGGCGATTTGTGCAGTACGTTCGAGTGCGCAGGAAAAACTTCCTTTAAAGCTCGTGGCCACAACTCCGATGCCCGGATTCACCGGAGATTTCGATCACTTCGGCCTGGACCTCAAGGGCAATCGCCTTTTTCTGGCGGCGGAAGACCAGAAATCCGTGGAAGTGTTCGATCTGCACACCGGAGCCAGGATTCACAGCATCGAAGGCTTCGCGCATCCGCTGACCATGGCCTATCTAGCGGAGTCCGACCGCCTGGTGGTGACCGAGGGCGATATTGATTCGCTCGAACTCGTCGATTGCAAGACCTACAAGATCATTAAAACGCTGAAGCTCAGTAAAAATGTGGATCACGGAATCCTAGATCCCGCGAACCGATATTTTTACGTAGAGAGCGGCGCGAGCGGGGATGGGAAATCACATTCTCTCAGTATCGTTGACACGAAATCTTTCGAAGTGATCGGCCAGATTCCCGGACTTTCCGGCGACTCGAATGAAGGCATGGTCATCGATACAGATGGAAAAAAGCTTTACGTCAACATGACTGGCTCAGACGAAGTGGGAGTCATCGATCTGAATACCCGGCAAATTGTGGCCCGCTGGCCGCTGCCGGATGTCCACGTTGCGCATGCCATCGCGCTCGATAAGCCGCATCACCGGCTGTTCACCGCCACGCGCAAGCCGCCGCAATTTGTGGTGTACAACACGGACAACGGCAAAGTCGTGGCTTCTCTCCCGTGTACCGGTGTAAACAGCGATATGTCCATCGACCCCGCTCGAAAGCGCATTTACATTTCGGGCAGCGACACGGCAACCGTGATTGCCCAGCGCGATGCCGATCACTACGAACACGTTGCCGAAGTGCCCACGGCTTTCCGCGCCAAGTCGTCAATCTTTGTTCCTCAACTCAGCCGGTTATACATTGCCGATTCGGGCAAGGGAAAGCCAGACGCCAAGTTGGCCCTGCAAATCTTCGAAGCACAATAGAGGAAACCGCGGGGCTGCCACGGAATTGTCCACGGCAGCCCCGCAGGCATATTGCTACTCTGCAAACGAGTTCCACGCCCTAAATCATTACGAAGTCGTAATTTCATATAACTTTCAGGTTGCTGTGGTCTGCTACCTTTACTCGTCGATGCACGCGCATGGCATCGATTCAGTCGGGTGGGCCCTGCGCTTTGCGCGCGTGGGCAGAGACATGGTGTTCCGGCATAAACATTCAAATCGCGAGGCCGGGGCGCGAGCGCATCCATGAAATCGGCTCTCGCACGCTGGACAGAGGAAGAGCAAGCTCGAAAGCTTCGTTGCTAAGCGCATTCACGGACATGCGGAAAAAAGCAGAGGAATGCGGTGCCGAATTGGGACCGGTCGAAATTACAAAACGGAGGAAAGAAATGAAAAGAGTGCGGTCCATCTTAGTGCTGCTGCTCGTTGTGTCTGCAATTCAAGCGAAGGCCCAGGGTAACAAGTATCTGAAGCTCGTCGCGACGACGGCCTTGCCGGGATTCACGGGAGACTTCGATCACTTCACGGTTGACCTGCAGGGAAAGCGCCTGTTTCTTACGGCTGAGGATCACCAGTCCGTCGAGGTATTCGATCTGGATGGAAAGCGCGTCCACAGCATCACTGGTTTTGCCGCGCCCCATGCGATGCACTTCGTCTCCGAAACCAACCGCTTGATCGTGACGGACGGCGATGAGAAAAACGGCGCTGTGGAATTAATCGACGGCAAGACCTATAAAACGCTCGACAAGATCAAACTGCCGAACGACGTGGATGGCGCGATCTTCAATCCCGTCGACAAGAACTATTATGTGGAAAGCGGCGGCGATGCCACCGGCGGAAAGTCCCACCTGATCAGCATCATTGACCCGGTGAACTTCAAGCTGGTGGGCAGCATCGAGCTCCCCGGAGATCATTCCGAAGCCATGGCCATCGACCACGACGGAAAGAAAATGTATGTCAATCTTTCCACCACGAAGGAAGTCGGCGTGGTCGACCTGAAAACGCGAAAACTCGGGGCGCGGTGGCCGATTCCCAACGCCGAGGTTCCCAATGCCATGGTCCTCGATGAGCCCAACAAGCGCCTTTTCATCGCCACGCGCAAGCCCGCGAAATTCTTTGTCTATGACATCGATTCGGGGAAAGTCGTGACCTCGGTGGATTGCGCGGAGATGAACGACGACATGTGGTTCGACGTTTCTCAAAAACATATCTTCGTGACTGGAACCGAGAAGCTCTCTGTTCTGGAGCAGAAAGATGCGGACCACTACGTCCGGCTCACCGATATTCCGACGGGCTACCGGGCCAAGACCTCGCTGCTGGTTCCGGAATTGAAGCGGCTCTATGTGGCGGTCTCCGGCAAGGGCCAGCCCAATCCGAAGATGGCGATCCAGGTGTTCGATGTGCTGCCCTAGATGATGGATTGCCGCCCCGCTGAACTGCGATTCAGCAGGGCGGCAATCATGCCTGCTGAAATATCGCGGATGCAGGAAGTTGTGGATTTTGCCTTCTGCTGTTTGATAGAACCGACCAGGGATTCCCTTGAGGAAAGTAAAAGCGCTCGCGGCTTCCGGCAATCTCGAGCACCGGGTTTCGAGAGGAAACCCTGGTGCGCGCAGTCAAGGATGGCGCCGCGTTCATCGGATGCGACGCCGGCACCACGGATTCCGGTCCGTATTACCTCGGTTCCGGAAATGCCCGCGGTCCCCGCGACGGCACGAAGCGCAATCTTCGCATCATAATCCGCGAAGGTCTGAAGGCCGGCATTCCCGTAATCATTGGTTCCGCCGGCCATGCCGGAGGTTCTCCGCATCTCCAGTGGACCGTCGAAATTGTTCGCGAGCTTGCCGCCGAAAACGGCTGGCACTTCAAGCTGGCCGCGATTGACAGCGAAATCTCCAAAGATCTTCTGGCCGAGGAATTCCAAAAAGGCCGTGTCACTCCTCTTTGTCCGGCGCCGAAACTTAATGCGGATTTAATTCGCCAAGCCACAAGGTTCGTCGGAATGATGGGAATTGAGCCGATTCAGGCCGCTCTGAAAGCTGGTGCGCAAGTCGTTCTTGCAGGGCGATGCAGCGATGTGGCGCTCTACGCCGCGTTACCGGTTGCGGCGGGCATTCCAAAACACGTCGCATTTCATGCCGGGAAAATACTGGAATGTGGTTCGGCCGCCGTGGCCCTACGTTTTTATCCGGACTGCATGGCCGCGGAGCTGGATCAGGACGGATTCACCGTCGACCCTCCAAATCCGACGTTCCGCTGCACCCCGCAAAGCGTGGCTGCGCACACGTTGTATGAAAATTCCGACCCGTTCCAACTCGTTGAATCCGGCGGAACGGTGGATACGTCGGCAGCTCGATACGAAGCAGTCAGCGGTCGCGCGGTCCGCGTAACGGGCTCGCGGTTCATTCCTGCCGAGAAATACACGGTGAAAATCGAAGGAGCCGCGCTCTCCGGCTACCGTTCCATCGTCGTCGCCGGCATTCGCGATCCGCTTGTACTGCGGCAGTTGGATAAATTCCTGGCCGGACTTCGCGCCGTGCTGGAATGCAAGATTGAGGATAGCTTGAAATTGAAGCCCGCGGACTATTCGCTCCAGTTCCGGGTCTACGGCGCGAACGGCACGATGGGTCCTCTCGAGCCGAACCCCGCTTTCGAAGGCCACGAAGCGGGATTGATTATGGATGTCGTGGCGTCTTCGCAGGCGCTCGCGGCGGATATACTGCCGATCGTCTGGCACACTGGGCTGCACTATCCGATTCCCGAGTACGAAGGTCTGATCAGCAATTTCTCCTTTCCATTCTCGCCTCCGGGTACAGACATGGGCCCCGTGTACCGATTCTGCGCCAACCACGTCTGGCACCTGGACGACCCGTGCCAGCCATTTCGCATCACGATGGAAAATTTGTGATGCGGCGGGTCGAAAGGGGACGACATGCCTGAACTCTGGCAATTCACCAAACTTATTCGCAGCAAAAAATGCAGGGCCATTCGAACTGACGTTTGACATCATGTTCAAGGATGCGGAAAGCTTTCGAACAGTGATGGCCAGCGGAAAGCTCAACCCCGAACTGATCTCGCGGCTCTACAAATCCGACCTCAAGCAAGTAAAGTTTTTCGTGATCGAATCCCTTCTGACTGTGAAAATTTCCATACCCAGGCCGGTTTTTTCCGGGAACGTTGAAGACACGGATATCTACGGCGGCCAGTTTCACGGCCCGCTGGTCCAGTTGTCGATAGAAGCCTCCTGAAGGGAATCGACCCGCGGGTGAACCGTTCGCCGCCGGGCGCCGTCACGGAAAGGGAGAGCGAGCCCTTGGTATCGGACTCTTCACCACTCGAAAACGTAAGCGCCGCGGAAGCAGCGCTGGCTCCCACGCGAACACGCTGGCGGATTGTGGCGCTGGTAGCGTTCGTCACCGGACTCACGTATATGGACCGGCTGAACCTGGGAATCGTGGCGAAAAATTTCCAGGACGAGTTCCGATTCCACGCCGCAGACGATGGGCTGGATTTTAGGCGCATTCAGCCTGGGTTATGCGTGGTTCCATTTGCCGGGCGGATGGCTGGCTGATCGATTTGGCGCGCGGAGAATCCTGGCCGCGGCCATACTGTGGTTTTCCGCATTTACGATTCTCACCACGATCGCTCCCAGCTTGCCCTTGTTGCATTGGCTCGGCGCAGCATGGTCCTTTGCCATCGTGCGTTTTCTGATGGGAGTCGGCGAATCCGCCGCGTTTCCTGTTGGCAATAAAATGATGGGGCGTTGGCTGGGACCGAATGAGCGCGCGCTGGGCACCAGCATTTTTCTGGGCGGAGTGGGCGTCGCGGGCATCATGGCGCCGGTGCTGCTTACGCGCATGGCGATCGCTTACGGATGGCGCTCGCCGTTCCTGGTCTTCGGGGACATCGGGATGCTCTCGGCTCTGGCATGCTACGTTTACATCACGGACCGGCCGGAAGAAAATTCCCGCGTGAACGCGGCGGAATTGGCGTTGATCGTGGGGAATGGAAGAGCGCCGCTCGCAGCAGCGCAAATTGGATTGCGTCAGGGCAGTATCCGGTGGCGAAAAGTTTTCTCCAGCCCCTCCATGTGGGCGCTGATGCTTTCGCATTTCTGTCTGGTCTATCCGGTCTATATTTTCTTCACTTGGTTTTACATCTATCTCGTAGAGGTTCGCGGCGTCACGGTCTCCGAAGCAAGTTTCTGGGGTTCGGCCCCGTTCGTTGCCAATGTCTTGCTGCTCCCTCTTTCGGGCTGGCTTTCCGATCGCGCTTCGCAAAAATTCGGAAAAGGGAAAGGACGGCGCTTCGCGGCTTGGGTGAGCATTGCAGGCTCCGCGCTGCTGCTTTTCTCAGGGAGCCACACGCCGAACAATACCGCGGCCTTGCTGCAACTGGCGCTGGCGGCAGGTTTCAATTTCGCGGCATCGGCCATTCTCTATACGGCCTGCACGGATGTTTCCGCGAAAATTTCGGGGTCGGTTTCGGGAATCATGGCTACATTTGGAAGTCTGGGAGGCGCAGCCTCGCCGGTGGTGACGGTTTTTATCGCCACGAAGTTTGGCTGGAGTTACGCGCTGGATTTCGCCGCGTTGGTCACCGTCATCAGCGGACTGTCCTGGTTTTTCATTGATGCGGGATCGTCGATCGTATGAGCCGCGCCCTCCGGGTGCTCGCGATTGCCGTTTGAATCGGCACTCGTGAGCTGCGATCACCGGAGGGCGCACATTCGCCGCTAGTTAAACGCGCGAAGCATTCACTGCAAACCCCGCGCGCCCTTCACGATCTTCCTATTGAACTTCGTACACCTTCACAGCCGGCACCGTCGTCTCATGTCCTGGAGCGGCTACGTAAAAGCGATGAAGCTGCGGGACCAGAATTGCGGTTTTCGCGCGAAAGCCGGTCGGAACTCTAGCCAATTCCGCATAATGGTCGGCGTCATTCTGGTGGTAGACGACGGTGAAATCATTGCACACCACGAAAATGCGCTTGGTGGCGGCGTCAAAGGCCATGTCGTCGGTCATTTCGGTGCTGGGCAGGCTGGCCACGATTTTGCCGCTCTCGCCGTCGAGCACTTCAAAGAGTCCCGGCTTCCGACCCGCGACGAATACCCGGCGAGTGGCGTCGTCGTAAATGATCGGAGTATTTCCGTGCAGGTCACCCAGAGTCCAGGTGGAAAGCACCGTCTTCTTTTCCCTGTCGATTACGCCGATAAGGTTTTTGTCGCGAATGTTGGCAAATAGCCGGGTGCCGTTCTTTTCGAGCGATACCGCTTCGATGTTCTTGGAATCGACCTTGATGTCGGCGACGTGCTTTCGCGCGGCGGTATCGAAAATGCTGATCATGGAATAGTCAAGCTTGGCGTCTTCGCCCCCGGTCACCACATAGAAAAGATGCCTGTTTGCATCATAGGAGGATGAATCCGCACCTTCAGTCGATCTTATGGTTTGGGTGAGCGCGTAAGTCTTTGAGTTGAAAATGCGAATGGTGCCGTCGCCGCCCGCGACGATCCACAGTTGTCCGGAAGCGGGAAGAAACAACATGGAATGCGGTTCGTCCACGTCCTTGATGGTGTGAATCAGCTTGTTGGTCTTGATGTCCATCACGAGCACGGCATTTTGCTTTTCGCCCGTCAGGAACAACCGGTTGCCGGCAAGGTCAACCGCAAAGTGATCGAAATCGCCGCTAGCGACTCCCGGCAGGGGGATATCCTGCAGGAACTTCAACGGCGGCTGGCTCTGTGCGGATGCGGACAGTGCGAGCATCGCAACGACTGCGACTCGTAAAAATCGAAAAAATACTCTCATCTTCTCATTCTCCATGGGAACGGCGATTCGTACCGCGTTCCGGATTCAGCGCTACGGCCTCGATTTCACGGTTTCTTGCTCGATGCGGTAATACTCATCAAGTCCCATCGTGTCCTCAATGTCTTTCCGGATCGTTCGGGCCAGCTGCGGATCAAGCCCGGTGCTGCCCGTCTGTTTGAGTTTCACGAATAATTCTTTGACGCTGCGGTACGTCACGGCGATGGCGCTGATGGCGTCGTTAGCCATCTTGTACCCGGCATCCTCCAGTTCCTGGATCGATAGAATGGGACGGCCCAGCCGGTTTCCCTCGCTGTTAACGTAAATCAGGGGCGAGCGAATTTCCCGCGGCGCCTGCCGCGCTTCCTCCACCGTGTTGGGGAAGATCATGACCATGTCCGCGCCGGCCTCGGCGTAGAGGTTGGAGCGGCGAACGCCTTCCGCGAAGCCGTCGGTGCGCATCGCATCGGTCCGGGCGGCGATCACGAAATCCGGGTCGCGGCGCGCGCGAACCGCGTAACGAATTTTCTCGCACATCTCTTCGGCGGAAATTACGTGCTCGACGCCCTTGTGGTAGTGAATGCGTTTCGGATAGACCTGATCCTCGATGTGAATCGCCGCAGCGCCCGCGCGTTGAAGTTCCTGTACCGTGCGAATGACGTGCGTGGCATCTCCGTAGCCCGCGCCGGCGTCAATCATCAGCGGGATGTTTACGGCCGCGGCTATCCGCCGCGTCGACATGGCCACTTCTTCCAGGCTCAAAAGCGGTTCGGGCACGCAGGCGCTGGCGCCCAGCGCGTAACCGCCGATGTCCAGGCACTGAAATCCCGCTTGCTCCGCAATGCGCGCCGTCAGCGGATCGTACGCGATAGGTGCGTGCATAATTCCGGGGTTCCGCATCAGTTCGCGGAACGCCGCTGCCATTGTCTTCACAAGACCTCCGTCTGGCGAATAATCGATTCGAAAAAGTTCCAAGTTTCAGCCATGCAGCTTTTCGGCACTCCGCGCTTCGCTGCGCGCTCTTCGTTTCTGCAAATCCGCGGCTCGGCTAGATTGCGGTTTCCAGTCCGTCTTCCACGTTCACGAAAAGCCAGATAAAGCCGGCCGCGAACGTCACTCCCGCGGCAAAATCCAGGGCCGTCGCCCAGCCGTAACGCGTCGCCAGATATCCGGTCAATATGGGCGCAGTGCCTCCGGCAAGGTTGGCGCAGGTATTCATCAATCCGGACAGCGAACCGGAGTAAGCGGGAGTGATGTCGATGCAGCCCGCCCACCAACTGGGCGCGGCGAATTGCGCAAGCCCGGCGGAGAGCGCCAGAAGCAATACGGCGGAAACGTTGTCTGCCGCGTGGCTGCCCGCAAGAAGGAGCAATGCGGACAATGTCATTCCAATCCACACGGTGATCTGGCGGCCGCGTCGCCGGCCTAAACTCGCCACCGCTTTGTCCGAAATCCATCCGCCGAGCGGAGCCATCAAAGTGGTCGCGAGAAACGGCGTGGCGCCCCACAGACCACCCTTGATCAGCGTAAAACCCCTCACGCGCGTCAGGTAAATGAAGAACCACGTGAAGTAAATGTAGGGCGTATAGCCGTGGCACAAATAACTCAGAACGAGTGCCCAAACCGAGCGGTTGGAAAAAATCGCCCGCCACGGCGTTCCGGAAATTCGGAACGCGTGGCTTCCGGTTGCGGGCGACGAAGGATCCAGCGCCGCTAATTCCGCGGCGTTGACGCGCGAGTGCTCAGAGGGTTTGCTGGTGGCGCTCAAGAACCACAGAGCCGCGACGAGAAACGCCAACAGCCCCGCCAGAATGAACGCCGATCGCCATCCCCAGCGCTGCATGGTTGCCGCGAACAGAATCGGCGCGATCACGCCGCCCGCGCCCACGCCTCCCAAAAGCAGGCTGCTTCCGATTCCTCTCTGCGCGCCGGTCGTCCACGCGGCGACGACTTTATTTGCGTTGGGATAGCTGGCAGCCTCGCCCATTCCCGTCAGAAAGCGCATGGCCGCAAAGGCCCACGCGTAATTCCACCAGCGGCTCGGGCTGATCAGTGGAACACATGTCATAAGAATCGTGAACGTGGACCACCACAACAGCGCGGCGGTGAGCGTCGCGCGCGGGCCGTAGCGGTCTCCTGCCCATCCCCAGGGAATCTGGAATAACGCGTACCCGAACGCGAACCCGCCGAGAATCCATCCCATCATCAGGGTTGAAAAATGGAATTCATCCTCCAAATATTTTCCCGCGATAGCCAGATTCAGCCTGCCGAATGCCGTGACCAGCATGATCAGGGTCAGCAGGGCGAGGATCTGGAACTGAATCTGGGTACGCCGTTCCTCCACGAAGCGCCCTCTCTCTCTGGACTCGCGGTGCCCTGCGAACCTCTAACTGAAGACATAAAATGTCTACACTTATTTATACTCTGTCAAGTGAAATGTCGGTTTGCCGCCGCACCGGGTTTGACATGCGTAGCCTGCCACAATTATCGTTAAACCTTGCACTATGATTTTCGGCGCGCAAAAACGCGCGTCCGGGCGCGCGACTTCCACGTCGCAGGACTGCAAAATGCCAGCCGATCACGGTGAATTGGTCGACAAAATCGTCGAAGCCCTCGAAGCCGCCATTCACAACGGCGAGTTGCTTCCCGGAAAGAGAATTTCCGAGCTGGCTCTATCCTCCGCGCTGCACGTGAGCCGCGGCCCTCTGCGCGAAGCCATTCGAAAGCTGGAGGCCCGCAGGCTCTTCGAACGGACCGCCTTTCACGGAATTCGCCTGGTCGACCTTTCGATCAACGATCTTGAGCAGCTGTTGATCGTCCGGGAAGTGCTGGAGGCTGCGGCCGCCCGGGCCGCCGCGGAAAATATTTCGGAGCGCGAACTGACGGCGCTCCAGCAGTTTGTCCGCAAGGGCAACCGCCGCAAGCCCACCCTGACGTTCGCGCCCAAAACGCCCGAGCCCGGATTTCACCACATGATTGCCCGGGCCAGCAAGAATCGCTGGCTGGAGGAAATGCTCTGCAAGGATTTGTACGGGCTTCTGCGCGCCTACCGCTACTCCTCGACGGACCTCGCGCACCGGTCGGAAGAAGCCCAAAAGGAACATCGCCAGATCGTGGATGCCATTGCCGCGCATGACGGCGACCGCGCAGAAAGCCTGATGCGCAAACACAATCGCGATGGGCGCCTGAACCTGATCCGGCGATTGAAATCCGATCCGATCGGCGAACGGCAATCATCCCTCCGCCCCATTGCCCGCAACCGGAAGTTGCGCCGCAAGTGAAGCGCGCGGTAAGAGCCCGGCTTAAAATGAGCTGGCCGCCGCGCAACTACGTGCGGAAGACGGTCCGGGCTTCAATCTCATAGAGCTTCGGAAAGCCCACCACGCGTTCGATGTATTTCCTGGTTTCGTGGTCCTGCGCGACCTCTTCCGGCGGAAATCCCTCTTTTAGGTAGTGCGTCAGGCCGCTGCGGACTGCGCGCATGGCCAGCAGGATCACGGTCGTGGCGTCGATGCAGACTTTGAAGCCCATGTCTTCCAGTTCAGACCACTTGAAATTCGGCCGCCCCAGATCGCCATGGTCTCCGGACACGTTGACGTGCAGCAGCGGGCCGTGCACCTGTTTCGCGATTTCCCGCGCTTCCTGCACGGTGTTCGGAAAAACTTCCACCACGTCGCAACCCGCCTCGAGAAAAGCATTCCCGCGCTTCACGGCTTCGGCCAGGCCATGCGTAAGCAGGGAATCTGTCCGTCCCACAAGCACGAGATCCTTATCGCGCCGGGTCTCAACCGCGATCTTGATTTTGTCGAGCATCTCTCCGAGCGGAATAACCTCCTCGACGCCGCGATGGTAGGAGGCGCGCTTGGGGCAGCGCTGGTCTTCCAGGTGAATGCATGCAATGTTCGCGGCTTCCGCTTCGCGGACCGTGCGGGCTACGTGGATGGGCTCGCCAAAGCCTCCCGCGCAATCGACTTTGAGCGGAATATCCACTGCTTTCGTAATCAGGCGCGCGGACTCGATCGTTTCCGTCATAGTCAGCAGCGGTTCGGTCACGCAAAGTTGCGCGCCTACCTGCCAGCCGCCCATGGCGATGAATTTGAATCCCACATCCTGGGCGATCCGTGCCGTCAGCGGGTCGTAGATGTTCACGCCCTTTACCAGGCCGGGTTCCGCCAGAAGCCGGCGTAGAAGCTTCGACGGCCTCACAATATTTTCGTCAGTTGCATGCATGTGGGATGGCCTCCATGTGACTCTACTGGGTCAAACTGTCTACAATAGTGTCAGGCTGGCCTGCTTGAAAGCCGGGCTACCGGGAATACCGTATCAAGACCGCCGCCGCTATGCAAAATGTTTACATACTGCCTTCGCACGCCTGTATGGGGCGCGAGATGCGTGTTTTAGCGCGATATCTGCGCTGTTGGAGCATTTGTGGCGTGGCCGCATGCATGGCGAAAAACCGTGTTTATTCACTTTTATCTTGACAGATTCTCACTCAGAAGTGTAGACACCACATACAAGGATTGCAGTTTCTCGGAGGGGGTGTGCGAGAATGAATTGCAACTGGGTGAAGTGTTTCTTGCTTCTGGGTGTACTTGCACTGGGCGTACTGGCGATTCCTCAATTGCACGCGCAAGTTGCGGGCGGCACGCTTTCCGGCACGATTACGGACCCGTCCGGAGCAGCCGTTCCCGATGCCAAAATAGACATCAAAAACATGGCCACCGGCGTTTCTCGCACGGTGACGACCAACGCGGAAGGCCTCTACTCCGCCGCGAACCTCCTGCCCGGGGAATATGAAGTTTCGGTCTCGGCCACCGGATTCAATACCGGCGTGAAATCGGGCATCACCATCAATGTCGGTTCGCAGCCGGTGTTTAACCTGGCTCTGCAGATCGGCACAGTCTCCAACACCGTGGACGTGACCACCGACGCGCCCACCATTCAGCTCACCAGTTCGGACATTGCAGCAACGGTCAGCGCGACCACCGTTCGTGAATTGCCGTTGAACGGCCGCAGTTGGACGGATCTTGCCGCCCTGCAACCCGGCGTCTCTACCATTCAGACGCAACCGAGTTTCGCTTCCGGAGCGGACCGCGGCAATCGCGGCTTCGGCCAGCAACTTACGATCTCCGGCGCGCGCCCGCAGCAAAATAACTATCGCCTCGACGGCATCAGCCTGAACGACTACGCCAACGGCGCCCCGGGCAGCGTGCTTGGCGGCAACCTGGGCGTGGATGCTATTCAGGAATTTTCGGTACTGACCAGCAACTACTCCGCGGAGTATGGAAAAACTTCGGGCGGCGTGGTCAACGCCATCACGCGTTCGGGAACCAACAGCTTTCACGGGAGCGCCTACGAGTTCCTGCGAAACAGCGCCCTCGATGCGCGGAACTATTTTGAGGATCCCGCGTTTCCTAAAGCTCCTTTCCGGCGAAATCAGTTTGGCGGTGCAATCGGCGGCCCGATCATCAAGAGCCGAACATTTTTCTTCGCCGATTACGAAGGCATCCGCCAGTCCAAGGGAATCGCCAACGTGAACCACGTGCCTTCGCCCGAGATTCATGCCGATCCCACGGTCAGCGCCGCGGCTCAGCAATATCTGAAACTCTATCCGACGCCCGCGAGTTGCGGGCAGCCGTTGTGCACCGAGATCTTCAATGGGCAGCAGGTGGTGGATGAGAATTTCTTCACTACGCGCATCGACCATAAGTTCTCAGAGAAGGACGGCCTTTCCGGAACCTATCTGTATGACCGGACGCCGTACAGTTCACCCGACTCTTTCGGCAACGTCGAACTGCAGTCGCTTTCATCCCGCCAGATCGTCGCGGTGGAAGAAACCCACACGTTCACCCCATCATTCGTGAATGCTGTGAGGTTCGGCTATAACCATGAAACCGTAAACAACAATTCCAGCCTGAAGGCGATCAATCCGGCGGCGGGCGATCCTTCGCTCTTTGCGTTCGCCGGCAGGGACGCGGCCTTCGTAAACATCGGCGGCGGGTTCACTCCGCTTCCCGGCGGAGTCGGCGGCCTACCGACATATCTTTACCGCTGGAATTCGTATCAGATTTATGACGACGCGTTCTGGACGCATGGCACACATTCCATCAAGTTCGGCTTTGCCGCCGAACGCATGCTCTTGAAGGTCACGGCGTTCACTGATCCGAACGGCGTCTGGTTCTTCCCGGACCTGCCGAGCTTCCTATCCTCGACGCCGCAACGCTTCCAGGGCGGAATCGTCAGCTCGCTCACTCCTCGAGACCTTCGGCAGTCCATCTTCGGCGGATACATCCAGGACGACTGGCGCTGGAAAAAGAACCTGAGCGTGAACCTCGGTTTGCGCTATGAAATGACCACGGTGCCGACGGAAAAGGGCAACCAGCTATCCAACCTCGTCAACCTGGGCGACGCGGTTCCGCATCTCGGCAATCCGTTCTACAAAAATCCGACCACCAGGAATTTCGAGCCGCGATTGGGATTTGCCTGGGATCCGTTCGGAAATGGACGAATGGCGGTTCGTGGCGGCGCGGGAATCTTTGACGTGCTTCCGCTGCCTTACCAGTACATTCTGCTGACGACTCAATCCGCGCCATTTTTCCAATATACGGCGATCAACGCATCAGCGGCGGTGCCCGCAGCCTGTGCCCCGGGGACGACGCTTACCTTTCCGCATGTCGATCCCTGCCTCATTACTGCCAACAAGCTGCGCGCGGCGTATTTGCAGTCCGACCCAAAGCGCAACTACGTGGCGCAGTGGAACCTGAACGTTCAATACCAGCTGACTTCGAGCCTCTCAGCAATGATCGCCTACGTGGGATCGCGCGGAATTCACCAACCGTTCCGCGTGGATGAAGCGGATCTGGTCATCCCCACGAAAACTTCAGCCGGATACCTGTGGCCGCAGCTTGACGCGAATGGAAATCTGCTGAGTGGTCCGAATGCCGGCAATCCTCCGGACACCATTAATCCAAATTTCGGCTCCATTCGCGGAATGTTTTATCAGGGCCGCTCGTATTACAACGCCGCGGAATTTCAGCTGGCCAAGCGCATGAGCCACGGCTTCCAGGCGCAGGGCACATTCACCTGGGGCAAGAGCATGGACACGAGTTCCGCGACGCTGGCAGGCGATGCGTTCGGCAACTCAATTTCCAGCCTCAACTGGTTTGACATGTCCCTCACGCGCGGACTTTCTGACTACAACGTCGGCCGCACGCTGGTGATCAACGCAACGTGGGATATTCCCAGTCCCAAATCATTGACTGGCCCGCTGCACTGGGCTGCCGATGGATGGGAACTGGGCACGATCTTTACCGTGAGCGATGGCGTGCCGTTCACAGCGACGTGGGGCACCGGAGGCGATCCGGCCAATACGCTCAGCAGCGATGACTTCGCATATCCCAACCGGCTTGGCGGTCCCGGATGCAAGTCGCTGGTGAATCCTGGGAATCCAACCAACTACATCAAGACGGAGTGTTTCGCGGTTCCGACGGCTCCCACACAGGCATTCTGGAATGCCAATTGCGATCCGGCGCCTCCCAGCCTTGGAGCGAACGTTGTAGACACGCCCGGTCTTTCTCCTCTGGCATGCTTCAACCTTCGAGGCAACGCGGGGCGCAACATCCTGATCGGGCCCGGCGTTACCAATCTTGATTTCTCCGTGTTCAAAAACAATCAGATTCGGAGAATTTCGGAAAACTTCAACGTGCAGTTCCGGCTGGAAATGTTCAACATTCTCAACCGTCCCAATTTCGGGCCTCCGGGGCCGGGCGACGGCAATACCGACGTGTTCGATGCCACGGGAGTTTCACTCGGTGGACCGGGCGGAACGGCGGGAGCTCTCGTGAGGACCACGATCCCCGAACGCCAGATTCAATTCGCCTTGAAGGTTGTTTTCTAACCGTAACCGGCGGCAGAGCGTAGTCGATCGCCGGCTCGTTTTTTCGTCTGAGATGCTGTTTCGATCGCGGTGCGCGCGGCTTCCGGACTAACCGGAAGCCGTGCCGCTGTTTTGGACGGCAGGCGAAGTGTTGAGCAGCTTGTTTCTTAGGGCGCGACTTTCAGAGGCTCCGGAAAAATAGAGAGCGCTGTCATTCTGAGCGGAGCGAAGAATCTCTCTTCGATCCAAATGCGGGCAAAATCCCAGAGAGAGAGATTCCTGGCTCCGCTCGGAAAGACGAGACCGGATACTTTTTCCAAGACACTTTCAGCCGCGCGCATTTCATCGTCTCCCGTACTGCCCGTCGCGCAATCGCCACAGAGAAAGCGGATTGTCATCCTGCAGCGACGCCGTGCGCAGCGCTTCGGGCATGTCCTGATAACAAACCGGACGTAGAAACCGTTCAATCGCCGCGGCGCCCACCGACGTGGTGCGGCTATCGCTCGTCGCGGGGAACGGACCACCGTGCACCATCGCATGGCATACCTCGACTCCGGTAGGGAAGCCATTGAAAACGATGCGGCCCGCTTTGCGTTCGAGAACGGGCAGCATCCGTCGTGCTAGCTCATAATCACTTGCATCGACGTGCAGCGTCGCGGATAACTGCCCTTCCAGATGTTCCGCTAAACCTTGCATTTCTTCGCTGCTCTCGCATCCGATCACCAGCGACGACGGTCCGAAAACTTCCTCCGAGAGCAAGTTGGTTTCAATCTGCAACGTAGTTCGATCTGGCGTGGAGCTTGGCTTGGCCGACGACGTAAGCCCCAAACAGCCAGTCAGAGTGACTAGAACAAGGCCCAAATTCATGGTTAATAGGATACTTGAGATGGAGCTCGACGGTTATGCTCTTTTCGCCGATGCGATAGCTTTGAATTTGTTCATTGGATGGGCCCTATGCGGAAGTCACTGGGTCATTCGGATTCCCTGAATCCATTCGCGCGAGTGCATTACAATTCATTCTCCAACTCAAGAATATGGCGTCTCTATAAAGGGCGCGGCTGGTCAAAGGGCGGAAAGAGGTACAGGCGAAACTCCTGTCCGAATGGACTGCACTAGATGTCAGGGCTGCCAGCTCCCGTCGAACGCGCAGGACATCAATCCACATCCAGCCTTGGCGAGGTTAGCTCTGTGGGGGCTGGGAGGTCAGTTGGATTTGTGATGTAACTAGCTCCTACCCAGTGAGTTTCCGAAGGAAGGCGTGATCAGCGGGCTTAGCCCGTGTGCCTATGAGTCTGCTGATGGCAAGTGACGCAGAGCGTGATTAGATTTCCAGCGCCGTCGTGACCAAGGTGACTTCGCCATTCGATATGATGAACTTGAAGATTTTCCTCCCTCCACATGACTGGCAGCGCCAACCGTCTCGTTCGAGCACTTCTCGACACAACTGGCGATACGCTTCGGGTTCAAGCGTTAATCTCGGCCGATTCTTGCGAATTCGAGTCAAGGCGCGACCCGAATGGCTTCGAGGAGCCGATCTTTCTCAGGTTTAGGAAGGCCGAGGACCAGCCGAATAAGGGAAGGCACCAGCGCATCGTGGTGTCCACCCTCCAAACTTACTCCCGCCAGGAAATCCGCGCAGATCATCTCCAGGCAATAGCCGCGGGATTTGTCGCTTCCCAACATCAGTGTTGCTGCCTCTATCGCTTGCTCGATTACCGGCAGTTGGCTCTTGTACGCCTTAAAATAAAGAATTTCCCACGCCTCGGTTTCTTTCCCGTCAGATAGCGATCAACTTCCCGCTTGAATTCTTCTCGGGCATCGTGTTCGCTTTGTGCACCCAGGGTGCACAATCGAACTCCTGTCTGTCCCTCCGTGCTACCTTCGCTAGCTCCCTCGCCTTAGTCCATCCAATCTGTTCGAGTTCTCGCTTCCGAATTGGAGGCAGGTGCTCGTGAATGGCCATCAGGTAGTAGGCTTTCCGTCTGGACTCTGGAAACTTCCTCTCCAGAAACTCATCAAACGAACGTACGTCGTCCACCCGCCAGTATTGTCCTGCCCGAACCTCGCACAGGTAGCGACCGAACTCGACAAACTTCGAATCCCGCTCCCGCTCCGTGGCCCTTTCCCACGCCAGGATCTCATCGATCTTCGAGAGCACAAAGACGGCACGCCGGCGATTGAGTTTAGGAGCCACGAGCACCCTTCCGTTAGTCGTCAAGCACGTTAAGCCAATCAAGGTCGGCGCGCTCCTGGTTGTCGAATGAGTTTGGTTTCCACGCGGCATTCGTTCCCCAGGCACAGTCCGAGGTGAGCGCAGCTGACGCACCCATTCTGCGGAAAACGGATTCCGGGATGAGCGGGGAACTGGGCCAGATTCGATCTGTCCGACTGTCGCATCGACCAACTGACCAAACTCCTGACGTTGCTCTTCCGAGATTGTTGCCAACAGGTACTGAATCTCAGGAACACGTTTTCGGACAAAAGCCACGATGGCGACGTCGGAAATGCCCGTGATCCAGGAGTAGCAAACGAGCTGAAGATCGAGCGAAGTCAGCCCTTGGGGCTCTTCAGGGTAACGTGCGCTGGTGGTCTTCCATTCGAGCAAACGCCGCGTGCCATCCAGGTCGCCTCGACGGCATCGACGTAAGCAATGAAGTCGTTTCCCCGGGACAGTTTGCGGAGAATCTTCTTCTGCGTGTTTCGCTTCGGTTGGCGAACACGGATGCGGCTATCTCTGGCGAACTGCTCTAGTAGCGCGATCCCCTGGCGAAGCAGGCGGGCCCAGTCGTCCCCGTGAGAGTATTCGAGCGGAACATCGCGGTATACTCCCCATTCCCTGAACAACACAGCTCCGGCATCCTCGTGCTCGAAGAATGCCGCGAGAGCCTTCTCAAACGCACGGCCGAAGCACAGCGCTGCGCGAGAATCTTTCTCTCTCCACCCATCCAGATACCGATAGCGAAAGCTCCTGGGACACCGCAGGAACTGCGAAATCTGCGAGTAACTAAACGTCACGGGACACCTCCGGGCTAGATTCTTTTGAAAGGGAGATTTCGTTCCATTCGGTGGCCGGTGCAAACCCGCTGAGATTGAGAAAGGTGCGACGGTTCAAAGTGGTATGGGAAAATCCGCACGATTCCAGAAAGCCCGAGCAGCGCCCGCTCGTCGACTTCGTCGCGTCCCATCAGATCTTGGTCATAGCCGAAGTCCCGCAAGAACCAGCGGAGTTTCCAAAGTGCCTTGGGGGTGCAGTAGAGGCGGCCAGTGAAGGAATGATCCTTCCGTTCTTCCGGTTCGCGGATGACGAGCCGCAGAACATAGAACGGCCTTTCGGGATGCCAACGATAGAACACGCGATCAACGCGGACCAGGAAGGCGCCGTCTACGATGTCATCACTAGGGTTCCGCTCTCCGTGCAGACCTGCAATATGGCGTCTCATGTCACGACCTCCGGCGATTTGGCGTAGCTGTTGAGCTGACAATGAAGTCCGTCAGGGTCCCTGGCAGCGCGCAGGGCGAGATCGTTAATGAAGGCTTCGACCATGTCCCGGCTGGCCTCGCGGATCGTGGCAGTTCCGCAGTAATCTGCGGCGTAGGCTTTGACGAGTTCCGGGTCGAGCTTGTGCTGTCGGATGAGCAGGCAAAGGCGATCGCGGAGGCGAGGCTGGCCGTTCTGGTGGCCGTTATTTCCAGTCGCAGCTGGCCTGAACTGCTCGGACGAACCTGAAGCCGCTGGACCTCGGGGATGATCCGAGTTCCTCCACCGAGCAGAGTCCGATGCCGTAGGCTTTCCGCAACGCGCGGTTGACGGCACGAGCTTCGGCGACGCGCATCTCAGCGCCGTGAACCAAGGAAGAAACATTGGAAGGATCGGCATCGCCGTAGCCGACGAAATCCTTAGAACGAAGTGAGCCGTGGACGACCGCTTTGAATACCCATCGCCGGACTGAAGGATCTGAACACTTTCGTTCCACATATGTACTGATGCCTGCGCAATTTCTACGATGAGCCAATCGGAGTAGTCCTGAATGCGTGACGTACCATCCACGTTCGATGTAGACCACATCCCCCAGAGATACTGACAAATGGTATCGACGAACCAAGCTTTGAAGTTCCGCTCTGTTCTCACCGCCAAGTCCACTCCATTTCCGCTTCGCAACCCTAATTTCCGCTCGAACAAAGGCTGGCAGACGTTTCATAGCAACCTCCATACTGAGCGCTTAGTATATACGTAGCGCTTAGTATGGTCAAGCCTTTTCTTGATTTTAGGGTATCCCAGATATAAGGTTTGGGTTCCAGATGCCAACCAAAAAGGAAAAGGATCCGAACGCCGTGGCTTTAGGTCGAAAGGGTGGAAAGGCTCGACTTGAAGCTGACGGCGGAACGGCGCAGCGAACTTGCCAGGAAAGCAGTTCTCGTTCGATGGGCCAAGTACAAAGAAACAGTCAGACTAGATCGTGAAACGTGTTGTTTCGGCAAGTCCCATCACACCGTACAGTTGAACAGAATTCTTCTTTGGTCATTCCCCCAGGGCTTGGGCTTGCGCGGGAGCGTGTTGTAGGTCGTCATTGCGGCGAGGCTTGGGATCATGTCACGCTCCGTCACGCATCGCCGCGACGCAGGCTTTTTCGATCCATACCTTGCAGATCGCCATCGGCGGCGGTTCGCGGCCAAACTTGAACAAATCCGCTCACCGTGAATGTTGCGGCTGCTCAGGACGTTTCTGTAGCCCGAACCTCGGGCCAGATCGAGGGTTTGTATCGAATACACGATGTACGCTCGGACGGCGTCGTTTTCAATTCGGGGGTGAAGGTCACTAATAGTGACTCATGGTGGCATGGTTGTACTTTGCGGTTGCCTGTGATATAAACACTTCAAAGTAGCTAGGCATCGCAGGTTGAGGACGCTGGGAGCAGGTTTCCAAGCGTCCCTTTTTATTTGGCGCGGCGTGGAATCGGCGATTAGTTTTTGCGTTGAGACACGGTCGGGCAGAAAGTGAGGGGAGAACGTCGGAACTTCAGGATGACGACGCGCTTTTTCGGACTGGAAGTAACAAAGGGTTTAGAATGAAAACGCAGCCTGGTTTGTGCGCACCTCAGCAGCAGGTAACGGCTAACCCGGCCATGCCGGCGCTAGGCCTTATCGAACGGAGAGCGCATTATCTTCCGCCGCTGACGAAAGAGTTGAGCGGGAATCGATCGTAACCGAGGCCTGTCCGCCAGACGCTCCCGAGTCAGGAGCGTTCGTCGAGACCATTCGGGATCCCGAGGTTCCCTCCCAAATCCGGTTTTTGCACTGGGAAAATGGGCGGGCGAGTATTGTTTCCGAAATCGCACGCCAGGGACAAATTTTTGTGCCTCCTGCTCCCGCCTCGAAATTCTTCCATGACCTGAGTCTTCCAACTCAGCTCGAGGCTTGCGGCGTCCCGAGCGAATTATTCAGGGAAATCATTTCCGCGCTCTCGGTCTTTGTGAAGATTCAGCCCGAGAAATTGCGGATCGCCGCTGCCATTGCATTGGCAAGCTGGTTTCCCGATTGCTTCGAAGCCGCGCCCTACCTCTGGATCACGGGTCCGCTGGGTAGCGGGAAAACAAAGCTCCTCAAATTCCTATGGTGCATCTGTCGTCGCGGTTTGCTCGTAGGAGATGTTCGCGCCGGATCTGTCTACCAACTCTTGGATGCTTGGAAGCCAACGTTGCTCGTCGACGAGCTCGAACTGGAAAGTTCCGGCACGAATGCTGAATTGCTTCGGTTGCTTAGGAGCGGTTCTGTACCCGGAACTCCGACGGTTCGGAACGGTAAGCGATTTTCGACTTACGGAATCAAGATCTTTTCGTCCCGCCAACCGCTCGGCGATGCGGCATTGTCGAGCCGCGGATTGATCGTATCGATGTCGCCGACGGCTTGTGATACGCCTCCGCTCGACAATGCAGCCATGCAAAAACTCGAAAGGGATTTTCAGTCCCGGCTGTGCATGCTGCGCGTGAAATACCGTGAGGCGGTCAAACTTCACTACGCCGCGCCGCTGGATTTGGATGGTCTAAGTCCACGGATGAAGCAAATCGCGCGGGCTCTCACTGCGCCACTTCTCGGAGATGCGGCGGCGACCGCAGAGCTACTAGGAATTTTGCGTGAGCAGGATGAAGAATCTTCCATTGAACGTTCGCTGGAGCCGGAGTGGCTGGTTATCACAGAACTCCTGATCGCATGCCACGAAGGAATGGAAACTGATTGCCCCATGTCGGAGCTGCTGGTGGGTGGATTGACGACTCAAATCAATCAGCGTCTGAGTTCTCACGGGGAGGACGGCAAGCTCGGTGCGAAGAAAGTGGGGCTCGTTCTTAGAGGTCTCGGTTTGCGCACCACGAGCCTTGGCCGTATGGGGCGCGGCCTGAAGCTTACATTGGCTCTCAAGCGGAAAATCCACGAGATCGCGGGGTGTCTCGGAATTGACCGCCGCGCCATTGCCCCGTTAGCCGCACTCGAAGCCGGATACGGCGGTGTGCCATGTTTACACTGCGAAGAATTTGGCCTCGGAAAAGGGCTCCGATTTACAGCGATCCAACAATACCAGCCGCGTCACCGTAGTTCGTCGGCGCTTCGCTGCTTGTTGGATTACCCTGACGAAAATGAGGTACACCGGGCTTCGTGCAAGACCGAGACCTCGGAGTAGCGTAAATCTATTTGTTGCTTACAGTTGCGCCGGACTCAGGAATCTTGGGGAATAGCGAATTGTGAATGTTGCGCACATTGCGCACGTTCCCGACGTCCCAACTGGTTGAACGACACTGACCTCGCCTATTCGTAGTCGAAGGACGCCGCCAGAGCCCCTTCAAACGCGCGGTCGACGCACAGGGCCGCCTGAGGCTTCTTCTCGCTCCAGCCGCCCTGCTACCGAATGGGCGCGACCGGCCGCTCCGGAGTCAGGGACTATTTCTCCATCGAGAAGACTGCTCGAAACGTTGAGAAGGTCTATTTGAGGATGATTTCGCAGCGCGCTTGTGAAGCGTTTTTGCAGAACTAATGCTGCGGCGAGACATGCACCGCAAAGGGTTGGTATCCATCGCGGGTGAGGGCTTCCTTGAAGCGATCCGAGGATGCGGCATCCGTAAACGGCCCGACCACGACGAAGTAAAGAACCGAGTCACCACGCCGGTGAATGAGTACCGGATACTGTTTCTTCCGCAGGGTTTCCACCAGGGCGTCCGCATTTTCTTTCTGGCGCAGCGCCGCGATCTGAAGAAAACTTCCGGAGGCCGGCGCAGCGTTTTTGTGCGCGGCGCGCGGCGGCGCGAGGACCGAGGGAGCGGGTGCAGTTTGCTGGGTCACTGGTTGCGGCGCAGCGCTTTCTGGAATGGGCGGCGTCGCTGCGGTCGCTTCCGAAGCGGCCCGCGATTCCGCGGGAGGTGCCGGTTCTTCACTGCGCGAAGCTTCCATCTTCGCGCCCGACCGGTGGCGCGCCACCGTGAGAAATGCCGCGGCAATCAGCAATCCACCCACCAGCAAGATCACCCACAGCGTGCGGGAAACACCGGATCTTATCCCTTTAACTTTGAAAAGATCGTCGGCTGGGTCCGGCTCTGTAATTGGACTCCGCAAATTTCGCGGCCGGGTCTCAAAAAACGCCGGTATGGGCGACTCGGCCCACGGACGCGCATCCGAGATTTCCGCTCTTTGCGACCATCGTTTCAGTTGATCGCGGTCCGCAGTGGACAATTCGAGAAATTCGATTCCGGCGGCTTTGCCGGAGCTGTTCAGCCATGCTACTCGTCCGCGCGTTTGAATGGCGGGCTCGGAAATGGAGATGCGAAATTGAACGGGCATTTCAATGCCCAGTTCCAGACCGTGCGAAATCTGCACGGCCATGCCGCCTTCACTGAGGTCCAGAATGACACCGGTGCGATTTTCTCCAAGATCGACGTTAATCAGAGGGGCGCGGGATCGCGGAAACGCGCGCCTCTCGGGAAGGTGGGGAACTTGTCGCAATGCGTCGGAGGCTTGGTTCATGGTGATAATTAACGTTCCGCCGTCGGCACGATTGTACTGTGTACTGGCGGCGACTGTCACGCCGCGGTTCTCTTTTGTCAGCTAACCGAAAAAGAATATTGATGCCCAAAAGGCGTTTCGGATTTAGAATGTGCGGCATCTCTAGCCGGACAACCTGGGATTGGCTTTGGGAGGCTCAAATGAGCAGATGGACCGCGGTGCTGGTCACGGCGTTCCTCGTTCTGATACTACAGGCGGGAAGCCGCGCGCCTGAGCGCGAGACCTGCGCCGGTTCCGCATCCGCAATCGTCCGCGGCGGATTCCGCGACTCCGGCGCTGGACTATGAGTTTTTCAAAGCGCGCGTCGAACCGATCTTCCTGAAAAAGCGGCCTACCCATGCGCGATGCTATGTGTGCCACGAAGAAGCCAATCACGCGCTGAAGCTGGCGAAGCTAGCTCCGGGTAGCACCACCTGGACGGAACAGGAATCGCGCCGCAACTTTGCCATCGTCTCCGCGCTGGTGACTCCAGGCGACCCGCTCGGAAGCACGCTGCTGCATCATCCCCTGGCGCCGGAAGCGGGCGGCGACGCGTTTCATTCCGGCGGGAGGCAATTCGAGTCGCAGAGCGATCCCGACTGGATGACTCTGGCCGATTGGGTGCGCGGCCAGAAGGTCAAGTAACGCGAATTCCGCTGAACCCAGGTTTTGATCCGAGCGTGGAGCGCGTGCCAAGCGCGCCGACAAAGGAGCCATGGTCATGAGCCGAATCCTGAATGTTCGAAATCTGGGTCTGCTGCAAATTGTCTGCGCGTTGCTGGCGCTTCCCGCGCTGGCGGCCACCGCACGGATCTACATTACGAATAGCGCGGGCGACACCATAAGCGTAATCGATCCCGTGACGAACAAAGTCGTTCAGGTGATCAAGGGAATCGAGGTTCCGCACGGCGTGAACTTTTCCCGTGATGGTAAACTCGTCTTCATCAGCAATGAATCGGAGAGCGTGCTGGACGTGGTGGACCAGAAGACCGGCGCGATCACCGGCAGGGTTCCTCTGAGTGGCCATCCAAATAATATCGCGGTCACCAAGGACGGCAAGCAGGTCGTGATCTGCATAGCCTCCGCGCCCGGAGCGATTGACGTGGTCGATATCGCCACGTTGAAGCTGGTGAAAACCATTCCGGTCCGCGGCCCGCTGCACAATGTGTACGTCACGCCGGATGGAAACTATGCGGTGGCGGGTTCGGTCGCGGCCAAGCGGCTGACGGTCGTTGATTTGAAGACGATGGCTCCTGTGTGGGAACTGGATTTTGAAGGCGGAGTGCGGCCTATGACCATGGACGCGAACGCCGACGGCTCCACGCACCGAATTTATGTCCAGCTTTCGAACTACCACGGCTTCGTGGTCGTTGATTTCGCCTCGCACAAGGAAGTGGCCCGGGTGAAGTTGCCGGATGGTGAATTCGGGAAAGCAGAGTGGCGGCTGGGAACTCCCACACACGGCATCGGCGTCGCGCCGGATGGAAAGACGCTTTGGGTCAACAGCGTTCTGGCCAACGCTGTGTTCGTTTACTCGCTGCCGGATCTGAAGCTGATGGGGCATGCCGCATTGCCTTTGGTGGAACGCAAGGGCGAAGCGCCGAGCGGCGCCGTGCCGGAGTGGATCACGTTCACGCCGGATAACAAGACAGTTTATATTTCGAACTCGGCGTCACGTTCCGTTTCGGCGATCGACACGGCAACGCTGAAGCAAGTGGCGGTGATTCCCGTCGGAGAAGTCCCGAAGCGAATTAACACGCTGGTGCTGCCGTAAGATTTGCTCCGCGCTTAAACACGACGCGGGTGATTTGAAAACTTCAGTTCCGAGCACTCCAAGGGTCGGGCGTACCGCTCTTTCCAATCCCTGTGGCTTCGCATAGCCGCTTCTCATTTCCCCGAGCTTTGGCGATTCCGGCTCTGACTCGAGGAGAGTCCGTCTCCTTCTGTCAGATGGAAATCATTCGCATTTCCGTTGACTGGTGAGCCGCCCGATTGTATAAGGCCGCTCCGAATGGAGGTTCTCCCTATGAAAGTAATTCGAGTCTTGTTCGCTGTGGCGCTCATGAGTATTACCTCGTCGGCCTCGGCACAGACGACGATGAAAAAAGGCGATAAGGCCTGGACCGCGCTGGAAGCGACGCTTCGGGAAGCTAACCTGAAGTGGTTGTGCCAGGGAAAGTATTTCCAACCGAAACGCCAGGACTGCGTGGATGCTCGGGCCAAGTATTGGGACGATCAGTTCTTTGAGATGAACCCGGGCGCGAGCGGCACGCAAACCAAGGCGCAGATGGTCGCAGGCCAAACCGCCGGAGCCAAAACTTATCCCGACGTGGTTCGCGGCGAAGGGCCGAACCCCACCGAATTCACGCTCATGGCGGTTTACAACAACGGAACGTTCGCCATGGCCGTCGATCACACCTCCTTCAAAGTCCGCCTGAATGCGCAAGGCCAGCCGGACTTCGATCACGTGGCCCCGGGCAACCGCACCGGTCACTGGTACCTGGATGAAACCGGCAAGCTGGCCGTGGTCAGGGAAGTCACTTACGCGCGCGTATTTGTAAAGAAAAATGGAGAGTGGCGCCCAGCCGTTGGCGCTTCCTCGCCGCTCCCGCCGTCGAAATAGGCGATTCGAATCAGGCCTCGCGGCGGCGGAAGGGCCGCGCGGGGCCGCCAACGCCCGGGCGCAAAATGGGGCGACGCACGATAGTGGCAGGACAAATTTTTCAGTGAGAGGAGTTTTCCGATGAAGTTTGCATGGGTGCTGATTCTGTTGGTGCTTTCGAACGTTGCGGTTCCGGTCTCCGCCCAGGAAATGAAAATGGGCGACAAAAACTGGACCGCGCTGGAAAAGGAACTCGACGATGTGAATAACCAGTGGCTGTGCGCCGGAAAGTATTACAAACCCAAGATGCAGGATTGCGTGAACTTCCGGGCGCAGTACTGGTCGGATCAGTTTTTCGAAGTGAGCCGGAGCGGAAAGACGCAGACCAAGGCGGAGATGGTGGCCTCGCAAACCGCGGGTGCGACAAAAAATCCTGACGTCGTTCGCGGCGCGGGCCCGAATCCTCAGGATTTCAAGCTGATGTCGGTCTACGGGAATATCGCCCTGGGAACCGATCACACAGTTTTTAAAGCTGCGGACGCCAGCGGTAATCTCACAGTTTCCGGAGAAGCCAACGTTTTGCGGATGTTTGTGAAAGAGAACGGGAAGTGGCGTCCCGCGGGCGCCGTGCTGATTCCGGCCGACAAGTAACGCGGCGCGGGTCGCCGGTGCGGTGACGGTTTCACGTTCCCGGGAGCGCAAAAGTCATGTCTTCCAAGAGCAGGCTGCTCGTTCAACCTGCGCTGCCGTGCTGTCTAATGCTGCTTGCGATTCTGGCGTGCAGTGCGCGCGTCGCGCAGGCCGCGCCATGCGATAGCTTGGCGGCGTTTTCACTTCCTCAGGCAACAATCACGTCGGCGCAGAGCGTTGCCCCCGGCGCGTTCGTGCCGCCGGTTTCCACAGCCTCCGGTGCAGCCCCGTTCGCGCAATTGCCGGAATTCTGTAGAATCACGGCGACACTCGCGCCGACGCCCGACTCTGAAATTCGCATCGAAGTATGGATGCCGGCATCGGGTTGGAATGGAAAGTTACAGGCCGTGGGCAACGGTGGCTGGGCCGGAGCGATCAGCTATCCGGCTCTAGCTGCCGCGATCGCCAGCGGATATGCCGCCGCGAGCACGGATACGGGGCATCAGGGAAATACGGCTTCATTCGCGCCCGGCCATCCCGAGAAACTCATCGACATGTCATATCGTGCGGTGCATGAAATGACGGTGCAATCCAAGGCCATTGTCACCGCATTTTACGGAAACGCTCCCAAACTTTCGTTTTGGAATGGATGCTCGACGGGCGGACGGCAGGGAATTACGGAGGCGGCGAAGTATCCGGCCGACTTCGATGGCATCGTGGCCGGCGCGGCAGCGATCCACTGGGTGAATCTGCACATCGCGCGCATGATGCTCAACACTTATGCGAATCGAAGCGCGGACAGCACCATTCCTCCGGCGAAGTATCCGATGATTCACGCGGCTGTCCTGCAGGCGTGCGATGCCATGGACGGAACAAAAGATGGCGTAATTGAAAATCCCGCGCGCTGCCATTTCAACCCCGCCGTGCTGGCCTGCAAAGGCGCCAACGGGCCGGAGTGCCTGACGCCGGCGCAGGTGGAAACGGTGCGCGCGATTTATTCACCGGTAAAAAATCCGCAGACCGGCGCGGAACTGCGTCCCGCGCTTCTGCAGCCGGGCTCCGAATTGAACTGGGCCACGCTGATGGGGCCGGAGCCGATGTCCTACACGCAGGAACTCTATAAATACATCGTATTCAAGGATTCCGCATGGGACTGGCATCGCTTCAATTCCGCCACCGACATCGATCGCGCATTGCAAAGCGACGAGGCGCAGCTGAATTTCACAGACGCCGATCTTCGCCCATTTTTCAAGCATGGCGGAAAGCTGTTGATGTATCACGGATGGGCGGATCAGCAAGTAACTCCACTGGGCAGCGTCGAATACTTCAAGCAGGTCGTGGATGGCACCGGTGCGGGCGTCGTCGGCAAATCAATTCAGCTGTACATGGTCCCGGGCATGAATCACTGCTCCGGCGGTGTGGGGACCGACAGCTTCGACAAAATGGCGGCGATCGAAGAGTGGGTTGCCACGGGCGCTGCGCCCGATCGTATCGTTGCCGCTCATCGCACCGCGGGAAACATCGACCGCACGCGTCCGCTTTGTCCATACGGAAAAGTGGCCGGCTACAACGGAAGCGGCAGCACGGATGACGCTGCAAACTTTTCCTGCAAGGTTCAGTGATCGCGGCAACGCGCCGCGTTCATTGCTGAATAGTTATTCCCGCATAAAAGGATATCGTGTCGGGTAATACATCGCGATGAGCCACGTCGCGCCGTGCCGCTCGATCCTGCGCGGCAAACCGCCCCGCACGCGCTGAAGTGGTTGACACTGATAGTTCCCGGTGCTACCGTCCGTTCCAACCGGGGTCCCGAAATGCCAATTCCTGAAGTTTCACTTCGAGCGTTGCCCGGCGGCATCCTGCTCGATAGCCGAACGGGTGAAGTCCAGAAGGACGGCCTGCGGATCAGTCTTCCTCAGCAGCTGTTTCGCCTATTAACTCTCCTCGGCGAACGTCCCGGCGAAGTGGTGACGCGCGAGGAAATCCAGAAAAATCTGTGGTCGGACAGCTACGTCAATTTTGACGACAGCATCAACTCCGCGATCCGCAGGCTGCGCCAGATCCTGAGCGGCGCAGCGGGGGATTCTCCGCTGATTGAGACGCTTTCCGGGCGCGGGTACCGCTATAACGCTCCGGGATCCGCGGCGCCCGGCGTTCCTGTGCTTCGCGAAAGTCCGCAGGAATCCGGAAAGCCCCGGCTGGCCGCGCTGCCGTTTCAAAATTTGTCCGGCAATTCGCGCGACGAATTGTTCGCCGACAGCTTGACTGACGCAGTGATCACCGCGTTGGCGAAAATTCCGGCGCTGTGCGTCAAGCCGCGGTGCTCGGTGATGGGCTACAAGCAGTCGCGCTTCGGGCTGGCCGCCACCGGCCGGCGGCTGAAAGTGGATGCCGTGCTTCAGGGCTCCATCGTGCAGTTCGAAGGGCGCCTGCGCGTCTCGGCGCAACTCCTCAGCGTGACCACGCAGGAACATCTATGGGCGGATAGCTACTGCTACGATGTCGGCGATGTCCTGGATTTTCAGACCGAAGTGGCCGGCCGGATCTCAGAGGAAGTCGCGCTGAAACTGGCGCCTTCCTGGAAGCGCCGGCGGAGTTACGTCGCGCCCATGCCGTTTGCTTACGATGCGCATCGCAAAGCGCACCACACCTTCAGCACGTTCACCAACGAAGGATTCTGGCGTTCACGGAAATATTGGAAAGAGGCCGTGCGGCAGGATCCCGGTTACGCGCAGGCGTTCGCCGGCCTGGCGGAATCCTACAATATGCTGGGAATGACCGGGCTGCTGAACGCGCAGGACGCCCTCGGCGAAGCGCAGACGGCGGCCAGGCGAGCGGTGGAGATTGATGAGTCTCTGGCCGAAGCCCACTGGGCGCTGGCCCATACGTACGCCGTGCAGTGGAAGTGGGAGGCTGCTGCGCGGGAATTCCGCCGGGGCTTGGAACTCGATCCCAACCTCACCACCGGAAATCCCTGCCACTACGTGGAATATCTGATGGCTGTGGGCAAGCCGGGAGAGTCGGTCAAGGAGATTGAAAGAATCCGGGAAGCGCAGCCGCTGGTCGGCTTTCTGGGCATCATCCTGGGATGGGCCTACTACGGCAACCGCGACTTTGACCGCGCGCTTCGAGAGCACCGCGAAGTGCTGAAGGCGGACCCGAAATTCTGCCTGACCCACGTCCAGCTGGGTCTTGCATACGCCCAGAAGAAGCGTTACCGGACGGCGATTGAGCATTGCGGGAAGGTCCCCTCCGGTGGGGGAACTCGGCTGGCTCTGAATGCGCTGGGATATATCTATGCGGTTGCAGGCGAAACGCAGGGCGCTAGGGAAATATTGGGTGAGCTGAAGCGGTTGCTTCGTTCCGGCTATTCATCTTCCTACGCTTCCGCGGCAATTTGCGCAGGCCTGGGAGAAACGAATGCAGCCTTCGACCATCTGGACCGTGCCTGCGAAGTGCACGATCCCGAACTGGTGTGGCTGCGCTGGGATCCGCAGGTCGATAACATCCGCTACGATCCGCGCTTTAGCCAGTTGTTGCATCGCATGGGAGTGAATAGCATTCCGTCCTTCGCGCAGAGCGCAACTGCGACGTAGGGACGCGTTCTCCTTGTGTGGGGGTAATTCCGCGGCTGTCCTCAGCCACTGACGTCGCCCCGGGGTTCGCTCCGCGGCCCCAACGCAGCAGGCTGCCCTCCCGATTCGTTCGAAATCCGTCCTCGCGCGTTCCTGCCGGTTTTCAAAGGAAATTCCCCCTTCTTTCGTTCTGGCATTCGAATTCCTGCCAGTAAGCCGTCCAAAACCGTCCGTCATTTTTTTTTCAGCCTCAAATCAGGCCCTTTCATTTGACTTCAACCACGCGCGCGGCGAGAGTCGCCGCATCAACTGCTCAAAGGGACCGCTTCAGGGGTCGTCGCGGCCCATTACACAAGGCAGGCGAGTGAGTCGAGCCGTCAGGCCGCTGCAGGCCTGTCGGCCGAAGCAAAAGTACGACCCCTCCTTACACATCGATTTTCAGGTGAGGGGACAAACCGGGCTGAGGTGGTTTTTGATCGAGGAGACGGGAGGCAAAGTCATGAAATGTTTCTCGAGTTCGAAAAGGGTGTTCGCAGTCGTCCTGGTGTTGTCTGTAGTTTTCTTCCTTCCAGGCGCCACGACGCGCCTGGCCGCGCAAGTGACTGGAGGAACGATCCTGGGAACGGTCACCGATTCCACAGGAGCTTCCGTTCCCAACGTCCAGGTGTCGATTACCAACACATCGACCAACGTCGTAACGAACTTAAATACGAACGATGCGGGATTGTATTCCGCGCCAAATCTCTTGCCCGGGCCATATACGGTCATGGTCAAGGCCACCGGGTTCGCAACGTCTGTCGTGAAGGGAATCGATCTGACGGTCGGTTCGCAGCATGAGGTTAACGTCGCGCTGAAAGTCGGCGAGACTTCTCAACAGGTCGAGGTGGAAGCCAGCGCGGTGGTCGTGGAAACGGCTTCCTCTGAACTCAGCGACGTGGTCTCCGGACCCGCCGTGCGCGAGCTTCCCCTGAATGGCCGCTCCTGGACCGATCTGGCGCAACTGCAGCCCGGTGTGAACGCGGTGCACACGCAGGCCGCCGCCAACACCAGCGACCGCGCCTCGCGCGGCTGGGGCGCCGTGCTGACCATCTCCGGCGCGCGCCCGACGCAGAACAACTACCGGCTCAATGGCATCAGCCTCAATGATTCCTTCAACGCCGCGCCCGGCAGCTTCCTTGCCGGAAACCTCGGCGTGGACGCCATCGGCGAATTTTCCGTACTGACCGGAAATTTCCCGGCGGAATACGGAAAGTCTTCCGGTGGAATCATTAACGCCATCACCAAGTCCGGAACCAACCAGATTCACGGCAGCGGCTATGAATTCATCCGCAACAGCGCCGCGGATGCCAAGAACTTCTTCGATCCCGCGGGACCCATCGCGCCTTTCCGGCGAAATCAGTTCGGGGCTTCCGTGGGTCTTCCTATTCAGAAGGACAAGATGTTCTTCTTCGCCGATTACGAAGGGCTTGCGGCAGTTCGTTTCGTCCAGCAACGTGTCCATTGTGCCGACAGCATTGGCCCGCACCGGGCAATTGTGTGCTCCACCCGATTGCGCCACTACGGCGGCGAATGTTGTTCCAAACGAGCCGGCTGGAACGGCAGTCAGCCCAAAAGTTATTCCCTACCTGCCGTTATGGCCGCTGCCGAACGCTGGGATCATCTGTCCGTTTTCGTCCTGCTCTTCGGCAGGGCCGGGCGGCGATCGCGGTAAATACGCTTTCGCCGGAGTCCAAAACACGCCGGAAAACTACGGCACGTTCCGAGTGGATCGAAAGATCTCGGATAAGGACAGCCTGTTCGGAACATTTTCCTTGGATCGCCAGTCGCAGTCCTCGTCCGATTCTCTCAATGATTTGCTGACCGACAGATTCATTAACCGATACACGTATACGGTAGAGGAAAGCCACTCGTTCTCACCGGCACTAATCAACGTCGTCCGGGTGGGATACAATCGCGAAAATATCAGTTCGCCCAGTGGCGCGCAGGCGCTCAACCCGATCGCTGCCGATACCTCTCTGGGACTGACAGCCGGCCAGACAATTGGCAGAATCGCTATCAACGGCCTGGGGACGTTCCAGGGCGGATTGACGCTCTGGCAACCGTCCCATTCGGTTTGGAACTCCTATCAGGTCACCGATGACGTTTTCATTTCGAAGGGGATCCACTCGATAAAAATGGGTTTCGCTCTTGAAAAAGATCAGCGGAATACCGGTGGCCCGGGAGGATTTGCCGGCGGTTGGACAACGTTTGACGGGTTCCCTGGTTTTCTCGATGATGCACCAATATCGCTGATCGCCAATTCCGGACCCGGGGATTTGTCCTTCCATCTCCGTCAGTGGATCTGGGGCGCGTATGTGCAGGACGACGTGCACCTATCCCACCATCTCACGGTTAATGTCGGGCTTCGCTATGAGTTCGGCGCCGCTCTGGACAGCACCGGGACAGGAACAATCTCAAGTTTGCAATGCCAGGCCTGCGAATTTCCTATCTTGCGGGAACCCATCACGGGAAATCCCGCGCTGCTCGCACTGGTTAATGCTGCCTACGCCTCCGAGAATCAGAACCCGGTTTACGGACCGCTCATCGCCCACATGCCACGCATGAACTTTGCTCCGCGTGTCGGGCTGGCGTGGGATCCATTCGGCGACGGCAAGACTTCCGTGCGCGCCGCCTTCGGCATGTACGACGTGCTGATCCAATTCCCAAGCTACGGCAGCGCAACAGCTTCGAGCTGGCCGGGCTTGCAATCCACGAACTCGGCCGCCATCAGTCCAGGGGACTGGCCGAAGGGGACGTTTTCAGACTGGCACCTTGAATCTCAATTCGAAGCGTGTCGATTACATCCAGCAGAATCCGCCGACGAACTACGTGATGCAATGGAACCTCAGCATCCAGCATCAATTCACGAGTACGCTGACGACGCAGATCGCCTACGTCGGCACTCGCAGCGTCCACAACGTCTTCCAGCATGATGATTCCAATATCATCTTCCCGGATCTGAGTCCACCGGCACAGCCTCTGTGGCAGTGCGGGACTCTTCCTTCGCGCCGGGACCAACGTTCGACTCCGACCACCGACTTGCCCGTTGTACCCGAGTTCCCGAATCTTGTGGTCCCAACGATTCTGCGCTGGTCATGGCAGGCTCAATCCTTTCGTCGGCCGCGAACCGACTCAGCTTTACAATTCCAGCGGCATCTACCATGGCATGCAGCTCGGCGGCGGTTAAGTCCGCCGGCCATGGCCTGACTTTCAGCGGTTCGTACACGTTTTCAAAGAACATCGACAGCAGTTCCGGCACGGGTATTGGCGATCCCTACGTCAACTCGATCTCTTCCAGTCTCGTACTACTGGAACCAGAGCATTGCGCCGCGGACTTTCCGACACCAACATCACCCACAATTTTGTAATTAGCTACATGTACACCGTCACCGACTCTCCAGCGGCTCCAAAGTATCTGAAGCCAGTTGTCGGAGGATGGCAGACCGGAGGGATCGTGACGGTCCAGTCCGGCCAACCGTTCACTCCGCAGATTTCCGGCGACTCTATCGGTGAAAACAACACCGATCCGATCAACTATCCCGACCGACTGACGGGATCAGGCTGCCAGAATCCCATCAATCCTGGGAACGTCGACAACTACATCAAGACCGAATGTTTTGCTCCCGCCGCTCCGGTGTCCTTCGAACGGAACTACTTGCTGCGTGGCGGAAACGCGGGCCGCAACTCGCTTGATCGGTCCGGGACTCGTGACCTTCGACTTCTCGCTCTTCAAGAATAACTACGTCCGGCGAATTTCGGAAACGTTCAACGCTCAATTTCGGTTTGAGGCGTTCAACGTGCTTAACCGCCCCAACTTCTCGCCCCCGACGGACAATGAGTTCCTGTTCGACAAACACGGGAACGCTGTTGCGGGCGCGGGCGGCATCGACTTGACGACCACCACTTCACGGCAATTGCAGCTCGCCTTGAAGATTATTTTCTAACTTGAGTTGCGGAGCGGGGGAGGGCCTTCGGGCTCTTCCTCGCTCGCCAATCGAACCGATTCCAGCGGTCAAGGGAGCTTTATGAAGTGGGCTTGGGTCTTGATGTTGGTTTGCCTCACGGCATGCGGACAGTCTAGCACCGCGCCTGCCGTGGCCGTCGCGCCGGCCGCGAACGGCGACGCGGAGCTGGAGAAAACGCTGTGGGACGTCAATCAGCAATGGCTCTGCAGCGGTCCTTATGTGAAATCGTATAAAGACTGCGTCGAATTCCGCAGCAAGTACTGGGTCGATCAGTTTTTCGAAGTCGTTTCCACAGGTGACTTGCTCAACAAGGAAGAGATGGTCGCCACGCAGTCGAAGGGCATTCCGTCCAATCCCGATCCGCGCACCGCGCCCTATCCCGATGCGTTCAAGTTGCGCGCCGTGTACGGCGATTTCGCCATGGCCACGGATCACACCTATTTCAAAACCAAGGACAAGAACGGCAACTTTGTATTCGATCGCGCTTCCAAAGTGCTTCGCCTGTTCGTGAAGCAGAATGGCGCGTGGAGACCCGCCGCCGCGGGCCTCGTGCCGCTCATTCAGCCGAGCGGCCCGTCACTCCGGCCATGCACCTGAAGCCCACGCCCAGTCCGGACGCGGAGCTGGAAAAGCAGCTCGCCGAAATTGATCGCGCCTGGATGGATTCGTCGGACATGAAGAAGCGCGTGGCCTACGTCTCGAACCTATTCACCGATAGCTGGTTCGAAATCCTGGGTTGGGATCCGACCGGAAATACCACGAAATCCACGGCTGTGCAGATCCTCTCCAAATTCGCGGACAGCAATGCGGCTCCCGGCGTCGTGCAGGACCAATTCCATTTGCAGGCTGTGTTTGGCGACGTGGCGCTGGCCACCGATCGCCGCACCCGCACCTGGAAGAACGACAAGGGAGAGATGGTGAAAACGCCGCACCGGTCCGTGCTCGTCTTCGTGAAGCAAAACGGAGAATGGAAATCTGCAGGGGCGTCGCTCACTCCAATCCTGACGCCGGAGCCGAAATAGTTGTAGAGTTGCGTCCTGAAACGTTTTTCGCGCTATAGAAGCGATCAATACTGGAAGCGCGCCGCGAACGATCGCGGCCGGGAGGAACCTCTGATGAAACGCATCTGGATTCTGGCTGTTTGCGTGGCCGCGGGAATTTCGCTGCCCGTCTTGGCGCAGCAAAAGAGCGAGAAGATGTCCGTGAACCCGGCGCTCGAAAAAGAACTGTATCAGGTGGAGCTGAAGTGGATGAAGGCTGAGCACGACAAAAAAGCCAGCGGTCCCGACAGCATGGGCGAGATGTGGACCGACGATTTCTTTGACGTTCTTCCCGGCGGCAAAGTGGTCAACAAGCAGGAAATGATGGACATGATGCTGAAAGCCGATCCCAAGCCGGGGACCGGCGCGTTTCCGGTGGACTTCAAGCTGCGCGCGGTGTACGGCAACGTGGCGCTGGCCTCGGACCACACCACGATCAAAGGCCTCGACGCCAGCGGCAACATCGTTCCGGTGCGCGAGATGGGTGTGCTGCGCATGTTCGTGAAGGAAAACGGGAAGTGGCGCGTGGCGGGCGCGGGGCTCGTGCCCATACCGCCGCCGGCAAAATAAATCTGCGACGCCAGACGGTCGCAGGCCAGGAGATTTTCTATCGTGAAGATTCGCCCCCTTATGATTCTCGCATTGCTCGCGTTGATCGCGCTCCCGGGAATTTCCGTCCGGGCGCAGGACTACAGTTTCATCGCGCGGCTGAACTCGGGGCTCGATGAAATCGTTCCCGGCGATGCCAAAGTCGAGAAACTTGCCGATCACTTCGGTTTCCTCGAAGGCCCGGTGTGGGCGCGCAAGGGCGGCTACCTGTTGTTCAGCGATATTCCCGCCAACGTCATTTACAAGTGGGATCCTGCGGCCGGCAAGGCTTCCATTTACCTGCCGTACAGCGGATTCACCGGGACAGATGATTCCGTGGCGGGCATGCAGTTGAACAACGGCAAGGGCATGGTCACGCTGCTCGGTTCGAACGCCGTCACGATTGATCCGCAAGGCCGCGTGGTCTACTGCGCGCACGGCGACCGGCAAATCGTGCGCGTCGAGGCCGATGGTAAACGCACTGTGCTGGCCCGCGAATTCGAAGGCAAGCGCCTGAACAGTCCCAACGATCTGGTGTACAAATCGGATGGCGCGCTGTATTTCACCGATCCTCCGGCAGGAATGCGCAACGCCGCGGACGATCCCAAGAAAGAGCTTCCGTTCACCGGCATTTACATGCTGAAGGGCGACAAACTTCAGCTGGTCGCCAAGGATTTGCGCCCCAACGGCCTGGCGTTTACTCCCGACGAAAAATTCATTTATCTGGTTGACGGCACCGGCGGCAAGAAAACCATTGCCCGCTATGCCGTAAATCCGGATGACACCTTCGGCGCTGGCGAATTGTTCATGGATATGACTTCGGACAAAGCTCCCGGCGGCCCTGACGGCATGAAAGTGGACCAGAAGGGAAATCTCTACAGCACCGGGCCCGGCGGCGTGTGGATCATGTCGCCGGATGGAAAACATCTTGGGACCATCATGACCGGCGAGCTTCCAGCGAATCTGGCGTTCGGCGATGCGGACTACAAGACTCTGTATCTGACGGCGCGCACCGGTCTGTACCGGATTCGCCTGAAGATTCCCGGCATACCGACGCCGGGATCGAATTGAGCTTTTCAAAAAAAGCATGGGCTGAAAGATTTGCCCGGGGGCCGGAACGGAATTCGGCCAACCCGGCGGATCGAGGAGAATCGAATGAAGCGCAATGTTTATGTGGGGCTGGTGATCGTCACGTTGATCGTGGCGCTGGGCGCGGGATCGTACTGGCTGGAGAAGAAAGCAGCTGTGCAGGCGGCAGGCGTGATGGCGCCGATGTTTGAAGTGGATCCGATGTGGCCGAAGCCGATGCCCAATCACTGGGTGATCGGCATGACGATCGGCGTGTCGGTGGATGCAGAGGATAACGTGTGGATCATCCATCGCGGCGGGCTCGCTGGAATTCAAGGAGAAGTACGGCGACACGAATCCTCCGGGCGCGGAGTGCTGCATGACGGCGCCGCCGGTGCTGGAATTCGATAAGGCCGGAAATCTGATCGGGCACTGGGGCGGCCCAGGAAAGGGCTACAACTGGCCGAATTCGAATCACGGCATCACCGTGGATTACAAGGGCAACGTGTGGATCGGCGGCAACGGCTGCGAAGATCGATCCGAAACTGCGGAGACGTCGGCGGCGCCAGCTCCATGCCGGAAGCCAGCCAGCCGGGCACATACGCCGACAACCAGATTCTGAAGTTCACGAAGGAAGGAAAATTCCTGATGCAGATCGGGAAGCCCTTCCAAGAGCAAGGGCAGCAACGACGTGGAAAACCTGAAGGGCCCCGCCAAGATGTTCGTGGACCCGAAGACGAATGAGCTTTATGTAGCAGACGGCTACGGCAACAAGCGCGTGATCGTGCTGGATGCGGACACGGGGAAGTACAAGCGCCACTGGGGCGCCTACGGCCACAAGCCGGACGATACCGACCCGGGCAATTACAATCCGGATGCGCCGATTGACCAGCAGTTCCGCAGCCCGGTGCACTGCGCGCAACTGGCGGATGACAATCTGCTGTACGTGTGCGACCGCGTGAACGATCGCATTCAGGTTTTCAAACCGGATGGCACGTTTGTGAAGGAACAGATCATCGAGAAGCGCACGCTGGGCGACGGCTCGGTGTGGGACATCGCGTTCTCGAAGGATCCGAAGCAGACGTACATTTATCTGTCGGACGGAGCGAACGAGAAGATTCACATCCTGCTGCGGGACACGCTGCAGGAAGTGGCGAACTTCGGAGACGGCGGACGGCAGCCCGGGCAGTTCTACGCGGTGCACAGCATAGCGACGGACTCGAAGGGAAATATCTATACGACGGAAACGTACCGCGGCCAGCGCCTGCAGAAGTTTGTGTACAAGGGCATCGGCCCGGTAACGAAAACGGATGAAGGCGTGCTCTGGCCGAAAAAGTAAGCGTTGGTGAAATCTAACTTAGGGGGAGTTCCGATGCGCAGCGCATGGTTGTTGGCGGTGGCTCTGCTGGCGGGGTTTCTGTGGCCTGCGGCAGCGCAGGAGTCCAAGAACAAGATGGTCACGCCGGAACTGGAGAAGACTCTTTCCGACGTGAACCAGCAATGGCTTTGCGCCGCGCAGTATTACAAACCAAAGAACCAGGCGTGCGTGGACTTCCGCAGCAAGTATTGGGTGGATCAGTTTTTTGAGATTTACCCGAACGGCCAGATCATGACCAAGGCGGACATGGTTGACGTCTCAATCCAAGTCCGCGGACGAACACCCTGACGCCGCACGCGGAACGTATCCCGATCCTCAGGAATTTCAGTTGCGCGCGGTCTATGGCGATATCGCCCTGGCCACCGACCACACGTACTTCCATTCCGCCGATGCCAACGGCAAGCTGCAATTGACGGGCGAATCTCGAGTGCTGCGAATCTTCGTCAAGGTAAACGGGAAATGGCGGCCGGCGGCCGCCGCGCTCATCCCGATCGAGAAGCCGAAGCAATAGGGCGCGGTAAAGCGCGGGGGCAGCGCGCTCCGGTAATCGAACGGCGCCATTCGCTGCGTAGGATGCGACGGAGGAAATGATGCGGGAGGGAACTCATCGGTTCGCAGGCCAGCGGGTCACTCGCCCGTTGTTCTTGATGTTCGTCCTGGCGTTTGGCTGGATGCTCGCGCGCGGCGAGGACTGGAATTTCGTTGCCCGCATCAACCAGGGATTGAGCGAAATCGTTCCGGACGACGCGCGCGTCGAAAAAGTGGCCGGGAATTTCGGATTCCTGGAGGGCCCGGTCTGGGTTCGCAAGGGCAACTACCTCCTTTTTAGCGACATTCCCGCCAACGTGATTTACAAATTTAACGCGTCGGACGGAAAGACTTCCGTCGCAGTTCCTTACAGCGGATTTTCCGGGGCGGACCCTTCCAATGTCGGCATGCAAATGAATAATGGAATGGCCATGGTCACGCTGCTCGGTTCGAACGGCGTAACCCTCGATCCGCAGGGCCGCGTAGTCTATTGCACGCATGGCGATCATCAGGTCGTGAGGATCGAGACGGATGGCCACCGCACGGTCCTGGCGAAGGAATTCGAAGGCAAGCGCCTGAATAGCCCCAACGATCTCGTTTTCAGATCGGATGGCGCGCTGTACTTTACCGATCCTCCAGCCGGCCTGCGCGAGGGCGATAAGGATGCGAAAAAGGAATTGCCGTACAACGGCGTTTACCTGCTGAAAGACGGCAAGCTTCAGTTGCTGCTCAAGGATATGGCCATGCCCAACGGCCTGGCCTTCACTCCGGACGAAAAATTTCTGTACGTCAACGATTCTGCGAAAAAAACCATCATGCGCTATCCCGTTCAGCCGGATGACACGCTCGGCGCGGGCCAGCTATTTATCGATATGAATGCGGATAAAGCTCCGGGAGTTCCCGACGGGATGAAAGTCGATCAGAAGGGCAACGTTTATTGCACAGGGCCGGGCGGTTTCTGGATCATGTCGCCATCGGGGCAGCATCTGGGAACGGTGCTGACGACGGAACTTCCCGCCAACCTGGCGTTCGGTGATTCGGACAACAAAACTTTGTACCTCACCGCGCGAACAGGGCTGTACCGGATTCGCCTGAAGATTCCCGGCATTGCACCGCCGGGCGCATCCTGAAATTTTGCGGCATCATGCGGTCGGAGGACGCTCGGAGTTAGAAATCCACGAGCGTGCACTGCAGGAAAGCTGGCATCGCTGATCAGGGAGGAATGCTTTCATGAAACGCAATTACGCAATTGGACTGGGTTTCGCCGCAACGATTCTTGCGCTCGGCCTCGGATCGAGGGAGCTTGAGAAACGATCGGCCGTCGAAGCCGCTACCGTCCAGGCTCCCATGTTCGAAGTGGATCCTCTATGGCCCAAGCCCATGCCGGATCACTGGTTGATCGGAATGACTATCGGCGTTTCGGTCGATGCCCATGACAACGTGTGGATCGTGCACCGCCAGGGTTCGCTGGAGAAGGGCGAACTTCACGCGGCCACCAATCCGCCGATGGCCATGTGCTGCGTGGCCGCGCCCCCGGTGCTGGAATTCGATCCCGACGGCAACCTGCTGCATCACTGGGGCGGGCCGGGCAATGGCTATGACTGGCCGGATTCGAATCACGGAATCACCATCGATTACAAAGGCAACGTGTGGATCGGCGGGAATGGCCGCGGAAAAATGGCCGCGCCCGCTCCGGGCGGCGCTCCGGACGAATCCGCTGCCGCTGCCAACAAATCCTACAATGACAACATGGTGTTGAAGTTTACGCAGGAAGGCAAATTCCTGATGCAGATCGGGAAGCCCAACAGCAGCAAGGGCAGCAATGACATCGAAAATCTTCGCCTGCCCGCGAAGACGTTCATCGACAAACAGGAAAACGAAGTCTACGTGGCGGACGGCTACGGAAACCATCGCGTGATCGTGTTCGATGCGGATACCGGGAAATACAAACGGCACTGGGGCGCGTATGGGAACAAGCCTGACGATGCCGACCTCGGAAATTACAATCCGGACGCTCCGCCGGCGCAGCAGTTTCGCAACCCCGTGCACTGCGCCGATCTTTCCGTGGACCGGCTCGTCTACGTGTGTGATCGCGTGAACGATCGCATTCAGGTCTTCAAACCGGACGGCACCTACGTGAAAGAGGGTTTCATCGCCAAGCGCACACTGGGTTCGGGATCGGCCTGGGACATTGCTTTTTCCAAGGATCCGCAGCAAAAATACATTTACCTGACGGACGGAGAGAACGACCGCGTCCATATTCTGCTCCGGGACACGCTGGAGGTGCTGACGACCTTTGGTGAAGGCGGTCGGCAGCCCGGCGAATTCTACGGTCCACACAGCATCGCGACGGATTCCAAGGGGAATATTTACGTGACGGAAACCTATCGCGGGCAGCGCCTGCAGAAATTTGTCTATAAAGGGATCGGTCCGGTCACCAAAGATGATCAGGGAGTGCTGTGGCCGAAGAGCATGAAGAAGTAGCAAAACAGTTCGATCGAAACAATTTCAGGGACCCAGGAGAATGCAGATGACGAAATTTCGGATTGTATTTTTGGTTCTGGCGATGGCCTTTGCAGGCATGGCGCATGCCCAGGAGGGCATGAAGAAAGGCGACAAGGCCTGGACCGACCTGGAAAAGGAACTCGCGGACATCAACAACCAGTGGGTCTGCGCCCACAAATATCACAAGGACCATGCCCAGGATTGCGTCGATTTTAAGAATCACATCTGGCCATCCACATTTTTTGAAGTGAGCATGCAGGGCGAAGTAACCGACAAGATGGAAATGGTTAAACGCCAGACCGCCACGGCCACCGCTCATCCCGTTTCTCCGGGAGACGCCGGACCGAACCCGCAGGATTTCGAGCTGCGGGCGGTGTACGGAGTCGTGGCGATGGCCACGGATCACACCGTGTTTAAGGCTGCGGACGACAAGGGAAACATTACCGTTCGCGCCGAAGCGAACGTGCTGCGGATTTTTGTGAAGCAAAACGGAAAATGGGTGCCGGCGGGCGCGGCGCTCGTGCCCATCGCGAAATAAAGCGGCGTTGGGATTTTCGATTTCGGAGGTCCGACCTTTTCGTCGGACGCTGCGACGCGGGTGGGCAGGCATTTAGTCCCTGAGGTCTCAGGGGCTCACAAGCCCCGGAGCATCGCGGATGTAACGTCCGAGCTAAAGCTCGGACCTCCGAAACCCCCTCCGCGCGTCAAGAGCATCGCGGCGAGTTGCTCCGCGGATTCGCTTCGTTGAGTTTCTGAAATCTGAAAATTGGCTCTCGCTTGGAGTGCAGCGAGAGCACAAAGGGCAGGTGCGAGATGCGAGTGAAACTTTCGACGTCCGGTATTTTGCTGCTGGCAGCCGTCGCCGTGGGCGGATGGTTTGCCGCGAACGCCTGGAAATCCGCGGGCGCTGCGGGAACGGCGCCTCCCGCCGCGATCACTACGTTTTCCACCGCGAATATTGGACGCGAGGGCCACATCTATGTCGGCGGCAAGTGGTCAGGCGCTCCCGGCAAGGAAACGATGGACGGCGCCATGTACGTGGAAGTGTGGGTGCCGAAAGAAATTCGCCATCCTTATCCGGTGGTGTTTGCCACCGGAGGAGGCGGGCAGGGCGCGTACAGCATGATCGAAACGCCGGACGGCAGGCCGGGCTGGGCATATGATTTCATCAACCAGGGTTACACGGTGTACCTGATGGATTTTCCCGCCACCGGGCGCTCGGCCTACAATCCCGAGCTTGACGGAACGATCACTCCTCCACGCTCGGGGCCGTTGATGGAAGAAGTCTGGTCGCTTGGGCGGCCCGCCGCGACTCCGCAAAGCAGCTGGCCGCAATCCAAAAAATATACGCAGTGGCCGAGCGAAGCCGCGAACAAGGGCAAGATGGGCGATCCCGTGTTCGACTACTTCGCGAAAACGGAATTGCAGGGTGTTTCGACGCCCAATGGCGCGCAGCTTATCGCCGACTCCGTCGAGGCATTGCTGGACATGATCGGCCAGCCCGTGATTCTCATGGTGAATTCCGGAACTGCGTCCTCCGGCTGGGTCGCCGCGGATTCGCGCCCCAAACTGATCAAAGGAATTCTTGCCGCGGAGCCCGTGGCGCCGCCTATCGAAAATGCCGAACGCGGTTCCACCGGCCCCGGACGCCTCTGGGGCGTGAGCAATCTGCCGCTTCACTACGTGCCGGAAGTGAAGGAACCCGCGGAACTGAAGCCGGTTCGCGAGGATAAAGCCGACGGCCCGGACCTGATCCCGTGCTGGGTGCAGCAGGAGCCCGCGCACAAGCTCCCGAACCTGGCGAATATTCCGGTGCTGGAATTTTCTGGTGAAGCGAGCTATCACCGCCCGTACTCGCATTGCGTGGCCAGGTGGCTGAATCAGGCTGGCGTAAAAACGACGTTCGTCAGGCTGGAGGATGTGGGGTTGCCCGGCAACGGACACCAGATGATGTCCGAGAAAAACAGCGCCGGCATTTCCAAATTCATGATGAGCTGGCTGGACAAAAACGTTCACTAGAAGTTCCAGTAGAGCTGTTCTTTGTGATTCGCGATTTCACAGGTTGCAGAAAAAGTATTTCGATTTTTCATTCTGAGCGAAGCGAAGAATCTCTCTTCGGTCTGAGTGCAAGCAAGAAACAAAGAGGGATTCTTCGCTTCGCTCAGAATGACAAAGAGAAAAGCTCGCGTTGCTCGCTCCTGATTTCTCTCCCTTTCTCTTCCACTCGCCTTGATTGACCGGCTGCCGGGTCTGGCTTAGACTGCGGCAGGTCGCGCGCGCGGCAATTCCCAATTGCGCAATATCCCGCGCATTGTTCGCGTTCGGATTGCAACTATTTCAGGTCTCGATCCCGCCTCATGGATCAGGCGCGAGAGCAGGTCCGAAATCGTGCACCCCGAATTGAAAGTTCGCAATCCCGGGAGCGCACACTTAGTGACGCGATGACCATCGACATCCATCCCCATGTGATCAGCACCGATACGGCGCGCTATCCAAACGCGCCTGTCGGCGGACATAAATCGAATTGGTCCCACGAGCGGCCGGTGAGCGCGGAGCAGATGCTGTCCGCGATGGACGAAGCGCACATTGAAAAATCGGTCCTCGTGCAGGCTTCCACTTGCTATGGCCATGACAATTCCTACGTTGCAGACTCCGTAGCCGCGCACCCGGATCGTTTCGCCGGCGTTTTTTCCGTGGACCCTCTTGCGCCGGACGCGCCGAAAAAAATCCGCTACTGGGTGGGACGAAACTTAGTGGGAATGCGCCTCTTTACGGCCGGCAGCACCATGCAGGAGCAGGCCGGCTGGGTGGACGATCCGCGCTCGTTCCCTGCGTGGGAGTGCTGCAGCGAGCTGGGAATTCCCGTGTGCATGCAGATGACGGTGAAAGCGATTCCGCAGCTCATCCATATTCTGGAGCGCTTTCCGAAAGTCTCCGTGATCCTGGATCACCTGGCAAAGCCTTCCTTGGCGGACGGCCCTCCCTACGCGGCGGCGTCTGACGTTTTCAGGCTGGCGGATTACAGGAATCTCTACTTGAAAGTAAGCCCGCACACCATGGCCGAGGCGCAGAACGGCAAGGCCTCTTACACGACATTCTTTCCGTTGCTCGTGTCAAAATTTGGAGCATCGCGGATTGCATGGGGATCCAATTATCCGGCGTCCAAAGGCGGCCTCGCGGAATTGCTGCGTGCTTCCGAGGCGGCATTGTCCGGTTTGTCGGCCGAAGACCGCGAGTGGATTTTCTCAAAGACGGCACTGGCGCTCTATCCGGCGCTGAATGCGAAGTAAGGCGGAATACCCGATGCCTGAAACTCAAACCGCGCTCACGTTGCAAACGCTTCTCGCAGCGCATCCGAACACCGCCGCCTTGAGAGACGGGCGACTCCAATCGCCGCTCGTGAATTTAAATTTCGCCGACGTGAAACCCGCCAACCGGGCTTTTAAGGCTGTCGTGCGGGAGCAGAAATTTGATCTGGCCGAACTGGCCATCGTCACCTACCTGCAGGCCAGGGCGAACGGAAAGCCGTACATTCTGATCCCGGCCGTGGTCGTGGGGCGCGGACAGCATCACACCATTTTTTACAATCCCGAACGCGGCCCGCTTACGCCCGCCGAACTCAATGGCCGCAAAGTGGGGGTGCGCGCGTATACGCAGACGACCGGCGCGTGGGTCCGCGGGTTTTTGCAGGAAGATTACGGCGTCGATTTCCGCAGCATAAGTTGGATCACGTTTGAGGAGCCGCACGTCGCGGAGTTCACAGATCCGCCGTGGGTGCGGCGCGCTCCAGAGGGCAAAGAATTGCTGAAAATGCTGCTCGACGGAGAAATTGACGCCGCCATTTTCGGCAGCGAAAATCCCGAAAATACGCCTCTCAAGCCGCTCATTCCCAATGCAGCCGACGCCGCGTCGCGCTGGGCCGAAAGGCACGGCGGCATTCCGATCAATCACATGACGGTGATCCGCGAGTCCCTCACCCGTGATCGGCCCGATGTGGTTCGCGAAATTTATCGCCTGTTAAAAGAAAGCGCGGGACTCTCTACGGAGAAAAAGTCCAGTCCGCCGCGATTTGGCGTTGAGGCGGTGCGCAAATCGCTAGAAACCATCATCGGTTATTCCGAACCGCAGGGACTGATCCCGCGCCGCTTTTCTGTCGACGAGCTTTTCAACGACGTAACGCGTGAGCTCGTTTAAAGACGCCGCCATGGCCACCGCCACTAACCCTGACGTCTCCGGAACCGGCCACAGCCGGATGCCCCACCATTCGCGCGGTTGGCATAAGGATCGCGCCGTTCAGATCCTCATTGCGATGTTGCTCGGCGCGCTGGTCGGCTACCTGCGCCCGCAAAGCGCGGACGCGCTCAAGCCGCTGGGCGACCTGTTCATCAAGCTCGTTCGAATGCTCGTGGCGCCCATTATTTTCTGCACGGTGGTGCACGGGGTCGCCAGCGTCGGCGAAGCGAAACGGGTCGGGCGAGTCGCGCTCAAGGCTCTCATTTATTTCGAAGTTGTAACCACGATTGGTCTGGTGCTGGCGATGATTCTGGTCAACGTGTGGGCGCCCGGCGCCGGGATGCACGTGGATCCGTTAACCCTGGCTGACAGCGGCGTTAAGGCACCGGCAAAAACCATCGGCTTCGCGCAATTTCTCCTGACGCTGGTGCCGGGAAGCGCCGTGGGAGCCTTTGCCGACGGCGAAGTCATTCCCGTACTGTTCCTTTCGCTGATGTTTGCGTTTGGATTGCTCGCCCTGGGGCCGAGGGGCAAGCCGCTGGTTGACGGAATTCACACCGTCGCGCAAGTTCTCTTTAAGATGATCGGGTTCGTGATGTGGATCGCCCCGGTCGGAGCGTTTGGAGCGATTGCGTTCACCGTCGGGAAATTCGGCCTCGCTACTTTGCTGTCGCTCGGAAAACTGGTCGGCGAGTTTTATTTCTGCTGCGCCCTGTTTGTAGCCATCGTGCTGGCGCCCATCGCCTGGGCCGCCGGTATCAATATCCTCCGGTTAATCCGCTACTTCGCGGCCGAACTGATGATCGTTGCCGGAACGAGTTCAGGCGAATCCGTGTTTCCCTCCGTGCTGGCCAAATTGCGCAGGCTGGGCGTGGAGGAATCAGTCGTCGGCCTGGTGCTGCCGGCCGGCTATTCGTTCAATCATGACGGCACGTGCCTGTACTGGGCCACGGTTTCCGTCTTCCTGGCGCAGGCCCTCGGAATCCATTTGACGATCGGGCAGCAGCTGGCGCTTCTGGCGACGATGTTGTTCACATCAAAGGGCGGCGCGGGCGTCGCCGGATCGGCGATTGTCATTCTTACTACCACGATTTCCGCCTCGGGTGTGATCCCTGCGGCGAGCGTGGGCCTCATCCTCGGCGTTCACGTGTTGTTGTCTTCCGCATTCGTTCCGGTGAACGTGCTGGGCAATTCGCTGGCGACCATCGTGATCGGCCGCATGGAGCGAGCCGTCGATGTGCCCGTCCTGCTTGCGGGTTTGCGGAATGGCCCGGATGAAACGGCGCAATCGGCCGAGATCTAAGACATCCTTAATGGCGCTGCATCGCAGGTCAGAAGATGCCCGCAAAAAATACATCTATCTCATTGACACGATGGGAGGTAAAGAGATTATAGTGCGCTACGCGGCATTTCCGGTCAGCGCCTTGGGTGTGAGGCAGCGATCCATGTGCAGGGCCTCAATTGATGCGCGGGAATCGGACTGCCTGAACTTGCAATGGGCGTGACGCTGTAGTTTTTCCTGGTTGTGGGGCGATTCTGGGGATTCGGGTTCACTGAGGAGACACGGATGAAGCGCAATATTTATGTGGGGCTGGTGATCGCCACGCTGATCGTGGCGCTGGGCGCGGGATCGTACTGGCTGGAGAAGAAAGCGTCAGTACAGGCCGCAGGCGTGATGGCGCCGATGTTCGAAGTGGACCCGATGTGGCCGAAGCCCATGCCCAATCACTGGGTGATCGGGATGGCAATCGGAGTCTCGGTGGATGCAGAAGATAACGTGTGGATCATCCATCGCGGGGGCTCGCTGGAATTCAAGGAAAAGTACGGCGACACGAATCCCCCGGGCGCGGAGTGCTGCATGACGGCGCCGCCGGTGCTGGAGTACGACAAGGCCGGAAATCTGATCGGGCACTGGGGCGGGCCGAGCAAGGAATATAACTGGCCGAATTCGAACCACGGCATCACCGTGGATTATAAAGGCAACGTGTGGATCGGCGGCAATGGCCGCACCGCGGATCCCAAGATCATGGACACCGGCGCGAGTTCGGTTCCGGAAGCGAGCCAGCCGGGCGCGTATGCCGACAACCAGATTCTGAAGTTTACGAAAGAAGGAAAATTCCTGATGCAGATCGGGAAGCCCTTTAAGAGCAAAGGCAGCAATGACGTGGAAAATCTGAAGGGCCCCGCCAAGATGTTCGTGGACCCGAAGACGAATGAACTTTATGTAGCCGACGGCTACGGCAACAAGCGCGTGATCGTGCTGGATGCGGACACGGGGAAGTACAAGCGCCACTGGGGCGCCTACGGCCACAAGCCGGACGATACCGACCCGGGCAATTACAATCCGGATGCGCCGATTGACCAGCAATTCCGCAGCCCGGTGCACTGCGCGCAACTGGCGGATGACAATCTGCTGTACGTTTGCGACCGCGTGAACGATCGCATTCAGGTGTTCAAACCGGACGGGACCTTTGTGAAGGAACAGATCATCGAGAAGCGCACGCTGGGCGACGGCTCGGTGTGGGACATCGCATTCTCGAAGGATCCGAAGCAGACGTACATTTACCTGTCGGACGGCGCGAACGAGAAGATTCACATCCTGCTGCGGGATACGCTGCAGGAAGTGGCGAACTTCGGAGACGGCGGCCGGCAGCCCGGGCAGTTCTACGCGGTGCACAGCATAGCGACGGACTCGAAGGGGAATATCTATACGACGGAAACGTACCGCGGCCAGCGCCTGCAGAAGTTTGTGTACAAGGGCATCGGCCCGGTAACGAAAACGGATGAAGGCGTGCTCTGGCCGAAAAAGTAAGCGTTTGGAAAGATAGTCAGGCGCGGACCGTTCCGTACCCGGGACGGTCCGCGTTCTAGTTGTTACCTAGGGAGGATTGCGTCCATGAAGCGGAATTACGTGGTCGGGCTGGCGTTTGCGGTAAGCATACTAATCCTCGGATCGCTCTCGGCGATCCTGGAGAAAAAATCTCGCGTGGAAGCCGCCGGCGTGCAGGCGCCAATGTTTGAGGTGGATCCGCTTTGGCCCAAGCCGCTGCCCAATCATTGGCTGATGGGCATGACCATTGGTGTTTCCGTCGATGCGCATGACAACATCTGGATCATCCATCGCCAGGGTTCGTTGGAAAAAGGTGAGCTACACGCCTCGACGAATCCCCCGATCGCGATGTGCTGCGCGGCCGCGCCGCCCGTTCTTGAATTTGATCAGGACGGCAACTTGCTGCATCACTGGGGCGGGCCGGGCAATGGATATGACTGGCCGGATTCGAACCACGGCATCACCATCGATTACAAAGGCAACGTGTGGATCGGCGGCAACGGGCGTGGAAAAATGGCCGCGCCGGCTCCGGGCGGCGCTCCCGATGAATCCGCTTCGTCGGCCACCAAATCCTACAACGACAACATGGTGTTGAAGTTTACGCAGGAAGGGCAGTTCCTGATGCAGATCGGGAAGCCCAACAGCAGCAAGGGCAGCAACGACGTCGAAAACCTTCGCCTGCCTGCCAAGACTTTCATCGACAAACAGGAAAACGAAGTGTACGTCGCGGACGGCTACGGCAACCACCGCGTGATTGTCTATGACGCGGACAGCGGGAAATACAAGCGCCACTGGGGAGCCTACGGGCACAAGCCGGATGACGCCGATCTCGGCAACTACAACCCCGATGCCCCTCCGCCGCAACAGTTCCGCAATCCTGTGCACTGCGCTGATCTTTCCGTCGACCGGCTCGTCTATGTTTGCGACCGCGTCAATGACCGCCTCCAGGTTTTTAAACCGGACGGCACGTTCATCAAGGAAGCTTTCGTAGCCAAGCGCACTCTTGGATCGGGATCGGCCTGGGACATTGCCTTCTCCAAAGACCCACAGCAGAAATATATTTATCTGGTCGACGGCGAAAACGATCGTGTGCACATCCTACTGCGTGACACGCTCGAAGTGCTTACCACGTTCGGCGAAGGCGGGCGGCAACCCGGCGAATTTTACGGCCCGCACAGCATCGCCACTGACTCCAAGGGAAACATCTACATAACAGAAACCTACCGAGGCCAGCGCGTGCAGAAGTTTATTTACAAGGGAATCGGTCCGGTCACCAAGGAAGATCAGGGAGTGTTGTGGCCGTCGAGCATGAAGAAGTAACTGCTTGAAACGATTTCGGCGCCGGAGGAAAAATCCTCCGGCGCCGCGATTGCCCGTCTGGATTGTTGTGGCGCATGCTTTAGCTTGCGCCGTTTCATTTCTTCCAACCAGCAATTTTCAATTCAACTGCCACTGCGCAAGCTCAAGCATGCGCCACGGGGTCTATTTCGGAGCCAGCGCTACCTGCCCCAGGTGGTAGGCGACGTGGCCCGTGCGACTCAGAAGAACCGAAAACCGATTACGGTGTGGTTCCTTCGAAAAATCCTCGGCCGAGACCGCGGTATGTCTTGTCAGCCAGTCAGCTGGGGAGAGCCGAGCGAATTCCGCGGACAGTTTGCCGTTAACCTCTTTCCACGCGGATCGAACCTCGTCGGCCCCCGGGATCTGCGGTTGCGTCCGGTCGGCGTTCGTGAGAAACGCTGCATCGAATTCAGGGTGCAGCCGCGGTCCAAAATCCAGCAGCGGGAGCATGGCGTCATGAACCGCGGTGAGATGTCCCCAGAGATAAATCAGGCGATTTTTCCCAGGGGCGATTTCCTGTAGCAGCAGGTCCGCCGGCATGGAGCCGAATAATTTGTCGGCTCTGTCAACATTCAGTTTCCAACTTTTTAATGCCGCGGAAAGCAGTACGTCTTCATTGGACATTCAAGTCTCCTTTAAAACCGGTCGGATCCATATCTATAATTTGCTTCGCCGAGCGCGCCCATATGTGATGTTCAAAAACGTGATTCGATGCAGGCTATTCGTGCGGCATCATAGCAGCGCAAAGATCTCCTGAACTACGCAACGAGGGGAGGCGAAGGGGCTGCGGGACGACGACTGCATTTGTTCCTGCGGGCGTAGTGACCAAAACCAGGACCCGCCCTTGCAAAAATCGCAAGGACGGGGCACCCCGACCGCAATCCACATCAGAGACCCGTACCCAAGCTACTTGATCGCGAGCGGATTAACCGGCGAAGCCACCGCGCCGGTGACCGGAAGCGCCGGGGCCACGAAGAGAAATTCGTAGCGCTTGTCTTCCGCGCATTCCTTGGAGAGATCGGCGAGATCGAAAATTTCGCCCACGGTCAGCCCCATGATCGGAATCGAAATCCAGTGCCAAGGCTGGTTGGCTTCGTCCGTTTCGTTCGGCCGGACTTCCGCGCCCCAGGTGTCCGTGGCCACGGCCGCCACCTGCTTTTTGTGCAGCCAGTCCAGAGTTTCAAAAGCCAGGCCGGGAGCGTCGCCGCCGGAGTAGCCGTCCCAATTGTCTCGCGGAAAGCATCGCTTCAATTTGACCGGTGCGGACTAGCAGGTAATCGCCGCGGCGCACTTCGACGCCCGAATGTTTTTCGGCCTTATCGAGCAATTCGTTGGTGATGGCAAACGTGTCCGGCAGGTGCGACATTCCGAGCATGCGGGGAATATCGAAAAGCACGCCGCGGCCCACCATCCGGTCCTTGGTTTTTTCGATGCCGCATTTCTGCGCGCCGGCGGAGGTTACCTGGCGGCAGTCGTAGCCGTTCCACATGTGATCGCCGTAAAAAATATGGCCCAGTCCGTCCCACTGTGTGCCGGCCTGCGTCGGCATGATGATCACGTCGTCCGAACCGCGAATTTTCCGGCTGTCCAGCACGCCGGAGTAGGCGTCCGTGCCGGTGCGCAGCATCAGGTGAATCGGATTGAAGCGCCCCATTGCGGGATATTTTGACTTGCCGCCCTGCGGGCCGTGCTGATCGTACGGAAGCGCCAGCGAAAACACTTTTCCCTTTTGCACCAGGCGCGTCGCCGCCACGATGTCTTCCGGGGTCGTGTAGTTCAGCGTGCCGATCTCGTCATTCGCTCCCCAACGGCCCCAGTTTTTCAACCGATCGGCCGCCGCGTGAATGTCGGCCATGGTCAGCTTGCGCGTAGATGCCCCTGATTCTGCCATCCGTCCCCCTCAATAGTTGGTTCGAAGAATTATCCCGCCTGAATTTAGATTCACGGAGCGCCATATTGTAACGGAATGGGACGCGAGATTCTTTGCGATTTTGCCGTGGCGCGTCGAATGAAGATCAATCCACAGGAAGGAGAGAGGCACATACTGCAGAGACCGCGGAAAAATTAGAAAACGCTGTCATTCTGAGCGAAGCGAAGAATCCCTCTTTGTTTCTTTGCTTGCACGTAGATCGAAGAGAGATTCTTCGCTTCGCTCAGAATGACAATCCCGTCCGCCCGCAGACGGAATAACACTACTTCTCCGGTAGGGCGAAAACGTACAGCGCATTGCCGTTTGCCGGATAGTGCACGTCCGGCAAAATCGTGCGCGGCACATTGCGGGGGCTCCCGCCGCCCAGTCCGGTGGTAACCGCGACATACTGTTTGCCGCCGACACTGAACGTCACCGGGAAACCCTGCACCGAAGTGCCGAGGCGTACCTGCCACAGCGTTTTGCCAGTGTTGATATCGACCGCGCGGAAGACCCGGTTGAGGTCGCCGACGAATGCAATTCCGCCGGCGGTCGAAAGCACGGCCGTTAAGAACGACGGCCTCTGCTGCACGTTCCAGACTTCTTTCATCGTCTTCACATCGAATGCCGCGAGGCGCCCGACGTTGCCGTCTGTTCCAGGCATCTCGTAAAACAAGCGATCGCCCATGGTCCCGCCCGAGCCGTCCACGAACTCCACCTTGCGGCCGGCGATTTCCATGCAACTCTGGCTGAGGGGAATGATCAGGCGTTCCGTCGCCGGGTCATAGCTCATGGCCTGCCAGTTGTGGCCGCCTTCGGTGCTGGGGCAGACGGGCGTCCACTTGCCGATTTCCTGTTCCAGGATGTCGGGACGGTAGGTGAGCTTTCCCGTTTTTTCATTCACGTTGAAAATATTTTGAAACAGCGTTTCTTTCGCGCCGATGAACTCACCCGTCTTGCGGTCAAGCTTCCACAGAATTCCGGCCTTGCCAATGGTGAATAACGTTTTGCGGTCGCCGATGTCGACCAGAACGCGTTCGTAAACTTCATCCATGTCCAGCGTCTCGCCCTGCACGTGCTGAAAATACCAGGCCAGTTTTCCGGCGTCGGGATTCAGGGCCAGCGTGGAGCTGGAATAAAGTGCCGCGCCCCGCGTGCCGCGGCTCACCTGCATCCAGGGTTTGGCCTGAGCCACGCCCCAGTACGTCAGGTTCAGTTCAGGATCGTAGCTGCCGGTGATCCATGTTTCGGCGCCGACGCGCAGCATGTTCGGCAGGTCGCCCCAGGTATCGCCGCCGGGTTCTCCGGCGCGCGCGATGGTGTTAAACCGCCACAGCAATTTTCCGGTCGCCGGATCGAAAGCGCTGATGAAGCAGCCCTGCTCTTTTTCATCGGCCTTGTAGCGATCGCATCCGTTTTCGCCCTGGATCACTTTGCCGTGAATGATGATCGGTCCGCTGGAACTCCCGTAGCCCTTGGCGCTGTCGCCGACAACCGCTTCCCACACGGTTTTTCCGGTGCGCGCGTCGATCGCGAAGAGATGCGCGTCGGTGGTTTCCGCAAAAACTTTATCCTGATAAATGGCCATGTTGCGCATGGCGCCCGTTCCGCCGGCCTGGCTCTTCGGCGGGCGCATGCGGTTTTCCCAGATCAGGTCGCCGCTGCGGGCGTCCAGCGCCTGCAGGATGTTATCGGTGTTGATGAGATAGATGATTCCGTTGTGCACCAGCGGCGTAGGTTCATTGGCCGCCGTGCTGTCATTCATGCTCCAGGACCATGCCAGGCGAAGATCTTTTACATTCTCGCGGCTGATTTGCGAAAGCGCGCTGTGATTCCAGCCCTGGTAGCTGCCGCGAACGAGCAGCCAGTCTGCCGGATCCGGCTTGAGCAGCATCTCGTCGGTGACCGGCACGTAATTTGTTACTTCGCCGGATACGAGCAGGCCCAGCGGGACATTCGCGGCGCGAGGTGAGCGTGGCCCTGCATCTTCATCGTTGCCTTGCGCCGCCCGTGGGGGCGCGCCGCCGGTTGCCACTGCTCCAATTGGCACGAGCGTGCTCGCTGTCAGCGCCTGCGGGCCTGGTTTGGCGCCATTCGATTGCAGGATGAACGCCGAGAGGTTCGAGGCGTCCGCATCGCTCAGCGAACCGGGATTACTCAGCGGCATGGATGTGCGAATCTTCGCGATCAGTTCGCTCACCGCGCGATTGCGCCAGGTATTCAGGAAATTCGTGCCGGAGAGCGGCGGCGCCTCGAATGTTCCCTGCATGGTGGAGAGGTGGCAAGCCGAGCAGGTTGACGCGTAGAGTTCCCGGCCGGCGGCCGCCTGTTCCGCGGTGAAGGGACCTGTGCGCGCGGTCTGCTGGGCGGGCGACGCAGATATGGTCGCGGAGCCAGCCGCCAGCAGCGCGAAAGCGGCGAACAGAATCAGCGTGAATTGGAAATGGAGCGGCCGCCGGGACCGCGTTGCATTAAGGGTTTTCATAATCTCATGTAGTGCCCGCCTTCAGGCGGGCAGCCCGTGCCTTCGCGCGCTAGCGCAGCAGCCAGCCCCACAAATTTCCGTCCGGCGCGCGCTCCGATTGAATCTGCACATACCACAGGCCATTGCGCAAATCCGCGATCTGCTCAGGAGACAGCTCAATGGTTCCGCTGACCGTGCCTTTCGCGGCGTTGGTGACCGTCAACTGAAAAGTCGCAATCGCCGGGCCCGGAATTCCCTTCGGCGAGCGGTGAATTTGCGCGGTGGTGGCGGAAGACCTTAATCCGTCAAACGTTCCCTGAATGGCGAGCTGCTTTCCGGTGAGTGTCGCAGTCAGCGAACCGGTCCCCGCGACCGTGGACATCATGCCCACGTTAATGGGTACGGGAGACAGCCGCGCTTTGAAGGTTTCCGTGCTCTGGGCGTTGAGCGCGATGCCGGCGAAGGCGAACGCTAAAAATGTCGCGAAGATCAGGGAAAGTGGTGCCACTCGTCGCGACCGCGGTTGCGGCATCGTAAGACCTCGGAAATGTGATGGAATCCAGCTAAAAGCTATCTCATAAACGCTTACACAATTCAACTGGAACGGGCGCCAAGGGCTTGAGCCCTGGCGCCCGAAGTTCACGGTTCAACCGACTGCTGAAAACGATAGCGGAAAAACCGAAGTTGTCATTCTGAGCGCAGCGAAGAATCTCTCTTCGATCGAAGTGCAAGCAAACAAGCCAAGAGAGATTCTTCGCTGCGCTCAGAATGACACCATGAGGTGCCGTCTCCGCGACCTGTAAAGCCGTGACCCGCAAAACAGATTTGCGAGACAGCTTCTAGTTCGCCAGCGGATTCGGCCGTATTTGAATGTGGCTGACCGAACCCATCCGCGTTTCCGTGAACTTCGGCATGTAGGAACTGTACGTCGCCCAAATCCCGCGGCCCTTCCATCCCGCCTTGGCGTCGTCAATCCGGCCATCCAGACCGCGAGTATAAAACGGCAACGGGAACGGCACGCGGAACACACTGAACTTTTCCGTCTTCGGATCGAAGATGAACATGGCGTCCGAAGCAGTTCCAGTGACGATCACGGTGTCCTTGCCAAGACCCGACGCGTTGAATTGATCTACCCACAGGAAGTAGGGGAAATCGGTGGTGCCGGTTTCGCTGCCGGTGCCCTTAAATTTTACTCCCGGGTTTTCCCAGAACTTCCACTGGCCGGTTTTGACGTCCAGGCGGGCGAGATGACCGCTGCCGAGCGAGACCCACACATTCCCGTCCGTGCTGAAGTCAATGCCATGCGGGAAACGTCCCGGAGCAGGCAGCGGGTAATCTTTGAATTTCCCAGTCTTTGGATCAAGCATGTACACCTTGTTCGCCGGGGCAAGAGCTTGCGGAGAGGTTTCCCAAACGGTGCCGTCGATGGGGCTGATCGCCACGCCGTAGCCCGTTCCGGGGATCATCTTCTTGGTGTCCATGTCGATGCGCATCCAGGTCTTCTGAGAGGCTACCTCAGTTCCCTGAATGTTGTTGTAATCCAGCTTTTTGGTGTCCATTTCACCCATCGCGTTGCCGCCGCCATCTGTCCAGATCCGGTCTTGCCAATCGAACTGGAGGTGATGGGTGTTATAGGCGGTGTCGATGGTGACAAATTTATTGGTTTTCGTATCGTAGTAACCGAGCTCCATATTGTTACCGTTTTTGGACAGAAGATTGAACGCGATATCCTTCGCAGCCGGATCATTGTTATCCGCGGCGTCCAGGGCGATCGTATCCTTGGCCCAGGCTGGATAGTATTGCTTGCCGCCGGCGCGAATCTGCTCGGTCATCCAGACTCTGCCGTTCTCATCCATCATGGGGTTGTGCGGGCTGTCCATCCATTCCTTGTCTTCCCCCGTGTACGCTTGCTCTTCTTCCGCGCCGTGGTAGTAGTCCTTGGTCAGGGAGAAACCATGGCTCTTGTCACGTGGCTCGAGATTGAGCCCTTCGACCGTATTTTTCACCGGGTCCAAAATCCATAACATACCTCCGCCGGTTCGATCCCCGCCGTAGACTTTCCCATACGGGTACAACGACGGATTGCGCTTGTCCGTCGAGACTAAATCGTGAATGAAGGAAATTGAAGTTCCCCAATCCCACTGCGACACAACCACGTTGCGCTCGATGCCGGTTGGACGCGGCGGAGCGGGGGGAACTTCTCCCGCCGCAATACGAGTGCCCCAATCTGCAAGGGTCTTCTCTACCGTAGTTTTGCCCAGAAAATTAAGCTCTTGATGCATCGCCTTCGCGCGAGAGAAGACAGCATCCCAATCTTCCACCGTGGTATAGCGGCGCGTGGCGGCCATACCGAGTTCGTGACAGTGGTTGCACCCATTCCTCTGGTCTCCAAGCCATTCTTCCGTGGTCTTGTATCTGGCGGGGAGATCGCTGCCAGTCGGAGGCTGAATCAGCGAGGTCCAATAACTGGCAGGATAGATCTTCGCCGCTTCTTGCGGAGTCGCGGCGTTGGCGACTTGCAGCTTCACGGTCTCGCCGCGCGCTGCTTTCACGCGGGCCGAGTCCTTCAGCCCGTAGCCGCGCACCCATAGCTCGTAGGCTCCATCCGGCAGATCCGGAACCAGGAAGCGCCCTTGATCGTCGGTGACGACAATCTTGCGGAACGGCACGGGCAAGGATTTTGTCTCAGCGAGCACCCATACGCCGGCTTCCGCGCTCCCGCCGTTGGCATTGGTCACCACGCCGCCGATGCTGGTCTTATCGACCTGCAGTCCGGAAACGTTTTGCGGCGCGCTCGCCACAGGCCGCGCGATCAGGCAAATCAATGCCGCGAAAGACCACATCATCGTGCGTCTCAGTCCGCGCATACAAGTCCTCCCTTTGCAAACCGCCCTGAAATCTTCGATTGGTCTAGCCCGATCCAGCTGTACCCCGGTTTATATAATGAAGTGGACGAAACCGCCACCTCTTTGGTTTCGGAATTAAGTAGCACAGGCTTCAGCCTGTGGGGGTTCGTCCTTGCAAGTTCTAAAACCCCACAGGCTGAAGCCTGTGCCACGTAAACCGCTTTCTCTATCGGTTGGAGAGCGTACTTAGTGACCAACGTGCTGGTGAGGTTTGCTCTGCTCCGCCTCATAGCGGACCAGCGCGAGCGTGCGGTAAACCGCATGCACGAATTTCCCGTACGGCGCGGAAGCGAAAAGCGCCGCGATGCACCCCAGGTGCAGAACCAGAATGCCGCCCATCGCCGCCGTCGAGCGAAGAATCAGCGTCAACATGCCGCTGAGTGCGGTCAGCCCCAGCGTCACCAGAAAAACGTAATCCATTCCTGACGCGGTCTTCAGCTCTGGATCGCGGTCGCTTTGCATTTTGAAATAAATCAGTCCGCCCGTGCCCAGGATCAGCGCCACTCCGCCGATCGCGCCAAATACAACCGGAGCGCTGGTGAGCGCGTAGGGCGGAAGAATATGCAACAAATCCTGATACACAAACGCCAGCGACGTGGAAATAAAATCGCTCGTCAATCCCCAAAACGTCAGCGCATGGTAAAGCCGGCGAACCGATGAAGGCTTCTCATCCGGATAGAAGCATCCCGGACCGCCGCCTTTCAGATAGCGCAAACCCAGCGCGGCAACCACGGCCGCGGCCAGCGTTTTCCAATCGCCCTTTTCATGCAGCACGCTGCGCGTCTCCGACCAGAATCGCGCGCCGCCGCGCATCCACACCGCGATTCCATACAAAAATAAAATCAGCGCGCCAGAGACCATCGCGAAATACGGAACCACTTCGTAGAACGCGCCCGGCCCTTCATGCGCCGAAAATAAATTTTCTGACGGAATAAAAATCAGCGCGATCACCGCCACGAGCGCCGCCATGCTCGTTGCCAGGATCGCGGTCACGCTGGGATTTGTGAAGGCGCGCCCAAGAAAATCCGGCCAGCTCCAGCGCCGGTAGGTTTCCATGCGCGCCGCCGCCAAAATCTGCGGAATATTGATGGCAAATTCGTGTGGTGGCGTGAACATGCAGGCGTAGTAGCACGCTCGGCAGTCATGGCAAAGATTCGCCAGGTAAAAAACATCCTGCTGGTTGAAGTCGCGGCGCGTCTCAATTGCGCGAAACACCGGGCAGTAACCCTCGCAGTAGCGGCAGGCGTTGCAGATCACCAGCTGCCGGCTGGCTTCCTGGATGACGTCAAGCCCGGGCAAGTTTGGCCGCCTCTCCGCCCGCCAGCCGCCCGAACACGGAGCCGATCGTCAGGCCGAAGCCTCCGAGATAGCCTTTGGTCAGAATATTTCCGGACATGATTTCTCCCGCCGCGAAGACATTCTCGAACGGGCGTCCGCTTTGCTCCACGACGCACGCGCGATCGTCCACTGTCACTCCCATGTACGTGAACGTGATGCCGGGCCGCAGCGGCAATCCATAAAAGGGAGGACGGTCCACCGGCAGCGCCCAATTGCTTTTCGGCGGCGTGAGGCCGCGCGTCGAAAGGCCGTCCAGTCGCTCCATGTGCACATCTGAATTTCCGGCCGCGGCGTTATTAAATTCCGTGACCGTCTCCACGAACACTCCCGGGTCGAGATTTAGCTGCGGCGCCAGCCCTTCCAGCGTTTCCGCCTGGTACGGCTTGAACATGGGCGGAAGAAATTTATTGATCGTCTTGCTATCCACGATGCAGTAGGCGATCTGTCCGGGCTGCCGCGCGATCAGCGTGCCCCAGATCGCATAGCGCTTCGGCCAGATGTCCTCGCCTTCGTCATAAAAACGGCGCGCGTCGCGGTTCACCACGATCCCGAACGGCGTGGCATCGAGGCGCGTCACGATGCCGCCGTCAAATTTCGGCGAGCGCGCGTCGACGCCGATGGCATGAAAGCCTTTCGGATCGCCGATGGATTTCGCCCCGTTTTTCATCAGCGACGCCAGCAGCGTGCCGTCATTATGAGGAGTGCCGCGCACAATGAAATTTGCGGCGGCTTCGCCCCAATTGCGCGTCAGCCACTCAATGTTGGCTTCGTATCCGCCCGCTGCGACGACTACCGCGCTTCCGCGGATCAACTGTTCCCGATTGTCATTCTTGATCCGCACGGCTTCGAACCGGCCGTTCTCGATCACCAGGTCCTCAACCATTGCGTTGTAGCGAACCTCGATGCCCATGCGGCGCGCGGTTTGGAAGTAGGTGTTCAGCAGGGCTTTGCCGCCGCCCAGGAACCAGCGATTGGTGCGCCCCAAGTGCAGGGTGCCGGCCAGCGGCTGCTGCCAGTGAACTCCATGGTTGCTCATCCAGGCGGGCAGCGTGCTCGATTCCCGGATGGCCATTTTGGCCAGATCCATATTTTCAGGACCGCCGGTCACGCTGATTAAGTCCTGCAAGTGTTCTTCTTCGGAGTAAGGCCCGGAAAAAAATTGGTCGGCGGCGGCGTGCGAGCAGCGGATGTTGCGCGTATGCCGCGTGTTTCCGCCGCGCATGTGTTCGGTGGCGCGCTCCAGCAGCAGCACGGAGGCGCCGGCTCCACGCGCCTCGAGCGCAGCGCACAGCGCGGCATTGCCCCCGCCCACAACGATAACGTCGTAATTCTCCGACATTCTTCTCCCTAGGTTGCTGCGTTCGAAAACTTGCGGAGCGGTTGAAAATTATACCCCATTGCCCGCCCGCTCCTCGGCCCGGGATGTGAGGAACCTTTCGAATGCGATGATATGATTCGGCCGCGGCCGATGCGAAAAGCGCGTAGCGCGCAGCCAGATTCCCGATTCATGAAAGCCATCCAGCCATGAAAGCCATCCAGATTGACCGTTATGGCGGCCCGGAAGTTCTCGTCCGGCGCGAACTCCCGATCCCCGCGCCAGGCCCCGATGAAGTTCTGGTCCGCTTGAAATATTCCGGGATTAATTTTATGGACATCCACACCCGGCAGGGGAAATACGACGGGTCGCGCACGTATTCCGTTTCTCTGCCCACCACGCTTGGAGTGGAAGGTTCGGGCTACGTCGAATCGGTCGGCTCGGGCGTTCAGGAGTTTCGCGCTGGAGACAGAGTTGCCTACTGCATCTGCTGGGGCAGCTACGCGGAATACGCCGTGGTACCGGCCTGGCGCCTGGTTCCAGTGCCCGAAGGCGTGCCGCTCGATCTGGCGGCCGCGGCCATGTTCCACGGGCTGACGGCGCACTATCTGGCGAACGATGTCGGAGAACTCGCTCCCGGCGTCACCTGCCTGGTGCTCTCCGCGTCCGGCGGGATCGGCCAACTCCTCGTCCAGTTCGGAAAGCGCATGGGCGCGAAGGTCTTTGCGGTCACCAGTTCGGAAGCCAAGGCGAAAGTGGCGCGCGAACGCGGCGCGGCTGAGTCGTTTCTGTATGACGACGGAAAATTCGCGGACACAGCGCGTGAATTGACAAACGGCCGGGGCGTTGACGTGGTCTTCGATCCGATTGGCCGGCCTACGTTTCGCGCCAGCCTGCGCGCCGCGCGCACCAAAGGACTGATCGTAAGTTTCGGCAGCGTTGGCGGGCCCATTACCGACATCAATCCCATCGAACTGGGCGAGGCGGGTTCGCTATTCCTGACGCGGCCGCGTCTCGCCGACCACTTGGCCGACGCGCCAACGATCCGCGGGCGTTCCTCCGCGATTTTCGGCGCGCTCCTCGATGGCACGCTGACCATCGCGATCGCAGGCCGCTACAGTTTTGATCAGGTGGAAGAAGCGCATGAAAATCTGGAACAGCGCCGCACGATCGGCAAACCGATTCTGGAAATTTCCTGACGTCACTATCGCCGCGACTCACACAACGTCCACAAAAACAAAAACGCCCGCAAAATCGCGGGCGTTTTTAAGTAGCACAGGCTTCAGCCTGTGGGTTTTTGTTAGTGTCAGCACCAACTTGCAAAGGAAAAAGTAGGTACTGCGAACCAACCCAGGAAACCTTCTACGGCTCCCACGGATTCGGCGCCAGCGCTTCGATATCGCTCATCACTTCCACCACCGCCGGACGCCCGCTGGAAATGGCGCGGTCCAGCGCCGAGCGAATCTCGGACGGCTTGGTGACGCGAATGCCGAGTGCGCCCATGGTCTCCGCGACCGCCGAAAAATTGACGGAGGGAGAGAAGTGCCACATCTCGCCTTCTTTCGGCGATTTTTTTCCGCCGTAGGCGGAGCGGAAAATCATGGTCTCCTGGTTCAAGGCGTTGTTGTTGTTGACCACGGTCACGGTAGGAATGTTGCAGCGCACCGCGGTTTCCAGCTCCTGCAGGTGATACCAGAAGCCGCCGTCACCGGTGAAGCAAACGACCGGTTTCTTCGGCATCGCCACCTTCGCGCCCAGCGACGCAGGAAACGCCCACCCGAGCGATCCCGCCGCACGAATGAAATCCCACGGTGTGTTGACCCACAATTGCTGCGCGGACCACATGCCCGCGTGGCCCGTATCGCAGACCACGATGGTGTCCTTCGGCATCCACGCGCCCAGTTCTTTCATCAGGCGTTCGGGCCGCATCGGCGCCACGTCGGAATCACGCAGCGGCTGAACTTCCGCGCGCCACTCTTTGGTCAGCGCCCCGGTTTCCTCCAGCCACCGGGCCGTGCGCTTTTCCTTGTTGCCGGCAACGGCTTCATTCAAAGCCTGCACGGCCACCTTGGCATCGCCCAACACAGAGACTGCGTTTGGATAGTTCCGCCCCAGATCGGATGCGTCGATGCCGATCTGTATTACCGGCGTGCCGGCCGGAGGAATTTTCCAGAAGTGCGTTACCTGGCCGGCCGTCTGGCTGCCGATGTACAGCACCAGGTCGGCGCGCACCAGAATCTTATTGGTGCAGAAGCGCGAATACGTTCCCGGAACCCCGATGTACAGCGGATGATTGTCGGGAACGAGCGACATTCCGTTCAACGAAGTGGCCACGGGGATGGAAAGCGTTTCGGCCAGCTTCAGAATTTCCGCGCCCGCGCCGGAGAGCCGCGCGCCGCCGCCGATCACGATCACCGGACGTTCGGCCTTCTGCAGCAGCCGCGCCGCCTCGGCCACGCGCGCCGCTTCCGCGACAGGGCGGTACGCTGGAACTTGCCGGAACGATTCTTCGGCGATCACTTCCAGGTCCGCTTCGTGGTGCTCGATGTCTCCCTCTTTTCCGGCGAACAGCAGATTCACCGGCGCGGGAGTGCCCGTTGTGGCTTCGCGGAATGCCTGCCGCATGAGATCCGGCATGCGGCCCACCGAGTCGACTTCAAAATTAGCTTTGGTCACCTGACGGAAAATCGGAAAATCATCCATCTCCTGGTAGTTGATCTTGTGTTTCTGGTGGCCCCAGCGTCCGCCGGTGAGCGCGATCACCGGGCTGTGTCCCATGTAGGCGTCGCGCAAACCGGCTGCGAGATTCGCCGCTCCCACAGCCTGCGCGGCGCAGATGCCCGGGCGCCCGGAGGCTCGCGCGTAACCGTCGGCCATGTATGCGGCTGCTTTTTCACCGTGCGTCAGCACGCGCTTGATGGGCATGTTGTCCATCTCAGCCAGGGCCCGGCTGAACATGGTTGGAACGAAAAAGAATGCGGTCACTCCCTGTGCGTTCAGGTACTCTGCGATGAATCGACCACCAGTCATCTTCCCCAAAGTCTTTTCCCCCTAAAACCTAAAATATGCGGTGCGTATAATTGCGCGAATGGTGCCGGCGGTGAGACTCGAACTCACGACCTAGGGATTATGAGACCCTCGCTCTACCCCTGAGCTACGCCGGCAATAAAAATGAAGCGCTCCATGTTACGGATGCCCTCCGAGCACTGTCAAGCGGGATGACAGGCTCCGACGCTTCTGGGGCGGCGCGCCTTCGCAGGCATGCGCCCGACTAAAATCCCAAATCGGTGCGCGTCCCGGGACGCCCAGCAGAAACCATTGAGAAGATAGGCTCTTAGTGCCAAGTCCTGGTAGTACTGAGGTACTGTTGACCGCGCCATCGCAAAATCCTACTCTGCACATGGACAAAGCGAGAGGGAACTGCTCCCTACCCGGCTGGCAGATGCCAACCGAGGAGCATTGTCCAGAGGTGTTGACCGTTTAGACACATGGTAACAATTCTGTTCCATTAGGGAACAGATATACATATACTCCTGTACGGGTTAGTTTTCCGTCGGGGGTTCTATGTATAAGTGTCTCGCGGTAGTTGCTTTTGTATTGCTCGTTTTGACAGGCGCGATGGGGCTTCGGACGCTCGCGGTGACGCATGCCGCGAATTTCGATGGTTCCACCGTGATGCTGCAGGGTCGGCCGTTTCCGCCATGCGGTAGCCACTGCGTGCAAGGTCGGCCGTTTCCGCCAAGCGGAGGCCACAACTTGCAGGGTCGGCCATTCCCGCCAAGCGGAGGCCACAACTTGCAGGGTCGGCCATTCCCGCCGAGCGGAGGCCATAACTTGCAGGGTCGGCCGTTTCCGCCCAGCGGAGGGCACAACCTGGAAGCGGGCGCAGGCCAATAGTATTGCGTGAACCTTGAACGAGACTGGGTCCACGCTTAGAGGAGACTCTCGGTGCTGGACCCAGTTAGTTATGCCATCTGGTTGGCCGTCTTGCTGGTCGAAGCGGTTTCGCTGGCGTGCCTCCTGAAGGCCCGGGCCCTCTCCCAGCATTTCACTCTCGTCTTTTATCTCTTCGCTTCCGTCGCCACGGACATCGCCAGCTACAGCATCATCCGCACCTCTGGGTATCAATCCGATCTCTACTACTATTTTTATTTTTACTCACAGTCGCTGCTCACGATCTGCCTGTTCTTCGTGTTGATGAATCTGTATTCCCAGGTCTTTTCGGAAATGAATGTGGGCAATCACATCCGCGCGGCGGCCATGCTGCTGCTGGCCGGCACGGCTGGAATTTCTTACTACCTGGTGGCGGCCTCTTCCAGCCGGTTCATGACCCACTTTGTGGCCGAGCTCGGCCAAAATCTTTATTTCGTGGGCGTGGTGCTGACCTACGTTCTGTGGGGCGCCATGGCCAAGCTGCGTGAGAACCGCACCCGCCTGCTGCAACTGGTGCTGTCCATGGGCGTGTTCGTGAGCCTGTCCGCCGGCAGCTATGCCATCAACAATCTGTACCCGCAGTATGACGGATTCTGGAAATATTACTTTCCGCTGACGTCCATGTGGCTGCCTGCGGCGTGGGCGTACACCTTTCTGAAAGTTCCGAGCGACGCACGCTTGGCAACGGCCAGGGTGCTTGCGCCAAACGCCCAATGATCCCGGGATTAATTTTCAGCATTTCATTTCTGACGCTGTTGCAGTTCTATATCTCCTTCAGCCGGTCGCTGATTGCGGAGTCGCAGAACCATCTGCTCTCGCCGCAGACGCGCGAGATGTGCGGGCTGGGCGTGGATACGGCGGCGGATGAGCAGTTCCAGCGCACCCGGCAGCTGATCGCGCTTTGCCCGGAGTCCGAGGGCGATGGGTATAAAATCCCGGTTGTGTCCATCTATTTCCGCATGCTGGGCGCGTTTCAGATTGCCACGCGCCGGTTGCTGCCGTCGGCTGCGCCGTGGATCGTCGCCGAGCGCGGCAGTTGCACGTATGCCGCGGCCGTGGTGCTCGATCGCCGGATCGCCTATAACCGCATGATCCTCGCGCAACAGGTTTCCCGCTAGTTCCGGCGGTTGAACGCCCCGCAAGCGTTCGCCCGCTTGTCCACTTCCCATTCACGATTGTGCGATCTCGAACTATATTGTTACGATCGTCGTACCGGTGGATTTTCAGCCTGCGCGCCTGCCCGGCCCGTCGCTTCCGCCGCGATAACTTTGCCGCATGAAAAATGACCTTCAGAAACGCGTCCTGGAAACCGTGCAGCGCCACGGAATGGTTCGTCCCGGCGATCGCATCGGCCTGGGAGTTTCGGGCGGCGCCGATTCCGTGGCCATGCTGCGCATTTTTGGGGAACTGCAGGCGCGGCTGGGCATCGCGCTTCGCGTGCTGCATTTTCACCATCAGCTTCGAGGGGCCGCGGCGGACGAAGACGAAGAGTTCGTTGCCTCGCTGGCCGCGAAGCTGGGTCTGGAATTTGAATCCGGCCGTGGCGACGTGGCCCTCGAGGCGCGCCTCCACGGTTGGAACATCGAAGACGCCGCGCGAAGGATGCGCTACGCGTATTTCGCTTCCGTCGCGGAATCGCGCAGCCTGGCGCGCGTGGCGGTGGCTCACACCGCCAGCGATCAGGCCGAAACGGTTTTGTCGCACCTGCTCCGCGGCACCGGCCTTACAGGCCTCGCGGGAATTTATCCAGTGTCCGGCGCGATCATTCGTCCGCTACTGGATGTGCAACGCGAGGAAGTGCGTGCTTTCCTCTCCGCATTGAAGCAGCCCTGGCGCGAGGATGCCAGCAACACGGACGCATCCCGCACCCGCGCCAGAATCCGTCACCAGCTGATTCCTCTTCTGGAGCGTGATTTCGCTGCCCATACCGTGCCGCGCCTGGCGCGCCTGGCAAAGCACGCGCGCGAGGATGAAGCCTTCTGGAGTTACATCGAAGAAGAATGGTTTTTGTCGCTGGCGAGACGGGAATCGTCCGGCGCGATTTCGCTGAGCATCGCCGATTTGCTGCAGCCATTGCCGCGCTTCGAGCGGGCGAAGCATGCCGTACCGCCAACAGCGCGCACTGCCGCGATGCCGCTACCCACCATAGCGCTTACGCGCCGCCTGGTCCGGCGGATCTTCGCCGAAATTCGAGGTGGCAGCCGCGCCCAGTTAACGTCCAGGCACGTGGATGCGGTGATCGACTTGGCGACGCGCTCGCAAAGCGGCGCCAGGCTGAATCTGCCGGGCGTGGGCGTCGAGCGGATTTTTGATCGGCTGTCTTTCACGCTTGCCGCGGCGCGTTCCGCAGTTGTTGGAAAAGGGGAACGGGCGGACAAAGGAATTGAATTTGCGTATACCGTTTCCCGGCCGGAGCGGGCGCAACCGGCTTCGGTTGTCGTTCCGGAAATTCAACGCCGGTTCAATTTGAAAATGGTTGACTGGCCATCCAGCCGGAGCGACACTGTAGTGGGCTGGGGTGCCCTTGATTTCGACCGTGTCCATTGGCCACTGGTCCTTCGAAATTGGCGTTCCGGGGACTCCTTCCGCCCTCATGGGAGCCGGCGAATTCGAAAACTAAAGCGCTTACTCCTGGAGTCGAGAGTTCCCCGCGGAATGCGGGGCGCGTGGCCCGTACTGACCAGTGAAGGAAAAGTGGTCTGGGCGTCCGGCTATCCGGTAGCGCAGGAATTTGCGGCGGACCAGGGCACCCGGATCGGATTAGTAATCGGAGAAGAAGCGCTTCCGGAAAGTGCCTGAAATCGTGGATTTGGCGCGGTTTCTGTGATTGGCAGGCGAGGGAAAATCGCCGGATTACTTTGGCACTCAGCATGCATCTAATGGTTATTGGCGATTGCGATCGGCGAAGATGTGGCCCGGAATTGGGCCGCATGGGAACGCATTCGTACAGGAAAAAGGCATCTCGATGCGCGGCAGTGATTGGGCGCCGCGCGCCGGAAAATCCGGCAGGTGAGGTAAAGCCGTGAACCCGAGTTCCACACTAAAGACCGTGATGTTCTGGTTGTTCATCATCATGCTGGCGGTCCTTCTCTGGACGCTGGTATCGAAGAGCGGCCAGTCTGCGCGGGAGGAAGAACCCAGCTACAGCGAATTCATGGCCCAGGTCGATCGGGGCAATGTAAAGGAAGTAACGCTGTATCTTTCGCCCACCAGCTATGAAATCGAAGGCGAATGGCGCGAGCCCTCCAAGAAGTTTCGCACCACGATTTTCAAGGAATCCGCGCCTGACCTCGCCAAGACTCTGCGCGACAAGCAGGTTCTGATCAACGTCAAGGAAGTGAACCGCGCCGACTGGGTCACTTTCCTTCTGAATGCCGCGCCGCTCTTTTTGCTCGTGGCTTTCTGGATTTTCATGATGCGGCAGATGCAGGCCGGCGGAAACAAGGCGCTGAGCTTCGGCAAATCGCGCGCGCGCCTGTTGACCGCGCAACAGAAAAAGGCAACGTTCAAAGACGTGGCCGGCACCGATGAGGCCAAGGAAGAACTGCAGGAAATTATCGAATTTCTGAAAGACCCGCAAAAATTCCAGAAGCTCGGCGGACGCATTCCCAAGGGCGTGCTGCTCGTCGGGCCTCCGGGAACCGGAAAAACCCTGCTGGCCCGCGCCATTGCCGGCGAGGCCAACGTTCCGTTCTTCTCCATCTCCGGCTCGGACTTCGTCGAGATGTTCGTTGGCGTCGGCGCCAGCCGCGTGCGCGACCTGTTTGAACAGGGAAAGAAGAACGCGCCCTGCATCATTTTCATCGACGAAATTGACGCCGTCGGACGCCATCGCGGCGCCGGACTCGGCGGTGGCCACGACGAACGCGAGCAGACCTTGAACGCGTTGCTGGTCGAAATGGACGGCTTTGAATCGAATGAAGGTGTGATCCTGATCGCCGCCACCAACCGCCCGGATGTGCTCGATCCCGCGCTGCTGCGCCCCGGCCGCTTTGACCGCCGCGTGGTGGTTGCGCGTCCTGACGTGAAGGGCCGCGAAGAAATTCTTCGCGTGCACACGCGCAAGGTTCCCCTGAGCGATGACGTGGAACTCTCGGTAATCGCCCGGGGCACGCCCGGCTTTTCCGGCGCCGATCTGGCCAACCTGGTGAACGAGGCTGCCTTGTGGGCCGCGCGCCAGGGACGCAAACTGGTGATGATGGCGGATTTCGAGATGTCCAAGGACAAGGTCCTGATGGGCGTCGAGCGCAAATCCATGATTCTGTCCGAGGAAGAAAAGAAGAACACCGCGTATCACGAGGCCGGCCACGCGCTCGTCGCGGCTATCACTCCTGGCACCGATCCTCTGCACAAGGTCACCATCATTCCTCGCGGAATGGCACTCGGCTTGACGATGCAGTTGCCGATCGACGACAAGCACACTTACACCAAGACGTATCTGGAAGGCACGCTTACCGTTCTGATGGGCGGGCGCTGCGCCGAGGAAATTTTCCTGGGGCACATTACCACCGGCGCCGGAAACGATATCGAACGCGCCACCGACATCTCCCGCAAAATGGTCTGCGACTGGGGCATGAGCACGCTTGGTCCGCTGGCCTACGGCAAGAAGGAAGAAGCAATTTTCCTGGGCCGCGAAATCGCGCAGCACCGCGACTATTCGGAAGATACCGCGATCCGCATCGACCGCGAAGTCCACGGCATCGTCACCAATGCCTACAACAACGCGTACAGCCTCCTGGAGAATAACCGCGACACCCTGGAGCGGATTGCTCTCGCGCTCTTGGACCGCGAGGTGCTCGATGCCACCGAGCTGCGCCTGCTGATGGAAAACAAGCCGCTGCCCGAAAAGATTCGCCCGGCTCCTCCCTCGCCGCCGCAACCGCTGCCCGGCGCCGAGCCAAAACCCGCGCCGCGTCCTGAGTTGCGCCCCGCTCCCGGTTTCAGCAAGGGATAACTGGAAATCAAAAAAAGAAAAACCGCCCACCCGCTAGCAAGCAGGTGGGCGGTTTGGTTTTAGTAGCGACTCTTCGCTGTGCGCCGTTGAAGGTTGCCAGCACGGCACCGAAATATCAACGATCCCAGAACCCCAAAAAAAACCCAAAACCCAAAACCCAAAACCCAAAACCCGAAACCCGAAACCCGAAAACCCGAAACCCGCAGGTACCTACACGGCGCCACGGACCGAATGCCAGGAGCTCCCGGGCGAAAAAATGATGGCGGTTCACCCATCGGTGAACCGCCGTTGGTTATCAACCTTCGAACGCGTGTCTTCTACCTGGGCGCCACCTTCCCATTGTGCTTCTCATTGTGGATCTGCCGGCTGGCGTGATTCTGCTGCCGGTTGATATTTTGCTTTTCTCCCGGCGTCAGTTTTCCGCCGTTGGCGGCGCGATCTGCGCGGATATTCTTGTTGATGTTCTCTTCTTTGTTCTCCGCTTTGGCCGCTTCAGAGGAAGACATCTGCCCGCTGTTGATGCCATTGGCGATGCGCTGCTGCTGGTTGTAGCGGCGCTGCCCGGCTTCCGTGTTGCCGTAGTGTTCGGTGGCGGCGTTATGTTTGTCGTTGTAGATGGACTTGCTGAGGTTATTCTGCTGCTGGTTCACCTGCTGGCGTTCCTGCGGGGTGAGCGTCCCTCCGTTCGCGGCGCGGTCGTTATGAATCTCTTTGTTCAGATTGGCTTCGCGGCTTTCCAGATTCTTGGTTCCCGCGGGCATCAGCGAACCGGAGGCGACGCCTTGCGCGATGCGTCCCTGCTGGTTATAGCGCCGCCCGTCAACACGATCCATCGCCGTGCTCGCCGGCTGGCCGTGATTGTAGGAGGCGAGTTGGTGTTCGTCACCGCGCGCGCCTTGCTCATGAGAAATCTGATTGGAAGTCGGCTGGATGTGCTGTTCACGCTCGGCGGATTGCTCGGTTGCCGTGGCGCGGGCGTTTACGCCGCCCTGGCCGTTAAAACTGTAGTGATTGTTGTTGATCGTGGTGTTATTGATCACCGTCCGGTCGACGTAGGTATTGTGAAAGCCTCCGCCCACGTTCACGACAGCGGTGTTGTACGCGAAATGTTCGCCTGCCCAGCGCCCGCCCCAGAATCCGACGCCGCCGTACCCGAATCCGTAATTAATTCCGCCGTAGAAGCCCACGTGCGGTCCCCAGTATCCACCGTGCCAGCCGTACAGCCCGCCCGCGAAGCCCCAATAACCGGGAGTCCAGAACACGCCGACTCGCGGCGGCGCGACCCACACGCCCGGAACCCAGTAGTAGCCTTCCGTCCGCCAGCCCCAATAGCCGGGCGTCCACATATAGCCCTCAACCGGGCAGGGCGGCTGCGTGTACACCGGCAAAGCCGGCGGTGCGACTCCAACCGTGATCCCGACGGCCACCTGTGCGGACGAAGGCGCCGGCATCGCGAGCAAGGCGAGCAGAATTAAAAACAAGGTGGGTGTCAGAAGCTTTCGCATAAATAGCCCCTCCCAGGGCGTTCCTCGTAGCAGAGTGACTTCGTCGTCACGAATTCAGCGGCACCGGCCGCAACTAAATCACCAGCAAAATCAGGCCCGGCCATCTCCCAGGGTATTCAACACCGGAATCGTGAAAATGTTGCGCCGCCCATGTTCTACAGTGCCTTTACGGGCAATAGCCACAAAAATTTTAGAGACAGTAACTGATTGCGAAGCACCAATCGAGCGCGAATTTTTGGGGGCCGTCGGGAACATCGCCAGGGTGGGCAAAAATCCGGGGCTGCGGTCCTGACGAAAAGCACCAGGGAAACCGTGTGGCTGGCGGCGAGATTTCCGGGGCAACGTCCGCGCCCGCCGTCCGCGCCGCCGCGCTTTGCGGATGGTATACTAATCGACTCTTGAGGGGAATATGGCGCGCGAAGAACTAACGAGCGTATCGCCCGAAGTCATGGCCGGTTACGAGCCGGTTATCGGACTTGAAGTCCACGTGCAACTGAAAACGCTGACCAAGGCGTTTTGCGGGTGCTCCACGCGTTTTGGCGATCCTCCCAATTCCAACACCTGCCCGGTGTGCCTGGGATTGCCCGGCGCGCTGCCTATGCTCAACAAACACGCTGTCGAGCTGGGCATTCGCGCGGCTCTGGCCCTGCACCTAAAGGTGCAGGAATTTTCGCGTTTCGCCCGCAAAAATTATTTCTATCCTGACCTGCCCAAGGGCTATCAGATTTCCATGTACGAATTGCCGCTGGCCCTGGCGGGCCACCTGGACATCGAGCAGGACGGCCAGATCAAGCGCATCGGCATCACGCGCCTGCATCTGGAGGATGACGCCGCGAAAAACCTGCACGAAGGCTTTCCCGACTCTTCGGAAAAAAGCTACGTGGATTACAATCGCGGCGGCACGCCGCTGGCTGAAATAGTTTCCGAGCCGGACCTGCGCTCGCCGACGGAAGCGCACGCCTATCTCACCGCGCTCAAGGAAGTGATGCTTTATACCGAAGTGAGCGATTGCAACATGGAAGAAGGCTCGCTGCGCTGCGACGCCAACGTCAGCGTGCGCCGGCGCGGCGCCGAAAAATTCGGCACCAAGGCCGAAGTCAAAAACCTTAATTCCTTCCGCTATCTGCAAAAGGCGCTGGAATATGAAATCGAGCGGCAAGTCGGCGTGCTCGAATCGGGCGGAAAGATCAACCAGGAAACACGCCTTTGGAACGTCGCCGCCGGCCGCACTGATCCCATGCGCTCCAAGGAATTCGCGCATGATTACCGCTATTTCCCGGAGCCGGACCTGCTGCCGGTGCGCGTCAGCAGCCACTGGACCGGGAAAATCGCCGCCGCCATGACGGAGTTGCCCGAAGCCAAGCGCCAACGCTTCGTGCGCGAGCACGGAATTACGGCCTATGATGCCGGTGTGCTGGCCTCGACGCGCGAACTCGCCGATTATTTTGAAGAGGTAGTGCGCGCCGGTGCGCCGGGCAAGTCCGCCGCTAACTGGATCCAGGTGGAACTGCTGCGCTTTTTGAAGGATGCCGGCAAGGAAATCACGGAGAGCCCGCTGCGCCCCACGGAGCTGGCAACCCTGATTTCTAAAGTAGAGAGCGGCGATATCAACGCCGCGTCCGGCAAAAAAGTATTCGCCCGGATGTTTGAGAGCGGCAAGCCCGCCGCGGAAATCATCGCCGCGGAGGGGTTCGCGCAGGTCAGCGACGCCGGTGAGATCGAGCGCTGGGCGCGCGAAGTGATTGAGAAAAATCCGGACAATGTTGCGAAGTATCGCGCGGGCAACGAAGGATTGTTTAAATTTTTCGTCGGCCAGGTGATGCGCGCCTCACGCGGCCAGGCCAATCCGCAGACCGTCAACGACACGCTGAAGCGGCTGCTGCCTTAGGTGGCGGCGCATTCTTCCGCGAGAGGGGTTTTCTACCGGCGGTCACAATCGTTCGCGGATGGGAGTACGTGCCACACCACATTGCAAACTATGGTGATGAATCAACTCCGACAAATCCTGCCCGGCCCGATCAGAAATCAACTAACCGTCACTAAGTTCTCAATATTTTCAGCCCAGTCTGGTTGAGACGAATATCCTAAGTGCGGAGGATTTGGTACAGTTCGTCGAGAGGCAGCCAAAAATAACCATGGGATCGCCAAGGACCACGGATGCGGCCGCGTCGCGACAGCAGCTGCCAACTTCCGTCCCGCCCGGCACGTCGGGCCGCTCAACGCGGCAGCGTATTCCGGAGCTGGATGGACTGCGCGGCACCGCAATCCTGATGGTCATCGTGTTTCATTATCTGGCGCAGCAGGGAAGCGTCGCCGGAGGCGGGCTGACCCCTGTTTTGCAGCGGCTTGTGCTGATGGGCTGGTCGGGCGTGGATTTATTTTTTGTGTTGTCCGGCTTTCTCATCGGTGGAATTCTGGTAGACGCGCGAAATTCACCCTCCTATTTCAAGACTTTTTACGCGCGGCGATTTTTTCGAATTATCCCGATTTATTACCTGTGGATTCTCGCCTATATCGTGCTGCTGACGGTCGCTGGATCAGCGCTGCGCGCGCGGTCCAACTCTGGAGTCGTCATGGCGATCGGACCGCCGATCTATGCGCATTTCGTTTTTCTGCAGAACATGCTCATTATTCCGTTTATGGGCCTGGCCGGGGCATGGTTCGCACACCTCTGGTCCCTGGCCGTTGAAGAGCAGTTCTACCTAATTTCGCCGCTTGTAGTCCGGCTGGTTTCCCCGCGATCTCTGACCGTTGTGCTGATGTGCGTCATCGGGGCTGCCCCGCTGCTGCGAATTTTCCTTCTGGCGCAACACGTCGATGCCGGATTGGTGAGTTCGATGACGCCATGCCGTGCGGATTCTCTGGCGATCGGAATGCTCGCTGCGGTTTCGTGGCGCCGGGAAGGATTTCGCCCATGGCTTGAGGCTCACTATGCATGGTTGTACGCGATTCTGGGCGTTCTGTTTGCCGGTGTGGTGGCGCTGTGGATGTGGTTTCCCGAATCCCGCACATACGGTATGGAGTCATTCGGCTTCACTTGGCTGGCGGCGTTTTTCGCTGTGATCCTGCTCCTCGTGATGGTTCGGCGTGAGGGCCCGCTGGCGCGGCTCGCACGCATGGGCTGGCTGCGGGAACTCGGCAGGGTGTCTTATTGCGCGTACATCATCCATCTGGTGGTCAACGTGATTTGCCACTCGTTTTTGCGGCATGCGCCGCCCGCCACTACGGACTGGCGCGGAGCCCTAGTGACAATTTTCGCGGCGTTCGCCACCTACGCGATTGCCTGGGTCTCCTGGAAGGGGTTGGAAGGGCCGCTGTTGAAAATCGGCCACTCCTTCAAGTTTCAGCTGGCAGGAGGCATAATGACGGGCGTCGGTTCGCGATAGGAAAAAGTTCCTTCGGAGTTTGTTCTTGCGCTGCTTCCGCTTTTCGCGCCGCCCAAAAATAGTTAGAGTTTCTCTGCCACTAAAGGAGTCCGGCAATCATTTATGGTCAATCGGGCATGATCACTCTGGGATTTAACTACTCGCAGATGCACGATTCCTCCGCGTGCATCGCGCGCGATGGCGAGTTGCTGTTCGCGGTGGCCGAGGAACGCATCAGCAGGAACAAGCACGACGCCGGTTTTCCGCGCCTGGCCATCCAGGCCTGCATGGATTTCGCGAAAGTCGGGCCCGGCGACATCGATTTTGTCTGCCAGGGCTGGCCTGCTCCGCACCGCGTCTTCACCACCGATCTGAAATGCATGCTGCGCGGCCAGTATCCGTTGAATTATCCGAACGTGCTCAACTCCGCGCGACTTTACGCCAGCATGGCTCACCAGAACGGCGGGTTCAATCTCTTCAAGCATTATTTCGGGGAGACGAAAGCCGAAATGCGTTTTGTCGATCACCATCTTGCCCATGCAATCAGCGCCTATTCCTACGGCGGCGTGGACCAGGCCGCGGTCGTTGTGATGGACGGCCGCGGCGCTTGGGAAGCGAGCTCCATCTGGTACGGGCACGATGGGCGTCTCGATCACGTGATGACCATTCCCTGGCCGAATTCGCTGGGACTTTTTTACGCGCAGTTCACGCAATATCTGGGCTTCGTTCCCAATAGCGATGAATGGAAAGTGATGGGTCTCGCGCCGTACGGAAGCCCCGGCGTGAATCTCAGCGAATTTATTTCCGTGAACGGCGAAGGGTACACCGTCAACGCGCCGCTGCTCTTTGATCGCGGCAACGGCACTTCGGCCATCGCTCGCCGCCTGGGTCCGGAACGCACTCCGGAAAGCGAAATTGACGACAGCTTCAAGAACATTGCGTTCGCCGTGCAGGACGCCTGCGAAGCAGCGATGATCTCGCTTGTAAAACTAGCCACGCAGAAAACCGGCTGCCGCATGGTATGCCTCGCCGGAGGCGTTGCACTCAACTCCAAGGCCAACGGAAAAATTCAGGCGCTGGGCCTGGTCGACCATATTTTTGTCCAGCCCGCCGCTTCGGACGACGGAGTGGCGCTCGGCGCCGTTTACGCCCCCTACCTCGATCGCGGCGGCCGGCTGCCGATGAAGCCCATGCGCCATGCGTATCTCGGCCCGGAATTTTCCGATGCGGAAATTGAAAAGGCGCTGGTGACGTACAAACTTCGCGCGTCACAAGTCCGCGACGTCGCCGCGACTGCCGCCGAATTTCTGGCCAACGGAAAAATTCTGGGCTGGTTTCAGGGTCGCATGGAATTTGGCCCGCGCGCGCTCGGCCACCGCTCCATCCTGGCCGATCCGCGCGATCCGGAAATGAACGGCAAAGTGAACAACGCGGTGAAATTCCGCGAGTGGTGGCGCCCCTTTGCGCCTTCCATGCTGCGTGAAGCCGCGGGCGAATATCTTGAGCACGCCTGCGACTCTCCGTTCATGATTCTTACCAACCCGGTGCGCCCGGAAAAGCGCGACATCATTCCTTCTGTCACCCACGTCGACGGCAGCGCGCGCCCGCAAACCGTGGAAAAGGAAATCGAGCCGCTGTACTGGAATTTGATCAACGAATTCGGCAAACGTACCGGCGTCCCGGTGATCATGAACACCTCCTTCAACCTTCGCGGCGAGGCCATCGTCAACACGCCCACCGACGCCATCCGCACCTTCTTCAGCTCCGGGATGGATGCGCTCTTTATCGGCTCCTACCTGGTGGAGAAGTGAGCGATGAACCGGCCGTCCTGTTGCTTGGACGGCGCGATAAGCCTACCGACGGCGTCGCCGATTATTGCGAAAAGCTTCGCGCTGCCGGCATAGCGCGCGGGATCCGGTTTGAGATTGCGCAAGTGCAGTGGGCAGAGAAGGGATGGACCGTGGCCCTCGCCTCCCTGGGGCAGGCCGCTCGCGCGTGGCGGGATCGCTGGGTTTTTCTGCAATACACTACGCTGGCCTGGTCCTCTCGCGGATTTCCGCTGCGCACGCCAGGCGTGCTTGACGTATTGCAAAAGTTCGGCGCGCGCCCGGCGGTCGTGTTTCATGACTTCCTGCCGGCGCGCGGCTCGGGCGTAGTAGGCGGCATTCGCGCGCACACCCAGCTCAGCGTGTTGCGTGGACTCTACGCGCGCGCGAGTCTGGCAATCTTTACCGTCCCTGTCGAAAAGCTTGCCTGGATTCCTCCGCAGCACCAAAAGGCCGCGTTCATCCCGGTTGGATCGAATTTCCCTGAAATTCCGCTCGAAGCGACAAATGACGCAGCGACTTCACCCGCGGTCTTCACCGTGGCGGTATTTGGCATCACCGGTGGCCCGGTCGGCGCGAACGAAGTTGCCGATATTGTTTACGCCCTTCGGGGCGTGCAATCCAAAGGCGTGCGCGTGCGGCTGGTCGCGATTGGCCGAGGCTCCGAAGTTTTTGAATCGGAACTGCGCAACGGCCTGAGTGGATCGGGCATTGAACTTTCGATACTCGGGTTAATGTCCGCGGACGAACTGGTGCGTGTGCTGGCCGGCGCGCATGCCCTGCTCTGCGTGCGCGGCCACGTTTCCAGCAGGCGAGGCAGCGCGATTGCCGGAATCGTGTGTGGAGTTCCGATCGTCGGTTATCGTGGAGAGGAAACCGGTTTCCCAATCACTGAGGCTGGAGTGAAGCTGGTGGACCGGCGCGATCATGACGGGCTGGTTCGTGACCTCTGCCAGGTTTTAACCGACGAAGAACTGCGCCAGGAAATGCGGCAGCGCAGCCTTCACGCAGCCATACAATATTTTAGTTGGGATGCGATTGCGTCCTGCTTTAGCGAAGAGCTGGCAGCTCGCCGGATGTAGCGCAGGTGCTTCGCGGGAAATCTACCACTTCACTTCACTTCGCGAAAGCCGCGAACGATCTAGCGCCCTACAGAGTCACCATCACCACCTGCGTAATAGTTTCCGGCCGCTCCCAGCGCCTCGCACTTGCGTCCGAACGCGGAGCAATAATTCTGAAGTGCACGCCACTCATGCAGCGGATCGGCAAACTCATCGAAGATCAGAATTGAGCCGGGCTTCAAAAGCGGAGCGAGCGTCGCCAGTGTGTACATCGTGGACGAAACCAAGTTGCCCCGTACTTCAAACACAGGTTCGAGCTCGATGCCGAGCTGCAGGCGAAGAAACTGGCCGGCGAATCGAACACTACATCCGCTGTTGCATCGAGGGCAGCACATCCCGTTCCACGAGCCGCCCGAACAGTGCGACTTGCCCGGATGAAACCGCCGGATCCAGAACCGCTTTCACATTTCCAGCAACGCGCGCGCGGTCCCTGGAAGAAAATAACACAAGTCCATTGGCGTTCGACTCGACCGAATAGTTTAGCATCAGCGCGGAGATTGTTTCCTGCTTCGAACAATCCAGAGCCAGATCTTTCGACCACTGCCGCTCCACATCCCGGTGGGACTGGAGGAATGAGGAGACCGCCAGATAACTCCCGCTCAGGGCGCCATGCGTAATCAGAAACCGCCGCGCGCCCGCGGCCGGAAGCCTCTCCACGTTGCGTGTAATCACGCTATTTTCAAACTGCAGAATTGCGCAGAGTTCCGGCTGCGTTTGCAATCCCGCCAGAATATTTTCGATCCCCGTTCCCATCCCAAAAGAGCGGATTTTTCCTGATTCCACCGCGCCGGCAAGAAATGTCAGGAGTTCGTCCGATTGACCTTCGGAAGCCACATAGTTATGCAGTAGATAAAAATCGATGTATTCTGTGCCCAGCTCGCGCAAACTGGTTTCTAGACTCACACGCGCGTCATTCGCGCTGAACGCACCGCCCGTTACCAGTCCCTGGGCGCGGCTGCGCAAAAAGGAGCGTGCGGCCGGAACAAGTTGCACCAGCCGCCGGCCCGCCTGCATCGCCAGGCGCAGGGCATGGGTCCGCCGGGGCGGCTCAATGCCAAACTTCGTGGTGATGGTAATCTCCGCGCGGCGCGATTTGATGAATTTTCCGAGCCGTCCTTCCGCTTCGCCATAGCCGTAATAGCGAGCCACGTCAAAATGGCGCACTCCCGCGTCAAACGCGGTTCCCAGCAGTCGCTGGGCAGTTTTCTCATCAACGCTCGTGAGCGAGCTGCAGCCGAAACCGATCACAGGAACTTGGATGGGCACGCCCGGAATCGTGATCGCTCTCATCCAACGTTCCTCTCGGGTTTGCTCACGACGTGACCTCTTTCAGCCGGTCCGCCAGCCGCAGGCACAGCGCCAGAATCGTGAGCGTGGGGTTGGAACGCGCGCTGGTGGGAAATACCGCGCTGCTGCCGATATAGAGATTGTCGATTCCATGCACGCGGCAGTGCGAATCCACCACACCGAACTGCGGACTCTCGTGCATGCGCGTCGTGCCCATGTGGTGTGCGGAGTCATGCGCCCGTTCGATCCATGCCGTGGGATCTTCGAGCGCGGCGGCCTGCTCGAGATCAAATTTTCCTAGCCCCAGACGTGCGAACTCAGCGGCCAGCGCGCGAATGAATTCCAAAAGCGTGCGCCGCTCCAAATCGCCCAGCCGCCAGTCCAGTTTCAACCGCGGCATTCTCAATGCATCGCGTGTGTCGCTCAGCGATACGCGGCTGTCGGGGTTCGGCGCCATCTCGCATTGCGCGCCAAACAAAATCGGCCCCTCCCGAGGAGTTGCCGCCCGGTCTTGCACTTTCAAGCGATATGCCAGGCGTAGCAGTTCGCCGGGGTTCGCCAGAGACCTGCCGAGCAGACGCCTCAGCTCAGGGCCGTTCGAAAAACTTCTGCCGATCGCTGCGCGAAACAATTTCTTCATCGCGGCGATTCCGGAATCCGGCGCGGGTTCGAACACCACCATGCCGTGAACGCTAAGTAATTGCTTCTCCTCCTGCATGCGCTGTGTGAGCGTCACCAGCGGGGCATGCTTCAGCCCATGAACGAAAAACGATTCGAACAAATTCTGAAGTTGCGTTCGCTGCCTGGTTTGCCTGCAGTCGTGCGCCCAAGCGAGGACCAAGTCCGCAGACTTAAGCCTGCTCCACTCAAATCCGTATGTCGGTATACACTGGGCTCCGGTGCTTCCCTCAGGGTTGGAAGTCCCGGCTCATTCAGGATAAAGTTACGGTGAGTTTTTTGGATCTGAACAAAGGAAGGTATCCGCGGCGTGGAGTCGATGCAGGTCAAGGAGTTGCACCCAGGGATGAATTTGAAATCGGTGGAATGGCTCAGATGTATCGGGTGCGGCGCCGCCCTCCGCGCGGAATCCGCTTCTCCAGCTTCAGACGACGCAAATATCACGGAAGGCCGGCTGGTCTGCACCTCCTGCGCGCGCACGTTTCCGATTGTGCGTTCGATCCCCCGATTTGTCCCCAGCGAGGACTACGCCCGCAGCTTCGGCTACCAGTGGAACACCTTTGACAAGACGCAGCTCGACAGCCACATGGGCAACGATCTGAGCCGCGAGCGTTTTTTTGCCACCACGCAGTGGCCGCAAAAAATGGACGGCCAGACGATTCTGGAAGCCGGCTGCGGCATGGGCCGCTTCACGCAGATCGCGCTGGAAACCGGCGCGGAAGTATTTTCTTTCGATCTCAGCACCGCAGTCGAAGCGAATCTGCGCAACAACGGCGATTCCGGACGCGTGCACATCGCGCAGGCCAGCATTTACGAAATCCCGTTTCGCAAGGAATCGTTTGACAAGCTCTTCTGCATGGGCGTGCTGCAGCACTGCCCCGACGTGCGCGCGGCTTTTATGAGCCTTGTTCCGTACCTGCGTCCCGGCGGAGAAATCGTCATCGATTGCTACCAGCGGCATACCGGGCTTTTTCCTCCGCTGAAATACTGGGCGCGTCCTTTCCTCACGTGGATGGGACCGAAAGGCGTTCACAAATTCCTTTCGCTGGTGATTCCCCCGGCGTTTTATCTGAAAAAAGCGCTCTACAAGATTCCGGTCATTGGAAAGCCGATCGGAAATCTGATCCCCATCGGGCCGGTGTCGCATGCGCCGCGACTGATTTTTACGGATGAAGTCCTGGTGCAGGTAAAAATTCTGAGCGCGCTGGACATGTTTTCTCCGGTGCACGACCATCCGCAAACGCTGGAAACTGTGCGGCAGTGGCTCACCGAAGCGGGCCTCGTGGACATCTACGTCGGCACCGGCTTCAACGGCGTCAACGGTAGAGGAAAAAGGCCTTAGAACTTCTGCTGCGAGAGGCAACGAATTGGCGAATCTGTCCGGGATATCGAACAAGTCCTTCATCGGGAAGTTGCTGCGGGCGCCGCTGCGTTTGATCCCCCGGACAACGGTAGTCCCGATTCTGCAAGGGCCTCTGCGCGGGAAAAGATGGACCGTCGGCTCCTCCAATCACGGCTGCTGGCTGGGAAGTTACGAGTATGAGAAACAGCAGGCGTTTCAGCGCTTTTTGAAGCCTGGAAATGTTGTGTATGACGTCGGAGCAAACGTCGGCTTCTATTCGCTGCTAGCGAGCGCGCTGGTCGGCGAGGCCGGTGCTGTTTATTCCTTCGAACCCTTGCCGGATAACTTGTGCGAATTGAGACGCCACTTGAAATTAAATCGGGTGACGAATTGTATCGTGGTAGACGGCGCGGTAAGCTCCGTGAATGGCGAAGCTTTTTTTGATCTCTCAGGAGACCGCTTTACCGGGCATCTGGCCGCCTCCGGAGCCCTGCGTGTGCGGACGCTTTCGCTGGACCGCTTGATTCCGGTAGATAATCTGCGGCCTCCGGACTTTATGAAGATCGATATCGAGGGCGCGGAATACGATTGTCTGCTGGGAGCGGCGGGCACCGTGTGCAAGTTCAAGCCGGTGATTTTCCTGGCTACGCACGGCCAGAAAGTTCACGCGGCGTGCTCGGAGTTGCTTTCGCAATGGGGCTACGCATTGACGTCGCTCGAAGGCGGATCGCCCGAAGCTTCCGACGAACTGATCGCGCTACCGCAAAAGCCATGAACGCCCAGGCCCCCCAATACATGCGAGAGGAATCTCCCCGATCGGCAGACGCTTCCAAATCCGGCGCACCCGGGCGGAGCAAAGTACTGATCCTCGCCTCTCACGTAATCCAGTATTCTTCTCCACTCTTTCGCCGCATGGCGCACGATCCGCGTCTCGATCTTCAGATCGCCTATTGCACGCTGCAGGGAGCGAAGTCTTCCATCGATCCGGAATTCGGCGTGGAAGTGAAATGGGACACCTCCGTTCTTGACGGCTATTCTTGGGTGCAGTTGCCGAATCGCTCGCCGTCTCCGGGGTTGGGCCGTTTCTTTGGATTGGTCAACCCCGGCGTTTGGAAGCTGATTCGCGACGCCCATCTGGATGCCGCCATTCTTCCCGGGTATTTTTATTTCACGGCATGGATCGCGATTGCGGCGGCGAAGTGGAGCGGCACTCCCATACTGTTCGTTACGGACTCGCACAGCCTGCGAAGCTGGCGGGCGCAATCCGCATGGAAGCTGCGGTTTAAGAAATGGATGGTCCGGCGAATTTTTTCTCTTGGCAGAGGCATCATAGTTTCTTCGACGGGCGGCGTCGAGTATTTGAAGGCGCTTGGATTTTCCTCCGACCGGATTTTTCTGGTGCCCACCGCCGTTGACAATGATTGGTGGACCGCAATGGCGGAAGCGGCGGACCGTAGCGCGGTGCGCGCCGCCTGGAAGATTCCAGCCGACGCCAGCGTGGCGCTTTTTTGCGCCAAGCTGCAACTCTGGAAAGGCCCGCGCGACCTGCTGGAAGCATTCGCCAGGGCCAACGTCCCTAATTCTTACGTCGTGTTTGCCGGAGACGGCCCGGAGCGGGCCAATCTTGAACGCCGCGCCGCGGAATTAGGAATTGCGGACCGCGCTCGCTTCCTCGGTTTCGTAAATCAGACGCAGCTGCCGTCCACGTACCGGGCTGCCGACCTGTTCGTTCTGCCTTCCTTGTTCGAGCCGTTTGGATTGGTCGTGAACGAAGCCATGCTGTGCGGTTTGCCCGCCGCGGTTTCCGAACGCGTCGGCGCGCGTTTCGACCTCGTCCGTCCGAACGAAAATGGATTTGTGTTTCCCAGCGGAGATGTCGATGCGCTGGCCGAAATCCTCCGGCAAATTCTGCCCGACATGGAGAAAAGATGCCGGATGGGCGCAGCGGCGAAATCGCGCATGGACACGTGGTCGCCCAGGGAATACACCGACGGCGTCGTCCGGGCTGTCCAGGCCGTGAAGCAATTTTGACGCGGCACCCTGAATTTGATTTCGCGGTGGAAGGTCGAAGGGCCTGATGGCGTAAGGAATTCGTGCTGTCCAAGCGCCGCTCGGTCCATCTGGACTTGATCCGCGATGTCTCTGAGGCCGCGGCTCCCGCCCACTATTTGCGCAAGAATCTTGGCGTTTGGACTTTGCAGCGTAGAAATCGGATGGCATACTAACCGTGGCTTCGAATCGATGCAGCTATCCACTACAGGCGCGTTAAGCGGCAATCGGCAGGTTAAGGCTGCGGTCATGGGCCTGGTCGTCCTGGGTATCATCTGGGAGTTAGCGGCCTGGATTGTCGCCGGTTCCGATAAGAATCTGCTGATGTTCGGACTGAGCCTGGTGGTAGTCGCGCTGGTCGTTCAGATCCTGAACGATTGGCGAGGTGGCGTCCTGGTATTTCTAGTCTGGCTGCTGTTTGAGGATTTGGCCCGTAAATATCTCGGCAACAGTCTGATCGTCTATTTCGCCAAGGATTTCCTCGTTGGCATCTGCTACCTCTCATTTTATTTTTCAAAACGCAGAAAGGAAGTGGAGGTTTTCCACCCGCCTTTTCTCATTCCACTTCTGCTTTTTGCGGGGCTGGCTACGGTTCAGGTGTTCAACACGTTTTCCCCGAATATCATGTACGGCCTGCTGGGTATGAAACTGTATTTCTATTACGCTCCGCTGATGTATCTTGGATACGCCATGATGCAGAGGCCCGCCGATCTCGATCGACTTCTCAAAGTCAGTCTCGTGGTCGGAATTGTGATTTCCGGCCTGGGAATTGCTCAATCCGTTCTCGGAGTCAGTTTCCTCACTCCCGAGGACACCCAGGCTGAGATTTATGAATTATCCCACGTGGTGCGATACTCGCCCTTAACTCACCAGGAGGTTTTCGCACCCAGCTCGGTGTTTGTCAGCGCCGGCCGATTCTCCTTCTACCTGATTCTCCTCTGGATTTTAGCGATGGGAGCTCAGGGTTACTTTCTGCTCGCGCGCAAGCCGGGCGCCAAGTATGGATTTATCGGAATCGGCGTGGTGACCGTGGCCGTCATGATTACCGGCACACGCACTCCATTCGTATTCGTAGTCGGCAGCGCCCTCGTGATGTCCTCCGCGTTTCTTTGGGGCGCGCCATGGCGCTGGGGCCAGGGCCACAACATGGTGAAGGCGCTTCGGCGCGGATTCCTGATCGGCGGGCTCGGCCTGATCCTGATGGTTGAGGTATTTCCCACGGTCATCGGCGGAAACTGGGCATTCTTCTCCGAAACCCTGTCACTCGGCGGGCAAGGTTCCGAACTCGTGGGCCGAACCTGGGATTACCCCGTTAAAAATCTGTTGGATGCCGTCGGAGAAGGCAATCTGATCCAAGGGCATGGCACCGGCATGTCCTCGCTCGGAATGCAATACGTCGCACGTTTCCTGGAGGAGCCGCTGCCAGCTTATAACGTGGAAAGCGGTTACGGCTCGCTGCTCGTGGAGTTCGGCATTTTCGGACCGGTTCTCTGGCTTATCTGGGTTGGGGTTTTGCTCTGGCAGGGATGGAAAGTAGTTCGAATCCTGCGCGAGACCGTCTATTTTCCCTTGGGCTTTGCCATCTGGTGGTATGCCGTGGTGGGTCTGGTTCTCCTGATGTACTTCGGCATTCAGTTCTACCAAAACTTCGTGAATAACGCCTATTTGTGGCTGCTGACCGGCGTGCTGTATCGCCTGCCCGCCCTCGCCAAAATGCCACAGCCCGTTCCCATCCCCAGACACCTGCGCGGTGTGCCTCGCTGGCGGCTCGCGCTCCTCGGAAGGTAGGCCGCGTGTGCGGCATTGCAGGGATCGCCACCACACGCCCTGACCCGTCGTTGCGCCCGGCCGCCGATCGCATGGCCGTCGCCATGAAGCACCGCGGCCCGGACAGCCAGGGCGTCCAGGAATTTCCCAATTGCCTTCTCGTCAACGCTCGGCTATCCATTATTGATCTTAGCGAGCGCGGCCGCATGCCCATGCCCAGCGCCGACGGCCAAGTCTGGATCACCTACAACGGCGAAACCTACAACGCCGCCGAACTGCGCGCCGATCTCGAACTGCGCGGACACTCTTTCCGCACCACTTCGGACACGGAAGTCGTGCTGCATCTCTATCAGGAATACGGCGAAAGTTTTCTTCCCAAGCTGCGCGGCATGTTTGCTTTTGCCATCTGGGATTTGCGGCAGGGCAAGCTGCTGCTGGCGCGCGACCGGCTGGGCATTAAGCCGCTTTACGTGCACGAATCCGCCGGGCGTCTCGTGTTTTCCTCTGAGCTCAAAACGCTTCTGGCTTCCGGCCTCGTGCCGCGCCAGCTGGATCCTGCCGGGGTGCGTGCGTACTTGCAGTTGGGGCATATTCCGCAGCCGTGGTCAGCGCTGCGCGGCGTTACTCCGCTTCCTCCCGGCCACATCGGCGTATGGAAGGACGGCCAGTGGAAAACCGGGGCCTACTGGACGCTCCAGCCGCGAGCTTCGTCCGTGAATTCCAGCAACGAACTCGCTGCGGAATTGTCCGAAGTTCTTCTAGACGCGATGCGCAACCATCTGGTGTCCGACGTACCGGTGCTGATTTTCCTTAGCGGCGGAACGGACTCCGCCTGCCTTGCGGCGCTGGCGCGCGCCGCCGGTGCGAAAAATCTTTCGGCTATGACCGTGGGATTCGGCGAAGCCGAATTCGATGAGAGCGAATTCACTCGCCGCACCGCTCAGGCGCTGGAAATTCCCCTCGAGGTGGTGACGCTGAAAGCGAGCCGCGTCGAGGCCGAACTGGATCACGCCGTCTGGGCTTTGGACGAACCTTCCGTGGACGGCTTGAATTCCTACTGGATCTCAAAACTTGGCGCGGAGGCCGGGTTCAAGGTCGCGCTTTCCGGACAGGGCGGGGATGAATTGTTCGGCGGTTACGAGTCGCTGGCCTGGTTCGAACGCTTCAACAGCGTGGCCCGCTGGGCCCGGCCGCTGCCCAACAATCCGTTCGGCAGGATGCTCGATCGGGATGCTTTCCCATTTCGCTGGCGGAAACTTTCCTACCTGATCGGCGCCGACGATCCGTTCGTGGCCGCGCAGCTCGCCGTAAAACTTCTGTTTCTGGACCGCGATGTCGCCGCGCTGCTCTCTCCGCCCTTTGCCCGCAACGGCCATGTTCCGGAAGCCCAGGAGCATTTACAGTACTGGTCAAAGCAGGTCGAGAAAGAGGATCTGCGTGAGCGCCTCGCGTTCATGGACATTCACACCCATCTCGAACCGCGCCTGCTGCGCGATCTGGACGCCATGAGCATGGCGCACAGCATTGAAGTTCGCCCGGTATTGCTCGATCATCGCGTGGTGGAGTTCCTCCTGCCGGTGCCTTCCGCCATTCGCATGCAGCAGAAACGGCTCTTGTTGGATGCGGCAAAAGTGTTTCTGCCGCCCGCGCTGCTCGCCGACCTGGCGTCGCGGCGCAAGCGCACGTTTACGTTTCCATTTCAGCGATGGCTCTCGCATGATTTGCGCGGCGTTCTGAAAGAAGCTTTTGCCCCGGACCGCCTTCGCAAGACCGGCATCTTGCAGCCGCAGGCCGTGAATCGATTGTGGGACCGCTACGAGCGTTCCGAGGGGGCCGTGGGCTGGTCGCGCATCTGGGATCTTTTCGTCTTGCAGCGTTGGTGCGAGCTCATGCAGGTCACTCCGTAAGGAGAATTTTCAGAGAATGTCACCCGTTCGCATCGCCATAGTTTCCCCGTTCATCGATAAGCGCCACGGGACCGAGAAGCGCATCGCCGAATGGATCACCCGCCTGCCGCAGGATTACGAAATTCATATTTATAGCCAGCGCGTGGAGGACGTGGACACCCAGCGCATGCGCTGGCATCGCATTCCAAAACTTCCCGGCCCGCATATCATGAATTTTCTGTGGTGGCTGGCCGCCAATCACCTGTGGCGCTGGTGGGACGCGAATTTTCGCGATCTGCGCCCCGATCTGGTTTACACCGCGGGCACAAACTGTTTCGACGCCGATCTGATTTCCTGCCACATCGTGTTCGCCGAATTTCTGCGCATGTCCGAACACGAATTGCGCTTTGCCGGCAGCCCTCTGCGCTTCTGGCCGCGCCTGGCTCACCGCTGGCTTTACTACCGGCTGATTATTTTTCTCGAAGGCCTGATGTACACCAATCCCAGAACCGGCATGATCCTGATCGCCAAAAAAACGGCGGACGACTTGAAACGCCACTACGGAATTACCACCCCGATGCCGGTGGTCTACATTGGTCTCGACCAGAAATTCTTCAACCCGCAACTGCGCCTGCGGAACCGCCCCGAAGTGCGCGCTGCGCTCGGCTTGACGGACGACCAGTTTGTCCTGGCCGTGGTCGGCAATGATTGGAAGAAGAAGGGCCTGGTGGCGCTGATCGAAGCGCTGGGCCGATTGAAAGATTTGCCGCTGGTGCTGGTCGTGGCGGGGAAAGACGATGCCACGCCGTACCAGAGCAGAATCCGGGAACTGGGGCTCGAAGGGAAAGTAAAATTCTGTCCGTCTCGCGCGGATGTCCAGCGGTATTACGCCGCCGCCGACGTCTACACCGGGCCATCCCTCGAAGACACTTTCGCGCAGCCTCCGGCCGAAGCCATGGCCTGCGGATTGCCGGTCATCACCACGGCGACCAACGGAACGTTTGAGATCATGACCGACGGCGTGGACGGATTAGTCCTGCAGGATCCCAACGACGTCGCGGGTCTCGCCGACCGCATCCGCTGGCTCTATGAGCATCCCGCGGAACGGGCCGCGATGGGCGAGCGCGCCGCGGTGACAGCCAGCGAATACACATGGGATCGCAACGGTGTGGAGATGAGGGCGATCTTCGCCAAGGCCCTGCAGCAGCGCGGGAAGGGCGCAGGCCTTTCTCCGGTCGAGGAACAATCGAAGTAACGCGCTGCTTTCTACGCTCGCCGGCCCGGCTCGGCGGCGCGATACCACGCTACAAATTTTTTTAGTCCGTCTTGCAGTGGAGTTTGCGGCCGGTAGCCCAGCAGTTTCCCTGCTTTTGATACGTCCGCCCATGTCAACGGGACGTCGCCTTGCTGCGGCGCCTCGCGCTGGATCATCGCTTTTTTCCCCGTGGCGTTTTCGAGCAGTCGCACCAGTTCGGAAAGTTTCACGGGCGAGGAATTTCCCAGATTGCAGATTTCAAACGGCGGCCCATCGGTGGAAGCGAAATCGTAGCGCAGCGCCCCCAGAATTCCCGCCACGATGTCATCGACGTACGTATAATCGCGCCCGGTTTCGCCGTCGCCAAAAATCGGAATGGGTTTCCCCGCCTCGATGCGCGCCACGAACTTATGGATTGCCAAGTCCGGCCGCTGCCGCGGGCCGTACACCGTGAAAAACCGGAGCGACACCACGGGCAGCTTGTAGAGATGCGCGTAGGTGTAGCAATACAACTCTCCCGCCAGTTTCGTCGCCGCGTAAGGCGAAATCGGATGCAGATCGGTTTGCTTTTCCGAAAATGGCGCGTGGCTGCTTTCGCCATAGACCGAACTGGAGGAACCAAACACCAGCCGCGACACCTGAAACTCCCTGCAAACCTCCAGCAGATTCACCGTGCCGGACACATTCACTTCGTCGTAAAGCCGCGGCTGCTCGATCGAAGGCCGCACCCCGGCGCGCGCCGCCAGGTGGATAATCGCCTCGGGCCTGACTTTTGCCACGATCTCCCGCAAGCCGTCCATGTCCCGGATGTCCTGTTCGAAAAAATCAAATTGGCCCGACTGTCGAATTGTTTCGAGGTTGGCTTTCTTCCAATCCGGGGAATAAAAACTGTCCAGGTTATCGATAATGCTGAGCTGCGCGCCGCCGCGAAGCAATGCCTCCGCCAGATGCGACCCGATAAATCCGGCGCCGCCCGTCAGCAATATCCTCTTCGGATTTCCACCCATCCAAAAATCCCCCCGCACATAAATCGCGAAGCAGAAAGAGTAGCACAGGCTTCAGCCTGTGGGTTTCCATCAGAGCCAGCAGGATCGTGTAAGAGCGCACAACATCTCGCAAGCCTTCAGATCACCGATCGCACGCTGCCCACCGCACTCGTACAACAAATCTCCCAACGTAAGGTAGACTTTCCCGATGCTCAGCACCACGAATTGGAATCCGACAGGCGCCCGGCGCACATGACCGCGATCATCGGCCTGTTCACGGATCTGCTCCCGCGAGGCGGCGTTCAGCGCGCCAGCCGCCACGTCGCGGCCATCACCGCAAAATTCGCCGCGGACCGCGGCATCGCGCCGCGCTTTCTCAGCCTCAACGATCCCCAGGGAGTCCATACGTTGCGCGTTGGCGCTTTGGAATTCTCCGTTTCAGGCTATGCCCGCAACAAAATCCAGTTCGCTCGCGCCGCCGTAAAAGCCGCGGGCAGCAATCCCGCACTGGTGATCGCGCTGCATCCGCACATCGCTCCGATCGTGTGGTTGATGAAAGCGCGCAACCAAAAAATTCGCTCCCTGATTTTCGCGCACGGCGTCGAAGTCTGGAAGCCGCTGCCCTGGCCGCGAGGAAGCGCGCTGCGCAGCGCGGACCTGATTCTCGGCCCCAGCACGGACACCGTACGGCATCTGATCGAGGATCAGCGCGTCGCTCGCTCCAAGGTGCTGCAGTTGCCCTGGGCGCTCGACCCAGAATTCGAAGCGCGCGTCGCTTCCCAAAACCCGTACACGCGCCCGCCCGGATTTCCGCAATCGGGCCGCGTGATTCTCACTGTCGGCCGGTGGGATCGCCACGAACAATACAAAGGCGCGGACACCTTGATCGTCGCGATGCCCGAGGTGTTAAAAACATCGCCCGACGCGTCGCTCGTGCTGGTCGGCGATGGAGACGATCGGCCGAGACTCGAGCAGTTGGCCCGCGAGCACGGCGTCTCCGAGCGCGTGCATTTTCTCCACTCGCTAACCCTTGAACAACTCTTCTCCTGTTACGCAAATTGTGATGTCTTCGCCCTGCCGAGTAGCGGCGAGGGTTTCGGCCTCGTTTTTCTGGAAGCCATGGCCTACGGCAAGCCGGTGATCGGCGGCGCGCACGGCGGAATTCCGGACATCATCGAGGAAGGCGTTACCGGGCACCTCGTGCCGCATGGAAACGTCGAACGGTTGGCCGGGCGCGCTTGCATCGCTGCTTGGCGATCCTGTTCAGGCCGCGGCAATGGGCACGACTGGGAAGGAGCGCGTCGAAACGAAATTTTCTTTCGCGCAATTCCAGTCGGAACTGGAAAAAATTATGTACGCCAACGTACCACGATAACAACAGCACAATTGCAAGCTTCCCGGGCCGGAAGCCGTCCCGAGGGAGTATAATTCGCACTTGGGAAAAGATTTCGTGGAAAAGAACTTTCGGTTCGACTGCACCCGGGTCCACCCAGAACCGCGGTGTGCAGCGCCAGTCCGCTGAAATCGGTGAGCGCCTGCGCAAATCCAAATGACCGTTCCGCTCGCGGGACGCGCGCCACACCGGATGCTCAGCTTCTTATGCGACTACTGCACGTCACTCAATCCTATTACCCGTTTCTCGAACAGGGAGGACCGACGGTAAAGGTCAGGGCTCTAGCTCGTGGCCAAGCGGCTGCCGGCCACGCGGTAACCGTCCTGAGTGCTGATTTGGGTTTCAACCGAGCGCAGAGGGAACTCACGAGAGCCACCAGCGGTGCCTGGGGATTGGAAGCGCATGACGATGGCGTGGAAGCGATTTATCTTCGAACCCGCGCCCGTTATCGTGCGCTCACCTGGAATCCAGGCGTGGCGGATTTTTGCACCTCTCGACTCACCGGCTTCGATCTCGTCCACATTTATGGGCTGTATGACCTGCTCGGTCCGCGCGTCGCCGCGGCTTGCCGCCTCGCGTCGGTTCCGTATGTGGTGGAGCCGATGGGCATGTTCCGCCCGATCGTCCGCAGTATCTGGATGAAGCGGCTGTATCACGACGTGCTGGGAGGCAGGATGCTGCGCGGAGCCAGCCGCGTGATTGCCACCGCTGAACAGGAGCGGCAGGAATTGCTCGACGGCGGCATCGCTGACGGCAAAATCGTTGTGCGTCGCAATGGCATTGAAATTCCCGCCGCCTTTCCGCCACCAGGCTCGTTCCGCGCGCAATGGCACATCGCGGAAAATGCAAAACTCATTTTATTTCTGGGGCGCCTGGTGTCCAAGAAGAGTCCCGACCTGATGCTGGAAGTGTTCTCTCATTGGAATCAGCGAGGCAATGGAGCGCGAGGTTCGGTCCTCGTTATGGCCGGGCCCGACGAAGGGGACGGCTTTCGCCAGCGCCTGGAAACACTCTCCGCGCAGATGGGACTCAACGGCAGGGTCTTGTTCACCGGACCGCTTTACGGAGAAGCAAAATGGGCGGCCTACCGGGATGCGGATGTGTTCGTCCTGCCCTCGCTGAATGAAAACTTTGGCAACACGGCCGCGGAAGCGGTGGCCAGCGGCACTCCCGTGTTGGTAACCGATCGCTGCGGCATCGCGCCGCTGGTGAACGGGCGCGCGGGCCTCGTTGTGCCGCATGCTGCCGCCGCGCTCGAAGCGGGCCTCGCGCGAATTCTCGACGACGGGGCGCTGTACGCGCAGCTGCGTGAAGGCTGCCAGGGCGTCGCGAATTCACTCGGCTGGGCCGAACCGCTGACGGAAATGCAGACGCTCTACGCGCGAATCATCGCGGAGCGGCGCTCTCAATGAACCGCCATCCGATCGTCCGCGCCTGCTGGTGGTTGATCAACGCAGTGCTGATCGTTTCCCTGGCGGCCGTCGTGTACGGCGCCGGTTGGGAATTTTTCACGCGCAGTTACCTGAAGGGATTTTCCGACGCGATTGTTCCCGTTTCGGACGACACCGATCAGAAAATTGAGGCGATCCTGCGATGGATGGCGCACGGCCCGGAGCGTCGTATTAACGCGGACGCCGGCGCTTTGGCCCTGCGCGATCCCGAAACCACCTTGAACGTCCAGCAACTTCTGCAAGTGTGCGGCACGGCTACCAACGCTTTTGTGAACCTGGCGCAGAGCAGCGGCCTGCGCGCCCGCCGCCTACTTCTGCTGGACGAGCGCGGACTGAGCAAACACGTCGTTGTCGAAGTCATGGACCATGGCCGCTGGATCATCGTGGACCCTTCCTACCGCGTGATCGTGCGCTTGCCGGACGGCAGCTTTCCCACGCGAGCGGACCTCAAGGACCCCGCCGTCTTCCGTGCGGCCACGGAAAATATTCCTAACTACCCGCCGATCTATTCCTATGAGAGCACCGTCCACGTGCGGCTCGCGCGAATTCCCTGGATCGGCAAACATTTGCGCGGAATTTTCAATTTCCTCTGGCCGCAGTGGGAGGAGGCCATCAACTGGACGCTGCTCGTCGAGCGCGAGTCCTTCGCCATGTTGATCGTTTCTCTCCTGCTGCTGTTCATGGCGCTGGCGGCGCGCTTCCTGCTGGCATGGTATTGCCGCGCGCGGCTAGGCATCTCCCGCGATCGCCTGCGAGATCAGATCTTGCGCGTTGGTCAGGTTGTTATGGGCAGCGCGCGATAACTCTTCCTTGGCCTCGGTAAACAAACCCGCCACTAGCAGCCAACTCAGAGTTTTGAATTGTGGGTCACGGCTTCGCAGTTTGCGAAAAAACTAACTCCTTTTGTCATTCTGAGCGAAGCGAAGAATCTCTCTTCGATCTAAGTGCAAGCAAAAAGAACCAGGAGAGATTCTTCGCTTCGCTCAGAATGACAGCATTTTGGATTTTTCCGCAGCCCGCTCAGCCGTGACATTCGAAACCGTCAAAGAAGGGGCTTTACCCCGGAAGGCCGAGCGGCCTCGCGGCGCGAACTATTGATGAGACAACATTCTATAGGATTTTTCGGCACAGAATCTGATACTGCGTGCCGAGCGGGACGCGGTACACGAAATCTTCCATCTTCCGCAACGCTCGCAACGCCCGCGGAAAAATGAACCGGAAATCGCTGCGCAGAATTTCAAATCCGCCGTCCCGCAAGAGACGCCGCGCTTCCGGAGGCGAAAGCATGATGGCGTCGCGATCGAAAGCGCAGCGCGACATCACGTAGCGCGTCGCCAGGCTCCACGGATTGTTCTCCCAGAACGAAAAGACGCCGCCGGTTTGCAACGCTCGATGCACCATGCCCAGCGCTTCGGAGCGCTGGGCGGGCAGGATGTGATGGAACACGCCGTTGCAGTACGCTAGATTCATTCCGCCGGCGGAACGAAAATCTTCAATCGTCTCAAAGCGGATCTGCGCGCTGCCATGCCGCTGCCGCGCCAGTTCCAGCGATTTGATGGACACGTCGATGCCCACCGCCGATTGCGCATGCAACGCCTGCAGCAGCAGCGGAGTCGTGGCGCCGTCGCCGCAGCCAAAATCCAGCAGGGAATTGACCTGCAAATTTCGCTCGCGCAGGCAGCGCGCCAGCCATGCCACCCGGCCCTCCGCGAAATACTCGCGGCCCTCTCCGGACGGCGCAATCGCATTCGACAGCGCCTCTTCGTAGGCTGCGGCGTACTGATCGAAAAGATCCCCCGCTTCCTTCATCGCCGGGACATCCCTAAAACGCTGAGGAAAAAACTGGAGAGCACCACTTGGAAGCCCAGCGTAAAAAACACGATGCCGGGGATCACGATGCGCAGCGTCTTTTCCGAATCGAGCGGGCCGAATTCCTGAATGCGCCACGCCTCCAGGCCGAGCACCCAGGCCCCGGCACCGGCGAAAATCAGCAGGGCGCCCACGATCAGCCCGACTTCCAGCGTCAAATAGCGAAACATGCGCGTCAGGCGGGGATCCTCCGGCAGCAGCCCCTCGGAAATCGCGAAAATTTTGGTCAACATCGCGAACACCACGGACTGAAATCCGATCAGGATGGCCATCGCCGCGAACAGCAGCGTGTGCACGTCGAACACAACTTTCCCGATGCTGCGCGGCCCCGGCAGCAACAGCGCGCTGACCACCATCCCCAAAGCGACAAGCCCGATCCCCGGATACAGAAACAACCAGCGCGGGCTGTACAGCAGCAGAAAGCGCAGGTGCCGCCAGCCGTCGCGCCAGGTGCGCAGGTGCGGCGCGCGATCGCGGCGGTCGGGAGCCAGCGTGGTCGGAATTTCCGTGACGCGCAGCCCGAACGCCGTCGCTTTCACCACCATTTCAGAGGCGAATTCCATTCCCAGGGTGCGCAGGCCGAGCTGCTCGATGGCATCCTTGCGAAACGCGCGCAGGCCGCAGTGAAAATCCCGCACCGGACTTTTGAAAAACAGGCGTCCGATTCCGGTCAGCACCGGGTTTCCCAGGTAGCGGTGCAGCGGGGGCATCGCGCCGGGCATAATTTTTCCGAGAAAGCGGTTGCCCATCACCAGGTCGTAGCCTTCGCGCAGTTTGGCCACGAATTCGTTTAACTGCGCGAAATCATAGGTATCGTCCGCGTCGCCCATCAGTATGAATTCGCCATTCGCCGCGGCGATTCCGCTCTGCAGCGCGCTGCCGTAGCCGCGCTTTTCCACCGCCACCACGCGCGCGCCCAGTTCCCGTGCGATCTGCTGCGAGCCATCCGTGCTGCCGTTGTCCGCCACAATCACTTCGCCGCGGAGCCCGTGCAGTTCCAACGCGTCCATCGCTTTTTTCACGCACGCCCCGACCGTGGCCGCTTCGTTCAGGCAGGGCATCACGACGGACAGCTCCAACCCGCCTTCTCCGCGCGTTCTCCCGGAAACCGCTCCCATTTCCATCGTCGAATTCATCGATTCTGCGTTCAATTCCTTTCGTCCCTGTGCACTGTAACCCATCCCGGGCCCTATGGGACAGCCACTCATGGCCATCCTGACGTAACCTCGTCGAACGGCCGCCAGAACGATAACTTCGAGCGCAGGTCATACGCCGCCTTTCGAATTTGACAGCACTCGGACCGGTTGTTAGATTGAATGTTTGTGCTGAGGGAGCAGGAAACACTGAGGAAACATCCGCGAATCTGGATACTGCTGCTGGCGTGTATGGCCTTGCAGGCGGCAGGTTGCATCACCATCAAGAGGCGAACCGAGGTCAAGAAGGAAGAAATCCGCCCGCAGCTTGACTCCACCGAAGAAGCCCTACTAGCCAGCTACAACAAGCAGGTGCATGACGTGCAAAGCCTGCAGGCCACCGTCGATCTGGTCCCAAGCACCGGCACCGCCTACAGCGGCGTGATCGAGGAATACCATGACGTTCCGGGATTCATCCTCGCTCAGCGCCCTTCGACCGTCCGAGTGATCGGCCAGGCTCCGGTGGTGGCCAAGAACATCTTTGACATGGTCAGCGACGGCCGCGAATTCCGCATCTATATCCCATCCAAGAACACGTTCCTGGTCGGTTCGACTACTCTGGTCCGCCCGTCGAAGAAGCCGCTCGAAAATCTCCGCCCGCAACATGTCGTTCAGGCGTTGTTCTGGCCGGAATTCACGCCGAATGATAAGGTTCTGTTCGAACAGTTCGATTTCAACGTGAGCCGCTATTACATCCTGACCAAGCTGCGGCAAACGGAGAGCGGGAAATTGGAAATCGCCAGAAAAGTCTGGTACAGCCGTATCGACCTGCGCGTCTCCCGCGTTCAACTTTTCGGGCCGGGCGGAAAGCTCGAATCCGATATTGCTTACTCCGACTGGCAGCCCGTGCCCCCCGCAGCGCCGGCCGCAGGAGCCACTTCGGCGCCGACCTCCGCTTCCACCCCCGCAACGGGCACGGACCAGCCCATCTTCCCGCGCGACATTCGCATCTGGCGCCCGCAGGATGACTACAAGCTGGAAGTCAAGATTCTGAAGCTGACCCTCAACGAACCCATCACCCCGGAGCGATTCGAACTCACCCAGCCTGCCGGCACGGACCTGGTGCACGTCGGCGAGGAGAATTCCGGAGCCTCGCGGTGATTCGCCAGTTGGTCGTGAACAACGTTCTGCACCGGCCCATCCGGACGATCGTCAGCGTGATTGCCGTGGGCGTGGAAGTCGCCCTCGTGATTCTGATCGTCGGCCTCACCAGCGGCCTGCTGCAGGAAACCGCCAAGCGCATCGAAGGCATCGGTGCGGACATCATGCTGCAGCCGCCGTCCGCTTCGGTCTTTCTGGCTTTCAGCGGCGCGCCCATGCCCGTCAAAATCGCCGATAAAGTCCGCGAGCTTCGTTACGTGCAAGCCGTGGCGCCCGTGCTTTTGCAATTCAGCTCCTCGGGCGGCGTCGATATCCTTTACGGCATCGATCAGCAATCCTTTCGCGATGTTTCCGGCGGCTTTGTTTTTCTCGAAGGGCATGACATGCAGGGTCCCGACGACCTGTTGGTGGATGACTGGGCCGCCAAAGCCAAACACATCACCGTGAACAGCACCTTCCGCCTGCTGGACCATGATTTTCACGTGGCGGGCATCGTCGAGCACGGCAAGGGCGCGCGGCTCTTCGTTCCGCTGGCGACCTTGCAGGATCTTTCCGGCTCGCGCGACAAAGCCTCCGTTTTTTTCATCAAGTGCACCCGCCAGGATCATACGCAGGCCGTTACGGACGAAATGCGCCCTATTTTCCCGGGCTATGAAATTCGCCCGCTCAAGGATTTCCTGACGCTGATGAGCGCCTCGAACCTCCCCGGCCTCGATGCCTTCATCGAAAGCATGATCGTCCTGGCCGTTTCTATCGGCTTTCTCGTCATTCTGCTTTCCATGTACACCACGGTCATTGAACGCACCCGCGACATCGGCGTTCTGAAAGCCATCGGAGCTTCCAAGAGCTACATCATCCGCGCGCTGCTCGGCGAGTCCGTCGTGATTTGCGTAATCGGCGTGGGCGTCGGCATCGCCATGAGCTACATCGGCCGGGCTATGTTTCTTTCCTCGTTTCCCACGCTTTCGATTCTGATCACGCCGGACTGGATCGTGCGCTCCTCGCTGCTCGCCCTGGCCGGCGGCCTGCTCGGCGCGAGCTACCCGGCCTGGCTGGCCAGCCGCAAGGATGCCATCGAGGCCCTTTCTTACGATTAGGTCCCGCGCAATCGCATTTTTATGGGCTCGCCGAGCCGCCGCGCCCGCGCTCACGCAACGCGCTCAGCCCTAGTCAGAAATGGCAATCACGTCTACAATACGTCCGCCTGCCGATGCACCGTTTTCCACAAGGAATCTGAGAGTGGAGCCAATCGTAGTTACTGAAAATCTGTGGAAGCTGTATCACGCGGGAAAGGTGGAAGTTCCGGCGCTGCGCGGCGTTAATTTCAAGGTCCTGCCGGGCGAATTCGTCAGCGTCATGGGGCCCTCCGGCTGCGGCAAATCCTCGCTACTCTACGTGCTGGGCGGTTTGGCGCAGGCTTCCCGGGGCCGCGTCCTTGTGGACGGCAATGACCTGGCCGCCATGAGCGACGCCGAACGCACCAAGCTGCGCCGCCATAAAATCGGCTTCGTGTTCCAGAGATTCAATCTCTTGCCGACCCTCGATGCCCGCGGCAACATCGCCATCGCCCAGCACATCTACGGCGACGGCTTCGATCCGCACCGATTCGATGTCATCACCAAGCTTCTGGGGCTCAGCGACCGCCTGAAGCACCGGCCCTCGGAAATGTCCGGCGGCGAGCAGCAGCGCGTGGCCATCGCGCGCGCCATCGTCAACGAGCCGAAAATCATCCTGGCCGACGAGCCCACTGGAAATCTGGACACCAAAAATTCGGAAATTGTGCTATCCATGCTGCAGCTCATTGAACAAGGAACTGGGCCAGACCATCGTGATGATCACGCACAATCCCGAAGCCGCCGATTATTCCAGCCGCGTGGTGCACATGCGTGACGGCGTCATCGTTGACGGAGTGCCGGCCGACTGACATGCGAACGCTCTGGCGCACGATCGTGCGGGTGCTCTTCTGGTCTTATGAGCGGGGAACCTGGCAGTACGACCTCGCGGTCGCGGGCATCGTGATCTTCGTTCTTTTCTCGCCCATGCTGATCCACTACACCGACCAGCCTTCGGTCGGCCCGGCTCCCGCGTCCGCGCTGGTTGAATTAAGGGCCGTGGCGCCGGGGCAGGTAACCACGTACCGCATCGATGCGCGGCTGCTGGCTACTCCCACGCGCACGCCGGAGCTCGAACACATTCTGCACGAGGCCGTGCAGAAAAATGTGCGGGATTTAAATCACGGCCGCTTCGAGATTCAGCACATCGAACCTATCCGCGGTGAGGGCGGCACCATCGCCTATTACGACGTTTCCGTAAAACCCTAACCCTCTTAAGCAACAGTCACAATACGCTTCCGAAAAATGTTTAGTTTTGTCATTCTGAGCGAAGCGAAGAATCCCTCTTCGATCCAAGTGCCAGCAGCGAACAAGGAGAGATTCTTCGCTTCGCCTCGGCGCGAGCCCTCAGAATGACAGCGATTAGAGTTTTTCCCTAGCCGGGCAAGCCAGTGCGCGGGGAGAAATGCCTGTCGCGTCCCTAAGACAGCTTCTTCTTGATCTCCTGCTCGTACTCCGGGAAATAGCGCGCGATCGCCGTCAATTCAAAACGGCTGAGAATCGATTCCTTGGGCTCGCGCTCCAGCAGAAATTCAAACGACTTGCGAATCAGCGCTTCGGGCCCCGCGGCCCCTCCTGTGATGCGCTCGCAATCCTTCGCTTTGAGCGTGACCTGATGCGCGGATTGGCTGCCGCCTTCGATCACGCGGACGCGAAAGTGCGAAGGGTCGAACGGTTCGATTTCTATTTTTGCTGGCATTCGTATTCCACCTTAAATAAAAAATATGAAAATAGTTTCGGGCCTGGCGCGGAACGGCATCAATCTTCCGCGCTCCTCAAACGGAAAGCGGCAACGGCGATTGCGTAGCTCCCGCCGCCCAGCAAATCGAATCGCGCACCGGAGCAAACGAAAACCGGTGATGCGGCGACGGTCCGTGTGCGCGCAGCGCCGCCAGATGCTCGGGCGTGGCGTAGCCCTTATGCTGCGCCAGTCCGTACTGCGGATAGACTTCGTGCCACTCGACCATCCGCCGGTCGCGTTCCACCTTGGCGATGATGGAGGCTGCCGCGATCGAAACCGAAAGCGCGTCTCCGTGAATCAGCGATTTCTGCTCGGTCAATACATCGAGCTGCATGGCGTCCAGCAGAAGGTAATCCGGCGGGACTTTCAGTTGGCGCAAGGCTTCGGCCATGGCTTGCCGGCTGGCCTGATAAATATTCCAGGCGTCAATGCGCGCCGAGTCCACTTCGGCGATGGCCCAGGCCACGGCGTGTTCGCGAATGCGTAGCGACAGGGTTTCGCGTTTCTCAGCGGGCAATTTTTTGGAATCATCCAGGCCGACGATGCGCCGCCTCGGATCGAGGATCACAGCGGCGGCCACCACCTGGCCGAACAGGGAGCCTCGGCCCACTTCATCCAGTCCGGCAATGCGCTGCCAGCCGCACTTTCGGGCCTCACGCTCGTATCGGGAGGAACACTGCTTCGCCATCACCGCGAATTTTAGCACGCCGGAATTTGCAATGAGACGAAGATTCGCGGGGTGATTGCGCAGTTTCCTGAATCGCAATCGGTGCGCGGAAGGCTTAGAAGCCCCTAGTGCCGCCAGACGACGCGTCCGGCGACCACCGTGGCCATCGGCGCGCCGCGGAATTCCCGGCCGTCAAACGGCGAATTTTTCGATTTGCTCACCGATTCGGCCGCGCGGAACGTCCACTTGTGCTCCGTCGAGAAAACCGTCAGGTCACCCTGCTCATTTTCCGCGATGCGGCGCTGCTTGCCGAGGACGCGCGCGGGTCCTGAGGTAAACAATTCCACCATGCGCATCAGCGAAAGTTTTCCCGAATGCACGAGCTCAAGTCCCAGGCCGATGGCCGTCTCAAAACCCGTGACGCCGAAGGGCGCCTTGTCGAATTCCACGTCCTTCAGCGCGGCTTCGTGCGGCGCGTGGTCGGTGGCAATCGCATCGATCGTGCCGTCGGCGAGTCCGGCAATCAGCGCGTCGCGATCTTCGCGCGAAGCCAGCGGGGGATTCATCTTGTAGCGCGTGTCGTACTGCACGTCTTCGTCGGTCAGTGTGAAGTGGTGCGGGGTCACTTCGCACGAAACCGGCAAGCCCTTGGATTTGGCCTCCCGCACCAGTTCCAGCGAAGCGCGCGCGGATAGATGCGCGATATGCAGGCGGCAGTTGGTTAGTTCGCCCATTTGTACGTCGCGCCCAACTGCCAGCGATTCCGTCGCCGCGGGCATGCCGTGCAGTCCCAGGCGCACCGATTGCTTTCCCTCGCGCATCACTGCGCCGGCAAACAGGGAACTGTCCTCGCAATGATCGATCACCGGCAAATCCAGCGATCGGCAGTACTCCATCACCTGCCGCAAAAGCTTCGCCGTCGCGATGGGCCGTCCGTCGTCGGACACCGCGACGATCCCGGCCTGCTTCATCGCCGCGATTTCCGCCAGCGCCTCACCCTTGCTGCCGATGGATGCCGCGCCGATAGGCCATACGCGCACAGGGGACACCGCTGCGGCGCGTTCCATGATCGATCGCGTTAGCGAGGCGTTGTCATTCACCGGACGCGTGTTCGGCATCGGGCATACGGCCGTAAATCCACCGTGCGCCGCCGATCGCGTCCCGGTTTCGATGGTTTCCGAGGATTCGCCGCCCGGTTCGCGCAAGTGGCAGTGCAGATCGATGAAGCCCGGCGCCACAATCAGATTTGCGGCATCGAAAATCTCCGCTCCCTGCGCGCGCGAACCGAGCTGTCCCGTTGGCGCGACCGCGGCGATGCGATCTCCATCCAGCAGAATGTCGCGCGGCGCGTCCGTCCCGCTCGCGGGGTCGAGCACGCGCCCGTTGCTAATCAGCAGCATGAGATGAATCCCTTTCCGAAGAGGAGTCCGGCCCGGCCATCAGGAACAGCAGCGCCATGCGCACCGCCAAACCATTGGTCACCTGCTCGAGCACGCACGATTGCGGCCCGTCAGCCACCGCCGGATCGATTTCCAGGCCCCGCACCATCGGCCCCGGATGCATGACCAGCGCCTCAGGCTTCGCCAGGCGCAGCCGCTCCGGCGTCAATTGGAATTGCAGAATATATTCGTCAACCGACAAAGCGGGCTCATGCAGCCGCTCCTGCTGCACGCGCAGCGTAAGCACCACGTCCGCCCCTTCGAGAGCGTCTTCAATGCGTGTGACGCGGCTCACCGAGCCGCCGACCGCCGCAAGGCATTCCATTTCCCGCGGCACCCACATCGCCGGCCCGCAGAGCGTGATGCGGCATCCGAATTTTGAAAGCAGGTGAATGTTGGAGCGCGCCACGCGGCTATGCAGGATGTCGCCGAGGATCGTGACGTTCAGTCCTTCGAGAGTCCCGCGCCGGTCGCGAATCGTCAGCGCGTCCAGCAGCGCCTGCGTGGGGTGCTCGTGCGTGCCGTCGCCGGCATTGATCACAGGCAGGTCCAGGTTGCGCGCGACGAAATCCGGAGCGCCGGACGAACTATGCCGCATCACGATGCAATCCGGCTTCATGGCATCCAGCGTCCGCACCGTATCCAGCAGCGACTCGCCTTTTTTCAGGCTGGACGATTCCGCCTGCAGGTTCATCTGGTCGGCGCCGAGCCGCGCCGCCGCTGTGCCAAAGGAAATGCGCGTGCGCGTGGACGGCTCGAAAAACGCCAATGCCACGGTTTTTCCGCGCAGCGTGGCCAGTTTTTTAAGGGGATGCCTCTGAATTTCCTGGAAGGGTTTCGACTGGTCCAGCAAAAATAAAATTTCTTCGGCGCTGAGCGGTTCTATCCCTAGCATGTGGCCGAAACGAAATGGCACAGCAATCCTCGGAATCTTGGCCAGGCCCGCGGCAGCAGCCGGCGTCAGGGAACGCGCTCAACCAGCATAACGCGCTCTTCCTGATCAATCTCGTTCAGTCGGACTTCGACGATTTCGGTGTCGCTGGTCTGCACGTTGCGTCCCACGAAGGAAGCCTCAACCGGAAGTTCGCGATGCCCGCGGTCGATCAGCACGCACAGGCGCACGCGCTTCGGGCGTCCCAGGTCAAACAGCCCGTTCATGGCCGCGCGAATCGTGCGGCCGGTGTACAGCACATCGTCCACCACCACCAGATCCTTGTCGTCGACGGGAAAGGGAATATCGCTCGATTGCAGCACCGGCTGCGCCGCGACTTTGGAAAGATCGTCGCGGTACAGCGTGATATCCAGCGTTCCCACCGGAACGTCCACGCCGTCGATTCCGCGCATGGCCTGCGCGATGCGCTTGGCCAGCGGCACGCCGCGCCGCCGGATACCGATCAACGCCAGGTTGGATGTCCCGCCGCTTTTTTCCACGATTTCGTGGGCCAGGCGCTGCAGCGTGCGGTCGATTTCCGTGGCCGTCATCAACTGCGTTTTTTCGTGAATGTGCATCGGGCGAACATCCTAGCACAGTGCCCGCCGCTCTCGAAGTGGCCGTTCAAGCGCTCGGCGCGATTTCCGAGGTTTTTCCACAAGCGTTCCACATTGCTTCACCCGGCCCCGTGTTAGAATCCCGCCCGTGCCTGTAGCTGCCGCGGTAGACCTCTCCGTCAACGTCGGCGCGTTGCGCCTCTCCAATCCTGTCCTTGCTGCCAGCGGTACGTTCGGTTACGGCGTCGAGTTTGCCCACCTGGTCGATCTGAACCGCCTGGGCGGATTTGTCGTCAAGGGGCTCTCTCTGGAACCTATCGTCGGGGCTGCCGCTCCGCGCCTTTGTGAAACGGCTTCAGGGATGATGAATGCCGTCGGACTTCAGAACGTGGGCGTCCGCGCGTTCGTCGCCGAGAAGTTGCCAGCGCTCCGGCAGTACCGCACCGCGGTTATTGCCAATGTCTTTGGGTATTCGGTGGACGACTACGTAGGAGTGATCCGCGTCTTGGAAGACGCGGAGGGCCTGGCGGGTTACGAACTGAATATTTCCTGCCCGAATACGTCCCACGGGGGTCTCCAGTTCGGCAGCGATCCCCAGATGGTATCAGAAGTCGTGTCGGCCGCTCGCAGGGCCGCTGCCCGGCGACCGCTCTGGGTTAAGCTCTCCCCCAACGTAACCGACATCGGCGTGATCGCCCGGGCAGCCGAAGAGGCCGGAGCCGATGCCCTTACCGTGGCGAACACCTATCAGGCCATGAGCATTGATGTCCGTAGCCGCAAATCGAGGCTGGGGCGCATTACCGGGGGCCTTTCAGGACCGGCTATCAAGCCGATCACCCTACGGCTGGTTTACGAAGCCAAGCGGGCCGTCAAAATCCCTATCGTCGGCCTGGGGGGGATTGAGACGGCGGAAGACGTTCTGGAATATGTCATAGCCGGTGCCACAGCCGTCGAAATCGGCACCGCCAACTTCAGCCAGCCGGCGGCTAGCGTGATCATCCTAGATCAGTTGGAGAGATGCTGTAGGGAGATTAACTGTAGTAATATCAATAGTTTAATTGGTTCTTTTCAGGCCGATTTACCTTGAAACGGGGACCCCAGGATGGTAGACTTTTGACGTGCCTATGACAGGGGGAGACAATGCGTAGGCGACTGTTCATGATTTGGGCCGCTCTCCGTTGGTTGCCGCTGATGTTCCTGGTGACCCAGGCCCTCGAAGCCCCTCTGGTAGCCCACGTTAGCCAGCCCTTGAAGCCGATCCGGTCCTTCACCGCGAAAACCAGCTGGTACGGAAGCAAGTTTCAGGGCAAGAAAACAGCCAGTGGCGAGCGTTACGACATGTACGCCGCTACCGGAGCCAGCCCTGACCTGCCGTTCGGTTCTCTGGTACGCGTTTCCAACCCCCGGACGCATGTCGCGCAGCTGATTCGCATCAATGATCGAGGCCCGTTCATTGATGACCGCGAACTGGACGTATCTTACGTGGTAGCCTGCCGGCTGGGACTTCTGGAACACGGGACGTCCCGTCTGAGAATCGAAGTTCTGGAGATGCCAAAAACCCAGTGAGCGATCGAGCCCGCCAGAAGCTTATCCTAGCCCTTGATTATCCAAGCCTTGAACCGGCATTAGAAATCGCCCAAACGCTCGCCTCGGTAGTCGGCATCTTTAAGATAAACATACAGTTATTCACTGCCGAGGGCCCCGCGGCGGTGCACAAGCTGAGCCAGCTCGGTTCCGGCGTATTTCTCGATCTGAAATTCCATGACATCCCCAATACCGTGAAAGGCGCGGTTGCCAGCGCCGTCCGGCTGCCTGGAGTGCAGCTGCTTGATGTGCATGCCCTGGGAGGCCTGGAAATGATGCAGGCTGCTGTAAAAGCCCGCGATGAGGCCCAGACAGCTTCCAAATCGGCAGGCCCCAAACTGCTGGCCATTACGATTCTGACGAGCATGGATAACGCTGCCCTGAAGCGGGTCGGCGTGGCCGGTCCGGCATCGCGGCGGGTCGTGGAACTCGCCCGCCTGGCGCGAACAGCAGGCATGGACGGCGTGGTTGCTTCTCCCCAGGAGGTCCGGGCCATCCGGAAGGCCTGCGGAAAAGATTTTCTGATTGTAGTGCCGGGAATACGTCCCCTGGTGGGAGGCAGTTCGACCCGTGGACGCCGGCAGAAGACGGACGATCAAGCGCGTGTGGCAACCCCAGCCGAAGCCATTCGAGCGGGCGCCGACTACTTGGTGATAGGCCGGCCGATCACCGCCGCTCCGGACCCGGAAGCCGCAGCCCAGGCCATCGTGGAAGAAATCGCCTCCGCGCTCCCGTAGGACAGGCTGAAGCCGTCCTGCCAAGACCATTCAAGCTAAAGCTTTTCTGCCCTTGCCCCACCCCACCGCGTATCGTGGTATAATTCTGACGATTGAGTCTTGGGGACGACGCCGAGGTTTGGCGGAAAGCAGCTCAAAAGGCAGGTAGAACATGCAATTCTCTCACCTACAGAATTTTGCGTTTTTGATTTTTGACAGCCCGATGGACATCGGCATCGTCGTGCTGATCGCGCTGATTTTGTTCGGCGGCAAGAAGATTCCCGAACTGATGCGCGGGCTCGGCCAGGGCATTCGCGAATTCAAGACCGGCATGCGCGAGGATTTTCAGACTCCCACGCAGACCGCGCAGACGCAGCCGCCGGCAGCTCCTGCCGCTCCCGCTGTGACCGAGGAAAAGAAGTAAATTCCCGCGGTTCTGATCGCCCGCGGATGGTTGGTATAGCGTCTTTGGATTTTCAGAAGAGGGCGGCCCGCCGGGCCGCCTTTTTCTTTTTGCGGCTAGGTGTCTTCCCTCCACCCCAGTTCTTGAAGCAAGGCGTACAGCTTCGCCAGCGGCAGGCCCACAATATTGAAGTAGTCGCCCTTAATTTTGGGAATGAATCGTCCCGCGTACCCTTGAATCGCGTAGGCTCCGGCCTTGTCCATCGGTTCCTCGGTCATCACGTAGGCGTCGATTTCCTCTTTGGTCATCCGGGCGAACGTCACAGCTGAGGATTCGACGGCCGCCCGCGTGCCATTGCCGGGGAGGCGCAGCAGGAAAAGCCCGGTCAGGACGCGGTGCGTATGGCCGCTGAGCTTTGCGAGCATTCGCTCGGCGTGGTCATAATCGTCTGGCTTTCCGAGAATCTCGCCATCTAGTTCGACGGTAGTGTCGGCGCCAACGATCACGCAGTCTCCTGTTGTGCCGATCGCCTGCGCCGCGGCGCGAGCCTTGCTCTCAGCGAGACGCGCGACCATGGCGGCGGCGTCCTCTCCGGGGAGGAGCGCTTCATCCACGTGGCCGGGCAGAATTTCAAATGGGATGCCCGCGCTGCGCAGGATCTCTGCTCGCCGGGTCGAAGAGGAAGCCAGAATGATTTTCATAGAAGTTGTGGCGCATGCTTTAGCTTGCGCGGGGTTTGCTCAGGTCACTGCTCGTCTATGATCCAACGAAACCCCGCAAGCTAAAGCATGCGCCACTGGACTACAGAACCACCGACTCCGTGTATTCGCCGAACACGCGCCGCAACACATCTGAAATCTCGCCGACGGTCGCCAGGGATTCGACCGCCGTCGCAATCGCAGGCATAAGGTTCTCTCCGCAGCGGGCGCGGCGTTCGACTTCGGCCACCGCGCCGGCGGCGCGCGGCGCGTCCCGGCGCGCGCGCAGCGCCCGCACGCGCTCCACTTGCGCGCGCTCCATCTCCGGATCGACGCGCATGGTCGGTATCGGCGTTTCCTTTTCCGCGACGTACTGATTGACGCCCACCACAATCTGTTCGCGGCTCTCGACCGCGCGCTGGTAATCGTACGCGGCCTTCTGAATTTCGCCCTGCACGTAACCGGTTTCGATCCCGCGCAGCATCCCGCCCAGCGCATCGATTCGGCCGATCATATTCTTTGGCGCGCGCTTCCACTTCATCGGTCAACTTTTCGATGGCGTACGATCCGCCCACCGGGTCGACCGTATTGGCCACGCCGGTTTCGTGGGCGATGATCTGCTGCGTGCGCAGCGCCAGCAGCGCGGCGTCCTCGGTTGGCAGGGCCAGCGCCTCGTCCATGGCGTTGGTGTGCAGGGACTGGCAGCCGCCGAGCACCGCGCCCAGCGCCTGAATCGCCACGCGCACGATATTGTTTTCCGGCTGCTGCGCGGTCAGCGAACTCCCCGCGGTCTGCACGTGAAAGCGCAGCTTCATCGAGTCGGGATCCCTGGCGCCGAAGCGCTCCCGCATGATGTGCGCCCACAGCCGGCGCGCGGCGCGGTACTTGGCGATTTCCTCCAGCAGGTCGTTGTGCGCGTTGAAGAAAAACGAAAGCCGCGGCGCGAATTCATCCACTGCCAGTCCAGCCGCCACCGCTGCGTCAACGTAAGCAATCGCGTCGGCCAGCGTAAACGCGATTTCCTGTGCGGCCGTCGATCCAGCCTCGCGAATGTGATAGCCGGAAATCGAAATCATGTTCCAGGCGGGAAGTTCCGCGCGGCACCAGGCGAAGAGATCGGTGACGATGCGCATCGACGGCCGCGGCGGATAAATGTAGGTGCCGCGGGCAATGAACTCCTTCAGGATGTCGTTCTGCACTGTTCCGGAAAGTTTCCGCAAATCCGCGCCCTGTTTTTTGGCCACCGCCGCGTACAGCGCCAGCAGAATCGCGGCGGTCGCATTGATGGTCATGGACGTCGAAACGCGGTCCAGCGGAATGTCGTTAAACAGAACTTCCATGTCCTCCAGCGAATCGATGGCCACTCCGGTTTTTCCGACTTCGCCGGCGGAGCGCGGGGAGTCCGAGTCCATCCCGATCTGCGTTGGCAAATCGAACGCCACGGACAACCCGGTCTGCCCCTTTCCAAGCAAGTAGCGAAAGCGTTCGTTGGATTGCCGGGCTGTGCCGAAGCCGGCGTACTGGCGCATGGTCCACAGACGCCCGCGATACATGGTGGGATAAATGCCGCGCGTGTACGGAAATTCTCCGGGCGCGCCGATGGTTTCCGCGGGATTGTCGCCGGCAAGATCTTCCTGGGTGTACACCGTTTTCAGCGGAATATTTCCGAGCGTGGCGAATCGTTCTTTGCGCTCGGCTGCCGGGCGAGTTTTTTCCGCGGTTTTTTCGGGCGTGGGCTTCATCGCACCCGCCGGGAATCACGGAAGGAAAGAAATCCAAAAACAACCATCAGCAGGGCGTAGGCCGCGGTCATGCCCACCAGCACATGTCCCGCGCCGCGGTGCCAGGCGCGCCAGGTGGCTTGCCCGGCCGCCAGCGCCAGCACAAAAAAAACCGCGCCGGCTACTTCGTGAAAAAGTTCGCGCGCGGCGCGCCACAGCAGCCGCAGAAAATTCCGCGCCGATGCGTAAATTCCCATGGGTCTGGAGGCCACGATGGAATTCTAGTACAAAACCGCGCGATTCACAGCGACGACCGCGGGCGTAGGCGGATTGAACACTCGCCGCCGCAACCCGGGACTTGTTTCCCGCACGACTGCGACCTACAATAAAAACAGGGAAGATTTCCGGAGGAGGCTCCGTGCAACTGGACGATCATCTGAAGCAACTTTTGCGCGAATTGGGACATGCCATCAACGATACGGTCTCGGAATCCGGCGCGGATCTCGGAAGCCATTTCCGACGTGCGTTCCGCGGGATTCGATATCGTGCTGAAGCTGGACGCGACCATCGGCCTGGCCCGCCGCGATGCCGACGACACCAAGATCACCACCGGCGACCGCCGCTTCCTCGAATCGCTGCACATCCAGGTGGACCAGGAAATTCTGCACGAAGATCGCGAAGATCCGAAGTTTGAAATGACTCCACAGGATATGCGTTTCCTGAAATCCCTGAAAATCACGCTCGATGACGCGACCCAGTAGAATTCGCGCATTCTGCCTTGCCGCGGCCATCGTGCTGAGCGCCGCGATCCTGGCAATTGGCGCGCCGCCAGCCGGCGCGCAGGATCCCGCCGCCTCCGCTGCTCCTTCCGAAAAAGTAATCAAGACGCGCTTCGAAGTGCTGCACATGCTGTACCAGTCGATTCAGGTGCGCAGCCTTTCCGACATGCGCGAGCTTCACACATTTACTTACGCGCCTGAGATTCGCGACCAGATGCAGAATATTTTTAATAACGGCGGCTACCAGTATGGAGACAAAGTGGAAGTCTGGTATCACCCCGGCCAGAGACGTTGCGCTGAGAGTCAAAGGCAAGCCATCCAAGCCGAACTGAGCCTTACGGCTCTCCATGATTCGCCCTCCCGCTGTCGCCGGCCGCTTTTATCCAGATGATCCGGACCGCCTGCGCGCTGCCGTCGACTCCTTCCTTGCGGACGGCGCCACACTCAAAAAAATTCGCGCGCGCGCTTGCCTGGTTCCGCACGCCGGCTACGTGTATTCCGGAAGCGTCGCTGGAGAAGTGTACAAGCGCATCGAAATACCCTCGCGCGTGATCCTGATCGGCCCGCGCCATTTTCCGCGCGGCGCTTCTCTGGCGATTCTTTCCGAGGGTGCCTGGCAGACGCCGCTGGGAGATGCGCCGATCGATTCTTCGCTCGCCGAGAAAATAATGCGCGCATTTCCCGCTGCTGCAGGAAGATGCCGTCGCGCACAGCGGTGAGCACTCCCTGGAAGTGCAGCTTCCGTTCCTGCAGCGCGCCGCGCCTTCGTTCGCGTTCGTGCCGATCGTGATCGGTCCGGCGCGGTGGGAGACGCTCGAAGCGCTGGGCCACGCCCTGGCTAAGGTTGTCGCCGCGGAAAGCGAACCAGTGCTGCTGATCGCCAGTTCCGACATGAATCACTATGAAAGTGACAGCGTGACGCGCGAAAAAGATCGTAAAGCTATCGATCCGATTCTTGCTCTGGACCCGCGCAGACTCTTTGACACCGTGCGCGACGAAAAAATCTCGATGTGCGGGCACGCCGTCACGGCGGCCGTGCTGCTGGCCGCGCGCGAACTGGGAGCGGACCACGCGGAACTGGTTCGCTACGCGACGTCCGGTGAAGTCAACGGCGACCTGCAGGAAGTGGTGGGCTATGCCGGGATGATAGTTCGATAACGGCCGATGCGGAGAGCGCGCCTCCCATAGCACAGCGACTCTTCGCTGTGCGCTTTTTGCGATCTATCCCCACGAACAATTCTCCGTGGCCTCCAGATTTTCTAAATGTTTCGGTGTTGGTGTTTTATGCGCCCACTACGAATAACCGTGATGCATGCGGCCTGTGCGGAGGAACTACGCTGCGTGGAGTCACACCCGCGATTCGCTCGGACCTGCAGCTTGCAAAATCGCACAGCGAAGAGTCGCTACTGAATTCGCGAATTCCGGATGCGTTCGGCCAAGGCCCGGGCGCGCGAGCGCGCGATTTCCACGAAATGCGGATCGCCGGCGATTTGATCGAGCACCGGCAGCATGTGCTCGGGCTCCGGCAGCAGGCGGTGATCCATGTCTGCTTCAAATTGCATCAGGGCGTCGTTGACTCCCAGGCGGTCGAATTTGGCGCGCTGCTGCAGGAGCACCAGATCCTGCTGCTGCCGCGCCAATCCCTCAAAAATCTGCATCAGCTGAGTCGCGGAAGGATTGAGGGTGTAATTGAACGACGTCTCGTGAACTTCCGCGCCCTTCTCATAGCGAAACGTTTTCTCTCCCAGGTTGGCGATTTTTTTCTGGATATCCAGGCTGGGAACCGCGAAATTTTTCAGTTCGCCGGCCAGCTCGAAGATTTTTTTCTGCACCGGAGCGCCGACTTCAAACGGTTGCGGGTCGGCATCGTCATCCAATTGGCGAATGTCAAAGGTGGCTTTGTCCTGCTTCGTGGACTTTCACTTCGATGAATTCCGGCACGCTGCCTTTGAACACACGGCGATAGGTGATGGTCGCGCCGCCGGGATTGGCGGCAGTCGCGGCGGAAACCAGCAGCGCTGCGCCGGCAAGCAGCGAGAGACAGCAAACCAGAATTCGTCGGCGAGTCATCTTCAGGATGAGATGCGCGAAGCGGCGCCGCGGGTTCGCAAAGTGCCCGGGGCAGTCGAGCGCGGGGATACCGGCGCGGAGCGCAGTGCCGGCACGGCAAGCCGGGCGCGAAATCGTTCGGCCTGCACGTGGCAGAGCGCCACGGCCAGCGCGTCGGCGGCGTCAGCCGGCTCGGGCGTCTCGGTCATGCTCAGCAGCGCGCGCACCATCAGTTGCATCTGCTCCTTGTCCGCGTTCCCGTAGCCTGCCACGGATGCCTTGATTTCGCGCGGCGAGTAGCTGCGCACTGGAACGTATTGCTGCGCGGCGGCCAGCAGCACCACGCCGCGCACTTCGGCCAGGCGCAGCGCGGTTTTCATATTCAGCGCGGTAAAAACGGATTCGACGGCGACACTTTGCGGCTGGAACTCCTCGATCAGCGCTGCGAGCAAAGCGTGAATTTCGCGCAGGCGTTCGGGGAAATGCTCGGGCCCCTTGCGCGTGGCGCGCAGCGCGCCGAAGCGCAGCAGGCGGCAGCGGCGGCCGTCGCTTTCAATCACGCCGTAGCCGGTGGCGCCCGCCGCAGCCGGATCTACGCCCAGGACGCGGTAGAAGCCCGTGTCAGAATGAGAAGAATTTGGCACGGCAACGAGTGTACGGCGGGGAATCGCAAGCGGCCACAGTTTTTTGGAGGGTGTGTGTAGCACAGGCTTCAGCCTGTGGGGTTCTGTAACTTCGTCTCGATTGACCCGGCAGGCAGGAAATCTGTGCAGCGACTGGATGCGCAGCAGTGCAGAGGCTGAAGGTTTTGTGATCCTGACAACTGCGGGGCGCCTGAACAGAAGCTGGCGCCTATGGCTTCCCCCTCGGTAAGGTTACAAAACCCCACAGGCTGAAGCCTGTGCTACTAAACCCTACTGCGCAGCCATTACTGCTTGCATTTCTTTTTCGTCAATGTCGAAGTTGGCGGAAACTTTCTGCACGTCGTCGTGTTCTTCGAGCGCTTCCACCAGGCGGATCATCTGCGCGGCCTGCGTGCCGGCGAGCTTCACGTAATTTTGCGGCACCCAGCCCGATTTCCGCGGAATCCGGATTGATTCCGGCCTTGGTCAGCGCTTCGCGTACCGGCTCGAAGCTTTCGGGCGGAGTGAGCACTTCCCAGGCTTCGCCGTCGTCGCGCAAATCCTCGGCGCCGGCATCCAGGACGATGGACAGCATTTTATCTTCGTCGGCCTTTTCCTTGGAAACGACGAGGTCGCCCTTGCGCTGAAAACATCCAGCCCACCGCGCCGTTTTCTGCCATGTTGCCGCCATTTTTGTTCATCATGTGGCGGATTTCGCTGACCACGCGATTGCGGTTGGTGGTGACCACTTCAATGATCATGCCCACGCCGCCGGGGCCGTAGCCCTCAAAATTCACTTCGTCGTACTGTTCGCCTTCCAGCGTTCCGGCGCCGCGCGCCATGGCCCGTTCGATGTTTTCGTTGGGCATGTTTTCGTTCTTGGCGGCCAGGATGGCGGTGCGCAGGCGCGGATTGGAATCGGGATCGCTTCCGCCCACGCGCGCCGCAATGGTGATTTCGCGAATCAGTTTGGTGAAAATGCGGCCGCGCTTGGCGTCCGTCGCCGCTTTCTTGTGCTTGATGGTTGCCCACTTAGAATGCCCAGACATGGTAATCGCCTCTTGGGTAACAAGATGGGGGACGAATCCCTGCGTATTGCTACGGTAGTCTAGCATAGGCTTTCGCGAATCGGAACACTGCCGGCCACTGGCTGCAGACGGATTTTAGGCCCTGGTTCCGAGAAATTGCTGCGCAAATACAGCCCGCCGGATTGGGTCCAAACTTCCGACTGTCATTCTGAGCGCAGCGAAGAATCTCTCCGGGTGTCCTTGCACGCACTGAAATCGAAGAGAGATTCTTCGCTGCGCTCAGAATGACACCGGTTTATTTGATTCGCAGCCTGCCGGCTCCACTGTGCGCCGAAACTATTTGCGTGGAGTGACGCCGCCGGGATCGGTCGCCGTCAAGTCGCCATTGCCCTTGAAGCTGGCGGATTCCGACGGGCGGCAAAACGTCTCCGCAAAATCCCAGTCGGGCTTGAGGGTGAAGTCGATGAACATTTTCCAGGGCTCGGCATAGGCCTTGGGATCGTTCAGTGTGAGGTCCAGGCGCATGTGGTCGTGGTCCTGGCGGCGAAAGCGTTCCGTCACCTGCAAGGCATCGCTATGCGGATAGCCGACTCGATTCACCCAGCCCCAATCGGAAAAACCGGACGTGCTTACCACCAGATCGTTTCCTTCCCAGTGCCCCAGCGAATAGCCGAACGCCCTCGGCACGCCGCCGTTGTCCGGCATGGGGCGGTCGTTCATCCAGATGGTGCGCCACGTGTGCACCACTTCGTAGAACAGGAAAATACGGTCCGGGCGATCCTTGGCCTGGTACATCTCCACCAGAGATGAACCCAAATCGTAAATCCGCGGAATTCCCGGAGGCTCACAGCTGAAGGTGGGATCGATAGTGATCACGCCGGTCGTTTTTAGTTCAGCGGTATTGGCCGCAAATTTTGACTGCGCCTCTGGCAGCATCGAAGGTTTGCCGACCGGGTGCAGTCCTCCTCCGAGGCCGCCAGACCATTGCCCGGACAAGTCCCGGGGATCGAACGGCGTCTGGCCCTTAGCCGGGCTGACCGGCGGCGCGTTCTGGGCCGGCGACGCAGGGCACAGCGCCAGAGCCAGCCCCAGCGCAGCCATAACGATTGGCGATGAAATTTGCAGCTTCATGGCGATCCTATCTCCGAGCGTCGAGGGCCGCGGATCAGTTGGGCAGGACCGGCGGAGGGGCGCCGGGACCATTCTCGTCGAGGTTCAGCGATTGGCCGTGAAAGACGATCTTGGATTCCGGAATCCGGATGTATCCGTTTCCGCTGCCGTTTTTTGCAGGATGAAAGGTGACCTCGACTTCATCCCCGGGTTTCAAAGTCTCTTTGTTCCAGCCGGCGCGCGCCATCCACAAGGGGTTATACATTTCCAGCGACCAGGGAACCGCTGCGCCTTTTTCGTCCTTGCCATCAAATTTCAGGATGCAGTGCGGATTGCCCCACTCCAGCGCCGTGACCGTCACTTTCATCGTCAGCAGCTTCGTGAAATCGTAGGCCGAGCTGCCGTGGTGCGCGCGGGCCGGCCGCGAAACCAGGGACAGGCCAGCCAGGATTACAACGCCTGTTGCGATGAAAAGTTTCATAGGAGATCCCTTTGGCCGGGATGCTATCACAAGTGCGGGATATTGCGTCCGAGGTTTGAAAAGAAGTAACTGCCGGTGCGGATCCTATTCGGATTCGACAAAATAATTCAGGCAGGCTTGCTCGACGCTCTGCGGATTGAGTTCCGGCGCGGCGTCCCTGTACTTCGCCGACCACAGGATTTGCGCGGCGATGTCCCGCGGGTGGCAGGCGCGCAGCGGCTGCTTCAAGTCGACCGAAATGATTTTGATCAAATGATCGATCACCGCCGGATCGTAGCGCAGATGCGTAGCGGCGCACACATTCTTGGAAATGGCGTGAAACTGCGCCGCGTCCAGATTGCCGATTTTTATTTTGTTGGGAATTCTGCGCAGAAACGTTCCGTCGGCTATGTTGCCCAAATCCAGGTTGGTGGAAAACACTACGAACAGGTCGAAGGGCATCTCAAACGTTTTGCCGCCGCCCAGCGTCAGGAAGTCGATGCGCCGGTCGAGCGGTACGATCCAGCGGTTCAGCAGGGCTTCCGGGCTGACCCGTTGCCGGCCGAGGTCATCAATCACCAGCACGCCGTTGTTGGCCTTCATTTGCAAGGGGGCCGAATAATATTTCGTGAAGGTGTTGACCTGCAATTCCAGCATCTCACCGGTCAGCTCCCCGCCAACCAGGACGCGGGGCCGGCGGCAGCGCACCCAGCGCGCATCCGAAACGTGCGGATCGGGCTGCTCAACGGGATGGTGAATCGTGGGATCGAAGATAGCGATAATCTGATTGTCGACTTCGATGCAATGCGGAATCCAGACGCTATCCGGATAAATATCGGCGAGGTGGTCGGCAATGGTCGTCTTGCCGCTGCCGGTCGGACCGTGCAGCAGAATCGAAGTTCCGGAGACGACCGCGGTGCCGATCCGCATGAGGACATCCTCGGAAAGCACGAGGTCGGAAAATACTTGCCTGACGTCCGCGGGAACCACTTCGGCGTTCCTCAAACTTTGCGCGCGGACCATGTGGCTGTAGTCGGACAGCGACACCGGAGCAGGGCCGGCATACTGATTCAGCGAAAGCAGCTCTAGAGCCCGGGCCTTGCCCTGGCCGGACGCAACCACTTCGTAATTTCCCGCCTTCATCCCGCGAGCTTCGACCAGCTGTTCGCGTCGCAGGAATTGAAACAACTCCTCGACCACGGCCAGATTCAGGCGCATTTCGTTGGCCAGGTCGCGCAGCAGCAATTCTCCGCGCAGGAAGAGAATTTTCAGCGCCAGCCCTTCCAGGAAATCGCGGCGCAGGCCGGTGTCCTGCCACCGTTGCGGGTGAGGAAGTATTTCGTTATGGGTTGTCTCGCTCATGGTCGTGGCGTCTTGACGCGTTGCGATCGCTCCCCCTTTTATATGACTCCCATGGAACGCGACAGCTGCTCCGCTTCCTCGATCAGCGCGCCCAGGCTGACGGTGATGCCGTCGTTCCAGAACGATTCCTGGCGCGCGTCGAGGCCGAACGGTGCCAGCAGCTCGACCACATCCTTGGTGGAACCGGAGCGCAGCAGATCCAGATACAGCGGCTCGAAGCGCGCGCCCAGCCGCGGGCGCTGCGCGTACAGGCTCTGCGTCAGGAGTTCGCCGAACGCATAACCATAAACATAAAACGGGCTGTGGAAGTGCGGGATGTACGCCCACAGGTGCTCGGAGTTTTCAAACGTGAAAACCTCGCCTTCCTTGCCGTACAGTTCCTGCGCCGTCTTCAGCCAGATGCCGTCCAGTTCCTCCACCGATCGCTTTTGCGGCTCTGACCACGTTTTGTAGGACTCATCCATGCCGTGCAGTCGCCGCTCGAAATTGGAAAAACCGATCTGGCGGACGACCGTGTTGATGGTGCTGTCGATCTTGGACATGATCAGCGAGAGCAGCGATTGCGTGTCTCCCGCGCGCACCAGGCGTTCCTTGAGGAACGTAAACGTGGTCATTTCTCCAAACACCGAAGCCGTTTCGCAGTAAGCGATCGGCGCGTGGTACATCAGCGGGCCCTGGGCCTCTCCGGCCAGGATGCCGTGCACGCCGTGACCCAGTTCGTGCGCCAGCGTCATCACGTCGCGATTGGATCCCAGATAATTCAGCAGCGTAAATGAAACCGCCTTGCCGCCGGGCAGCACATGCGAGGAATTAAAGGCTCCGCCGCGCTTTTCCTTCACCACCGGAACATCGATGCGCCGCTCGGTAAAGAAAGTTTTCACCAGCGCGGTCAACGTCGGGCTGAAGCTTTCGTAGGAGCTCTTGACGATGTCCGCGGCCTCTTCGAAGGGAATTGTCGTGGTGTCGGAGAAGGGCATGGGCGCGTTGCGGTCGCTCCAGCGCATTGTGGTCAAGCCCAGGTGGCGAGCTTTCAACTTGTAATACCGCCGCGTCAGCGAGCCGCCCAGCGTGGTCACCGCGTTGTGCAGGACGTTTACGACGGAGTCCGGAATGCGATTGGACTTGTTGCGCAGCTCCATCGGGTGCGCGTAGCCGCGTTCTTTGTCCTCCACCGCTTTCAGTCCGGCCACCATGTAGAGCGTCTGCGCGGAATATTTTGCGAAGGGCGCAGCCAGCCCGTCGTTCACGGATTTCATAGCGTCGGCACGCAGTTCGCCGTCCTTGGATTCGGTGATCAGGTGCATCATTTCGGTAAGGTTCTTCGTGCCGCCGCGGAATTCGAAGCGAAGGTCGGCCTCCACCTCATCGAAGAAATCAGCCCAGGCGCCGGAATTGAAGGGCGAGCGCTTCACCAGGGCGGACTCCACCGGCTCAGACAAAAAGTGGCGCTTGAAGGTGCGGATGTGCTCGATCCACGGCCGGTGCTTGGCGACAAACGCGTCACGCTCGTAAAACGATTTCAGCGCTTCGTCGCTGAGCTGCACCAACTCCAGTTCGAAAAACGTGAGATGTTCTCCGCTTACGGCGCTCAGTTCACGTTGAAACGCGGCGTGCTTGGCCTTGATCACCGCGTTGGTCAGTTCCGTGCTTTCGCGAAGGAACAGGTAAGACTGGAGCTTCCCGCTTAACATCTCAATTTCCGCGTAATCCCGCATGGCCTTGTCGAGCGACTCCGCCAGCCGCCCTTTGTAGGAATCTGAAAAGCGCCTGGCCATGGCCGTAAGTTCGCGCAAGTCGGAATCGAGCCGGGGATCGGCAATGTCCGCGTAGAGGACGCTCAGGTCCCAGCGGATTGGCTCAGCGCTTACGATTGTTTTTTCCATAATGAACTCACGGCTCCGGAATCTGTTCGGATATGAACTATCGGGCGGCTCTTAACCAGGCGTCAAACCTAAATCCTGGCCGCGCCAGAGCCAATTTCGGCACCGGTTATTGTAACCCGGCATGCCCATCGGCGCATTTTCGGGACGCTTTATTGGGCCCCCAGGTGGCCAAAAGTACAGGATGGCTGATTCGGCGCAGATTTTGCCGTCGAAGTGGATTTTTGGTCGCTGGGGTGCTTACAATTGAGGTCTTAAGCAATGCCTCCATCCATGGTTACGCTTACGGCGTGCAGCGAAAACGGTTGCAAAGGAAAGGTGCCGGGTGCCCTTGAAGCCGTACACCTCTGCCTGCTGCATTTCACGTTGAAGGTGGAAAACGATTGCGCCCAAATGCGCCGGGAGACCGTCTACGGCAAGACTCCCCACGCGCGGCATGTGGAGATCACCCGCTTTATCGCCGAGCAGGGCGAAATGCTGGCCCGCGCCTCCACCAGCGGCCTGCAACTCGCCGATGAGATGAAAGCGCGTATCCTGAACACCTTCCTGACTTTAATGAACCTGCGTGAAAACCTGGACCGGGCCGCGCTGCGCTACCCGGTTGGCCGCAGCGGTTAGTTCTCCCGCCGTCCTCCAGCCGTTTCGTGTATTTTCCCTGTGCTAAACTCGGCTGAACCCGCATGCCGCCGGAAACTCAAAACTGTGCCGTCGCCTGTGCCCGCATCCTTACGGTCGGACATTCCTACCACACCATGGAGCGCTTCCTGGGCTTGCTGAAATCCCATGCTGTCGGTTTTGCGAAGAGAATAGTCTTGCCATGAAACGCCATCCGAGCCTGCATCCACTTAGCCAGCACCACCACTTTGCGCTGATTCAGGCGCTGGAGATGCGCCGCGCCTCAGAGTCGCCTGCAGAGAAGCGCAAGGCGGCCGTAACGCGCCAGGCCGAAAAGTTCGTGCGCTTCTGGCATAAGACGGGGAGTACGCATTTTCGCGAGGAAGAGGAAGTGCTGCTGCCGGCCTATGCACGTTATGGGCGGTTGGATGAGGATCCCGGCGTCATGAAATTGCTCGCGGATCACGCGGAAATCCGCGCCGCAGTTGTGGATCTGGAGAAGCAGTTGGCTGCGAAATCGCCGATTGCCGCGGAAGAAATCGGGCGCCTCGGAAAACTGCTTCACGATCATGTACGTCTAGAAGAAAACGAAATTTTCCCGCGCATTGAAAAGAAGCTGGGCGAAGAACGTCTGAAGGAAATGGGCGCCGGGCTTACGCGCCTGCATTCCAAACACGATGTTTGCGATGTCTAGATTGGGTTGTTGAAAAAGTGTGTTGGTTTGTCATTCTGAGCGAAGCGAAGAATCCCTCTTTGATCGAAGTGCAAGCAAAGAAGCAAAGAGAGATTCTTCGCTGCACTCAGAATGACAGTAATTTGATTTTCTTGCCAGACTGAAAAGCCGTTGCCGCGTACTTAAACCCCGATGTACCGCGCGTAAAGCGAGCGCGCCACGCTGGTGTCGCGCGTGCCCTTGATGATGGCGCGGCCGTCGGCGAACACCGTCATTTCATAGGGCGGAACGCGGAACCGCAGCAGAAAGCCGTTTTCGCGCACCTCCGCCACTGTGGGCGCGATGCGCTTGCCGAGCGCGGCTAAATCGAGCTGGCGGCGGCGCTCATGAATTTGCACGGAGTCGCGGCCGCACATGGTCAGATGCGGCTGGGCTTCGCCCTCCAGGTAGCGAAAATCGTGCTGCGCACAGGCGCGGCATTGCGGATTGCGCGCCACGCGCACCGACTGGAATTTACCCGACCACACGTCCACAGAAGTGAGCCGCCCTCCGGCGCTCTGCGATTTTCCCGTGAGCAGCTTGATGGCCTCGGCCGCTTCGATCGAAGCGATCACTCCCGCAGCGGCGCCCAACACGCCAATCGTGTCGCAGGTATCTTCGCTGCCCGCCGCTTGCGCGCCATTTTCATTTTCCGATTCCAGCGCGCAGGCCAGGCAGGCGGTTTCGCCGGGGCGCACCGTCAGGGTCACGCCATAGCTGGCGACCACGGCCGCATAAATCCACGGAACGTTCAAATGAACCGCCACATCGTTGAGCAGAAAGCGCGTTTCGAAGTTGTCCGTGCCGTCGAGAATCAGCGGGAATCCGCGCAGCAAATCCTCGGCATTTTTGGAGCTGACGTCCGCGATGATTCCCTCGACGGCAACTCCGGAATTGATGCTGCGCAGGCGGCGTTCGGCGGCCACGGCCTTGGGCAGCGATTCCCGCGCGTCCGATTCCTCGAACAAGGTTTGGCGCTGCAAGTTGGACGGCTCCACGAAATCGCGGTCCACGATGCGCAGCTTGCCGACCCCGGCTCGCACCAGCAGATTGGCCAGCGCAGTGCCCAGCGCGCCGCAGCCCACGATTACGGCCGAAGACTCCAGCAGGCGCTCTTGGCCCGCTTCGCCGATCTCGCCGAAAAGAATCTGCCGCGAATAGCGCTCGTAGGATTTTTCGTCCATCAAAAAGATAATTCTCCGGCGTAAGTAGGACAGGCTTCAGCCTGTCTGATTTAGATCCAGGGACTACGCAAGTACAATTGGGATAGGGTTCACCAACTCCTGAAAAGTACCGTCTCTTGTCATTCTGAGCGCAGCGAAGAATCTCTCTTCGATCGAAGTGCCGGCAAAGAAACCAGGAGAGATTCTTCGCTGCGCTCAGAATGACAGCGGTTTCACTTTTCCGGCAGGCTCCTCAGCCAATCCCTGTTCAGCCCATCCACTATTCCATGATAGGCCAGCCCTGCCGCGCAGGGAAATCGAGTGTTGTTTTGCGCCTCCCGCGCGGAATTCGCGGCGAGCGGGCAACCCGGGCTATGCTACCCTAGCTCTGTTGTGAAGAGATGCCCATCGCTCACCGCCCTTTCGTACGGTTCGCCGCGTGGCTGCCGGCGTTCTGGTTGTTCTGCGCAAACTCGTTCGCTGCGCAGAGCGGATTCTCCGGTTCGCCACCGCGCGTGGTCGAGGTGCGCGTGGTTACCGAGTCCGGCGCGCTGCTGGAACAAAATCCTTCCCACCTGACGATTCAGCCCGGCCAAGTGTTTTCGATGGACGCGGAAAGCGCCAGCCTTCGCGAACTGTACAAAACCGGCCGCTACGCCGATTTGCGCGCGGAGTTGTCCGACACCGCCGGTGGAGTCACTCTGAATTTCGTGGCGCAACCGAATCTGTTTATAAATCGTGTGCAGATTGAAGGACTGCATGAGCCGCCCGGCGAAGGCCTGGCACTTTCGGCGTTGCGCCTCAACGTTGGCGGACCCTTCCGTGAAAGCGACATGAAGGAAGCGCTGGACCGGCTGCACCAGACGTTGGAGGATGACGGGCAATACCTGGCCAAGCTCGATTATCAGACCACTCCCCATCCCGAAACGCAGCAGATTGACATCCTGGTGCGCGTCAATGCCGGTCCCAGGGCCAGAGTCACCAACATCACCATCCAGAATCAGACTCAATTCTCGAATGCCGAGGCTCGCAGCCAGATTAAACTGAGCGCGGGCGCTCAGGTGACCGCGGACCGCTTGAATCGCGCCGCGGACCACGCGCGAAAATGGCTGGCGCAGAAAAATTTTCTGGGCGCCCGCGTAACCATTCATCGCGGCCAATACAATGCGCAATCCAATCGCGTTCCGGTGGAATTCACGTTGTATACCGGGCCGGAAGTTCGCGTGGCCGTGCAAGGCGCTAAGGTTCCTGAGGGAACGTTGCGAAAATTGATTCCGATCTACCAGGAAGGCGCGGTGGATGAGGACCTGCTGCAGGAAGGGCGGAGAGCGCTGCGTGACTGGTTTGAGCGCGGTGGTTACTTCGACTCGGAGGTGAATTACAGCGTCGCGGACGCCGCCCCGGATCCCAACAGCCACGTCGTGCGCCCGGCCGCGCGAGTCGTAACCTACACCGTCAATCGAGGCGACCACCACCGGCTGGTGGACGTGGAATTTACAGGCAACAAATATTTCGGCTCCGACCTGCTTCGCGGGCGGCTCAAGATTCAGCCTGCTGCCTACGCTTCGCCCGGGCATTATTCCGGCGTCCTGCTGCAGGATGACGTCAGTTCGATCCGCACGTTGTACGACGCCAACGGCTTTCAGGATTGCGACGTGCACAGCCAGTTGATTGACGACTACAAAGGGCATCACGGCGATCTTTCCGTGAAATTTGTGATTCAGGAAGGGCAGCAGACTCGCGTCGCCAGCCTGACCATCGATGGCAATCAGCAGCTCAGCCAGGACGAATTGCTGGGGGTCGTGGGTTCGTCCCAAGGCCAGCCGTTTTCCGAATTTAACGTTTCCTCGGACCGCGACAATATTCTGGCCACCTACTACGACCAGGGATTTTCCGAAGCCCGCTTTTCCGCGGATCTGGAAAAAATTCCGCCGGCAGGACCCAATGCCGGGCCGACGGTCCGGCTGAACTATCACATCGCCGAAGGCCGCCAGGTTCTGGTCGCCAAAGTGTTGCTGGGCGGCTATGAGCACACGCGGCCCGGCGTCATCTCACGGCAGGTGGGAATCCGCGCGGGCGAGCCGCTCAGCGAGGGCGCGGTGGTGGAGACGCAGCGAAAGCTGTACAACCTGGGAATTTTCAGCCGCGTTTCCATCGCTCCGCAGAATCCTGACGGCGAGGATGACCGGAAAACCATCGTGGTGATGGTGGACGAGGCCAAGCGGTATACATTCGCGTATGGGCTGGGATTTGAAGCGCAGCGCCTGGGCAGCCCGACCAGCGCCACTTCCCAATCGCTGAGCTTCGCGCCGCGCGGCACCATCGAAATCACCAAGGGCAATCTTACCGGCCGCGCCGACGCGCTTTCCTTTAAAATCCGGGCCAGCACCATTCAGGGCCGCGCGCTGGTGTCCTACACCGCTCCGAACTATTTCGCGAATTCCAACTTCAGCCTGCAACTGCTGGCGGACTACATCACCAGCCGCGACGTGCAGACCTTCGACTCGCGCCGCGCCGAGGGCACCATCCGCATGGCGCAAAAGCTTTCTTCCACCAGCACGATTTTTTACCAGTACGCTTACCGCCACGTGGTCGCCAGCAATGCGCGAATCGATCAGGAAGAAATTCCCCTGTTCAGCCAGAACACGGAAGTTTCCGAGTTCGGAGTCAACTGGTTCCGCGATCGCCGCAACAGCGTTTCCGATCCCACCCGCGGCGATTTTGAAAATATCGCGGTGGACGTGGCCATGAAGCCCATCGGCTCGTCGGCCAATTTCATCCGCGTCTATTTGCAGAATTCCACGTACACTCCCATCGGTCGCCGGCTGGTGTTTGCGCGCTCGGCGCGCTTCGGCATCCAGACGGTTTACGGAAATTCGGTCTCCACGGATATCCCGCTTCCCGAACGGTTCTTCGCCGGAGGCGGCACGTCGCTGCGCGGCTTTGGACTGAACCAGGCAGGCCCGCGCGATTCCGTCACCGGTTTTCCGATCGGCGGGCAGGCCGAGCTGATTTTTAACCAGGACCTGCGATTCCCGATGCATCTGCCTTTTATCGGCGACCGCCTCGGCGGAGCGGTCTTCTACGACGCCGGAAACGTGTTTCCCAGCATCCGAAAAGTTTCCTTGCGCAGCGCGCCGGCCGCTCCCGTGCTGGGCAGCGTCGCGGTGCCGGCGGGCACCACCAGCACGGTGTGCCTCTCCAATTGCACGAACGAACTGGCCTACTTTTCGCACACGCTGGGAATTGAGTTTCGCTACGGCACGCCGATCGGTCCGGTGGCGCTCGATCTCGGTTACCAATTAAACCCGGCGCGGTACCTGATTCTCAGCGGCACTTGCCCGCCGGTGTCGACAGCCACAGCCGCCTGCCAGACTAATACGACGCGCCTGCCGGGCTTCCAATTTTTTATCAACCTGGGGACGACGTTCTGATGCGCCGCGCGCTTTTCATTTTCGCAATCCTTTTGGCCGCCGGGCAATGCCCGGTTGCGCTGGCCGCGCGCCCAGAGCCGCCGCAGACCGGGCGCGTCATCGACCGCATCGTGGCGCGCATCGAGGGAGACATCATCCTGCAAAGCCAGGTGCGCGAACTGGGGGCCTTGCAGCAGTTGATCGATGGCCATGCGGAAAGCGACGACAAGTTGCTGGAAGAATTGATCGAGCAGTGGGTGGTTGAAACCGAGGCCACGGCCTCCCATTTCCCGCAGCCCGCGCAATCCGAAGTCGACCGCGAGCTTCTGCGGCTGCAGCAGAGTTTCCCAACTCCGGAGAAATATGCCGCCAGGCTTGGCGAGCTGGATCTGTCCGCTGCGCAGGTGGCGCGTTTGCTGGCCCGGCAGATCTATGTGGAGCGCTACGTGGATTACAAGTTCCGCCCCTCGGTGCAGATCGAACCGGCGGATCTGGATGCTTACTACAAAAATGAACTCATCCCGGAATTGGCCAAAAAAAATCAGTCCGCCCCTCCCCGGAGCTCCGTGGACGACCAGATCCGCGAAGTGCTGACCCAGCGCCGCATCAGCGACCTGACCGGAAAATGGCTGGACGACACTAAATCGCGCTTGAAGATCGAACGGGAAGCGGGAGTTAAGCCCTGAGGCTATGAGCGGCGGAATGTTCGACAACTCGGCGGATCGCAATCCGATTAAAGTCGTAAAGCGAAAATTCGGGTTGAAGCACGGGCTGGGTCTCGTAGTCCTGCTGGCCGCCGTGGTGGGAATTGCGTTGGCGTATGCAATTGCCAGCGGACTGGCGGACCGCTGGGCGCGCCGGACCATTGTCGATGAGCTGCAGAAAGCCACCGGCGCGCGCGTGGAGCTGGGCAATTTTCATTTTGGCTGGCGTCTGCTCACCGCGAGGTTTGATGGACTGACCCTGCACGGGCGCGAAGCGCCGGGAAGCCCTCCGCTATTTCATGCGGATACTGTGCAATTCGACATCACCATCGAATCCTTCTGGGGGCGGAAATTTTCTCTCGGCAGCGTCCAGATGTCTCACTTTTCGGCGCACCTGCAGATCGAAAAAAACGGGACCACGAATTTTCCTGGACCCAAAGTGGTGGTCACCACCGGCACGCGGGACGTGCGCAGCCTGTTTGATTTGAAAGTCGCTCAGTTGCGGCTGAATGACGGCGAACTGCTGTGGAATGACACTCGAATTCCCCTGCAGGCCCGCGGCGGGAATTTCGAATTTGCCACTGATTATGCGAACGAGGACGGGAAACCGGTCTACCTGGGCAAGGTCAGCTGGCAACAATTTGAAATTGCGGCGCTGCGCGACCTGCCCTTCCGCTCCAATTTCACGGCGCGATTTACTTTGCGGCCCGATTCTTTTTCCGTGACTCAACTTCAATGGAAGACGGCAGGCAGCGAGCTCGACGCTCAAGCCAATCTGGCGACCTTCTCGCAGCCGGATGCCTGGACGTTCCGCTATCGCGGCCAGCTGCGCCTTGAGGATTTGTGGACCATTACGCGGCAGCGGGACATGCCCGGCGCGCACGTCGACTTTGCCGGAGACGCCGCCTACTCTCCCGAACTGATGGCTTTCAACGGCCGCTATATCGTCGATCATACCGTTCTGAAGTATCAGTGGTTTCATCCCGGTGAGATGTCCGTCCACGGCAGCTACCACGCGGACAACAAAATCGTGGATCTGCCCGACCTGGAAGCGCTGGCGATGGGCGGAACGGTCACTAGCCACCTCCGCGTGAGTCTCGACAAGCAGACCTTCCGCGCCGACACCAAAATTCACGGCATGGAATTGCGCCAGGCCATTGCCGCGGAAAACAATCCCAGTCTGCCCATCAATCCTCTCCATTGGGACAGCCGCATGGATGTGGACGCGACCACCACCTGGACCGCCCCGTTCAAGCATTTTGTTCTGAGCGGAAGCACGGTCTGGACCGCGCCGCCTGCGACCGCCCCGGGTCTTATTCCCACGCAAGCGGAGGCACAGTTTCACTTCGATATGGATCGCAAGCAGTTCGAACTCGCTCCTGGTGAAATATCCACTCCGTCCAGCCGCATTCAGTTTCGCGGCTCGCTGAGTACGGTAGACACGTCATTGGATCTAGCCCTCGACACAGAAGATCTTAAGCAGTGGGATGACTTCATCAACCGGTTGCGCGGAACGGACGCGGAGCCCCAGGCGATCGGCGGGCATTTCCATTGGGACGGGCGATTGACCGGCCCTCTGGGTGGTCCAACGTTCGCAGGGCGCTTCCAGGGAAGCAATGCGAACTACGCCTCGTTTTTCTGGGATGAATTGGATGGAGAAGTCACCTACTCGCCTGACGAATTGCAGATTGAGCGCGGGCGGGCCCGGCGGGGGAAATCTTCCGCCGAGCTGGACCTGAGCCTGAACCTGGACGACTGGGGTTTCGATCCGGACAGCGCATGGTCCCTCAACGTGAATCTGGTCGGCGCGGATACCGATGATTTGCAGAAAATGCTGGGTACGTCCTATCCGGCCCATGGGCTGCTAACCGGACAGTTTCACGGGAAAGGTACGCGTTCGGAACCTGAATTCGCAGGATTGTTTGATTTATCCAGCGCCACGGCCGGCTCGTGGCGATTCGAACGCGCCCGTGGGCAGCTCTCCGTTCATCCGGGCGAGGTGCGCGTATCCAACGCCGAGATTCGGCTCGCAGCGCGCACGCCAGGCGCGCCCACGGGCATCGTAACGGGCAGCCTCGACTATCACACCAACACGGGCGACGCGGCCTTTGACTTCACGGGCGCCGCCATTCCGCTGGAATCGATCGACAAAATCCAGTCGGCCAGGCTCCCGGTAGGCGGGCGGCTCAATCTGCAGGCTCACGGCTCGGGCCCGCTGCGCTCGCCCGAAGTGCATGCCACGCTCCGCGTGATTGACTTGAAACTCGGAAAGGACGTCGTGGGCAGCTTTGACGGTAAAGTCGACTCCGACGGCCGCCACTTGAGCGCCACCATCGATTCGGCGATGAGCGCGGGCAGGCTTTCCGGAAAATTGGATGTCGGCATGGAAGGGGATTACCCGGTCACCGCGCAGGTGACCGCGGAACGGATCGATTTCAATCCCTTCCTCGTTTCCGCGCTGCATCTCACACGCTTGAACGGCCACAGCCTGGTCGATGGCCGTTTTGACGTGGCTGGATTCGCCGCGCGCCCCGAAACGCTGGCGGTGGAAGTGAATCTTTCGCGGCTCACGCTGGATATCCAGAACGTGAAGCTGGAAAATGTGGGCCCGGTGCGGCTGACGTACCGGCGCGATGAAGTGCGCGTCGAGCAGGCCAGCCTGCGCGGAACCGATACCGACTTTCGCGTCAGCGGCTCGGCGCGCTTCGCCGGCGACCAGGCGCTCAATCTGCGCACTCGACGGAGCCGTCAGCCTGCAGTTGCTTTCCGGGTTTTTGCCGCAGCTGGAAGCCACCGGCCGCGCGCAGGTCAACGCCGTGGTCGCCGGAACCATGTCGACTCCGCGGCTGAACGGCAAGGTGCACATCGAGGGAGCTTCGCTGCGCTACGGCGATTTTCCGGCGGGGTTGAGCAACGTCGCCGGCGATTTCAATTTTGACGCCAATCGCATGGTGTTCGATAACGTGGCTGCGGAAACCGGCGGAGGGCACCTGATCATCGGCGGCACGGTGGCGTACGGACGAGGGCCCGCTGAATTACGTGTTGAACGCGCGCTCCGATCAGGTGCGCATTCGCTATCCGATCGGAATGAGCTGGCTGGTGGGCGGAAACCTGCGGCTGGCCGGGCAACGCGCAATGCGGCGACGCTTTCCGGGCGCATCGTGATCGACCGCCTGCTGATGGCGGAAGGTTTCGATCTCGGCAGCTTCATGGTTTCGTCCAAGGAGCCGGCGACCGGGCCGAGCACCGATTCGCCCTTCCTGCAGAATCTGCAGTTCGATATTCAGGCCGAGTCCAGCCCGGATTCGCGCATGGAATGGACCGGCGCGCGGCTGCTGACCGACGCCAACCTGCGCCTGCGCGGCACCTGGGAGCATCCGATTCTTCTCGGCCACATTCATTTGCTGAGCGGAGAAATGAGTTTCCGCGGCAACCAGTACACGATTTCGCGCGGCGACATTAATTTCGCCAACCCGTTCCGCCTCGATCCGGTGCTGAACGTCGAAGCCACCACCACCATTCGCCAGTACGAAGTGACGCTCGATTTCACGGGGCCGGCCAGCCGGCTCACGCTGGCGTACCGCTCCGATCCGCCCTTGCCGTCGAGCGACATCATCGAATTGCTGGCGCTGGGACAGACTGGCGAAGAGAGCGCGGCGCGCACGGCGACCGGACAGAACACCAGCGCTGGGCGCTTCCGCGCTGCTCTCCGAAGCGATTTCCAGCCAGCTGGGCGGGCGCATCCAGCGCTTGTTCGGGATCAGCCATTTCAGCGTCGGGCCGTCCGTCGCCACGCTGAACACGCAGCAGAACTCCATCGCCAGCGTCACGATCGAGCAGCAGGTCAGCCGCGGCCTGGTGATTACCTACATCACGGACGTGACCACCACGCAGTATCAGGTGATTCAGATCGAATACACCATCAACCGCGAATTTTCCGTGGTGGCGCTGCGCGATGAAAACGGCACCTTCGGTCTGGACGTGGTGCGCAAGACACGCTTCAAGTGAATTCTCTGTCAGCGCCAAACCCGTGCACTGGCACGACACCTTACTCGGCAAATTGCCGGCGGGCGCAAATCGGTTCGTGCTATCTTCACGAGCGGGGTATCCCCATGAGAGAAGAGAGATGAAACAATCCGCGGCAAAGCATCTGCGAAGTCTGCGTGTCTGGATTCTGCTGGGCCTCGTTTTAGCGGCCGTGCCGCTGCCAGCGAGCGCCCAGAAAAAAGACAAGGACAAGGATAAAAAGCGACACAGTCGGCCGACGCCACCGAGGATCTGAAAGCCGCGATGCACACTCCCGACGCGCAGGCAGATCGATCAGGCCATCGGCGAGTCTCTCGGCTACTGGCAGATCGGAGACGTGGAGTCGCTACACAAATACTACGCCCAGGATGTCGTGACGGTCAGCGGGGGCTGGGAACCTCCGGTCGTCGGCTGGGACAATTTCTTGAAGGCCTATCAGGCGCAGCGCGCGCAGATATCCGCGGCGCGCATGGACCGCTCAAATACGCTGATCAAGGTGAACGGGAATTCCGCCTGGGCTACCTACCAGTTCGTGTATTCGGCGCAGGCTCAGGGAAAGGTCGCGCAATTTCGCGGGCATACCACATTGATGCTGATCAAGCAGGCGGACAAGTGGCTGATCACGCTGAACCACTCCTCGATCGTGGACTCCTCGATGTCCGAGTCCTCAGCTCCGTCAAATCCAACGCCGCCCGGCCAACCGCTAGAAACTCCTAAAGCCCTGATAAATCCACACGCCGGCGCTGGCCAGCAAAAGCATTCCGGAGAGCACCGCGAGGGCGATGATCGGCTTGGTCAGCCGCGTCATGCGGTCGATGATCGAGCAACTGGTCCTGATAGTGGTGTTTTTCGGCGGCACCGATGAAGATCTGGTCGTCTTCTTTCGATGAAAGTGTGCCGCGGTAAACCACCAACACCACCAGGGCCACGGTGATCACACCCCATGAAATCATCAACATATCGAGAAGCAACGATCGGGACGCTTCCAAGGAGTACCTCCTGCGAGAACGGCGCTGGATGGAAGGAAGCCAGCAATTGCGCCGAGCTGCACATGCCAAAACGTGGGCCGATTATAGCACCCAAATCTTGGCCTCAACCGCTAATGTTATCTAAGAGTTATCGGCTTTGGGCGGGAAGCGCACTCCCCAGAATCCATCCAGCGGCCGCAGCGATTCAATGCCGGTTTCCCACAGCTTGCCGTCAGGTTGCGGCCGTACCCAGGCCACTCGAAAGCTGGCGGTCTGCTGCGAAAAACGGTTGATGAGTTGCACTTCCCTGCCGATCGGCAATTCCCGGGAAAGCAGAACCATGGCGCCGAGCGAGCCCACCATGCCGGTGATGCGTCGATTCGTCCATCGCGGTGCCGTCCGCGTTGATGGCCCGCACTTCCACGGGCACTCGCATCACCACACGGGAACCTTGGCGCGTAGATTCAAACTGAGGTATGTCGGTCAATCGGGCCCACCGCTCCATCTAGAATTCCGAGGGTCTGTATACTATGTCGTTGTCATTGACATTGTCAACCCAGAACTAACTCTAGAGTAATTTAACTGCAACAGGGAGGCGGGCTGGGTTCTGCAGCCCCGTGGCGCATGCTTTAGTTTGCGGTGTTGCGGCCGGATGGCCTGCGGCCCATTTTCTGAATCGGCTCCCAATCAACCCCGCGCAAGCTAAAGCATGCGCCACGAGGCCGCCGTGTGCGTTGACAAACGCTGCCGCGGACGGGCACAATCAATTTGCCTCGCAATACACGCTGAAGTGCCCGAATGGCGGAATTGGCAGACGCGCTAGCTTCAGGAGCTAGTTCTCGCAAGGGAGTGGAGGTTCGAGTCCTCTTTCGGGCACCAAATATCCAGTGACTTCGTAATCCTGTAATCCGCGAAGCTGAAGTTTCGCCCTCCGGGAGTTTGACTGCGTCAACTGGCTCCCCCTGCCTTTCTTCGTCTTCGAATAATGCTAGTTTTGACGCGGGACTCCTGCGCTTGCCGGATTCTCATGCCTGAGACATTCGTCTTTCGCGACCTGCGCGACTTGCTGGCCAAGGCCAACGAGGAGAAGTCCGGCGACCAGTTGGCGGGGATTGCGGCACGCTCGGAGCGCGAGCGCGTGGCCGCCAAGCGCAAACTCGCCGACCTCTCCCTTGGCGAAATCTGTCCGCCAGCCGCTAATCGATCCCGCCCAGGACGAAGTCAGCCGCCTGATTCTCGAAACCTGCGATCACCGTGCGATTCCAGGCGATCCAGAGCATGACCGTCGGCGAATTCCGCGAATTCATCCTCGACGACTCCACCAGCGAAGACGCAATTGAAACGAATTGCAGTGGGCGATCGTTCCTGAAATCGCCGCTGCCGTGGCCAAGATCATGAGCAACAAGGACCTGATTCTGGCGGCGGCGAAAATCAGGAATGTGACGCGCTGCCGCAACACCATGGGCGAACGCGGCGTGCTGGGCATCCGCACGCAGCCCAATCATCCCGTCGACGATCTGGGCGGAATTCTGCTGGCGGCGTTCGAGGGATTGCTTTTCGGCTGCGGCGATGCCGTGATTGGCGTGAATCCGGCTTCGGATTCGGTGGAGACGGTCGGCGCGAATTCTGCAGCGTGCTCGCGCGGCTGATCGATGCGTACGGTGTGCCGACGCAATCGTGCTGTCTCGCGCATATCACCACGCAACTCGAAGCCATGAAGCGCGGCGCGCCGGTCGATCTGCTCTTCCAGTCGATCGCCGGGACCGAAGCCGCCAATCGCAGTTTCGGCGTCACTCTGTCCTTGCTGCGCGAAGGGCGCGAACAGGTGCTCGAACATCATGCCCAGCGGGATGTTCCGTGGAAGGGCGCGGACGTCATGTATTTCGAGACCGGGCAGGGCAGCGCGCTTTCCGCCGGCGCGCATCACGGCGTCGATCAACTGACGCTGGAGGCGCGCGCGTACGGCGTGGCCCGCGTGTTCCATCCGTTTCTGGTGAACAGCGTGGTGGGCTTCATCGGTCCGGAGTATCTGTACGACGAGCGGCAGATCATTCGCGCCGGCCTGGAAGACCACTTCATGGGCAAGCTGCTGGGCCTGCCCATGGGCTGCGACGTCTGCTACACGAATCATGCGGCGGCCGACCAGAATTCCGCGGACAATCTCCTGGTGCTGCTGACGCGCGGCGGGCTGCAATTATTTCATGGGCGTCCCGTGCTTCCGACGATGTGATGCTCAACTACCAGTCCACCAGCTACCACGACGCGCTGGCCGCCAGAAAATTGTTTCACTTGCGGCCGGCTCCGGAGTTTCTGCGATGGTTGCAGAACAAGGGAATCTTTCGGGATGAAGAACCCGCGCAGCTGGATGCTCCGGCGCGGCGCGAACTCATGCGGGGCCTCGAAACGTCGATGGGAGATTTGATTTAAATGCCGGAACGCGATGATTTCATGACTGGCCGCCGACTTCCCGGAAGCACTGCGCAAAATCCGTGAACGCACGCCCGCGCGAATTCTGGTGGGCCGTTCCGGCGCCGCGTATCGCACTGGCACGCAATTGGACCTGCGCGAAGCGCATGCCGCCGCGCGAGACGCCGTGCGCGCGGAGTTGCAGCCGCTCTCCGATTTTGGCGCCGCATTCCTGGAGCACTGGAATCTTTTCGAGATTCGTACCGCAGCGCAGTCCAAGGAAGAATATCTGCTGCGGCCGGACCTGGGGCGGCGCCTGGATGAAACTTCGCGGCAGGAACTCGTGAAACGCTGCACGCGCGGAAACGACCTGCAGATCGCGATCGGCGATGGCCTGTCCGTTACCGCGGTTGCCGCGCAGGTTCCTGCGCTCCTGCCGCTGCTGGACGCCGGCGCACGGCAGCGTGGATGGAAGACGGGCCAGCCATTTGTCATTCGGCACTGCCGGGTAGGTATTCTGAATGAAATCGGGGAATTGCTGGCTCCGAACGTGGCCGTGCTCCTGATCGGAGAACGTCCAGGACTCGCGACCGCGGAGAGCCTCTCCGCGTATATGGCGTATCCGTCCGGACCAAACCCAATCCGATGCCCATCGCAATCTCATTTCCAACATTCACGCGCGCGGCTTAAGCGCGCCGGCCGCCGCGGAGCGGATCCTGAATCTGGCCGCGCAGATGATGGCGCAGCAGAGCAGTGGTTTCCGGCTGCGTGAGGAATTGCCAGAGGCTCCAGGAGACGTCCGCCTTGGTTCATAAAGTGCGAGCCAGGCTGAAGCCGGAAGACGGGACGATGGCAACGGCACCGAACTGAATCGCCCGCGCGAAAAAATTGCCGATTGTCATTCTGAGGCGCCTTTCGCCGAAGAATCTCTCTGTGTTTTGGAGGTACACCACGGAGAGATTCTTCGCTGCGCTCAGAATGACAAAAAGATGTAGGTTTTCCGCAAACTGTGGAGTCTGCGCCAATTAGATCCGTGTCTCCAGAAATGCAGCGATCGTCCGTGCCGAGAGCCGCGGCTGGCGCTGCAGCAGCAGATGCGCTGCGGGAATCGAGACCGCGACGGTCTCGGGATGCAGCCGTTTAATTTCTTCCAGCGAACCGTGTCGGACGAGCCGATCTCGCGCCGCTTGCAAATAAAGCAAGGGCACCGTGATCCTCTGGATTTCTTTTCGCGCATCGCATTCGATTACGGCACGCGCGCGTTGCGCCAGCACTCTGGCGTCTTCCGATCTTGCCGCGTTTCGGACTGCGGCTTTCAAACTCCGCGAGGCGCCGAAACCGCTCACAAAATATTCCAGCAACAGATCCGGCGGCGGAATCCGGAACACCGGCGTGCGCGACAATAGCCACGGCAGGGGACCAAGTCGCCGCACCGGATTGGAAATGAATCCTGCGGTAAGAATGACTGCCTTCAGGTTCGACGGATGCGTAGCCGCGAATTGCACCGCCAGCGGGCTGCCATAGGATTCGCCCAGCAGCGCGAAGGGCCGATCGCCTGGAACGACTCCCGCGAGCCAGGGGATCAGCTCGGAATAGGACAAGAATTTGCCCCGCGGATAGGGCGCGACGATCGGATGAATCTCCGGCGGGAGCTCCGCCAGAAAATCCGCGAACAGCGTCCCGGTCCCTTCCAACCCCGGGAGCAGCACCAGTGGAATCTCATTCAAAATTGCAGCGCCGCCCCCGCTCGTACTATACCCCGCCTACATTCCGGGCCGCGCGCTTCGCTGCCGATCGGGCGGAAAGCGGTCACCGCAAAAAACAAAACGCCCCGGGAATTCCCGGGGCGTTTTGCGCCTTCCGCGATTCACACCGCTGAGGCTAACCTTTTTTTCGATGCGTTCTAGGCCTTAGCCATCTGCGGCTTGGAAACGCTGTTGATGGTCTTCAGGATCTGCGAAACGATCTGGTACGGATCGCCTTCGGAGTTCGGACGGCGATCTTCGAGGTAGCCCTTGTAGCCGTTCTTGATGAAGTTGACGGGCATGCGGATCGAAGCGCCGCGATCGGACAGGCCGTAGCTGAACTTGTCGATGGCCTGGGTTTCGTGCAGACCCGTCAGGCGCAGGTGGTTGTCCGGTCCGTACACGGCGATGTGCTCGGCGACGTTCTTCTCGAACGCCTTCATGAGCGATTCGAAGTACTCCTTGCCGCCCACTTCGCGCATGTACTTCGTGGAGAAGTTGGTGTGCATGCCGGAGCCGTTCCAGTCGCCCTTGATCGGCTTGCAGTACAGCACCACGTCCACTTCGTACTTCTCGCACAGGCGCATCATCAGGTAGCGGGCGGTCCACATATCGTCCGCGGCCTTGGCCGAGCCCTTGGCGAAGATCTGGAATTCCCACTGGCCCTTGGCGACTTCCGCGTTGATGCCTTCGTGGTTGATGCCGGCGGCCAGGCAAAGTTCGAGGTGCTCTTCGACGATGGTGCGCGCGATGCTGCCCATGTATTTGTAGCCGACGCCGCAGTAGTAGGGACCCTGCGGGATGGTGGGATGGCCCGTCTTCCGGGAAGCCGAGCGGGCGTCCCTCCTTGTAGAGGAAGTATTCCTGCTCAAAACCAATCCACAGGTCAGGATCGTTCTCGATCGTGGCGCGCATGTTGGTGGAGTGCGGAGTGCCATCCGGCATGCATGCACTTCGCTGAGAACGATGAACGCGTCCTTGCGGCTGGCGTCCGGATACAGCGCCACCGGCTTCAGCACGCAGTCCGAACTCTTGCCTTCGGCCTGCATGGTCGAGCTGCCGTCAAAGCCCCAGAGCGGCAGATCCGCAAGCGTGGGCGGCTTTTCAAACGACTTCATGGTCGTTTTGCCGCGCAGCTCGGGAACAGGCTTTCTGCCGTCAAGCCAGATGTATTCAAGTTTGTATTTCGTCATAGGTCTTGATGGTTCTCCTTAATAATTTGTAAAGATAAATTTCCCGGAAAATACCACGCAGGCCGCCATTTCAAGGAGCGAACAGGGAGAATATCGCTTAACGGCCGGAGCGTCAAATCGAAGAAATCTCTTGTGTGGTTCTCTTTTTGTGATGATCGAGGGCTGGTACCCCGACGGGAGTGCGCGGCCCGGTGGGACGGGGCGCCGCACCGTGGCCGGCGCGGCCCGCCGAGGGCACGTTCGTCGCCCCGGACCCTCCGGAGAGGGCCGAAAAATCCACAGCGGGGCACCCCCGAAGCTCGAGGGCGCTGTTTAAGTGTTCTCATTTGGTGTAAGCTTTTTCGCTCACCACACGAGGCCCTAATGATCCAGGTAACTGCCATCCTGCCCGCCGCTGGGCTCGGAACCCGAATGGGCGCCGACACGCCGAAGCAGTTTCTTTCGCTGGACGGAGTGCCGGTGTTGCTGTTTACGCTGCGCCGCCTGGCAGCCTGCCCGGCGATCACCAGACTTCGTAATCGCCACCCGCTCCGAGGAAGTTGATTCCGTGGCGAACGGCGTGAAGGCCGGCAATTTTGACCGCCCGGTGCGCGTGGTTCGCGGCGGGGATACCCGCCAGGATTCAGTCGCCAGCGCGCTGACGGAAGTACCTTCCGAGACCGACCTGATACTGGTGCATGACGCCGTTCGCCCTCTCGTCACGCTCAGCCAGATTGAGCGCGTGATCGCCGAAGCCGATGCATGCGACGCTGCCATTCTGGGCATTCCGGCCATGGACACAGTCAAGGAAGTGAAGCGCGCCAGCCTGCCGAATGACGTTGCGCTGGTAACGGCAACCATCCCCCGGGAGCGGGTCGTGCTGGCACAAACGCCGCAGGTTTTCCGCGCTTCCGTGCTGCTGGAGGCGTTTGCAAGGGCCCGCCAGGACGGGGTGACGGCTTCCGATGAAGCCGGTTTGGTGGAGCGCCTGGGGCGCGATGTCCATGTGGTCCTCGGTTCGGAGCGCAATTTGAAAATCACCCGCCCCGGCGATATGGAATTGGCGGAATTTTACCTTCGCCAGGAGCGCGCTTCGCAATGAGCCGCGCTGGGATTGGGTATGACCTGCACCGCATGGCCGAAGGACGCAAGCTGATCCTCGGCGGCATCGAGCTTCCATTTCCCAAGGGCCCGGTAGGCCATTCGGATGGTGATGCGCTGGCGCACGCGCTGTGCGACGCGCTTCTGGGCGCCGCGGGCCTGGGCGATATCGGCACGCATTTTCCGGACACCGATCCGCGCTGGAAGGATGCCGCCAGCCTGCGATTTCTGGAGCACATCCGCGGCCTCCTGGCCGAGCGAGGTTTTCGCATCGTGCATATCGACGCCATCGTGATTACCGAAAAACCCAAGCTGGGCCCGCATTTTCCGGCCATGCGCGAAGCGCTGGCCAAATCGCTGGGCATCGAAACTTCGGTTATCAATCTGAAGGCGAAAACCAACGAAGGCGTTGACGCCATCGGCCGCGGGGAAGCCATCGCCGCGCAAGCTATCGCCACCCTCGATTGCTGAGCGCGATGCGAAGTAGCACAGCCACTCATGGCTGTGCGTTTTTTGCGATCAATACTCTGCTGAGAATTCAATTCCATGCGCACACTTTTGCCGAACCAGAAAGCCGTGGGTCCCGCATCGTTCCGGATTTTGGAAGGGTGGAATTGGAAGTCGATGTCGCGTGGATATTGTGAATATGACTAACTCAGTTGAACCGTGCTCCGTCCAGTCAGCTTTGAAAACTCTTGCAGCCCACAAAAACGCACAGCCAGGAGTGGCTGTGCTACTCAAATCGCGACACTCGAAAACGAAGTGCACGACAATTAGAAGGAGCCACAATTCTCGATGGAACGTCTGACTGGAATTCACGCGGTACGCGAGGCCCTCGAAGCCAGCCGGCCGCTCGATTCGCTGCTGATCGCCAAGGGCACGCACGGCACCCGCATTGAGGAACTGGTGCGGCTGGCGCGCAAGCTCGATGTCCCGGTGCGATTTGAAGAGCGCAGCCAGGTGGACCGCGCCGCGGGCACGCGCGAGCATCAGGGCGTAGTGGCGTTCGTGGCGTCGTCGCCGGTCGCCAATTTTTACGATCTTGCTAAAACCGCGTCCTGAGGGCAGCGCTCCGGGCCTGGTGATTTTGCTGGATGGCGTGGAGGATCCGCAGAATCTGGGCGCCATCGTCCGCACGTCGCTCGCGGCCGGGGCGCAAGGCGTGGTGATTCCCGAGCGCCGAGCCGCCGGACTCACGGAAACCGTGGCGCGCGCGTCAGCCGGCGCGCTGGCCCATATGCCCGTTTCGCGCGTGACCAATCTTTCGCGCGCCATGGAAGAAATGAAGGAAGCCGGCTACTGGCTGGTGGGGCTCGATGAGCGCGCCGAACAGCTGCACACCGACGTGGACATGACGGTTCCGGTGGGAATTGTGCTGGGCGGCGAAGGGAAAGGCCTGCACGCGCTGGTGCGCGAGCGCTGCGATTTTCTGGTCTCGATTCCCACCACGGGCCCGGTGCGGGCGCTCAACGTTTCGGTGGCCGCGGGAGTGGTGCTGTTTGAGGTGGTGCGCCAGCGCGCGATTGCGCGGGGTGGAACCACGGATGCACACGGATAAACACGGATTAAAAATTGCAAGAAACAAAAATCAGAAAATCTAAATTGCCTGCCGCCTTCTTTCTAATTCCAGAAGCACAAAATCTTTTTTCTATCCGTGTGCATCCGCGTGCATCCGTGGTTTCAAGGGATCGTCTCCCTATTTGTCGTACTGAATCATGGTGAAGACGTCGATGCCCGGCAACTTCGCGCGGCCGTTCAGGAACGTCAATTCGACGGCAAACGACGCGCCGACGACCTTCCCGCCCAGCTTTTGCACCAGGGCCACGGTTGCCGCGGCGGTGCCTCCGGTGGCCAGCAGATCGTCGCTGATCAGCACGCTTTGTCCTGGCTTGATGGCGTCTTCGTGGATTTCCAGCGTGTCCGTGCCATATTCCAGCTGGTAGGTGACGGAAACGGCTTTCCCCGGCAGTTTTTTAGGTTTGCGCACCGGCACAAACCCGGCGTTCAAACGGTAGGCCAGCGCCGGCGCCAGAATAAATCCGCGCGCTTCGATTCCCACGACCGCGTCCACTTTTTGCCCGGCGTAGTGGTCGCAAAGTTCGTCGACCAGCCCGTGGAACGCGCCGGGATTTTTCAGCAAGGTCGTCAGATCGTAAAACAGAATTCCCGGCTTCGGGTAATCGGGGACTTCACGAATAAATTCCTTCAAATGATTCATGCCGCCTGCTCCGCCTTTCAAGGTAAATCGCTGATCTGAAAAATTCCGCTAGGCCGCCTGTGCGAGCCGCCGCGCGCCGTCAACCGTCGCTTTCGACAAAAAAGCCAAAAGCGAAATTTCGCAGCATTTCCGCGTCTTCTTCATCGACTTGGTCGACTTGAGACATCCGCGGACCGCGCTGCAGCACCGCCCGCAGCGCTTCCAGCTGCCGCGTGTCGCCGATGGCGTAAACTTCCACGCGGCCATCCGACAGATTCCGCACGAACCCGTTGACGCCCAGTTTCCCGGCCTGCTGTTCGGCAAAGTAGCGGAATCCTACGCCCTGCACTCTGCCCGAAACAAAAAATCGCTTGGCCAGCTGTTCCACGGCTCCACTTGGCATATCAACGTATTTTTGCAGCCGCGAGATTGTAGCAAACGCGAAGCGCCCGCGCGACGTGTTCCGGTGTGCAGGGACTCTTCGCTGTGCTGTGCGAATCTGCCGCGTTACACTGATCCCGGGTTCCGGGCCGCGCCATGGCGCGAAACGGCATCTAACATACGGAAGAAGAATTCATGTACACAAGATCAAAGCTGCTGCTCGCAATTTCCGCGATGGCCCTGGCTCTGACTCCGGCCCATGTTCCGCTCTTCGCCCAGGCCACAGGGCCGATGCAGCCGTCGGAATCCACAAAATTTCCAACCCCTCCTCCGCCCAGCAAGCCTGACGCGCCGCCGCTGCCGCCCGAGGAAATCATTCGCCGTTTCGCGGCCAAGGAAGACGAAATGGTGCGCGCCATTCGAGGCTACACGTTTCAGAGAAATCTGCGCATCCAGGAAATCGGCGCGGATGGACGCCCTCCGGCCAGCTCGAAATCGTCACGCAATTGCGATTTTCTCCAGACGGCAAATTGTTCGAAAAACTGGTGAGCCGCCAGCCCTCTACGCTTGCACATTCTGGACCTGCAGCGCGGAGATTCGACCTTGCTTGCGGCCACACCCATGTTCCCGCTGACCACGGCCATGCTTCCGAAGTATCAGATCACCTACGGCGGAAAGCAGCCGCTCGACGACTTGAGCACTTATTTTTTCACCATCAAGCCGCGCGCGCTGGACCGCGCATACGCCTATTTTTCGGGCGTGGTGTGGGTGGATGAGCAGGACCTGGTGATCGTGAAGACCATGGGCAAGTGGGTGACGGAACTCGGCGACGTCACTTCTTCCGATCTGCCGTTTGCGGTATTCGAAACCCAGCGCCAGCAGGTCGGCAAAAATTTATGGTTCCCGGCTTACGCGCGCTCGGATGAAAACATTCCCGCCGGCGACAAAACGGTGCCTGTTCGCGCCGTGATCAAGTGGTCGGAATTCACTCCGCAGGCTGCGGGGCCCGCGGCGGATTCGCAGTCGCCCGCTGCACCCGCGGACCAAAAATCGGGAACACCTTGACCGCCGGGCATCCTTCTCACCGCCAGTCATCAACCAGAAATACTTCCGGCCGGTTGTAGCCAGGTGCGCCATTTTGTTCCATCACCACGCCTTGATTCGTGGTGTGGAATCCCATTTCCAGCATTTCGCTGATAAGCGTCCAGGCGCGATAAATTCACGCCGCCGGAAAGCGTTTTGGCTCCGCGCGAGCGCGCGAACTCAACGGCAGGCTTCCAGCAGATGGCGAAACTCTTGCGCGGCACTCTTGCCGCTGCGCACCGCGCCGAATTTGATGTAACACTTGCCGCTGCCCGCTTCGGTTCCGGGGCCGGCATGGCACACGGCAAAGCCGGTTAGCTCGCCGCCGCCCCAGGTCAGCACCGTGTCGCCCAATTGTTGGTCATCCACTGCGCGAATTTCCCGCTGTACGTCCAGGCCTTCGTAGACGGAGTTGGTCAGTTTCGTGCACGCCTGAATGCACAGTTCCTTGTCGCCGACGGAAAGGTCGCTGAAGCGCGCCCAGCGCCTTGGACGCGGGCACGGCTTCCGCGGGAACAGGAATCTCCATGAGCGCGGTGAGATACCGGGGCCAGAAGCCGAATTTCTGGTACAGGCTTCACGTGCTTCGTGCTGTTGGCAAACGTAAACAGCCCGGCGTGCCGCACGCCCCATTTCTCGAATAGATCCATCGTCGGCCGCAGCAGCTGCTGCGCGATTCCGCGATCCCACAAATCCGGGCGGATCGTGAGCGGCCCGAAAAAACCGACGCTGCCCCAGCGCGTGGCGAAATTGCTGCCGACGATTTCGCCTCCGGACTCCGCTCCGATGGCCGCGAAGGGATCCGCCAGCCAGCGCGTGCGCACGTAGTCGGCGTCTCCCATGAATTTGATCGGTTCCGGAAGGCCCGAGAAATGTGCCGAACGCCAGCCGCATGATGCGGTCGGCCGTCGGAAGATCCTTTTCTCGCAGCAGCCGAATGGAAACGTCCGATTGTTTTTGCATGGAAACTTGCGGTGAAGAACCCATTTGGTATTTTCCTCGATTTAATTTTCGTTCTTGCGCCGGAGCGAGGGCCGGTCGGGCTCCTCCGGAGTCTTGCTGTCACTGGGCTTTTCGCTGGCTGGGGGAGCGGGAGCTTTCGGCGGCTGGATGATCCACTGAAATCCGCTGTCGTAATCGACTTTGGCCATGAACAATTTTGTTTCCGGCGGAGCGATCGCCGGAAGCGCGGCCTTCAAGAAATTCACCAGGCTGGCGGCGTCGCTCTTCTGGCTCTGGCCCTCGACGACCAGCGCCAGCGATTTTGCCTGCTGCGGAGTAGCCGCGCGAAATTGCGCCAGCCGCGAATCGTTCTGCTGCAGCAGGTCGAGCAGTTCGGGATCGCCCGCGGCGCGATTCTCCGGCGGGTAGCGGACTCTCCATCAGCGTTTTCGGCTTGCCTTTCTCCGGTGGATACAGCTGGTTATACCGGGGCCGCGAAACGCGCGTGCGCCACAAATCGTTTCCCAGCGCGTCCTGCTGAATCTGGTAGTCGATCACCCAGGCCTCGGCCCCGTAATTGGGAACCCAGCCTGCCAGCACAACGCGAACCAGCGGCTCGTCATCGCCAAGATTTATTTTGTGATGCAGCTGCGCCGCCAGCACCCGCAGGCGCTCCAGCACCGCGATGCCGATGGACTCGATGTCGCTGGCGTGAAACGCTTCGTCCTTCTGGTTCGTGCCGCTCAGGGCCTGCGCCACGAGGCCCTTGAATTCGCCGTCCAGCTGCACCGGGCGGTCGCTCGAATCCGGCCGCACCCACTCGACCGCGCCCATCATCACGCCGATGCGAACCGGCGAAATGGCAACGATTCCCGGCGGCCGCGAACCGGCCTCGCCGCGCGTTCCCATCGCTGCCAACACAATCGCATCTTTCGCCGCGCAGATCACCACCCGCCCCTCGGCGAGATTCACAGCTACTTCCTGGTCAGAGGATTGCTGGGCGCTTGCCGCGGGAGCGAGGACCCACACATGCACACCGATGAACACAGATAAGAGCGAAAGGGACGCCCGGCGAAAAGTCACGCGATCAAATTGTCGTATCGCCATCTGACGATTCCAGAAACTAATTGTTCGATGCCCGAAGGTTGATTCAACAAACCCGGAACCCTTGCGAAAACGAAAACTCCTGCGAGTCACCACACAAGAGCTGCCGCGCGCAATCCGCTAACGATGCTTTGTGGGTCGCGGCTTCACAGGTCGCGGAAAAACCCCTCGTTTTGTCATTCTGATCGAAGCGAAGAATCTCTCTTCGATCTATGCGCAAGCAAACAAAGAGAGATTCTTCGCTTCGCTCAGAATGACAGCGTTTTGAGTTCTTCCGCGGCCTCGTCAGCCGCGACATTAGAACCGAAGCCAGACGGGGCTTTAACCCCTGACGACCGATCGGGTTCAATAATCCGCTCTGCCGGGATTGCATCTAGCCACTAGCCACCAGTCACTCGTCACTAATCACGAGTCACCGCTGCTCGACCGCCTTCTCCTTCCGCACAATGGCCTGCAGAGCGGTAAACGCCACCACATTCGCCACATCTTCCGCGCAACATCCGCGCGATAGATCGTTTGCCGGACGATCCAGGCCCTGGAGAATCGGCCCCAGCGCCTGCGCTCCCCCCAGCCGCTCGACCAGCTTGTAGCCGATGTTGCCGGAATCGAGATCGGGGAAAATCAGCACGTTGGCGCGCCCGGCTACGGTCGAGCCGGGCGCTTTGGAAGCTGCGATGGCCGGCACCAGCGCGGCGTCGGCCTGTAGTTCGCCGTCCGCCGCGATTTCCGGCGCGCGCGCTTTCAGAATTCGCAGCGCCTCTCGAACTTTTTCCACCCGCGCGTGGTTCGCCGACCCTTTCGTCGAAAAGGAAAGGAACGCCACGCGGGGCTCGCCGTCGAGAATGGAGCGCGCATTCTCCGACGTGGCGCGCGCAATTTCCGCCAGCTCCTCGGCGGTGGGATCGGGAACGACCGCGCAATCGGCAAAGAGCAGCGTGCTGCCTGCCGCCGTGCGCGGTGGAATCAGCATGACGAAGAAGCTGGAAACGAGCCTCGCGTCCGGCGCAAGTCCAATCGCGTGCAGCGCGGCGCGCACAGTTTCGCCGGTGGTGTTGGCCGCACCGCCGACGCTGCCGTCGGCATCGCCGGCGGCCACGCTCAATGCCGCGAAGTACAGCGGGCGCCTGACGATGTCGCGCGATTCCTCCAGCGTGGCGCCGCGCGCGCGCCGACGCTCCTGGTAAATCCGCGCATAATCCTCGGCGCGCGGGCTTCCCGAGGGATCCTCAATCGCAATGTCCCCAAGCGGCAAATGCAAATCCGCCGCCGCCGCTGCGATGATTCTGTTTCCTTCCGAGCAGGGTTATTTTTGCGAATCCTTCGCGCGTGACGGCTGCCGCCGCGGTGATTACGCGCGGGTCTTCCCCCTCCGGCAGCACAATTCTTTGCGGATTCGCGCGCGCCCGGGACCTGATTTTTTCCACCAGAGTCATCACCCGCTCAACTTATCACAGGTTTGCGCGTCCCGCCGATTTCTGTAGAATGGAGCCTCATTCCAATCGATTCGGCAACGGCGGCCCTACAGCCGGCCAGCACGCAGGCCGCAGCTGCGGCCTGGGAAGGCGGATACCATTCGACACAAAGGCAAGAAACTTAAGGACATTCTGGAGGCCCACGAGAAATTTCATAAGGGGCATCCCGGCGGAGAGCGCGCCGATCTGGCCGGCGCGGATCTTTCCGGACAGGATTTGAAGAAGCGCGACCTGACCGGAGCGAACCTGGCCGGCAGCAACTTGCGCAAAGCCGACCTGCGCGGCGCCAAGCTCAGCCACGCCGATTTGAGCAAGGCCGACTTGCGGAACGCCGACCTGCGCAGCTGCGACTTTACGGAGACTATGCTCGAAGGAGCGGACCTGAGCGAAGCCGATTTGAGCGGCACCGAACTTTTTCGCGGAGATTTGCGCTCGGCAAAGCTGCACAAGACGATCCTGCGCGGCACCGTGCTGCGGCAGGCCAATCTGCGCGGCGCGGATTTTTCCGGTTCGGACCTGGCCCTGGCCAGCTTCCGCGAAATTGATTTGACCGATGTGAAGCTGGATGGAGCGGATCTGAAGGACGCGGTGGTCCGGGATAATCGGAAAAGCTGAGCGGTTCAGCGCATCGCGCCTCTGGCGCGGCACGCTTTAGGTTGTCATTCTGAGCGCAGCGAAGAATCTCTCCTGGTTTTCTCGTCCGGTGCCCGCACGTAAATCGAAGAGAGATTCTTCGCTGCGCTCAGAATGACAAAATAATTTTTACGCGGACGGCGCGGTTTGCCCTACGGGAGGACTTTCCTAAGCCGAAGACTCCGCGCGCGCCGCGCCGCCGCGGCGGCGCACTTCGATTCCCAGGCGCTTGATTTTCTGGTTCAGCGTGGAGAGCGGAATCTGAAAATTCTCCGCGGCTTCCGTCTGGTTCCAGTCGGTGCGCTCCAGCATGTCGCAGATCACGCGGCGTTCAATCTGATCCATGATCTGAAACAGCGAGGACCTGGAGGCGTCCGCTCCCGCGCCGTGTTCCCCGGGTAGCGGCGTCATGAATTCGGAGAGCTGCAGCCGCCCGCCGCCCGCGAGTTCCCGGGTGCGCACAGTTTCCGGCAGAAGTTCGACTTCCAGAAATTCCTGGGAGGACAGAACCACCGCGCGCTCCACCACGTTTTCCAGTTCGCGCACGTTTCCCGGCCAGTCATAATCCACCAGCAGGCGCAACGCCGCCGGACTGAAGCGCGCCTGCGGCCGTTTATTTTCCTCGGAAAACTTGCGCAGGAAATGTTCCAGCAGCAGCGGCACGTCTTCCTTGCGCTCGCGCAACGGCGGCAGCGGCACGGCGATCACGTTCAAGCGATGATACAGATCCTCGCGGAAGCGGCCCTCGCGCACCAGATTGAGCAGTTGCACGTTGCAGGCGGCGATGATGCGCACGTCCACCTTGATCGTTTCCGTGCCTCCCAGGCGCATGAATTCGCGCTCCTGAATCACGCGCAGCAGCTTGGCCTGCGTCTCCGGTGCGATGGTGGAGATTTCATCGAAAAAAATCGTGCCCTGATCGGCCACTTCAAACAGTCCCTTTTTTGAGGCGACCGCGCTGGTGAAGGCGCCCTTGACGTGCCCGAAGAGCTGCGACTCCAGCAGATCGACGGGAATCGATCCGGAGTTGATCGGTACGAACGGCTTGTCCGCGCGCGTCGATGCCGAGTGCATGCGCCTTGGCGATCAGTTCCTTGCCCGTGCCGCTCTCTCCGTGAATCAGCACGGTGGAGCGCGACGGCGCCACCTGCCCGACGAGATCCAGCACGGCGTACATTTTTTCGCTCTTCCCGATGATGTTCGGAAAGTTGTAGCGCTGCTTCAGGGCGCGCTTCAGCTGTACGTTTTCCTCGCGCAGGCGGCGGCCTTCGACGGCCTGCGCCACCTGGATGAGCAGTTCGTCGTTGGACCACGGCTTGGTGATGTAATCCTGCGCGCCGCTTTTGAACGCGGCCCGCGCCATGTCAATCGAACCGTACGCGGTGATCAGAACGACGGAAAGGTTCGGATCGCGCTGGCGGATTTCGCGCAGCAGTTCGAGACCGTTGCGGTCGGGAAGGCTCACGTCCAGCAGAACGAGGTCAAACGGATTTTCCTCAAGCATGGCGAGGCCGCGCTTCGCCGGTTTCGGCGCTCATCGTCGAATAGCCCTCGGTGTTGAGGAGAAGTTCCAGGCCCTCGCGAATTTCGGATTCGTCGTCGACGACTAGAATGGAGCCCTTAGACATGAACCGCTTTCCGCGCGACGGGGAATTCCAGCCGGAAGGAAGTGCCCTTGCCGGGCGTGGAGCGCACGTCGACTTTTCCCGGCATGTTCCTTGACGATGCCGTAGCTCACCGAGAGGCCCAGGCCGGTGCCGCGCCCGACGGATTTGGTGGTGAAAAACGGATCGAAGATGCGATTCAGATTTTCGCGCGGGATGCCGCCGCCGCTGTCGATGATTTCCACTTCCACTGAACCGTTGTGCGCCGCGGTGCGGATCTCCACGCATTCCGCCGGAGGGCATGGCGTCGCGCGCGTTCAGAAAGAGATTCAGGAACACCTGCTGCAGTTTGTTGGTCGAGCCCAGCACCGCGGGCAATTCCTGCTGCAGGTTGCGCGTGCACCTGCACCTGCGCCGGTGCGGAACGGGTGCGCCACCAGCGTCGAGCACTTCCTCCACCACGGCATTCAAATTCACTTCGGTGAATTCCGCCGCGCCGGTGCGCGAGAAATTCAGCAGGTTGTTGACGATTTCGCTCGCGCGGAACGTCTGCTTCACCACTTTTTCGATCAGCTGCTGCCGCGGATCGCCCGCGGGCAGCTGCTTGGCCAGCATCTGAATGTAGTTGGAGATCACCGCCAGAGGCGTGTTCACTTCATGCGCCACGCCCGCAGCCAGCAATCCGAGGGAGGTGAGCTTTTCATTCTGAAAAACCTGCTCTTCGAGGCGCATGCGCTGCGTCACGTCGTCGAACAGAATCAGCCGGCCGATGCGGTCCCCGGATTTGCCGACCAGCGGAGCGATCGATACGTTGACCACCAGGTTGCGGCCCGTCGCGGCTGCGCATCGGAAATTTGTAAAGGCTGGAAACGCGCTCGTCCTTCGGAGCGCGCCGTGATTTCCGCCATCAGGTCGGCGGGAAGCACTTCTTCCAGCTTGCAGCCCACGGCTTCCTCGCGCGGCACGCCGATCAAGCCCTCCAGCTGCGTGTTCCACGATTCCACCGCGCCGTTGAAATCCACCGCCAGCACGCCGACGTTCATCGATTCGACGATGTTTTCGGAAAAATCCTTGAGCCGCTCGATCTGCGCCGCCTTTTGTTCCAGCGAACGTGTACAGCTGGGCGTTGTCCAGCGCGATGGCCAGATATCCGGCGATGGTGTGCAGCAGTTCCACGTCTTCGCTGGAGAGAAAATCGCCGTCCACCGTTTTGCCCAGTCCCAGCACGGCCACGGCGTGGTCGCGAATCTGGCAGGGAATGAAGTAATTCAGGTCGAGCTGTTCCAGCGTTTGCCGCACGTCCAGCGAAGATTCGCGCGCGGTTCGCGCCGATTCGTAAAACAAAATTCCCTGGGCGAAGGGCTTGGCTTCCGCGGCCAGGAAACTCAGGTCCAGCGCGCCGGTGTAGCGCACGCCCACCGAACGCGCCAGCCGGTACCCGCCGGGATGCGCGGCATCCTCGATAAAAATCGCCAGGCGATCGACCAGCAGCGCCTGCGAAATGCGGTCCATCACCGATGCCAGCATCGGGTCGAGACGCACTTCCGAAGTAAGCGTGCGGCCGAATTCAATCAGCGTGCGGCGATAGTCCAGGCGGTCGCGGTAAAAAAAGCGGTCCAGGCGCGCCTGAATCCAGTCGCGAAACGGCTGGAACAAAAATGCCGCGACCACGATGGCGATCACGCCGCCCATCATTCCCGAGGGCCATGCCGTGTGGAACAGCGCGCCGATCAGCGCCACGATCGCGATGTACACGGCCACCACGCCGCCGCTCGCCGCCGTGTACGCCAGGCCGCGCTTGAAAATGATGTCCACATCCATCAGCCGGTAGCGGATGATGGCGTAGCCAAAGCTCAGCGGAATCAGCACCAGCGATACGGTGGAGAAATTCATCCACGGCCGCGGCACCACGCCCAGGAAGAACGGCACGATGTAGAGCAACAAGAATGGAACGATTCCGGCCAGCGCTCCCCCGGTCACCCATTTCAATTGCTGCCGCAGAATTCCAGACGACGCGCGCCGGTAACTGGTGACGAATACGGCCGCGGCCAACAGGAAGTAGATGCCCAGACACGCCAGATCCAGTCGGTCCAGCGTGTTGCGCGCTTCGATCGACGGCATGAAGCCCAGTTCGCCGAGGCCAACCAGAATCCGCACCAGCAGCAGAATTCCCGGCACGCCGTAAATCGCGCCCAATAGCGCGCCGCGTCCTTTCGATGCCGGGCGCCGCTCCGGAAACACCAGCGCAAAGTGCAAGAGCAGCGCCGGCTGCAGCAGCCGGGCCACAATCGCCGACCAGTAAATTTCCCAGTCGAACGGCGTCAGCTTTCCGGTGTACTGGAAGGAATACAGAACGAAAGAAACCAGGCAGAAAATGTAAAAGTGCACGGCGCGCGTGGCGTTCCACCGGCGCGCAAAAATAAACAGCCCGATGAACAAATACAACACGCCGACAAAGCCCAGGTAATTTTCAATTGAGGAGGGACGCGCCGCCGGTTCGATCACCAGCTGGCACTTCAAATTCCCGGCCGCCGCGCTCGATGCGGTAGTGCGCTATCGACCACAGCCCGATGCGCCACAGCCGCTTGCTCACATCGATGCCGCTGTGCACCGGAATGTCATTGATGGCCAGGATGCGGTCATCGGCCCGCAGCCCGGCGTTCGCCGCCGGAGAGTTTGGCGCAACGTGCCAGGCGATTACGCTCTGGGAACGCTCAATCCAGGAAACGCCGTCATCCGGCGCGGTAAACATCGAACGCTGTTGAAAATTGATGACGCCGAAGACGATTGCCGCGAGGGTGGCCAGGGCCAGGACGGCCGCGCCCAACCGGACCCGAAGATTGTCATTCGCTGGCGCGCTCACCGGAAGTTCCCGCTAATTCCCGCCGTACAGATCAATCTGCAAACCGCTGCAAACCCGCTTCCAAATTATATAAGTGATCCTAATCCAATAACCACATGAAAGTAAGCAGAATACATGCGAATCGAGCGGGGAAGAGGGGGACCAACTTCCCACCCTCCATTTTATGGAAGGTGCATTCCTGTTTTTAATAGTTCCCTAACTCCTAAAACTGAAAGCTGACTCCACCCCGGAACGACCGCAAAATCGGAGCAAGCATCATCCGCGAATCCCCACCCACCGTCACATAGCCCTGTGCCAGCAGGTTGCTGAAGTCGGCCAGGGCTTCCCAACGGCCATTCAGACCGGGGAGTTGCTGGCGGACGGACAAGTGCAGATTGGGGTCCAGATCGTAGGCGGCTTCGCCAAACTGGTCGACGCGGGAAAGCACGGTCCCTGACACCCACTTATAGCTGGCGGAGAACTGGGTTCCCGTGCGCGGAATCTTGCCGTTCACCCGCGCGGCCACGCTGTGGTGGTTGCTGGTTGCAAAACTGTCTCGCAGATCGCTTGAGGCGGTGTTCGAAAGCGTGCCGGACGGCCCCAGCGCTCCACCCCAGGTGTAGACGGCGACCACGTCGAGGTCGTCCGTTATCTTCTCCGTGTAGGCCGCGCGCGCTCCCCAGTAGCTGGAATTGCCGCCGTCATACAGAAAGGCCGTCGAAAAGGCGTCCTGCACAAACTCGGGATTGGCGTTGGCTCCGGTGCCGAAAATGGCTTGGTTGCGCGAGGAGTCATGGAACGCGGCCACTTCCACCGTGGACTTCGCGCCGGTGTCGTGCTTGACGGAGATTTCCTGGTGCCATCCGCCCTGCAACACCGGCCGGCCATCGAGGAACAGTACCGGAGGGAGACTGTCCAGTTCATCGATCGCGGATTCCAGCGAACCTGTGTGGCCGGACTGTTGGGAGGGCGGGTTGGCGGCCACGATCAGCTTGGCGCTCCAACCCGGCGCAACCGCATAGTTCAACTCCGCATGCGGGCGGAGGGAGGAAACCGACGATTTGATCCCGGCGTGCAGGAATTCGGCGCCCGCGTGCAGCACCATGCGGTCGCTCAGTTCGATCTGCTCATTGTGATCGATGCGCATCCCCTGGAATTCCATGCCCTCGGCGCCAAATCGGGATTGCCGCCACACGAATACCGTTTCCGGTCCGGTGCTCGACGAACCGCTGGGCAGCCAGACGCCGGCAAACGATCCAGTGGCGCCCCGTTCATAACTCATCTGTCCGGCAACCAGCATGCGTCCAAAATTGCCCAACTGCTGTTCGTAGGAAACCGCCGTGGCCGGAGCGTTGGGAAGACTGGAAGCAGAACCCGGTCGCAGCGCGCCGTTGGTTACCTGAACCAGGCCGTGCGGCCGGCGCGCGCTGGGAAGCTCGGAGCCCAGCGAAGCGGAGGAAATCTGGCCGCTGGAATCATCCCACTGCAGAATCGTGCGCGTGGCGGCCGAAGAGCGCAGCACCCACTTCCAATCGTCCTGCTCGGGGAGCTGTCTCGGATTTCTGCCGCAGAGAATCGAGCGAGGAAAAAACAGTTCCGACTTGCACGCGGAGAAGCGTCGTAAGGTTGGAGATCACCGCGACGTGGCGTTCCATCGCCGGCAGGAATCCGGAGACCGCCACGCGCACTGCGTACTGCCCAGGCTTCACTCGGTCGGTAAAAAAGGCGCCGTGCTGGTCGGAGTTCAATTGCGCCACGGTGCGGCCCGCCTCTTCCGAAATCAGCCACACGCTCGCGCCCATCTGGGGCGTGCCGGACGGGTCCAGAACCACACCCGAAATCGTCCCAAACCCCTGTTTAGCCGCTGCCGGCGAGACGACCGCCAGCAGAACAACCGTGGCCCAGCCCGAGGCTTCGACCGATCGACTTCATGGGAACTGGCTACCTTCCCGTGGCCCCGCTGGTTGCCACTTTTGCGATCACTGCCGGGGGTGTGACCGTGAATTCCGCGGTGCGGGAAACCGTCTGATTGGATACTTTATCCGTGGCCTGAATTTCCATTTTGTATTTCCCCGGCGCCAGCGTCTTGGGCGCAATCACCGATTCGAACGTGATCTGTTCGCCGCTTTGCTTCAGATCCTCGCCGGTCTTCACATTGTGCGAAACGGTTTGATCTCCCTGCGTGACTTTGAAGTCCAGGGAAACATCGTTCTTATGGGTCTTGTCATCCACTTTCAAATTGTAAAACTGCATGTAAACGTCCAGCGCCTGGTCGCTGTGGAATTCAGCGTCCAGCTTGGGGCGCACCTTGGTCGAGCCCAGCACGAACTGGCCGACGCCCACATCCTTGGACGAAACCGGCTCCATCTGGTCCGCGAGGATCAGCGAACTGGCTTCCAGTTTGTCGTCCGGAATGGGCGAAACCGCCAGGCGCGTGTTAACCACGCCGACGTTGCCGCTGTTTACGTCCTTGATCACCAGGTCCAGCTTGTACAGCCCGGGACGCAGCGGAATCGCCTTCTGATAGATCGAAAAGCCCTTAAGCGACGGCTCCAGCAGCGTGTCCGGAAAATCGCGCTGGATCACGTCCTCGAAGGTCTGAATGATGCGCCCGGTCATCGAGCTGATGCGCCCGAAAAGATTCAGCGAAGCGGACTGTACGCCGTCGCGATCGCGGAAGGTCATCTGCTTGTTCTGAATCTGCACGGTCACCGGAACCAGAATCGTGTCTCCCGTGATGCGCATGAAATCGAAACGGTAGTCGAATGAAATCTGGTTGCGAAGGATGCGCGAGCTGACCACTTCCTCCAGATCCTTGAACTTCACCGGGGGCGGAGCCTGCACCTTGGAGAATTGTTCGAGGCGCGTGAATTCGTCCTGGCTTTCCTGCCCGCCGCCGGCGCCGCCGTTGATCTGGCCGATGCCCAGAGGCGCGGTGGAGCCGTCGGAGCGCGTGAATCGCTGCGCCTGCGTCGAGAGTCCCATCTGCTCCAGCATGCTGGGTCCGCCGCCGGGGATGTGAGCCATGGCGTCTTTTTCGCCGGGATCCATGGTGATGTGATATTCCCCGGTGCCGGTGGGATCGACGAATTCAATGGTGATGTTCTCGCCGATTCCTTCCATGTAGTGATAGGTCCAATCGTCGAACCCGTACACCTTGGTCTGGCCGCCGCCTTCGGACATCGGACGGTCGTAGGTGCTGCCGTTCGAATGGGACTCAATCGAATCGGGCGGGCCCCACATGATGTAAATGCGGCCGCGATCGGTTCTCCATCCGGGAATTCCGGAAGAGAATCGCTCATTGGCGTAGGCAATGCGCCGGTAGTGTTCTTCCTTGAATTCGTTTTCGACCGTATCCGGCGTGGGGTCGCGCCGCTGCCAGAAAGCCTCGATGAACTGCTCGCGCTCTTCGTTGGTCTGCAATTGCAGGAACGCGGAACGCTCTTCATCGGTGATGATGTAGGGAACTTCCTCTTGCAGCCACTTCTTGTAGGGAGTGTCGAGCTCTTTTTCGAGCTTTCTTAGATTCTTCTTACCTTTGCCGTTGTCAGCCGCCTTTTTCTTGCTGGAGTCCTGGCTATCCGCAGAGGCGTTTTTGGAATCCTTGGCGTCACCCTGGGCGCTTGACCGTATCGAAAACGGGAGCAGCAAGGCTCCGCCCATCAGTAACATAAATGAAATGCGTGCCGTGCGGCTCATAAACGTACCTCGCCCTGATTCGGAAGCTCGATTCTATCCCCGGGTATTGCCAGCGTCAATCAAGGAATGTCCGCTGTCCGGCCTGCTGCTGGCTGCTGCGATTGCCCATAGCTCTGCCGCGCCCAGTAATGGCCGATGACTACTTGGAATTGCCAAACTCGCGCCGGGTTGCCCATGCGAAGTCGAGTTTGCGGAAGTAGAGCAGGGATTCTTCGCAGCCGTTCTCTGCGCGGTCCGCTTTGCAGTGAATGCCATTGCTCCGCAGGGAAATAACTGTAAAATTGCATATGGAGCGGGCTGTGCGCGGCACGCTCGCATGTCCAGTCGAAATTCGGAGCATCTAATAACCTAGCCCCGGATTTCATCGCAGGGCCGCCCGAGGAGCCGCCCCAGTTGCCGCACGCCGTTGGGTAATTTTTCCTCCCGAACTGCGTAGAACAAGATGGCGGCGGCAATCCGGCACCATCCGGGAGACGCAACCAAAGCTTCTAACTAGCCCATGAACCTTTGGCAAAAAATCGGAGTCGGTGCGGGTGTCGCCGTTCTGCTGGGTGGCGGCGCCGCCCTGGCCGTGCATGAGATCAACAAGAACGTCGTCACCGTGCAGACCGGCGCGGTCGTGCGCCAGGATCTAACATCGCTGGTGACGGCCTCCGGCGAAGTCAAGCCGCTCACGTACACCAACGTGCTCGGCGAAGGCATCGGCAAGATCACTGAAATCGCGGTAAAAGAGGGCGATCACGTCAAGAAAGGTGACGTGCTGCTGCGCCTCGAAAGCGTGCAGCCCGCCGCGGACGTCAGACGCGCAGCGCGCCGGTATCGCCGCCGCCGGATGCCGGAGTGCAATCCGCGGAGGCCAACGATGTTTCGACGCAGGCAGACATCAAGTCGCGCGCGGCGGATCTGGAGCATAGCAAACTGGACTGGGAACGCGGCCAGACACTGTTCAAGGAAGGCCTGATCGCCAAGCAGGATTATGACACGCGCAAGGCCGCCTATGACGGCGCGGTGGCGGCTCTGGCATCCGCGCAGGCGCGCGCCGAGCAGGCCCGCGCGCAGCTGGCCCAGGCGCGTTCCGGACTGACGCAGAATCAAGCCATGCTCGGCCGCTTGAGCGACGTCCTGCACAAGACCACCTACACCGCGCCGATCAATGGCGTGGTGACTTACATCGCCGTGCGCGTCGGCGAAAACGTCGTTCCCGGAATTCAGAACGCCACGGGCAGCTACCTGATGACGATTTCCGATATGTCCGTGGTGACTTCCGAAGTGATGGTGGATGAGACCGACATCGTGAGCGTGAAGCTGGGAGAGGATGCGGAAGTCACGATCGACGCGATTCCCGGGAAAATTTTTCAAGGGCAAAGTGACCGAAGTCGGCACGCAAGCCGTGCTGCGCAGTTCGGGCCTGGCGTCCACGCAATCCACCACCGGCAACCAGGAAGCCAAGGATTTCAAGGTGGTCGTCACGCTGCAAAATCCGCCGGACGGCTTGCGTCCCGGGCTCTCCTCGACTTCCAAGATCACCACGGCGCAAAAGAAAAATGTGATGACCATTCCGATTCAGGCGCTGGCGGAGCGAACGCAAAAAAGATCTGGATGAAGCGGCCAAGGGCCAGCGGGCAAACTTCCGTCACGCTGGCCGCGGGTCGACCCGCCGCAGGAGCGGCCGGCGATGGATCCGTGTCATCCTCCGCGCTGGAAAAAAATCCGTCGAGATGCAGGGTGTTTTCGTCGTTCGTGATAAACGCGCGATATTCGTGCCGGTCACGACCGGAATCACCGGCGTCACTGACATCGAAGTTCTCAGCGGCTTGCAGGAAGGCGATCAGATCATTACCGGAAGCTACAAGGCCCTGCGCACGCTGAAGCCGGATGCGCGCGTGAAAGTGGACAACTCGCCGCCCAAAGCCGCGGACGAAAATTAAATGGCGCTCCGCGCAGGATTGAGGAACTGAGGAATGTCCGAGCCAGCCCTGTCCACCGAAGCCTTTCGCCAGGATCTGATCGATCAGCGGATCGCCATCCTGACCGAGGATCTCTGGAAAACGTATGAGATGGGCGGCGAAAAATTGCACGCCCTGCGCGGCGTCAATCTGCAGATTCGCCGCGGCGAATACGTCGCCATCATGGGCCCGTCGGGCTCCGGCAAATCCACGCTGATGAATCTGATCGGCTGCCTGGACACGCCGACCTCCGGAAAATACTGGCTGGCCGGCCGCCTGGTCAGCGAACTGGACGATGACGAGCTGGCCGCCATCCGCAACAAGGAAATCGGATTTGTATTTCAGACGTTCAATCTGCTGCCGCGCGCCACGGCGCTGCACAACGTCGAGCTGCCCATGATTTACAACGGCACGCCCGCGGAAGAGCGCCTGGCTCGCGCCAAGCGCGCGCTGGAAGCCGTCGATCTGGGCCAGCGCATGTATCACAAGCCCAATGAACTTTCCGGCGGCCAGCGGCAGCGCGTGGCCGTGGCGCGCGCGCTGGTGAATTCGCCTTCCATCGTGCTGGCCGATGAACCCACCGGAAACCTGGACACCAAAACCGGCGATGAAATCATGGCGCTGTTCGCGCGACTGCACTCGGAGGGCAATACCATCATCCTCGTGACTCACGAAAATGACGTCGCCCGGCGCGCCAACCGCATCATTCACGTGCGCGACGGCAAAGTGGAAACGGACGAGCCGGTAACGCACTGATGGCAAGGACCTGCAGCTAAAGTCTTTTGCTTTCAGGAGGCGAGCGGGGTGGAACGCTTCCCCATGTATCAAACCCTGCGCCGCCGCATCTAATTTGGGGATGGCCTCCACGACTCCAGAACTCACCAGTACATCTCGGTCCCGGACGCGTTCCTCAGAGCCGACGCGCGCTCAGATCCCCATTTTCGTCTCTTTCGTCCAGGTGTTTCTTTTCCTGGTGCACCTGGCCATCTATGGCACGTGGATGTATTTCTGGGGGCCGCAGGACGATACGCACACGCTCGAGTTGCGGCTCGCGATGGCTTTTCTCTCCGTAAGTTTCGTGGCCGCTACGCTTCTGGCGCACCGGTTCTTCAATCCACTCGTCAGGCTCCTGTACACCGCCGCCTCGGTCTGGCTGGGCTTTGTGAATTTCTTTTTTCTGGCGGCGTGCGCCTGCTGGATCGTATTCGGCGCGCCGCTGCTGTTCGGAGTGCATCTCGATAAGCACACCGTGGCCGCCGTGTGCTTCAGCCTCGGCCTACTGGGCGGTGTGGCCGCACTGGTAAACGCGTCGTGGCCGCGCGTCGTGCCCGTTACCGTGCGCCTTCCGAATCTTCCCGAGTCCTGGCGCGGGCGCACCGCCGCGGTGATCAGCGATCTGCACCTCGGCCACATACGCAACGCCGGTTTTCTCCGGCGCCTGGTTAGCAAGCTTTCGCGCCTGCAGCCGGACGTGCTGTTTATTCCCGGCGATATGTTCGATGGGACCGAAATCGATCCCGCACCGATCACGAAAGCCTGGGCCGGATTTTCCGCTCCCCTCGGTTCGTATTTCATTACCGGAAACCACGAACAGTTCAGCAGCCCTACGCGTTACCTCGATACGGTCCGGCAGTCCGGAATTCGCGTGCTGGTCAACGAGAAGGTCGATCTCGACGGCTTGCAGGTCGTGGGCATCGACTACATTCATTCGACGCATGCGGACCACTTCCGCTCGGTTCTCCAGCGCCTGCCGCTGGACCCGAATGCCCCGAGCATCGTGCTGGTGCACAATCCGAATCACCTGCCGGTGGCCGAGGAAGCAGGATTTTCATTGCAGATTTCCGGGCACACCCATCGCGGGCAAATGTTTCCGTTCAACGCGTTCGTTTCGCGCATTTACGGAAAATTTGCTTACGGCCTGAATCAGTTCGGCCGCATGGCGGTTTACACTTCGTGCGGCGTGGGAACGTGGGGACCGCCGATGCGCCTTGGATCGAACCCGGAAATTGTTCTGTTGCGGTTTGAATGAAGCGTCGTGTTCGGCGCTGCGAGAGCCAACCGGCACGCCGAAATTGTTTCATTCCGGCACAGATTTTTTCCCTCCCTCCTAAAGTTTCAAACCCCTCCGCCGAGGAAATATTTGCACAACCCAATTCACGGGCCCTCAAGTCCCAGTGACGCTCGTCAACAGCAGCCGCCAGACGATCCAGATAACCAATGCGCAGCAGCGGCAGCGCCTCCGTAACCGTGTGCTATAAAAAGTTTCAAGCAAGGGTCCTGCGGGATTCTACCTTTCGCTTTTTTTCGAATTCAAGATTCCTGCGTCCTGCGGTGTCTCGGCCCGCCGATTGAAGCCCTCCTCCGTGGTATAAATTCAATGCTTCATCCGCTCATCCATGTTTTCATCGCGCACCAACTGGCATCTGGAAAACAACCGCCTGACGCAGGCGCTCGAAGAGCACCGGCGCAGCGGCCGGGAACTGCTCGATCTGACCGCATCGAATCCCACCACCTGCGGATTCACTTATCCGCAGAGTGAAATTCTGGCTGCACTGGCCGATCCGCGCGCACTCGTCTACCGCCCCGAAAGCAAAGGGCTGCCCGAAGCGCGGCAGGCGATTGCAGCGTACTACGCGGGATGCCGGCCGTTTTCAAAGGCTGCGCCGCCGGTTGATCCCGAACGAATCATCCTGACCTCGGGAACCAGCGAGGCCTACAGCCATATTTTTCGCCTGCTCTGCGAACCCGGGGACGAAATTCTGGCACCGGAGCCGAGCTACCCGCTTTTCGAATTTCTGGCGGACCTGGCCGACATCCGGCTGGTGCCTTACCCGCTGCTTTACGATCACGGCTGGCAGATCGATTTCACATCGCTGCGCGCGGCTCTCACGCCACGCTCGCGCGCCGTGCTCGTGGTGCATCCCAACAATCCCACCGGATCGCTGGTCCAGCCGCGCGATGCGGCGGAACTCATGGAGATTTGCGCGGCTCGCGACATGGCCGTCATTGCCGACGAGGTATTTCTCGATTACGCGGCCGGCGCCGCGCCCAGCTTCGTTTCCTGCGACCAGGCCCTCACCTTCACCTTGAGCGGCATTTCGAAAATTTCGCTGCTCCCGCAAATGAAGCTCGCCTGGACCGTGCGTGAGCGGCCCGGACAGCGTCGTGAAGGCGGCAGTCGATCGCCTGGAAATCATTGCCGACACGTATCTCTCGCCGAGCACCCCGGTCCAACTCGCGCTGCCCGAATTGCTCTCCCTGCGGCATACCCTGCAGGCGCAGGTGCGCAATCGCATCGACGCCAACCTCTCCGCGCTGGACGAATGCTGCGCGAAACGAAAACCGTCACCCGCCTGGAGCGCGAAAGCGGGTGGTACGCAATTTTGAAAGTTCCGGTCACGGCCACCGATGAAGAACTGACGGTGGCGACTCCTCACGCGCCACTCCGTGCTCGTCCACCCCGGCCACTTCTTCAATTTTGCGCGGGACGGTTTTCTGGTGCTGAGCCTGATCACGCCGGAAGCGGAATTCAAGGCAGGTCTGCGCAGGCTGCAGGAATTTTTTGCCGATGGATCGACGGGCGGATAGCCGGGCACGCCACCCACGAACCCGCGGGGTGCCGGTGCCATGAAAATCGCCTTCAATGCTGCTGGGAAATTTGAAGAGCGGTGGTAGACTCCGAATATGGCGACCACAAAAGAGCAAGGCCAAACCGAAAAAAGTTTTGAAGAAGAAACCCGCGGCGAAGAAGAAAGCGCCGGCCAAGAAAGAGGCTCCGGCGAAGAAGAAAGCAGCTCCCGCGAAAAAGAAAGCGGCGCCGAAGAAGCGTCCCGCGCGGGCAAAGCAGAATGCCTCGCCGGTCGCGATCGACCGCGCCGGACGCCGGGCGCGGTCCGCCGGGCAGTCCGGCGCGTTACAGGGCCTCTCCGACCGCGCCGGCGCGGATTCCGAGAGCGTGGACGAACTGCTCGAGGAAGGCAACGCGTTCGAAGCCGAAGTCGTTGACGGCGTGGAAAACGCGCCCGACGCCGATGAGGGCGAGGTCCGCACGCACGAAGTTCCCGAAGACGACGTTCCGGACGAATACCTGGATCAGGACAAGTAGGGCGCGGGTTTAAGTAGCACAGGCTTCAGCCTGTGGAATTCCGCGGCAGTCGGCTAGTCCGCGCTGCGGAGCAAAACCCGCGGGCCAAGCCCTGCGTAAACAGTGCTAGGAATCGCCACCGCTCAAGCCTCCGCTTCCAACACCACCACCGGCTGGTAAGTACGCGGCACCACAGCCTCCGCAATCGCGATCAACCGTTCCTGCTGGCTGAAGACGCGCAGCCGCGCCGGTTTCCATTCCCCCGAATTCAATTCGCTGGTGGCTCCTTGCGCGGCGCTGGTGCGGCCGGGCTGAATCTGGGCGATCTGGATGTTGAATTTCGAACCGTGGCGCACGCGCTTTTCGAGAATCGGCAGGATGGTCACGCTCGGCAGTTCGGGAAGCAGCCGTTCGAGAGGGATCACATAGCGCTCCAGGTCGTTCTCCCGCCCGGCGCGCTCCAGGTCTTCCAATTTCACGGCCTGATCCAGCGTGAATTCGCCCACCGCGGTGCGGATAATTTCCGCGAGGTGCGCGCCGCAACCGAGTTGCGCGCCCATGTCATGCGCCAGCGAACGCACATACGTGCCGGAGGCGCACTCCAGCGAAACCTTGGCCAGCGATCCTTCCACTTCGCGCACGCGGAAATCGTAGACTTCAATTTCCACCGCTTTTAATTCCACTGGTTTTTTCTTGCGTGCCAACTCATGCGCGGGGCGCCCGTGAATTTTTTTCGCGGAGTAGGGCGGAGGCATCTGCGGAAACCGCCCGATGCGCGCCGCAACCAGGCTTTCGATTTCCGCGCGATCGATTTGTGGCGCGCTATCCGGGCCCAGCGCTTCGCCGTCGGCGTCATAGGTGTCGGTGGCAAATCCGAATCGAAATGTGGAGTCATAGCGCTTGCGGCGCCCCACATAAAATTGCGCGAGGCGCGTAGCCCGACCCAGCAGCAGCACCAGAACTCCGGTGGCCAGCGGATCGAGCGTGCCCAGGTGGCCGATCTGCCGGAAGCCCACGATGCGGCGCACGGCCTCCACCACGTCGTGCGAGGTGCGGCCGCGCGGCTTGTCAATGACCAGGGCGCCGTCCAGCGGCGCAGGTTGCGGTTTTCGTGGCATGGGAATTCAGGTAGCACAGGCTTCAGCCTGTGGGGTTTCGTAAGTGCAAGGACTCATATCCAAAGGCTGAACGGACTGCTGAAAAAGAGCCCTATCTTGTCATTCTGAGCGAAGCGAAGAATCTCTCTTCGATCGAAGTGCAGGCACAGACACAGAGAGATTCTTCGCTTCGCTCAGAATGACAACGCTTTGAGTTTTTCCGCAACCTGTGAAGCCCGTGCTACGAGACCGATTACGGCGCCGGCTTCTTCGTCTGCCGCAGGAGATCTTCAATCCGCTGGGCGTATTCCTCGGAGTGATCCAGGATGAAATGAATCTCCGGCGCGCGGCGCAATCCCAGCCGCTCGGTCAGTTCGTGGCGGATGTAGCCGACCGCGGCGAAAAGCCCGCTGATCGTTTTCTTCTGCTCGGCTTCGCTGCCCATCACGCTGACGAATACCCGCGCGTGCTTCATGTCCGCCGTCACGCGCACTTCGGTGATCGTGACCAATCCCTCGATGCGCGGATCTTTCAGATCGCCCGCGACCATAATGCTCAGTTCGTTCCGGATTTCCTCCGCCACACGCTCGTGCCGATGCCCTGCGACTGTCATTGTCTTCTCACTTGGTGCCCAAAATAAAATCTCCGCGCCGTTCCGGGTTTTATCCGCCGCGCGGCTACAACACTTCCAAATCGTGGCTCACCAGATCGCGCCCCAGGTGCTTTTCGGAATCGCGCAGCACCGTGCGCAGCGTTTCTTCCACAAAACCCGCATTATTCGCCAGGCTCACCACGCCCACGACGGAGCGCTGCCAGGAGTCCTGGCCTTCCAGTTCGGCGACGGCCACGTTGAATTTTCCCCGCAGCCGGTCCTTCAGGCTGCGCAACACCTGCCGCTTGTCTTTGAGCGAGTGCGCCTCGGGGATATAAATTTCCAGGGTGAGCAGACCGATCGGCATCTTCGACCCGGCGAGTTCCAGTAGCACAGACTTCAGTCTGTGGGGTTCCATCAGAACTTGCAAGGACTACCGGACGTCCACAGACTGAAGTCTGTGCTACTCGAGATCAGGCGGTGGCTTCGGCCAGAACCAGCTTCTGCATGTGGAAGCACTCGAGCACATCGCCTACTTTGATGTCGGCGAAGTTGGAGACGGTTGCACCGCACTCAAAGCCGGCGCGCACTTCGTTCACGTCGTCCTTGAAGCGCCGCAGCGAAGTGATTTTTCCGGTGTAGACCACGGCGCCGTCGCGCAGCACGCGCACTTCGTTGTCGCGCTTCAGGATGCCGTCCAGCACGTAGCAGCCGGCGATCATCCCAACGCCCTTCACGCGGAACGTGTCGCGCACTTCGGCGCGGCCCAGGTGCGTTTCCTTGAACACCGGCTCCAGCAGCCCGGTCATGGCCTTCTTAATTTCGTCGGACACTTCGTAAATGATCGTGTGCGGCCGGATCTCCACGCCTTCGCGCTGCGCGAGGTCGGTGGCCTTGCGATCCGGGCGAACGTTAAACGCAACCACGATCGCGCCGGAAGCCGAGGCCAGCAGCACGTCGTTCTCGGTTACCGCGCCGATGCTGGCGTGAATGATTTTCAGCTTCACGCGGTCGTCGGAAAGCTTCGGCAGCATTTCGCTCAGCACTTCCACCGAGCCCTGCACGTCGGCCTTGATCACCAGCGGCAGTTCCTTGACTTCTCCCACGCGCAGTTGCTCGTGCAGCTGGTCCAGCGTGATGCGCGCGCCCGCCGATTTCGCCAGGCTCGCTTCACGCAGCTTGCCCTGCCGGAATTCCACAATGTGCCGCGCGCGCGCTTCGTCCGCCACCTGGAACTGGTCGCCGGCTTCCGGCGCGCCCTGCAAGCCGAGAACTTCGACGGGAGTGGAAGGCCCGGCGCTTTTCACCGTGCGCCCGTGATCGTCAAACATGGCGCGAACTTTTCCGTACACCGCGCCGCAGATGAAAACGTCCCCGGCGTTGAGCGTTCCGGTCTGCACCAGGACGGTGGCCACCGGACCGCGGCCGCGATCGACGCGCGATTCCAGCACGGTTCCCGCGCCCGGCGATTTCGGATTGGCTTTCAGTTCCCGCAGTTCGGCCACGAGCAAAATCATTTCCAGCAGCTTGTTCAGATTCTTTTTCTGTTTCGCGGAGACTTCCACCATTACGGTGTCTCCGCCCCATTCCTCGGGCATCAGGCCGCGCTCGGAAAGCTGGCGCTTTACGCGCTCGGGCTCCGCGCCGGGCTTGTCGATCTTGTTGATGGCCACGATGATGGGCACGTTCGCGGCCTTGGCATGGTCGATGGCTTCCTGCGTTTGCGGCATCACGCCGTCGTCGGCAGCCACCACCAGCACCACGATGTCCGTAACTTTCGCGCCGCGCGCGCGCATGCGCGTGAACGCTTCGTGGCCCGGCGTGTCGATGAACACCACTTTCTTTCCATCGATGTGCACTTCGGACGCGCCGATGTGCTGCGTGATTCCGCCGGCTTCTCCGGCGGCGATTTCCGTTTCGCGGATGGCGTCCAGCAGGCTCGTTTTTCCGTGGTCGACGTGGCCCATCACGGTAACGACAGGCGGGCGCGGCAGCAGGTTTTCCGGCTTTTCTTCCTTGGCCACTTCCTGGACAACGTCTTCCTCAAACGAAATCACCTTGACGATGCCGTTGAAAGCTTCGGCGAGGCTCGTTGCAGTCGGCGTGTCCAGCGCCTGGTTGATGCTGGCGAAAATTCCGCGGTCCAGCAGGATTTTCAAAACTTCCTTGGCGCGCACGTCCAGCTTTTCCGCCAGATCGCGGACCGTCACGCCCTCGGTGATCGTGATTTCGCGCGGCTCGCGCGGAGGCGGTGCGGGCGCACGCTCAATGACCTGCGTGCCGCCGCGGCGCTGTTCGCCAACGCCCATGCGGGCGCGCACGGGATGCAGCTTGCGCTCGCCCTCTTCAAAGCGCTTCTCCATCGTGGGGCGCGCTCGAGCGGCGGGCTTGCGCTCATAAATCGGCTTGCCGGGCTCGGCCTTTGGCGGCGCCTTGTCCGGAGGCAACATGGTGCCGGGACGGCCGCCGGGACGTGCAGCTCCCGGACGATCGTGCGATGGCGCGCCCGGTCTGCCGGTAGGCGGCTGGCCGGGGCGTCCTTGTCCGGGACGAGCAGGGAATCGAGATGGCTGGCCGGGCCGCGGCGGTGGCGCAGGCCTCGGCGCTGCCGGAGGATTTACACGCGCTCCGGGAGGCAATGGATTCCAATTCGGTTTCGGTGCTGACGGCTTTACCGGACCAGTCGACGGGCGCGCGGCCGCTGCGGCCGGACGTACAGCTCCGGGCGCGCTACCAGGCGCGGCGGGACGCGGCGTTCCAGGAGCGGCGGTTGTTGGATGTCGTGGACCTGAGACAGGCGGCGCGGCGGGCGGCTTCGCAGCCACCGCGGGCGTTTGCGCGGGCGCAGCGGGAGCCGCGGGGCGCGCAGGCACCTTAATCACGGCCGGCGACGGTGGAGCAGCCTTCGCTGGTTCCGCGGGCGTTGGCACGACCACTGGTTTCGGTGCGACAGGAGCAGGCGGCGGAGCAATCACAGCGGGCTTGGCTTCGACCACCGGCGGAGCAGGCGCAGAGGCGCGAACCGGTTCGGCAACCACGGGCGCGGGCGGCGGAGCAACGACTGCCGGCGGCGCGGCGGGAGGAGCCACGACCGCAGGCTTCATGCGGGCCGCGCGGGCGGCGGCCTCTTTCGCGGCCTTATCGGCCACGGCCTTCTGTTCTTCGGCAGCCTCAGCATCGGCAACAGCGCGAAAATGCGCGCGCACTTTTACCGCGGCCTCGACTTCGATCGAACTGGAGTGCGTCTTCTTCTCGGTCACTCCGGCGTCCGGCAAATAATCGATAATCGCCTTGGCCTTTACTTCGAGTTCGCGAGCCAGTTCGTTAATTCGTATTTGATTCGAATCGGTCATTGCCCTCCGGGGCCCTTACTTGTTGCCTTGATCGTCTTCCTCGGGTGCGGCGTCAGGCTCGGCGCTGGTTCCGGTGCTGTGCGCCGCCGCGGCGTCCGCCAGTTCTTCCGCTTCCGTCGGAGCTTCAACATCTTCCGCGGCGACATCAGCTGCTTCCGCCGTTTCTTCGGCGGCGGCCTGTTCCTCAGCGCCCAGCGCGTTTTCTTCCTCGGCCAGCGCTTCGGTGGATTCCGTGTCCGGCGGCGGATTTTCCAGGGACTGGAAATACGCGGCCACGGACATCTGAATCTTCTCCACCATCTTTTCGCCGATGCCCGGAATTTCGGTGAGCTGTTCGGGCGTCATATCCGCCAGTTTTTCGATCGAGCTGATGCCGTGCATCTCGATCTTCTCGATCATTTTCGGGCCGATGCCCTGCAACTCGGAGAGCGGCGTGCCCGGAGCGGTGAGCGCGGTCATCTGCGCTTCGATCTCCTGGCGCTTTTCTTCCTCGCTCTTGATGTCCACGTTCCAGCCGATCAGCTTGCTGGCGAGGCGCACGTTCTGGCCCTTCTTGCCGATGGCCAGCGAAAGCTGCGTGTCTTCGACGATCACTTCCAGGTGCCGCGTTTCGGGATCGATGATCTGAACGCGCGTTACCTTCGCGGGAGACAGCGCCTTCTGCGCAAACTGCACCGTGTCTTCCGAGTAGGGAATGATGTCGATTTTTTCGCCGCGCAATTCGCGGATGATGGACTGCACGCGCATGCCCTTCATGCCCACGCACGCGCCCACCGGGTCGACATCCTTGTCGCGGCTCTGCACGGCAATCTTGGTGCGCTCGCCGGCCTCACGCGCGGCCGCCCGGATCTGGACGGTTCCGTCGTAAATTTCCGGAACCTCCATCTCAAACAGGCGCTGCACTAAAATGGGATCGGCGCGGGAGACGATCACCTGCGGACCCTTGGCGGAGCGGTCCACCGCGCGAATCACCACGCGCAGGCGGTCTCCAATGTTGTAGGTTTCCAGGCGCGACTGCTCGCGTTTCGGCATGCGCGCTTCGGCGCGGCCCAGATCCACGATCACGTCCGGACCCTCGGTGCGCTTCACGACGCAGTTCACCAGCTCGCCGACGCGCCCGTTATATTCGTTGTAAATGGTGTCGCGCTCGGCCTCGCGCACTTTCTGCATGATCACTTGCTTTGCAGTCTGCGCGGCGATGCGGCCCAGCACGTCGGTCGGCTTGGGGATTAAAACTTCGCTGCCGATTTCGGCTTTGGGGTCCACACGCTTGGCTTCCGCCAGCGTGAATTCCTTCTTGGGGTCGGTAACTTCCTCGACCACCGGGCGCACGGCATACACGTCGACCTGCCCGGAATCTGGATTGAACTTGGCGCGAAGGTCTTCTTCCGTCTTGTAATACTTGCGCGCGGCGACGATCATCGCGTCTTCGATCGCCGCGACAATCACCTCAGGTTCAATGTGCTTTTCCCGGCTGATCTGCTCAATGGTCTGATATAGCAGATTGGCCATCTGTCCCTCATCTCAAAACTCGACAACCAGGTTCGCTTTGCGAATTCCTTCCATCGGCAAAGCAATCACCCGGCCCTTCACTTCGATCTGTACTTTTCCGTCGGCTACACCCGCCAGACGTCCCTCAAAAAATTTCTGGTTCTCCACGGGCTCGTTGTGGAGATCCTCGCCAGCCGCCCGGCAAAGCGCTCAAACTCCGCCGGTCGCGTGAGCTTGCGGTCCAGGCCCGGAGAACTGACTTCCAGAACATAGTGCTGCTGCCCGGGAATCAGATCCTCGACGTCCAGGATCACGCTCAACTGATTGCTGACGTTCTCGCAATCCTTGTGGCTGATGCCTTCCGGCTTATCGATGTACACGCGCAGGAAGCGGTCTTTGCCAACCTTCCACTCGACGTCCACCACGTCCATGCCCAGCGACCGTGCCACGCGCTCGGCCGCCTCGCGGATGCGCTCAAGTTCCATGGCCCGCTTTCCGTCGCCCCCCGAACCCAGCGCGTTCGCCCCAAACAGGCGGCCCACCGCGCTCCGGTTCCCCGCCGGCGAAAACTCCCCGCTCAATAAAAAAGTGGGCTCTCGCCCACTGAGGCTTTCGACCGGCTTAGGCAGGTATCAGTATAGTCAGCGGTGCCTGCAAAAGCAAGCTGCGGAAAAGTGGGACACGCTTCAGCTTGTCCGCAGTAAATTTGTGGCTGGCAGACTCTAAACCAGACAGGCTGAACAGTTTGCAAAAAAACGAAATCACTTTGTCATTCTGAGCGAAGCGAAGAATCTCTCTTCGATCTAAGAGCAAGCAAAAGAACAAAGAGGGATTCTTCGCTCCGCTCAGAATGACAATGTTTTGGGTTTCTTCCTGGCCTGTGGCGGTGCACCTCGAACCCTACAACTTCGAAACGATCTCCAAAGCCAGCGTTTCTTCCTTGGCCTGAACCTCTTCTAGCGGTTTGCCGCGAGCAACACCAACTGTAACGAAGTAGAGAACAAAAAAAGACTATCCCCCATCCTGCCTGGAAGAATCAAGCTCAACTCGGCTGGTGGGAAAGTCAGGGCTTTCGCACCGCGTTAGCTCAGTTGGTGAACATTAGCCAGAGCGGGGCGCGAGCTCTCACAAAAACTCGACCACCTGAGAATGCGACGATTGCGAGCTGCCTTAACGGCCCCGTTCCTACCAATTGGGTCGAGGCGACCATCGTGGACATTGGCGGCGCACTTCTGACGGGTCACATCAGGTCCGGATGAAATTTACAGAGCGCTGCCCTTTCGAGTGCTTCAAGGTGGCAGTCGGGGGCTTCCACGTCGCCAGTTCGAACGATGGTGCTTTGTTTACCGCCGTTCCCCAGAGACGAATCTCCGTGAGCCACGTTTCTGTCAAAGATGCACACCGTCCCCTGGGGCAGTTGCGGCACCAGGCGCTGATGGCCGTGTTTCTTCTGGTAACAGCGATCGGGTTCGTTTCTGATCAGTTCGGCAAAGGCTGGGCTTTCGCGCCCTGGAGAGAAGGAACCGCTCCACAAGAACTCATTCCCGGGCTCTTTGCGGGAGTTCAGGCTCGGAACTACGGCGGAATCCACAGTCTCGAGGGGTTCGGCACATTTGCGATCCGCGGCACTCTCACCCTGATTGGCTTTATTGCAGTCGGCATGGTGCTCCGGTGGGCCATTTTCCTCGACCGCGATCGGTGGTGCGTGATCGATGCCGCGGCGGGTGGGTTACTTCTGGGAGGCGCACTCGGCAATCAATTCGATCGACTCACTCTGGGTTATGTTCGCGATTACCTGGTCGTGGCAGCCCGCCCCTTGGAGGTATTCAACACCGGCGACGTGTTCATGGTACTTGGTGCCCTTCTGCTTCTGGGGTCGCTGGTCGTGCGACGTGGGCCGTCATAGAGCTCGATTTCCGGGGGACTAGCCAGAGCCTGGGAACGTGTCGCGGGCAGTTTAGGGGCATCCAAGACAAGTTCCACGCTTTCTTGGTAAACTCGGCATGGAGTCCATAGGTCTGTCACGGAGGGTGAGTCGATGCCCCAGCAGGAAGCTCTATCAATGCCAGTGCCCCAACTGCCACGGTCAGGAATACCATCACGACCAAGAGATCCACGGGCAGATGAATCTGTTGCTCAGCCTGCTCGATGAGCAGCAGCGTGCTGTACGCCGCCGTCGAGAGTGCCAAGCTTGGGCACGGCGGGCGCCGGTTCGTCTCCCAGCTCACGGGCTTGCACGTCGATACCATCCGGCGGGGCCGCGAGGAGCTGGCGGCCTCGCTGCAAGATCGTCCCGCCGACCGGATCCGACTCCCGGCGGGGGACGTCCTGCGCTTGAAAAAGCTTCCCCGCAGTCATCCCGGCCCTGTTGAGCATCGTCGGTCCTCAAACTGGCGGTGACCCCATGGGGCAGACCAAGTTCGTCCGCCCCAGCTTGCAGACCCTGGGTACGAGTCTGGAAACGCTGGGCTTCTTGGTGCCCGACGACTGTGGCCCGGCTGTTGCGGGGCCAGGCCTACTCACCTCGGATAACGTGAAGCGGTTCACCGGGCCAGACCACCCGGATCGGGACCGGCAGTTCGTCAACATCCAGGAGTGGATCGACATCTTCACGGAACTGGGCCTGCCGATCATCAGCGTTGACGGCAAGAAGAAAGAACTGATCGGCAACTTCAAGAACGCCGGGCGGCGTGGTGCGACGAGCCCGAGGAGGTCAACGTCTACGACTTCCTGAGCGATGCCGAATGCCGGGCCACCCCTTATGGGATCTACGACCTGTTGGCGGGGCGAGGTCACATCTGCGTTGGCACCTCGGCGGACACCTCGGCGTTCGCCGTCGAGGCGATCGGGACGGTGGTCACGCTACGGGTGCAAGCGGTACTGGGGGTGCTGATGAGTTGCTGATCCTTGCCGACGGCGGTGGCAGCAACGGCACCGTCCCCGGGCTCCGGGAAAGACCTCGTTGCAGGAGCGGATCGCCGATCGCTACGGCTTGCACGTGACGGTCTGCCACTACCTGATGGGTGCGTCGAAGTGGAACCCGGTGGAGCACCGGCTGTTCGGCTCGGTGAGCATCAACTGGGCGGGTCAGCCGCTACGGAGCTTGGACATCCTGATGGGGTGGGTCCGAGGGGACAGAAGTCGGTGGCGTGGGAGTGACGACGAGCTTGGACCGGGGTGGATGATTACTAAGGTAAAGGTGCCCAAGGCCGAGATGAGCGACTGGACTTGGAGAGGCACGCGTCCGCCCTGGCCTGGAAATGCACCATCAGCCCACGGCACACGGAACTACTGAACTGACCAGGATCAAGGGAAACTTGGAACTTGTCTTGGATGGCCTCAGGTAGACCCGGCTGCACTTGCTTCACTGGTCGCGGCAATCCGCGATCGGCCAACCCGGCGGCTCGGCACCGGTGCCGAGCGTAACGGCAAGGCAATCGTGGTAGGTTGGCGATTAGTATGCGCATGCCCATGTCACCGGCAAAGTTAGTGCCGGGATGAACCGATCTGCCGGCTGGCCTTAGGCCGGGTCGGTGCCCTCCCCATGCACTCGCTAAATTAAGGCGGCACCCCGAGCGATTGAACAGACGGATCAGAAATAATGGAATGTTTGCCTCGTATGGATCTGCCAAACTCCTTAAAATCGTCGCATCGAGTTGCCAACTTAAACTTGATATCATACAGTATGACATGATGCTTCTGACTAGCGAAATGGAGACACGACCCAAGGACGAGATGTCAATCCGACCGGCCCATCGATGATGCCGCGACCGGTCTAGAACACCAAGGAGTGTCCGTTGACTACCACAGAGACGCCTCACGGTTTCACCATTTCTGCCATCCCCGATGAACGCCAAGACGGTCCGAACCTCCCTTCCGTCGCCGAAGCGATTACCAACAAGCGGAGCCGGGCTCAGGCGTCGCGTGCAGCGCAGCACGCAATGCCAGCGGCAGGCGGCGATTTGTCGATCCGACGACTTGCGAAAGGGATTACAACGGAAGCCGAGATGGAATTCATGAGGGCCATGCAACTCTACAAGCAGGCCAGCGGCCGCATGTTCCCGACCTGGAGCGAGGTATTGGAGGTCCTCAAGGGCCTGGGATACGAGAAGGTAGGACCGGATAGCGTCTGACTTGGCGGCACGGAGAATTGAGAACATGGCGGTTCGTTCGGTCTGTTCAGTCGATCAATCGCCGACCCTGTCCATGAGTGCTAACCATAGATGATTCGATCGCGAGATCGACAAATGACCAGTTTTCCACTGCGAAGTGCTGGACCGTCTGTTTTGCCATCCTGCTTTGTATCGCAGCCAGAAATATGAATCGGCAATAGTGCCACCCGGCCTCTCGACAAGTGTCTGATGGTGCTCAGGCCCATCCGCGATCCATATGTGGTAACTCGCAACGGGGTGGCACTATTCGAGCTTTCATATAGTGGATGAGACGCCCCCTCGACGAAGGTCGGCCCCCAGCCCGTCAAGGCAGACGGGCACATCACGGACGGCGATGAGATGCCCAAGACCTCGCTGCCATCGCGCCTGCGCCACGGCATCGCACCGATCTCGGTCGCCCTGGCGACGGCGATCCAACTCGCCCTCGACCCCCTCCTGGGCGGTCGCTTCCCGTTTCTCGCCTTCTTCGTCGCCATCGGCGTCACCACCTGGTACGGCGGCCTCGAACCCTCGCTCCTGGCCGTCGTCCTCTCCTGGTTGGCGGTCGATCACTTCCTCCTGCAACCCCGTGGCCCAGGGCCGATCCTCTGGGACAAGTCCCAGATCATCTTCCCCTTCTTCGCCGTCGGGCTGACCATCACCCTGCTCAGCGAGGCCGTGCGGGACGCCCGGAGCCGTGCCCGGGTCAGCGCCGCCGAGGCCCGGCGGGCCATCGAGGCCCAGCAGGCCCAGGCGGGAATGGCTCCGCATCACCCTGGCCAGCATCGGCGACGCCGTGATCACGACCGACCCCGAAGGGCGGGTCACCTCCCTGAATCCGGCCGCCGAGCGGCTCACCGGCTCGGGCGGGCATGAGGCGGTCGGTCGCCCCTTGACGGAGGTCTTCCGCACCATCGAGGGGGCGATCGACGGGACGGCCCACTTCCCCGTCGCCGGGGTCGTCCGGGGGGAGGCCGTCCTCTCGGGCCATCAGACGGTCCTCATCGACGGGGGCGGGGCGACGAAGTACGTCGAGCACAACGCCGCCCCCATCAGGGACGACCGGGGAGAGGTCACGGGCGTCGTCATCGTCCTGCGGGATATCACCGAGCGGCGGCAGGCCGAGCAGGCATTGCGGGAGAGCGAGGCGAGGTTCCGGCACCTGGCCGACGCGATGCCCCAAATCGTCTGGACGGCCACCCCGGACGGCTCGGTGGACTACTTCAACGCCCGCTGGTACGAGTACACCGGCTTGACGCCCGAGGGGTCGCTGCCACGAGGGGTGGCGGGCGGCCGTCCACCCCGACGACCTCGGCCGGTTCTCCTCGGTGCGGGACCGGGGGGTCGGTGAGGGCCAGGTGTTCGAGGCCGAGGTGCCGCTGCGCCGCCGGGACGGATCTTACCGCTGGCACCTCGTCCGCTCGGTCCCGGTGCCCGACGAGGCGGGCGACTTGGCCCGGCGGTTCGGGGCGGCCACCGACATCAACGACCGCAGGCGGGCCGAGGAGGCGCTGCTGGAGGCCGACCGGCGCAAGGACGAGTTTCTGGCCACGTTGGCCCACGAGCTGCGCAACCCGCTGGCCCCGATCCGCAACGCCCTGCGGCTGATGAAGCACCGGGATGGGGGCGACGGCCCGATGGAGACCGAGCGGGCGATGGCCGAGCGTCAGGTCGTCCACCTGGCCCGGCTGATCGACGACCTGATGGACGTGGCCCGGATCTCACGGGGCAAGATCGACCTGCACCGGGAGGTCGTGGACCTGGCCACGGTCGTCAAGCAGGCGGTCGAGACGGCCCGGCCGCAGATCGACGAGCGCCGCCATCGGTTGAGCGTCTCGCTGCCCGACGAGGCGGTCCGGCTGGAGGGAGACCCGACGAGGCTGGAGCAGGTCTTCTGGAACCTCCTGAACAACGCCGCCAAGTTCACCGATCCGGGCGGAGAGATCCGGTTGACGGTCGAGCCGGAGGGTGGCGACGTGGCGATCCGGGTGCGGGATACGGGCATCGGCATCCCGCAGGAATCCTTGCCGCACATCTTCGGGATGTTCGTCCAGGCCGACCGGCGGCGGGACCGCTCCCAGGGCGGGCTGGGGATCGGTCTGAGCCTGGTCAAGACGCTCGTGGAGATGCACGGCGGGGAAGTCGAAGCCAGGAGCGGCGGGCCGGGCACCGGGAGTGAGTTCGTCGTGAGATTGCCCGTGACACCCGAGACGATCCTGGTCCGGGCCGGACCGGACCGGGGGAAGCGTTCGCAGACGGGGGTCGAGCCGCCCCGCCGCCGCATCCTGGTGGTGGACGACAACGTGGATGCGGCGACCAGCCTGGCCCGGCTCCTGAGGCAGGTTTACGGGCAGGAGGTGCGGGTGGCCCACGACGGGCCGGGTGCCCTCGGACTCGCCGGGGAGTTCCGCCCGGAGATCGTCCTGCTGGACATCGGGATGCCGGGGATGGACGGCTACGAGGTGGCCCGGCGGATGAGGGGACGAGGCGATCTCGACGGGGTTCGGATCATCGCCCTGACGGGCTGGGGGCAGGAGGACGATCGTCTCATGTCGAGGGAGGCGGGGTTCGACCACCACCTCGTCAAGCCCGTAGATTTCGAGGTCTTATGCCGGCTGCTCGTGAGCCTGGCGGCGGAGGTCTGAGGCCGGATCAGCGACCCGACCCTGGCCATCCCGTCCCGCTCGCCAGGCTACGTCCGATCAACCGATCCTGCCGACCGACCAGAGAGGGCATCGAGCCGCTTGACCAGCTTGCTCGACTTGACCTCCACGATGAAGCCGACCTCAGAGATGTTAGCGCAGCGAGCACATTGAGGTCGTAAGCCTCAATCTGTCGTCGGGTCCAGAGTGACACACTCGTCGTCATGTCGGATCGCCGAACCCCAGGCGTCGAGCCAACGGCCGGACGAAAACGGAGTAACGGAGACTGATTGAACGCGATAAGTGCCTGGCTGTGCGTATCGCAGCAGACGGCCCACCTCCGCGAGGGCATGGGTTGAATGATGCCGATCAAGAATTCAGGCTCTCCCGTATTCTCGATGGATGAAGATAGCCCTTCTCCGCACCGGAATCACGAAGGATTCCCTGGAAAAAGAGGACCGCTACGCTGATTGGCGGGCCGAGATCATCGAAAGTGCGAGAACCCGAACCCGCGATCGGCATCACAGTCTTTCCGATCCCGGTCGGCGGGACCAGAGGCCCCAGTTCCCTGCCCCCACACCCCCACCCCTTTCGCTCTACTCTGTTCCAGGGCGGAAGCTCCAGGTTTTTGGGATTCTCAATGAGTTTTTATATAATCGCTCTTATCTTCATCGAAAGAGCGCAAGAACAAAGCCACCACCACCAACGACGAACGTAGTTCCCGGGCAGGGACGATCCCGGGTTTCCAAGGCTCACCGCGGAGCCGCTCAGCCTCAGGATACAGCCATCAAGCCGAACTTGCGGAGCTTGTTGTAGAGGGTCATCCGGCTGATGCCCAGCTCGGCGGCGGCGCGGAGGCGGTTGTTGCCGTTCCGTTCCAGGGCCTCTTCGATCCGCTCCCGCTCGGCCAGATCTCTTGGACTCGGCCAGGGTCGAGACGGGGGATGACGGCGCGAGTTTGACGGGACAGTGATCGGGCCGGGATCGCATGAAGGTGGTCGGGCAGGTCGTCCAGCCGGATCATCGGACCGTCGGAGAGGGCCACGGCCCGCTCGATGACGTTGCGCAGCTCGCGGATGTTGCCCGGCCAGTCATAGGGCTTCCAGGGCACGCATCGCTTCGGGGGCGATCGACAGCCCTGGCCGGCCGGCGCGGCTGGCGAATTCGGTCAGGAAGCCGTGGGCCAGGACGAGGATACCGCCTCGCCCCTCTCGCGGAGCGGGGGCAGGTTGAAGGCGACCACGTTGAGGCGGTAGTACAGGTCGGCGCGAAACCGGCCGGCGGCGACTTCCTCTTCCAGCGGCCGGTTGCTGGCCACGATCAGCCGGGCCTGCAGCGTCTGCGTCTTGTTCGACCCGACCGGCTCGAAGACGCGTTCCTCGACCGCCCGCAGGAGCTTGGCCTGAAGCGAGGGGGGAAGCGAGTCGATCTCGTCGAGGAACAGCGTGCCGCTGCCGACCTCGGCGAACTTGCCGACGCGGTCGGCGTCGGCGCCGGTGAAGGCCCCCTTGACGTGGCCGAACATCTCGCTCTCGATCAGGCTGGCCGAGAGGGCGCCGCAGTTGATCGTCAGGAACGGCCGGTCGCGGCGCGGTGAGAGCCGGTGGATCACGCCGGCCAGCCGGGTCTTGCCGGTGCCGGTCTCGCCGCCGAGCAGGATGGTCGTGTCCTGAGGGGCGATCCGGCGAATCTGCTCGACCATCTGCCCCATCTGTCCCGTGGGCATGAACAGGAACGCTTCATCGCCCTCGATCTTCGGCACCTGGGGTTGGACGGCCGGTTGAGCCGGCTCCGGCCGGACCAGTCTGCGCCGCAACGAGAGCGTGAGGACGTCGATCAGGTAGCCCAGACGCCCCAGATCGAGCGGGCGGCTGAGGTATTCGGCAACCCCCAGGCGGAGCAATGTCAGCGCTTGCTCGGCATGGTACTCGTCGCTCAAGACCACGACCGGGATCTTCTGACCGGTTGCCTCGATCGTGCCGAGCAGCCGGGTCAGTTCGGCAACGTTGGAGCTTGGATTCAGATGAGACAAGATGAGTGCGACGTCCTTCTCCGCGACTCGCTCGCAGGCCTCTTCGTGATTCTTAACAAAGTCGAATTTCAATCCCTGAATTCTGGAAAGGACTTCCTGAACGGTGCCCGAGAGGCTGGAATCTTGGCTTATCAGAAGCATCGTCACGGGGGCCACTGTGCTCCTCCATCAAGTGTACATTAGGTGATTTATCGAGCGGCAATCGTCTCCTTGGCTCTTCTCGTTTGGCCTGAGCTTGGACGCAACGACCGAGCCGAAGCACGGAGCCGATCGACTTGGGCCAGGAGAAAGAACGACCGTCTCGCTCAGGCGGCGGTGACCTTGCGGATCGCCGACTCCAACGTCGCGAAGGTGATCGGCTTGGCCAGATGGATGGTGAAGCCCGCCTGTAGGCTCTGCCGGACGTCCTCCTCGGTGGCGTAGCCGCTGATCGCGATGGCTGGGATGTCCCTCCGAGCCCGGATGTGCCGAATCAGCTCCAAGCCGCTTCCATCGCCCAGGTCGATGTCGCTGATCACTACGTCAAAGCCGTTTCCAGCCACCTCCAGAGCACGGCGAAGGCAGGTGGCGACGGTCACTTTATGCCCTTTCTGTCGCAACACGTGGGCCGTGATATCGCCCGTCGCCGCATTGTCTTCCGCCAGCAGGATCTTGAGGCTACGGGTCGTCTGATTCTCGGAGAGGGACCGCTCTGACAACAGCCGTTGGCCGTGCCGTTCTTAACGTGATCGTAAATGTACAGCCCTTGCCTCTTCCTTCACTGCTTGCCTCGATCGTGCCCTTGTGAGCTTCGACGATGGACCGAGTGAGTGCCAGTCCCAGGCCCAGTCCCCCGGTGTGCGAGAACGATGCCTCAAATCCCCGCTCGAATGCCTGGAAGAGCCTCGGCAGATCCTTCGGGTCGATCCCCTCCCCGTTATCAGAGATCGTCGCCTTGATGTAATCGCTGCCGTGCGAGGTCGTCTCCACTGCGATCTGACCTCCCCGAGGCGTGTACTTCACGCCATTGGCGACCAGGTTCCAGATCACTTGCTGAAGCCGAGCAGGATCGCCCTCGACGTAATGTTGTGTTGCAGCAAGATCGAGACTGAGTTGATGCTCGTTCGCGACGATCTCTGGCTTACATATCTCAACGGCATGCTCGATCAGAGTGTGCAGATCGGTGATCTGAAACCTGTACTCCATCTGTCCGCGCGTGATTCGCGAGATGTCCAGAAGATCATCGATGAGTCGGGCTTCCAGTTGGATATTGTCGACGATCATCGCCAGGATCGGGTAGCATGACGGGCGCACGTTCCCCGGCTTGGTCAATGCAGAAATGCCCATGAGAACCGGTGCCAGGGGGGTCCTCAGTTCATGTGACAGCACGGCGAGGAAGTTATCCTTGGCGCGGGTCGCCTCCGCGAGTGCCGAGGACGTCTGCTTCTGTTTGTCGATGTCGGTGCAGGTCGCGGACCACTCGACGATGCGGTCCGTGGTGTCTTTCGAGGGGAGCCCTCGTGCCAGGAACCAGCGGTAGTTCCCATCCGCGCACCTGATGCGGAACTCGTCTTCGTAGGTCGTCACCGACCGGACGGCTGCCTGCCACCTGTCGAGGCTGAGTTGCCGGTCGTCTGGGTGGATGGAGTCGATCCAGCCGTATCCTAGACCTTTCTCTGGTTCGGACCCAGTTATCTCGTACCAACGTCGGTTCATGAAGGTGATCCAGCCATCGGGTCGTGCGGCCCAGACTATTTGAGGCAGAGTATCGGCAACCGAACGAAACCGGTGCTCGGTATACTTGAAGGCCGCCTCATCGAGGCTACGTGCCGCGACGATGTAGACGATCAGGACTTCGACCGCAGTGAATATGACCAGCCACAGGAAGAGATCGGTTGGGGTCAGGTGCAGCCCCTCGAAGGTGATCAGCAGAAGGATGCGAGCCGCGAGCGAGAGCCCGGCGGCTGTCAAGCCGGGCCCCGTCCCTCCGTACCGGGAAACTGAACAGGACGGCGATGAGGAACGCCGGGAAAAGGAACGGCCCGCTCCAGCGGCTGAGGGTCAGGTTGATGAGCACGGCCATGCCGACGGCGGCAGCGGCGATAACGTGCGTCTTGAGCGGTGACTCATTGATGTTCATTTTTCTGTGACTCCGTCGCCACAGGCCTGTGGGGAGCACTCTACTTTGAGCTGTTTAATTAGACCATTCGACGAACACGTTGTCAAGGGTGCTTCACGGCAAGGATGGGTCTCGGGATGGGAACCTCAAACAGCATGATCAGCCGGGGTAAGGCAAAGTCTGCGTGAGGTCAGACAGGTTTTCGACAGTAGTTGGGGTCCCACAATCATTGGAACAGGAACGTAGGCTAAGCCCTGCGGACTCGGTCTTCGAGAGCAAACGATCGAGAACCCACGATCATCGTTGAGCCATCTATCGACGGAGTTCACCGAATTCTTCTTTCTAGAAGCCACGCCACTTCAGTGGCAGTGGAGGAAAGAAAGCACACCGACTCCGCAGTTCGGAATCGGACCGAATTCTTCTTTCTAGAAGCCACGCCACTTCAGTGGCAGTGGAGGAAAGAAAGCACACCGACTCCGCAGTTCGGAATCGGACCGTTTTTTATGCCGAAAAACGAGTGTTGAATTTTCGAAACGACGCTTGTGTCAGGGCTGACCTTTGGTACAGTGCCCGAATCGGAACCAGTCTTGGCAAGGTGGATGCCGCGTTGGCGGGACAGGCCCGCTGTAAAAGACTGGCCTACAGGAAAAAAGCAAGAGGGCGTAAAGACACTCCTCGCGTGGGAGCCCCAGCTAATCGCCCCCAAGCCGTGCCGCCGCAAGGTGGCGCACAGGCCGCATGATGGATCGACGTAACCCGGCCTGAACTGGACGCCCGGACGCATGATGCCTCCACCCCGAAACGGGTAAAAGGGTGAGCTGGAAAGCTGCCCCACTTTAGGGGGGGCAGAAGGTTACTCCCCAGGCTACCGCCCAGATCCAGGCCGCCGCGAGCGGTGTAATCCGCCCTTGAGGCATGTAGCTTTCCTCTCGATCGCCTCCAGGTCGATCCGGAAGACGACGCGTTAGCAATACGAAAACTGTGAGTCAAGCAGCTACAAAAAAACGCCAATTGCTGTCTCGGGGACCGCTGATCACGACTGTGCACCCAACAGCCAGCGCCGGGCCGATCTTCATTCCCATCAGTCCCAGTGGGTAGTTCCATGGGACGATCACCGCGACTACGCCTACCGGTTCGCGTTGGATCAGCACCGTGCCCTGATACGAAATCGCCTGACGGGTCTCGTCAGCATAACCACTTCGTGCAAGTCCGGCGTAGTATCGAAGAGATCCCGACATTGATTCAACATTGGCGGATAGGGAGAGCGCCAGGGGCATGCCATTCTCCCGGGAAACCATCTCGCTAATTTCCTTGGCTCGCGCGAGAACCGCGTCGGCGAATCGCTCCATCAGATCAGCACGGAAGTCAGGTGACGTCGCCGCCCATTCGCGCGTCGTCGCGTGTGCCGCCTTCACTGCCTGATCGACGTCTTGGGCATTGGCCTCGGGGACATTGCCTCGGGCAGACCTGTCGCCGCCTCGGTAACGGGTATTACTTGATCCGAGGATGGGGCGACCCACTTGCCGCCGATGAAGAATTTGCCGCGCTTATCACTCACTATAGGCTCCCACTATTTGATACGTATCGACCGATTTGCATCGTGCGCATACTGCCTGAGCCTGGCCGGCGAGCCGAGAAGTCCTCGCAAAATGTACTTGCGACGAGTGGTGCCACTCTGAGGCCTCTCTTGACCGATGTACATCTGGCGCCGGCTGGCGCGCCTGCAGCGAGGTCGCATCGCCCGTCAGGATCCTTTTAGCGTTGTCGATCTTGCTAGCTTCATCCGCCGGGGCTGACTTGCTCTCCCATGTTTACCACCTACGACGACGTTGGCCAACGTCAGTTCTTGAGGTATGAGCACCTGGCGACCGCGGCAATGTGCGCCTGCTACAACAGGCAGAATTCGACCAGCGGTTGACGGCACAACGGTAGCGGTGTTGCCCGATTGGGGGTGGGGACTGGGTAGTAGATCGTCGTCGCGACGATGATCAAGGTCGTTGCGACAGGGACGGAGTCGGCGACGATGTCGCCGGACAAGCCGGCTGCGATACTCGCCGGTGTGACGAGCCGGTGGCGAGCATCTTGCGGGGCAGGTGTCGGCACAGCGCGCTGAACAGGGCCCGGTCAGACCAGTTCAGTCGAGGTTTGGGGTTGGCTCGCGTTAGCACCGCGACCTCATGACGCAGCGCAAGCAGTTCGGCGTCCTTCGACGCCGACGACTTCGCCAACAGCACGAAGCCATCCGTCGAGTCGAAGCAGGATCAGGTAGAGCAGCCGCAGCAGGACGGACATGATCATGCCGAAGCCCACGGGGCGACGACCTTTTGGCACTCCGCAGGGTGACCCACGTGTTGTCGGGGTGTGCGGTGACGCTGAGGATCCGGATCCGGCGGGTGGCGTGCTCGATCAGAGCGAGGACGTAGGCGCTGGTGCCATCGAGGAGGTCGACGGTGAAGAAGTCCGTCGCCAGGATTGCCTGGGCTTGACCGTGCAGGAACTGCGCCCACGTCGGCCCTTCGCGCCGCGGCGACGGATGGGATCCCGGCGGTGATCAGGATCTCCCACACCGTCGACGGCGCCACGAGAATGCCGAGGCCAGCGAGTTCACCGTGGATCCGCCGGTAACCAGACCCAGAGTTCTCCCTCGCCATCCGCAGGACCACAGCCCGGATGGTGCGACGCGTACCCGGGCGGCCAGGGTGCTTGTGCTGGGACGTGCGAACCCAGCGGCGCCGCAGGATGTCACGTCGCCACGTCACCTGGCTCCGTTGCGTTGAGGGTGCCCGGTTAGCGTCGGCAAGACTGTAGGTGTGATCAACTCGAGGTCCGAGTCGACCTCTGCTCCGGCTGGCTACCGCTTCCCGCGTGAGGTGATCGCGGTCGCGGTGCGCTGGTATCTGCGCTACGGCTTGTCCTATCGCGACGTCGAGGAGCTGCTGGCCGAACGCGGCGTCGAGGTCGATCACGTCACGGTCTACCGGTGGGTGCAGACGTTCACGCCGGAGTTCATCGACGCCGCGCGCCCGGCTCGGCACGCGACCGGTGATCGCTGGTTCGTCGACGAGACCTACGTCAAGGTCGCCGGCCGCTGGACCTATCTCTACCGGGCCATCGATCAGCACGGCCAGGTCATCGACGTGCTCGTCTCGACCCGCCGCGACGCCGAAACGGCACGGGCGTTCTTCACCCGCGCACTGCGCTGCGGCCCGGCGCCGGTCGAGGTGACCACCGACCGAGCACCGGTCTACCCGCGCGTGCTCGACGAGCTCGTGCCCGCCGCCTGGCATGTCACGGAGCAGTACGCGAACAACATCATCGAAGCCGACCACGGCCGGTTGAAGTCACGGCTACGGCCGATGCGCGGACTGAAACGACTCGCCTCCGCGCGCACCATCGCCGCCGGCCACGCCTTCGTGCAGAACCTGCGCCGCGGCCACTACGAGATCGTTGCCGAACAACCGCCACGAGACCGGGTCCGCGCCGCATTCGAGCAACTCGCGTTCTGCATCTGACTGCAGCGTCCCCTCCTAAGCCCAAGATCGCCCGAACCCACTCAACGCAACAGTGCCCCCTCGATCGTCCAGGTCCGTCGCGGCCAGCCCCCGGCCCACTCCAGCAGCCCGCCGGCCTGTCTGCCCGACGCACCCACTCGCGGCTGCCCAGCCGCTGCTCTCACCCGTCGAGGGAGTTCGGTGAGCCGTGCCCGCAGTGCGTTGGGTGCGCAGTGGTCGAGGTTCAGGGTCCACGCCGGGGCCGATCTGCTGACGTCAGGTGATTGTGCGACGGCGTAAGCGCCCCGCGGCGCTGGCGTTGGCGTTGCGGGCGAGGTTGAAGAGGTGCTGGCGTTCGGAGCCGTCGAGCTGTAGCGCCGGGCGATCGACTCCAGCACGCTCTCGGACGCACAGCTACTTGCCAGATTCGGCGACTTGGGAAGTAACCCCGCGTGGGTCAACCGCCTGGGTGACACAGTGTTTGCCAATATGCCGTACGTCGAGCTGACGCAGTGCAGAGACCCGCCTGCCGTCGCTCTAGGCCGGGTGCGGCTGGGGCTCCGGCTCCGCCTTGACGTGGCCTTCCACCTCGAGATGGGGCAGCCAGCTGAGCCAGCGAGGTAGGTACCAGTTGCGGTCACCGAGCAGCACCATCACGCTCGGTAGCACCACCGAACGAATCACGGCGGCATCGATCAGCAGCGATACGGCGATGCCGAACCCCATTTGCTGAAACATGACTCAGGTCGCCAACGGCGAACCCGGAGAACACGGCAACGATGATCAGCGCAGCTCCGGTAATTATACGGGCAGTCGAGGCGACACCCCAGCGGACCGCCGCGGCGGTATCCGCGCCCTGGTCGAAACGCTCCCGGATACGGCTAAGCAGGAAGACCTGATAGTCCATCGACAGGCCGAACAGAACAGAGAACAGGAACAACGGAACCCACGCCTCTATCGAGTCGACGGTCTGGAACCCGAGGATGCCTGCGCCCACGCCGTGCTGGAAGACGAGCACGAGCAGGCCGTATGCAGCACCCACCGAGAGCAGGTTCAGCATGATGGCGGTGAGTGCGATCACCACGGAGCGGAACGCGATCGTCAACAACACGAGGGAGAAGCCGAGAACAAACGCGAATACCAGCGGCGCCGGGTCGGTGACCCCGTGCAGGTAGTCGACATTTTCCGAAGTCGACCCGCCGACGAGCGGGTCGGCGTCCGTCCCACGGAAGGCTGCTGGCACCAAATGCTGGCGGAGGTCACGCACAGCGCCGATAGCTTGCTCACCGGCAGGATCGCCGCGGACCGGACGACCAGATCTGCAACGCCACCGGATCCGACCCGGATCTCGCCCGGCC
>CAVZGK010000006.1:0-188969 GCA_963774805.1 uncultured Acidobacteriota bacterium
TCAGTATAGTCAGCGGTGCCTGCAAAAGCAAGCTGCGGAAAAGTGGGACACGCTTCAGCTTGTCCGCAGTAAATTTGTGGCTGGCAGACTCTAAACCAGACAGGCTGAACAGTTTGCAAAAAAACGAAATCACTTTGTCATTCTGAGCGAAGCGAAGAATCTCTCTTCGATCTAAGAGCAAGCAAAAGAACAAAGAGGGATTCTTCGCTCCGCTCAGAATGACAACGCGGGTGGCGCATGATGGGAGGCGGTTTTGAATTTCCGGGTGGCCGACCCTCCAGATTTTGGAGGGTCGGGTTTTGAATTTATCTTGTGTTCCACTCAGCGCACGGGATCGACGCGGATCAGGCCGCTCTTGCGATTCACGTAGAAAGCAAAACTGCTCCAGGGCCAGTCGTGGGGATCGTCGACCAGTTTTCTCGCAAGTGGATTCATGTGCATGTAATGAAGTTTTTCCACCCTTTTCTTCAGACTCCAGACATTGAAGTCATAAAAGCGCCGTTGCCAGAAGCGGCGCAGGGCAGAGTCGGGGCTCGCAAACGGCAAGTCCAACTGCCCGGCAGCGCTGCGCTTTTTGCCGCGCAGGCGGCGCGATACGCGTTGCTTCAGCACCTGGATCACCGTGGAGGGCGTTCCTTTTGCCGGCTCGCTGATGAGCAAGTGAACGTGCTCGGGCATGACGACATAGCCGACCAGCGAAAATCCGTAGCGGTCACGCGTCTCGGCGAGAATCTGCACGAACGCGTTTCGAGCGCGGATCGAGCGCAGCAGCGGAAGGCGCCGGTAGCACGTAAAGGTGATGAAGTGGAGATGCCGGCGTCCGTAATGGCGAATGAGTTTGTGAGCCATGGAAGGAAGAGAAAGTCAAAACCCCGACCCTCCAAAATCAGGAGGGTCGGCCACCCGGAAAGGCAAAGGCCCCGGAAAAAGCAAGACCATTGCCGCGTGGATGACGTGCAGTGAGTGATATCATGCGGCGGCGATGAAATGTCAATGGGATAAGAGCTTCGGCGAGGGTGCGCCACCCGCCTCGCCCTGAATCGGGCGGCGACGATATCGCCAGTAAATACAACAACAAGTCGTATCCTCCTCGTGTTCACGGGGAATCGTGACGGAACGGCGTCTCCGCGGCCAGGCGAAATCGGGGAGGACGCGCAGTCCAAGCAAGCGGCGGGTAAATTCGAGCGAGAACGGTCTTCCACATGCACAACCGATCTTGGAAGCCCTTGTGCTGGGAAGGAAGGACAGATTGGATATCCAGATATTGGTAGGATTGCAGACAAGCCCTGCCAACTCGAGACCTTCGTTCGTGTATTTCGCCGTTTCTTAATTGGATGGAGTATCCGCCGCGTTTAGAAATTGAATTGTTCCGACGTCCGTTGTAATTTCGTTGTCATCGGTATGTCCTAGGTAAGCAACACACTACTTGAGGTCGGTCAAGTCTTTTCTCATCTTGGTACAACTGCCATAGCTGAAACCCCACGGTCCCTATAAATACGACGATCACGAATATCAGCCACCCGAGTTTCTTCACGCAGGTCTCCTTTGGCGGGATTCTATCACGACAGACATTGCCACCAGTTTAGCGTTCTGTATATCTATCGTAACGGTAACTGCTAAGGGCGGGTGGCGCGGCCTTTGCGACGGTTTTGAATTTCCGGCGGCTGGCGGGTCCTTCGAGACGGTTTTGATCAATGCCACCCGCGCGATCATGATGGCGTCACTTCCTCAATGCATTCCATAATCTGCGGGTAGTTCGGTGCATCATTGAACCGTACTCTATAGCGGTGCTGTCTGTGAAGTTGTGCCGCTATTTCAGTTGTCGCATACGCGTAATAGCAGGCGACGTAGACCTGTCCGCCTTCGGATAAGGTGTCGAAGCGAATCTTTTCTTCGCCAGTCGGCATTAGTTTTTTTCGATAGGGACGAATCAGTGCAATCTGACCTTTTGCGGGGAATCGCGTTGCGGCACCTTTTATCATCGAACGTGCGACCGTGTAGGGCTGGAAGCCGCGATCAATTTGAATCCCACCCTCTCTAGCTTCTTTCGCAAACTTATCAACGCTCTTCAGAATCTCTGATTTCTTTCCTTTGGTTTGTACAAATTCAACGTGCATCCCTACTTTCTGCGAGCTGATAGGAGTTTTTTCCACAAGTCGCTATTTTCTTTTGGTTCTCCGTACTGATTGCGCCATTTGTTTTTCTTCCAGCCCAAAGCTCTGTACCCAACGTTGTCTGCCACATATCTGGAATCGGTGACGATCTGCACGATCGTAACGTAGCGCCACGGCTTGTTTTCCCGAACACACTGTAATGCCTTAATGCCGGCCAGCATTTCCATCCGGTTGTTCATGCTTTATGTGTATCCCATCTGGAAAATCACTTCGTCTTGAAGTTGCAGGTGCTCCGGGTAACGGACAACCACGGCTATCCCGCCTCTGCCACCCGGATTGTCGATGGCAGAGCCGTCCGTAAAAATCTGCAACGAGCGTGCGTTAAGTCGCATAGCGAGTATTTTTGCGTGATTCTACCCGGCGCAGACAGACTTTTACCGGCGGGTGGCCCATCCATTACGCGCTTTTGAATTTGCGGGTGCCCCATCGTTCCGGCTTGTGGAAGGGTGGGGCTTTTTTTGCTATCTCGATTTTCTACAGCCGCGTCAACGAATCGGGTCGATGCGAACGAAACACGCGCCCGTCTTCCCGTGAACGTGCGGTCTGTTCCCAGCTCCCCTCACTTCTTCGTCACTGACGTCCCGTTCGAATCGTTGTTCGAATCCTTGATCAGCCGCGCCAGGAAAATATTCATCAGCGAATTCGACCCGCCGCCGTCTCCGCTGGCGACGATGTCCGGCACCAGTTTGAATCCGCTGGCGGCACAGCGCCTTGGCCGTTTCGATGACCGCGTAGTTGTCCGAAGTCATCGAGGCAATCTTCAGCTTGATGACGTCCGCTTCCGCGGTTCCGACGGACAGCGTTTTTCCGGCGTCGGCTTGTCCGGTTACTGTGGTGACGGCCGCGGCGGCTTCGCCATTGACCTTGGTCACCGTGGCGTCGGCCTCGGCGTTCACGGTTTTGGCCTTGGCCTGGCCTTCCGCCTGTTTGATGGCGGCGTCGGCCGCGTAGCCGGCGATGGCCACGCTGCGTTCGGCGGTGACCACGCTGGCTTGCGTGTCGGCCATGGCTTTGGATTTTTCCAGTTCGCGGCGGTTGTCTTCGGCCAGGCGCTGGGAATCGAAAGTGACTTTGCGCTGGTCGGCGATTTTGCGGTCGGTCAGCGTTTTCATCAGCTCATCGGGCGGAGTGATGTCTCCGATCAGCGTGTCCACCGCGCCGACGTTGTATTCCTGCAGCGCGTTGGCGATGGAGGTTCTGCGCCTCGTTTTGCCGCGTCTGGCGGTTTTTCAGGAAGTCGATCACGTCGGAATTCTGCGCGGCGTTCCGGAAATAGTTGCCGATGGTGGGCTCCAGCACCTGCGTCACCAGGTTCACCATGCTGCCGAAGCGCGCGATCACCTTGGGCGCGTCGGAACGCGGGATGTGAATGATCTGGCTGACGTCCAGATTGAATTTGAATCCGTCGGACGAGCGCACCGTGATCGTGGAGAAGTCTTTGTCCAGATTGTGCGCTTCCGATTTTCCGTCCGCCCAGTTCAGCACCACGTTGGCCGTGGGCACGAGCTCCACTTTCAGCGTGTACGGATTGATCGGATACATTCCGGGATCGAGCGGATCGTTCCATACGCCTTTTTGGCCCCGGGCCACCAGGTTGCCGTGCTTGAAGGCTTCGCCGGTCACGTCCTGTCCCGGCTGCGCCGACGTAGGCGATGACTACGCCGACGTTGGCGATCGGCACCGCGGTCATGGCCTTGATCTCCACGGTGGCGAACATCGGGTTGATGAAATAGCGGCCCGCCAGGATCACCTGCTCCTGCAAGCCCTTGTATCCGCCGGCATCGATGAAGGCCTGCGCATCCTGAAACGAGTTGTGATTGCTCACTTCCGGCCCGGCAATTTCGCCGGTGTTCAGCGGCTTGCCGTCCTTGATCGTGACGATGCCCACGGCGTTCACGGGAATTTCCAAAACCTTGGCGGGGTTCACCGAAAATACGGCGGTATTGATCCGGTAGGTTCCCGGAGGGATGATCGTGATCTGCGGACCGCGCTGCCCGCCGCCCATCAGAAACGCGCGGGCGTCCTGAAACGCCTTGCACTCGACGCGTTTGCCGAGCACGCGCCCTTCGGTCAGCGGGATTCCGCCGCGCGATTCCACCACTCCGATGGAGTCCTGCGGAACCACGAGAAAATCCTGCAAGCGGATTTTGTATTGCCAGGGCCACAGGAAGAAGTGAAGTCCGGGAGCCAGCGTATCGGCCTGGATGCCGGCCTCGCCGTTCAGGGCCACGATCTGGCCTTCGGCCAGGGTGCGGTTGCGGCCGACCAGCGAGTAGCGCTTGTCGACGATGCCGACGCTGTTTTGGGGAATCAGCACCACGCCAAACAGCCGCAGGATCAGGCGGTAGCAAACCAGCACTAGGATCAGTGCCAGAAGCCACCAGAACGCAGTTATCACATGGAGCGCGGACTGGGCAGTCATGGGCTCTCCTTCGTTGGCGGTCATCTGGGGACGTGAAAGTTGACCGATTTGATAACTTTATACACCCAGAAAGGGTAGCGAGTGAAATGGTTTGTCGGGAGCGCGGCGTGCGGAAATCACAAGTCTATTTTGTACAGCAGGTTGAAGGGAATCTGACGCACCAACCGGATTTGCCACGCTTCGTTATTGCCTGAAGTAGGTGGGGCTTGCGGTTTTAAGAAATGTGCAACGCGTTGTCATTCTGAGCGCAGCGAAGAATCTATCTTCGAAGTTCCCGGCGCCTCGGATCATGCTTTCACTTCGAACATTCCAGAGAGATCCTTCGCTTGGCTCAGGATGACAAACACAGGATAAGCGAAACCCGCTTTGCCCATTGCAACAATGAGCGACGCGGAACCGCTAATACCATTTTTGGTTTCGGGGTTTTCTGGACTGGATTCAATCGCGCGGCTATCTCAGTTGCGTGGTGGGTACCGCCGGTACGGATTTCAAGACACAATACACCCGTGAGCGATTTTGCTCGCCCATTCAGGACGCCGCCATCCTTCGCGGCGGGACGACTAAAAGCTGGAATATCCCTGGTAAATCCAAACGCCAACCGTGGTCAGGAACAGCACGGCGGAAACCACGGACAGGGCGATGATCGGCCCCTTTAAGCGGGCAATCCGCGCGATGATGGCCTGCTGCTCGTGGTAATAGTGCTGCTCGGCGTCGTCCAGGAAGATCGAATCGTCTTCGCGGGTGGCAAGCACGCCCCTGTAGACGATCGTGGCGACCAGGACTGTGGTGATCACTCCCCAGGAACTGGAAAGTAGAGTTAGAAGTAGAGACTTGACGTCGAACATGGATCCTCCTCGGGTCGATTGCGGAAGGTTGCATGCTATTAACTGACACTTTGTCCGGAGAGGCAATCAGGAAACGGAGCCATGTGCCCTTTGAATCAAGTCTTTACCTGTCCCAACGGACAGGACATCCGGGCAACCAAAATCAGCTATTCACGGTCGATGGTCACGTTGGAGGACGGGACCTGAATGTGGGCGATGACTTCAATGTCTGGAGTCTGAAGAAAAGGGGTGGAAAAATTTCATTACATGCACATGAATCCACTCGCGCGAAAACTGTTCGATCATTTCCGCGACCGGCCCTGGGCAGTTTCGCTTTTTACTCGAACCTCGGGAGCGGCCTGATCAGGGTCGATCCGGCGCGCTGAGTGAAACACAGGGAGAAATTCAAGACTCCGACCCTCCAAAATCAGGAGGGTCGGGCACCCGAAAAGGCAAACGCGCCGGAAAGCGCAAAACCGATGCCGCGTGGATGACGTCTAGCGAGTGGTATCCTGCAGCAGCGATAAAATGTCAGCGGGATTGAAGCTCCAGCGAGGGTGGGCCACCCGCCGCTTCCGTCACACGAACCGGAAGTAAACTCACCGCCACTGTGTTTCCCGCGCCCAGCAATCCTCGGTGGTACTGCCTGCGCCACTGAAACACCTGGTTGGCGTTCACCCCATGCGCCCGCGCCACGCGCGCTACCGATCCGCCCTCCACCAACGTCTGTTCGACGATCCGCCGTTTCTCCGCTACCGCCCACCGCCGTCGTGTCGGTTCTTGCTGACCAGCCATCCGATCCGAAGTGTCCACCTATCCCCCCAAGTGGACACCATCGCTACTGCCCACTTCGGGCATCATCCCCACTTAACCACACTTCGTCTAGACGGTCATAACCGGACGCTTACGTGATTTGCGTTTATCGCGCCACAGAGATGCCGACACAGCCTCATCTTCGTGTGTAGCAACCGCGACAGCCTCAAGGTCTGGGAAGTCGCCGGTCGCTTAGGGATGGCGTCGATGGTGCTGCGGATTTCGCAGAAGCGGAACACGGAGGGTGCAAGGATGGCGAGCCTGGGGATTCCGGCTGGCCACTTCATGATCACGGGACACTCAAAGACCGGGGGACAGGTCTAGGGTTTCCAATTGCTGACTTCCGGCCAACACTTCACGACAAGCTCTAACAAGCTTTGTTCTATATCGTTGGCTGGGTGAACGACTAATGAGTAGGCCTGAGCCGCATGCCGTCTTGCGGAATCAATCTCGGCGTTCCGGAACATGGCTTGCGCCAGCCTATAGTGAGCTATAGCCCAATCGTAGGTAGTTTCACCCATGGAAGAAAGGACTTTCTCGTTATAGAATCTTACGAGTCGAAGGTCATCTAAAGAGTCAGCTATCATCGATGCCTGTCCGCACAATATGTGGACCCAATCTACTTCATTTTCCTGCTCTGCCCTCATGATCCATCCATCTAGAATGCGAAGTGCCTCTAAATACTTTAGCTTGCCCCACAATCTGACGCTTTCGAGCATTGCAGCACCCAATTCAATCTTGTCAAGCAAATGCCCACCTCTCGAGCGTTTCCATCTTCCTTGCTCCTTCCGGCTCCAACAAAATCTCAGGGCGTTCTAACATTGCTGAACACGGATAGAGCGGCGAATGTAGCCCTTTTAGACAATCCTCATAGTTCTGCTGTGCTTCCCTCTGACACAAACGAAGGGCTCCTTCGTCTTTAAAACTCGAATACTTCGAATTACAGTCGGCAAGGTGGGCGGGTGGCCCACCCTTTCGCGCTGTTTTCTGTTGACCAACAATCCCGATTGAATGATACCACTCGAGTACGTTAACACCGATAAACTGGTTTAGCCTTTCCGGGTGGCCGACCCTTTTGGTTTTCAAAGGGTCGGGGTTTGCGCCGCACTTCGTTACGCTCCCATGGCCGGGGAGATCATTCGCTTCGACGGCCGCGGGCTTTTAGCTATTCACGGTCGATGGTCACGTTGGAGGACGGGACTTGGATGTGCATCAGGCGGTGATTCGAATCGAGGTAAATCATAATTTCCAGGTCCGGAGAGCTGACGCGCAGGGCTTCGAATTTGCCGTTCGCGGTCTGTTGCTGGCCGAGAGACTCCACGGAAATCGTTCCCGGAACCATGTCCTGCGGGATAACCACCGGGAAGCTTTGCTTGCCGCCGGCCTTCCAGTCATACATTCGGGCCAGCACGGCAAAATGATAGTAAATATTGTTATCTAAAACCGCGACGCGCGGCGAGTTGAATACAAAATCCTTGCGCAGCGGCGTCGCCCCGCCCAGATCGGCTGCACATTTGGCCGTGCCGCTGACGAATTCCACAGCCCCGCTGGCTTTTTTCTGAACTTCCGCGGACCAGTCATAGTGCAGCGGCGAACCGTCGGCCGAAAGCTTCAGCGTTCCGGTGGCCTTGATATCCGGGCCGCCGGGAGTGTGCGCGGTGATGGTGCTGCGCTGCATCCAGATATCGCCGGATGGGGAAATTTCAAATTCTTCCGTGCCCACGGATTGTCCGTTGAGAGTGATGCGAAGCTTTCCCTTATCTGCGGAGAAGACGCTTGGAGCGCCCGCGGGAAACGCCGAAGCTGGAGAACGGAAAAGAGGCAGCCCGAAGCCTGTGCGGCCGAATGCGGACGCCGCGCAGCAGGATGCGATGGCCAGCGCCGCCGCGAAAAATATTCTTACCCTGCCGCGACGGGCGCTCAAGAGAGCGCGGCTCCCGGCAATGTTCCGCCGGCCTGGGATTGCGGGCTGCGGCGAAAAATTCCCAAAGCCAGGATTTGTTCGACGACGCGCATGGGTTCTCCGGCGCTCTCCACCCGATAGTCGGCCTGACGGTAATGCGGCAGGCGCTCCTCGTAGAGTTTACGAAAACTTGCCTCATCGCGGAAGAGCGGGCGGTCGCCCATGAGTACACACCGTTGCAGAAGTTCTTCGGCCGAGCAATCCAGCCACAGCACCACCGAGCCGCCGTTGCGCTGCGGCGTGCCGAATTCGCGGCCAAATTCGCGAATCAGCAGGGCATTGCGCGGTTGCGCAAACGTGCCCCCGCCCAGCGCCAGCACCAGACGCATTTCGCGCTCGGACGCCGATCCCAGCAGATGCTCCAGGCAATCGTGTTCGATGTCGCGAAATACGGCTTCGCCCTTTTGCGCAAAAATCTGGGAGATGGAAAGTCCGGATTCGCGCTCGATTTCCGTGTCCAGGTCGGCGAAATGCCAGGCCAGTTGCGCGGCCAGCAGGCGGCCCACGGTGCTCTTGCCCGAGCCCATGAATCCGGTCAGGCAGACCAAGCGATACTCCGGCACAGGCCCGCCGGCGGGTCTGTTTGATGGGGATGAATCTTGCAAGCGATTCCGCGAGCGTCAGTCACGCTGAAGAATCTTGATTGTACCACTAAAGGAAGAGAGCTCGACCTTGGCATGACCCTCGTTCATGGTGCCGAACAGGCTGTGCCCGAATTTCGAGGCGGGGTGCGAGCTGCCATGGGTATCCGGTTTGAAGTTGGCTTGATTGATCACGTCACCCTTCAGCGAGGTGGCATTCACGTCAAAGGAATCGCTGGACGTGAAATGCACTTCGATGGTGCCGCTGAAGTTCTTCATGATGTAAATGCCGCGGCTGGAAAAACTGCCGTCAAAGAAAATATTTCCGGAGGAAGTCTGCACGCGCACGCTGTCCAGCGAGGGCTGCACCATCTGCACGTTGCCGCTGATGGAGTTGGCTTCCAGCTTGCCCGAGCAGCGGGTGCAGATCAGGGAGCCGTCAATCGTTTTCACCATCAGGTAGCCGCTTACGTCGGAAAGTTGCAGGCTGGCGCCCACGGTATCGAAGGTCATGTCGCCGTGTACGCTGTCCACGGTTACGGTTCCGGAATCGGTGCGGATGTTCAGCTCGCTCTCGACCGGAACGGTAATCTCAAAATCGGTCTTGCAGTCGTCTTCCGAAAGGCCTTCCTGGTTTTCGCGCGTCACCACTTCCACGCGGTTGCCGGCTCCCTCGGTTTCCACCGACGTCTTCCCGCTGGGATTGGTCCAGGAAACCTGCACTTCATTTTTGGACCAGGCTTTTACCTGGATGCGTCCGGTGGAATTGCGCACCGTGATCTTGGGTTTGGCGACTACAGGGAAGTGCTTTTCCGCGCGGTCCGCGCGAGCCGGAGACGCGGCCAGGATCAACCCCGCCATCATCAGGCCCATGGCACCGACTCGAACCGGATTCCAGCCGCGGGCTGCGCACACAGCCGGCACGTATGAAGTAGCGTTCACTGCAGTCCTCCTGTCATGCTGCGGTTCGTGGCCGTGGCGAGCAGCTCCGCCTTCTGCTGGTAGGCGCCGTACAAGTATTCTTTGGCCATCTGGTTGTCAGGTTGTTCGCGCACGCTCTTTTCACATAACGCGATCAGGTTGTCAACGATTCGCAGATTCCGCCGGATGGAATTGGTAACCGCGGTGTCCTCGCGTTGCAGGTCGGCCACCGCATCATCTCCTACCGTCAAAACCTCTTCCTTGAAAACGTTGTCGGCGGCCGGAACGGACGAAGCCAGCGTGGGAGATTCAATGCGCGAATCGACCGTGTTTTGCGCGAAATGGGACAAGTATCCGATCGTCGAGCCCGCCACCAGCGCCAAGCCCAAAAACGCTCCCGCAACCGCAGGCCGCTGAAACACGGACCACCAGCCGGGTTTGGCGGCGCTCGTAGAAGGTACGGGAGCCCCGGGCTCGCGAATCAACCCTTCGGCTTCCAGCTGATTGCGCAGCGAAATCCACACGCGTTCGGGAGGCGCGATCTCCTCGGTGCCCAGTTCCACGGCGGCGTCATGAATGGCGCTGAAATCAGCGCAAAGCGCGCGGCACGGCTCGCAGCTTTCCAGATGTGCCAGCGCGAGTTCCGGCAGTGCGCCGGAGTCCTGCTGCTCTAAGATTTGTTCGAATTGTTCACACTGCATGTTCATCTTCGTTCTTCTTTCCGTGTTCTTCTTTCCGTCCTTACTTTCTGCGTTGCTGTTCGTCTAACGATCCTGCTTGCGTCGTGCTTCCATTGACGAAATTATCTTGCGCGCCGGCTCCTCCTCATTGCGCGATGCCCTCGGCCTCGCAACCCATACGTTGCGACCGTCCGCTGCAGTCCGGCGGCGCCGTATCCCTAGCCCGAACCGCCTAACTTCGCTGCCTGCCGCTCCTGCCGGGCCTGGTCACGCAGCGTTTCCTGCAAGAGTTCTCTCAACCGCATGCGGGCCTTGTGCAGTTGCGATTTCGAATTTCCGATCGAGCACTCCATCAGGCCCGCGATTTCGTTGTGCTCAAATCCCTGCACGTCGTGCAGTACGAACACCTGCCGGTAGCCTGGTGGCAGCTGCTCAATCGCCCGCTGCAGATGAACCCGGTCAATGGATCCGGTAAGCAACAGGTCGGGTGCGCCAATTTCGCGGCGCGGCCCGCTCGACTCGTCCTCCGGATCGGTCGATTCCTCCAGCGAAGTGGCCGGAAGAGTTTTCTTCCGCAGCTTCATCAACACCACGTTCACTGCCAGGCGATGCAGCCAGGTCGAAAACGCCGATTCTCCCCGGAACGTGCCGATCTTGCGATACAGCTGCAGGAACGCGTCCTGGGTCAGGTCTTCCGCTTCGGCCGTATTTCCGACCATGCGAAGACACACGGCATAAACCCGCCGGCTATGCAACCGGTAGATGTGCTCAAAGGCGCCAGCGTCGCCCTGTTGGGCGAGGCGTATGGCCTCGGCCTCATTCATTTCGCTGGTTTCCGTGCGTCTCGTGCGGGTCACCGTACCCGTTCGGGAAGCACCCACTGCTTGGGATGCCACCCTTGCTCCTTAAGTTGCACGCGTCCTAGGTCGACTGTGCTGGATCTATTTCGATTGCCGGTTTCAAATGGCAGGGCCGGAATGACGGGCCGACGCTCGCGATGCTATTCACTATCCGAGAATGACGCCGCTCCGGGGTGCGCGTCAAGCGGCAGCGGAGTCGAGCTGCCCAGCTTGCTCCCAAACAGATCCAACTCCTCAGGCGGAAGGGCACAAAAGAAAGATTTCAGGATGATCGTCGTTTCCCCCATGCAAGTATTGAGATCGTAACCAATCACTTCCAGGTCCTGCCAATCCCGTGCCGATACCTCGGGAGCCACCGCCGATATTTCAGCCAGAATGGCGGCCGCTTGCCGCTGCAGGCCGTCGACGATATCTCCTAGCGCATCAAGCTTATGGAAGAAGCGCGTACGCTCCCGAAACAGCACTCTGGCCAGCAGGCTGTCCTTCAAAGCGATCCGCTGGGCCAGCGATCCTCGAAAATTGGACGGTACGAGCGGAGTTACGTTCGGCAGGGTTCCAAAATGGAACCCGTGGTCCTTGATCGCCTGCACTACTCCATTCAGCCGGACGGCCAGGCGGTCAAACAGACCCTTAACGACCATGACACGGTCCCGCGCGGTGACGTATTCGCCGCGCTTGCAGAGCGCCAGCGCGTCGTCCAGCGAAACGCTCAGAATAATGTTGGAAGATTCCATTTCATGGCGAGTGACGTCGAAGAGCTGATCCATCTCGGCAGGGATCCAGGCGAGCCAATCCTCATGGACGGAACGCGAACGTTGGCCGGCGCGTTTGGCGCGCGTAGCTCCCAAGGACCCCCCCACCAAAAGTCCTCGCGAAAATGCGGACTTGCCGAGTTCGCCGGTGGCCTCAGCCCAGAGCGGGCAATGAGTGCCAAAAAGGAATTTTCGCTAAGGCACTGAAGGTTTGATTGTAGCACGATGGGCAACCTTCGGGCTTCCTTGCCACTGGCATGGAGTGCCGTTATACTTCCCATCACCTTTTTTACCGTGTTTAGGGAGCGTCCTCTGTTACCTTTTGAACCAGTTGATCAGTTCCAGCAACGCCAGAAAAAGCTCGCGGAGATCGAAGCCCTCGGGCACCAGGCTTACCCGCACAAATTCGATTCGACGGCAACTCCGCCGGAAATTTTCGAAAAATATGGATCGGCTGATGCCGCCACGCTGGAAACTGCCAAGCCGGCGGTGCGCGTAGCCGGGCGAATTGTGAACTTGCGCGTCCATGGGAAAGCCGGATTCGCGCACATCCTGGGTTCGGGACAGCGGCTGCAGATTTACGTGAAGCTGGACAACGTCGGCGCCAAGCCGTACCAGCTCTTTCAATTATTCGATCTCGGAGATTTTATCGGCGTGGCCGGGCACCTGTTCCGCACCAAGACCGGCGAACTGACGGTATGGGTCACGGAAGTTCAGCTCTTGAGCAAAGCGCTCCTGCCGCTGCCGGAAAAGTGGCACGGACTCTCGGACGTGGAGATTCGATACCGGCAACGATATCTCGATCTGGTTTCCAACGACAAGGCGCGCGGAATTTTCATCCGCAGGGCGCAGATTGTGCGGGAGATACGGAGGTTCTTCAATGGCCGCGGGTACGTCGAAGTAGAGACGCCGATGATGCAACCACTCGCTGGTGGAGCGGCTGCCAGACCCTTTATCACGCATCATAATGCCTTGGATATTAATCTCTATCTGCGTATTGCTCCGGAACTCTACTTGAAGCGGCTGGTGGTGGGCGGCTTCGACCGCGTCTATGAAATCAACCGCAACTTCCGCAACGAAGGCATCTCGACCTCCCACAATCCCGAATTCACGATGCTGGAGTTTTACCAGGCGTACAGCGATTACCACGACCTGATGCAGCTGACCGAGGAATTATTTGCCACGCTGGCCACGGAAGTGACGGGCTCCGCATTTGTAAAGTACGGCGAGCACGACCTGGATTTTTCAAAATTCCAGCGCCTCTCCATGCGCGAAGCCGTGTGCCGCTTCTGGCCGGAGGGCGCCGCGCCGGCGCCGACGCTGGCGGAGCTTGCCGAGCGCGGCGGACCGCTGGCTGCCGGCGAGCGATATAACTCGTGGGCGCAATCGACCGGCCGCGAGCCGCTGCTGGGCCTGGCCTCGATGAAGGACGGGGAAGTTACAGGACTATTATTCGAAACGATCGCCGAGCCGCGGTTGATCCAGCCGACAATCCTTTACGACTACCCGACGGATATTTCGCCGCTCTCCAAATGCCGCACCGACGATCCGACGCTTGTGGAACGCTTCGAGATCTATGTTGCTGGGATGGAACTGGGCAATGCTTTTTCAGAATTAAATGATCCCATCGAACAGGAACGCCGCTTTCGCCAGCAGGTGGAAAGCGGCGGCGAGGAAGCCCCCCGGGAAGTCGATATGGATTACGTTCGCGCCCTGGCCCACGGCATGCCGCCGGCCGCCGGCGAGGGCATCGGCATCGACCGCCTGACCATGTTGTTCACCGATTCCCACTCCATCCGTGAAGTGATCCTGTTCCCGCTGCTGCGCCCGGAATCCCACATCGCTTCCGAAGACGAGCCAGGCGAAAAGAAATGAGATTTGCGTGGCTGGTTGCGCGGCGCTATTTGCGGTCGCCTTACAAGCCCGCGGTTTTGCGCCTGGTGACGCTGTTCTCGGTTGTGGGAATCGGCGCGGGCGTGGCCACCCTGGTCATCGCGCTGTCCATGAACACCGGATTTCGCCTGACCATTCAAGATCGCCTGCTGGGAGTTTCCGCGCATGTGAATCTGCAGCATCCCGCGGCCGAGGGCATTGAGAACTACGACGCCCTGGCGGAGAAACTGAGCCACGTGCCGGGCGTGCGCAGCGTAGCCCCGGCGATCTATCTGACTGTGCTGCTTTCGGCCGGCGGGCACGCGCGCGGCGTGGTGGTGAAGGGCGTCGATCCCGAGCGCGAGCGCCGCTTTGATGACGCGCTTCGCCGCATCGTTTCGGGAGCCGCGGATTTCGAGCCGGATAAGGACGGGTTCGACGGCATCGTCGTGGGCCACCTGATGGCCAACGACCTCAACATTCACACCGGGGACTTCATCACGCTGACCAGCCCCGAAGGCCGCCTGACTCCCTACGGCATGGTTCCAAGGTCGCGCCGCTTTCGCGTGGCCGGCGTCTTCGATTCCGGTTTTTACGACTACGACTCCAACTGGGTGTTCGCGAAAATGGCTCCCGCGCAGAATCTGGCCGGAGTCGGCGACGTCGTCAGCGTCCTGGAATTTCGTGTTCAAAATGTGGACCGCGCCGCGGACGTGGCTCGCGACATTGCCCGCGCCGCCGGAAGCGACTTCATCACGACGACATGGGAAGATCAGAACCGCGCGCTGTTTCGCGCGCTGCGCCTGGAAAAGCTGGTCACCGCACTGTTCATCGGGCTGATTACGTTTGTCGCCGGGCTCAATATCCTGGTAGTGCTGTCGATGAGCGTCACCGATCGCGCCAAGGACATCGCCGTGCTGATGTCCCTCGGCGCCTATCGCCCGCAAGTACGGAATATTTTTATGCTGCAGGGATTGACGGTGGGAGTGATCGGAACCGTCTCCGGCCTGATCGCCGGCTACACGATTTCCTGGGCCGCCGGCGTCTATCATTTAATTCCGCTCGACCCCGAAGTGTATTCCGTGCCGTACGTGCCCTTCCAATCCAGCGCCACGGACGGCATGTGGATCGCCGCAGCGGCCATGGCCATCAGCGCGGCCGCCACGCTGATCCCGGCGAGGGCTGCCTCGCGCATTTTGCCGGTGGATATTCTGCGATACGAGTAGACGGAAAAATTCTACGCCCATCTCGATCTGTGGCGCATGCTTTAGCTTGCGCGGTATCGGTTCATCCAATAATCGTCCTTCTCAGAAAATTACACTGCGCAAGCTAAAGCATGCGCCACTAGAACGAATTCAAGACCGCCTTCAAAGGCTCTGCCCACCCGGCCGAACAGTCGCTTTCACGCGGGAATTTCCAAAGTAGATAGTTCGAGTCTACATTGTGCCCGCCGAGGCTTGGAGCCGTCGACACTGTAGATAGTTCGAAAAGCATCCTCGCGGACAATCGCTCCATTCGAAACCGAATCGACGTATAATCCGTCCACCTTCCGCGGCTGAGATTCGCGACGCAGAATTATTACCGGAGATCCCCATGACCGAGATCACCAGGCGTGGATTTGTAAAGCACGCGGCGCTGGCGCCGCTGGCGTTGTCTCCTTTGCGCTCCATGGCGCAGTCGGCGGCTCCGGGCGATCGCTTTGATTTTGTGTTTGCCGGGGCGGGGCACAACAGCCTGATCTGCGCGGCGTATCTGGCCAAGGGCGGTTACCGGGTGCTGGTGCTGGAGGGGCGGCCGACCATCGGCGGCGGGACGAAGACCGCTGAAGTGTGCATGCCGGGATTCAAGGAAGATTTGTGTTCCAGCGTGCACGCGGGAATCTCCAACAATCCTCTGATCCGCAACAACGAGCTGCAGCTTCGGGATTACGGCTACGGCGAGTACATCGATCCCGATCCCGTCATGCACATCCCGTTTGCGGACGGCGCGTCGATCACCGTGTGGCGCGATCTGGACCGCACCTGCGAAACGATTTCCAGATTTTCCAAAAAAGATGCGGAGACGTTTCGGCGCATGGTGGCCGAGTACAAGGCATACACGGGGGCTTCCTCCGCGAGTCAAAACGCAGCGGGCGCCAGCGCGCAGAAAATTCCCAAGGCCGGCGTCTGGCAGCGGCGCATGGCCATGTCCGGCTACGATCTGGTGTGCGATTTATTTGAGAGTGACTACATGCGCCGCGGCAGCCTAGTGTGCGGGCATTTCGGGTCGGTCCCGGGCGGAGATCCCAGCACGGGCGGCCAGGCGTACTCGCTGGTGGTGCAGCATCTCAACGGGCGAGTGATTCCCAAGGGCGGCTCCGGCACGCTCAGCGTTTCGCTCGGAAAGTTTATCGAGGCGCACAACGGCGTGGTGCTGGTCAACAAGCCGGTCACCGAGTTGCTGATCGAAAACAGCAAGTGCGTGGGCGTCGCGTGCATGGATGGCAGCCGGTACCGCGCGGGAAAATCGGTGGTCTCCACGATTCACGTGAAAAACCTGGTGAACATGGCGCCGCGCGAATTGTGGGGCGATGATTTTCTGGACGGCCTGGAACTCTACCAGCCTGAGCACGCCATGATCAGCCTTCATTACGCGACCACCGAAGCGCCGAAGTATCCACTGCCCGGCGGCGGTACGCTTTCCACCTGCGAAGCCGCCATTGCTCCGCCGCTGGATTATTACCTGCGGATGAATTACATCGAGGCGCGCGGAACTGTCGACCTAAACGACCCGCCGGGATTGCAGATCGTGAGTCCGAGCGTGGCCGATCCCAGCCGCGCTCCGGCCGGCTGCCACACCGTAAAAATCGAAAGCAACTTGCCATACGGATTGAAGCAAGGCCCCAAGCACTGGGACGAGATAAAGGATGAAGTGGCGGACGCGCTGCTTAACCACTTCCGCAAATTCGCGCCGAATCTGACGCCGGATAAATTCCTGGGAAAATTCATCGAAAGCCCGCTCGATATCGAGCGCATGAACCCATCGATGTGGCGCGGCAGTACGCACGGCGGCGCGGTGAACGCCGCGCAGTCCGGCGCGATGCGTCCGGTTCCCGGCTGGGCCAACTACCGCATGCCGATCAGCGGACTGTACCAAACGGGCGCATGTACGGCCCCCGGCGGCGCCGTGACCGGAATGCCGGGCCGCAATGCGGCCGCGGCCATCCTGAAGGATTTAGGAACCAGCCTGGAAGAAGTGGTGGGAAAGAAATCGAGCTGACTTCACGGATATCAGCGCATTCGGAAATTCAATTCTCCACTCGCGGAAGTTCGATCCGGCAAAACCGCCAAATACGCTGGATTTAACGCAGTTTATCTTCCCCACAAACGCCGGGGCAACACGTACGTCAGCCCGAGGAATTCTTCCCAGCGCGTTGAACTTCCCGTCAAACCCTTCTCGAATCCGGCGTCGAACACCAGGTTATTCCGCGGCGCGTAGGCGGCGGCCCAGAGCATGCCGACGGCGTTGCCGTGCTCGAAAGGCTGCGTGAAGCGCCAGACCTCGCCCGTCACGCCGATCGATTTTGAAAGCGGATGGGAAATCGCCAGCGTCTGGCCGTACTGGAAGCGGTGCACAGATCCTTCCGGCACATCGTTGAACACGGCATTGGCATCGCCGTGAAAACCCTTCACGTCGGCGCTGGCGTAGAGAATCGCGGAGTTCAGCGGGCTGCCAACGTCCAGATTTGGCGTGCTTCCGCTGTAGACGCGCCGTTGGTAGCTTGCAGAGACCGTAGGCTTCGCGCCCTCACCCGGCAGCAACACGCCCTGCGCTCCCAGGAAAACATCCCCGATTCCATTCGACGAAACTCCCGCGAACCTGGAGTGGGCGACCGGCGCGGAGGACTCGATAAACTGGATGCGCGGCGAAACCGCCAGCTTGATTACTTCATTGAATTCGATGTAATTCGAAAATTCGGCCGAGCCGGTGGCCCGCAGCGTTCCCGTCTCGAACTGGAGGTAGCCGACCGGCGCGAGCGTCGCTGGATTGCTAACCGTCGGACGCCCTGGATTCGCCTCCGGCAATTCCGGACGGCTATCTTTCGGTATCACTGCGTCCGGAGACTGACCTGAAACATGACTCGCGGCGAAAAGGAGGACGACCAGGCCAAAAGAAAGCGGCGCGACTATCCGCCGAATGCCCTGAAGTTCCGGGCGCTGCAACCAGTTGAAATATCGGATATCCACGGCAGCCATGATATCGCAGTTGCCAGGAGGCAGGCCGGGCGGTCAGGCCCCAGCGAACGGTCGGCGAGGCATTGGGAAGTCCGAAGCAGAAAATCCATCCGCACGGGAACGCGATCCCTTAAAGAACCGGATGGCCGATTGCTGGTCCGCGGCAACCCGCGCAGTTCGAAATACGTACGCGAGAAATATTCGATGCGCTATTCAGGGGTATGGCGTTCCGGTTGCACTTATACTTTGCGTAGCGCAAGCCCAGCAGCAGAGTTCGGGCGACGGCCGAAAATTGGCAAGGGCGCCCGGCACAATCGCCGCTTTATCAGTGACTTACGGAGTCAGGCGGCAGGTGCCAAAATGGGACACTATTTCCACAGGCACTCACAGGGCAAGAAAGTGAAATCGTTTGTCCCCGGAGGCCGGTGCCCTCAAAATGGCAGGCCGCCAATCCATCGGCGTGCGGTCGTGGCGCATCTAACCTAGTAAACAGAGTCAGCACGTGACGTAAGGCGAGCGACCTGAATCGGTGCCCGGTTGGGACCGGTCGGAGGAGAATTTTCAAGAGCACATGCCGGTAGACACGACACCTTCGACGAACGCCCGGACCAACGGCGCACCAGCGCCCGGCGGACTGATCGAAACGCGCGATTTGCGCAAAAGTTATGGCTCCGGAGCATCGGAAATCACGGTTTTGTCCGGCGTGAATGTGACGGTGAGAACGGGCGAATTGATTGCGGTGATCGGTCCATCCGGCGCGGGAAAAAGTACGTTTTTGCATTTGCTGGCCGCGCTAGACACGCCAACAAGCGGTACAGTATACTTCGAAGGGAAAGCAATAGATTCGTTTCGGGAAACGGAACTTGCGGATTATCGCAATCGCTCCATTGGTTTTGTTTGGCAGAGGCACCACCTTTTGGCTGATTTTACGGCGGCCGAAAACGTGGCGATGCCGCTGCTGATGCGTGGCGCCAAGTACGAAGAGGCGCTCGAAACCTCGGAACGCTGGCTCCGGGAAGTGGGCTTGGGAGCGCGGTTAAAACAGCGGGCCGGGGAGTTGTCCGGAGGGGAGCAACAGCGCGTGGCCATCGCCCGCGCACTCGTTCAGGAGCCGGCGTTGCTGCTGGCGGACGAGCCCACCGGAGACCTGGACGAGCGAAACGCGATCAGCGTTTTCGAGCTGATGCAGCGGCTGCATCGCGACGCACCAGCTCACCTCCATCCTGGCGACGCACAATACGGTTCTGGCGGGACGCGCGGATCGCGTGCTGCAGTTAGAGCATGGAACGCTCCAGCCGGTTGAGACGTAGACCAAAGCCCCGGTGTTCGTACTGAGGGAGAAACGAGTTGACCCGTGTTTGAACGCTACACAGAGAAGGCCCGACGCGTCATATTCTTTGCGCGTTACGAAGCCAGCCAGTACGGTTCCCCGTACATCGAGACCGAGCATTTGCTGCTCGGCCTGATGCGCGAGGATAAGGCGCTGGCCAACCGTTTCCTGCGTTCTCACGGCTCGATCGAATCCATCCGCAAAGAGATCGAACAGCGCATCACCATCCGCGAGCGCATCTCCACGTCCGTGGAAGTGCCGCTCAGCCAGGAATCCAAGCGCATCCTGAACTTCGCCACGGAAGAGGCGGAGCGCCTGGGGCACCGCCACGTCGGCACCGAGCACCTGCTGCTGGGAATCCTGCGCGAAGAAAAGTGCTTCGGCGCGGAAATCCTGCAGGAGCGCGGGCTGCGCCTTTCGACGCTGCGCGAGGAACTGGCGCGCAGCGCCGGCGAAAAAGCGCCGGCTGCACGTCCCAAGGAAACTTCTCTGCTCGCTGAATTCAGCCGCGACCTGACGCAAGCCGCGCTCGAAGGCCAGCTCGATCCGCTGGTCGGCCGCGAACGCGAAGTCGAGCGCGTGATCCAGATCCTGTGCCGCCGCACGAAGAATAATCCCGTGCTGATTGGCGAGCCGGGCGTTGGAAAAACCGCCATCGTCGAAGGGCTTGGCGCAGCGCATTTCCGATAGCGATGTGCCGCCGTTCCTGGCGGACAAGCGCATTCTTTCGCTCGATCTTTCGCTGATCGTGGCCGGCACCAAGTACCGCGGCCAGTTCGAGGAGCGGCTGAAGACCATCATGAAGGAACTGATGGAGAGCCAGAACTCCATCGTGTTCATCGACGAGTTGCACACGCTGGTCGGCGCCGGTTCGGCGGAAGGTTCGCTCGACGCCGCCAACATTCTGAAGCCCGCGCTGTCCCGCGGCGAAATTCAGTGCATCGGCGCAACGACGCCCGGCGAATATCGCAAATCCGTCGAAAAAGACCGCTCGCTGGAACGCCGCTTCCAGGCCGTGAAAGTGGGCGCGCCGTCCGAGGACGAAGCCATTCAGGTTCTCGAAGGCGTGCGCGAGCGCTACGAAAAGTTCCACGCCGTCAGCTACACGGACGAAGCCATTCGCTACTCCGTATATCTCTCGAGCCGTTATATTCCGGACCGTTTCCTGCCGGACAAGGCCATCGACCTGATCGACGAAGCCGGCGCGCGCGTCAAGCTGCGCCAGGCCACGCTGCCCGATGAAGTGGCCGAAGTGCAGAAGCGCGTGAAGTTCATCACGCACCGCATGGAAACGGCCATCGCCAATCACGAATTCGAGAAGGCGCGCTTCTATTCCGAGGAAGAGCGCAAGGAAAAGGAAAATCTGCGCGCGGTTCGCGAGCGGCTGAAGCTGGACGACACCAACACCGGCATCGTCACCCGCGAGGACATCGAAGACGTGGTGGCGCGCTGGACGGGCATCAACGTTTCCTCGATCAAGGAAGACGAGCAGCAGAAGCTGCTGCGCATCGAAATCGAACTGCACAAGCGCGTCATCAGCCAGGACAAGTCCATCACGGCGCTGGCTCGCGCCATTCGCCGCAGCCGCGCCGGACTGAAGGCTCCGGGCCGCCCGGTCGGATGCTTCCTGTTCCTCGGGCCCACCGGCGTCGGCAAGACGGAAGTCGCGCGGCGCCTGGCGGAATTCCTGTTCGGCAGCGAAAAATCGCTGATCCGCTTCGACATGTCCGAATACATGGAGAAGCACTCGGTCTCCAAGCTGATCGGCGCGCCTCCAGGATACGTGGGCTACGAAGAGGGCGGCCAGTTGACCGAGCGCGTGCGCCGCACTCCTTATTCCGTGATTTTGCTGGATGAGGTCGAAAAGGCTCACCCCGACGTGTACAACATCCTGCTCCAGGTTTTTGAAGACGGGCAATTGACGGATGGCTTGGGAAACACCGTCGATTTCCGGAACACGATTCTGATCATGACTTCCAACCTGGGCGCGCGGCATTTGCAGAAGCGGGCCACGATGGGGTTCCAGTCCGCCGCGGAAGAGGGATCAGCCAAGATCCTGGACGAACTCGTGCTGAGCGAAGTGAAGCGCGTGTTCAATCCGGAGTTCCTGAACCGCCTGGACGAAATTATTCTCTTCAACCCGTTGGGTGATGAAGAACTGCTCCGCATCATCGATTTGCTGGTCGGCCAGACCAACGACACTTTGATCCACCGCCAGGTGCAGATCGTCCTGACGCCGGAAGCACGCCAGTGGCTCCTCGACAAGACCTGCGGGGACCGCAGTTATGGCGCGCGTCCGTTGCGGCGGGCACTGCAAAAGTACGTCGAAGATCCGTTGTCGGAAGCGCTGATTCAGGGGGGCCTGCAGCGGCCGGCAACGCTGGAAGTCTACGTCACAAATGACGGGCTTGGATTCCGACCGGTGGTCGAAGCAACCCCGGTATCCCACTAGCGAATCCTACGCGCGCAGGCCGGGCTCACATTCTGAGCCCGGTTGGGGGGAGCGTACAATTTTGTTTTGGGGGAAGCGGCCTTGAGGAGTTCCCTGGCCGCAAGCATACAATCGTGTTCTGTCTCGATGCCGCGCGCAGGCGTGTTGTGCCTGCTCGCCGTGTTGTTGGTGTGTTCTGCCCCCACGGTTCCCGCCCGCTCGCTTTCCGGACAGGCTTCGCAACGCCAGCCGGCGCATCTCCTGCCGGAACGCCCACCATCGAACGTATTGAATTCCAGGGCAATCGCCGAATCCGCAGCGAAACGCTGCGCGCGCGCATTTTTTCGCGTCCCGGCGATGCGGTGAACGAAGACGCGCTGCGGCGCGATTTTCACGCCCTGTGGAACACGCAGTATTTCGAAGACATTCGCCTCGAAATCGAGGACAGCGCCGACAAGCCCAACCAGAAAATCATCATCTTTTACGTCACCGAGCGCCCCATCGTCCGGCGCATCGAGTACAAGGGCAACAAATCGGTCTCCGAATCGGACATCCTGGACCGGTTCAAGGATCGCAAGGTCGGCCTCTCGATCGAAAGCCAGTTCGATCCCACCAAGATCAAGAAAGCGGAAGTCGTATTGAAGGAATTGCTGGCCGAACACGGCCGCCAGTTCGCCATGGTCAAGCCCACCTACGAACGGCTGCCCGGCACGAACGCCGTCAAGCTCACGTTCAACATCGACGAAGGCCCGAAGGTGAAGGTCGGCAAGATTCATGTTCACGGGCAACACCGCATTCTCCGGCGCGCAAGATCATTCGCACCATGCGCAATTCGCGCCCCATCGCGATTCCGCTGGGCTCCCTCCGGACTACATCATCCGGTGTTGTCCAAGACCTTTGACCGGCCCAAGCTGGATGAGGACATGGAAATCGGCATCCGCGGCCTGTATCAGGACAACGGCTATTTCAAGGTGCTGGTCAAAGACCCGATCATCCAGAATGTCACCGTCGAACCAAGGCGTCCTGCCGAAGGGTGTCCCGCTGATCGGGCGAGCACGAGGGCACGGCCGACGAATATCACCATTCCCATCGAAGAGGGCGAGCGCTACCGCATGGGAACGCTGCACGTGCGCAACGCCAATCCCGATGAGGGACTGTTCTTCAAGACCGCCTACCTCGAATACGATTTTTCCGATCAAGAAGGGCGAAATTTTCAGCGTCGCCAAGGTCCGCAAAGCGATCGAGGATTACACCAAGCTGTACGGAAATTTCGGATTCATCGATTTCACCGCCGTGCCGGACACGGAAGTGCACGACGACGACCAAGACCATCGACCTGACGTTCGCCTTCGACCAGCAAAAACAATTCTTCGTCCGGCGCATCGATTTCTCCGGAAACACCGGCACGCGCGACAAAGTCATTCGCCGCGAACTGCTGCTCAACGAAGGCGACATGTTCCGCAACAACCTGTGGGAACTGAGCCTGCTGCGCCTGAACCAGCTGGATTATTTCGAGGCCGTGAAGCCGGAAAACGCGGAAATCAAGCGCAACGTCAAGCAGGGCACGGTCGATATCCTTCTGAAGCTGAAGGAAAAGGGCAAGCAGTCCATCAGCCTTGACGGGCGGCGTCAGCGGATTTGCCGGAAGTTACATCGGGCTGACCTACCAGACCAACAACTTCCTGGGCCTCGGCGAAACGCTGACGCTCGGCGCGAACATCGGCACGCTGCAGCGCAACATTTCCTTCGGTTTCACCGAGCCGTATCTGTTCGACCGGCCGATCAGCACCGGTTTCACGATTTTCGCGAGCCGCTACAATTTCGACCAGGCGCAGCAGTATTCGCTGGCCGTCGGCTACCAGGTGCAGCTCAATCCCAACACCGTGCAGAACTACATTCAGAACAGCAGCGGCTTCACGGTCTTTGCCAGCTATCCCGGTGAAGAAGCTGGGCTTCACGCGCTTGGGCCTGACGTACGGATTCACGGACACCAGCATCACCGGACTCAGCACGGCGTCCACCGCGCTGTTCAACGTCCTGCAATTCCAGCAGCTGGAGGGGCCGTCCTCGCTGAACGGCATTCACGAGAGCAAGATCACTCCGACGCTTGACCTACAACACCGTGGACAATCCGGTGAATCCGACGCATGGGAAAAGCCTGTTTCTCTCCTCGTCGTTTGAGGGCGGTCCGCTCGGCGGCAACGTCAACACGGTTTCGGAAATCGTGGAAGCCAAATATTTTCGTCCGAACTATCACCATCGCAACGTGATCGCCGTGCGCCTGCTGGCGGCGTTTGAGTCCGGATTCGGCGGCAAGGTAATACCTCCGTTCAGCCGCTTCTATCTGGGGGGCGAGGACACCCTGCGCGGATTCGATATCCGCACGGTTTCGCCGGTGGTATTCGTGCCGACGCTCACCACGACGTCGGCTTCCTACTCTGAATCCGACGCGCTCTGGACGGCAACGGCAATCCCACGGCGGGCGTGGTGAACATTCCGACGCTTGAGTTATCAGACTTCATTCCCCGGCGGCGATACGCGAGCTGGTCGGGAAATTTTGAGTACCGCATTCCATTGTTCCCGCACGTGGCCCTTTCGATCTTTGGCGATGCGGGCGCCACGGGCGCCGTGCGCAGCGATCAGCTGCAGTTCAATAACCTGGATTACACCACGCTGGCTGCAGCAATTTCCGGGCACGTCGATCAGCCGCACGCTGCAATTCCAGCCGGGCACGAATTTTAAGCCCCGCACTTCCGCCGGACTGGAACTGGTCGTGCAGTTGCCGATCGTGCAGGCGCCCTTCCGCATCTATTGGGCCTATAACTTTAATCGCATGGCGGAGGTAATTACCGCGCCGCTGACGCAGTTCCCGGGTCCGGTTTCCACGGTGGCCACTACGTGCGTGCAGACCACGGCACCGATCCCAACCAGTGCCCTTGGAACATTTACAAGGCTCAGGTGCCGCTGCCGGAAATCTGGAATGCGCAGGTGGCGCCGCAAGTGATCAATTTGTTCAACAACCCGCAGCGGACGAATTTCTTCGATCCGGTGCGCACGTTCAGGTTCACGGTCAGCCGGACGTTCTAGTTTCGGAGTTTGCAGTTCGAAGATCAGGGTGGGCGGTTCGAAGTTCGAAGTCCTGACAGGCGCCATAGAACAGAGTTTCGTCGGTGGGGGCGAAGGTCGAGGACTTTTTGGAGGACTCGGATGAGTCGGTGTAAGTTTTCTACGATACTCACTCTCGCGGCAGCGCTGGGCGTGATGGGATGCGGGAAGAGCACCACCAACTCCGTATCGATCACGATTTCTCCCACGCACGCCAGCGTCATTACCAATCGCACGCAGCTCTTCAGCGGCCTGGTCACGGGCACGAGCAACACGGCCGTCACCTGGAGCCTGACCTGCGCCACGGGCGTGACTGCCAACTCGTGCGGAAACATTGATGCTACCGGACTGTACACGGCCCCCGCCACGATTCCGACGGTCACCACCAATGGCACCACGACGATTGCCCCCACCGTCACCATTACCGGGACCGCGCAGGCGGACACTACCAAGACGTCGACCGCCGTTCTGACGATCGTCACGGGAATCAGCATCACCATCAGCCCGACTACGGCTACCGTCGGCACCAAGGAAACTTTTCTTTTCTCGGCCACGGTCAACAATCCGGGTTGCAATCTCACGTCGAATCCTACGTGCCAGAACGTAACCTGGTCGCTGTCCACCAGCACCACAGCCCGAATCCCAATGGCAGCATCGGATCGACGACCGGCGTGTATACCGCGCCCGCGACGGTTCCTTCACCGAGCACGGTGATCGTCACAGCGACGTCCGTAGCGGACACTTCGGTGACGGCGACGGCAACCGCAACCGTGGTGACGGCGGCGACGCCGACGGTCACTTCGGTCAGCCCGAATTCCACGGCACTCGGCGGCTTGTTTCAGGATGTGTACATCACCGGAACGAACTTCATCTCTACCAACAACGTATTCGTGAACGGCACGCAACTGGCTCCGGGCTTCGTCACCAGGATTTCCTCTTCCTTGATTCGCGCGCGCATTCCGGATTTCATGCTGGCCGTGCCGCCGCCGTCCGGAATCTTCCAGATCGGTGTTTCTGAGCAGTCCGGGCCGCTGCAGACCTGCACGACCGATCCTTCCGCCTGCCAGATCACGGCCCTGGGCGCTCGCCCGGGAGTTGTGGGGCCGACACCTGCTGAGCATCTCGCAGGGGGCGGGCGTGCTGTCGTTTGCCGTCGACGGCGGATTCTTTGGAACGGGAAGCAATCCTGCTTCGCCCGCTGTCAGCGCGACCTATAACGACCAGCTGCGCGCGATCCAGCTTCCGGGCAGCCAGACGATCGGCAGCACGCGGCAGCTTGTCGGTCACCATTGGCGGGAGTTCCAACGGCGGTGATTTCACTGTGCCGGGACTTTATCCGGTCGCGGTCAAGAGCTCGTCGGACCCCACGAAGGCGGCCGTGGCCAATCTCGCGGTGCAGCCGATCTACTCTCCGCCGACTTCCACGCGCATCGCGGTGGGTTCCGTGCCGGCATCCTCGGCGCCCAGCGATGTGGCCGTCAATCCGGCCACCGGAATCGCAGTGGTCGCCAATCAGGGCTCGAATGACATCAGCCTGATCGATCTGACAACTTCCACGCCGACGTTCATCTCCAACATCTGCACGGCCGCGGTGGGCGCAGTTCCTGCCGTGCCCGGCTTCCGGTCCCACCGGCGTGTCGGTCGACTATGTGCGGAATATTGCGCTGGTCGTGAATTCGACGTCGAAAACGATTGCCGTGGTGGACTTGAACACCCAGGCCGTCAGCTTCGTGCTGCCCGTGCTGCAGGACACGCCGAATTCGGTGGGCATCAATCCGCTTACCGGTCGTGCGCTAGTGGCCATGCAGCAGAGAAATTACGGCGTGCTGGTGGACGTGACGCAGAATCCGCCGGTGTACGCGGGTATCGTTTCCATCAGCACCGGATCGAACACGCACGTCGCGGTCGAGCCGCACCTGAATTGGGCGCTGGCCACTCCGGGAACCCTGGGCTCCATGGGGATCGTGGACCTGGGCCGCCAGTCCTCGAACGTCATCACGGCCGTTTCGCGAACCAACAACGGAACGACGACGGTAGTTACCGTGACCGTGCAATCCACGACGTCCTCTTCACCGCTTTCTGTGCAGGTGGGAGACGCCGTGCAGATTCAGAACGTGCAATTTCCGGCCGGCACGGATTCCACGATCGCGGCGCAGGCGCCTTCCTTCAACGGGTTCTACGGGGTAAGTTCTGTCGGGCCGGGTCCGAATCAATTCAGCTACACACAAGCGGACTCAACGTTGCCGAACGTGGCCACGCAGTCAACTCCACAAGCCGCTTCGGGCGCGGTGAATTATTCGCAGCCGGTGGCCACGGTGGGCCTGCCGGTCACCATCCAGGGAGTGGCTATCAATCCCGAAACGCAGCAGGCCGCGCTGTTCGATCCATCGACGAATGGCGGCAATGTTTCGTTCTTCAGCCTGATCGATCAATCGGTCTCGTCCCTGGCCCCGTCCGTCAACAATCCGGCTGACATGATTGCCGGTGCGTACAATCCGCTGACCAACACCGTGGTTGCAGTGAATTTTTTCGCCAACACGCTTTCGGTGATCGATCCAACCCAGCCTCGTCGCTTGAATGACACCGATCTGTTCGCCACGCTGGCCGGCCCGGTGGCGGTGGCCATCGATCCCGGCGCGAACCTCGCCGTGGTGGCCAACCAGACGGACAACAGCGTAAGCGTGTTGAATCTGGGCGCGATTAAGCCGTTCTCCATCACCGAGACCAGCCCCAAAACTTTCGTCAGCAATTCCACGCTGGGCAGCGGTCCGAGTCCCGTCCCGCAACACTCACGGTAATCGGCAAGGGCCTGACCTGCGCGGGCGGTGCGACCAATTTAATTGTTCGCCTGGATGGCATGGCGATTCCCACCAGTTGCTCGGGTAACGGTGACCGCGTCCTGACCGCGACCGTGCCCTTCGGCATGCTGACCTCGGCGCGCCGCTACGCCGTCGATGTCGCCGATTCCTCCGGCAACGTAACCAACGCCGAGGATTTCACGGTCGAACTGAGCGTCGATGTCACCGGTTGCTCTCCGGCGCCGCTGCCGTCGGGTGTGGCGATTGACCCGAAGCAGAACATCGCAGCGGTTACGCTCTTCGGCTGCAACCAGGTGGCACTGATTAACATGTCCACCGGCACGGGCAGCGCGGTGAACGTCGGCACGAATCCGTTGGGCGTGGCCGTGATTCCACGATTGCATCTCGCCGTGGTCGCCAACAACAGTGGAACCGCTTCGATCGTGGATGAACTGGCGCACTCGGTGACGCAGACCGTGGCCACCGGATCGGGTTCGATCGGCGCGGCCGCGGACGAAGCATCCGGTCATGTGGCCATTGCCAACAGCGTGGCCAACACGGTTTCCGTGATTGACGCGGTGACCGGCGGCGTAAGCAGTATTTCGACCGGGAACCGACCGGTAGCGGTCGCTTACAACTACGTGAACCACCAGTTGGCGGTGGCGGTGACGGGCGGCGGCAGCGCGGCGACGGGCGGCGGCAGCGTGGGAATTTCCACGAACGGAAGTTCGGTGAGCCAGTCCTTCAATCTGGACACGCCGACCTCCGTGGTCTACGATCCCGTGCCCACTGACTGCGGATCGAACATCAGCGGAGTCACGACCAACACCACCGGTTGCTTTATCGCCAATTCCAGCACGGGAAACACGGCGGACGTGATCGATCCGGTCAACTCGGTGCAGACCGTTTTCCGCATCGGCATCAACCCGACGGCCATTGCGTACAATTTCCTGCACCAGCACGCTGGTCAGCACCAACACGGCGAGCCACACGATTACGGTCGCCGATTTCCTGGCGCAGAAGATTCGCTCGGTGATCACGCTGCCGCCGACCGCGCCGACGAATGCGGATCTCGCGCTGAGCCTGGCATTCTCCGGCGCGCTGCAATACGCCGTGGATATTCATCCGTTCACGAATGTCGCGGTGATCGCGGACACCGTGAACGGTCACGTTCTGTTCGTGCCGCTGCCGCACTGATAGGCTGCGGCCAACTCCGCGGCTACCCGCGCGCATCGCAGGGATACGGGAAGTCGAGCAAGTTCAAGTTCCAATGCTGTAATTCGGGTGGGGAGACGTCCGGGAAAAGAGTTTGCATGCCGTGGCCGGCGTCAGTACGATGGTCCGCATTTCGGATTGACGTTCGGGAATTCGGACCGCTATAATCCGCGATTTGTGATTTTCAGAGGAAAGAGAAGGTGTGAGGATGATCGTTAATTCACGCAAGATAGGCACATTGGCCGCGCTGGCCCTGTTCTGTCTCTGGCTCCGGTTCGCGGCGTTCGCGCGCAGGGCGCCGCGGCAGCCGCGCCGTCCAAAATCGCCGTCATGAATGTACGCAACGCCATCGTGGCCACGGTGGAAGGAAAGCAGGCCCAGGCGCAATTGCAATCGCAATTCGCGCCCAAGCAGAACGAATTGCAGAACCTGCAAAAACAAATCGAGGACCTGCAGCGCCGCATGAGCGAAGGCGCGCGCACGCTCAGCGATGACGAAAAGGCCAAGATGCAGCGCGAAGGCGAATTGCTGTCGCGCCGGCTGCAGCGCGGCAATGATGACCTGAACGAAGAACTGAACGCCGCGCAGGGCGAAATCGTGGACAGCATCGGCCGCAAAATGCTTGAGGTGCTGGACCGCTATTCCCGCGAAAACGGCTTCACCGCCGTGCTGGACACCTCCGCGCAGGGCAGCCCGGTGATTTACGGCTCCTCGCAGGCCGACATCACGCAGGAAATCGTGCGCCTCTACGACCAGGCTTATCCGGTCAAGGGCGGCGCGGCGGCGGGTCCTGCTCCCGCGGCTCCCAAGGCGGCTCCTGCGGCGCCGGCCAAGAAACCAACTCCGTAGTCCGCGGCCCGGAGCGATCGGGAACGGTTTCGGATTTTCTTCCTCGCCAGGAGCGCCCGCGGGCGCTCCTGGCGATTTTTTGTTGCGGTGCCGTTTGAAATGCCAGGTTGCGGCGCATGCCGGTTCCAGTAGCACAGACTTCAGTCTGTGGGATTCCATCAGTCCTTCCAGGCTGTCAGCCGCAGGCGAGCACTAATGGAAAGCCACAGACTGAAGTCTGTGCTACTAGAACCACCCGGAGGGCGATGAACACTAAGAGCATCGAATCCCCGGACTGGTCGAAAATCCCGGCGCCGCTGGACGACGGCGCCGCGCGGCACTTGCCGGGGACCAAACTTCCCTGTGTGCCGCTGCCCGCGACCGATGGCACGGTGGTCGATCTGTCCGCTCTGCCTGGACTTGTGGTGGTCTTCAGCTATCCGCGCACAGGCCGGCCGGGAGTGGAAAACCCGGAGGGCTGGGACTTGATTCCCGGCGCGCGTGGCTGCACGCCGCAGGCCTGCGCATTTCGAGATCTGTACGAAGAATTTAAATCGCTGGGAGTGCAGCGCCTTTTCGCGCTTTCCACGCAGGACACGGAATACCAGCGCGAGGCGGCGGAGCGCCTGCACCTGCCGTTTCCGATTCTTTCCGATGCGCAGCTTTCCCTGGCCATGGCGTTGCGGTTGCCCCTGTTCGAAACCAGCGGAATGAAATTGCTGAAGCGGATGGCCATGGTGATCCGCGACGGCGTCATCGGGCATGTTTTCTATCCCGTTTTCCCGCCGGACCGGAACGCCGCCGACGTGGCGGAGTGGCTAGCCTCCGGCAAATAAAATCTCCGATAGATCGTGAAGATGGATGCTGTAGCGCCCGCGTTCAGGCGGGCATCTGCCCGGCGTCGCAATATGCCCACCTGAAGATTGGCACTGTAAAATTTTTCCGGATTTCTCTCTGGTGTCGCGAGCGCCGGCGGAGTTACGATGCCTGCCGTCCATTCACAGGAGACCCTCGTGACTCTGAAAACGATTGCCTGCGCTGTGCTGTCGGGAATTTTCATTCTTGCGTTGGGCGCCACGCGGTTTGCGCCGCCGCTGGCCGCGCAGCAATCCCCCACCAGCGCAACGGACGCGCTGCAGAAAGCCCGCGTGCTGGATCGCCTGGCGACCATGACGCCGCCCGAGCACAAAGGGACCGCGCCCGGGTTCGTGCTCGATCCCGCCTGGCCGCAGCCGCTGCCGCATCACTGGGTGATCGGCGACGTCGGCGGAATCGCCGTCGACAAGCATGACCACATCTGGGTGTTCCACCGGCCGCGCTCGGTCACCTCCACGGACAGCGGCATGCAGGGAGCGGCCGGCAAGGACGCCAAGGGCAATCCGATCAGCGCGCTTGGATTTCCGCGTCCCTATGGACAGCTGAACGGCTGCTGCATGCCCGCGCCGTCGGTGCTGGTGTTCGACAAAGCCGGAAAATTGCTGCAGGCCTGGGGCGGGCCGGGCGATCCCGGCTACCTGGAAACGAAATGCCGCGAGCAGGACGGCTGCGTCTGGCCCGCGCGCGAGCACGGCGTGTACGTGGATCAGAATGATTTTGTCTATCTCGCCGGCAACGGGCAGGCGCGCAATTTCCACGGACAGTATCCGTGGGCGCCGAATTTCGGGAACGATTCACAAATCCTGAAATTCAAAATGGACGGCACATTCGTCTACCAGATCGGCACGGCCGGGGCGAAGGGCCCGAACAGCAATGACACTGCGGGCGGCGTAAACGGAACGCCCGAACCATTCTGGCCGGCGGACATGGTGGTCGATCCGAAGACAAATCTGATGTACGTCGCCGACGGCTACGGCAACCGCCGCGTGCTGATCGTGGACGCAGCGACCGGAAAATATGTGGGGCATTTCGGCGCGTACGGACAGAATCCGGTGGTCGGTGAAAACGGCGGCGGAGAAGACGCCGGCGAAGAAGCGGGTTCCTGGCCGGACGACTTCAAGGCCGGCAACCTGAAGCCGAAATTTTTCCGCAGCCCCGTACACTGCGCCAAGCTGGCCAATGACGGGCTGCTATACGTTTGCGATCGCGGCAACAATCGCGTGCAGGTCTTCAAGGCTTCCGAAGTCGGCAAGCCCTGCTCGAATCCGGATGGCGAAATCGGCAAATGCGGTTTCGTCGGCGAAGTGCACGTGGCGCCGCAGACGCTCGGCGGCACTTCCGGCACGGTGAATTTTTCCACCGACCCCAAACAGTCCTGCATGTACGTGGCGGACTTGACCAACGATGTGATTTACGTGATCAACCGGGAAAATCTGACCGAGCTGAGCCGCTTCGGCGGCGGCGGCCGCCAGGCTGGAGAATTCCACTGGCCGCACATGGTGGCCGTAGATTCTGAGGGAAACGTGTACGCGGGAGAAGTGGATGGTCCGGAAGAATGCAGAAATTCCTGCGGTACGGATCGGCTTCATGCAGCGGCACAGGCGAGAAAGAAGTCGGGAAATACGTGAACTAGCGGCGCTGGAAAGTTCGCGGCGCCGGTGCGATTATTCCGTGGGATTTGAGGCGGTAGTCGCCACAGGCTCCGGCACCGCGGCAGGAGTAGAGGCAGGTGCTGGCGCGTCCGCAAGGGTCGTCGCCTGCACCGGGGTCACATATTCCGCCGCTTGAAGTCCCCGGTAGATGCGTCCCGCAATTCCCGCAGCCATCGGGCCGCGCACGGAGTGGGTGTTTCCGCGCAGCAGAATCACCAGCACCAGTTTCAAATCCTTCTGATCCATGTACGAAACGAACCAGCCGAGGCGCGAGCCGGCCTCGGAGCACGATCCGGTCTTGCCCGCCACTTGATCGTCTTCGGTCAGGTTGCTGCGACGCGCGGTTCCGCGCGATACGGCCGCGCGCATTCCCTCGCGCAGGTCCGGCAGCGAGGCCTGAATGTCCAGCGTGCGCTTCACGCGCGGCTCAAAGTGTTCCGCTTCTTCAGCCGATTGAGGGTACTGCAGGTAGTAAAGCACACCGCCATTTTCCACCGAAGCCGCCATCGCGCCCAGTTGCAGCGGCGTCATCGAGATGCCCTCGCCAAAGCTGGACATGCGCGCCACGCCTCCGCGCGCCGGGGGCGCCGCGGGGACAACGCCGGGCTGTTCCTGGGAAATTTCGTAGCCGGAAAGTTCGCCGAGGCCCATGGTGCGGGCATATTTCGAAACGGTGTCAAAACCCATGCGGCGGCCGAGTTCCTCAAAATAGGGGTTATTCGAATGGGCGAGAGCTTCAGTGAGATTCATCGACCTGCGGCGAGAGACCTTGATCATGCTTTCGCGCGTGACCACGCCTTCCTGAAGGGCCGCGACCGCAATTACCGGTTTGATCGTGGAGCAGGGAATAAAGCCGTCGGAGAACGCCATTTTCTGATTGACGATGGAAAGGATGCGCCCGCTGTGCGGATCGATCGCCACTACGGATCCGGTGAATTTTCCTAAACCTTGAATGGCTGCCTGGCGGATTACGGGATCGTCGAATGTGGCGACGTCTCCCTCCCCGGAATTGCCGAGCGGGTGCACGATTTTCACGTGCTTCGAATGGTGCTTGCCCAGCCGCACGGGTGCAGGCGTCGCAGCCGCTGCCGCGGAGTTGCAGGCGACCAGCGCCAGCAGACTCCAGATCAAAAAGATGGACCCAGTGGGTCGGTTTTGCGCCGCCATTTCCAGTGTGCTTTTCATTCGGTCCCCGTTACCTGTCCCAGGCCCTCAGTGTTTAAAAACTACACTCGATATATTGCATTCCTGCCGCCAAAGACCGGAGCGGATAAGCCTTTCCAGAAATAACCGTAACACGCTGAAAACAATTGGTTTGTTTAATTCTGGTAGCGCCGCGAAATAGCCCAAAACAAAGGTCCCCTGTATCGAAAGCCGCACATCCCCGGCGGGGATGTATCAGATTGCTACAATAGTGGTAGAGCGCCGGACCGCCATCGCAGCCGCAAAAAATCCTGCGCTCCTGTACCGTTGACCACTAAAGGCCAGGCCGAAAAATTCGCAAATTGCGAGAACGCGGCGGAGAACTTCGCCGCGATTGCCGCTGGTCCGTTCGCGAGGCGGCCGGGCAATGAATCCAGTGCGACGGCGCACTGCACGCGAGACGCGCAAAAAAACTCGATCCCGAAATTACCGTGCGATTCCCGTGAAATGCCGGAGACTCCGCCACAATGCAACCCCCTCGGCCTGCGGGAAGGCAGGGATGATACCACTTCCATTAGAAATTCCACATCAAGATGTGCGGGAAAATCACAAATTTGGGGGGGCGCCGTCGGTACGGTTTCCGAGGATGAGACTTCGATGGAAAGCGTTGTTCCTCGATCCAATTAATGATTGACCCCAAGCCTTGCCTGAAGCACGATGGCGCTCGATCCTCACACGAGTTTTCACGCGCCTTGGACTTCAATCAGGGGAGACCAATGATGAAAAAGTTTCTGCTCTGCGCAGCGCTGCTCGCCTGCTTGCCCGCGCTTGGTTTCGCGCAGACCAACGAAGAGCTGGTCAACGACGGCAAGAACACCGAAAACGTGACCACCGAGAGCATGGGCTTTGACCGAAAAAGCTATAGCCCGCTGAAGCAGATCAATAAATCCAACGTCAAGCGCCTGGTGCCCCTCTGGAGCACCAGCCTGATGAACGATCAGGGCGAACTGGCCGCGCCCACCGTTTACAACGGCGTGATGTACCTGATCAATGGCAAGTGGACTTTCGCCATTGACGTCGAAACCGGCAAGCAAATCTGGCGCACTCCCGTGAAACTCGAACCGCAGGCCCGGCGCGCCGCCTTTCACCGCGGTGCGGCCACGATTTATAACGGCAAACTTTTTCGCGTGACGATCGACAACCACATCCTGGCGCTGGACATGGAAACGGGAAAGGAATTGTGGAATCAGAAATTCGCGGACATGAGCGACGGTTACTACGCCACTGGCGGGCCGATCGTCGCCAACGGCGTGCTGATTTCCGGCGTGGCCGGCGGAGAATCGACCACGCGCGGATTCCTGGACGGCTGGGATCCCGATACCGGAAAAAAATTGTGGCGGCGTTACACCATTCCCGCGCCCGGTGAGCCCGGTTCGGAAACCTGGCCGAAAAACAGCGACGCGTGGACGCAGGGCGGCGGCCCAACGTGGCGCTCCGGTTCGTATGATTCGCAACTCGATCTCGTTTACTGGGGAACGGGAAACGCTGAGCCGTACGATCCGCGCCCGCGCCAGGGCCTGGACAGCTTATTTACGAACAGCGTCCTGGCGATCCATCCGAAAACGGGCGAAGTGGCCTGCTATTACCAGTACACGCCCAATGACGTGTATGACGTCGACGCCACCGACGAGCAGGTGCTGGCCGATATCCCTGTAGCCGGCAAAGTTCGCAAGGTGATGATGCAGACGAACAAAAACGGTTTTCTGTATGTGCTGGATCGCACGAACTGCAAACTGATCGCCGCGCATCCTTTTACCAAGGTCAACTGGGCCACCGGCATCGACATGGCCACCGGACGGCCGATTCTTACCGACGTGCAACAGCGTTTCGCTGCCGGCGAAGAAGTGGAAATCTGGCCGTCGCGCGGCACGAACGCGGTGCCCGTAGCCTTCGATCCAAACACGGGACTGATTTACGCGAGCACCTGGAACGTGCCGCGCTTGCAGCAACTGGCGGAGCCCAAACCCACCGTCGTCGGCGGAGTCTCCACCGGAGTCACGGCGTTAGCACCGCAACTGAAGCCGGGTGACGTGGTGGGACACTTCGCGGCCATCAATCCGCTGACTGGTGAGAAAAAATGGGAAGTTCCGCTGACCGACCTGCCGAGTTCCGCCGGCATGCTGGCCACCGGCGGCGGACTGCTGTTCACCGGAAAACTGACGGGTGAATTCCTGGCGCTCGACGAGAGCACCGGCAAGACGTTCTGGCAGTTCAAGACTAGTTCCAGTGTCAATTCAACGGCGATCACCTACACGCACAAAGGCCGACAATATATAACGATCGCTTCGGGCCTCGGCGGCGGTCTGGCGACGCGCTACGCGGCGAACGTGGTGCCAACGGGCGGATCGGTCTGGACGTTTGCGCTGATGCCGGAGTGAGGCGGGCGGGTTCACGGATTCGCGCGCGGACACTCTAGCAGGTTGCGGAAAAACTCAAAATGTTGTCATTCTGAGCGGAGCGAAGAATCCCTCTTTGTTCTTTTGCTTGCACTTAGATCGAAGAGAGATTCTTCGCTCCGCTCAGAATGACGAAAAGAAGTAGTTGTTCCGCAGCCTGCTAGGCGCTTTGCGGGTCGCGATCTCCATGGGATTGACAGTCTGGGCTCCATCTACAACCGTGCACAGCGAAGAATCGCTGTGCTACTGGAGGCAAAAATGCATCGTAGGATTTTGTCGATTGGCGATTTTCGGTGGAAATTTTCAGGGACCACGGCTGCGCTCGCGCTTCTCGCGGCCACCCTGTTTTTCTGCGTGACGCCGAATCTTCATAGCCAGAGCCAGCCGCAGAATCATGCACCGCGGCGCGTCGTCTCGCGATCGGCGGAAACGCTGGAAGCGTGGAACGAAATCGGGAAAAAGCTGATTGCCATGGCCAAGGATTTTCCCGAGGACAAGTATGACTTCAAGGTGCAGAAGGACCAGCGCACGTTCGCGCAAAATATCCTGCATGTGGCAGCCGTCGACTACGAAACGATTCGCGGCGTCTCCGGCAAAAACATCGGGCCCGACTTCGGCAAGGACGCGGAAAACCCGTCGCGCGCCGTCTACAAAACCAAAGCCGACGTCGTGAAATTGATCGAGCAGGCCATTGCCGACGGAGCCAAGCTGATTCACGATCAGGGCGACTCCGGCCTGGATCAGGTCACGAAACTTCCGTGGGCCAACAGCATGGTCCACAATTCATTTACGTGGATGGAGACTACCGAGCATAGCGGAGAGCACTACGGGCAGCTGGTGGTCTACTACCGCGCGAACAACCTGGTGCCGCCGGAATCGCGGGGACAATAGCGCGATTCCATACGGCATTCGTGTACCAACGATGCTTTGCGATGGGCGATTGATTAACGGGTCCGAGTACTCGAATCCAGCGAGCTGGAAACTGCTCGATCGGCGTCCGAGAAGAGCGCTCGGAGGGACCGCCATACGAATCGCACCATAATCAGAACGAGCAGCAGCGCGGCCAGCACGATCGCGGAGGTCCAGTATGGGTGCTTTCCCGCGAACCAAGTCAGGAATACCACCAGTCCGTCTTCGCCCACGCTCAACGCGATATTCGAAAATGGTTCGGGCGAGTGGCTGACCGCAGCGCGCGCGGCGATTTTTCCGCCGTGCGCGGCCAGGGCGATGGCGCCGCCAAGCAACGCCGCCAGGAGCTTCATTTGGGGCGAAAGCTGGCTGCTTGCTCCGTAGGCCAGAAGCGCCGCCACCGGAACGCGCACGAACGTCTGCAGCGCGTTCCACAGCAAATCGAAAATTGGAATTTTATCGGCGGTGAATTCGATGGCCACGAGGATCGCGCAGGGTACGATCACGTACCAGCTTGACACCGTATGCAGCGACGCCGGCAGCTCCAGCACACCCGTGCGGGACAATATTCCCAGCACGGCGACCGTCAGGTAGACGTTGAGGCCCGAAGAAAAGCTGACCGCGAGGATCAGGGCAACCAGTTGTCCAGGCTGCAGGAACAAGGGTGAACTCCAGAACCAAACGCGCGATCAAGCCGCGCGCGCGGCTCCGATGATCGTGCGCGCTGAGGGCCATCGCTGCTCAATCTATGAGGCGCTTCAAACCGCTCGGCGCACCATGTGGTAGGCCAGCAGCACGATCACCGATCCGACTACGGCTACCAATATACTGTACAGATTCACGCCAGATACGCCCGCCGCGCCAAATTTGCCGAACAGCCAGCCTCCCACCACGGCGCCGATCATGCCCAGAAGAATGTCGATAAGTACGCCTTCTCCCGATTTGTTGACCAACTTGCTGCCGATATAGCCCGCGACCAGGCCGAGGACGATCCACGCGAGGAATGACATGTGACGCTCCTTTTTTCAGCGCGCCAGAATTCTGGAGAGGGATCGGCGCGCGAAATTCGACGATTTTTCCGATACGGGCCGAATATCAGAAACCGATTGGGAACGAGCAGGGACCTGTCTGGATGGGCGGATACTAGGACAGAAGCGTCGTCCGCCGCAAGTTATTTTAGGAGAGGGTCCGCGGTTGCGGAGGTGCGGCACGGGAGCTTGGACTGGGAGGTGGGTGCCGGGCCGGCGGAAATCCACAGACTGAAGTCTGTGCTACTGGCGGCCTTCTGACAGCTTGGGAGCCACTGTTGCGGTTCACTCAGTGCAGGCGGAAGGAAACGACCAGGTCGGTGACTACTGCGGTGGGACGGCCGTCCATTCTAGGGGCCTGATACTGCCATTGTTGGACGGCGTGGATTGCGGCGCGGGCCAGGATCGGCGGGCCGTCGAGCAGTTTGATGTCGGTGACGCGGCCGCTGCTGGAAACGAAAATGCGCAGAATGACGTCTCCCTCGATTCCGGCCTGGCGCGCTACGTCCGGATAAACGGGCGCCACAGAATGTTCCAGATGTTTCTGAATTTCCTCCGAGTCCACCGGAACGGCGCCCCACCAGGACTCCAGAATTCGGCGGCGCATTTCGGCGAAGAATCCGTCGGCATCGGCGAATTCCGAGGCCTGGCCTGAGCTCATCGATTGCACAGAAGCTGGAGATGCGCCGCTCTGCGCGTAGCCTGCTCCTGTGCGAACCTCAGCGCTGGTTCGCGCGTCAGGATCTGCGGCACGCAGGACGATATTTCCCGCGACGGCGGTGAGGTGCAGAACTTCTCCGCCGCCGTTCAGGCGGATGGCATAGTGCAGCGCGCGTGAATTTTCCTGGGGATCGCGCTCGCTGATCTGCACGGGCAGGGAGGGATCGGCGAAAATGCGGTGGCCGTCGCCCTGCTCGATGCGGGCGTCGATCGTGGCGGCCAGTTCGCGCGGCAGGTAAAGAACAAGATCGCCGTCCGTGGAAGATAGCTGCGAGGCGTGAGCGGATAGGTGCGCGCCGCCGTGCCTGGAGGACTTGCCGGAGGGGACGTTAAACCATGCGGTGAGGCCTCCGCCGGTGGCTGCGGCCTGCAGCGGAGCCTCCGCCCGGCGCAGCACCAGACTGCCACCTGCTGCATCGGCCGTAACGCCCGAATCTGCGCTTTCAATTTGAACGTTGCCGCCTCCGGAATCCAGCTTGGCGCTGCCCGCAATGCGGCCGGCGAAAATTTGCCCTCCGCCGGTTTGAAGAATAGCGTCACCGGCGATGTTTCCGGCGATGATGTGGCCGCCGGCGGTGACGGAGCGAAGGGAACCAGCAACGTCACCTACGGAAATCTGCCCGCCTTGCGTTTCAAGGCGCGCGGCGAATGTGGCGGCAGATTTCGGCGCGGGACGTTTCGCGGCAGTAGCATTGCGTTCCGCGGCTGCGGCCACACTTGCGCCACCGACTCGGCCTACGGAAATATTTCCTCCGGCGCTCACGAGAGTTACGCGCCCGTCGATGTCCTGGACCTCCAGGTTTCCGCCGCCGGTGGTTACTTCCAGGTTATACGCGCGCGGAATGTGCAGCTCGATCTCCGAATGGAATCGCGCGCGCAGCCCCTGCCAGGGAATCTTGGCGTTGATTTCCACGCCGTCTGCGGTTGTTCGCGCGGTGATCTTGAACTGCCGCAGGAATTCCTGGGCGCCGGGATCGCGCGGATCGGCGTCGACCGCGGCGTGATAGGAAATTTGAGCGCGCTCGTCGGTAAATACGCGCACGTTGCCGAGTTCAATATTCACTCGCAGCGTGCCTCCGACTTTCACGGGAAGGACGCCGGATTTTTCGGTGGAAATTTTGGGGAAGGCGTCCGCGGCGTTAGCCGCGGAATTGGACGGCGGTTCCGGATAGTTGATAAGTAGTACGGTTCGATGCCTTGCCGAAAAGGCGGCTCCATAGGGCGCGGTGCGCGCGGAGATCGACGCTGGCACCAGGACTGAAATCAGTGCGGCCAGCGTGACGAATTTGCGGAGCGCGGTCATTCGCTTATTTTGGACGGCTGGAAAGGGGAAACGTCTCGCGTTTTTAATGAGTTGCGAGCAGATCAAGGCTCTTTTTATGTGGATTTTGAGGGCGACTTTGACTGCATTTTAGGGGGAAACCGGCGGCAGAAATCCGCCGCTGCAACGAGCAACGCGAGAGGATCGCTTCCCGCTACTGACCCAGGGCGCGCAGGGCAGCAGCGCTTTGCAGGCGGACGTAGCTGTTGGAATCGTTGTGTTGGCGGTCCCGCAGCACATCGAGGGTTTGGGCGTCGGCAGCCGCGGTGCCGGATTGCAGGGCGTGGACGAGAGCATCGATGGCGGCCACACGCACGCCGGAGTTTTCATCGTTCCGCAGCGCGGCTAAAACGGTGTCATGAACGGCGGGATCCTGTTCGAATCCCTGTAGCGATTCGAGCGCTTTCATGCGCACGCCGGGGCTGCGATCGAGGCGCGCGGCGTTACACATAGCGCGGCGCACTTCGGGATCGGCGGCGCGCGTGCTCAGCACGTCCAGCGCCTGCAGGCGCGCGTCAGGCTCAAACTGCTGGCTATTATTCAGCACGAAAGTCAGGGCGCGCTGCACGTCGGCATCATCCGGCGCGCCAACGATGTTCATCGGCGTCTGCGACATGATTTGCACCTGCACGGTGGGAGCAGCGCCCGCGCCGGCCGGCGTTACCCAGGCCACATGCGCGCTTCCGGCGCTCTGCAACTGCTGGTCGGTAATTTTGGGTGTGGCGGAAACGGTCATGGCCGGGTGCGTCACCGCGACCTGCACGGGAGCGACGCGCAGCCGTTGGCCGGCAACCCCGGCGAGGAATCCGGCGATCACCAGCACGCCCATGCTCAGCGCCGGATGATAGACCAGCGTGTGGCGCAGCGAACTCCACCACTGCACGGGAGAAAAAATGGAGGCCCACACGGAAGAATTCGCTTTCGCCTGGCGGTCGTCGATCGCCTCGGCCAGCTGGCTGCGGCACTGCGCCAGCAACAGGCCGGAGCGATCCAGCGAATCCGCCGGCTGCTCGAGAGACACGATGGATTGTTGAAGGCGCGTTTCTCGCGCCAGCACGGCGGCGCACGCCTGGCACGTCGCAAGATGCGCGTCCAGAGCGGCGCGGGCTGCGGCATCCAGCTCATCGCAGGCGTAAAGGAGCGCCAGCGATTCGGTGTCTTCGCAGCGAATGAAGGGAATCGGCGTCGGCGTATTTTGCCGCGGATCCTGTTGCGGATTAGTCAAAGCAGTCCTTCCAGTTGCGCCCGCAATTTGCGCGTGGCGCGAAAAAGAGAGTTTTTCACGGTTTCTTCGCTCGTACCCAGGGCGTCGCCGATGTCTCGCAGCTTCAGGCCCTGATAATGCTTCATCTCGAAGACCATGCGCTCGCGAGGCGTGAGTAATTCAAGGGCGCTGGAAATTTTTCGCCCGATTTCAATTCCCTGCAGGCGGCGCTCCGGATCGGAAGTCGCTTCGGAGGCCTGCTGGCGATCAAAAAAGTCGCCGGCCGGCGGATCGCCGTTCAGATTGGACGCGTATTCGGGCGCCTGATCTTCCGGGCGGCTGCTGCGGCGGCGCAGGTGATCGAGGCAGACGTTGGTGACGATGCGATAGGCCCAAGTATAAAAACTGCACTCGAAGCGGAAGCGCGGCAAATTTTTGTAAATTTTTAGAAACGCTTCCTGGTAGACGTCGCGGGCATCGTCCGGCTTGCGCAGGATATTCAGCGCGATGCGCAGCACGTCGCGGTCGTAGCGGTGCACCAGTTCTTCAAACGCTTCGCGATTTCCGCCTTGCGCGCGCTCGATGAGGGCGCGCTCTTCCGGCGCGGAAAGCTCCCGGCCGGAGGCGCGAATCGACGCCGAGCCGGCGGGATCTCCGGAAGCGTTGCCGGACCAGGCGACGGTCATTTCATCAGCAGCCATAGCGACATGATCGCATCAAACCGGAACGTTTACAGAAGATTAGACGCGCCAAAACCGAAAAAGGTGAGCAGATTCGGCGCTCCGCAAAAAATGCGCTAACTGATTCATTCCCAATATATTAGACTACCGCCGGATTTGCCACCGTGGCGCATGCTTTAGCTTGCGAAACTTCAGGTCGGCCCAAGGAAAAGCCCGCAAGCTAAAGCATGCTCCACAGAGGGAGAAGATTCCGGACTTTGGATACCCAAAACAAGGATGGCCTGAAAACCGCCGCCAAGATCTCCGTCGTGCCCATGATTACCGCGACCTATTTCATGGTTGCAGGCGGGCCCTACGGGCTGGAAGAGATCGTCCAAAAAACGGGCTATGCCGCCACGCTGCTCATCCTGATTATCACGCCGCTTCTGTGGAGCCTGCCGACGGCGTTGATGGTGAGCGAGCTGGCCACGGCCATGCCGGACGAAGGCGGATTCTACATTTGGGTGCGCCGTGGCATGGGGCGCTTCTGGGGATTTCAGGAAACCTGGCTGTCTCTCGCGGGCAGCGTGTTCGAAATGGCGCTGTATCCAAACCTGTGCGTCGATTACATCGGCCAGTTCGCGCCGGGACTGGTGGCCGGGCATCGCGGAATGATTCTGGGATTCGCGATGATCGTGATCTGCACGGTATGGAATCTTCTGGGAACGCGATCGGTAGGAGAAGGCTCGGTATGGATGAACGTGGCGTTGCTGGCGCCGTTTGTAGCGTTGACGGTGATCGCTCTGGGCAGCGGAAGATTTACCGCTGGGGACTCCGCCGCCACGCCGCTGCGCCACGCGGATTTGCTGGGCGGAGTGCTGATCGCCATGTGGAACTACATGGGCTGGGACAATCTTTCGACGATTGCGGGCGAAGTGGAACGGCCGCAGAGCGCTTACTCGAGAGCGATGTTTGGCGCGGTGCTGCTGGTGGTGGTGAGTTACATCCTGCCTGTCGGCGCCGTGGCGCACGCCGGTGTGGATCCTAATCGCTGGACCGCCGGCGGTTGGGTGGACATCGGAAAAATTGTGGGTGGCGAGACGCTGGCCGTCGCCATCGCGGTGGCGGGAGTGATCGGCGCCATCGGATCGTTTGGCGCGCTGATGCTGTCATTTACGCGGCTGCCGGCCGTCATGGCCGAAGACGGTTATTTGCCGCGCATTTTTGGGCGGCGCAGCGCGCGCACGGGCGCGCCGTGGGTGGCCATCGTGGCCTGCGCGATTTTGTGGGCGGCGTGTTTTCCGCTGGGGTTTGAGAAGAGCCTGATTCTGGACGTGCTGCTTACCGGCTTGAGCATCATGCTGGAGTTCTGGGCGCTGGTGGCGCTGCGTGTGCGCGAGCCGGACCTGGCACGGCCGTTTCGCGTGCCGGGAGGAATGGCGGGTGCGGTGGCCATCGGAATTCCTCCTCTGGCGCTGATGATCGCGGCAGTGCTGCGGAATCGGACGGAGCTCATCGGCGCGACGAACGAGTTGGTGATTGGCATCGCGGTGATTGCTATGGGAGTAGCGCTGTATTTCGTCAGCAACGCGCTTCGGAGGGTTAAGTAGGACAGGCTTCAGCCTGTCGGTTTAGATTGCGGGTGGCATCGGCACCGGCAGCGGTTAGCGGAGATTTCTGTCCAGATTAGTTCACCTTAGGCCACTTCGAAACCAACAGGCTGAGCCTGTTCTACTGGCGTCGACGCCTCAAGAGCGGCCATGCCAGTAGCGCTAGCGCCGCTGCGGCCACGGCAATGCCGTTGGCGCGGAAGTACGGATTGGGCTGACGCAACAATTCGGCCGCAGGCGATGTGATGGCGACCATAGCCGCGATCAGAAAATATCCCAGCACGTTGAACCGCGCGAGACGCGTGATGCCGAACCATACTACGGTGATCGTGAGCAGGTGGAAAGCCGCTTCACGAAAAAATGCACCGGGCGTCGCGACATTAGTGGTCAGCAGGACTGAGAACAGAATCAGCAGTGCCGCGCGCATCCACGCCGCACGAACGTAAGCCGCGATCAGGCCGGAAGCAATTCCGAGCGCGCCGACAAGGAGAAACGCGGCCACAATTGCGGAACCCACGCCGCTTACCGCGGGATTCAGAACATCCAAGCCCTCCGGCACGCTGGCTTCCAGGGAATGCCGCAAGAGCGGCCAGCGCGCGAACAGTGCGGGAACCCGGCTGAGTCCCATCAACGCGGCGGATCCAAATATTCCAAGGCAGACTGCGTCCCGGAAGTAGGCTGCGCCGGCACTTCGCCATGACGGAATGCATCCCGGCCCAAAGGCGCGCTCCAGAAAAAACCAGGCAAATCCCAGCAGAATCACTCCTCCCGCGGCATACATCGCGGTGATGAAAAGCATGCCGATGCTGAGAGTCGTGTAGAACGTGGCCAGCGGCCATGCGGTGGTGTAATTCATCAACAGTTCGGGAAATTTGTTGACGGAGACGCCTATCCCGGCGAGAAGCAGCACCACTGATAATTTTCCAAGAAATATCCACGGAACTCGGGCCACCATTGGGCCTTTCAACTCCCGGAAGAAGATCACGATAGCGGCGATCACCGCAAAGCCGACGACGGCGACCAGGCCAAACAGTCGCGCCGATTGCAGCGGCGTCGAGCGCTTTTCAGCGTCGCGCCAGGCTTCGGGAATCTGGATGAAGCTGCGATAGGAAGAAACTTCGTCGCCGATCACCTTCAATTGCATTCGAATGTGCGCGCCCTGCCCGGATGGCGCCGAATCGAGCGACGCTTTCTGTTCCCACACGAAGGTGTGGTCGGTTCGCGCCGGCTTTTTGTCGGTGTGCGATTCCACCAGATTCCAGTCCGCCGGATTGACGCTCTTGCGCTCGCGCAGAAAAGTTTCCGCGCGGCTTTGGGCGTCTTCCCGGGAAAGGTTCGCTCCGGCAGTCTTCTCGTCGACGGTGTGATGAATGGAGTGCAGGGACCCGTCGGCGGTGAGAATGACCATGTACTCTTCGTTCTGCGAGTCACGGAAGTAGCGAACCGTCCACAGCACGGAAGGAACCTGGTCGCGATAGACGCGGTTGGCGGCGTCGAAGCCGATCGCGCGTCTGAGATATTCGTTGGTGTAGGGATCGAACGTGGAGGTGAGAGTCGCGGCGTGCTTGTAGGTTGCCGGATCGACGTGAATTTCCCGCAGCGCGTCGCTGGAACGCTCTACGGCCTGGCGGGCGTCGATCGGGAAACGGAGGAAATCGCCGATGGCCTCGCGTTTTACTCCGGCGAGCAACGCGATGCCGGCGAGGCCGCAGACGACGAGGATGGCGAGGGAGCGTCCGGACATTGCAGCGCGGGCCATCGTGACAGTTTCCTGGGAACCGGAAGCAGGCGCTGCGAAGTCCGGCGGAGAAGGCACGTGCTCCACGGCGGAAGGCAGCGCCGCCGGTTCGGCCACAGGGCGCGCGCTGTTCAGCAATGACTCATCCGCCGTGAAACCGCCGCGCGAAATGTAAGACACCGCGGCGACGGCCAGCGGAATCAGCGCGGCGCCGCCGACCAGCGCTCCGGAAATGCGCAGGTAGGCGCCGTGCGTGCGCAGCAGCGATGTGCTGATGAGAAATGCGTCGACCGTGTAATGCCAGATCAGCGTGGCCCAGATTCCCCAACGCAGCATCACCAGGCCGGCCACGATTCCGATCAACCCCACTTCCAGGCCACGAATGTACGCGGGTTCCTGCGGATAATTGCTGTGCAGGAATCCCCAGAAAAATGCCGGCAGCACGACGGCCAGCAGCGATGAGTTTGTCAGGCGCTTCAGGAACGGAATTGCGAACAGGCGAAACAGGAATTCTTCGCTGGTGGCGGCGGCGATGCCGATGGTCAGCGGGAAAACCCAGGGCACGTAGGTGCTGACCATATCCTCATAGCTGAGGTCCTGCGGAGCCCAGGCCCCATAGTGGCGGCTGACGATGTAAAACACTGTGATGTAGCCAATGTGCGCCGCGGCCATGCAGATGCCGATCACATTAGCCGTGAAAAATTCTTTGGTGCGAATTCCCGGCAAGCGAAGACCGAGCTGCAGTTGCAACTTACCCGGCTGAAAATTCCGGTAAAGCGGTTCGCCTGGAATGATGGCGATCACCACCAGCAGCGCGCTGGCGAGGCTGATCTCCAGCGCCTTTCCCATCTGGCTCAGGAAAAAAGTGGAATAGGGAGTGTTGGTGTCATACCCCGCGCGGTCCAGCGGCCACTGATTCATGGTCATCACGAAATAGAGCGCGGTGACGAAAATGCCGATGGCAATACCGCCGCGCCAATCGAGCAGCCCGCGGCGGCCCAGGTGGATGATCACATACAGGCAGCCGCCGATGAGAAATCCGTAGGGCAGCAGGGCGAGGAATTCGAACAGGTTGTTCGAAGAGCGCAGGTGCTCGTAGCCAAGCTTCCAGGCTTCGGGAACTTTCAGAAATTCCCGGTAGCCGTCTACGCGATCTCCAGCCAGTGAAACAGTCAGCCGGTAGGGCGCTTCCTTGGCCAGAAATCCGCGGCGCTCCCAGGAGAAGCTCCAGTCGCGGCGGGCCGGGCGGTCGTTTGGATTGGCTTCCTGGGCGCGGAAATCGTAAAGCGAAAGGTCCACGTGCAGCGTGTCCCGCAGAAAAGACTCCGCGATGGTCTGGGCCGCATCGCGTTCGAGGCGCGCGCCGGGTGCGGCCTCTTCCAGCTGATGTCCGAATCCGACGATCTCCCCCGCCGGATCGATGCTGACGTCGTACTCTTCCTTTTGCAGCGGCCGGAAAAATCGGATCTGCCAGAACCATAGGTGAACCTGGCCGGCCATCAGCTGGTTGGCTTGCTGCAGTCCAACCTCGCGTTCCAGATAGGTTTTGGCCTCGCCATCGACCACAAAAACGATGCTGGAGTCGTAGCCGTCTAATTGCGCTCCTTGCGCCGACACGAATTTTCTCGCCTGGGCCAGGGCCTCGGGGCGCTGCACTTTGAATTCGACGTTAGCTTCAGGGAAGGCGCGGTAGAAATAGGTGCGAGCAACCACCGCGCCGACGATGCCCGCGAGAATCCAAAGCAGCAGCACAATGGCATCGTGACGATTCAGCTTTTCGAGCCGATCAAGCGGCAAACACGCCTCCGGTGGGTCTGACTTCAAAGGTCGCGGAAAAACACGAAACGCTGTCATTCTGAGCGAAGCGAAGAATCTCTCTTTGTTTCTTTGCTTGCACGTAGATCGAAGAGAGATTCTTCGCTGCGCTCAGCATGACACAACAAGGTGCTTCTTCCGCAGCCTGCTCTGCCTGTGGATTTTAGTCCCTGCACGAACTAAATTCCACAGGCGGAATAGGCTGCGGAAAAACTCAAAACGTTGTCATGCTGAGCGCAGCGAAGAATCCCTCTTTGTTCTTTTACTTACACGTAGATCGAAGAGAGATTCTTCGCTGCGCTCAGAATGACAAAAAGATGTAGTTTTTCCGCAATCTGTGAAGCCTGTGCCACTGCGGGGCGCGCCACTCATGCGATGATATAAACGATAAATGTCCGTCACGCCCACCACCGAGCTGATGTACCTGAAGGGAGTCGGGCCGCGCCGCGCGGAGATTCTGGCGCAGCGCGGGATGCGCACGTTTGAGGATCTGCTCGGCTATCTGCCCTTCCGGTATGAGGACCGTATCCATTTCGCGAAAATTCGCGGGATCGTGCCGGGGCAGGTGTACACGATTCGCGCGCAGGTGCTGAGCGGAAGCCTGGTGCGGTACACGCGCGCGCCGGGAGGGACTTACCATCTGCTGGTCGGCGATGACAGCGGTTCGCTGCCCTGCAAATTTTTTCACGGGCAATATCTGGATAAAACCTTCAAGCCCGGGCAGGGCCTGGTGCTGCACGGCAAGGCGGAGGTGGATCCCAATCGTCCCGGCCGGATTGAACTAATCAATCCGGCGTATGAATTGCTGGATGGCGACAATACGGATTCAACCGAAGTGGGCCGCATCGTGCCGATTTACGAGGCTCTGGGAGGGATCGGCGCGCGCTCCATGCGGCGGATCGTTTATCAGGCGCTGGAGAAATTCACCGGCACGCTGCACGATCCGCTGCCTGCCGAGATTTTGGAACGCTATAAATTCCCCTCGCGGCGTGACGCGCTGCAGTTTGTGCATTTTCCTCCGGCCACCGAATCGGTCGAGGCGTTGAATTCGTTTCGCTCGGCGGCGCACCTGCGGCTGATCTTTGAGGAATTTTTCTTCTATCAATTGAGCGTGGCCATGCGCAAGAAATCGGCGCAGCGGCAGGCGGGCATCGCCTTCCGCGTGCGCGAACCGGCCATTCGTGAAGCGATCAAGCGCGTACTGCCCTTCAAGCCGACGGGTGCGCAGAAACGCGCGCTGGGTGAAATCGCCGCGGACCTTGAGAAGGGCGCGCCGATGAACCGCCTGCTGCAGGGCGACGTGGGCAGCGGCAAGACCATTGTGGCCCTGGAGGCCGCGACCATTGTGATCGAGAACGGTTACCAGGCCGCGTTGATGGCGCCCACCGAAATTCTTGCGGTGCAGCATTTCCTGGCGGCGGGAAAATTATTTGCGCGGTCGGGATACCGCGTGGAGCTTTTGATCAGCGGGTTGAAGGGTTCGGAGAAAAAGGCGGCGCTGGAACGCATCCGTTCAGGAGAGGCGCAACTGGTGGTGGGAACGCACGCGCTGCTGGAGCCGCAAGTGGAATTCCAGCGACTGGGGCTGGTGGTGGTGGATGAGCAGCATCGCTTCGGCGTGCTGCAGCGCAAGGAACTCATGGAGAAAGGCTCCGCGCCCGATGTGCTGGTGATGACCGCGACGCCTATTCCGCGCACGCTGTCGCTTACGTTGTATGGCGATCTGGACATATCGGTGATTGACGAGATGCCTCCGGGGCGCGTGCCGATCGTCACGCGAGTATCTTCGGAAACGAACCTGCCGGGCGTGTGGGATTTTCTGCGGCGGGAAATCGCGGCGGGTCGGCAGGCGTACGTCGTGTATCCGGTGATCGAGCAATCGAAATCTGTGGAATCGCAGAAGTCGCTGAAAGCGGCGATCGTGGAGTTTGATCGGCTGCGCAGCGTGATTTTCCGCGACCGGCACGTCGGCCTGCTGCACGGCCGCATGAAAAGCGACGAAAAAGAAAAAGTGATGGACGAGTTCCGCCGGCATGAAATCGATATCCTGGTGGCCACGACGGTCATCGAAGTGGGCGTGGACGTGCCCAACGCCACCGTCATGGTCATCGAGCACGCCAACCGCTTCGGCCTTTCCCAATTGCACCAGTTACGCGGGCGCATCGGCCGCGGCGGCGAAAAGGGCACGTGCATCCTGATCGCTCCCAAAAATCCCGGGGAAGATGCGCAGGTGCGCCTGGAAACCATGGTGCGCACCACCAACGGTTTTGAGATTGCCGAAACGGATTTAAAATTGCGCGGCCCCGGAGAATTTTTCGGCACGCGGCAGAGCGGAGAGCTCGGCTTCCACATTGCAAATCCGATTCGCGATTTTGCGGTGCTGGAGCAGGCGCGGCGGGAAGCGCTGGCGCTGGTGGAGCCGCCAGAAGCGGAAGCTGCGAGGCGGCGACTTCTGGCGGGCCTGCCCATGGAATGGCAGCGGCGGTATCAGCTGGCTTCGGTAGGGTAAGCGGTTGAAACCACGGATGCACACGGATGAACACAGATAAGCACAAAGGAATGAGTCGAGAATCGATGTGCCACGAACCTATCTCTTCATTGGTTTTGTACCTATCTGTGTCTTTCCGTGTGCATCCGTGGTTCCCAGGGATTCGGGCATGCGCGTGATCGCAGGCAAATACCGGAGCCGGCCGCTGCGCAGCTTGAAAGGGCAGGCGCTGCGGCCGACCGGCGACCGGCTGCGCGAAACGCTGTTCAATATTCTGGGACCGCAAGTGTCCGGCGCGACTTTTGTGGATTTGTACGCGGGAACGGGCGCGGTGGGAATTGAGGCGCTCAGCCGCGGGGCGCGGCATGCGATTTTTGCGGAGCAGCACGCGGCGGCTGCTGCGTTGATCCGGCGCAACCTGGATTCGCTGGAAATCGGCGGGGAGGCGGAGATCCTGAGCATGGATGTAGAGCGCGCCATCGAAAAGCTGGAGTCGCGGCACGTTCACGCGCAGTTTATTTTTCTCGATCCGCCGTACGCCGCGGACGTGGAATACGAGAACGCGCTGGAGACTTTGGGAGAGTCCTCCATCGTTGCGCCCGGGGCGCGCGTGATTGTTGAGCATTTGAAAAAGCGCGTGCTGCCCGAGCGCGTGGGGGACCTGGAACTGGCGCGGGTGGTTGCGCAGGGGGATGCGGCGCTCAGCTTTTATCGGCTGGCGCTGGCGGCGTAGCGGCACGGATTCCGAGTCGGGAGATTTTTCTTGGCTTGGGCGTGGGCGATTTGACGGTTGGAGGGGGCTTGCCCTCGCGACCGGTTTTTCTTGCGGTATCAAAAATCCACAGGCTGAAGCCTGTGCTACTTACTTCTTCTTGCCGAACAATCCCTTCAGCGTGTTGACGTCGTCTTGAATTGAGGCGGGGTTGTTGGGGGCCGATATCGGCGGGGTGCCTGTGGCCGTCGCGGGTGCGCCGACGCTTGGTCCTCCCTTGCCGGGAGTAACTTTCGGACTTTCGATTGTGCCGGCCAGGTCAAACGGCACAGTAATTTTTCCTACGCGGCTGCCGATCAGTCCGCCGACCACGCTGCCGACGGCGCCCTTGCCCAAGGCGCCCGCGGGATTGACGGTCGCCGATCCCTGATAATTGAGCGTGCTGTCCAGCCCGAGGCTGCCGTGCAGATCGACGATGCCGACTGACGAATCCAGATGAATGAGTTTGCTGGTAACGTGCTGGTCGGCGATGGTGATGTCTCCCTCCAGCACGGAAAACGGCGTGTCTCCGCCGACTCCGGCCATTTTGGCCAGCGATTCCGCGGCTCCGGCGATGTTCACTCCCGGCAGGTGGCCGTTGCGCACCGCAAATTTTCCGCTGCCGGAAAGAGTTTTCTTCCAGGCGTCGCTGAGGTTGCCGAGGAGCTGCAAATCGAGTTCCCCGGTGCCGCCCATTTTTCCGCGCGCGGACGGCGTGGGTTCGAGCACCTTGGCTACATCCAGATTGCGCATTTGCACGTTAGCCGTGAAGCGCGCCGGGTTCGTGACGCGATCGATGCGCGAGGATAATTGCAGCGTGCCACCGTACATGCCGATGGAAATCGGCCACAGCTCCGCGCGATCGGTGTAGACGCGGATCTCCACGTTGGCCGGCCCAACCGCGTACGGCTTGGTGGTGATTTTTTCGATGTTGATGTGTCCGCGGGCTACAAGTTCGCTTTTCGCTTCGGGTGCCGCAGGCGCCGGCGCGGCCGCCGTTGCGGGAGCCGATTTCATCTTCGAGGGGGCTTTGGCGGGAGCCTTCGCAGGCACGGTGCTCTGCGCCGGCTTGTCGGCCGCTACGCCCTCCGGCGTGGGCGCGGAGGGAATGCCTGACCCGCTGCCCGCAACATCGATCAGCTTGTCTACGTCCAGTTGCGACGCGCTCATTTCAAAATTGACTTGCGGGTGCTCGAAGTCCGGAACGTTCAGCGTGCCTTTGATGTCCGCGGCGGTGGCCAGGTCGGCGACAAATTGCGCGTCCAGCTTTCCGCCGGAGAGCGTGAACTGCCCGGTATGAAAGGCGATGGGCTGCTTCCAGCCGCTGAGCGCCAGGGTCACACTGGAAAGATTCGATTCCGCCTGCCAGTCATGCATGCGCATCGGGGTGATCACGAAATTGTGCAGCGTGACGTTGATGCCCTTGGTATCGGCCAGCGGAGCCGCGGCGCCCTTGATCACGTTGCCCACCACCACTTCCGCGCCGGTCAGGCTGATGCTGTCGATCTGGTCCAGAGTCATGCTGGAGGAAGAATCGCCGGACTTGGTCGCCGCCGTTTCGGTCGGCGTGAATGTGTAATTGTTCTTTCCGTCGCTGTCCGTCAGCACGATCAGTTTCGGATGCACCAGCTCCACGGAATTCACGTGAATCGTGCCGTGCATCAAGGGAGCAAGCGCCACGTTGACGCGAATCTCATCCGCGCCGATCAGATCGCCGGCGGGAAAGCCGTCCGGGTTGCCGATGTGCAGGTCGGCAACGCTCACGCCGGCGCCGGGAAAGAGGCGCGCGTGAATCGGGCCGAGCGTGACTTTGCGCCCCGTGGCCTTGGCCAGCGCATCGGCGATGGTGTCGCGGTAGCGATCCACGTTCAGGAAGTACGGTAGGGTCAGCGCCACGAGCAGGAACAATACAAATAGACCCACGAGAATTTTTCCCCACAGGGGAAAGCGGCCGGATTTTGAGGCGGATGGGGAAGGGGTGGTGGACATGGCAACTCACATTCTTCGCGATGCGAAAAACGGCATCTGCGCGCGGGAACTCATCGCGGCACCTATCGTGGCAAAACACGTGGCGAACGGCAAGTTTTAAGTAGGACGGGCTTCATGGCCGAAAACCCCGACAGGCTGAAGCCTGTCCCACGGGTAGCGTATAATTTCCCGGGGGCCATTTCACTTGCTTCGCATCGCGCATTTGCACGAAGGGAATAGTCTTGCCGTTCCGTTTGGTTCATCGGCCGAGATGGCGGGACCCCGGCTTTCTGTGCCCGGAACTGGGACCGTTGAGGAATTCCGCTCCAGCGTGGCGGCGCTGGTGGGCGGCCCGGCAGCCCCGCGGAAATTTCTGGGCGACCCCTACTTCCGCGATTGCTGGATCGAACGCAAATTTCCGAAGTTTGCGTTTGCGATCGCCATCATGCTGCAGATCCTGTTGAGCATCTTCCCGCCGCCGATCTGGAAGATTCAGCCGGCGCGCCCGGCGGCAGCAACGCACGAGGAACTTACCTGGTACGGACCGGCGAAGGATTTTCCGGCGATGCTGCCGGCTCTGCACGCGCCGCGGCCCGCGGCGCGGAAGGAAACGCCAAAGGAACCAGTTCGCGGCGCCGACGCGTTCCATCCCCGGCAAACGATTCTTTCCGAGCCGCTCCATCCGACACATCCCCGGCAAACGCTGATCCAGCCGAAGGCGCCGCAGGAACCGCCCAAGATTTTGCCGGTACTGCCCAATATCGTGCAGCTGGCAGGCGCGCAGCCGGAGCGCCCCAAACTGCAGCTCACGGCGAAGGAATTGACTTCGCTGCGCCCCAAGACGCTCGCGTCGCTTGCAGCCTCCAACGCCGCTGCTCCGGAAATTGCCGTCGCGGAAAAGCAGGCGGGAGCGATCAATATTGTTTCCTCCACGCGAACGCCCGCGAAGCCGCTGCTGCCGGTCAATCCGATGTCGGCTCCTCGTGCCAATACGCAGAGCAGGGAGGCCAATTCGACGGCGCCGGAGATCGCCGGGCGTACCGGAGACAACGAAACGATCATCGCGCTTTCGGCAACGCCGGGGCCGGTGGCGCCTCCGGCAATTCCGGCCGGTAATCTTTCCGCGCGCGTGGCGATTTCTCCGGACGGGACAAAACCGGGAAGCCCGTCCGCAGCAACCGCGGGCGGCGCCGGAACCGGCGGCGGCCACGGTCCGGAGGGAATCTTCATCACCGGAGGAAATGCGGCAAATTCGAGTCCCACTTCTGGGCTCGGCAGCGGAGGTGCGTCGCATGGAAACGGAAATGCGCTGGTCATTCGCCCAGCGCCGCGCCCCGTTATTCCCGCGGAGCGATCCAAATCACTTTCCAGTGACGCGGAGGGCGCGGCAAAAAATCTGCCGAAATTGGGGATGACTCCGCAAGAAGTGCTGGGATCGAAACGCGTATACACACTGCACGTGAACATGCCGAACCTGACCAGCGCGTCGGGCAGCTGGGTTTTAAATTTTGCGGAGTTGAATGACCAGCAATCATCGGGCCTTCCCGGCGCCGGCGCTCCGGAAACATCGGCGGATCTGGCGGGCCCCGTTCCGCTGCGTAAGGTTGACCCGAAATATCCGCCCGAACTGCGGACGTCGCACGTGGACGGCGAAGTGATTCTGTACGCGATCATCCGCAAGGACGGCAGCGTAGACAGCATTCAGCTGGTTCGCAGCGTGGACCCGCTGCTCGATGCCAATGCCATGGAAGCGTTGGCGCAGTGGAAGTTCCGCCCGGCGGAACGGCGTGGCGAGCCGGTGGACCTGGAAGCCGTCGTGCACATTCCGTTTCGTTCGCGCGGGCCGGCGTTTTGAGGCGGTTCTAGCCAGAACATGTGGCGCATGCTTTAGCTTGCGCCGTGAACTTTTACATCTGCGGAAGCGCTTAAAGACCCAGGTCGCCCCGCAGCGTTCCATGTCACTCTCGTGCAAACTCGCACTGCGCAAGCTAAAGCATGCGCCACATTAAATTGTCATTGAGCGTCGTCCAGGAACTTAAATGCGTGCGAGTGTTCTGCGCGGCTCAGCATAGCGATCGTGAGAAACGCGAACTAGAAATGTTCGCGCAGCGCGCGGAAGCTCTGTCAGGATCAGCAGGCGGCCGGCGCCGCTGCGTACTTCTTCGTGCTCCAGCGCCCAGGTGGCGTGGTGCGGAATGAACACGGCGTTCAGACCCGCCTCGAGCGCGGGATTGATATCGCTGCGCGGGCTGTTGCCGACCATCCATCCGTGCGATTTCACGACGTGATGCCGGTTCACGAGGGCGCGGTAGGTCGCCGCATCTTTTTCCGGCACAATTTCGATCGCGTCGAAATGAATCTGCAGGCCGGAGCGTTCGACTTTGGCCGCCTGTTCGGCCGCTTCGCCCTTCGTGAAAAGGATCAGGCGATGGCGCTCGGCGAGATAGTCCAGCGTTTCGAGCACGCCGTCCAGGATGTTGGGCGGCGTGCGCTCCAGTTCCTGAACGCGCTGATGGATATTCTCCACCGTCGCGCGTTCGGCCTGGTGACCGGCGAGCTTCATGTACGTTTCTTCCAGCGAGCGGCCGAAGCTGCGCACGCCGTAGCCGTGCTGGCGAATGTTGCGGCGCTCGGTTTCGTTCAGGATGTGGCGGGCGTATTCGCGCGGGATAGCCGAAGGGTTCGAGCAGCGTGAGAAATTCCTCGATGGTCTGCTCGAAGAAGACGTTATTTTCCCAGAGCGTGTCGTCGGCGTCGATCAGGATGGTTTCTCGGGGCATGATTTCAGGCGAGCCGGGAAAATCCCGATGCAGGCGCGCGGCGCGCGATCCACGGCGTCTAGGCCTTCTCCGCTTCGCGGGCCACCAGCTTTTCCAGAATTTCCAGCGCGACTTTTTGCGTCTCGCCGTAGTGCGTCAGGTAGTTCTGAAATTCACGGTTCATTTCAAGCGCGTCCGCGGCGTTGAGCGGCGTGCGCAGAATCATGTCGCGCAGGCGCACGGGATGCGGCAGCACCGCGTCTTCCTTCAATTCATCGAGCGTCGATTTGACGTCTAGGCTTCCATGGTTCCTCCTGATCGGATGCTTCACCTGCAATTCTACTGGGAAATTGGCGCGAAACCAAAGATATGGGAAGGCGGGCCTCCGCGTGGAGGCTGCGCTAAAGGCTCAATTCGTGGAAATAAGAAAGCGGCAAAAACCGCACAGCGAGCCCTTCGCACGGGCTCAGGGTAAAGAGTCGCTGTGCTAGTGGCACCGATCAGGATGCGGACGGGAGAAATTCGTAGCGGTCGATGCGGGCGGCGACGCCGCGCTGGCCGTTGTGCGGCTCGACGCGGACGATTTCCGCGAAGCAGCGGATGTGAACGTCGCCGGCCATGGTGATTTCGCGCGGCAGCGTCAGAATAAATTCGATGGGAGTCCCGGGAGCGAAATCTGCTTCGATCAAAAAGTAGAGGCCGCGGAAACTGACGTCCCGCGTTTGTCCTTGCCGTTCGTTGCCGCCTCCGGTCCGGTTGACCGGACCGTTAAGGGAAGCGTCATCGTAAATCGCCGTGAGGCTCGGCGTTCAATCGAATGTTGCCATCATTCCCCCGGAAGAGGGCGTTCCAGGCACTGCCCGCACAACGTAGCATCGCGGTATGAAATTCGCAACGGGAATCGCCACATTCCGAGAGAAACTTTCGGCGTACTGGCCGTTCTGGCCGTGAATTCGGCCATGGGGCGCTCGCCGCGATTTGTTCCGAGGCGCGCGGCTATGGTTACATAGTTAAATGACTGAACAACTTCATCGCAACCTGACGCTGGCCGGGCCCGCGGGCCGGCTCGAAGCGATCTTGTGGTCCACGGCGAAGAGCGCAATGCTGCTCGCAGCCGCCCTTGGCCGCTGTGGTTTGCCATCCGCATCCACTCTTCGGCGGGACGATGCATAACAAGGTGGTTTACCAGGCTGCGAAGAGCATTCATCGCTTCGGGATTCCGGTGCTGCGCTTCAATTTCCGGGGCGTGGGCAAGAGCGAAGGGCGGCATGACGATGGCATAGGCGAGGAGCAGGACGTTCACGCGGCGATTGATTTTATCGCGGCGGAATATCCGGGCCTGCCGCTGCTGGTTGCGGGTTTCAGTTTTGGCTCCTGGGTCGGACTGCGCGCCGGGTGCGCCGATCCGCGGGTTGTGGAGCTACTAGGACTGGGACTCCCGATCGGCGACACGGAACGCCGGAATTTTTCCTATCTCGATCACTGCCAGAAGCCGAAGCTGCTGGTGTCGGGGGAATTTGACCGGTTCGGTCCGCGCGGCAACGCTGCGCGCGATGGTTGAGAAATTTCCGGCGCCCGCGCGCGAAGCGACGCGGGTGGCCATGGTCGCGGGCGGGGATCACTTTTTTGCCGGGCATTTGCCGGAACTGGACCGGGAGATTTCAGGATGGCTGGTGGAACGGCATCCGGAGCTGGCTCGCGAAGGCTAGAGAGTAGGACAGGCTTCAGCCTGTCTGCTTTTTTTGCGCCGGGCCGAATCTAAACCAAACCGGCTGACCGCGCTTTGGAAAAACTTCCAGCGCTGTCATTGTGAGCGAAGCGGAATCTCCCTTGGTTTGGTTGCTCGCACTTCGATCGAAGAGAGATTCTTCGCTGCGCTCAGAATGACAAATCTACTTTTTTGTTCGCTCGAACTTTTTCTCACTCAGAAAAAGAAGAAGCGTTTGCGCTTGCGGTACGGCTTGGCATTGGGGTCGGCGGGCTCTGGTTCGTAGGGAAGGCTGCGGCCTTCGAACGCAGCCAGCGGATTTTCTTGAAACAGCGCCTTGGCGACTTCTTCGCCGCGGCGTTCGGCTACCGCATCGTACGCCGCGCGCAAGTTGCAGCGGGCGTCCGGTCAGGTTATGCGCGTCACTGGCGATGAAATGAACGCGGTCCTCGTCCAGCCACTGCTCGGCGCGCTGCTGGGCTGAGCTTCCGAAGCGTCCGGTGATGGACTGCGCCGTGATCTGCACGTAGCTGCCCTGATGCAGCCAGCGATACATCCGCTCGGGCTTGGTGCGCAGCATGGCGTTGCGCTCGGGATGGGTGATGATCGGCGACAACCCCATCAGGTGCAGGCGGTGCATGGTGTCGTCCATCGAGGGCGGAATGGAGAAGTCCGCGAATTCCACGAGCAGATAGTTTTTCTGGTTGATGGTGTACTTCTGCGGATTTTTTTCCAGGTCCTGCAAATTCTCAAAATTTAGGTGGAAATCGCAGCCGGTCGCCAGCGTCAGGCGGTTGCCGACGGCGGCCTGCAATTCGTCGCGCAGCCGCAGGTTTCGTTCGAGGTCAAATTTATAGTGGGAATTGGCGTGCGGCGTCCCCACCACGTGCGTGACGCCGTCGGCGATGGCGGCTTCCGCCATCTGGATGGAGGTTTCCATTTTGTCCGAGCCGTCGTCCAGGCCCGGAAGAATGTGGCAGTGAATGTCGACCATAGTTCTCCGCTGCCATGGAAGATACCCGAAGCGGCTGGCGCGGACAACCCCTGGCGAGGCGAAGGGTAACTGGATGTCCGCGCCCGGTGATTCGCCGCCTGTTATAATCCTGCACGCAATATTGAGCGCATGCGGAACAGGCAACGGAAAAAGTTCCCTCGTCGTCATTCTGAGCGCAGCGAAGAATCTCTCTTCGATGTGAGTGCGAGCAAAGAAAGAGAGATTCTTCGCTGCGCTCAGAATGTCGACGCTTTGAGTTTTTCCGCGACCTTTGCAGCCGGGTATGCGCCTTCGACATGAAATCCCAATCGAGGGACGCGGAAGGCGGATGGCTAAATTTTTCATCGAACAATTCGGATGCCGGGCGACGCAGGCGGACGCGGCGGCGATTGAGCGGCAATTGCTCGATCGCGGCTATGCGGTCTCTGCGGATGCGAATTCCGCCGACGTGGTGGTCATCAATACGTGCACGGTGACGGCCGCCGCGGATTTGCAGGCGCGCCAGTCCGTCCGCGCCCTTCACCGCGAAAATCCCGGTGCTCGCGTGATCGTCACCGGCTGCTACGCCCAGCGCGCGCCGGAAGAGTTGGCCGCCCTCAAGGGAGTTTCCTGGGTCGTAGGAAATTCGCACAAGCCGGAGATCGCGCGCCTGATTCAGGAAATGGAGCTAGGGAATCGGCAAGCCGCCGCGGTGCCCGCCGTGCCCGAAAACGCGTGCGGGGTTTCAGCCGCCTCCGCTGCGCTACAGGGATTTGTTCCTGTGGCAACGATCGCCAATGACGCCCCTGCCTTTCACGGCGGGCCCGCCAACATCCTGACGGGCGACATTCTGGAGCAGCGCGAGCTGTTCTTCGCACCCGTCGAGGGCGGCGAAGCGGGCCACACGCGTCCGGTGCTTAAAATTCAGGACGGGTGCAACAAAAAGTGCGCGTACTGCGTGATTCCGCAGGTGCGCGGCCGCAGCCGGAGCCTAGAGCCGCACCGCGTGATCGAGGAAATTCGCGCGCTGTGTGCAGGCGGAGCCCGCGAAGTGGTGCTGAGCGGAATCGATCTGGGCAACTACGGGCGAGATCTCACCCCGCATGCTGAACTCGGGAAAGTCCTGCGCCGCGTGCTCGACGAGACGCCAGTGGAACGCTTGCGGGTCAGTTCCGTGGAGCCGATGGACATCACCGAGGATTTGATTGCGATCTTCGCGGCGAGCGAGCGGATGGCGCGGCACCTGCATATGCCGCTGCAGTCCGGCTCAGACCGCATCCTGGCAAAAATGCACCGCTGGTATCGCGCCGAACACTATGCCCGCCGCGCGGAACTGGCGCGCCAATGGCTGCCGGACGCGGCCATCGGCGCGGACGTGATCGCCGGTTTCCCGGGCGAGACGGACGAAGACCATCACGCTACGCTCGCACTCATAGAAAGGTTGCCGCTGACCTACCTGCACGTGTTTTCTTTTTCAGCGCGGCCCGGCACGGCAGCAGCCTCGCTGGGTAATCCTGTGGCGGGCGCAGTGATCGCGCGGCGCGCCCGGGAATTGCGCGCGCTGGGCGAAAAGAAGAAGTCCACATTCCAGCAGGCCCAGATTGGGCGCGCGATGCGCGTGCTGACTCTGAACGGCAGCGGCGAAGACGCCGGCCGCGCCTGGAGCCGCGCAGTTTCCAGCAATTATCTGGATGCGCGCGTCCCCGGCACCTGGCCCTCAAATCAATTTCTCGACGTACGGATTACAGGCGTGATCGAAGGCCGACTATCCTGCGAGACACTCTAGCAGCCGCAAATCCATTTCATGAGGGTACAAGTAGCACAGGCTTCAGCCTGTGGGGTTTCAAAAGTCCTGCCCGGGACTGAAACTACGGCTGAGGCTGACCACGCCGCGAAAAAATTCAAAACGCCGTCATCGGATGACTTTTTCAGCAACGTGTGAAACTTGTGCAGTCCCTTCCGTCCGGGCAAGCACTCATAAAAATCCACAGGCTGAAGCCTGTGTTACTGAATTATCGTGGATCGTGTATTAATGGCAGCTTTGATCGTCGCTGAACATTCCGCTGACCAGCATGGAGCTGAGGAACCGGCTGCAGGCGCTGATTTTTGCCAGGCCCTGATCGTTCTGCATGGCGTTTTCGCCGACGGTCCGCGTGGCGTTCAGGGACTGGCGTGTCGCGACCACATCGTTGGCCCATCGCGCGATATTCGAAAATTCATTGCGTAAAAGTTGCAGCGCGTCCTGATCGGCGGCGGTGGTCGCGGCCACGCTGACCTGCTGCAGGTTGGCGTCAACGCGATCGTGATAGTCCTGCGGCCAGGTTCCCACGACCGGCACGCCATACGCGAGGATCGTGCCGACGGCGCCGCGCCATTCGCGCATCTCGGCCAGTTCGGCAATCGCCAGGCTGGCGAAATTTCTCGAGAGTCCCGGCGGAGCAGCCGCGGCCGGCGCCGAGTTGGAACTCGCAGCCGTGTTCGATGGCGTCGCGGGAAAGGTCAGCACCACGCGCCCGGGTTCGATGGTTACCGAGCCGTTTGTGAACTGCGCGATGGTTTCCACGTCCACGTAGGCATGCCCGCTCATTTGCACGACGTTGCCCGCGGATCTGCCGTTCACGAACAGCGTTCGCGCTGGCGATTGGGCCCAAATAAGTCCGGCGAACGAAAGAACTACCGCAGCTATTAAGAGGTAGGAAGTCCGATTGCGAATTCTCATGATGACCCCAATTCCGCGCCTGCTGGCCGCGCCCCGGTCGACTCAATTAAGGTTACAGCGTTCGCGCGCGGGCTGCCAGTGCGCTTTTTCAGCAAAAGTGGCTCCGGCTTCAGCCGGTGGAATTTGGGCGCCGCTGCGAATCAATTCCGCCCGGGAACCCGGCCGGGTTCTTCACGCAAGCCGTGAGCACGCACCAGGTGAGATGCGAAGAATTGTCGAGAGGAAAGAAAGTCAGGCCCGCGGCGGAGATTGAACTTTCGCGCGATCGCCTGTGGCCAGCGGCAACGTAACCAGGACAGTTGTGCCTTCACCAGGCTGCGATTCGATGGCCACCGTTCCAAAAAATTGTCGCACCCGCTCGCGCATTCCGCGCAATCCCACGCCGCCGCCATTGCTCTGGATTCGCGAAAGTTTGTCCGGCGCGATGCCGCGGCCTTCGTCGCGCACCTCGACGCACAAATTTCCATTTTTCCGGACGATGCGAATGTGCGCGTTCTTGCTGCCGGAATGCCGGTGAATATTGGTCAGGCATTCCTGCGCGATGCGGAAGACGGCCAGCTCCAATTCCCGCGAAGGCCTTTCCAGGCCTTTCTCCAGCACGATATTTACTTCCAGGCCGGCGCGGCGTTTCAGTCCGTCGGCGTACCACTCCAGCGCGGCCCGCAGTCCGGTTTCATCGAGCAGCGGCGGATGGAGCAGATAGGAAGTCGTGCGCAGTTCCTGATTCAGTTCCTGCGCCAGGGCCCGGCTTTCGTCAGCCAGCGCGGCCAGGTTCGCGTTGCCTTCCGCCGCTTCTTTGGCGATTTGCGCCAGGTTCATGCTCAGCATGGCGATCGTCTGGCCCGCGCTGTCATGCAATTCGCGGGCGATGCGGCGGCGTTCTTCATCCTGCATTTCCATCAGGCGCACGGACAATTCGCGCAGCTGCTCGGACTGATTCAGCATCTCATTGTTTCGCCGCTCCAGTTGCAGGGTGCGCTCACGCACCTGGCTTTCCAGGGTCTCGGCCAGAACGCGGTAGCGTTCCTGGCTCTGCCGCAGATCTTCCTCCGCGCGTTTGTGCTCGGTGATGTCGCGCGTCGAGCCGACAACTTCCTGCACGTTTCCGTCACGGTCCATCACCGGCTGAAAAATGTACTCGTAGTAGCCGCCCGCGCCGGTCGGACTTGTGTAGGGAGCCTCGTCGGTCAAACCAGTCTTGGTTTCGATCACCTGCTGGATCTGCCGCTGCAGGCGCGCCGCCAGTTCATCGGGGTATTTCAGGTCGAAGAAATTTTTCCCGACGGCGTCCGCCAGCTTCAAGCCCCACAGGTCGAGCAGCGCCTGATTCACATAGACGAAGCGGCCATCGCGATCGAAGGTATATGCGAAGTCCGTAATCGTGGAGAGAGTGGTGTCCAGGAGCCGGGATTGCACGTCCAGGCTGCGGCGCAGTTGGGCCGCATTTTCCTCGGACAATTTGCGGTTGGTGATATCGATCACCACGCCGGGAAAGTATTTGGGTTGCCCGGCGGCGTCCCGCTCGACTTTACCCCTGGCGGTAACCCAGGACATGCCTCCATCTTTTCGGACCACTCGATAGTCAATCTCAAACTTTCCATTCGGGTCGTCCATCGCGCCGGCCACGGCGGCCACCACCGCGGGCCGGTCGTCCGGGTGCATGGAATCCAGGTATTTCTCGATCGGCGCTCCGGCAGCTTCCTTTGGGCTCAAGCCGAACACGCGCGCCAGGTTTTCATCCGCGATCACGCGGTCGTTGGCGGTATCCCAGGTCCAGGTGCCGATTTCATTGGCGAACAGAATGGAGCGCAAACGCTGGTTGGCATCGAGGAGTTGCGACTCGATGGCCGCATGCGATTTGGCGGTTCCCGGCTTGCGGCGTTTTGCAGGTTTCTTTCGCATGTTCAGGTGTCGCGGCTACAAGTATGTGGATGGCAATTATAGCACGCGGAGTTGGCAGGCACTTTTCCACAGGAGGGGCGCTCTCATGCGAAATTGTCGATTCACCGTCGCATTCGCCGTGGGCCCTGAGTGCACCACAATTCGTGGCGGGATGACCAGGAATTGGATAGAATCCCGGCAAGGTTGGCTTTGTAAATCGAGATACTAGTTTTGTAATTGTGTTTTCGTTTATCGTGAGGGCTGAAAATCGATGGAACCCCTAGTCGTCCCGAAGTCAGTCTGATCGTCATGAGCCGTCGCGCCATCGCCGTGGGCGGTTCGCTGAACGTGCAGCCGAACGAAGTTCGCAGCGTCACTTGCACTCTTCCGGCTCGCGAGAACGCCTAGGAGGAATGTCCTGTGTCGAACAAAGCGCAACCCGCTTCGTCATCGAAGAGATACCGGGTGCTGCTGGTGGACGATCATCCGATTGTGCGGCAGGGGCTGGTCCTGCTGATCGACCGTGAAAGCGATTTGTCGGTCTGCGGTGAGGCGGAAGGCGCTCACTCCGCGTTTCATGCCATCGCTACGTTGCGTCCGGACGTCGTAGTCCTGGATATTTCCCTCAGCGGTCCGGATGGCCTCGACGTGCTGAAGGAAATCCGCGCCAAGAACGCGGCGCTGCCGGTTTTGATTCTATCGATGCATGACGAGTCCATCTACGCGGAACGCGTCCTGCGCGCCGGCGCCAACGGTTACATCATGAAGCAGGAGGCCACCAAACGAGTGTTGATTGCCATTCGCCGGATTCTGCAGGGCGAGATGTATCTGAGCGAACGCCTGACGAACTCGCTATTGCGCCAGCACCTGGGAGGTACCGCGCCGCTCAACAACTCGCCGCTCGCGAATCTTACCGATCGCGAACTGGAAGTATTCCGCCTGATCGGCGAGGGCCACGCCACGCGCCAGATTGCCGGCGAACTGCACGTGAGCGTCAAAACCGTCGAGTCCTACCAGGCGCACATCAAAGATAAGCTCGCGCTGCGAAATTCGCGCGAACTGCTGCAGCACGCCATCGAATGGGTCATGAATGACGGCAACGGCCGTTAGGCATCCGCGATCTGGTCGCGGACGCGGCGCCGCATCGGCGCCGGAATCGCAGGAGCCGATTAACCCCAGAACCCCTGATGCGGCACGGTCGCCTCGTTTTCCAGCAGCGGTCCGACAATTTCCACGCTTCGTTGCCCGCGGGCGAACACTTCGCGGCAGGGAAGCGAAAGCGTCGGATTTTCGGGATTGGCGCCGGTCATCTGGTAGAGCCCGTGCTCGGAGAGCGCGTAGACGATGCGCCCGATGCCCGCCCAGTAAATCGCTCCGGCGCACATGCAGCACGGCTCCGTGCTGGTATAGAGCGTCGCGCCGGCCAGTTGCTGCGGAGAATACTTCCGCGCCGCATGGCTCACAGCCACCATTTCCGCGTGGCGTGTGGGATCGCCTTCGGGCGGCCGAGCCTGATTTTTCCCCACCGCCAGCACGGTCCCGTTCGCGTCGGCAATCAGCGAACCGAACGGATGCTGTCCCTCCGCGCGCGCCTCGCCGGCCAGCGCGATACACCGCCGCAAATGCCGCAGATCGATTTCGGAAGGTTGCGTGGAAGAATTCATTTCGGAAACGTCCTCCGTTGACGAACGGCGAAAATAGCACAGCGTCTTTCCCGCCCACAAGCGGACGCGCGCGCTCCGCAAGGAATCAGCCCATGCGATCAACAAAAAGTGCAAACAGTCGACGCGCGGCTCTCACCACGGCTCGCACCGTGATTGCTGGTTTCGGAGGTCGGGACTTTAGTCCCGACGTTTCCGGCAGCGAGTAGGGAGGCTTTAGCCCCTGAAGAATGGAAGCCAAGCTGATCCGCGCCCCAAGGTTGCAATCCCGCGCCGTCGGTTATATGTTCGCTTTCTGCTGGACAAGCCGGACCGATTCCAAGGAGTGGAGGACAAAGACATGAAGCGGCGGGTCGTGCTAGGGTTGTGCGTCACGGTGGCCATGGGTGTGGTGTTGGTCCTGCCGGAGGTTCAAGTGCACTCTGCGGAGAAGCAAGAGCGCTTTCCAGTGATGAAAGTGGAGCAACTCAACGAACAGCAGAAGCCATTCGCGGATGAAATTCTGAAAGTGTCCAGCGTGGGACTTTCCGGGCCCTACAACATGATGCTGCGCAGCCCGGTGATGGGCCAGCGCATGTTCTCAATGCTCGACTATCTGCGGTTCAATACCTCCGTGCCGCGCCGCCTGAATGAATTCGCGATCTTGATTGTGGCGCGTCAGTGGACTTCCCAATTGGAATGGACCGCCCACTATCCGCTCGCACTGAAGGCCGGGCTCCCGCAGGCCGTGGCCGATGACCTCAAGGTTGGGAAGCGCCCAGGCTCCATGCAGCCGGACGAAGCGGCCGTCTACGACGTGTGCTCGGAACTGGCGACCAATCACGTGGTCAGCGACGCCACGTTCAAAAAGGCTCGCGAGCTTTTCAGCGATCAGCAAATCGTTGACGTCATTACCGTCAGCGGCGTCTATATCACGCTGGCGATGCTGAGCAACACGGCCGAAGACGGCACACCCGGCGGCGGCCCGCCGCCGCTGGCGAAGCTCCCGGCGGCGAAGTAGCGCAGGCGTTTTGCTGGACCGAAAAATCACATCGCCGGGCACGAAGCGCACCGCGGGCGGCGCCAATGCAAAAATTTCAGATTCAAGAATCCTGAAAATTGAAAAAGGAGAAATTGAAAATGACCTGGAAGCAAGCACTCTCTGCATGCGCCATCCTGGCAATTTCCGCTGTGGCCTCCGCCCCTGCAAAGGCGCAGGCTCCTCCGGCGGCCGCTCCGGCAGTGCCCGGTCTGGCGCTGATGTCCCCGGCGTTCGAAGACGGATCGATTATTCCGCCGAAGTTCACGCAAGCCGGGGACACGTGGGTCTCGCCGCAATTGAAGTGGACCAACGTTCCGCCGAATACCGTCAGCTTCGTCCTGCTCGCTCACGATCCCGATGCCGCGCTCGAAAAAAAGACCGGCGACGTACTTCATTGGCTGGCGTTCAACATTCCCGGAACGGCCACCGGACTTCCGGAAGCGGTGCCTACCACGGCATCCTTGCCGGATGGAACCGTGCAAGCCAAGAATCGCCGCGGACTGGTTGGCTATCTCGGCCCGGGGGCGCCGGCGGTTGGCCCGTACCATCACTACACGTTCGAACTGTTCGCGCTTGATACCAAGCTGACACTCGGCCCGGATGCCTCGCGCGCGGATGTGATGTCCGCCATGGACGGCCACATCGTCGGCAAGGGCGTGCTGGTGGGGCGCTTCCACAAGTAGACACTGCGTTTCCGAAAGCAGTTCGGCGCCAGGAATAAAAACGGCTCAGGGAGCATCCGCTGCCCTGAGCCGTTTTCTTTTTGGTGCTGCGTTCGCGAATCTTGCTGTGCTATTTGAGGTCAGGCTGATTCGGCGTGGCCGTCATCACCGGCGAAGCCAAAATGTAGTTGTGATAGCTCTCCATCATCTGCCACAGCCCGGCTTCATTCGGGGCCAGCACGCGGCTGGACCAGTAGGCCTTATCGCCATAGGTCGGCTGCACCGAAACCATCACCACGGCGTCGCCGAAATCCCAGGTGCGAATCCACAGCGCCGGGGCCGCTCCCACTTTGGGTGCGTTCGGATTGGCCGCTTTGCGCTTGTTCATCCCGGCGATGCGGTCGGCCTTGGAGGGCGATGGCCCGCCGTAGGTGCTGACCGCGCGCTGGTCAAGATTGTCGGCCACGTGGATCTCCCAGTTCGCCTGGCTGGATTCCTGCGATTGCCATTCGTCGAGCGCCGCTTTTTCGCCGGTGCTGAGCGGTTTGTACGGCACAGCCTTGCAGGGATTGTTGCAGGGAACTTCGTAGGTGGGCTCGACAGTCTGGAAATCGCGCTTGGGCACGGCCGCGATTTCGGTGGTGTGCAGGAGTTTCCAGCCGGCCGGGCGCTTCACCCAAAACCGGGCAGAATACTTGTTGCCCTGGTTCCACTGAATCCACACCACGCTTTTGCCGTATTTGTGCTCCAGAACTTTTACGTCATCGCCCGCCGTAACCAGCGGCTTCAATTCTCTGCGGAAGGCGTCTTCCTTGGCCCACATGATTCCCTCGGCATCGATCCAGGTGAAATCCGGATCGAGCCATTTGCTGGCGGCAACCTTGTCGCCTTTCGCCAGCGCAGCCACCACGGCTTTGTCCGCGGTCATGACCATATCATCGGCCGCCGCGACCGGCTTGCCGCTGGCCGCCATTGCCACAAATCCGGCGCAAGCCATGCCGGTCAATGCCAGGTTTTTCACCCAACGATTCATGTTTCCTCCTTAGCTGAATACCCGATGAGCACTTGATGAGAACGTGAGAAGAGAACTTGATCGAAACCATCGGCGCCGTCAGCTTTCAGGCCGCGCCTGATCCCGCGTCACTTTCCGCCCTGCCGCGATCAACACCCGCAGGCTGAAGCCTGCGCCACCGAATTCAGGAATGGGACGTAGCCGGCAGACAAACCGTTGCGATTATCCTCCGCCGGTCAGCGGTTCCGTGCCGGCCGTGGGCGTTTCCCAGCCACCCGGCGGCGTTACCTGCGCCACTTCCGCGGGTCCCCAGGTGTTTGGCGCATACGGAAAAATCGGCGTGCCTTTTTTCAGAACCGGGTCGACGATGCGCCAGGCTTCTTCCACGTAATCCTCGCGCGCGAACGGCGTGCTGTCTCCGGCCATGGCCGCGCCCAGCAATCGTTCATAGGCGTCCATGTCTCCCGCCGGAGAACTGGTGGCCACCATTTCGCCGGGTTGCATGTTGATCCCGTCGCCCGGAGCCAGCGACATCAGGCCCATGGCGATGGTCACGTCCGGGCTGATGCGCAGGCGCAAATGATTTTCCGTCAGTTTGCTGTCCGGAATCAGCGTGGGAGGTTTGCGGAACTTGGCGAAAATTTCCGTGCAGGTCACCGGCATATTTTTCCCGGCGCGAATGTAGAAGGGTATGCCCTTCCAGCGCCACGAATTGATTTCCAGGCGCAGCGCGGCGAAAGTCTCGGTTTGCGAATCCTTGGCCACGCCCGGTTCGTTCGTGTATCCCGTGAATTGCCCGCGGACCAGATCCTTTTCCGAGATCGGCGGAATGGCTTTCAACACTTTCACCTTTTCGTCGCGCAGGGATTCGGCATCCGAGCGCACCGGGGGTTCCATCACCAGGTTGGAAAGAATTTGAAACAGGTGATTTTGGACGACGTCGCGCACGGTGCCGGTCACATCGTAAAAAGCGCCGCGGCCCTGAATGCCGAAATTTTCGGCCATGGTGATCTGCACGCTCTCGATGTAATGCCGGTTCCAGAAGGCCTCGGAGAATGCATTGGCGAAGCGAAATACGAGCATGTTGTCCACCGGGCGCTTGCCCAGAAAGTGGTCGATGCGAAAAATGGACGATTCATCGAAGATCGACAGCAAAACCTTGTTCAACTCTATGGCGGAAGCCAGATCGTGCCCGAACGGCTTTTCGACGATCACGCGCGCGTTATGCCCGCAGTCGGATTGCGCGATGTGCTCTACCACGGTTTCGAACAGCACCGGGGGAATCGCCAGATAGTGCGCGGGGCGCTCCGCTCCGTCGAGCGCTACCCGCAGCGCCTGGAAGGTCGCCGGATCCTGATAGTCCCCGTCCACGTAGCGCAGCAGACCGCTCAACTTTTCGAATGCAGCCGGATCGAGGCCGCCGTGCTTTTCCAGGCTATCCTTGGCCCGGGCGCGCAATTGGTCCAGGTTCCAGCCGGCCTTGGCCACGCCCACCACCGGAACGTTCAGCGTCCCGTGCTTTACCATCCCCTGCAATGCCGGGAAAATTTTTTTGTAGGCCAGATCTCCGGTAGCTCCGAAGAAGACCAGCGCGTCGGATGGAGCTTTGCTCATCGATCATCTCCCCTGGGCACACGTGCGCGTTTTGCGTGGAGCGGAATCATGGAAATTTCGCCGGCCCTCGAGGATCGGGGAAAAGGGATTGCCGGCGTTACATCGACCTAAGGACTAGCGCCCGGCTTTCATCGGGCCCGCCGTGGCGACCGAGGCGCTCTTGGAAGCGATCACCCCCAGCAATTCGCTCCAGGACTTAACAAATGACTTCGCGCCTTCGTCCTGCAGCCGTGCGGCCAGCGCGTCCACATCGACGCCCGCCTTGGCAAACTGCGCAAGCACCGCTTCGCAGTCGCCGCCTTTTGCGTCCATTAACTTGGTCAATTCGGCCTGCCCCGCCAGGGCCTTCAACGTATTTTCCGGCATGGTGTTCACCGTGTACGGAGATGCCAGCGCCTCCACGTAAAGCAGCGGCGGCGCTTTCGGATCTTTGGTACCGGTGCTGGCCCACAACAGCCGCTGCGGGCGCGCGCCGAAATTGCAAATGCGCCGCCAGCGGTCGGAGGCGTACAGTTCCACCCCGGCCTTGTAGGCGCGCTGCGCCACGGCGATGCCCAGCTTTCCGCGGAGATTTTCCGGCACCTTGTCCGCCGCGGCCACGTCCCAGCGGCTGATGAAAAGGGAAGCGACCGATTCCACACGCGGATTCAGCCCCGCGGCGATGCGCCGCTCGATCCCCCGCAGAAATGCTTCGGCTGCGGCGAGATATTGCTCGCGGGAGAACAGCAGCGTCACGTTGATCGGCACGCCGGCAAAGATCGACTCCTCAATCGCGGGCAGGCCTTCTTTCGTTCCCGGAATCTTGATGAACAGGTTGGCGCGATTGGCGCGCGCCCACAAATCTTTCGCCGCCGCGATCGTTCCTGCCGTGTCATAGGCCAGCAGCGGGGAAACTTCCAGCGAAACATAGCCGTCCACTCCGTGTGTTTTTTCGTGGGTCGGCCGGAACAAGTCGGCGGCGCGAGTCAAATCTTCCAGCGCCAGCCCGAAGAAAAGATCTTCGCCGGACTTGCCGTCCTTCAATTTCTCGGCGATGGACGCGTCGTATGCCGCGCTGTTCTTGATGGCCTGATCGAAGATCGTCGGATTGGACGTCAGCCCGGAAACGGACCACTCGTCGATGTACCGTTTCAGCGTGCCGTTATCCAGCAGGTCGCGCGTAATGTTGTCGAGCCAGATACTCTGACCCTGATTATGTAGTGATTGCGGTGCATTCATGTGTTCACCTCGGGCGGAGAACCGTCCAACCCTCCTATAGTATCGCCCGAACGCAAGCGGCGCATGGAAAGAATTCCTCGATTCCAGTAGCACAGGCTTCAGCCTGTGGGGTTCCATAACTTAAGCAAGACGAAAGCGAGAGCGGATCCCGTTCGACCCCTCCTCCAATTTGGAGTACTTCCCGCCGAGCATAGCGCCGAATCGGCCTGGATTTCACCTTGGAGATGAACGGCAAGGTCTACCTGCTGCGAAGCACCGAGAGCAACAAAACAGAAATCGACAATCTGTACGTTCCGCCCGGCGTGCATGAGTTCCGCGTGACCGCTCGCAGCGGCGGTGTGCAGAAGAGTTCGAACACCGTCAGCACGGAGTTCAAAGCCAAAAAGAAGCACACCCTGAAGGTTGAGCTGCGATCCCAGGGAAGATCAGCGGGCACCAGCGTGCCCCAAGGCCTGTACGCAGACACCCAGATCGTTTTAACCCTAAAGTAGCTCGCAGAAAGCCTTCGCTTCAGATACCGCAGCCTTCCAGTGGCGCATGCTTTAGCTTGCGCGGTAACTCGGGAGATTTGCCCGTGCAAATTTTCTCCACACAATTCAGTTCAAAGTGCTTCTCGCTATGCGCAAGCTAAAGCATGCGCCACTGATAAAGAGAAGCAATTGGAGCCTTTACACCGTGTGTTGGCAAGACTCCGCTGTAACATTCGTGTAACATGCCCTGCGGTACTATCCCGCTTGGACCACGAAATTCCGTAACGGACCTGTTCGAGGATCCTTTCACGGGCGCGCACGCAAGTAACCGTGTTACGCAGGGAGCTGACGAAATGCCGATCTCTACGGTGGAACTCGAAGGCGGAATTACCCGGGTCATCCTGGAGGGGCGCCTCGATATTGAAGGCGCCGCCGCGGTCGACATGCCCATGAACGTGATTGCCGGGACCAAGAAATTCGTGCTGGTCGATATGGAGAAGGTTTCCTTTCTCGGATCGATGGGCCTGCGCGCGCTGGTGGCTCCCGCGCGCGCCATCAAGGGCCGCGGAGGAAAAATCGTGATCTTCGGCCCCAACGAAATGGTTGAAAAGGTCCTGAAATCCAGCGGCGTCGACACCCTGATTCCGGTTCATCACGAACTGCAAAACGCCATCGCTGCGCTACAATAGCCCTCGCATTCCTTACCGGAAGGATCCGTGCTGCCCATGACCGCGAATGGACAAGACTCCGCGGGCGAGACTTTGAATCTGCAAAGCCGGATTTCCGATCTGGCTCAAGTTCCGATGTGGATCGAGCGCCTCGCGACCCGTTTTTCCATCCCCGATAGCGCACAGTTCGCCATCAATCTTTGCCTGGAAGAAGTTCTCTCCAACACCATCCGGCACGGCTATGCCGGCCAGCCCGGCCAGCCCATCGCCATCCATTTTTCCAAACCCCGGGAAGATTATTTTCTCTTCGTGGTGGAGGATCATGCGGCACCCTTCAATCCCGTGGAATCGCCCGAATTGCCGCCGGTCAGCGCCCTGGACGAAAGCGCGGTAGGCGGGCAGGGCATCCGTCTGTTGCGGCAATTTGCCGATGCGCTGGAGTATCACCCCACGCCGTCCGGCAACCGGCTTATCCTCGGGTTTTCCTCAGTTAATTCGGCTGCCGCGAAAAACTGACTACTTTCGCGGCAAGATGATCGACTACAATTCGATTCTTCGAACGCCCTGCTGCGTTCGAACGCCCAGTATCGAAATCTTTCATCGTCTCGAATCCATCCGCAAACGACGATTGGCGAAAAGGAGAAACTCCATGGCGACACTCAACAGGAAAGACGGCACGCAGATTTATTACAAGGACTGGGGCAGCGGGCAACCCGTGGTTTTCAGCCACGGCTGGCCGCTCAGCTCCGACGCCTGGGAAGATCAGATGATTTTTCTGGCCGATCGCGGCTACCGCTGCATCGCCCACGATCGCCGCGGACATGGCCGCTCCAGCCAGCCCTGGGATGGGAATGAAATGGACACGTATGCCGATGATCTCGCGGCGCTCACCGAAGCGCTCGACCTGCGCGATGCGATCCACGTCGGCCATTCGACGGGTGGCGGAGAAGTGGTCCGTTACATCGGACGCCATGGCACCAAGCGTGTTTCGAAGGCCGTGTTGATCGGCGCCGTTCCGCCATTGATGCTCAAGACCGCCGCCAATCCCGCCGGTTTGCCGATCGAAACGTTCAACCAGATTCGCGCCGCCGTGCAGGCCGACCGCTCGCAGTTTTTCAAGGACCTGAGCATGCCGTTCTACGGTGTCAACCGCCCCGGCGCAAAAGTTTCGCAAGGCTTGCGCGATTCCTTCTGGCTCCAGGGAATGACTGTGCGGCATGAAGGGCGCCTACGATTGCATCAAGGCTTTTTCCGAGACGGACTTCACTGAAGATCTCAAGAAGATCGACGTGCCCACGCTGATTCTGCACGGCGACGACGACCAGATTGTGCCGATCGCCGATTCGGCACTGCTTTCCTCGAAGCTGGTCAAGGATGCGACCCTGAAAGTATATCCGGGCGCTCCGCACGGCATGTGCTCGACGCTCAAGGATCAGATCAACGCGGATCTGCTGGCGTTTATTCAGCGCAGCCAGCAAGCTTCGGCGTAAACAGGCTGAGGAAGAATTCAAAACGTTGTCATTCTGCGCGAGCGCTCAGAATGACAAAAAGCGATGGATTTTCCGCAACCTGTTAAAAACGATTTCCAGCAGTTCAATTCCAGCGGGGTGAGGTGCATGGAACTATCCAACGTGAAAAGTGTGGTCGTGCGCGGCAGCGCCGCGGGCTTTGCGCAGGAGATTCATGCGGGGCGGCATGTGCTCCATGCCGATGAGCCGCTGTCGGCCGGCGGCACGGACACCGGAGCGTCTCCCTACGATCTGCTCCTGGCGGCTCTCGGCGCATGCACCTCGATGACCGTGGGGATGTACGCGCGCCGCAAGGAATGGCCGCTTCAAGAAGTGGTGGTCTATTTGCGCCACAGCAAAATCTACGCCAAGGATTGCGCGGATTGCGAAACCCGAGACGGCATGCTCGATCGCATCGAGCGTGACATCCACCTGGACGGCTCGCTCACCGCCGAGCAGCGTTCCAGGCTGATTGACATCGCCAACAAATGCCCGCTGCATCGCACGCTGACATCGAAAGTCGATATCCAAACACGAGAGGTCTAGCCGCAATGTCTCCCACAGTTGTTTTGCTACTTGCATTTCTGATCGGCGTCGTCTGCGGCCTGCGTTCGCTCACTGCGCCGGCCGCCGTTGCCTGGGCCGCTCATCGCGGATGGATCAATCTTTCCGGCGCACCGGCGCTGCGCTTCATGTCCTCGGCCCGGTTACCCTCGGGGATCTTCGCGGTATTCGCGGTCGTCGAACTGGTTGCCGACCAGCTTCCCGCTGCGCCGAGCCGCACCGCGCCTCCCGGTTTGATCGCGCGCATCGTTCTCGGCGGCTTAAGCGGCGCATCGCTCAGCGTGGCGGGCGGGCAATCCGCTGGCGATTGGCGCGGTGCTCGGCGCGCATCGGACGGAATTGGCGGAGCGTTCGGCGGCTATCAGGCGCGCACGGGCCTGGTGCGGGCGCTGAAAGTTCCGGACTTCGTGATCGCCACGCTCGAAGATGCGCTGGCAATTGGCGCGGGATTTTTCATCGTGTCGCGATTTTAATTGCGCGGAATTTTTTGCGCGCGCGAGGAATGTGGTACGTTGGAGAAGTGAGCAGGGGAAATTTATCGAGGCGCGCGGTGGTCGAATTCAGGCTTGTGTCTCGGTGGAACCCTACCACTAGGGATAGACAGTTTGAACACGCGGCAACAAGATTTTGTGCTTCTGCGTGCATTTCCCCCTTGACAGATTTTTCTCTCTTGATTACATTGCGCCCTCGGATTCAGGGATCGTGATTCGACAAGCGGACGGCCCATTCCAACCCCGGGAGCATCCGCAAAGTCGATTGACGCAACCTGCGGGATTTCATCGAGACATCGAGGAGGCTCCCTTCCACTCCCCGTCGCTGGCGCTCCCAGCGCTGCCGGCGAGGGATCGCGTAAAGCCAGAGGCCGCAAGCGGCCGGGGCGATGCGCAAGGGATGGCTTTTTTCTTTTTCGGCTTCGAACTCCACTTTCACGCGGAACGCGTCAAGTGATGTTCAACGATGAATGTCGGCGATCTGCAACCTTCACGAGCGATGCATCGTGATTGTCCCGGGACTAGCCAGTAGAATCTTCGAATCGAGCAGCGGCCTGCCGAGAATCAGGCAGCTGCGTTGCTCCCCAGCCAAGCATTTCGGGAGTAAAATATAAGGGTTCCCTCTGCGCGGGGGAGCCCACCTGCGCGGAGGCGACGATGGCACACACGAAGATGGCTCTGAACGAAAAGACGACACTCCAGACCGGCACGACTCCCGCCGATGTCGAGGTCCGCACCGGCCTCGAATTCCAACGATATTTCACCGACGGCACGACCTCGCCCTTTGACGCCGTCGAATGGGAACGCCGCATCGCGCTGATCGGCAACGAAAAGGGCAAGATCATTTTCCGCCAGGAAGACGTGGAAGTGCCGAAGGGCTGGTCGCAGACCGCGACCAACATCGTCGCGTCAAAATATTTTCACGGCAAGCTCAACACGCCCGAGCGCGAAAATTCGGTGCGCCAGCTCATCGGCCGCGTCGTGAACACGATCGTCGGCTGGGGCGAGCAGGGCGGCTACTTCGCCGGCACCGCATCGCGCGACGCCTTCCGCGACGAACTGACGCACCTGCTGGTCGAGCAGAAGATGGCCTTCAATTCGCCGGTCTGGTTCAACGTCGGCGTGCAGCCCAAGCCGCAATGCTCGGCCTGCTTCATCAACTCCGTCCAGGACGACATGGAATCGATCATGAACCTGGCCAAGACCGAGGGCATGCTCTTCAAGTGGGGCTCCGGCACGGGCACGAATTTTTCCTCGCTGCGCGGCAGCCGCGAAACGCTCTCCGGCGGCGGCATCGCCTCCGGCCCGGTCAGCTTCATGAAGGGCTTTGACGCCTTTGCCGGCGTGATCAAGTCCGGCGGCAAGACGCGCCGCGCCGCCAAGATGGTGATCCTGAACGTGGATCATCCGGACATCGTCGAGTTCATCGACAGCAAGATGAAGGAGGAGCGCAAGGCGCAAGTGCTGATCGAGCAGGGCTACGATCCGCGCGATTGACGGCGAAGCCTACTCCTCGATCTTCTTCCAGAACGCCAATCACTCCGTCCGCGTCACCGACGAATTCATGCAGGCCGTCGAGGACGATCGCGACTGGTGGACGCGCAACGTCAACGACGGCAATCCCTGTCGAAAAATTCAGCGCGCGCGAACTGCTGCACCGCATGGCCGACTCCGCCTGGCACTGCGGCGATCCCGGCATGCAGTACGACACCACGGTGAACCGCTGGCACACCTGCAAGAACACGGCGCGCATCAACGCCTCGAATCCCTGCTCGGAATACATGTTCCTGGACGATACGGCCTGCAACCTGGCGTCGCTCAACCTGATGAAGTATCTGAACTCCAACGGCATCTTCGACGTGGAAGCTTTCCGCCACGCCGTGGACATCACCATCACCGCGCAGGAAATTCTGGTGGACAACGCCAGCTACCCGACGCCGCGCATCGCCGACAATTCGCACAAGTTCCGCCCGCTGGGCCTGGGCTACGCCAACCTCGGCGCGCTGCTGATGTCCATGGCGCTGCCCTATGATTCCGACGGCGGCCGCGACATGGCCGGCGCGGTCACCGCGCTGATGTGCGGCGAAGCCTACGCGCAGTCCGCGCGCATCGCCGAGCGCCTCGGGGCCCTTCGCCGGCTACGCCGCGAACCGCGAGCCGATGCTCGACGTGATTCGCATGCACCGCGATTCGCTGCGCCCGATCAAGGCGGAAAACGTGCAGCCGTCGCTGCTCGGCGCCGCGCAAAATTCCTGGGACACGGCGCTCGCTCTCGGCGAAAAGTACGGCTACAAGAATTCGCAGGTCACCGTGCTCGCTCCCACCGGCACCATCGGCTTCATGATGGATTGCGACACCACCGGCATCGAGCCCGATCTGGCGCTGGTGAAATACAAGAAGCTGGTCGGCGGCGGCGTCATCAAGATCGTCAACAACACCGTCCCGGCAGGCGCTGATGAAGCTCGGCTATTCGCCCGAGGAAACCTCGCAGATCGTTTCCTACATCGACCGCAACGGCAAGATCGAAGGCGCGCCCGGATTCAAGCCCGAGCATCTGGCGGTCTTCGATTGCTCGCTGCGCCGCCGTCGGCGGACGCTCCATCGCCTGGCGCGGCCACCTGAAAATGATGGCGGCGGCGCAGCCGTTCCTCTCCGGCGCGATCAGCAAGACCATCAACATGCCCGAGGAATCCACGATCGAAGACATCATGCAGGCGTACATCGAATCGTGGAAGCTGGGCGTGAAGGCCGTGGCCATCTATCGCGACAACTCCAAGGGCTCGCAGCCGCTTTCCGCCGCGGGCGACAAGAAGGACACCGCGCAGCAGACGCAGCCCGCGCGCCGCTGCCGCCAAGCCGCCGAAGCTGCGTCCCGCCGTCGCCGAACAGCGCGAACTCTTCATTCGCGCCCATCGCCGCAAGCTGCCCAGCGAGCGCTCCTCGATCACCCACAAGTTCTCCATCGGCGGCCACGAAGGCTACATCACCGTCGGCATGTACGAAGACCGGCGAGCCCGGCGAGATCTTCATCAAGATGGCCAAGGAAGGTTCGACGCTTTCCGGCTTCATGGACGGCTTCGCGCTTTCCGTCTCCATCGGCTTGCAGTACGGCGTGCCGCTCAAGGCGCTGGTCGACAAATTCATCAACACGCGCTTCGAGCCCGCCGGCTACACCGGCCATCCGGCGATTCCGTACGCCAAGTCCGTGCTCGATTACATCGCGCGCTGGCTCGGCGGACGGTTCATCTCGCCCGACTACCTGACGCACAACGGCGACGCCGCTCTGCCCGCAGCCACCGTGACCGTGACGCCCACCGTGCCCCCGTCGATGGTTCCGACCGCCGATGACGATCCGTCCCCGGCGGGCGGCGCATCGCTCGCCGGCGCCCGCATGGATTCGCGGCCGATGTTCGACGGCGCGCCCACCTGCTCCGAGTGCGGCATGCTGATGACGCCCAACGGCGCCTGCTACAAGTGCGAAAATTGCGGCGGCACCTCCGGCTGCAGCTAGGCGCGGGCTCGTAGTTCGAACGAAATCTCAACCAAAGGGCACGGTTCGCCGTGCCCTTTGCTTTTAAGTAGCACAAACTTCAGTCTGTGGGGGTTGGTCCGAGCACGATCGATTGTGATGTCGCCAAAACCCGCAGACTGAAGTCTGTGCCACCTCGTCGTATAATCCCCATCGAGGATTCCTCCATCACACGTTCCCCCACATCCGTGAAGCAGATGGCCGCGCTTGGATCGATCGGTTCGGCGATCGTTCTGGTCAGCCTGAAAGTTTTTCTGGCCCTGGCCACGGGCAGCCTCGGTGTGCTGTCCGAAGCGCTGCATTCAGGGCTCGACCTGGTTGCCGCAATCCTTACCTGGCTTTCAGTGCGCGTATCGGACCGGCCTGCGGACTCCGGCCACACCTATGGCCACGGCAAATTTGAGAACTTCTCCGCGTTCGTGGAAACCGGCTTGCTGCTGGCCACTTCGGTCTACATCATCGTGGAGGCATTCGTGCGCCTGCTTTTCAAGCAGGTACACCTGCAGCCCAGCCTTCTGGCCATCGTGATTCTGGGGCTGGCGATGTGCATCGATCTGGTGCGTTCGCGCGCGCTTTCGCGCGTGGCGCGCGAATTTCCAAGCGAAGCGCTGGAGGCCGACGCGCTGCATTTCTCGACCGACGTCTGGAGCACGCTGGTCGTGATCCTGGGCATGTGCACGGTGTGGCTGGGCCAGCATTACGGCGCGCCGTGGCTGGAAATTGCGGACCCTATTGCGGCGCTGGTCGTCGCGGCGATCGTGATCTGGGTCGGCTCGCGGCTCGGCAAGCGCACCCTGGAAGCGCTGCTGGACACGGCGCCCGAGGGACTGCAGGAACTCGTTACAAAAGAAGTGCAGGGACTCGAAGGCGTGCTCTCCACCGAGCGCGTGCGCGTGCGCCGCGCCGGCAACCAGCATTTCGTGGACGTTACGATCAGCGTGCCGCGCTCGGCCAGCTTCGAACAGGTGCACGCGATTTCCGACGCCGTCGAGCGCCGCGTCGGCGAAATCGTTCCCGCCGATGTGATGGTGCACATGGAGCCGCGCGCCGCCGCCGGCGAGCATCTGTTTGACGCCATCCGCGCGATCGCCGCGCGCCGGGGACTTTCCGTGCATGAAATCTCCGCCGATCAGCTCGACGGACATTTATTTATCGAGATGCACCTGGAAGTGGACGAACACTTGAGCCTGAAGGAAGCGCACCGTCGCGCCACCGAACTCGAGGAGGAAATCCGCTCGCTGCCAGGCGTCGCGGCATCCGCGGATCGCTCACATGCGAAAGTGAATATTCATATCGAGCCGCTGGGCACGCACATCGCGTCCGTGGACGGCCAGCGCGGAGAAATGAGCGGGCTCGGCCGCGCCATCGAAGTCTACATCAACACCCTGCCGCGCGAATTTCACGAGCTGATCGACTGCCACGAGGTCCACGTCCGCCAGGTGGAGCACAAAATTCTGGTCTCCTGCCACTGCGCCATGGACGGCAGCCTGCCCATCACGCAAATCCACGACGTGACCGGCGAACTGGAACTCCGCGTGAAGGAAAGATTCCCGCAGATCGCCAGAGTCACGATTCATCCGGAGCCGGTGGAGGAGAGGTAGTGCAGGACAGGCTTCGAACGTGTCTCGCTTACGGCCGGAATCGGACCACCGGAATCTAGGAGAGTCACCCGGAAATTAGAAACCTCCGTGAGCGACAAATTTCCGTAGATCACTAGGGTGACGATTCTTCCGGAACCGCTGTAAAAACACTAGGACTTAGACAATGGAGCAGGAAAGTGTAAGCGGTTGATTGGACTTGGTGATTCCATGGCTGCGCAATTATTAGACATCCCAAAACAAGATAGCTTCCGACGCCGCCACCGAGATCGGAGCAATCCAACGTTTTAACTTCTCATGATTTCTGGCAGTCGGAGCTATTACTTTGGCCATTCGAGATTCACGTGAATGGACGAGCGCATTTCTAATTGTTCGAAGGGTATCTGGAAACCTAGGGATCCATGCGGTCTTGAAATCCTCAAACTTCCAACCTTGCTTAATAAATGGGGGAAGGACCATCCCACCATCAAATTCAATTTGCTCGGAGAAGTGCTCAACGTTGGGTTCGATTTCTCGCCACACCGCCTCAGGAGGGACACAATCTTGTATTGCCGAGATGAATTTTGCTTCGTCCTTTATCCTGTCCATAACGATCGCATCGACAATTTCTCGTGAAGCCTCGTCAATCCGCACTGGGGTTTGCGGAGACGCAAGAACCCGCCGAACTTTTTGAAGAATTTCGTCTTGGATATAATAGAAGGCGATATATTCCAATATTTGGAATTGGTAAAGAAATTGGCGAAAAGTATCGGTTGTTGTCGTCGCACTGTCCCAGATTGAAAGGAGATATGGATCAAGTTGACGCCCACTTATAGCCTGCGGAAAGTTACCTGTCGGGTAACGAATCGTACTAACCGTATCTTTTCTGTCAGGCGGAGGCTCGTGAATCAAGAGCCGTGGAGATTTTCTATCAAAATAGTGGTCGTAAAAATTTATGTGCCTGAAAAGAGTTTCAATGAAGGTTTCATTCCAATCGATTTGGCGAATCCAGAATGATGTAGGGACTATATTGACGATATTTTCTGGAAATCTCTCTAAACTTCTAAGATAATTTCTCAATGGGAGCATATTTCGATAGTTTGTGTCCGATCTGATGTCGAGGGTTGTGATTACTGAAGTTGCGATATTAAGAAGTCGTTCACTGGGTTCTTTGAACTCACATTCGAATTTCTTGCCGTCGAACCGAAAATCGAATTTCCTCCCTAGTTCCTCTCGCGAACGATCAACGGCCCCCCATATGACCTCCAAATCATGGGAATCGCGATGCCAGATCGCCGTAAATCGTGGTGGAAGGTGAACCTGATTTAGTGAGGCAATTAAAGAGTCACTCTGCTGGTCGACCTGAAGCCGGAGAGATGGGTCACCCCACGGTTTTTGCAATTGCAAGTGGGAGGAGGGTTGCCAGTGTAAAAGCTGATTCGGTGGTTAAGTCTGGAAAGCCTTTTCGCTGCGGATAGACGGCGGACTTTACGCTTACAAAAAGCGCACAGCGAAGAGTCGCTGTGTACTAAAAACCGGGCGCACCGGAGGCCGACGCACGCGCTTCGGCCGACGTGGCTGTGGGCCGCACGCCGAATCGCAGGCGATCGAGCCAGCCGGGCGCTACCGACATCACGCCGACGTAGAGGAATCCCCACACGAAGAGAAACAGGAACGGCGCCGTGGCGTAATTTTCGTTCTGGATGGAATAGACAATCGTGGCGGCGAAGTACAGCCCCAGCGCGATTTCCATGTAAGGCATCCATCCCGCGCGGTTGCGGTAGCTTTTTTTCTTCCAGGTGCCGGTCTGGCCTTCGATCTTGAATTTCGGCGTGCGCACAAATTCCGATTTGTAGCCCAGGATCGCTTCAATCACAGCTTTGGCGTTGCGCACCGAGAGGCCGATGCCCACGGCCATGACCAGCGGCATGTAGAGGATCGAGCGCTTCCACGTTTTCGGATACAGGATGCGCTGCGACGTCAGGTAAAAGCCGGAAATCGAGCAACTGGAGGCGATGAACAGCGGCAGGTCGATGAACAGCATCTGAAACCAACCCTGATAGAACCGCACAATCATCGCCGGCAACAGCAGCGTGGAGAGCACCACCATGAACGGGTAGCTGATGTTAGCAGTGAGGTGGAAGACGGCTTCCCACTTGATTTGCGCGGACTCGCCGGAACGCAGCACGCGCGGCAGGATTTTTTTGGCCGTCTGCATCAGGCCCTTGGCCCAGCGCGCCTGCTGCGCCTTGAAGGCATTCATTTCCACGGGCAGTTCGGAAGCGCATTCAATATCCGGCAAGTAAAGGAATTTCCAGCCGATCAGTTGCGCGCGGTAGGACAGGTCGGTGTCCTCGGTAAGCGTGTCATGCTGCCAGCCGCCGGCTTCGTCGATTACGCAGCGGCGCCACACTCCGGCTGTGCCGTTAAAATTAAAAAAGCTGCCGCTGCGCGAGCGCGCACCATGCTCCATCACGAAGTGGCCGTCAAGCAGGATGGTTTCAACCTCCGTAAGCGCCGAATAGTGGCGGTTCAAGTAGGTCCAGCGCCCCTGCACCATGCCGATTTTTCCGTCGTTGAAGTAGGGAATCGTGCGGCGCAGGAAATCAGGTGCGGGCAGGAAATCGGCGTCGAAGATGGTCACAAATTCGCCCGTCGCCGATTTCAAGCCTTCGGCCAGCGCGCCGGCCTTGTATCCGGTGCGATCGGTGCGGTGCAGGTAGTGAATGGGAAAGCCCAGCGCCTGGTAACGCTCCACGCAGGCGCGCGCAACTTCGCGCGTTTCGTCGGTGGAGTCGTCCAGCACCTGCACGTCCAAAAGTTCATGCGGATAATCGAAGCGCGCCACGGCATCGACCAGGCGCTCGATCACGTAGCGCTCGTTGAAGATCGGAAGCTGTATGGTAACCTTGGGCCACGCGGTGACGGCGGGCGGCGGCCCGGGAACATTTTTGCGATGCTTGTAATACGCGTACACCAGATAGTAGCGGTGCATGCCATACGCGGCCAGAATTACCAGCACCAGGAAATACGGGATCATGATGGCCAGGTCAAATGAGTTGAGCTGGTAAAGTCCGCGGAAGGGATTGCGAGACGAATCTGTGAGCTTGGACCAATAATTCGTGAGCGGGTTTTGCGCCGCCACGGCCAGCAGGTTCAGCGTATGTTGCGCGAACATCAAAACGGACAGCCCCCCTTGCCAATCTTCTTGCCTATTGCCGGCCTGCAGGCGAACAAACTTTGAGTTCTCCGTTGCGCCGCGTCGAACCTCAGATGCTTCTCGCGTTGGTCGCCGTCGTGGCGCTCGAAGCGGTATTTGCGGCGATGGCGCGCCTCGGAGACCTTTCCATTCACATTCCCGAGTTTATGGCCCTGGCGCTGGCCGGCGGCGCGCTGTACTTCATCGCGCTGTATGCCCTGGAGCACACGCGGGACAATCGCGCCGTGCTTTGGCTGGTGCTGCTGAGCGCGCTGGCCTTTCGCCTCACGCTTTTTCCGTATCCGCCGTCGCTCTCGACGGACGTGCACCGCTACCGCTGGGACGGCCACGTGCAGAACGAAGGCTGGAACCCCTACGCCGTGGCCCCTACGGACGCGCGGCTTGCGCCGCTGCGCGATCCGGGATGGTACGTGATGCCTGTACCGGAAATTCCTACCATGTACCCGCCGCTGTCCATGCTGATCTTTCGCGCGACGTGGCGCTTCTTGCCGGACCCGGTCGGTTTCAAGCTGCCGTTTTTGCTGGCCGATCTGGCCGTGGCCGCGCTGCTCGCCGGGTGGATCCGTTCGACTGGGGGACGCAACTTCCAGGTGGCGATTTACGCCTGGAATCCGCTGGTGATCGTCGAGTTCGCTTCCAGCGGCCACAATGACGCGCTGGCCATCGCCGCCGTGGTTGCTGCGCTGATGATTATAAGGCGTTTTCCGGCGCTGTCAACGCTGACGCTGACGGCCGGAGCGCTGGCTAAAGCTTTTCCTGTCATACTTTTACCCATTGCTTTCTGCCGCGCGGGATGTCCCGGAAAGCTGCGCGGCTGGCTTACCGCGGCGGGCTGCGCGGCTCTCGTGGCGTTGTGCGTGTGGCCCTACCGGCATGGCTGGCGCGAATTTCTGGGGATGCTGAAGTATTACCAGTTCATTTTCCGAAACTACCACTCCAGTATTTATCCCGTGCTGCTGTGGCTCAGCGGTTCGCACGTGGTTGCCGCCGGAGTGGGCGAAGGCGTGGTGCTGGGACTGGCGGTGTGGGCGGCGCTGCGCCACGTGGATCCGACGCGCGCCGCGTTTCTGCTGATCGGCACGGTGCTGCTTTTCGCGCCCAATGGCTATTCCTGGTATTTCACGTGGATCGTGCCGCTGTTGTGTTTTTTTCCGAGTCCGGCGTGGCTGCTGCTCACGGTTCTGGAATTTCTGTCGTACAAAATTTTCATCAACTACCGCGCGTTGGGCGTGTGGCACTTCGATCCCTTGTTTCAGTGGCTGTGCTATGGGCCGTTTTATGCGCTGCTGGGGTGGGAGTTTTTGAGGAAGAAACGAAAAGTTATCGCGACGGATGCGATTGCCCGCTGACCTTCACTTTATAAAAGCAAAGATCAGCTAAAGGTTGATGGAAAGCGTGGCGTCCGGGCGCGGTCCTGGCGGGGGGATTTTCGAGCGATCGACCGGGCGATACAGCGTGTCGCGCTCGACGGGCACGCGGCCGGCATCGCGGATCAGGCGCTCGAGCTCCATGCGCGGGGTGAACTCGGCGGTTTTCGCGCCGGCGTCGTGGTAAATCTTTTCTTCGACTACCGTGCCGTCGAGGTCGTCCGCGCCGAAGCGCAGCGCGATTTGCGCGATGCTGGGCGTGAGCATCACCCAGTAGGCTTTGATGTGATCGAAATTGTCCAGCAGCAGGCGCGCGATGGCGATGGATTTAAGATCGTGATAGCCCGTCGGCGGCGGCAGGTGCGCCAGGCCGGTGTTGTCCGGATGAAAGGCCAGCGGGATGAACGCGGAGAAGCCATGCGTCTCATCCTGCAATTCGCGTAAGAGCAGCAGGTGCTCGACGCGCTCTTCTTCGGTCTCCACGTGGCCGTAGAGCATGGTGGCGTTCGAGCGCAGCCCGATTTCGTGAGCGGTGCGGGCGATGTTCAGCCACTGCTGGCCGCTGGTTTTATGGTCGCAGATAATTTTGCGAACGCGCGGGTTGAAGATTTCCGCCCCGCCGCCGGGCAGGGAATCGACGCCCGCTTCCTTCAGCTTCAGCAGCACGTCGCGAACCGAAAGCTTCGGCGATGCGCGAGAAATAGCCCACCTCGACCATCGTGAACGCTTTTAAGTGCACGGACGGGCAGCGCTTTTTCAGGCCGCGCATCAAGTCCAGAAAATATTCAAACGGCAGGTCGGGATGCAGGCCGCCGACCATGTGGAATTCGGTGGCGCCTTCGCGCATGCCCTGCTCGGCGCGCGCATAAATTTCTTCCAGGGCAAACGTGTAGGCGCCCGGTGCGTTGGGATCACGGCCAAAGGCGCACAGCTTGCAGTGCGCCACGCAGACGTTCGTCGGATTGATGTGCCGGTTTACGTTGAAAAAGCAGGTATTGCCGTGGCGCTTCTCGCGCACATAATTGGCGAGCCAGCCGATGGCCAGCAGGTCGGGCGAGCGGTACATGGCCACGCCGTCTTCGGCGCTCAGGCGCTCGCCGTTCAGAACTTTATCGGCGATCGGGATCAGCTTCTCGTCGTTGATTTGCAGGTCGCTCATGTTCGATGTTCCACAGCTTTTCAGTAGCACAGACTTCAGTCTGTGGGGTTCCATTGGACCTTGGCAACCTGGCGTGCGCGATGAACTAACGAAAATCCACAGACTGAAGTCTGTGCTACTTAGCGCTATCCAGCGCTACTTCAGTGCCACAGCAACGCCCCAAAATAGCAGGAACAATATACTAATATAGCCGTTCACGGTAAAAAACGCAGCATTCATCCGCGTCAAATCATTCGGCGAAACGAGCGAATGTTCGTAGGCCAGCAGCGCTGCGACGACCACGATTCCCACCCATGCCGGCCACGGCAATTGAAAACTCCAGGCCAGCCAGGCCAGCAGCGCGATCATCAGCACGTGCATCGCGCGAGCAATCATCAGCGCCCTGGCCACGCCGAAGCGCTTGGGCACCGAAAACAGGTCCACCGATTTGTCGTACTCGATGTCCTGGCAGGCGTACAGCACGTCAAAACCGCCCACCCACAGCGTTACCGCCGCGCAAAGAATCAACATGCGCGAGTCGAGCGAACCGGCAATGGCAATCCACGCCGCCGCGGGTGACATTCCCAGGCAAAATCCCAGCACCACGTGCGACCATGCCGTGAAACGCTTGGTGTAGGAATAAAAAATCAGCACGGCGAGCGCGATGGGAGAAAGCTTCAGCGCCAGCGGATTGAGTTGCCACGCGGCGATGACCAGCACGGCGGCAGCGGCGAGGGCGAAGGTCCATGCAAAGGGAACGGAAAGCGCACCGGTCGGCGAGCGCGCGCGTGCGCGTCCGAGGATTTTCGCGGTCATAGCGCAAATCGAGGATGCGATTGGTGGTCATGGCCCAGGAACGCGCGCCCACCATCGCCACAATGATCCACACAATTTGCTGCCACGAGGGCCATCCCGGCGCTGCGCCGGCGGCAGGCGCGGAACGCGCCGCCAGCAACGCTCCCATCAGCGCAAACGGCAGCGCGAACACGGAGTGCTCGAACTTAATCATCTCGAGGATGGTGCGGATGCGGGACGTGCTCACTCGTTGGTTCTCCGGACTTCAGTGGGACAGGCTTTTTATCCCGAGCAATTGTGAAGGGCAGCCTGTCTGGGCTTCTTTTTTGCTTCTCTGAAAGAATTCGAGAGTCAACCAGGCTGAACCAGCCGCGAAAAAATTAAAAACGCTGTCATTCTGAGCGAAGCGAAGAATCTCTCTTTGTCTCTTTGCTCTTACGTAGATCGAAGAGAGATTCTTCGCTTCGCTCAGAATGACAAAACAAAGTGCTTTCTCTGCCGCCTGTGGCGCGTGTTCTTCTTAAGCCTCAAGTCGCTTCGCTGGCCTTGGCTTTTGTCTGGCCTTCCCAGCGGTACATTTCTTCCTGCGGCAGCCCCATTTGCGCCAGCACGCGGTAGACGTACTGCGCCACCAGATCATCGATCGTTTTCGGCTGGTGATAGAACGACACGATAGCCGGCATGATCACCGCACCAGCCTGTTGAGCGCGCAGCATGTTTTCCAGATGGATGCGGTTGAACGGGGTATCACGCACGCACAACACCAGCCGCCGCCCTTCTTTCAGGCAAACGTCGGCAGCGCGGGCGATCAGATCGTCGCTGGTTCCCGCGGCGATCGTCGCCAGCGTGCCCATCGAGCACGGGATTACGACCATCGCGTCCACCGGATAGCTGCCCGAGGCGATCGATGCGCCCACATCCTTGTTCGGCAGCACTTCCGTTTTCGTGGCGCGGCCGCCGGCGAGCAGCGCCGGCAACTTCTTCGGGTCGCTCGTGGAGATGCCCAATTCGTGGGCCAAGAGGCGCGCTCCGGTGTCGGTGACGACGAGGTGAATCCGCCCGACGCGCGCATCGGCTTCGAGCATCCGCAGCGCCGCCTGTGCCAGCACCGCGCCCGACGCTCCAGTGACACCTACAACGATCGTTTTGTGTTCCGCGTTAATCATGGGATGTGAATGACTAGTCTAGGTGGCAATTTTAGGCAAAGTCAACCAACTGTAGCTCACCAGATGCTGGTCTACCAGCTTACGTGCGGCCTGGTTCGTTCGCTAATCGAAGCTTAACGTTCGCTCCGTCGGCCTCGGAAACTTTTCGCAGCTTTTCTTCCGCGGACTGAACCACTTTGATCAGCTTTTCACTGAGTTGCTTCACAGTTTTCCTCGCGATCGAAAATTCTCACAGAGACACTCGTAGCGCGAGCCTTCAGGCGGGCATTCGTCCGCGTCCTGGGACTGCCCGCCTGAAGGCGGGCGCTACATCGCCATCCGGCAACTCTGGTTTGAGCAAAACCTTCATGACACCCGGCTCTTGCGCGTAGCGAATCGCTTCGGCTGCTTCCTGCAAAGGAAACACGCGCGAGATCAGCGGGCGCGGGTCCACTCGACCCGAGCGCAGAAGCGCGAGCGCTGGTGGAAACGGCCCGCAGCGCGAGCCGATGACAGTCAGCTCCTTCACAACGATGGGCCAGGTCTCGACATCCGCAGCGCCGTGAAATGTGGATTTCAAAATGACCGTGCCGCGTGGCGCGGTGATTTGCTGTGCCAGCGCCAGCCCGGACGGCGAGCCCGTAGCTTCCACCGTCAGCGTAAAGGCGTCGGCGTGCCGTGCCTTTGGAGATGTCAACTTCACGGTTGCGATGCCCGCGTGCCGCGCCAGCCGCAGCTTGCTTTCGTGCTTGCCGATCATCACGATCCGCAGACCCGCCGCGCGCAGCACACGCGCGATCCCCTGCGCCAGCTTGCCGTCGCCGATCAAAGCGGCTTGGCGATAGGCGCGCACGTCGATCTGTTCCAGGATTTCGCAGGCCGCGGCCAGCGGCTCGGTGAAGACGGCGGCTTCGTCGCTAACGGATTCCGGCACCCGGTGCAGGTTTACGACGGGCAGTGCGAGATACTCGGCGAACGCGCCGTCACGGCCGATGATTCCTAGAACGCGCCGCCGTTCGCAGTGCGTGGGGATTCCTCGCCGGCAATATCCGCACGGCTCGCGAAAGCGAAGTCCGGCGCAGGCCAGATTGATTTCGCCGACCACTCGCCGGCCAACCCATTTCTGGTCACGCGAAGTCGCCACGCGCACCACTTCGCCCACGAATTCGTGGCCCAGCGTGCCTTGAAAATTGTGGTAGCCGCGCAGTATTTCGATGTCGGTGTTGCAGATCCCGGCGAGGCGCACGCGCAGCAGCGCCCAGCCCGGGCGCAGCCGCGGGACGGGCTTTTGGATGACGGCAAGGCGATTTCCGCGGATGACGGCGGCCAGCATTCGTTGAGCATTGGAGCACAGCCACGAACGCCGGGCAAGAAGCGGGAAAGCGACGCAAGCTTCACGGGCTGCGAAGAACTCAAAGCGATGCTACTTCGAAAGAATAGTGACGGTCCGAGCGGACTGTTGGAACCCCACAGGCTGAAGCCTGTGCTACTGGACGCCGGTGCGGATTAGTAGCACAGACTTCAGTCTGTGGATTTTCGTTTGGGCTTGAAAAGGAATGGCAGCCCGAGGCCGAAGTCCGACCTACAGCTTTCGTGTTGAGGTTCGTCCCTGCAAGGTCCTGCCCTGACACTCTGAAGCTTGCGCCGCTTGCGCTTCTCGGCCGCGAGTAGCGACTCCTCGCTGTGCGCTTTTTGCAGATTCCAGGGAATCTTGCCGCACTGTACGCTTACAAAACCGCACAGCGAAGAGTCGCTGTGCTGCCTAAAGCCTCGCACGCAGCTTGCTAGTTGATCGGAGGCGGAGGTACCAGCGGCAGACGTTCCGGCTCTCCGCGGGCGCCGTGGACTTCTACGTCGTCCAGCAGCAGCGACGGTGCCACGACGGTGGCAGGAACGCCGGAGTCCGCCGAACCGAACGCCGCGAGTGCTGTTCCGGCAAAGCCGGCCTGCTGGCTCTGCATGAAATCGAATGCCGTGGCATCGTTTCCGATCCGCGGAGATGTTGCGCATCGCGCGCAGCGTCAGTCCGGCGAGACGCGCGCCGCGAATCAGCGATTCTCTCCCGTCAGCGACGTTCACGCGGTACACGAGCAACGGCAGGCGGTCGCCGGTGGCCGCGCCGGAAGCCGCGCCCATGACGATGTCGGAAAGATCGTCCTGCTCGCGCACTCCGAGCACCGGATTGTCCATGGCGCGAACGATCAGGCACCACTTGTTTCCGTTCTGCTTGCACGCGTCCATGAATTTTTTCTTCAGGTCGTCGGGAGCGATGCCGTCCGACGAAGTGAAAAACAAATTGCTGATCATCGGGCGCGGATCGCCCAGATAGGCGGCGCGGCCGTGGCCGTTGGACTGTATCGAGATCGGGACCCGGACGCCGCGACATCAGGAAATTCAGCAGCAGGCCGTTGTTGATCAACTCGCACGCGCTGCGCCTTCACGCCTTCTTCGTCCACTTCATATGAGCCCAGCAGATCCTGCCCCTGAAATTGTTTCGCCGTCGGATCGTCCACCAGCGAAACGCTTCCGGGCAGCACGCGCGAACCCAGCTTGCCGGTCCACTCGCTGCGCCCGCCGAGGCGGTCCATCAGTTGATCGAAGGCCGATTGCATCGCCAGCGGGCCGCGCGCGCCGGAAAGGGATGGGCCCAGCATCTGCGCCAGCAGCGAACCCGCCGCGGGAGCTTCAAACAGCACCGGGCCGTCATAATCAGCCGCGGGCGAGCGAAACGCGCAGCGTGATCAACTGCTCGCCGGCCTTTTCCAGGTCCTTGCGCACCGACGTCGGCAGCAGGCAGTTGATCCGGGCGGTGGCGGTAGACGGCAAAAAAATTGTGCAGCGGCATGCCATCGTCGGATTCCGTTTCGAGGCTGGCTTCAATCGCCGCCAGGCTGTGATTGGCGCGAATCTTCGTTCCTTCGCTGTTGAGCAGGTACTGGTGGTGTAGATCAGGTGATAGGTGACGCGCGAGCTGTAGCAGTTGCGGAAACTGGCGCAGCGCCGCGGAAACCGTGCGCGCCTCCTGCTCCCAGTTGCGCGTGGTCCAGTCCGAGATCGCGCAGCGGCTCGACGGAAACGGTCGGATCGGCCGGGGAAAAATCGGGAATGCTGGGCGCTTTCGCCAGGCGCGACATGAACGCCTGCTTCTTGGAATAATTTTCGACGGCAGCCTTGAAAGCCTGATCGGTGGCCAGCCACAAGTCCTGGCGCAGCGAATCGTAATCGCGGTCGATGCCGACGGTGCCCGTCGAGCCGAGGAAACCGCTGAAGCCTTCGTCGGTAATGAAGTTCGAGCTGTCGAGATTGTAGTTTCCGACGCGCACGTCCACGCTCATGATGCGATTGCGCCCGGAAGTCGAGGAAATCAGCGCGCCGAATTCCGCGACGATGGTGCGCACGTCCAGATCGAGAATGCGGTACTGAATGAAATAGGGCCGCGCGGGTTCATTCGTGCCGGAGATTGTCAGTTCGAGCCGCGTGCGCGAGCGATCGAGTTCATCCTGCATCGCCGCAAGCGTTTTGTCGGAATCGTCGGCGGCGGCCTGCGCGGGCTGTGCGGCTGTGGGTGCGGCCGTGGCTGCCGCCGGGCTGGCGGATGCCGCCGCGGGGCGGATCTGCCGGCACCGCGGAGACGAAAGCGAGTCCGACCACCGCTGCGAACGCCGGAAAATAATGCTTCGGGAAATTTTCATCGCGCCTTTCACGAAAACTTGCGTTGAGCGATTCATTGGCGCACCGCCTTCGGGTCGTGCCCGGGCGGCGGCAGGATCGGCGGCTTGTCGGTGGACGTTTCCTTCTTCTGCACTTCCATTTCGGAAATCAGAATGGCCGGAGCCGACGCGGCGACGGGCACCGAACCGGATTCCGCGCCGCAGTAGCCGTTAAAAATTTCCATGGTGTCGCCGGTGGCCATGATTTTGGTGAGCGAGACCAGCGGCGTGCCCACGATGTCCACGCCGCGCACCAGTTCATCGGGGCGTCCGTCGGCGATACACTTTGTACACCACCAGCGGTTGCACCTGGAACGCCTGCGGCTGGCCGCGTCCGGTGAAGGTGAATCCGCCGGCGATATCGTCAATCATCAGGCCGAACGGTTTTCCCTGCTTTTTGATTTCCTCGATGAGTTTCTTGCGCAGCTCGGCGTTGGTCACGGTGAGGTTGCTCTGCACAATCAGATTTCCCTGCCGCGAAACCGGCTGCGCGCCGATCTGCCGCCGGCCGTGGCCGTTGGAATCGGGAAATCCGGTGAGCGGCTGGCGTGACATTTCAAAATTTTTCAGGACGCCGTGATCCACCAGCGTGACGCGCTCGGCCGGAGTGCCTTCGTCATCGAACGGATAGAAGCCGAGCAGCATATCCTTGCCCAGAGTCTTGCGCTGGTCGGGTCGTCATAAATCGAAAGGAAACTGGGCAGAATCTGTTCGCCGACCTTGCGCGCGAAGGTCTGGCCTTCGTTGATGTCCTTCTGGCGGAAGCCCTCGGCGCGGTGCCCGAACACTTCGTGGAAGAACACGGCGGTGGCGCGGCCCGTCAGAAGCGCGGGACCGGCATAGGGCTCGACCAGCGGCGCAGCCACCAGCGCTTCCAGTTCCTTGCGCAGCACCTGTCCCTCGCGCGAGCACGGTCTTGTCATCGGGAGCATCGGCGGGATTGGTCCAGTCAAAATTGTAGTAGCGGTTGATGTCCATGCCGTCCGGCGCCTTGCCCTGAATGAACAATTCCAGGCGGTAGTGAATCTGGCCGAATTGCAGACGCGTGCCTTCGCTGTTGACCTGATACTGGTTGTCTCCCGTGCGCGCTGAACGTCACGATCGAATTCAGAATCTGCGGCGACTCGCGAAACGCGCGCGTGTATAGACGGACTTTTGTCTTCCCAGGGCTTGCGGTCGGGATGTACGGAAACTTCCGGGCCGTAAAACATGTGAGGTTGCTCGCGGGAAAAATCGGGAGCGTGTTCTTCGGCGGTCTGCGACCTGCACTTCCTTGCTGGTGTTGATCTTGATCAGTCCTTCCGAGGCGGTGCGATATTGCTTTGTCGGTCTGCAGCCACATGGCGCGGCGAAGCACGTCCGGCGCGTCATCGACCGGCACGGAGGTGCCAAAGCTGCCCTTGGGCCTGCTGCGGAGTTGCCCACCTTGTGCGTATTGTCGAGATCGTAGCTGCCCACGCGCACCTGCGTTTCCAGCCAGCGCGAGCGGCTTTCCTCGCTCGAGAGCAGCGCGCCGTTCGAACCCATTACCTCGGTGCGGTCCGACGACGTCAGCGTATAGCTCATGAAGTACGCCGCAGGCGTGGCCTTCGAGAGAATCGGCATCTCGCGGTCCAGTTCCTGTCCCATGGTCACGATCAGGGGCGAGGGAGAAGTCTGCGCGGGCTGCTGCGCGGCGGCGGAAGCCGGGGCCGCGGGCCGCGGCGCGGGCTTATTGGCGGCGTGCGCGGCAAACGAAATTGAAAGCGAAGCGGTCAGGACTGCCAGGGCGAAAATTTTCAAAGGACTGCTCCATTCCGATGAGACATTTTCGAGAAGCCAAGATCACCAGTGTATGCCTATGAAGCGCCGTTCTCAACGCACTCGTTCTGAAGTGTTTTCTTTGAAGCGGCCCGCGGGAGGAGCGCACTGCAATTCACACCCGAATATCCTGAAACCGGACGCCGGAAAATGCCGGGCGTTGCCGCCCAGCCCCACTCTCTCTTGGACGCCGGGAAGGGGGATTTGGTTTGCAACTAAATGAGGGGTAGGAAACGGAGAATTCTGTTCAGCCGGCAGCGGCAATCAGGCCCTGCCGATTCCGCACGGCCCCCGCAACGCTGGATTTAGCAGAAGGCCGGATTGGTCTGGCAGTTGTTTCCCAACCCTTTCACACCCGGCGCGGGCGGGCGGCTGCCGCGCGTGGCAATTGGGATCACTACCGCAGGGATGACTACGGCCGCGGTTACGCCGACGATCCATCCCCAGCTGATGTGGTGCACCGGTGGCGGAGTGCCCACGAATCCCGTGCCTACGGACGTCGCCACAGTGGCTTCCGTCAACTCCGCGGGAGTCGCCTGGCTGGGCTGTTCGGGAGACTGGTGGCCGTCGCGAATTGTCGAAGTTTGTCCCGCCAGAACGTCCACGCAAACGCCGTCCAGGTTGCAGAATTTTACGTGGCCTTCAAACACGATGATCTGAAACAGGCCGTTCGTGAAGCCGAGAAAGAAATCGGTTCCCACCACGCCAGCGACACCTACCGCGGTGTGAATCTCAAATTTGGAATTGGGCTTGGATTGCTTGATCACCTGCGACCGCACGCGGCCGTAAGTCAATTCGATCTGCGTTTGCTGCGCGCCGGAATTGTGCTGCGTCACGGTCAGCGCGGAGCTGGAGCCAACGTTCAGGATTGAACCGTCATCCAGGGCTACCCGGGCACGCCCGCCGTCCCCGGTGTGCACCACATCTCCCCAATCCACCAGCGCTTTCACGGGAGCGGGAAGCTGCTGGCTGCCGCGAGCGAGGTTGACGTCAGGAATCGCGCGGGAAATTTCGCCGGCTTTTTGCGTGGCTTGCGCCGAGATTTCCGGCGGCACGACGATCGACAGGGAAACCAACACAGCCAGGGCCAGCAGGAACGGGGAACGCTTTCTCATGCACTTCTCCTGAACAGGTGGAATGACGCTACACGCCAGACTCTTAGTTACTGGATGTGTTCACGGGAGTCAACGCCGCGTAGCGGGGCTGACCCGTAAGGGATAACGGGACGGTGGCGCATGCTTTAGCTTGCGAAACGTAACACAGGCTTCAGCCTGTGGATTTCCGTGAGAGCTTGCAAGGACTGATGGAACCCCACAGGCTGAAGCCTGTGCTACTCAAACCAATTGACATTGTCTCTATCGCCTAATACGGCGGATCTTCGGAAGTCGCCGGTCGGGCTTCTTTTGTGGCGCGCAGAACTCCCGTATCGTCGAGATAAAAATTTCGGAAGCCGTAATTGCCCGCGCGGCCCTGCAGCGAAAACGTGCGAATCGCGCCGCCGGCATCCACGGGTCCCGGCGTGTATTGAATCTGGTAGTTGACGCTCTGGGCGAGCTGCGCCGCGAGGCGCACGCGCTCGCCGACAGCTTCAAATCGCTGCGGATATGCCCCGCCTTGCGCGGAGGAGAAATCCACGAGGGCGGCGCGCACTTCGCGCAGCGCCTCCGCCGCGCGGGCCTCCGATTGCGTGGTGGGATCGCCCTGCCGTTCGGGAACCACGAACCACAGAAAACTCCAGAGCGCGCCCAGCAAAACGCCGAGCAGGACGCCCCAACGCAGCAGAATCTTGGTCAGGGTGGGTTTCGGTTTTTCGCTCGTTCCGCTGGGCAGTGGCAAAGTCAGGTCGGCACCGCAGTGCGGGCACAGTTCCGTAGCCTGATTGATCTCGTTTTCGCATTCGCGGCAAGTGAACATTGGCGGAAATCTGAGCGCGGGATTCGGAAGTGGTCTTCGCCCCCGCCAGCGGATCGTCGTGCTGCATCCTAACGAAACCCGAAGGCGGGAGTCAATTCGGCGAATGCGGGGTAGTGGTCTGATCGGGCTTTGGAGGGCCGGGCTTCAGCCCGGCCGTTTCGAGTGCGAAGGCCTGGGGCTTTAGCCCCTGAAGCTTCAGGGGCTGAAGCCCCTTTGAGAAGAGGCGGTGACGGCCGAGCTAAAGCTCGGCCCTCCTTACCCCCTCTTTACCCCCTCTTCTTTACCCCCTCGTTACCCCTGCTTGCCCCCTCAATACGTTACTTAAAACCCAGCCTAAAGCCGTTTTCGAAACCTTCCTTCAGCCTGCCTTCAAACTGCTCTTAAACTTACGCACAAAAAAAGGAAGCCATTTCGGCTTCCTCTTTCGCAAGTTCAAACTAGACGCGAATGCGACACTATTGCTGTATCAACTCTGGCGATACTCCTACCCCAACAAAAATTTCATGCTCTCAAAAAAGTTCGCTCGCCCTCATCCAATCGGGGCGCTGTTCGAATCCGCCGTCCCGTTGGAAGTGTTGCGAAGCGTGCCGCTCTGATCCGTGTAGAAAGAGCGCTGGCCGCTGGACCCGAGTGACACTGGCGTAGCGACGATCGAATAGGTAAGCACGTGACCCGCCGGATCGGTCGCTCCCGGCACGTACGCGAAGCGGTAGCCCGCCTTCACGCCACTGGAAAGCACGGAGTCGATCAGGTCGGCGGATGCCGATGACGCCTGAGTGCCGCTCACGGCCGGTCCCAGGTCGGAGATCGCGTGGGGGAAACCACCGTAGCTGTTCGAATACAGCAGGGCGCTTTCGTTCAGCGCGCGCAGGGACTGTACGGCGGAAGTTTCGTTGGCCTGGATCTTGTTGCGCATCAAGTTCGGAATGGCGATGGCCGCGATGATCAGGATGATCGTCACCACGATCAGCAATTCGATCAGGGAGAATCCCTTACGTTTATTAACGCGAAGTCTCATGAAAATCTCCTGGTGCGTCTGGAAACGTCCCATGTGCCGTATTGCGTTTGATGCAAAAAGATCCCTAGCGAATCGCGGAGCGCCCGGACGGCAGCCCTACCCCGTTTTAAACCAATAGTTGAGGGGCTATTCTACACCTTGCCGGACGGGAATAGAGTGACGGGAAAGTACCTTTTTGAATGGTCCCCGCGCACTGGTAGTTCTAGGTCGGCTATGATGCATCGAAGCACTCAACTTGGCCGAATTCATGCCCAACGACCCCTCGCTAGCGGCGCTTGACCCATTCCTGGCGAGATACTCCCCACTGGCCGCCGAGCTGTATAGGCAGGCCAACGCCGCGCGCTGGAGCCTGCCTGAGCCGGAATTCGCGGAGGCCCTGCGGCGGAGTGCCGAGAAACGATTTGCAGGCATTGCCGCCGTCCCGGAGGCTGTGGAGGCCTACCTCCGATCGCTGCAACTGGAGGATCTGGCGCTGGCCCGCGCGTGCAGCCGAGGCAGCGAGAGCGCTTGGGAATTTTTTATTGAAAATTTCCGAGCGGAGATGCGCCGCGCCGCCCGGGCCATCCTGCGCGGATCGGGCCGTGGCGACGATGCGCGCGCCGAAGAGCTGGCCGACTCCCTGTACGGCGAACTTTATGGCGTGCGGTCCGATGCGGAGGGCCGCCGCAAATCTCTGTTCGAATACTTCCACGGGCGCAGCAAGCTTTCCACGTGGCTGCACGCGGTACTGGCCCAGCGGCAAGTCGACCGCGTTCGAGCCGACAGCAAGATGGTCTCGCTCTCTGAAAATTCGGATGACGACGCGGCGCGCTTGCCCGCCGCACGTGCCGAATCGCTGCCTGTTGATCCGCACCGCGACCACTATCTTGCTCGCGTCGACCGCGCGCTTACCTCCGCGTTGTCCAACCTGCCGCCGCGCGAGCGCCTGCTGGTGGCCGGCTATTACGTTGACCAGATGACCCTGGCCGAAATCGGCAGAATGACTCACGAGCACGAATCGACGGTGTCGCGGCAGCTGGATCGCATGCGGCGCTCCCTGCGCGAACGCGTGACCGAGGAACTATTGCGCGAAATTCCCGCCGCCGACGGAGCGGCCGCCGATCCGGGACTGGACCGGGCCCAGGTTGCGGCCGCGTTGGAGTATGCGCTGGAGGATTGGCCGTTCGATCTGCCGAGGGCGCTTTCCGGCGGCCCGCCGGCGGCGAATCCGCCGAAAGAATGAACCTGCGGCGGAGAGGGAAAATCCGGCGCGGGAAGTTGCAAGAGAAGTCGCGAGAAACGTTCTAACGTAAGGATGAGCTCTGATGGACGCTAAAGGTAAAGACGAATCCAGAATCCGGCAACGCGAGGAGATGCTGGCCCGGCGCATAGGGGAAGCGCTGGACCGGCTCCATACCTCCGGCGCGGGAGCATGCCCGGACGCCGAAGTGATCGCGGCGTATTCGGATGAGGCGATGGAACCAACTGAAGCCGCACAGTGGGAAGGCCACTTCGCGGCCTGCGACCGTTGCCGAAAAATATTGCGGGTGCTCGCGGCGGCGTCGGAAGCGCCGCTGGCTGAGCAGGAGGTTGCTGAACTGGGCGCGAAAATCTCCGCGGCGCAAGCTCCGGTGGATATTGCCAAAGCGAAAACGGCACTGCCGAGTTCCACGCCGACCAGGAATCGTGTTCGTTGGCTGGCTCCTGCGCTGGGCGTGGCCGCGGTGCTCGCGGTTTGGTTCGCCATGCGGCCGCCGTGGCATGCGGACAATCGAGGAGACAGAGGCAACTTAATCGCACAAGCCCCTAAGGGTGAGTTTCCTCAGACTGCTTCGCCTGGAAATGCGGATCAGCTTCCGGGAGCCGAAGCGCAGCAGGACTTGAAAACATCGCCCCCGCCTCAACTGGACTCGGTTTCCCCTAACGCACGGTCGCTCAACGCGCCCAGCAATACGCTTTCAAATCGCCGGGAACAGGCCGCCAACGAAATCGCGCAAGGCTCCGGAGCTGAAAGAAAATCTGCCGGCTCAGCAGAAGAGAAAAAAGAACTGGCCGGCCTCCCGCAGCGGAACAAACTCCAAACTGCGCAGATCCCTCCTCCCTCGCCGGCGCCTCCGCAGGCCAAAGATAATCCATCGGTCCAGCCATCGGCGCCCGCTCTTCAACCGCGTGGCCAATCCGATGCGCAGGCGGCTCCGTCCACCCGGGAAAATCCCGGCTACACCAATCAATCCGTAGTGGTGGCCGAGGCTGCTCCGCTGGTGGAGACGACCAATGGGACCCTTCGTGATTCCACTCGGCCAGATTCGCCCCGAGATCTACCGCTCAATGGGCGGAATTCTCAGGCTCTCGCTGCATCGCGTCCAACACGGCAGTTCACCATTTTGTTGAAATCCATATCCGGTACCACTTTCTGGCGCGCTGGACAAGGCGGAACAATCGAACGTTCCACCGACGCAGCAACAACATGGGCTGCTCTGCAGAGCCCTGCGAAGGAAGACTGGCTCGCCGGAGCCGCGGTTTCCGACACCGTTTGCTGGCTGGTGGGACGCAATGGTGCGATCGGACGGACCGTCGACGGCTTGCGCTGGGAAACGATCGCGCCACCGCCGTTAGCGGCCAATTCGGAAGGAAAATTTCCTGATTGGGTCGAAGTCGCGGCGCAAAGCGCGCGGGCGGCCACGGTTACAGCCGGCGATCAACGCCGCTACGCCACGCAAGACGGAGGCAAGACCTGGCAGCCGCAGTGACGAAATTTTCGTGCAAGAAATCCGGGCAGGCTCGTTCTAAGCCGTGAAGGAAGAAATCAGATCTTCACGGGAGACTGCCAATGAGAAACTCGAAACTCTTGAGATTTTCCGGCGCCGCTGGATTAGCGGCCCTAGTGCTCGTCGCGCCGTTCGTGTATCGGTCCGCATCCGCGCAATCCACCAGCCAGGCCGCCCCGCAAACCGCCGACGGCGGAGTCACAACCACGCTGGGGGATCAGAGCGACCTGGCGCTCACCGTGTACAACTCGAATCTTTCGCTGGTGCGTGATGTCCGGCAATTAACGCTGCCCGCCGGAGAAACGCGCCTGAAGTTCATGGACATCGCAGCCTCCATCAATCCGGCCACTGTGCATTTTCGCTCATTGACTGAGCCCGCCAAATTAAACGTGCTGGAACAGAACTACGAATACGATCTGCTCGACCCCATGAAACTGTTGCACAAATACGTGGGGCGTGAACTCATCATGATGCGCGGCGATCAGGAAGTGAAAGCCACGCTTCTGTCCGACAACAATGGTCAGGTCTGGAAAGTCGGGAACGATATCATGACCAACTTCGCATACAACAGCATGCGCTTTCCCGAAGTGCCGGAGAATCTATACGATCATCCCACGCTACTGTGGACCCTCCAGAATTCGGGTGCCCGGCGTCACACGGTGGAGGCTTCCTACCTTACAGCGAACCTTTCCTGGAGCGCCGACTACGTGCTGAATGTCTCCAAGGACGAAACCATCGGCGACCTCAGACGGCTGGGTCACGCTGGTCAATCACAGCGGGACGGCATTCAAGAACGCGCAGCTGCAGTTGGTTGCTGGAGATCTTCACCGGGACCTTCCCATGAACGGCCGAGATTTTAAGAGCATGGCAGCGGCTCCCATGGTGGAGGTCACGAACGCGACTGTCTCATTCGCCCAGGAAGCTTTTTCCGAATATCACCTCTATTCGCTGAACCGCCGGACGTCGATCTTCGATCAGGAATCGAAGCAGATCAGCCTGCTCAACGCTTCGCATTTTCCGGTGCGCAAAGTGTATGTGGTGAACGGGCAGAGCTACTACTACCGCAGCAGCCGCGCAACCCGGCGCGCCGGCAAAAGATCCGGTGCAGGTCTTCTACAAATTCAAGAATGAAGAAAAATCCGGGCTGGGGATGCCGCTACCCGCGGGAACGATTCGCGTATACCAGCAGGACTCGCGCGACGGCTCGCTCTTCGCCGGCGAGGACCATATCGATCACACGCCCAAGGACGAAGAGATCAGCCTGCACATCGGCAACGCGTTTGACATCGTGGCCGAGCGAAAGCAGACGGACTACAAGATGCTCTCCGACCGATTGTACGAATTCGAGTACGAGATCACGCTGCGCAACCACAAGGCCAATCCCGTCTCGTCGAGAGTAAATGAACCGATCGGCGGCGACTGGGAAATGGTCAACTCCACATACAAATTCACGAAGACTGCCGCATTCGCCGCGCAATTCGATGTGCCGGTGGATAAGGACGGAACGTCGGTGCTGAGGTATCGCGTGCGGGTGAAGTATTAAGAAGGTTCGGTTCAAGTAGCACAGGCTCAGCCGGTGACGGTTCACGTCGCGCTTGCGAAACCTCACAGGCTGAAGCCTGTGCTACTAACGGCCCGTGCTACCTAAAGGATTCCTCCCTTCAAACTACGATCTCTTTCGGCGCGCTTCGATTTTGACGACTTCGTTTCTCGGTGCCGGGATGTCACAATCGCTTCCGCTTCGATCTCCACCAGCATTTCCGGCGACACGCATGCCTCCCACCTGCACCATGGCCGTCGCGGGGCGAATCTTGCTGAAAAATTCGCCGTGCGCGCGGCCGATCTTTTCCCACTCGCGAAATGTCGGTCACGTACATGCGCGTGCGGACCACGTCCTCCAGGCGCGCGCCGGCCTTTTGCAGCGCGGACTCGATGTTCCGCAGCGTCTGGACCGTTTGCGCATGAGACGTCGCCGACGCCGACGAGTTTTGCCGTCCGCGCCGGTCGCCGTCGTTCCCGAAACGTGCACCGTGTCGCCCACGCGCACCGCGCGCGAGTAGCCGATGATGGGCTCCTACGTCGTGCCGGTTGAAATGTTCGTTCGCTTCATGTTTATTGCGTCTCCCCGTTCCAGAGGTTGGGGGATATTCTGCCACGAACCTCGCATTCGTGCGAAACTGGACAACGCCGTCTGGAACGCTCGTAAGCTTGGATTCGAAGTTGATACGGAGCCTCGCGTTGCGCTGCAACAACATTCTCGAAGCCATCGGACACACGCCGCTGGTGCGGCTGAACCGCCTGACCGCCGGATTCGCCGCCGACGTGTACGTCAAGGCCGACTACATGAATCCCGGCGGCTCGGTGAAGGACCGCATCGGCATCTCGATGATCGACGAGGCCGAGCGCAAAGGCTTGCTGAAGCCGGGCGGCACGATCATCGAGGGAACTTCGGGCAATACCGGCATCGGCCTGGCGCTGGTTGGCGCGGTGCGCGGCTACAAACTGGTTTTCACGATTACCGACAAGCAGTCCAAGGAAAAAGTCGATTTGCTGAAGGCGCTGGGCGCCGAAGTGATCGTGTGCCCCACGGCGGTCGAGCCCGACGATCCGCGCAGCTACTATTCGGTGGCGAAAAAACTCGCCAAGGACATTCCGAATTCGTTTTACCCGAACCAGTACGAGAATCCGATGAATCCGGAGGCGCACTACCGCACCACCGGCCCGGAAATCTGGGAAGACTCCGAAGGAAAAATCACGCATTTCGTCTGCGGCATGGGCACCGGCGGAACGATCAGCGGCGTGGGCCGCTACCTGAAAGAAAAAAATCCCAACGTAAAGATCATCGGCGTCGATCCGATCGGTTCGCTGTACTACGAATTCGCGAAGACCGGAAAAGTCGGCAAGGCGAAAACGTACGTGGTCGAAGGAATCGGCGAGGATATTTTCCCGGCCACGATGGATTTCAAGATGCTCGACGACGTGGTGCAGGTGAACGACCAGGAATGCTTCGTCTGGGCGCGGCGCCTGGTGAAGCAGGAGGGAATTTTCACCGGAGGCTCGGGCGGCGGCTGCGTTTCGGGCGCGCTGCGCGTGGCGAAATCGCTGCCGAAGGGATCGTTCGTCGTGGCGTTTCTGCCGGACACCGGCATGCGCTATCTGAGCAAAGTGTACAGCGACGAATGGATGCGCGAGCGCGGCTACGCGGATTCCGAAGTGCCGCTGACGGCCGAGGACGTGGTCAACGCCAAGCACAAAGTCCGGCAAGGACCGCGACCTGATCGTCGTCGGGCCCGACCAGACCGTGTTCCACGCGCTGCACACCATGCAGACGCAGGACATTTCGCAACTGCCCGTCTTCGAAGCCAAGGAACCGATCGGCGCGATTTACGAGGACCAGATTCTGAATCTCGCGCTGCAAGGGAAAGACCTGCGCAAGATGGTGATCCGCGAAGTGATGAGCGATCCGCTGCCGCACGATCTCCTGCGAAGCGCCGGTCGAGCGCCTCACCTACCTGCTGAGCCACGAAGATCCCGCCGTATTCGTGCAGATGAGCAATGGCCGCCTGGAAATCATCACCAAGTACGACGTGATGGGAACCATCGCAGGACTGATGGAACAGAAGCGGTAGTAGCATGGCTCTGAGTAGCACAGACTTCAGCCTGTGGGTTTCCTTGCTCAGCCCCGACCGCCGGCGCCAGCCAAGATCAGATGGAAATCCACAGACTGAAGTCTGTGTTACTTAAGCCCGCTCCCCTCTCTGAAACAATTTTGAAAATTGATCCTGCGATGCTGGCTCCACAGCAACCAGGGAAAGATTCGCGCGGACGTGCTCGACGCGGCTCATGCCGATGAGCGCCGTCGCGATCCCCGGCGTGGATCGCACGAATTGCATGGCACGCTCGGCGTCGTTATTCATCCCCAGGGCTTTGCTCACGAACTCGGGCAGACCACGGGTGAGTTTCCCTTGCAGCATGGCCGCACTGGCCATGAGCGAAATGCCCAGCCTGGCGCCGGCGGTGACCATCGGCGCGCGCGCGCCGTCCAGCGGCTGATTGGAGCGCGTGAGCGCCTCGGTCATCCCTAGATTGCAGGGCAGCTGCACGAAGCGAAAATGGTGCGAGCCTCCCGCCACGTCTCGCGCAATGGATTCCATCGTTTCCAGCGCCAGAAAATCCTGCTCGGTATCGTTTTGCCGGAAAGCGTTCCAGGTAGCCAGTCCGTAGAAATGAATTTTTGCCGCGGCCACGGCCGACTCCAGAAATTCAAACGCGGCGCGCACGCGGGTGTTGAACATTTCGCGCGGCACTTCGCCAAGCTGCGTTTCGGGATTATGCAGGTAGTAGACGTCAATCGTCTCGACGCCCAGGTTGCGGCGGCTGCGCTCCAGCTGGTCGGCGATGAATTTCGGGGCCATGGAGTGGCAGCCCGCCGCGACGTCGCCTTCGCGCAGCAGTCCGGTCTCGACGTACTCACGATTGAAATATTCGCCGGCGTCGGCGGGCATGTCCCCGTCCGGAGTGAGAAAGCCGCCCTTGGTGCATACCAGCAATTCTTCGCGCGAATATCCGCGGCGCAGCCAGCTCCGCGAGCGCCGCGCCCACAGCACGCTCCGAGCGCTGGAGGCGATAGTTGATGGCGGAGTCGATCACGTTCACGCCGCCTTCGACGGCCGCGATGATCGCGTCGGTGTAGGCTTTGTCGGTCGCGGCGTCGGGCTCTCCGAGGTACGTGCCGATTCCGAGGGAAGAGAGCCACAGCCCCTGCTGCTCGCGGAAATGTCCATCCGCGGCGCGCCCAGAAAATCGCGCAGCATATTTTTTCGTGCCATCCGGTGTAGCAAACGTGGTCATCGCGCCTCGCTGAATGATGAGCGGTGATTATACTCGCAGCAGGTGGCACAGCCACTCCTGGCTGTGCGATTTTGTGGACGGAAGGGAAGGCACGGAGGAAATGGGCTCGCAATCAATGCCGGAACCTCGACCTGCAAAAACCGCACAGCCAGGAGTGGCTGTGCTACTACTCCGGCGGCGCCAGCAGCCGCGAACAGCCGCGCAGGATGCGGCGGTACGGCCACTCGCTGTTGCGGCGGGTTCGCGCCTCGTCTTGCGGCGCGGCGGAGGCGGCGCGCGCTGTGCTCTCGCGAAAGAAAATTTCTCCGGCGCGCGGCTTCTTGTGAAACCAGCGGGCCAGCAGGCTGAGCTGGTCTTCGAGCTCCCGGTAGTTTTGCCGCGAAGCGGATGGATGGACGGAGGGCGAGGCGCCATCCGGCCCGCCCTCCAGCCACTCGCGCAAAATCTGTTCCACCGAACGCGATTCGCCGGCCATTTCCGAAAAGCGCAGCAGGCGCGGCTCGTCAATCCGCCCGGCGCGCACGACAAAAACCGCTATCGTATTTTCCTCCGCCGCCCGCTGGAGAACCACGGCGTTGAGGTCGTCGATGCGCCGCGCGAGGTCGGGCAAACCGCGCAGCGCTTCGGTGGCTTTCTCCACGCGGCGATGCACGGCGGCGGCGCGCTCGAAATCGAGCGCTTCGCTGGCCGCCTCGCGTTCGCGTTCCAGTTCCGCGGTGAGCGAGCCGCCGCCGGTCGCCAGAAACGAGACCACGCGCGTCACCTCCGCGTCATATTCTTCCTTCGAGCAGCCCGCAAAGCACGGCGCCAGGCACATTTTCATTTCCGAATAAATGCAGCCGGGGAAGCTGGGATCGCGGCGAATCTTGATCTGGCAACGCCGGATTTTAAAAAGATCGAGAAAGCCGGAAGCAAACGTGTCCGCCGCGCGCCGTGACTGAAACGGGCCGAAGTAAAATCCATTGGCGCTGATGCGCCGGGTGGCGTAGCAACGGGGATAAGCGTTTGCCAGGCTCAGCTTGAGCACGGCGGGCGGACGAAGCCGCGCACGCTCGCGATACGATCCGGGCCAGAGACGCCGCGCGTGCTGCCAGTGCAGGAAATTCAATTCAAATGGCGACCCGACCACGCGGTAATGCACGCGGGCGGCGACCTCTCGCAAATTCAACCGTTTTGAAGTTGGATCGGGAGCGCCCAGCAAGCGGCTCAGGCGCTGCCTCAGATTTGCCGTGCGCAGCAGGTAAGGTTTCGCGCCGGCGAGTTCGGTGCGCGGTTCGACGGAAAAAACCGCAGGCAGCGCCGGCAGCGACGCGAAAAATTCGCTGTCGTGCGCAATATCGAATTCAGCGGTGGAATCGAGTTCTTGCATGGGGGACTGCGCGGACTAGGATTCTTAATTTCGGAATCACGATTGGCCCGCACGAAACAGAATACGACGCGGCGGAAACGGGAGGGAAGGAAAAGTTGGCAAAACATGATAAAAACTCGCGGTTTTCAGAGGCAGCGGAAAAGAACTCCAGAATTTGTCATTCTGAGCGAAGCGAAGAATCTCTCCGCGGTTTTTGCTGGTGCTTCCATCGAAGAGGGATTCTTCGCTTCGCTCAGAATGACAGAGTTTTGGTGTTCGCCGCCGCCTGATTCGGCCGTGCCGTAGAATCAGCGGATTCACTGGGCCTTCAGCCGCTGGCCTGTTCGGCATCGCGAGTTCGCGCCAGCGCTTCAGTCTGTGGATTGTGGCGCTCTGCGAGCAAGAAACTGCGCAAGCTGAAGCATGCGCCACACGTTAAAAACTTTTCAGCACCCACGCCGCAATCACCAGGCGTTGAATCTCGCTGGTGCCTTCGTAAATTTCGGTGATGCGCGCGTCGCGGTACATGCGCTCGACCGGGATATTCGCGAGCTGTAGCCGTTGCCGCCGTGAATCTGAATGGCCTTGTGCGTGACGCGCGTGGCCAGTTCGGAGGCGAATAGTTTCGCGATGGACGCTTCCATGGAAAATCGCGCGCCGGTGTCCTGCTTCCACGCCGCTCTGCGCACCAGCAGGCGCGCCGCGTCAATTTCGGTGGCCATGTCGGCCAGCATGAACTGGATGGCCTGAAAATCCGCGATGGGATGGCCGAAGGCCTGCCGCTGCTTGCGCGTACGCCAGCGCCTGCTCGAACGCGCCCTGCGCGATGCCCGTCGCCTGCGCAGCGATGCCGATGCGGCCGCCGTCGAGCGTCGACAGCGCAATCTTGTAGCCCTCGCCTTCATTTCCGATGCGATTTCCAACCGGCACTTCGCAATCGCTGAACGAAAGTTCCGTGCAGGCCGTGGCGTGAATGCCGAGTTTCTTTTCTTCCTTGCCGACTTTAAAGCCCGGCGTGCCGCGCTCGACGATCAGCGCGGTAATTCCCTTTTCGCCTTTCGCCGGGTCCGTATTTACGTAAACGATGGCCGCGTCGGCCACGCCGCCGTTAGTGATCCAGGCCTTCGTGCCGTTGACCACGTAGCGGTCGCCGTGCGCACCGCGCTGCGTCGTGAGCGCGGCGGCATTCGACCCCGCCTGCGGCTCGGTGAGCGCGTAGCAGCCGATTTTTTCTCCGCGCGCGAATGGCAGCGAGGAATTTTTTCTTCTGCTCCTCGCGTGCCGAAGCGATGGATCGGATCGCAGTACAGCGAATTCTGCACGGAAAGAATCACGCCGGTGGACGCGCACACGCGCGAAATTTCTTCGATCACGATGGAGTAGGAAACGTGGTCGAATCCCGCGCCGCCTTCGGATTCCGGCAGCGCCACCGCGGTCAGGCCGAGTTCCGCGGCCTTGCGAAATGTTTCGCGCGGGAAGTGGCCGGTTTCGTCGAGTTCGCGGGCCAGCGGGCGCACTTCGTTTTCGGCAAACTCGCGCACCGTGCGGCGCAGCAGTTTCTGTTCTTCGGTGAGAGAAAAATTCAAGTCAGGCTCCAGAACCTGTGGCGCATGCTTTAGCTTGCGGATCCTGACCGAGGCTCAGCAAGAACAAATACTGAGCAAGCTAAAGCCTGCTCACCTACCGCGCCAGCGCCTGGCGAAGGCGCGCGTACGTCACGGACAGCTCCTCCGGCTCCAGGCGCGTTTCGCCGACCGTGGTCATGAAATTGGTGTCGCCCGTCCAGCGCGGCAGCAGGTGCAGGTGCAGGTGATCGGCAATTCCCGCGCCCGCCGAGCGGCCCAGGTTCATGCCCAGATTAAAACCGTCCGGATGGTACACGCTGTCGAGCGCCGCCTGCACCTCTTGGGCGAGCAGCATCATTTCCGCGGCGGTATCCGTTTCGAGGCCGGCAAAATCGGCGATGTGCACGTAGGGAACGATCATCACGTGCCCGGAGGTGTACGGATAGCGGTTGAGAATGATGAAATTTTTTGTGGCGCGCCGCACGATCAGCCACTCTTCGTCATGATCGTCTTGAGAGGCGTCGCAGAAGACGCAACCCGACTGGTTCTTGGCTTGGGAAACGTATCGGTAGCGCCAGGGAGTCCAGAGGTAATCCATAAGGAGTATGGGCTGCGGACGCTCGCAAACCTTCCAGCCGCGGTCCGTAGCTCGCCGTTAACCCTGCGGCGCCGCGGGGGCGCTGCCGGTGCCTGCCGCGGAAGCTGGAGGCACTCCGGTGTTGACGTGATCCTTCAGTTCCTTGCTGGGCTTGAAGAAGGGAATCTTCTTGGGCGGCACTTCTACCTTCGCGCCGGTCTTCGGGTTGCGCCCGGTGCGTCCGCGGCGCTGCCGCGTGCGGAAACTGCCAAAGCCGCGAATTTCAATGCGGTCGCCGCCCTGCAGCGCTCCGATGATGCTTTCAAAAATGGTTTCGACCACGGCTTCGGATTCTTTGCGTGGAAGTTCGGTGACGCGAACCACTTCTTCTACCAGGTCCGCCTTTGTCACGGTGGAATCGGTCATTGATGTATGCTCCGCCTACTCCTAAAAATTGCACCCGCACTCGGTGCCCGGCTTGGACGCGCCTCGGGTACGCGCCACCCGCTTGCCGGAGAGAAAACGCTCCGGCAGGCTGCCTTTGGTGGCAAATCCATATCACCAAACGAGGCTTAAGGGAAATGATTATTTACACTCCGGCTGAGGACCGCCGGAACGACCTAACTACAGGGAACGCTTAGCCATAATGGCGTCGCCGATCGTTGCTTTGGCCGAAGACTTGGTCGACCGGTAATCTTCCATGTCACGGCGTTCGGCCTGCTTCTGCGCGCCGCGGTAGCTGAGGCCGATTTTGTGCTGATCCTGGCTGATTTTTACGATCTTGAACTCGTAATCGCGGCCGGGATCGAGCAGCCCGCTCTGGCGAACGCCGGGGCGCGGCGGGCCCTGGGGCTTGTCGCCGCCCTTGCTTTTGCGATCGTCAATTTCGGAAATGTGGCAGAGGCCTTCGATTCCCTCGGCCAACTCCACGAACGCTCCGAACGTCGTGACGCGGGAAACCTTTCCGCGCACCACGTCACCCACCTTGTGCTTTTCAAACCAGGACGACCAGATGTCATTTACCTGCTTGACGCCCAGCGAAACGCGTCGCGAGCCCTGGTCAATCTTCAGCACCTTGGCTTCGACCGTGTCGCCTTTTTTGTAGACTTCCGACGGCGTCTTGATGCGCCCGGTCCAGGAAATATCGCTCACGTGGATCAGCCCGTCGAAGCCTTCCTCGATTTCGAGAAACGCGCCGAATTCGGTGAGATTGCGGATTTTTCCGCTGACCACCGTGCCCACCGGATACTTTTCCGCCAGCACCTGCCACGGATCGGACTGCGCCTGCTTCATGCCCAGCGAAATGCGCCGCTCGTTCGGAATCGACGCCCAGCACGATGACCTCGACCTCGTCCCCGACGTTCACGATCTTCGAGGGATGCTGCTTGCGCTTGGACCAGCTCATCTCGCTGACGTGCACCAGTCCTTCGATGCCCGGCTCCAGCTCGACGAACGCGCCGTAATCCGTGAGGCCCATGATCTTGCCGCTGCAGCTTTTTGCCCTTCTGCGTAGCGCTCCACGACCGAAGCCCAGGGATCGGGCAGCAACTGCTTGCGCCCGAGCGATACGCGCCCTTTTTCCTTGTCGTACTTCAGAATCTTTACTTCCACTTCTTCACCGGGAGAAACCGCATCCAGCGGGCTGGCCACGCGGCCCCAGGACATGTCCGTGATGTGCAGCAGTCCATCGATGCCGCCCAGATCCACGAACGCGCCGTAGCCGGTGACGTTCTTCACCACGCCCTTGACCACCTGGCCTTCGGCCATCGTGTCCAGCATGGCCTGCCGCTGCGAAGCCTGCTGCTCGTCCAGAATCGCGCGCCGGCTCACCACCACGTTGCCGCGCTTGCGGTTCATCTTCAGCACGCGGACGGTCAGATTCGCGGCCCTTCCACTCGTCCAGATCGCGCACCGGATGCAGATCCGCCTGCGACGCCGGCAAAAAGGCGCGCACGCCGATGTCCACCACCAGGCCGCCCTTGATGTGGTCCACGATCTTTCCGGTGATGTCGGCCTTGGTGCGGTAGGCCTCTTCAATCTTGCCCCAGGCGCGGCGGCGCTTCACGCGCTGGTAGGACAGCAAAACCATGCCTTCCTTGCGGTCGCCGGTGCGCTGCACTTCCACCGGCTGCCCGACAACCAGAGGGAACGGGCCGTCCAGTTCCGCGAATTCCTGCGCGGGAATCAGCCCTTCGGTCTTGCCGCCGAGGTTCACAACCACGCCGAGGTCGGTAATCGCCACGACCTGGCCGGATTCGATTTCGCCTTCCGCCGGCGCCTGATGCGGCACGGCGTACTGCTCCATCAATTGTTCCATCTCGGCGTTGGATTCCGTCGGAGGCTCGCCTGTTTCGAGCGCGGCATCCACCATTTCCGCTACGTTGGAATGCTCCACGGCCGCAGCGCCATCGGGCGCGGCAACAGGTTCCGCAGGAGTCACGGTCACAGCTGCCGGCTCCGCAGGAGGCAGGAGCAGAGGCCAGCGGATCTTGCGCGCGTGCTTCTTCAGATTCGGCCTGATTGGCTCCGTGAGTTTGCGGTTTGTTCCGGCGCCGTTGTCGCGGCGGTTGCGGTGCTGTCCGGCGGAATAGCTCCGCGCCGGGGTTTTCGTTGTCGGAAAACATCTTACTGCCTCCAGTGAGGTCCCTGCCTTGCTCCCGATAGCCAACGCCCGGTTAATCTTCCGAGTCACGGGGAGGTGCAAGGAAGGAAGCGCGGCTTCCCACCCAGGTGCCGCACCGAGGGGATGATACCCGCGTGGCGGCCTATGTCAATGAAAGCCCTGCGGGAAACGCAGTCTGTAAGCGGGTCGCCGGGCTCTGGGTCTGGATCTCGGCATTTACTGCTGCAAGTGATCACTTGTTCGTGTTGGGGGTCGCGGCTTAGGAGGATGCGGAAAAATCTCAAAACGTTGTCATTCTGAGCGGAGCGAAGAATCTCTCTTCGATCTACGTGCGAGCAAAGAAACCAAGAGAGATTCTTCGCTGCGCTCAGAATGACAAAAAGAGGTAGCTTGCCCGCAATCTGTTTAGCCGCGACATTCGGGAGATCGAAAACGGGGGCGTTGGCACCTGAAGCCTGTCAGACCGCCCGGCTGCTGCTGTTCGCGAAACCGATCCTTCCTCGCGGCTAACCGCTCTCCGGAAAATGTGAGAGTCTATTCTTTCGACGAGGCGGGAGAATTTTCACGGACATGAACAAGCATTCGCCTGAGCGGGCTTCAAATCCGACTCCTGATCTGGCCCCTGATCTAGCCAGAGTCGGCCGGCATTTTTTAATCGGCCTGCAGAAATCCGTGAGCCTGGTCGAGCACGACGTGCGGCTGCTTTCCACGCTGCGGCCCGCGGGAATTATTCTTTTTCGGGATAATTTCCAGCGCGGCGTGCCCTACGAGGATTGGCTGCCGGTTTATCGCAAGCTGATTGAAGACGTCCGCGGCTGCGTCGGCCGCGACTCGCTGCTGATTTCCATCGACCACGAAGCCGGCGCCGTGTTTCGCCCGCCGCCGCCCATCACCAATTTCGGCGCGGCCGCGAAGTGGGCTGCCCGCAGCGCCGACGTTGGCGCCGCCATGGGCGTGGAGCTGCGCTCGCTCGGCGCCAATTTAAACTACGCGCCGGTGGTTGACATCCACACCAATCCCGCGAACCCAGTGATCGGAACGCGCGCGCTTGGCGAGGACGCCGAAAGCGTGGCACGCAGCGCCCGCGAATTCCTCCAGGCCATGGAGCGTGAAGGCGTGCTGGGCTGCCCAAAACATTTTCCAGGCCACGGCGATACCGGCGTCGACTCGCACTACGATCTGCCCGTGGTGCAGCGCGGCCTGGACGATTTAAGGCGACGCGAACTTCTGCCTTTTGCCGCGATGGTGCAGGCCGGGGCAAGAATGATCATGTCGGCGCACATTCTGTATCCATCGATCGATCCGGAATATCCGGCGACGCTGTCGCGATTCTGGCTGCGCGATGTTTTGCGCGGGGAGCTTGGATTTCAGGGTGCGATTACCACGGACGACATCGGCATGGGCGCGGTCTCCAAACTTTTTGACAAGCCGGGATCGGCCGTGCGCGCGTTGAATGCAGGATGCGACTTGCTGATGATGTCGGCGCACTGGACCGATACCAGCCGGGTACTCGGGATGGCCCGGAGTTTGCTGGAAGGACTGGACGATGGCAGTCTGGAGGAAAAAGTTTTCGCGGCGTCCAGCGCGCGGATTGACAAGCTGCTGGCCGCAGCGCCGGTTCACTCTGTAGAACCGCTCACGCGGGAACTGCTGGCGGCGCACGATGCCTTGCGCCAGGAAATCGCCGGGACAAAATAACTAAAGCCGATTTTAGTGCCGCAGCCGGCGAGACGCGGCCGGTTTTAGTGGCACAGGCTTCAGCCTGTGTGGTTTAGATCCGCGCCGCCGAACATCTAAACCGGACAGGCTGAAGCCTGTCCCACTCACCGACCGGCGTGGCGCACTTCGCGGCGATAATCCGGCGCAAAAAGCTCCACCGTCCGGCACATTTCGTACAGGCGGGAACGAATGCGCATCCCCAGGCGGTCGGTCAGCGTGTCCTCGCGCGAAGGCGGAGACGGCCTGGCCGGAGGGAAGCTGCACGGACCGCGCGCCACGGGCGTCGCGGAGGCTACAGCCGGCGTTGGCCCTGTGTATCGAGATAATTGGTCGTCAGCAGCGTGACGCGCTTCTCGTTGTAGCGCGAATTCAGAATGTGCCCGACGGTTTCCATCGCCCACGGGCGACGGCTTGCTCGCGCCCAGATCGTCGAGCAGCAGAACATCGGCGGTCAGCACCGGTTCGAGCACGCCCAGTTCGGTGGATCTGGCTTTCCGGATTGTAGCTGCCCTGAATTTCCTTCAGCAGTTCGCGGTAATCGTAAAAAAGTCGCGGTGTGCCCGCGCAGCACAATCTGCCGCAGCGCGGCCACCGCCAGATGCGTCTTGCCCGCGCCGCAGGGCCCCATCAGCAGCAGGCCCGTTTCGGTGCCGACGGGATAATCGCGCGCAAACGCTTCGACGACCAGCTTGGCTTGCTCCAGGCTGCGGTTCCAGGCGTCGCGCTAATCGGCGGATCGCGCATTCCGTAGAGGTCCGTATCGAAATTGTCGAAATCGCAGTGCTCGTAGCGCTTCGGGAATGCGCGCGCGCGATCACGTTCGCGCGGCGCGATCCGTGCCGGTGCAGTCGCAGGGCACGGCCCAGACCTGCCGCTTGCGGTCGGCGCCGGCATCGGCGGCTTTTCCACGGAAACGCGCGTCATGCTTTTCTTCTTCGCGCCGAGCGCTCGACGGTTTTCCATCCGGTGCCGCCGCACAGCGGGCAATCTGGTTGCGCCATGACGCCAGCATAGGCGCGCGACTACGAGTTGCGCAAGGTGTTCGCGCTGTGGAAACGAAGCGCAGTGTGGAAAAGAAAGAGAGCCGGCGGATGAACATCAGCGGAAGACGGATCGAACTAGGACTAACATGCTTTGTGAGATTTTGCAATTACCGCGCACAGTCAGGATTGCCTGTGCTACTCACCTTGTGCACGCGAATGACTTTCGGCGGCGGAACGCGCACCAGGGCGTTATCGCGGCGGCCGCGCTGCCAGCCGGCGCAGCCCGCGCGACAGTTCCTGCTGCACGAAGGAGGTGAACGCTTCCATCTGGTGCTGCATTTCGCGCCATTTTTTCGCGCATGTTCAGGATGATTTCGATTCCCGCGAGATTGACGCCCATTTCGCGCGTCAGCGTGAGGATCACTTCGAGGCGTTCCAGGTCGGAATCGGTGTAGAGCCGCGTGTTGCCCTCCGAGCGCGAAGGCTTCAGCAGCCCCACGCGTTCGTACAGGCGCAGCGTTTGCGGATGCAGCTTGTAGAGCTCAGCGACCGCCGAAATCATGTATCCGGCGCGGGTCTTTTTTCGTTTTGTAGTGGTGCGCGGCATGGCTGCGCTCCTTAAACTTGCCTTGCGCCCGCGGTCGAACAAGATCCTTGCGCGGATCTTCCGGCGCGAGCTTTTCCAGTTCCTTCAGCAGTTCGCGCACGCGCTCGTCCACCGGCTTCGGCACGATCACTTGCAGCTCGACGTACTGATCTCCGCGCTGCTCCGGGTCGCGCACCGACGGCACGCCCTTCTCGCGCAGGCGCAGCTTCTGTCCGCTGTTGGTTCCCGGCGGAACGCGCAGCAGCGAGCGGCCGTCGATCGTGGGCACTTCGATCTTGGCGCCCAGCGCCGCTTCGGTCACGGTGATCGGCACCGTCGTGTAAAGATCATCGCCGCGCCGGTCGAAAAACGGATGCGGCTGCACGTCGGTAATGATGTAGAGGTCGCCCGGAGGCGCGCCCGCGTGTTCCGGCATTGCCGCGGCCCGGCAACGCGCACGCGCGAACCGGTCTGCACGCCGGCGGGAATGCGAACTTCGATGGTGTCCGACGCGCCGCACGCGGCCCTCGCCGCCGCAGAGCGCGGCACATATTTCGAACGCGGCCCGTGCCGCCGCAGCGCGTGCAGGTCAGATTGAAGCGCATCTTTCCGCTGGTCTGCGCCACCTGTCCGGTGCCGCCGCAGGCCGTGCAGGTCTGCGGCTGCCCGACGCTGCCGGTGCCATGGCAATCCGTGCAGGTATCCAGGCGCGCGATCGTCAGCTTTTTTACGGTGCCGCGCACCGCTTCCCAGAAACGTGATTTCGATCTGATATTCGAGGCTCGAGCCGGGCTCCGCATCGAGAGGCGCTTCCGCGGCTGCGGCTCCGCCACCGCGAAAATACTGGCTGAACAGATCGCGGAAACTCGGGCCCGCGCCCGCCTGCCACCGCCTCCGCCAAAATCGAATCCGCCAAAATCGAAATGCACGTCCCGTCGGCGTCGCCCGGCCGGCAGGCATCCGCCCGCGCCCGGCGTTTCGAATCCAAACTGGTCGTACATCTGCCGCTTCTTGGTGTCGGACAGGACGTCGTAGGCTTCCTGAACCTGCTTGAATTTTTCTTCCGAGGATTTGTCGCCGGGATTCAGGTCGGGATGATATTTGCGGGCGAGCTTCCGGTAGGCCTGCGCGGATTTCCTTTTGCGCCGCCTTGCGCGGAACGCCCAGCAGTTCGTAGTAGTCTTGTTTGGTGTCGTTGTAGCCATAAATTGAGTGACTGGTCTATGCTCCGTGGCCCGCGTAACTCGAGCGTCGCGAGGTTCGATCCGTGTGCCATCCCGCGGTTTCGCAGGACGGGTCATCCCCAGCGCCTGCTTACAGCTTTTCCCAGCGCGCGTTGATTGCCGCCAGTTCCTGCTGCTCGCGCTGAGTGCTCTTCGCGGCGCTTGCGGCGCTCTTCGTCCAGCCGCCCGCCCATGGCCGCTTCTTTCTGATTGGCGCGATCGATCCAGCGATCGATCCAGGCGGTCTTGGCCTCCACGCTGGCGAGCCTCGGAGCGGAAGCGCACAAATGTTCCGCTGATGTCCACCGACGCGCGGCGGAAAATCCGGCGGCGGCGACTGCTGCGTTTCGTAAAACAGTCGCTTCCAGTCGGCGCTCGGCGTTTCCGACAGCGTGATCTGCACCATGTACAAATCTTCGCGCAGTTTCTGAATCGCCTGCGGCGGCCCGGCCCGCTTGATGCCTTCGTACGTCGTCAACGCTGGCTCCTGTCGAAACACTCAAGAATCGCGATCGAATGGCGCAGGCATTAGCCTGTGGGTCATGGTACAGGAACGATGCTCCTGCAGCGGCCAAACGCCACAGGCTGAGCCTGCGCCACGGTAGCCTTAGTTCGGCTTCTTCGTTTCGTCGACGTCCACGTACTCGGCGTCGATCACTTCGCCCTCCGGCGGTTTGCGGAGCTGCGCCCGTGCCCGCTGCGCCCGGGACCCGGCTCCGTCGGCACCTGCGGCGCCCGCCTGCTCCGGCCTGCTTGCGCGGTCTTGTAAAGCACCTCGGCCAGCTTGTGCGAGGCGCTTTCCAGCTGCTGCGTCGCCGATTGGATCTGTTCGAGGATGCCGCCGGCCAGCGCCGATTTTGCCGCGGCCACGGCTTCTTCGACCGGCTTGGTGTCGGACTCGGAAAGCTTCTCGCGATTCTCGCGTGAGCAGCTTCTCCACCTGATAGACGCGGTTGTCGAGAATGTTGCGCGCTTCGATTTCCGCGAGTTTCTTCTTGTCTTCTTCGGCATGCGCTTCGGCGTCGGCGCGCATCTTCTCCGCCTCTTCCTTGCTGAGGCCGGTGGAGGCGGTGATGGTGATCTTCTGCTCCTTGTTGGTGGCGTGGTCCTTCGCCGACACGTTCAGGATGCCGTTGGCGTCGATGTCAAAGGTCACTTCGATTTGCGGCATGCCGCGCGGCGCCGGCGGAATTCCCATCAGATGGAATTTGCCGAGCGTGCGGTTGTCCGGCGCCATTTTGCGCTCGCCCTGCAGCACGTGAATTTCCACGGACGGCTGGTTGTCCGCCGCGGTCGAAAACGTTTCCGACTTGCGCGTCGGAATCGTGGTGTTGCGCGGGATCAGCACGGTCATCACGCCGCCCAGCGTTTCCACGCCCAGCGACAGCGGAGTCACGTCCAGCAGCAGGATGTCCTTCACTTCGCCGCCCAGCACGCCGCCCTGAATCGCCGCGCCGACCGCGACCACTTCGTCCGGATTCACGCCCTTGTGCGGTTCCTTGCCGCCGAACAGATCCTTCACGATCTGCAGCACGCGCGGAATACGCGTCGAGCCGCCGACCAGCACGACTTCGTCGATCTTGTCCGGCGTGATGCCCGCATCCGACAGCGCCTGCTTGGTCGGCCCGATCGTGCGCTGCAGGATGTCTTCCATCAACTGCTCGAGCTTGGCGCGCGTCAGCTTCAGTTGCAGGTGCTTCGGACCGGACGCATCCGCGGTCAGGAACGGCAGATTGATGTCGGTTTCCTGCATCTGCGAAAGTTCGATCTTGGCTTTCTCGGCGGCTTCCTTCAGCCGCTGCATGGCCATGCGGTCCTTGCTGACGTCGATGCCCTGATCTTTCTTGAATTCCGCGACCAGCCAGTCGACGATGCGGTTGTCGATGTCGTCGCCGCCCAGGTGCGTGTCGCCGGCCGTGGCCTTCACTTCCACCACGCCTTCGCCCACTTCCAGGATGGAAATATCAAACGTGCCGCCGCCCAGGTCGTACACGGCGATCGTTTCGTCTTTCTTCTTGTCCAGGCCGTAGGCCAGCGCTGCGGCCGTCGGCTCGTTGATGATGCGCAGCACTTCCAGGCCCGCGACTTCGCCGGCCTGCTTGGTGGCCTGCCGCTGGCTGTCGTTGAAATAGGCCGGGACCGTGATGACCGCCTTGGTGACCTTCTCGCCCAGAAAATCTTCGGCCGCGGTCTTCAGCTTCTGCAGAATCATCGCGGAGATTTCCGGCGGGCTGTACGCCTTGCCGAAAATGTCGACGCGCGCATCATCATGCGGGCCCTTGGTCACCTTGTAGGGCACGCGCTTGGTTTCTTCGCTGACTTCGTCGTAGCGATGGCCCATGAAGCGCTTGATCGAATAAATCGTGTTTTCCGGATTGGTCACCGCCTGGCGCTTGGCCACCTGCCCGACCAGCCGCTCGCCGGACTTGGTGATGGCCACCACGGAAGGGGTCGTGCGGCCGCCTTCCTGGTTGGGAATGACGACCGGTTCGCCGCCCTGCATGACGGCGACGACCGAATTGGTGGTTCCCAGGTCAATTCCAATAATTTTGCTCATTACGACTACCCTCCTCCAGATCTGCGGCCCGATAATACTTCCGGCATGAGTGCCTATCACGCAGCGGCATTATATACATTGAGTGTATCGTTGTCAAGTATTTTGATTATATGTATATCTATATTATTTATAGCTACTTACAGACATTATCATGACCGCTCCGTACATCCTGTCAGATCTCCCTCTTTCGCATGCCCTCAACGTCGCCCGGGCGCTTCAAATGTCCGGCGGTCCGCACTGGCTCCGGACTCACCGCTACTTGCTCGAGTACGTCATCTGGCCTCTGGCACGACTCGGCTTGCTCGGATAACCTTATCCAGGCTGCCGGCACGTCTATTCAGTGCAGATAGAGACCTCGATTTAGGGTTAGAATACGCGCGCTCACAAAATCCCAAGGAGAGCGTCGAGTGAAATCGCGTTCCTGCACGCCGGATGGCTGTTCTTGCTTTGGTCGCGCTCTGCGCGCTCGCCTCCGCGACGTTTGCGCGCGCCGCAGCAAGCCAAACCCGCGGCAGCGGCGGCCGCAAAAGCATCGTCCGCGGCTCCGTCGAATCCGAATTCGTAAAGGCGATCGGAAATCCCGAGCGCGCCGATCACGATGGAAGTGTTCGGCGATTTTCAGTGTCCGGCGTGCCGCGGATTCTTTGAAACCACGGTGAAGCAGGTGATCGACGATTACGTGATCCCCGGCAAGGTGTATCTGGTGCATCGCGATTTTCCGCTGGACATGCACCCCTACGCGCGGCAGGCCGCGCGCCTCGCCAATGCCGCCGCGGAATTCGGCGAATTCGAAGCCATGGAGCGGGCGCTCTACGACACGCAGGATGACTGGTCGGCCAAGGGAAATATCGACGAAGTGATGGCCACCGTATTTTCCCGCCGCGCAATTCAAGAAAATTTCAGGCCTATGAAGCCGCAGCACATGAGCGAGATCAACGCCTCCATCGAGCGCGACCGCGCCATGGGCATCCAGCGCAACGTGAATCAGACGCCCACGGTTTACGTCACGTCGCACGGGCAAGACCGAAGCGCTTCCCGGCGGCGGCGTGGACTACAAATTGCTGAAAAATTATTTCGACTACCTGCTGCGCCAATAATGAAATCATGGCCACCCCCGCAATCCGATCGGAAGCCACCGCGCGCCCAGCGACCTGGCCGCGCGTCCTGCTGCTTGATTGGGCGCGTCGCTGCTCGGCGTGATTTTCATCTTTGCGGCCTACACCAAGCTTCACTTCGACGGCGCCTGGCATTTTGGCGATTACCACTTCTTTTTCGCCATGGCCATCGATTCCTACAAGCATGCTGCCCATCCGCCGTCGCTCAATGGATGGCGCGAGTCCTGCCGTGGTTTGAACTGCTCTGGGCGTTCTGCTGATCGCCGGCATCGGTTTGCGCTGGACCGGACTCGATCGCCAGCGGGCTGCTGCTCGTGTTCATCGGCGCGATGACGCGCGCGTACGTTCTGAAGCCTGGAAATCATGTGCGGCTGTTTCGGCAACAACGAGAAAGCTGGGCCCGCTCACGCTGCTTCGCGACAGCAGCCTGCTGATCCTGGCGCTCGGCCGTCACCGATTGGCGCATTTCTCATCAAGAAACGGCGGGACACGGTTTCTTCCTGATCCGCGCGTTCCCATCCCAGGATTGCGCTAGAATCGTTGGCGCTAAAATGAAACTTCCATGGTAGAGCTGCCGCCGATTACGCTGCGCTTGCGCGGCCGCAAGGTTGTCGGACGCGTCGCCTTTTCGCTGCTGCTGCTGGCCTCGATCTCCATCGGCGCGCTGGCCGGGCTGCTGTTCGTTTATTCCAGCGACCTGCCGCAGATTCACGCCCTGGAAGATTTTCAGCCCGACATCGTGACCGAACTTTACGCCGATGACGGCCAGATCGTCGGCAGCTTCGCGTTGCAGCGCCGCATCCTGCTCACCTACGAACAGATTCCGCCGATCCTGAAGGACGCCATTCTCACCACCGAGGACCAGCACTTCGAGGAGCACTGGGGCGTGGATTTCACGCGCGTCGCCGGCGCGGCCTGGCGAAATCTGGTCGCGCATCGCGTCGCCGAAGGCGCCAGCACGCTCACCATGCAGCTGGCCGGCACGCTTGTTTCTGGACCGGTCCGACCGCAGCATGCGCCGCAAGATTCAGGAAACGCTGCTGGCCATCCAGATCGAGCGCCACTACTCCAAGCAGCAGATTTTCACGATGTACTGCAACCAGATTTATCTTTCCCACGGCAATTACGGATTTGAAGCCGCCTCGGAATATTATTTCGGCAAAACCGGTGGGCAAGCTGAACGTGCCGGAAGCCGCGCTGCTGGCCGGACTGATTCGCGGACCCAGCTATTCTCCGATCCTGCACGCGCAGCGCGCGCTCGCGCGGCGCAACGTGGTGCTGGAACCGCATGGCGCACGTCGGAAAAATCACCGACGCGCAGGCGCGGCAGGCCATCGCGCAGCCGCATGGGCCTGCACGTCGCAAGCGCCGCGAAACACGCTGGCGCCGTACTTCGTGGAGGAAATCCGCAAATATCTGGAAAGCACCTACGGCACGGAAACGGTGCATGAGCGCGGCCTGCGCGTGTACACCACGCTCAACGTCGCCATGCAGCGCGCCGCCAACCAAGCCGTTCGCGACGGCCTGCACGCCTACGACCGGCGCCACGGCTGGCGCGGCAAGCTCGACAATATTCTGGCGAACAACAGCGACACGCTGGAATCCTACGAAGACGACGACTGGCGCTGGCCGATCAACAAAGGCGATTACGTGCAGGGCCTGGTCACGGCCGTCGACGACAAAGCCGCGACCATCAAGATCGGCCCGTACCACGCCCTGCTCACGCCGCCGGATTTTGCCTGGACCGGCCGCAAGTCTCCCGCCGGATCTGTGAAAGTCGGGCGACCTGGCGCAAGTCAGCATCAAGGACATCAGCGGAACCGTCGCGCACGTGCAGCTGGAACAGAACGTGGGCCCGCAGGCCGCCATCGTGGCGATCGACAATCCCACCGGCGAAATCAAGGCCATGGTCGGCGGCTACAGTTTCGACGAATCGAAATTCAATCGCGCCACGCAGGCCCAGCGGCAGGTCGGATCTTCCTTCAAAATTTACGTTTATTCCGCGGCCGATGGAGCAGGGCTACACGCCGTTCGACACGATTCTCGACGCGCCCTTCACCACCATGAGCGGCGGCCAGCCCTATTCACCGCACAATTACGACGAAAAATTTGAAGGCATGATCACGCTGCGGCGCGCGCTGGACGGTTCGCGCAACGTTCCCGCCGTGAAGCTCGCCGAAAAAATCGGCATGAACAGCGTGATCGACATGGCGCGCCGATTCGGCATCACCAGCCCGTTGCCGCCCTACCTGCCCATCACGCTGGGCGCGGCGGACCTGAATCTGCTCGAGCACACTTCGGCGTTCACCGTGTTTCCCGATGACGGCATTCGCATTGATCCGCACATGATTCGCCGCGTGACCAGCTACGATGGCGCGCTGCTCGAGCAGGCGCATCCGCTCGTCCACGACGTGGTCGAGCCCGACGTGGCGCGCACCATGACGGCCATGCTCGAGGACGTCGTGCAGTTCGGCACCGGCATGCCCGCGCGCGCGCTGGGCCGTCCCGCCGGCGGAAAAACCGGAACGACCAATGATTTCACCGACGCCTGGTTCATCGGCTTCACGCCGGAAATCACCGCCGGCGTGTGGGTGGGCTACGACGACAAAGCCGTTTCGCTCGGCAAGCCCGAAACCGGAGCGATCGCCGCGCTGCCGATCTGGCTGGAATTCATGCAGGGCGCGCTGGATGGCAAGCCCATTGAGGCATTTCAGAATGTGGTGCCGCTCGAAAAAGTCGCGCTGACGAAAAATGTGAAGGTGGATACGCCGGACAATGCGCCGGAGGAAGCTGGAGAAGGGCCTACCAGTATCGAAGCCAAGCCGGGAGCCGCTCCGACGGTTCCTGAGAGCAATGCGCCCGGAGAGGCCCCTGCCAAGGCGGTCACTCCGCCGGCGAAACCGCAGGTAGCGCCCAGTCCTCACGGCTGAGGAGTGGCGCATGCTTCAGCTTGCAGGGTTTAAGTTTCGCAGGAATTAACTTCCGCAAGCTGAAGCTCGCGCCACCTGCCAAGCATAAAACAAGTCTCACTGGCTACCCGGCAGCGCCGCCTCCAATTTCTTCACCAATTCAGTGGCCGCACCGGCGAACGGACCATTTGGCGCGAGGCGCAAGTAAGACTGAAATTCCGTGAGCGCTCCGGGGCCGTTGCGGAGCCGCAACAAAACATTTCCCAACAACAAATGCGCCTCGGCGAATTCCGGCTGAAGCTCCAGCGCCTTGCGCGCCTGCGTCTCCGCTTCCGGAAATCGATTCAGGGTGTAGTAGTCGCGGCCCAGATCGTAGTGCCCCTGGGACGCGTCCGGAAATAATTCCAGTCCGCGCGACAACGGCTTCTCAGCCTCCGCGAATTTTTTCTCCTCCAGCAGGCAGGATCCCAATTCCAGGTAAGCGGAGGCGAACTTCTCGTTGTACGTAGTGGCCTTAGTGAGTTCCGACTCCGAATCGCTCAATTTTCCCAGATCCATGTACGCTGTGCCCAGCAGGAAGTGCGCCTGCGAAAACGATGGCGCCAACTGGACGGCTTTCTGCAACGGTTTGACGCTATCCGCGGACTTGTGCTTCTCGACCAGAAGCACGCGGCCCTTTTCAAATTCTGCGCGCGCCGGCTCCGGAACGTTCAGATCGTTCACGGACAGAATCGCTGGCGCAGCTTCGCGCGAGGATTCCGTGTGCGCGTCAGGAGGCAATGCGCGCAAGTTGATTCGCAGATTGGCCCGCAGGATGGTGGTAAGGTCAGCTTCGGCGGTTGTGTCGCGAAAGCCCTGGGCATGGACGGTCACGGTGTACCGCGAGGATTGAAGCCCACCGACGTCAAATCTCCCTCCGGAATCCGTGCGGACCTCGGCCGCCATGCCGCCGCGATCGTCCTCAATTTTGACGAGCGCGCCGTCCCGGTAAGGCGTCCCGTCCGGCTGATCCACTTCGCCGTGCAATTCACCTCCCTGTTGGCTGGGACGTATTTGGGAATGCAGAAGGCGAGGGGCCGCAAAAATCAGAAGGGGCAAAAGGAGAAAACGAAGACTGCGGATCGCGGGCAGTTCCATCGTTGAGACGTCCGGTCCATCGTGGATTGCGAAGGCGTAAAAAAATTGGGGGCGGCCTTGGCCGCCCCCCGGTTGACAGCCGGTCTAGAAATTGAAGCTCACGTGGAAGCGGGCGTTGAACGGCTGGACGAATCCGAGGACCAGGTTCTGGCCGGCGGCATTGGCCGCTCCGAAGCCCGGCTTCTGGAAGTCCACGTTCAAAATTCCGAAGTCGACGTCCACGTTCTGGTTGATGGAGAGATTTCGCCGCGTGTTAGCGATATTCTGCAGGTCCACGGCGAAGTGGAAGGATCTTGTTCTCGCTGATTCTCCAGGGATAGTCCAAGATGGACATCAACCGTGCCCGTGACCGGCGCACGGCCCAGATCTCCGCGGTGGAAGAGAATGGCTTCACCCTGTCCGAATACGACTCCTGTCCAGCCAGCGTCGTGAGCGGCACGCCCGACTGAATCCTGACGCCGGGCGTGACCACCATGCCCTTCAGCGGCCTCTTGTCGAAGATATAAGTCGGGTAGACGTTTACCACGTGCAGGCGATCGGCGTTGAGCGGGCCCGGCGTAAGCAGAGAGCCAAGCGCGTTCAATAGGCCCGGAGTGAAGTCATAGAGCGAGCTGATGCCCGGATCGTTCTGACCATTGTCATTGCGGAAGGCGCCTTCGAAGTTACCGATCAGCCGTGCAATGCGCCAGTTGGCGATCAGGGACCAGTTGTGGCTCATGGCTTTGTTCACTTCGATTTCGATGGCCTGATAGTTGCGCGACGGATTCGGGATTGCCGTCCGGAATCCCATCTGACCCTGCCGTACCTCCAATAGCGCTCCGGTGAGTGCGAGCCGTCGGGATTGGTCCAGGGATTATCGGTGACCGACGGAAAGCACGCGCCACCCAGTGGAGTTCCCAAGGTGTTGGTCTTGATGTTCGGAACGATAGGAGCGATTCCGTTGGCGGAATCGAAGCAGCTCGCCGGAACGCCAAAGCCTTCCAGGGCGGTTTCGTTCGCCGAGATGGGGTCGTCTGCTCCGCGGCCAGTGCGCCGTGAACGCCTTTTGCGTGACGGTGTTCGTGAAGTTGACCCCGGGGAACGTTACTTCCTTCGGGTTCACGATGACGTCCGTCTTTCGAATTGAGGTTGCCGATGAAGTACGCCCCGGAAAACCCGCCAGTCGCCTGCTCGACGGAAACGCTCTGGAAATCCTCGATGATGCGCTTCACGCGCCGGTCGATGTAGCGAACCGAAGCCGTGATTCCGCCGCGGAATTCATGTTCCGCACCGACCACGAACTCGTCGTTGTATTCCATCTTCGTTCCCGGCGCGAACGGCGAGGACCCGCCTCCGGAGATCAGAAGGACAGTCGGATTATTCGCGATACCGCCTGTAGCGTTGTTCAGCACGTTTTTGGGGATCGAACGTCACGGTGTTGTAGGTTGTTCAGCGTCACCAGATTCGAGGGGCTCGCCGGACCGCAAACGCCGCCGCTGCAGTTCGCGGTCTGACGGAGCAAAGTAGATATTTCCGACCTGGTCTTGAGCGGTAAGTTCCCGGATCGCCGCGTCCAGCGGCATGATCCAGGCATAGCGTCCGAAGTTCGCATAGATTTTCGATTTGCGGTCGCCTTTGGGATCGACCGTGAATCCGATTCGCGGATTCCATTGATCGTTTATGAGCTGGGAGACGCCGCCGGAGGTCATGCGCTGCTGTTCCCACCGCACGCCAGGCTCAGCGTCGCGTACTTGCTGATTTCCCAGTCGTCGTTGACGTAGGCGGCGTGATACTTGCCGGTGTTGACGCTGGTGAAGGCACTGTAAGGTCCGCGATCCGCAACCAGGACGACCTGCTGGGCGACGAGAATCCCGGCACATTCATGTACGGGCAGAGCGTGCAGTTCGCACCTGCCGCTGGGCATCGTCGCGGCTAGACTCCAGAAGAAGGTGATACTGAGCGACTCTGGCCGGTCACCGCCGCATCGTTCGCGCCGAAAGTAATGGCGCCCGGTCACGTTGGTCACATCGATCGGAAATCGGCGGGCCGCTGTAGCCGTTCGTAGTCGTTGTAGGTCGGAAACGCCCAGGTGTAGCCGGCACTGATCGTGTGTTGCTGGCCCAGGATCGTGACTACCTTGTGGACGTCGAATTGGATCGCCCTTGGCGTTACAGAGTCGTAGTTTTCAAAGCTTCCGAAGCCCTGCGCCCGGAAAGACCCCGTCTGACCTGGCAGTCCGCCAGTCTGCGTCTCGTCGGTGATGTTGACGATCGGGAGCGGGTCTTCGGCGAAATGGTTCCAGTTCATGGTGAAAGCGGCGTCGAACGTAGGGTCGAACCGATAGGTTCCGTTATAGCGCACGGCCAAATTCCTCGAGCCGAACTTCTGCGCGGTGTTCGCCGTGTTGTTGTTGATGTTCAGTGTGTACCAGGGCGCGAGATTGCTGTGCGTCGGATCGCCGAAGACGGAGGCTTCGATTTGGTGATTGGAGTTGATTGCCAAGTCAACTTGCCGCTGTAGTCCCAGATCGGTGTTCTTCCGTTCGATTGTTCCGCCGTTCGTGGCGGCAAACAGTCCGGTTCCAACGACACGGGCTCGACGTAATTGATGTTCCAGGTCGGGTTGAAGGCGCCAAAGAAGAACAGATGATTCTTCAGAGCGCCAAGAGGAACGTATCCGCCGAGTTCGAAATCGCCTTCGTTTCCCTGCGAGCTGCAATCTCGCGGCCGATTTTGTTCACCGGCATGGAAATCGTCCTGGTTCGGTCACATGCGCGCTCGTGCCCGCGTTCCTGAAAGTACCCGCCAACTACGCCGTGAAATGCGTTGCTACCGGATTTCGTCACCATGTTGACCACGCCGCCCGTGGAGTGGCCGTACTGCGGGCCGAACGCGGCCGTGCTGACTTGAACTTCCTTCACGAACGAGGAGTTGATTCCGACGCCCAGCCCTCCGTATCTGCGCTGGTAAACGCCCAGACCTCCGAACGCCGCATCGTTGAGCAACACGCCGTCCGCGATATACGCGTTCTCAAGACCCGTGCCTCCGGAGATGGCCGGATTCTGCGTGCCGGTGCCGAGGCCGCTCGAAACGCCAGGGCTTACATAGAAGACGCTGGTGATGCTTCGGCGCGAGCGGCAGATTTTCATAGACCGTGTCGGAGATGTCCGCGGTGACCGCCGTGCTCTGGCTCTCCACCGAGACCGCGGAGGCGACGACCTCGACTGTCTGGGTGACGGCGCCCAGCTCGAGGGCCACCTTAATCGTGCTGGTCTTGTTGATCCCGACTTCGACCTTCTGCACGGTGGTGCCCTTGAAGCCGTCCTTGGACACCTTCACGTCGTAGAATCCGGGAATCAAACCCGGAAACGCGAACTCGCCGTGCTCGTTGCGAAGTTCTCTGCGCGCTACCCGTCGGGCCCCATGATGGTGATCGGAGCGCCCTGAATGATGGCCCCGGTGGGATCGAGGACCACGCCGCCTAATGTTCCGCGCACGCTGCCTTGGTCCTGAGCGAACAACGCGCTGGAGAGGAAACCCGACAAAAGCAAAAGGAAAAAGACACACACACCGGTTCGTTTCATATCGTTCCTTCCTTTGTTTGCCAAAGCTTCATGGCTAGGCGAGTGGTAGTTGGACCGTAACTGTTACCGGCACGCGAAGAAAGCAAAACTTTTGAATCCGATGGATTCGACTTTTTGATCTGGGGATTAAGCCGTTGTCTCTGCAGTGTTTGACAGAGGTAAAGCGAAGCAGGTATTCGAGCGGTCTCGTCGCAGGAACAAACAGGACCGCCGAGGCCAGGGAAAAAACACAACCCTGGGCCACGCGTCATCAGGACAGAACCCCATACCACTTCACTTTCTAAGTCGCAGGTCTCGGCCTCAGATAACTCGGAAAGGAAGGCCGACGAAAATCCCCGAAAATGCTCAGACCAGCGACCAAGGACCAATATTGGTCGGATTCTAATTTTGCAATATTTCGATGTCAACCCGTTATTCACAGTAGAAGGGATAGCGAAAAGAGCGTGGCACTCGCGCCGGTATGTGCAAACTTTTGCATACTCCATTTCGTTACCGTCCAGCGTATATGGGAAGCGGGAGAGGATCGCGAACTTATCGCGCGGGCCCGGAAGCGAGGCGTGACTTGCCCTTGGTTTCGAGTTCTGCCGCTTTGGCCGCGTCGCCGGCCTGCCGGTAATATCCGGCCAGCGCTAAATAGAGCGGGCCGCTGTCGTCCCGCGTGCGCAGCGCATTCTCCAGAAGAGAAATGGCGTCGCGCGGCGCGGCGGTATGCCCGAAGCTTTCCGCGATGCGCAAAATGGTGTTGGTGTCGGACTGCTCGGAAATTCCAACATCTTTATAGAGGCTCAGAATCGAGGAATAATCTTTGCGCGCGTAGTAGGCGTCCACCAGACGGGAGCGCGCGATTTCATCGGAGTGATTGGCGGCCAGCGCGCGGCGGAACCAGGCGCGCGCTTCGTCCTGCTTTCCGTCGCTCAGCAGGCACAACGCGCGCTCGCGATCGGTGACTCCGTTCGCGGCATCGGCAGCCCGGCCGGGATCGATCAGGTCCCACACGTCGCGCGTCTGCGGCTCCGACGTGACGGAGAAGGGCATCGTGGAGTGCGCGTTTTGCGATGCGCCCTGCTGGTCGACCGAGATGCTCAACATATAGTTGCCCATGGGCTGGCCTTGCAGCGGCAGCTTCTTTCCGCTGACCATCGATCCCGACGGATCAAACTGATCCTTGGCAATGCTCTCGCTGAGCTTGACCGCGGCTCCGGCGACGGCCGGGCGCCCCACGGCGTATTCCACGGTCATTTTCTGATCCGCATAATTTGCGGGGTCCTGCGGAGTCGCCCAGAGCTGGTAGGTCACCTGCATCGGTTCATCCTGCGCCAGCGTGAGCGGATTGGTTCCCAGCGGAACAAATTTCAATCCGCCGAGCGTGAACGGCGCATCGAGGTCGCTTCCCGGGTCGGCCTGCTTCACCGAAGCGAAAGGCAGCAAGCCGCCAATCACCACGCCGGACGCATCGATTTCCGGAACCACCACTTCCTTCGAAGCTTGCAACGCTTTCTTGTGCTCCCAGTCGGTGAGAATGAATTCCAGCCGATACTTCCCGGGCGGCAGCGGAAGCGATCCTTCATAGCCGATCCGGCTGTGCTTGATGTCTTCGAGTTCCTGCGGATCGACCAGGTCCGTGATGCGCCTTTCCTGCGTGAAAATCAGCTGATCGTTATGCGCGGCGTCCAGAACCCGCACCTGTGCCGAAAGGTTGAACGCGAAACGGCCGTCGGCGCGCTGCGACAGAGACGCGTCCGAGGCTTGCCGGAAACGCATTGCGTAGTCGATTCTGGTGAGCCCCGCGGGAGTCGCGCAGCGGTAGGGTGGCGACATCCAGATTCTGTCCCGGAATCAGCAGCCGCGCCGTCACGGTCCCCACCATGGCCCGGCGGCGATCCAGGTCCTGCTTGGTAAACGGATTGTCGGCCAGCCCCTTGATCATCGCCAGCATGGCATCGGACTGCAGGCTGGGCCGGTCTGCGGAAGGATCGATCGGCTCATTGGGAATCAGGCTTTGCGACACGTGAGCGACGAGTGGCCCCACCGAATCCTGAATGGCCTTTAAGGGCCCCGGCCCGATCGTTGATGTACTCGGTGCCGGTCATCAGCTTATCCGGGCCGTCAGCGAACGGGCTATAGAACCGGAAGTCGCCAAAACCCTCATGCTTGTAAAACATGATGTAGAAAAACGGCGGCAGCGACGGATGACTGAAGGAGTAAAACCAGATCTCCAGCGGAAACATGTTGGCCGCGTTGTAGTGGGTCTCCTTCTGCTGCGGCGGTCCCAGCGTGATGTATGCGCGCCCGCGGTCCGTTCGCCAGCCTTCTTCATTGGAACCAGCGCCGAAGTGCCCGTTGGCATACTCGATGCGGTCGTAGATGTCTTTCTTGAACGTGTTGTCCGGCGAGCCGGGATTGGGGTTGCGCAATTCCCAGAAATTCTCAATGAACTTGTCGCGCGCATCGTCCGTCGTCAGTTTCAGGAACGCGTTGCGTTCTTCGCGCGTGGCGATGTACGCCACATCGCGGTCAATCCATTCGCGGTAGGTCTTGTCCAGTTTCTGCTTTTCGGGTTTGTCTTTCTTTTGGGCGTGCGCGCCGGCGGGAACGAGAGTCAGCAGGAGGAACGTAAGGCCCAGTGCGACGAACAGGAAAGGCAGTCGGGAAAATTCCTGAATCGGGTCGCGGAAGTTTTTAGAGCAATTCATCTGGTGCGATTCCCCACGTTCTACCCCGACAAGCCTGATACTAACAACGCTCTCCGCAATTTACCAAGCTTCTGTTGGGCGGTCAGCGGGAGCGAAACGGATCCCAGCCGCCTGGCTGCAACACTTTTGTGTTTCCATTGCTGTCGGCGAGGCGAATCTGCCGTGAGCCGGTAATCTCGCCGATCGCCGTGATCGGCACCCCCCGCACGGATCGCGGAAGCCGCGCGGCCAGTTTTTTCGGCACGGTAAATAAGAGTTCGTAATCCTCCCCGCCATTCAGCGCGAGGTCCAGGGCGTCAAGTCGCATTCTCTCTAATCCGGTCGGCATCTCCGGCCGAGGAATTTGTTCTTTCCGGACCACCGCGCCCACTCCGCTGGCCGTGCAAATATGTTTCAGGTCGGTGGAGAGCCCGTCTGAAGTATCGATCATGGAAGTCGCGAAGCGATGTGCCGCGAGCCACGCCCCCGGCGCCAGGCGCGGTTCCGGGTAAAAGTGCTTTTGCAGCAAGCCAGCCCATTTCTTCTGGCGGTGCATTTTGGCCTGCACCAGCCTCCATCCGAGTTCTGCTTCGCCCAACTTGCCGCTGACGTACAGCACATCCCCCGGCCGCGCTCCGGACCGCAGGATCGCGTGGCCGCGGTCAACCTCCCCAATCACTGTGAGGCTGGCCACAATCGAGGAATACACGGTGGTGTCGCCGCCGGCCAGCGTCAGGCCGAACCGCTGCGCCGCTCGAGTCATTCCTCCCAGGAAGCCGTCGAGCCACGCCCCGGCGGATTCCCGGGGCAATCCCAGGGTCAGAAAGAGGTAGCGCGCCCGGGCGCCCATCGCAGCGATGTCACTCGTCGCGCGGGCCACGGCTTTATAGCCGGCGGCATCCGGCGGGTGAGTTTTTCTAAGAAAGTGCACATTTTCGAGGAATGCGTCGGTCGTAACCACCAGTTCGGTGCCTGGCCGCGGTCGCAACACCGCAGCATCGTCGCCGATGCCGGTGCGCAATCCGCCGGCGGCGGAGGGGAACCGCCGGCGTACCCGTTCGATCAGTTCGTTTTCGCTGACCATTGTTTGACCGTCAGTACAGTTGTTCGAAACCGGCTTGCTGTGGTCCCATAGGAGACATCTTAGGGTATGGTTGACGATCGCGTAAAACTTTCGCAGGGCCCGAACCGGGAAATTTAGGGTTGACTCTGCCCGGGTCTGAAACTAGACTTTGTGCGGGTATGGTTTCGTACGGCCTTGCCTCAAGTATATTCGGCTCAGCTTTTCGGTTTTGTTTGTTTCGGGCCGCTCAGGGGATGAACGGCACCCGCTCCCTCGACTGTACAGTTATTCTGTAGGTATTGAGACTCAGACGATGAAGCCTGAAGCCTATACAATTCTTATTGCTTCCAGCCGGAAGGGAAGCCTTCGCAAGATCGCGCTGCCCGGCTATGTGCTGCATTTGGTGGCACTGCTCGCCGTGGTGGGCGGGGTAACGGTTCTCGCCGCGGCCGGTTCCTACACCCGCATGCTGTGGAAAGTCGGCAATTACAATGCGCTCCGCCGCCAGCAGGCTACGCTGAAGGAAAATTACGAAAAGCTGCAGTCCAGCGTGAAAGACACCAACGAGCGGATGACTTCCCTGCAATCCCTGGCTACAGAAGTAGCCATGACGTATGGTTTCATGCGCTTCCGCCAGAGCCCCTTCGTCCTGAATGAAGCTTCCCCGGCCAGCGGCGGCTTTGAGCAGTCCGTGGCGCAGTTCAATTTCCTGGAATCGAACGCGGCTCAGGCCGCGCTTCCTGCCGGCACGCTGCAACTTCTGCCCTCGGCGGGTCTGGCGGACCTGACTTCCACGCCGACCCTGTGGCCGGTGGTGGGTCACCTGACTGGCACGTTTGGCGAGCGCATGGACCCGTTCAGCGGTGAAGGCGCGTTCCACACGGGGTAGACATTTCCTCTCAGTACGGCGACGCCGTGCGGGTTTCCGCGGACGGCGTGGTGCTGGAGGCCAATGAGCGCGCTGGTTATGGCCGCCTGTGGTGGTCGACCACGGCTTTGGCGTGACCACCTACTACGGCCACCTCTCGAGCTTCAATGTGCTGCCCGGCCAGCAAGTGCATCGCGGCGACGCGATCGGCAATGTCGGCGTCAGCGGGCGCTCCACCGGACCCCACGTGCACTATGAAGTTCGCATCAACGGCGCCCCGGTGAATCCGATGCGCTACCTGCGGCAGGCTTCGGCCGCGGATTAGTTTCCTTCCGCAAGTGCTCGTGAGTCCCCCGAACATCGCTCCCTGACTACTCGACGATCCGCACAATGCCGACTTAAGTAGCACAGGCTTCAGCCTGTGGGGTTCCATAACCTCAGGGAAACATGCCCAGCCGGAATCGGTTCACCAATAAATTAATGAGAAGAAGCTGAATCCGTTTAGCGATCACCCGCCCCCCAAAAAAAATGTCATTCCGAGCGCAGCGAGGAATCTCTCTTCTTTTTCGCGCAACGAGAGATTCTTCGGTGCACTGCGCGCCACGGAATGACAGTATTAACTATGATTTTGGATGTATTCGCGACCAGAGCTGCACAGACTGAGCGGGCCGCCCATTGGTTTTCATCTCAGCTGGCACGAAACCCCACAGGCTGAAGCCTGTGCTACTTAATGCGCTTGGGGCTTCTGCGCTTCGCTAAGCTTAAAAATTTCCGGCGTGAGGTTGAGTAAGATACGAACGCGCTCGGCGGATTGCGTTACTTCCGCGCTGGTCAGCAGGGACTGCGCGATCGCCAGGCTGGCCGGGGTCATTGACTTCGTCGCGTTCTGGTTTTCGAGCCCGGCCTTTCCGAACATGCGCAGCACTTCCAGCATGGATTTCAGCGACTGCGCGTCGGAGCTGTTGCCACATTCCCCTTCGAGCGAAACGCGTAAATCGTCGCCTTCGGGGCGGGCGGCCAGCGTGATCCATTGCACGGAGCGGGCCAGTGCAATGAATTGAGCCGCTCGGGGGCTCCCGGCGTCCGGCGGTATGGGAGGCACAGGCATGATCATGAATGCGGCGGCACCGTCGACGCGCGCGGCGCGCTCGCGCGCAGGGTCCGCGGCGGCGCCGGCAGCCGGATCGGCGGCAAAAAGTGGAGCGATGCTGGAGCCGTCCACGAACGCGACGCGGTGGTCATCGAGAAACGCCATCGATTCCGGATGCGACTGGTCGTCCGCGGAAAAGTGATAAACGTCGCGGCCCTGTTGGCGATCGAGCTTGCCCTTGCGGGTTGCGTACTCGGCGATTTTGGCGCGGTTGAACCGGCCTTCGGCGATGACCACGTTGCGGCGCGGCTCTTTCAGCGAGGTGCCCGGCCAGGAAGCGACCACCACGCGGTCCAGGTCTTTTTCAAAATCGAATCCGGTGGCGCTCACGAACTCGGCGTACTCCGGGCTGGGAATGGCGATCGGGTTTTTGTCCGGCCGGTGCTGATAGAAGGAGGATGAACGCATGGCGGACCAGTCGAGGAACACGAGCGTGGGCGCTCCCGGCGGCAGGGCGGAAAGTAGATCCAGGCCGGGGGATGCGCTGGCGGTGCTCCCGCGCAGAAAACTCAGATAGAGAAGTCCGCCGGCAAGGATCGTGCAGACCGCGAAAGCGGCGCTGATGCTGCGAGATTCTGGATTTGGCGTTCATGGGCACCTGCCGGCGAGTAGCTCTGAATGCCGATTGTCTCACATTTCCAGAGCCGGAACTTGGCGCTCGGTTGGCGCCGGTTGCGCAAAGTAAAAGAGTGCTTGCGCCGGTGGCCGGGGCCGGGTGTAGAATAACGTTTCCAGCACGGACTTGAGGATTGGAGTCGGGTGTGGGCTCTCAAATGAGCTCATGGGCCGGTGGGTGAAGTTTGCACAGGTCTTCCACAGGGGGTCCTTGCAATTGAAGTTCCCTTTTGTTATATTTCCTCGGTTTGCGCCGTGCTGGCGTAGCTCAGTTGGTAGAGCATCTGATTTGTAATCAGAGGGTCGGGGGTTCAAATCCCTCCGCCAGCTCTGCCAAAATTTTTCGAGTCAGGGGAAGATTCCCAATTGATTGCGGGAGGCAGGTTCCTGCATCGCGAAGCAAGTGTAAAAGTGTCTTTGTGTCTTTACAAACTTCGCGCATGCACTGCGGCCTTCTTTGCTCAAAATTCCCCCCGTGCGGACGGGTGGGTGAGTGGCTAAAACCAGCAGACTGTAAATCTGCCGCTCCTTGCGGGCTACGGAGGTTCGAATCCTCCCCCGTCCACCATCTTGTTCGCGCTACTCGCGGCGAGCCGCTGGAGAAGTCCTGAAGCGCGAACCAGGTGAGATCGCGAAAAATTTTGGAAGCGCGGCCGCGAAGTGAAGTGCGTATGAGGCGGGCTCGTTTTCGGCAGTGTGGCAAAGATTGCGCTGCGTGCGGCGAACAGAACTCGCCTGGATAGCTCAGCTGGTAGAGCGCGTCCTTGGTAAGGACGAGGTCACCGGTTCAATCCCGGTTCCAGGCTCCAGAAGTCGGGGCTCCGGGCTGAAGCTTTTTCGCGAAACAGGTTTCAGGCAGACGCGAAAAACGGAAAGCCCGCGAGAGATTTGTTTTGAGCAGGCAGGGCGGGGGTAACTCAACGGTAGAGTCTCGCTCTTCCAAGGCGATGGTTGCCGGTTCAAATCCGGTCCCCCGCTCCAAAAGATTTGCTTTTGGAGATTTTGTTTTAAAGATTTTCGTTTCGGTTGGATTTCAGTTCGGTCTAACGAGGACTTGAGGCAATGGCGAAGGAAAAGTTCGAGCGCACAAAGCCGCACCTGAACATCGGGACGATTGGTCACATCGACCACGGCAAAACGACGCTGACGGCGGCGATCACCAAGGTGCTTTCCAAGCACAACCCGAAGGTGGCGTTCCGGGCGTTTGATTCGATTGACAACGCGCCGGAAGAGCGCGAGCGCGGCATCACGATTGCCGTGTCGCACGTGGAGTACGAGACGGCGAACCGGCACTACGCGCACATCGATTGCCCGGGGCACGCGGACTACGTGAAGAACATGATCACGGGCGCGGCGCAGATGGACGGAGCGATTCTGGTGGTGGCGGCGACGGACGGACCGATGCCGCAGACGCGCGAGCACATTCTGCTGGCTCGGCAGGTGGGCGTGCCGTCGATCGTGGTGTTCATGAACAAGTGCGACGCGGTCGAGGATCCGGAACTTTTGGAACTGGTGGAACTGGAAGTACGCGAACTCTTGAAGCTGTACCAGTTTCCTGGCGACGACATTCCGGTGGTCCGCGGATCGGCTCTGGGCGCGCTGAACGGCGAAGAGAAGTGGGAAAAGCAGATTGATCAGTTGATGGCGGAAGTGGATCGCTACATTCCGCAGCCGGTGCGCGACGTGGACAAGCCGTTTGCCATGCCGATCGAGGACATTTTCTCGATTTCAGGACGCGGCACGGTGGTCACGGGGCGCGTGGAGCGCGGCAAAGTGAAGGTCGGAGAAGAAGTGGAAATCGTGGGCTTTCGTCCGACGATGAAGCGCGTGGTGACGGGCATCGAAATGTTCCGCAAGCTGCTGGATGAGGGCATGGCGGGAGACAACGTCGGGCTCTTGCTGCGCGGCACGGAAAAGGAAGAAGTGGAGCGCGGGCAGGTGCTGGCCAAGCCGGCATCGATCACGCCGCACACCAAGTTCAAGGCGGAAGCGTACGTGTTGACGAAGGAAGAGGGCGGGCGGCACACGCCGTTCTTCACGGGGTATCGTCCGCAGTTTTATTTCCGCACGACGGACGTGACGGGCGACGTGAAGTTGCCGACGGGCGTGGAAATGGTGATGCCCGGAGACAATGTGAGCGCGGAAATCAGCCTGATCACGCCGGTGGCGCTGGAAAAGGGATTGCGTTTCGCGATCCGCGAAGGCGGCCACACGGTGGGAGCGGGAGCGGTTACGGAGATCATCGAGTAATTCGGCGAATGATTCAGCAAGTCGTTTGGCGAGTCATTTGGCGAGACATCGGGAAGTTCGTCCAGAGGGAATCTTATGCGCGAAATCATCACGCTGCAGTGCAACGATTGCAAAAACCGGAACTACACGACCACCAAGAATCGGAAGAAACATTCCGACCGGATGGAAACGAAAAAGTTTTGCAAGGCGTGCCGCAAGCACACGGGACACAAGGAAGTTAAGTAGGATCGGTTTGTAGGGGAGTAGGTTCAACGGTAGACCATCGGTCTCCAAAACCGAGAGTGGGGGTTCGAATCCCTCCTCCCCTGCCAGTTTGGCGGGTGACGCAGCGAGCCAGCGGGGGTCGGGAAGGATTTAAGAATGTCTATGGCAGAAGCGGTCAAGCTGAAGGATGGCGGGGAGCGTCGCGGCGGCAATAGCGGCGGGAATCCGCTGTCCACGATGTTCGAGAATATTGGCGAATACCCGCAGCGCCTGCGCGGTTTTCTGCATGAAGTGCGCGTCGAAATGCGCCAGGTGACCTGGCCGACGCGGCGCGAAGTCTTCGTGACGACCTGGGTGGTGATCGTAACCGTCGCGTTTTTCGGGCTCTTTTTCTTCGGGGTCGATAGCGGTGTGAGCTGGCTGGTGCAGCGCATTATCAAACTTTTTGCGCACTGAGGTATCCGTTGGAAATGGCAAAGCAGTGGTACATCATCCACACCTATTCGGGCTTTGAGAAGAAGGTGAAGGAAAGCCTGGAGAGCCGCGTGGCGGCTTTCGGGCTGGCGGACAAGATCGGCCGGATGATGATTCCGACCGAGGATGTGCTGGAAGTGCGCGGCGGCAAAAAAGTGGTCTCCACGCGCATGCTGTATCCAGGCTACGTGCTGGTCGAGATGGACATGGACGACTACACCTGGCACGTGGTGCGCAACACGCCGCGCGTTACCGGGTTTGTCGGATCGGGCGAAACGCCCACGCCGCTGTCGGACACGGAAGTGGACGACATTCTCCACCGCGTGACGACTTCCGCGGACCGGCCCAAGCCCAAGCTGGTATTTGAGCGCAACGAGCAGGTGCGCATCATCGAAGGGCCCTTCGCGAATTTCACGGGCGTGGTGGACGACGTGAACGCGGACCGCAATACGCTGAAGGTTTCCGTGACGATTTTCGGCCGCTCCACGCCGGTCGAGCTGGATTTTGTGCAAGTCGAAAAGATGGCGTAGTTTTTTTCGCAGCGGCGTTTTGCTTCGTTGGAAAGCCCGCGCGCAGAGGAATCAGGGGAACTCGCATGGCCAAGAAAGTACAAGCAACCGTGAAACTGCAATTGCCGGCAGGCAAAGCCACGCCGGCGCCGCCCGTCGGAACCGCTCTCGGTCCGCAGGGCGTGAACATCATGGATTTCGTGAAGCAATTCAACGCCAAGACTGCCAAAGAACCCGATGGCATGATCATTCCGGCATTGGTCACGATCTACAGCGACCGCTCGTTCACCTTCATCACCAAGACGCCTCCGGCTTCCGAGCTTCTGAAGCGCGCCGCGGGAATCGTCAAGGGATCCGCCGAACCCAACCGCAACAAGGTCGGCAAGGTGACGCGCAAACAGGTCGAAGAGATCGCCAAGACTAAATTGCCGGACTTGAATACCACAAGTCTGGACTCCGCCGTGCGCACCATCATGGGTACGGCACGCAACATGGGTCTGGAAGTGGAAGGGTAAGGAGAAGACATGGCCAAGAAACCTGGAAAGAACATTACCAAGGCGCGCGCGACGATCGAAGCGCGTCCGTACAAGCTGGCGGAAGCCGCCGAAGCGATCAAGAAAGCCCACTTCGTGAAATTCGACGAAACCGTGGAGTTGGTCGCCAATCTCGGCGTCGATCCCAAACAGTCGGACCAGATGGTCCGCGGCACGGTCGTGCTGCCGCACGGGCTGGGAAAATCCAAGCGCGTGCTGGTCATCGCCACGGGCGAAAAAGTTCGCGAAGCGCAGGAAGCCGGAGCGGACTTCGTCGGCGGCGAAGACATGGTGCAGAAGATTCAGGAAGGCTGGACGGATTTTGACGCGGTCATCGCCACGCCGGACATGATGCGCTCCGCCGGACGTCTCGGAAAAGTGCTGGGCCCGCGCGGCATGATGCCCAACCCGAAGACCGGCACGGTCACTTTTGAAGTGGCCAATGCCGTCAAGGAAATCAAGGCCGGTAAAGTCGAATTTCGCGTGGACAAGCAGGGCATCATCCACTCCGCCGATCGGCAAGATCAGTTTCGATGCCGGCAAGCTCGCGGAAAACGCGCATGCCCTGATCGGCGCCATCCTGAAGGCCAAGCCTTCGACCGCCAAGGGAAAATTCGTCAAGAAAGTCACGCTGACCTCCACCATGGGACCGGGCGTGACGATTGACGAAGCCGAAGTGGAATCCGCAGTGGCGGCAGCGGCCTAACCCGCGCGGAACGTTCGCAGCGGCGTACGACATTATTCGCATGAGAATTCGGAGCCGGAAATGAAAAAGCGCAGTGAAAAACAGGAAGACCTCGACAAACTGAAATCCCAGCTGGCCGACGGTTTCGACCGTGATCCTCTCCACCTTTCAGGGCATCACGGTGGAGGACGACAACAAGCTGCGCCGCGCCGTACAGGCGGCCGGCGGGCATTACCAGGTCGTGAAAAACACGCTGGCCGAGCGCGCCGCCGCCGGCACGCCGAACGAGCCGCTTCTCAAGGACCTGAAGGGAACCAATTCCATCGCCTACACCGAGACCGATCCGGTCTCGCTGGCCAAGGCGCTGACCAAAATCGCGAAAGACGTTCCGGCCTTTCAGTTCCGCGCCGGGATCGTCGAAGGGCGCGTTCTTTCGATCGCGGAAATTCAGCAGCTTTCGTCGCTGCCCTCGAAGGAAGAATTGATCAGCAAGATCATGTTCCTGGTCAACGCGCCGGCGCAGCGCATCGCCACCGCGATGGCCGCGGTCAACTCGCAACCTGGCCGTCACGGTCAGCGAAGCGGTGAAGGCCAACAAATTTGGACCGGGCGAGGCTGCTCCGGTCGAAACGGCTCAATAAATCAAAAAAGAACCCATTCTGCATCTAATAGGAGAGGACATAGAAATGGCAAACAAGGTGGAAGCGATTCTGGAAGAAATCAAGGGCCTGACGCTGCTGGAAGCGGCGGACCTGGTCAAGAAAATGGAAGAGGCCTTCGGCGTATCCGCGGCGGCAGCGGCTCCCGTGATGGTGGCGGGCGGCGGCGGCAGGCGGAGCGGCACCGGCGGAAGAGAAGACGGAATTCTCGGTCGTGCTCACGGATGTGGGCGCGAACAAGATCAACGTCATCAAGGCCGTGCGCGAAGTCACCAGCCTGGGCCTGAAGGAAGCCAAGGACCTGGTCGACGGCGCGCCCAAGCCCATCAAGGAAGGCGTGAACAAGGACGAGGCGGCCACCATCAAGAAGAAGTTCGAGGAAGTCGGCGCCAAAGTCGAAGTCAAGTAACGCTTTCGCAGTACCGGTTCGTAGTGACCCAGCAATTCCGGCGCGAGGCGGTATCGTCCGTGTGCAGTTCTTAAACGACGATACCTGCCGCGCCCTGAGGGGTTTGCTTACGCCAGTTCCTAAAAGTGATTTGTTAACCTTGACTCGGTCCCGCCGGGGCCCGGGGCGGCAGTGTCTCTCATGCCGCCTATCCGTGTTTCGGCCCAACCCTGCGCAGTTTATGAGGTCATAGCATGTCGAATGGAAACGGCAATCATCATATGCGGGAACGCGAGCGGCTGGATTTCTCCAAAATCCAGAGCTCGATCCAGATCCCGAACCTGATCGAGGTTCAGAAGAATTCCTATCAGCGATTTCTGCAGATGGATCTTCTGCCGTCCGAGCGCGAAGACGGCGGCCTGCAGTCGGTATTCACTTCGGTGTTTCCGATTCAGGATTTCCGCGGCCTGTCGCAGCTGGATTTCGTGGACTATTCGATCGGCAACTGGGAATGCAAGTGCGGCAACCTGAAGGGGCTGCATCACCTGCGCGCCACCTGCCGCAATTGCGGCGCGTCCGTGGTCACCGATCCCTACAAGACCGGCGACGTGCTCTGCACCAAGTGCGGCACGTTCAACAAGAACACGCCGACGTTCTGCGAAAAGTGCGGCGACCCGGTCGGCATGCAGCTGAAGTATGACGTGAACGAGTGCCAGGAGCGCGGCATGACCTACGCCGCTCCGCTCAAGGTCACCATCCGCCTGACGATTTACGACAAGGATCCCGATACCGGCGCGAAAAACATCCGCGACATCAAGGAACAGGAAGTTTTCTTCGGCGACATTCCGCTGATGACCGATAACGGCACGTTCGTCATCAACGGCACCGAGCGCGTGATCGTCAGCCAGTTGCACCGTTCGCCCGGCGTGTTCTACGAATCGGCCAACAACCGCAGCTACTTCCTCGGGAAAATTATTCCGTACCGCGGCTCGTGGGTGGAGTTCGAGTACGACACCAAAAACATTCTGTACGTGCGCATCGACCGCAAGCGCAAATTCCTGGGCTCGATTTTCCTGCGCGCCCTGGGCATGAAGTCCAACGAAGAAATTCTGCGCACCTTCTACCAGGTCGAGCGCGTCACGCTGCGCGACGGCGACCTGCACTGGAATCTTTCCGAGGGCCTGATCGACCGCAAGCTGTCGCACGAAATCAAGAATCCCAAGAACGACGAAGTTCTGGTCGGCGCGCACAAGCGCATCACCGAAGCGCTCTACAAGGAACTGGTGAAGGCCAAGGTTCCCGCGGCGCACGTTTCCGTCGCGGACCTCGAAGGCGCCTACACGGTCGCCGATCTGGTCAACCGCCAGACCGGAGAAGTGCTGCTCGAAGCCAACAAGCCGCTGACCGCGGAAATCTGGACTTCGCTGGGCGAAGCCGGCATCACCAGCGTCGACATCTTCTTCCCGGATCGCGACGACGTCGGCGTGGTGCTGTCCCGCACGCTGGACAAGGACGCCATCAAGTCGCCGCGCGAAGCGCTGATCGAAATTTATCGCAAGCTGCGCCCGGGCGATCCTCCGACGCTGGAAACCGCCACGGCGCTGTTCAACGGCATGTTCTTCGACCCGCGCAAGTACGATTTCAGCCGCGTGGGCCGCTTGAAATTCAACATCAAGTTCGGCCTGGAAACGCCGCTCAACACGCGCACGCTGGATGCCGCCGATTTCGTCGCGGCCATCCGCTACCTGATGAAGCTGCGCAAAAACATCGGCACGCTGGACGACATCGATCATCTCGGCAACCGCCGCGTTCGCGCGGTCGGCGAACTCCTCGAAAACCAGTTCCGCATCGGCCTGGTCCGCATGGAGCGCGCCATCAAGGAAAAGATGTCGGTGTACCAGGAAATGTCCACCGCCATGCCGCACGATCTGGTCAACGCCAAGCCGGTCATGGCCGCGATTCGCGAGTTCTTCGGCAGTTCGCAGCTTTCGCAGTTCATGGACCAGACCAATCCGCTGTCGCGAAATTACCCACAAGCGCCGCCTGTCGGCTCTTGGACCCGGCGGTCTCTCGCGCGAGCGCGCTGGATTCGAAGTGCGCGACGTGCACCCGACGCACTACGGCCGCATCTGCCCGATTGAAACGCCGGAAGGTCCGAACATCGGCTTGATCAGCTCGCTGTCCTGCTACGCGCGGATCAACGAATTCGGCTTCATCGAGTCGCCCTACCGCAAGGTCAAGGGCGGCCGCGTGATCGACTACGTGCAGATCGTCAACGCCGGAGAAAGCGAATTCAAGGCCGGCGAAATCATCGAGCGCGACAAAGTCGAAGCCGTCAACGAGGAACTGAAGCGCCGCAAAGTCACGGACGAGCCGTATTGCTTCTACCTCTCCGCGTGGGAAGAAGACCGCTACGTCGTCGCGCAGGCCAACGTGCCGCTCGACGAACGCGGAAAAATCACCACCGAACTGGTCAACTGCCGGCAGGCCGGAAACTTCGTGCTGAAGTCGCGCGAGGAAGTCGACTACATCGACGTTTCGCCGAAGCAGCTGGTCTCGGTCGCCGCGTCGCTGATTCCGTTCCTTGAGAACGACGACGCCAACCGCGCCTTGATGGGTTCGAACATGCAACGCCAGGCTGTGCCGCTGATTCGCGGGGAAGCTCCGCTGGTCGGCACCGGCATGGAACGCGTCACCGCGCGCGATTCAGGCGCGGTGGTCATCTGCCGCCGCGACGGCATCGTCGATCAGGTCGATTCCGAGCGCATCATCGTGCGCGTCGAATCCGACCACTCCGGCGTGCTTGTCTCGCGAAGTCGGCGCGGACATTTATCAGCTCATCAAATTCAAGCGCTCCAACCAGAACACCTGCATCAACCAGAAGCCGCTCGTTCGCGTCGGCGACCGCGTGAGGCAGGGACAGGTTCTGGCCGACGGTCCGTGCACCGATCGCGGCGAACTGGCTCTTGGCCGCAACGTGCTGGTCGCGTTCGTGCCCTGGCGCGGCTACAACTTTGAAGACGCCATCCTGGTCAGCGAAAAACTGGTCAAGGACGACTACTACACTTCGATCCACATCGAGGAATACGAAATCGAGGCGCGCGACACCAAGCTGGGCCCCGAGGAAATCACGCGCGATATTCCCAACATCAGCGAAATGTTCCTGCGCAACCTCGACGAAAGCGGCGTGATCCGCATCGGCGCGACCGTGCGGCCGGGAGACATCCTGGTCGGCAAGGTCACTCCCAAGGGCGAAACCACGCTGACGCCGGAAGAAAAACTGCTGCGCGCGATCTTCGGCGAAAAAGCCGGCGACGTTCGCGACGCTTCCCTCTACTGCCCGCCGGGCATCGAGGGCACCATCGTGGACGTGAAAATTTTCTGCCGCAAGGGCGCGGAAAAAGACGAACGCCACCAGGCCATCGAAGCCGCGCAGGTTTTCAAGCTCGAAAAGAACCTGTCCGACGAAATCCGCATCCTCACCGACGAGCGCCTGAAGCGCCTCTCCGTGCTGCTGGACGGCAAGGCGCTGACCGCCGACCTGCACGACGAAAAGACCAACAAGCGCCTGATCACCAAGGGCACCGAGCTGACGCGCGACATCATCGAAAAGATCGCCACGCGCAACCTCAAGCGTTTGCACCTGGCCGACAAGGATCCCCTGCTCATCGAGAAAATCGACGAGATCGAGGAGATGACTTCGCGCCAGATCGACGTGCTCCGCAAAATTACCGAGGAGCGCAAGGAAAAGCTGCGCAAGGGCGACGAACTTCCTCCGGGCGTCATCAAGCTGGTGAAGTGCTACATCGCCATGAAGCGCAAACTCTCGGTCGGCGACAAAATGGCCGGCCGCCACGGAAACAAGGGCGTCATCGCGCGCATCGTTCCGGAAGAAGACATGCCGTATCTGCCGGACGGCACGCCCGTGGAAATCGTTCTGAATCCGCTCGGCGTTCCGTCGCGTATGAACGTCGGACAGATTCTCGAGACGCATCTCGGCTGGGCCTCCAAGGAACTGGGCCGCAGCATCGCGCGCCTGCTCGACCAGAACAAGAAAGTCGGACGCGCTGCGCCGCTGGTTCCGCGAAGTGTTTTCCGACACCGCCATCTGGAAGACGCTCACGGATCTCGACGACGACACGCTGCTCGAGTACGCCGACAGCTTCCGCGAAGGGCATTCCGATGGCCACGCCGGTATTTGACGGCGCGCGCGAAACCGAAATCCGCCACCTGCTCGAAGTGGCGGGCTTGCCGAACGCCGGAAAGATCACGCTGTGGGACGGCATGACCGGCGAAGAATTCGGCCAGGCCGTCACCGTCGGCTACATCTACATGCTGAAGCTGTCGCACTTGGTCGACGACAAAATTCACGCGCGGTCCATCGGGCCGTACTCGCTCATCACCCAGCAGCCGCTCGGCGGCAAGGCGCAATTCGGCGGACAGCGCTTCGGCGAAATGGAAGTGTGGGCGCTCGAAGCCTACGGCGCGGCGCACATCCTGCAGGAATTGCTGACCGCGAAATCGGACGACGTGTATGGCCGCGCGAAAATTTACGAGGCCATCGTCAAGGGCGAGCCGGGCATCGAGCCGGGCGTTCCCGAATCGTTCAACGTTCTGGTCCGCGAGTTGCAGTCGCTCTGCCTGGACGTGGAATTGATGAAGCGCCAGAAGCCGGCGGAAAAACCGGCCGCCGACTAACGCGGTCAGCGCATTGCTCGGATCGGGCAACTGATTCCCGGCGCAGCGAAGTAGGCGCTACGACGCGCATCGCCGGAAGCTCGAAGTCCCGGAGGGACGAAGATCGTAGCCCACCGCGGAAGCGGTGGGAAGCAGTCGCGAGAAAAATCGCAAAGCCCCGTCAGGGGCGGCACAAGATCGCAGCAGCTGAAGTAGATCGACGCAGAGTTCTCAGGTTTTTTCTTTACTCCCGGCATCCCGGGAGGGCTTCGGCGAAACCGCCGAGGCAGGAGGGACATACCTTGTATCGAAGCAGCCCTTATGATCGTGCCAGTCTTAATTGCAGATTTTGATTCCATCCGGATCAGCCTGGCCAGTCCGGAAAAAATCCGTTCCTGGTCGCACGGCGAAGTCACCAAGCCGGAGACCATCAACTACCGAACCTTCAAACCCGAACGCGACGGCCTGTTCTGCGCCAAAATTTTCGGTCCGGTCACCGACTGGGAATGCCTCTGCGGCAAGTACAAGCGCATGAAGCACCGCGGCGTCATCTGCGACAAGTGCGGCGTGGAAGTCACGCTCAGCAAAGTGCGCCGCGAGCGCCTCGGCCACATCGAGCTGGCTTCGCCCTGCTCGCACGTCTGGTTCTTCAAGGGCCTGCCGTCGCGCATCGGCTACCTGCTGGACATTTCCATGCGCGATCTGGAGCGCATTCTGTATTTCGAAGGCTACGTCGTCATCGATACCGGCGATGTTCCGGGCATCAAGGAACGCGAGATGCTCCCCGAGGAAAAATACCGCGAACTGCAGAAGGAATTTCGCGGGACAGTTCCGCGCGCAGATGGGCGCGGAAGCCATCAAGGAACTTCTGAAGCGCGTGGAAGTCGAAAAGCTCTCCGAAGAGCTGCGCGAAAAAATGAAGGTCGATCCCAGCCTTCAGAAGCGCATCAAGTACGCCAAGCGCCTGAAGGTTCTCGAATCGTTCCGCAAGAGCGGCAACCGCCCCGAGTGGATGATTCTGGACGTGCTTCCGGTTCTTCCGCCGGAGTTGCGTCCCGCTGGTGCCTCTGGACGGCGGCCGCTTCGCCACTTCCGATTTGAACGATCTGTATCGCCGCGTCATCAACCGCAACAACCGCCTGAAGAAGCTGATGGAACTGCACGCGCCGGACGTAATCGTCCGCAACGAAAAGCGCATGCTGCAGGAAGCCGTGGACGCGCTGTTCGATAACGGACGCCGCGGCCGCGTTCTGCGCGGCACCAACAACCGCCCGCTCAAGTCGCTCTCCGACACGCTCAAGGGCAAGCAGGGCCGCTTCCGCCAGAACCTGCTCGGAAAGCGCGTCGACTATTCGGGCCGTTCCGTCATCGTCGTCGGCCCCGAACTCAAGCTGCACCAGTGCGGCTTGCCGAAGAAAATGGCGCTGGAACTTTTCAAGCCGTTCATCTATCACCGCCTGGAAGCGCAGGGCCACTGCACCACCATCAAGCAGGCCAAGGAAATGGTCGAGCAGCAGGAATCCGGTGGTGTGGGACATTCTGGAAGAAGTGATTCGCGAGCATCCGGTGCTGCTCAACCGCGCTCCGACGCTTCACCGCCTGGGTATTCAGGCGTTCGAACCGGTGCTGGTCGAAGGCAAGGCCATTCGAATTCACCCGCTGGTCTGCACCGCGTTCAACGCGGACTTCGACGGCGACCAGATGGCCGTGCACATTCCGCTTTCGCCCGAAGCGCAGGTGGAAGCCTCGGTCCTGATGCTTTCGGCCAACAACATTCTGTCTCCGGCCAACGGCTTGCCGCTGGCCGTGCCGACGCAGGACATGGTTCTCGGCATCTACTACCTGACCAAGGCCAAGCCCGGCGCCAAGGGCGAAGGCCGCGCGTTCGGCATGACCGAGGAAGTCGTTCTGGCGCTCGAATCCGGCGAAGTCGAACTGCTCACTCCGATTCGTCTGCGCTACGACGGCGAAGTGATCGATCTCGCCGCCGCGTACGACGATCAGGACGTGCCGCACGCCGAGCCCGTCATGATGAAGCGCCAGTTCATCAACACCACCGTCGGCCGCGTGATCTTCAACGATCACCTGCCCAAGGAAATGCCGTTCATCAACGGGCTGATCAAGAAAAAGGGCGTGCAGCAGCTCTGCTACTTACTGCTACCTGCGTTTCGGCCTGAAGCGCACCGTGCAGATGCTCGACGAGCTGAAGGAACTGGGCTTCCAGTACGCCACCAAGTCCGGCATCTCCATCGGCATCGACGACATGGTCATCCCCGGCGACAAGTTCTCGCTGGTCGACAACACCGAAAAGGAAGTCGTCAAGGTGCAGCAGCAATACCTGGACGGCGCCATCACCAACGGCGAGCGCTACAACAAGGTCATCGCCATCTGGAGCGACATCACCGAAAAAGTCGCCGAGCAGATGTTCAAGGCGATGGAGCACCAGGACAAGGAAGGCATCATCAACCCGATTTACGTCATGGCCGATTCCGGCGCGCGCGGATCGAAACAGCAGATCCGCCAGCTTTCCGGAATGCGCGGCTTGATGGCCAAGCCCTCGGGCGAAGTCATCGAGACGCCGATCACTTCCAACTTCCGCGAAGGCCTTACCGTGCTGCAGTACTTCATCTCCACGCACGGCGCGCGTAAGGGTCTGGCCGACACCGCGCTCAAGACCGCCGATTCCGGCTACCTCACGCGGCGTCTGGTGGACGTGGCGCAGGACGTGATCATCAGCGAAATCGATTGCGGCACCGCCGACGGCATTTACGTCGAACCGATCACCGAAGCCGGCGTCGAAGTCGAGCCGCTGCGCGACCGCGTCGTGGGCCGCGTTTCACTCGACAAGATTAGCGACTACGAAGGCAACGTCATCGTCGACGTGAACCAGGAAATCAGCGAAGAGCTGGCCAACCAGATTCAGGCCGCCGGCATCGAGCGCGTCAAGATTCGCTCCGTGCTGACCTGCGAATGCCGCCGCGGAGCCTGCGCCCGCTGCTACGGACGCAACCTGGCCACCGGCCGCACGGTCGAGATGGGCGAAGCGGTCGGCGTCATCGCCGCGCAGTCCATCGGCGAGCCGGGCACGCAGCTCACCATGCGCACGTTCCACATCGGCGGAACGGCCACGCGCGTTACCGAACAATCCAAGCTCGAAGCGCGCAACAGCGGCTTCGTTCGCTTCATCGATCTGAACGTCGTGCGCGGCCGCGGCGAGCACCTGATCTCCATGAACCGCAGCGGCTTCATCGCCATCGTGGACGAAAAGGGCCGCGAAAAGGAACGCTACCACGTCGTTTACGGCGCGCGCCTCCGCGTCGAGGAAAATCAACCCGTCAAGCTCGGCGAACTCCTGGCCGAATGGGATCCGTACACGTTCTCGATTCTGACCGAAGCCGGAGGCACGATTCAGTTCAAGGACCTCCAGCCCGGCATCACGATCGAGGAACAGGTGGACGAAGTCACCGGACTGTCGCAGCTGGTCGTCACGCTGCCGCCGGGCGACGAAAAGCACGCGCCCACGATTCTGGTTCGCGACTCCGCGGGCCGCACCCGCAAGAAGTACCTGATGCCTTCCCGCGCGCACTTGATGGTGCAGGATGGCGACGAAGTGCAACCGGGCGACGTGCTCGCGAAGATCCCGCGCGAAACCACCAAGACCAAGGACATCACCGGAGGTCTTCCGCGCGTCGTCGAACTGTTCGAGACCCGCAAGCCCCGCGATCCGGCCGTCATCAGCGAAATCGACGGCGTCGTGAAATACGGCGAAATCAGCAAGGGCCTGCGCAAGATCTACGTCGAAAGCGAAGACGGCAAGACGCAGAAGGAATACTCCATCATCCGCGGCGTGCACATCAACGTGCAGGAAGGCGAACACGTCAAGGCGGGCGAGCCGCTGATCGACGGTCCGCTCAACCCGCACGACTTGCTGGCCGTCCTCGGCGAAAAATACACGCAGGCCTACCTGGTCAATTCGATCCAGGAGGTCTACCGCCTGCAGGGCGTCAACATCAACGACAAGCACATCGAAACCATCGTTCGCCAGATGATGCGCTGGGTCAAGGTCGAGGACGTCGGCGACACGCGCGTTCCTGCTCGAGGAGCAGGTGGACAAGTTCCGCTTCCGCGAGGAAAACGACCGCATCATCAGCGAAGGCGGCCGCCCGGCAACGGGACGCCCGTTGCTGCTCGGCATCACCAAGGCGTCGCTCTCGACCGATTCGTTCATCTCCGCCGCCAGCTTCCAGGAGACCACGCGCGTCCTCACCGAAGCCGCCGTCGCCGGGCAAGGTGGATTACCTGCGCGGCCTGAAGGAAAACGTCATCATGGGCCGCCTGATCCCGGCCGGCACCGGTCTCGAGCGTTACCGCAACATCGAACTGCTCACCGAAGTGCCGCCAATGCCTCCGCCGGAGGCGATCATGCCTCCCGCCGAACTATCGGCCGAGGAAGCCGCTGCGCTCGATTTCCTGCGCAAGGATGCGGATGCGCTGGCGGAGGCGGGTCGGACTAAGCCGGAAGTTCACAATTCGAAAATAAAAATGGGCGGCCCGATGGTTGGGCCGCCTTTTTGTTTCTCCCCATGGTTTTCAGGTTATCTCGGGTTGGAACTCCACCAACACGGATGCGTTTGTCCTAGTTATTAGATTGGTGTAAGCGCCTGAAGCTGGCCGTCGTGACTGGGGATTATGTTAAGAGAGTAGATTTTCTGAGGCGAAGTTCCACGGCAGGAATTCTTCAATGCGCGCGATCGGATGGTCTGCGATGCGCGAAAGCACGTTGTGGAGATAGGCGACTGGCACAGCTTTTGACACGGAACGCTTCGCGGCAGGCTGGTCCGGGCTCTGGACGCATCATGGTTGGGCAGAATGGGAGTAGGCTACACGGTACCCAGCTCCTATGATAGGCAGGAGACCAATTCGTCCGGCGCCGGCAATTTAACTGACCTATGACCACAGCTTCGTAATAAAATGCGGACCAGCTTATAGGTATAAACAAGTTAAAATGTTTGTCAATATTTAGAGGCTTCGGTCCGCGACCACATGAGGCATTTCCATTGGTTATGGATGTTCGTAGTTCTACTAGGCTGTGTAGGGCAGTCTGCACGGACCATCGGACCGTACGAGTCTTTGCAAGACGCCCAGCAGGCAGTACGTGCGATCCAGAAGCAGGGTCTGAATGAGCCACTCATTGTTCGAGTAAGCGGTAACACTTCCCTCTCTACTCCATTAGTATTTGATAGCTCGGATTCCGGAACCGAGCAAAATCCGATCTCCTATGTAGCAGATGAAAACGCGGGAGTTATCAGCGGCGGTAAACGTATCACGGGCTGGTATCTGACGAGTGGGCAGGTGTGGGCCGCAAATGTGGGCAGCTTCACGTTCCGTCAGTTGTTTGTGAATGGTAAGCGCATGATCCCAGCGCGCACTCCCAACCAAGGCTCTTTTTTCAATGTGGATGGCTATGTTGACTATAATGAGCCCGTAAATTTCAAATATCGCCCCGGGCAGATGTCAAGCAACTGGGTCGGCGCTGAAATTGTACTTCTGCAGACCTGGGGTGAAAGTCGCTTGCCGATCACCGCAGTCGATCCTTCCTCCCAAACCGTTACCCTCGCGAATCGGCTGCCGCCTTGGATGCTTGAGAATGACGCACGCTATTGGGTCGAGGGCTCCGCGGAATTTTTGGATCAGCCTGGGGAATGGTTTCTAGACCGCGATTCGGGTGTTGTCTATTATTTTGCCAACAAAGACGAAGACGTAAGGAACGAGGAAATAATCGCTCCGACGACGTCCGCCCTGCTCGAACTCAATGGCGCCCGGAACATTAATTTCACAAATTTCACGTTCCAATATTCTGATTGGCATCTGCCGGTGGACGGCTACAGGGATGTGCAAACTGCATTTGACGTACCTGGCGCCATCTCCGGCGAAGGCATTTCTTCGATAGGCATTTCGTCTTCGCATTTCGAGCACCTGGGAACATGGGCAATTACTCTCGATAAGGATTCGACCAACAACACCATTTCCGATAATCAAATGAACGATCTGGGTGCGGGCGGAGTAAAGATAGGCGAAAACTGCACGGATGCAGTCAGCAATACGAATTCGGCATTGGCAGGATTTGAGAACTGTGATTGGGGCAAGCCGTTTAGCTCGGGGAATCAAATTAATGGAAACACGATTCACGACATCGGCAATGTTTATATTGCCGCTGCAGGAATCTGGTTAGGCCAAACCTATAGCAACAAAGTCTGCTCGAACGAGGTTTATGAGACCAATCAAACCGGGATCTCCGTGGGCTGGACCTGGGGCTACGGCTTGACTGTGGCACACGATAATCTCATTGCCTTCAACAAAGTGCATTCCATTGGTCGAGGGATGCTCAGCGATATGGGCGGCATCTATACACTGGGAGTCCAGCCCGGTACAGTCATTCGCAACAATCTCATTCATGACGTATCGGCTTATTTGTACGGCGGTTGGGGAATTTATCAGGACGCAGGAAGCAGCCGCATCGTAACCCAAAATAATCTTGTATACCTGGCACATTCCGGTGGCTTCATTCATTACGCAGACGGTGATGGAAATCAGGTCATCAACAATATTTTTGCGCTGGGCGATTCAGGGCAGGTCATCACGAATCCCGATTTTGTGCCGATCCCTCCGACGGCAGGATACATCGTGCTTTTTAAGCGGAATATTTTTTACGGTAATGGATTGTTCTCGGGCTTCGGCCTCGTGGACAACTACTTGCGCTTTGACGGCAATCTGTATGATAACCTCGGCTCTCCTCAAACCATCGACGACCCGCACGCGATTATTAACGACCCTCAATTTATCGCGCCTGCCGACGGCGATTTCGCACTCAGGCCGACTTCGCCAGCATACAGAATGTCATTTGAGCCGCTTCAACTCAGCCCGAGTCACGGACCGTGCAACTAGCCGCGACGTAGCCGTTCTCATGTTCCCGTTCATTTTGCCGCTCCCGATAATTGTTGTTTTCATTCTGGGCAAAGGTCCCATAATTTTCTATCTAGGCTCCAGGGCGGTTGGCCCACCCTATAGCTTGCTGGTTCAGTTTTGTCGCGTGGCCGACTCTTCCCGCCTTTGGAAGGGTCGGAGTTTGACTTCGTTTGTGGCCTCATTCAGGGAAGCTCAAAATTGGATATCCCCGAAAGTGTTCCGGCAAAACGTCGTCCTGGGCGTTTCGTAAACTCGTGCTTTGCCTCAGGCTCTAGTTTCGGAGGTCGGGACTTCAGTCCCGACGAACCGGCTCCGACGCGCAGGGGTTCTAACCCCTGAAGCTTCAGGGGCTGAAGCCCGGAAGAACCCCCTGTCAGACGAGGAAATCGTCGACCAGCTCGCCACCCACGGCTTCCCGGTCGCGCGTCGCACGGTGACCAAGTACCGGCGAACTCTGCGGATCCCTTCGAGCCGGCAGCGCAAGCAGTTCTGAGCGTTTCCGCTCCCGAAAGGAAGCGAACTCGTAGCCCGTTTACCTCCGCGAAAACGGGCCGGACAAGGATCACGGTATGGGCATGCACAAAGTCGCGATCAACCAATTGAGCGAGCCCGTTCAGGAATTTCTGGCTCGGGTTCGGGTCGGCGAAGGCATCATCGTGGAGGACGACGCGGGCCGAGCTCGGTACAGCGTCGTTGAGCACGTGGACGCTTCGCCGGAAGAGCAGCAGCGAGCCTGGGAACGACTCCGGCAGCTTCAGGAGAAGTCCAAACGGGCGATCGAAGACCAGGGGAGTACGGTTGAGGAGGTCGAACGGCTGATCCTGGCCGGTGACGACTAACGAGAGTCGCGGCATGACCCCTCGCGGTCTGATTGTGGTTTTCGATACGAACGTCGTAATCCCGTTGAGCATCGGGGCGAGTCGGTCGGCTCGTCTCTTCACACGTCTGAAGTCGGCTGGTCATCGCGTAGCGATCTCCCCACAAATCTTGGCTGAAGTCGGAGAGAAAATGCGGACACGCGCGTCGCTCCGGCGGTGGCTGCGGCAATCGGATGAAGAGATCGAGACGTTCTTGCAAGACCTGCCCCGTTTGATGGAAATCACGACCGGGTTAGAAAGGGCGGTCGGAGCCGTGCCGGCTGACCCGAAGGATGACATGATCATCGCGGCTGCTGTAGAGAGCGGAGCGGCATATGTGGTCTCCGAGGATCACCACTTGAGAGATCTGCGGGAGTATCTCGGGATAAAGATCCTGAGCGTCGATGACTTCAAGGCGGAGCTGGATCGCCTGGGCGTCGGTGTGGCGGAAACTCAAGGCGAGGACGAGCTGCCATAAGGCCAAGGCCGCCCGCAATGAACTACTCCTCGGAATCAAGCTCCGCGCCGTGCCCCAAGTCTACGCCGAGCGGGCGTCCACTTACTTCCCGACCTAAATGCACGATTCCTATGCGGCCCGCGAGTCCGAGACCGTCTCGGTCGTCCCGGACCGCTCCCGGACGACCGTCCAGTCGCTCCGCAAGCGCCGAACGCTCATCTTCAATCCACTCAACGCGGACGGATTCGACCTTGTCATCGAACTCGCTGTCCAGTTCGCGCTGTACCTCAAGCTCAGCTAGGAAATCGAGACCAGGCGTTGAGCGGCCCGAGCTTCGGAAGTCGGCACTCGAGATCATCTGCGACTGGGCCAAATTCTCCGTCGAGGCTGGGCCCTCAAGGGCGCTAGCCTGTCGCCCAGTCGCCGTTAACCTGTGTTTTTGAGTGCGAAAGGACTTCGGCGCCGGTAAGATATTGCATATGTTTCGCAAGGAAGCTCTCGCGCTTCCCCCGCCGAATGCCTCGCGACTGACCCCATTCCGTGCCTCAGGGAGCCGAGCGATCATGACGGCAGCCCGACGTTCCCATTCGTGGATCCTGGCGGTTGTGGTGTGCTCGTCGGTCCCGGCAAGCGCCAGTCGGGGTGACCAGCAGGCCGCCGCCGATTTGTTGTCGCGCGAGCCGACCTGGACCGAGAAGCAACGCAGCCACTGGTCGTTCCTCGCGCCGAAGCGATCGGCCCTCCCCCCAGTCAAGAATCTCGCCTGGGTTCGCAACCCGATCGACGCCTTCATACTCCGCGAGCTCGAGGCGGCGGAGCTCACTCCGGCCGTCGAGGCCGACCGCGCGACTTTGATCCGCCGGGTCCGTTTCGACCTCACGGGCTTGCCGCCGACCCCCGAAGAGGTCGACGCCTTCGTGGCCGATGCCAGGCCCGACGCTTACGAACGGCTCGTCGACGGACTCCTCGCGAGTCGTCAGTACGGCGAGCGCTGGGCGCGGTTCTGGCTGGATCTCGCGCGGTTCGCGGAGAGCGACGGATTCAAGAGCGACAAGACCCGGCCGAACGCCTGGCGGTATCGCGACTGGGTGATCAAGGCGCTCAATGACGACCTGCCCTACGACCGGTTCGTCCAGCTCCAGCTCGCGGGTGATGAGCTGGCCCCGTTCGATCCCGAGGCGTTCATTGCAACCGGGTTCAACCGCAACTGGCCATTCGAAGACAACAACAAGGTGCCTGGCCTGAACCATCAGCTCATGCTCGACGACATGACCGACACCACGGCCTCGGTCTTTCTCGGGCTTGACGGTCGGATGCGCCCGCTGCCACGACCACAAGTACGACGCCATCAGCCAGAAGGACTACTACCGGTTCCAGGCACTGTTCGCGGCGAGCACGCCCAGGGACGACTACGCGCTCGTGCCTCCGTTTGAACAGGCGCTCCAGGCCTCGGTCGAGGCGGAACGTCGCGCGCGGGTTGAGGTGGCCAAGCGCCAGCTCGAAGTTCTCGAGCGGCCGTACCGATCGGCGCTCCTGAAGGAGAAACTCGCGCGACTCCCGGCCGATGTTCAGAAGGCCTTCGCGACCGATCCGGAAGAGCGGTCGGCGTTCCAGGAAGACCTACTTGTCCAGTACGCGGCTGACCTCACTGTTCCGCCTGCCAAGATGGAATCGGCGATGGCAGCGGCGGACCGCACGCTCTGGAAGGGTCGCGGGCGAGAGATGAAGGAGTTGCTCAAGGACGCGCAGAACGTCCTGCCGACGGCGACCGGAATGACCGACTCGGGACCGGATGCGCCTCCAGTCCACCTGATGATCAAGGGCAATTTCGCGAACCCGGGACCCGAGGTTGCGCCCGGTTTCCTCTCCGTCTTCGAAAAGCCGGCGCCGGCTGCGGGATCGGCGAAGTTCGCGAGCCATCGCGAGCCCTCAGCGGGTTATCGGGCGTCGGCGACTTCGGGACGTCGGAAGGCGCTCGCGGAGTGGTTGACCCGACCCGACAACCCCCTGACGGCCCGGGTGATGGTGAACCGCATCTGGCAGAATCATTTCGGGCGCGGCATTGTCGCCTCCGCCAGTGATTTCGGTACGCAGGGAACCCCACCCACACACCCGGAGCTGCTCGACTGGCTGGCCACCGAATTCAGTCGCGCATGGCTGGAGCCTCAAGGCGATGCATCGGCTGATGGTCACGAGTGCGACTTACAGGCAGTCGAGCCGCGCCTCGACGGCGACCCTGGCCGATGACCCGGACAATGCGCTTTACTCGCGGATGTTCCGGCGCCGGCTCGAGGGCGAGTCGGTCCGCGATGCCTTGCTCGCGGTTTCAGGTCGGCTCGACCGGCGGGTTGGCGGCCCGAGCGTCTTCCCCGACCTCCCGCCGGGCGTCGAGACTCGCGGCGGCTGGACACGCTCGGCATCCGCGGCAGACCGTGACCGCCGGAGCATCTACGTCTTCGTCAGGCGGAACTTGAAATACCCCTTGTTCGACGCGTTCGACGCCCCCGACTCGAACGTGACTTGCCCCGAGCGCAACGTCAGCGTCAACGCACCCCAGGCCCTGATGCTTTTGAACTCCGCACTCGTGATGGAGCAGGCACGCGGGTTCGCAGGCCGGATTCTCAGGGAGTCCAAGGATCGAAGTGACCTGAACGGGTTAGTGCGTCGAGTCTACCGCCTGGCGCTGGGCGCGGCCCCGACCCGAGTGAAGCCAGGAAGGCGATCGCATTCCTGGAAGACCAGACCGCCAGGCTCAGCGAGCGCCTCCGCCAATCCCAAGAAGATCGACCTTCCCGACCCGCTCCCCGAGGGCCAAGACCCTGCGCAGGGGGCTGCGCTGGTTGATCTCTGCCACGTGATTCTGAACCTGAACGAGTTTGTGTTTGTTGATTGATCGATGCAAGCGTCGAGAGGCCTTTTGGGGGTTGGACGTCGAATCAGGTACGCAGGGCGACCGACCTTGTTACTTTGCGGTCGTTCGCTCGCGGGTCAGTCGTATCACGCACTGGTGACTCAAAAACCGAAGCGCCGCCGATCATTCCGCCGATCTTGGAGGTCACCGAGTGTCAACACCTGCCTGTGTCCAGTGTGGCGCGTTGCTGCTCCCGAGCGATGGGGGACGATGCCCCTACTGCGCTCCGCCCCGCGCTGGCGACGATTACCGCGATCATGAGCCCGCCGACGAGGAGCCCCGGGAGCAACCCGTTGAGCTCCTTCCCGTCGAAACGGCACGTTTCGGACCGGTGGACGAAACTCTCTACCAGGACGCACGCGCGATCCTCCTCAATCCGGTGCAGACCAAAGTCAAGCCGTCCCTTGTGCTCGGCCTGACGTTGTTCCTGTTCGTCGTCTCGATGACGAGGGGTAACTCGATGCGCTGGCTTGGGATTCTCGTCGGCGTGCTGTTCTTCCACGAAATGGGCCATTGGCTTGGCATGCGCATCTTCGGTTACCGGGACGTGAAGATGTTCTTCATCCCGTTCCTGGGCGCTGCGGTGTCGGGCAAGAACGAAGGCGCTGCGCAGTGGAAGCAGGCGATTGTGTTGCTCCTGGGCCCGTTGCCAGGGATTTTCGTGGGCTGCTTCCTGTTGTTCTGGAGCCTGGCGATCCCTCATCCCCTGGTGAAGGAGATCGGGTTCTGGCTGGTGACGATCAACGCATTCAACCTGCTTCCGTTTGTGCCACTTGATGGCGGCCGGCTGCTGAACCTGGTGATCTTCTCGCGCAACCGGACGCTGGAATCGGTTTTTCTGGTGATCACCGCGCTTTGCATCATCGGATTGGCCGTTTTTCTAAAAGCCCCCTTCTTCGCGTTCGTCGGGGTCGGGGCGATTTTCATGGTCCCGTTCAAGTATCGAATCGCCCGCTCCGCGCAGGCGATTCAGACCCAGTGGCCGGAACTTCCGGCGCGGCTGGCCGACGCCAACGACGAAGAGCTGTGCGGCCTCTTCCTCGCGGCCCGAAAGTTCACCCAGTCAAGGCGCAGAATCTCGGGAAGGTGTGTGCCAACCTCATGACTTCGATCCATGAACGGGCCATCGTCCGCCCGATCGGCTTGCTCGCCTCGCTCGGGCTGCTCACCGCTTATGGCGCGGGGTTTCTGATCACGATCGTGCTCGTGTCGTCGCGTTCGCGCTCCAGGTTCATCAACCAATGCGACCACTGAACTGAACCGGCCGAACCGCAGGTACCTTGGATCGAGTTGACGATTGCGGCCGGTCCCCTTTCAACCGGGTCGGCCGATGGGTTACAAAGGAATGGACCGAACTGTTCCGGAGAGCGTCTGATGATCCCGCACACCAAGTGGGTTACGAATCGCCGCGATTTCCTGAGCAAGGCCGGCATGGGTTTCGGCGCGCTCTCGCGCTGGCGGCGATGCTGGCTGACGACGCTCGCGGCCGAGGTTCCCGAGATCGATCCGCTGCGTCCGCTCTTTCCGCGGTCGCCGCACTTCGCGCCGCGGGCGAAGAGCGGCATCTTCCTGTTCATGGAAGGCGGGCCGAGCCACATCGACCTGTTCGACCCGAAGCCGGAACTCGACCAAGCTGGCACGGCAAGCCGCTGCCGCCGAGCTTCGGCACGGTCATCACGCCGATGGGCGACCGGCGGCAACACGCTGCTCGCCATCGCAGCGCAAGTTCGCCCAGCACGGCCAGAGCGGCATGTGGGTCAGCGACTGGTACCCGACATCGCGACGTGTCGTCGACGACATCGCCGTCATCCGGTCGTGCTGGGCCGACGGGCTGAACCACGTCGGCAGCGTCTGCCAGATGAACACCGGGAGCATCCTGGCCGGCCGGCCGAGCCTCGGCTCGTGGGTGACCTACGGCCTCGGCACCGAGAACCAGAACCTGCCCGGCGTTCGTCGTGCTGCTCGATACCGGCGCGAGCCGCTCGGCGGCCCGCGGAACTGGGGCAACGGCTTCATGCCGGCGACGTTCCAGGGCACGCCGTTCCGCAAGGACAATCCGCCGATCCTGCACCTGGAACCGCCGACGACGGTCGACCGACACGCAGCAGCGCGCGAAGCTCGACTGCATCAGCCGAGCTGAACCGCCGCCACGCCCGAGACCGCGGCGCGACGACTCGAGCTCGACGCGCGCATCGCCGCCTACGAGCTGGCGTACCGCATGCAGGCGCAGGCGCCCGAGGCCGTCGACCTCGCGCAGGAGACCGCCGAGACCCGCGGCTCTACGGCCTCGACGACAAGCGCGACAGAGATTCGGACGCCATGTGCCTGCTGGCCCGACGGCTGGTCGAGCGCGGCGTGCGCTTCGTGCAGCTCTACTGCGGCTCCGGCAGCAAGTGGGACGCGCACCGCGACGTCGAGGGGAATCACGGCCAGCACTGCCGCGAGAGCGACCAGCCGATCGCCGGCCTGCTCAAGGATCTGAAGCGGCGCGGCCTGCTCGACGAGACGCTGGTGATCTGGGGCGGCGAGTTCGGCCGCACGCCGATGAGCGAGAAGGGCAACGGCCGCGACCACAACCCGTACGGCTTCACGATGTGGATGGCCGGCGGCGGCGATCAAGGGCGGCCTGACCTACGGCACGCACCGACGAGATCGGCCTGTGCGCGGTCGAGAACCGAGTCCACGTCCACGACATCCACGCCACGATCCTGCACCTGCTCGGTCTCGACCACCACCGCCTGACGTTCCCGCCACAACGGCCGCGACGAGCGGCTGACGATCAACGGCGGCAATGTGATCAAGCCGCTCTTCGCATGAGCGATCGCCCAGTTGAACCACGGCTTCACCGCTCGCGCCTGCGCGTGGCTTTTCGGCCGCCGCGATCTTTGACGGCGAGCTGACGAAGCAGCTCAGCTGCGGGATCGCCGCCGGTCTTGCCCGCTTCGGATGGCGAGAGCCGCAGGCCGCGATGGATTGTCTTGTCGGGGTGACCCGACTCCTTGACGGTGATCGTGAACGCGCAATCGTGGTCGCTGCCGGTGCTCTCGACGTCTTTGAGGCGTCAGACCGGTCTCTTCCCGCTGGACCCGATGTGCTGCGTGACGGTCTGGAATTTACAGCCCGCGTGTCCGGGCTTGACCTCGACATCGCAACCGCTCCGCGGTGAGGCCGGCAATCGCCAGCTCCAGCCTGACCTCGCTGACGACGACCTTGTCGACTGCCACGCCCTCGGTGGCCAGGGTGAGGGCGGTTCCCGCGACGAGTGTCAAAGCGGCCATCCTTGACCTGCCTTGCATTCGGCTCGACTCCTAAATATGTGAGGTGTTCCCCGAAGGCGCACCTGAGACGGGACGCGCGACAGCGGACCGTCGCCCGCTGCTGGCGCTGGCCTTGGGTGAGCGGAAAGGTAACCGCACCTGGAAATCGACGCAAGGTCAGATGGTCCGCCCGCCATCGACGACCACCACCTGGCCGGTCATCAAGGGTCGTGCCGAGCGCGAGGAACAGCGTGACGTCAGCAATATCGTCCGGCGAAGCCGGGCGCTTTGAGGGGAGTGCCCTTCATCGCTTCCTCGACCATGTCTTGATGGTCGGCGAGCCAGCGGGTCTGGATCGGGCCCGGGGCGACAGCGTTGACGCGAACTTCGGGAGCAAACGCTTTCGCCAGGCTCTTGGTCAGGGTGTTGACCGCCCCCTTGCTGGCCGCGTAGGCGATCGAGCTCCCCGCACCCGCCAGGCCGGCGACGGAGGTGATGTTCACGATCGCACCCTGGCGGGCCTTCAAGTGGGGCATCGCGGCCCGGCAGGCGAAGAACGTCCCCTTGAGGTTCACGCTAAGGATGTCGTCCCAGACCTCGTCCGTCAGTCCCTCGAGATTGACGTGGGGGATGAAGTGGGTTGTCCCGGCATTGTTGACGAGTGATTCGAGCCCGCCGAATTCGCGGACCGTGCGTTCGATCATTGCGCGAACGGCCATGTCGTCGGCGACATTGGCCTCCACGAGGAGCACCCGGCCGCCGCGCTGACGGACGCCGTCGGCGGTCTCCTCGGCCTCCTGCTTCGACCTCGAGTAGTTCACGGTGACGGCGAACCCGCGCTCCGCGAACCGCCAGGCGACGGCGCGGCCGACCCCCGTCGCCGATCCCGTCACGAGCGCAACCCGCTCCTGGCCCATCGGTGACCCTGCTCCGGTGTGGACAAAGGATGTGTCAAAGCCGGGCTTGCGGCTTTGCCAGCTGCGTAGAGAACCTTGCCCTGCGTGGCGACAGGCTTCGGCTGCCCACCGACTCCCTGGGAGACTCCGTTGACCATCTGCTGGACCGACGGCCCCATCCACTTCAGGAGGAGCGTTTGCGGGAAGACGCCAAGCGCGATTGTCAGGACGACTAGCGGAACGGCGATCGTCCACTCGCGTGCGTTCAGGTCGGGCAGGCCCTTGTATTGTTCGTTCTTCCCGAGGAAGACCCGCTGAAGGGTCCAGAGGATGTAGCCGGCGGTCAGGACAACCGCGGCGGCCGCCAGTACCGCGAGCTTCCAACTGTAGTTGAACGCGGCGAGAACCACGAAGACCTCGGCGACGAACCCGCACAGGCCAGGAAGTCCCATCGAGCCGAAGAAGATCAGGAACGAAACCGCGGCGTAGGCGGGCATGACGTTGAACAGTCCGCCCAGCTTGCGGAGGTCACGAGGATGGGCCCGGTCGTAGATGACGCCGACGACGAAGAACATCGCGGTCTGGTGATGCCGTGGGCGATCATCATGAACACGCGCCGTTGACCCGAGGCGACGTGGGCGCGATCAGTCATCGCGGCCGCCGAGCGTGACGAAGCCCATGTGCGACACGGAGCAGTAGGCGACGAGCTTCTTGAAATCGGTCTGGCTCATCGCGACCAGGGCGCCGTAGATGATGCTGACGACCACGCCGATGATCGCGACGAACCAGCGCACGTTGTCCGCGGCTTCGGGTAGAGCGGATAGGCGATGCGGAAGATGCCGTAGCCGCCCATCTTCAGCAGGACGCGGCCAGGATCATGCTGATCGGCGTCGGCGCTTCGACGTGCGCATCCGGCAGCCACGTGTGGAACGGGAACGCCGGCACCTTGATCAGGAAGCCGATCAGAAGAAGAGCCCGAACACCCACATCTGGATGGTGGCGGGGTAGAAATTCGATTCCGAAGCGGCCCTGGTGATCGCCACGAGTCGAAGCTGTGGCCCGTGAAGCCGTGGCCGCCGCTATCCCTGCTGTAGAGATAGTGGATCAAGAGCGATGAGCAGGACGATCGAGCCGACGAGCGTGTAGAGGAAGAACTTGATGGCCGCGTACTCGCGGTTTTCGCCCCCCCAGATGCCGATCAGGAAATACATCGGCAGCAGCGAGACTTCGAAGAAGACGTAGAACAGGAAAAAGTCGAGCGACAGGAACACGCCCAGGATGCGCGGTCAGGAACAGGAACAGGGCGAAGTAGCCCTTCACCTGTTTCTCGATGTTCCACGACGCGATGCAAGCGAGCACGCTGACAAGGCCCGTGAGCAGGACGAGGCTGAGGCTGATTCCATCAAGCCCGAGGTAATACTGGATGTTGAAGTAGGGGATCCAGGCCCTCCGGACCATGAGGTCGCCTTGAGCGGCGCCTTCTTCCTCGGCGAGTGAATTCAGCCCATCCGCTCCCAGCTTGAGCGTGTTAGCTTCAGCACGAGCCTGGAGCGGCTTCGACGCACTCGAGTTCGGTTCGAGGTAAATGGCGGCCGCCACGAGCGTCAGCAAGAGGACGACCACGGTCGCGCCGAGCGAGATCCACTTGATCGACGCCTCCTGTGCCTTGGGGACGAAGAGGACAATCAGGCCCCCGAGCAGCGGGATCAACCAGAGCAGGCTCAGCAGAAGGTCGTCGCTCATGACGTCGGCACCCGTTCTAAATACCGTTGAATGACTCGGCGGCTGGATACCGCAGTCTATTTCGGAAGGTTTACTGGGAGAACTCGTAGTAAAGCGGGCACGGCGAGTGTGCCGGTCGATCGTTGGATTGCGCGTTGCTCATGCAGCCGACCTCAGCCTCGAATCCAGGCGAAGACGCCCACCGACAGGCCAACCAGGGCCACCGCCAGGATCATCAGGTAGTTGCGGAGCCGGCCGGTCTGGATCGACCGGCCCCAATCGCCGGCCGCATAGACTCCCTTCGCGGTCAGGTTCACCAACCCATCGACGGCGATCTGGTCGAACAGCCCCTCCAGCCGGCTCAAGAGCTCGGTCAAGCGAGCTGAGCCGTTGACGATGCCGTCGATGAGCTGCCGGTCAAACTCGGAGCAAAAGCGAGCGAAGGCCAGCGTCGGCTGGACGAAGATGGCATCGTAGATCTCGTCGAAGTACCACTTGTGAACGAGGAAGTTGTGAAGGCGACTGAATCGCGTGGCAACTCTGCCCGCATCGAACCGGCGTTGTAGGGCGGGATGGCACGCGTACTGCGGCCGGAAGAAATAGCGCCATGCGGCGCGTAGTAGGCAATGCCGGCGCCGACGCCCGCGACCACGATCAGGAACGAGGCCGCCATCGCCCAGCCCTGCGCTTCATGCAACCGCTCATGATCGAGGCTCCTGACGAGCGGTTCGCCATATTCGAGCATGAGCTCCAGAACCGGAGTGGTACCGCGGAACCCCGGCCACGAGACCACGAGCGCCGGCCAGCCGATCAGGATCGTCGGTACAGCCAGGGCCACGAGCGGCCACTTCATGATCCCCGGGCTTTCGTGAGCGTGGTCGTAGTAGGGGTTCCCCGAAGAATGATGGTCGTCGTGGCCGTGAGCATGGTCATCGCCATGCCCGGTCGCGTGCCCGTGAGCATCGTGGCCCGTCGAGGCAGCGACGGGGCTGCGGTGCCCCGGCGAATACCAGGAACCACATCCGGAACATGTAAAACGCCGTGATCATCGCACCGACCGCCGGGCAGCATGAACAGGAGCATATGCTCCGGGGTGCTCACGAACGAAGTAGATCGACGCGGCGAGGATTGCGTCCTTCGAATAGAAGCCGCTGAAGAACGGCACACCGGAGATTGCCAGAGTGCGCCGCGAGCATCGTGTAGGCCGTGCACCTCATCTTGCGCGTAGAGGCCGCCCAGAAGCCGGCATCTCGTAGGTGTGCACCGCGTGATACACGCTGCCGGCGCCGAGGAAGAGCAGGGCCTTGAAGAAGGCATGCGTGAGCAGGTGGAACAGACCCGCCGCCCAGCCGCCGACTCCGAGGCCGAGCATCATGAAGCCGAGCTGGCTCACGGTCGAATACGCCAGCACCTTCTTGTAGTCGGTCTGCACGACGGCGATCGTCGCGGCGATGAAGAGCGTGATGCCCCCCGATGTAGGCGATGTAGAGCAACACCTCCGGTCGTGAACATCGGGATAGAAGCGCCCACAAGGTAGACGCCCGCCGCGACCATGGTGGCCGCGTGGATCAAGGCCGAGACCGGCGTGGGGCCTGCCATCGCGTCCGGTAGCCAGACGTGGAGCGGGAACTGGGCACTCTTGCCCATGCAGCCGGCGAAGATGCCGAAGCCGGCGACGATCAGCATCCTGTAGCGGCATGCGCTTGCCGACGAGATTCGCCGGCAAGTCGATCGGCGTCGCGCCTTCCAGGCTGGTTCGCGCAGCTCGACCGACTCCGTCTGTCCTCGGCCGTGCACGAGGTTCAGGTGCCCGTCGTCAGGCTGCGCAGGCCTCGGTTGATGTCGTCGATGTTGAACGTGCCGAAGGCCGACCACAGCAGGCCCAGCCCGACGAGCATCCCGATGTCGCCGACCCGGTTGATGATGAAGGCCTTGTTGGCGGCGTCGGCGTTCTTCTTCTCTTCGTACCAGAGACCGATCAGCAGGTACGAGCAAACGCCCACGAGCTCCCAGAAGATGAAGATCATGAAGACGTTCGCCGAGGCCACCAGCCCGAGCATCGAGAAGCAGAAGAGCGACAGGTACGCGAAGAACCGCGGTAGCGCACGTCGTCGTGCATGTAGCCGATCGAGTAGATGTGAATCAGCGTTGCGATGAACGTGACCATCACGAACATGATCACGGCAAGGTTGTCGATGTAGATACCGAGCGGAATCGAGAGAGTTTCGATGCCGGTTCGTCAGTATCGGTCGCCTCGCGTTGCCGAGCGTGACCCAGTTGAAGCTCCCTTTCCAGGCGAGCGGATGGTGGGGTTCGGCAGGCGGGTGGGTTGCGTGCTCGGCTCCCGGCTCGGTCTCGGCCTCGACATGGGCCGCGTGGTGGGGCCGAAAACCCCATGGGCCTCGATCAGGAAGTAGTCGAGAAAGCCGATGAGGCTGAGCAGGAACGACAGGCCGATGGCGCCCGTCGCGATGTAGGCGTTGAGCCGGCCCAGGTACCGGATGAAGATCAACTCAACGGCGAACGCAACCAGCGGGATCAAGACGGCGGCCGTGTAAAGCCCTACCTGCCAACTGCTCATGTCTTCCCCTCGATCGTCTCGGAAGCCTCGCCCAGGTATTTTTCACCAAAACAGGACGTCACCGGAGCGCGGTCCGATCGTCCTCCAGGCCCGTTGCCGGGGCCGGGCCGTTGGGGAGATCGTGAAATATGTCACAGCCCCCCGGCCATTGCAAGACCCTCGTCACCCCGGCATTTCGGGTTTCACCCCGACGTCGGATTGCTCGTCTCGATGAGAGTTGCTGCCTGCCGATTGCCGCCTCGTCGCAGCGTCGATTCAGGGCGGCGGGAAACCCGGTTTCCGAAACCGCGCGAAGACGGCGCCCGCGACGGCTGTGCTTGCCTGGCTGGCCGAAGCCGATTACCCTGGGGCCTCGATCGTTCGAGGCCGCCGTAACGCAACTTTGGAGCCGAGCAGATATGCCCACCGTGACGGTTCAGGGAGAGAAGTCGTTTGAGGTCGTGGCCGGGACCAAGTTGGTCCTCGCGATCGAGGATGCCGCAATCGACGTCATGCACCGTTGCGGCGGGAACGCACGCTGCACGACCTGCCGCGTCCAGATCATTGCGGGAACCGTCGCCCCCATGGCCGAACTCGAGCGCGACCGCCTGGCGCGCGAACCGGGGATCCCTCCCGACATTCGCCTTTCCTGTCAGATTCGGGTCGAGTCGGACTTGACCGTTAACGTGATCAACCGCGCCTCGGCCGCGGGAATCGGTGCCGGACCGAGACCCGAGGATTGACCGGGCTGGGAGCGACCGTCACGCGGGGAGCCAACGGCCGACCAGGCGCAAACGCCCCCGCGATCGGCTCGCCCTCTGCGGGATCCAGCACGTTTCGAGTCCGGATCTGAGCCAGCGCCTCAGCGTTCAATCGACCCTGCCCCGTGGGCGTTTTTCACTGAGCCTCGGAGCACTTCTTGCAACGGGCGGTACGGCGGCGAACCTGGCCGCCGCAGCGCTTGCATCGGTGGTACTTGCTCTGGCGAGATTTCTTCTTGCGGGGTCGGAACGGCACGAAACACCTCGGCAGTCTGTCTGGTTGACGCACTCCGGGTTGGGCCGAAATTGGCCCCGGAGGGAAGACCAACAGCATAGCGGGTCAGAGGTCCCCTCGCTAGAGCAGCCGGAATCTCAATCTCTCGAACAGAGATCGGTTGTTATTCTCTCCTCGACCACCGGCGCGAACCTCGGCTACGCTGAAATGCTCCGGCCTGGAATGCTTCAGGGCGATTGTCGGTGCCGCTACGATTGATGGTCGGAAGGATCGAGAGGACCAACTTGTGCTGCGCGAGGATCGCGCCGTCCGGTGTCCCTACGAAGGCGGAGTGCGCTTCATGAAAATCTTCTGCCGGTCGATCCTCGGTCTGGCGATTGTGGCCGTTGGAGCGGGCCGGGCTCTGAGCGACGATGCGCCGCCGGCGGTCTCGGAGCGCGCCCTGCGGGTGCATCAGTCGGGAATGCTGTTCGACGGCCATAACGACTTGCCCTGGCGATTGCGAGATGACGGCGATGTGCGGTTCGAGAAGCTAGATATCGGCCAGCGACTGACGACCGGACAAACGGATATCCCCCGGCTTCGCGAGGGGGGCGTGAAGGCCCAGTTCTGGTCGGTCTATATCCCGAGCGAGCAGCCCAACCCGGCGCGGACGGTGACCGAGCAGATCGACCTCGTCCACCGGATGATCGAACGCTACCCGAACGATTTTGAGTTGGCCCTCTCGGCCGATGACGTCGAACGGATCGTCAAGGCGGGGAAGATCGCCTCGCTGATCGGGATCGAAGGAGGCGTCGCGATCGAGAACGACCTGGCGCAGCTTCGGGCGTTTGCAAAGCTTGGGGCTCGGTACATGACCCTCACCCATAACACCACGCTCGACTGGGCCGACGCCGCGACCGGCGAACACATCCACCAGGGTCTGACGCGGTTTGGTGAACGCGTGGTCCGTGAGATGAATCGCCTGGGAATGCTCGTGGACATCGCCCACGTGTCGACCGACACGATGGCCGACGCGCTTCGGGTTTCGCAGGCTCCGCTGATCGCGAGTCATTCGAGCGCGTTCGCCCTTTGTCCATCGCCCCGCAACGTTCCCGACGACGATCTCTGAAGCTCGTGGCCGAAGAACGGCGGGGTGGTGATGGTCAACTTCTACTCGGGCTTCATCGTCGCCGAGGCCGCCAAGACGGTCGCCGATGCGCGCCGCGAGCTCAAGGCGAAGTATCCCGACCCGGCCGAGTACGAGAAAGCGATGGAGGCCTGGTTCAAGATCGTACAAGATGCCGCGCGGGACGATCGGGGACGTGGCCGAATCACATCGATCATATCGTCAAGGTCGCGGGCATCGATCACGTCGGGATCGGCTCCGACTTCGACGGCATCACCGCGTGGCCCGTCGGCCTGGAGGATGTTTCGTGCTACCCTCGGCTCACCGAGGAGCTGCTCAAGCGTGGCTACTCGCGAGACCGACGTCCACAAGATCCTCGGCGGAAACGTCCTGAGGGCGTTCCGCGCAGGCCGGCGAAGGTCGCCGAGCGACTCCAGAAGACCGACGAAGCCGGAGGTCGATCAGCCCCCGCCGACCAAGAAGCACTGAAACGCGTCTGGGCGTGCGTGCGAGATCCCTTGACCAGACGATCGCCGCGCCGGGACAATGGATCGCATGCCGAAGGGCCTTGCGGTCGGTTCTGCGATTTTAGGGCAAATCGAGCGTCTACTCACGGACCAAAGTTGTTTGGGATATCGGTCGAAAAATGACGGCATCGCCTTTTCCCACCCCTCACCCCGCCGTTTCACGGCGACCCTCTCCCGCAAGGCTCAGAGGGAGGGGTTTGCTTGCCCCGACACTTTCTAGGCAGAGATCCAGAGGTTTTCACTCCCTCCCCCCTTGTGGGGGAGGGCCGGGGTGGGGGGTCGGCGATACGCTCGGCGAACGCTGTCCTGACGCAACCCCCCACCCTAACCCTCCCCCTCAAGGGGGGAGGGGACCAGAAAGCCCCTCCCTCCGAGCTCTCGCAAGGGGAGAGGGGCATAGTCCGTTGCGGCCTCCTGCGACGGAGCGAGCTGCTCCCACCTCTCCCCTTGCGGGAGAGGTCGGCCCTCGAAGAGGGCCGGGTGAGGGGTTCCCAAGGGCGCTGATTTCCGGTGCAGAGTCCGATGTACTACGCCGTCGCCACGGTGATCCCGCAGGAAGGGCGAAAGGTCTCACCGGCGCCTCGTGGTGGGCCTCACCACGCATCGGATCGTTCGACCCAGCCTACGCATCGCAGGAGTGACATCAAAACTGGCGCTTCGGGTTAGTGTCAGCGATCGGCACGCCGCGTCGTTCTCGATTTCGTCCCTCCGCTCCCAGGTTCAGAAGGATCGATGGCTGATGTCTTCCTCGACTCTCCCGGAACAGGCTTCTCAGCAACTTCCCGATGCGCCTCGGCCGGTTCGGGGCGTTCGGCGGGCGGTTCGTCCCCGAGACCTTGATGGATGCGCTCAACCGGCTAAGCGAGGAATACGCGCGAGCGAAGGTCGACCCCGAGTTTCAGGCTCGCTTGAACGGTTACCTGACCAACTACGTGGGGCGCCCTTCGCCGCTGTTCCATGCGGAGCGCGATCTCGAAACTGGCAGGCGGAGCCGCCATCTACCTGAAGCGCGAGGACCTGAATCACACGGGTGCGCACAAGATCAATAACGCCATCGGCCAGGTGATGCTCGCGCAAGCGGATGGGCAAGACTCGCGTGATCGCCGAGACCGGCGCCGGCCAGCACGGCGTCGCCACCGCGACGGCCTGTGCGCTCTTCGGCCTCGAGTGCACGGTTTACATGGGCGAAGAGGACATTCGCCGCCAGAAGCTGAACGTCTTCAACATGCGGACGCTGGGGGCGAAGGTCGTGCCGGTCACGACCGGCTCGCGCACCCTGCGCGACGCGACCAACGAGGCGATGCGCGACTGGATGGGCTCGTCGATCGCAGACGCACTACACGATCGGCAGCGTCGTCGGTCCGCACCCGTTCCCGATGATCGTCCGCGACTTCCAGGCGGTCATCGGCAGCGAGACCCGACAGCAATGCCTCGATCGGATCGGCCGGTTGCCCGACTCGGTCGTCGCCTGCGTCGGGGGCGGGTCGAACGCGGCGGGGATGTTCTATCCGTTCGTCGACGATGTCGAGGTCGAACTGATCGGCGCCGAGGCCGGCGGCCGGGGTCCGACGGCCGGCGAGCACGCCTCGAGCCTCACACAGGGCCGTCCCGGCGTCCTGCACGGCAGCTTCAGCTACGTGCTCCAGGACGACGACGGCCAGACCGAGGACGTCCACTCGATCTCCGCGGGACTCGACTATCCCGGCGTCGGACCCGGAGCACAGCTACTGGAAGGACACCGGCCGCGTCCGCTACGAGAGCATCACCGACGTCGAGGCGCTCGACGCATATCACACCCTGGCACGCAACGAAGGGATCCTCCCCGCACTCGAGTCGAGCCACGCCGTCGCCCAGGCCCTCAAGGAAGCCCCGAGGCTTGGCGCGGGCAAGGTCCTCGTCGTCTGCCTCTCCGGCCGCGGCGACAAGGACGCCTACGAGGTGGCTCGCCTCCGCGGCGAGCCGACTCTGAGGACTCTCCGCCACGTTGAACGGTGAGCAACTCAGGTCGACGAGCGATCGCCTCTCGACAGACGGTGTTGCGCCCCGTTATGGTCGAGCCTTCCTTCCTCGAACCGGGTCTGTCTTGCGGACCGCACACGCATTTCCCATGAACCGAATCGACGCTCTCTTTCTCGCGACTGCAAGAGCGAAGGCCGGCGCGCCTTGATGCCGTTCGTGACGGCCGGCGATCCCGACCTGGCGACGACCGCGGCGCTGATCGACCGAGCTCGTCGGCCGGGTGCCGACATGATCGAGGTCGGCATTCCCTACTCCGACCCGATCGCCGATGGTCCGGTGATCGCGGCCAGCTACACCGGGCACTCGAGAAGGGCGTCGAAGCTCGCGCAGATTTTCGCAGACGATCCGGACGCTCCGGGCCGAGACGTCGGCGCGGTCTCTGTCGGCCGCGCCGCTGGTCACGATGGTCTCGTACGCGATCATCCACCGGCACGGGACCGATCGCTACCTGCGCGAGGCGGTCACGCGCCGGGTTCGACGGCCTGATCGTGCCCGACCTGCCCGATCGAGGAGGCGCGAGGCGCTGCTGCCGGCATGGCCACGGCGCTCGACCTGCGGCTGATCCAGCTCATCACGCCGACGACCCCTCGCGACCGGGCCGTGCGGATCGCCCGGTCGACGACCGGGTTCATCTATTACGTCTCGGTGGCCGGCATCACCGGCGAGCGGAAGAGCCTGCCCGCCGGAGCTCGCCGAGAACGTCGCCTGGCTGCGCACGCAGACCGACTTGCCGGTCTGCATCGGCTTCGGGATCAGCTCGCCCGAGCACGTCCGCGCAACTCGCCCCGGTCGCCGACGGCCTGATCGTCGGCAGCGCCCTGGTGCCGGCGGCTGGCCGACCTGCGAGCGAAGTCGTCGGCGAGTCGGCCGTTCGGGAGTGGCTGCCGCGAGCATCGGCCAGTTCATCGGCCGAGCTCGACGGCTCCGCTCGGGAGGCGCATCAGACTTCGTAGACGCCAGCAGCTCGGGGATCGACGACCGGGCCGGTGACGTGCGGCTGGAGGACCGGGGCCAGCGCTTCGAGGCTCTCGGGCTCGCCGTGGACGAGGAAGGCCTGCTCGATGCCGCCGCCGGTCTGCTCGTACCACCAGGCCAGGTCGTTGCGGTCGGCGTGGCCCGAGAAGCCGTCGAGCACGTAGACGGCGGCGTTCAGGTCGTACCACTGGTCGAAGATCTGGATCCGCTCGACCCCCTCGGCGATCTGCCGGCCGAGCGTCCCCTCGGCCTGGTAGCTCACGATCACGATCGCGTTGTCGGGGTCGGAGACGACGTGCCGCAGGTGGTGGCGGATCCGGCCCGCCTCGCACATGCCGGACGAGGCGATGATCACCATCGGCCCGTTCAGGTGGTTGAGCCGCCGCGAGTCGTCCCAGGTCGCGCAGAACTCGACGTACTTCGAGCCGAAGTAGAGCGGATCCTTGTCCATCAGCGCCGCGGGCCTGCGGCGTGTAGGCATCGGGATGATCGCGGTGGATCTCGGTCAGGCGCATGGCCAGCGGGCTGTCGACGTAGATCGGGATCGGCCGGACCTTGTGGACCGCGAAGAGCTCTTGAAGGCAGTAGACCATCCGCTGGGTCCGGCCCAGGCTGAAGGCCGGGATGACGATCTTGCTCTGGAGCCGGGTCGCCCGGGCGACGATCGCGTGCAACTGCTTGATCAGCCGGTCGTAGGGATCGAGCTCGCGATTGCCGTAGGTGCTCTCGGAGACCAGGATGTCGATGTTCTGGACGACCGTCGGGTCGGGCAGGAGGCCCATGTTGCGGCGGCCCAGGTCGCCGGTGAAGACGAACCGGCGGGGCCGGCCGTCCTCGTCGATAGTCGAGCTGGACGATCGCCGAGCCGAGGATGTGCCCGGCGTCGAGGTAGGTCAGGGTCACGCCCGGCACGATCTCGCGCGGCTCGGCGTACGGCAGGCGCTTGAGCCGCTCGACCACCCACTCGACGTCGACCAGCTCGAAGAGCGGCTCGGGCGGCTCGGCCTGGGTTGTCGCAGGTTGAGCGTTGCGCGATCCTCGCGCTGGATCCGCGCACTGTCGCGGAGCATGACGTTGGCGATGTCGCCCGTGGCGCGGGTCGTGTAGATCGGCCCGCTGTAGCCGGCCCGGATCAGGCAGGGGAGGCGGCCGATGTGGTCGTTGTGGGCGTGCGAGACGATCACCGCGTCGAGCGTCGCGGGGGTCGAACGTGAACTGACGGTTGGGGCTGTCGGGATCGATCCGGTCGGAGTCGAACAGCCCGCAGTCGAGCAAGATCCGGTAGCGAGCCGATCTCCAGCAGATGGGCACTCCCCGTCACCTGCCGGGCCGCGCCATGGAACGTGATTCGCAAACGATCATCCTCCCGCCGTAGCCGACCGAACCCATCCCGTCGCCAGTCTCGTCGGGCCGCCCGATCGGTGCTGCCGGACATCACTCGGTGCGGCCGAGCCGCCAATCGACTTCCAGCCTTCGTCGAATGAGCTCGCTCGCAGCGTCGTTGTCATGTCGGTATCTGTTGCAGTAATTCCATCATGCCAGTGATCCGTCGTACAGTTCAAGCCCATCCCGGCTGCGCATCGATGAATCCTGATTGAACAATTTCGTGAATCCGGCGTAGAATTTGCCAGACGGTCGCTCGGCTCTTCCTGTCGTGAGGCGTCGTTCCAAGTCGATCGTGTCCGAACTGGGTGAGGAGCGCCCTGTTATGACGCGCGAAGTTCCCGAATCGCATCCCCTGCATCGCCTGTTCCGCGGCCTGACCGAGTACGACGTTCATGACCGAGCTGGGGATCGGCGACCCGCGGCTGGTCGGTTACGTCGCCGAACCTGCTGGCCCGTTTCGTGCCCAGCCAGACGATCTGGCGGCTCCGCGACGGCAAGGGGCGACGCCTGACCGAGGTGACGGCGATGGTCGCCGAGGCCGAGTCGGCCGCCGACGCCGATCGCCGGCGCGAGTGCCATCGCCACGTCGGCGACTACACGCTCTTCTGGACGGGCGTCTATCCCGAGGCGCTCGCCAAGCTCCAGGCGAGCCGAGCTCGCCCGACCACCTGATCGACTACCAGCTCCAGGGGAAGCGGTCGTATTACCTGGCCAGCACCCTCGACGGCGACGAGGCCCCGGTCCTGCGCCGGCTGAGCGACCAGTTCGAGCTCTGCGCCTTCGGGCTCTCGCGGGTCCGCCGGGAGTGGGAGAAACACGACGGCGAGCCCGCCCGGACGGCCCGCGTCCGCGACTTCGTCGGCCTGGAGTGCGAAGGCTCCGCAGCGGCGATTGCTCGGACGCGGGCAGGCACTCTCGCCGTCGGCGGCGCGGACCCGTCGCGGAGTTCGCGTATCGCGCCGGCGTCAGCCGAGCGGAAACGTTCCGACAGACTTCCCGTGCCCGGCCCTTCTTGTTAGGGTGATCGCCGGCTTCGGAGCCGGGTAGTCCGAATGTCTCGATCGAGACGAATTCCGTAGTCGAAGGACCAGACCGCGTGTCGGACGTGCTCCGCTATCGGCTCGACGACCTGCGACGGTTCGCCGCGGCGCTCGGCGCCGGGGTGGGCGTGCCCCGCGCGGGCGTCGGCGCTGGCGCTCCACCTGCTCTGGTTCGATGCGGCGGGTGCCCGTCCTTTGGCATCGCGACGCTTCCCGACTGGCTCGAGCGGATCGAGTCGCCGGGCGAGTCGATCCCGCGCCGAGGGGCGGGTGACGACCGAGACGGACCGGGACGGCGGTGCTCGACGGCCAGAACGGGCTGCCGCCGCTCGATCCTCGCAAGCGCCGGGGAGCTGGCGGTCGAGAAGGCGCGGGACGCCGGGCGTCGGCCTGGTCCGGGTCGACCAACGTCGGGCCGACGGGTCCGGCGGCGGGCGTGGCGGCCGAGATGGCGGTCGGGCCGGTCGTCGGCGATCGTGCTCGGGCCCGGCCCGTCGTGGACGCGTGGCCTTCCCGTCCGAGGAGGGGCTGCCCGCCGTCTTCGACTCGGCGCTCGGCGGCCGGGCAAGACGCGAACCGGCGCTCGACCGCGCTCTGGCCCGCCTGGGCCGACGGTCGCTGGCCCCCGAGGGGGGCTGGCTGGTCGCGGCGATCGCGCGTCGCGCGCCTTGGAGCCGCTGGCGATCTTCCACGAGCGAGTGTCGGCGACGCTCGACGTCCGGATCGGAGCAATGACGCCGCGGACGCTCGTCCCGCAGGTCCTGGGAGGCGCATCGCCGCGAAGCCCGCGAGCACGGGGTCCCGCTCGCGACCGGCCGTCTGTCGAGCTCGAGCCGTGGGCCGACCGACTCGGCGTCCGCCCCCGGCGCCGATTCCTGCAGGCGGAGTCGCCCTCCGCGTCGCTCGAACGCCTCGCCGACCGCGTGGTACGACGGATCGCCCTCGTGACGACAGCCTCGACGTGACCCGCAGGAGCCTCCCATGGTCCTCCCCCTCGGCGACCTGGAAAAGACGCGGATCGTCCCCGTTCGCCACCTACGCGCTGATCGCGCTCAACGTGGTCATGTACCTCGTCCAGCTCGACCGGGGCGAGCCGTTCACGATCAGCCTACGCCGCAACGCCCTACGAGATCACGCACAACGTCGACCTCGACCGAGCCGGTCCTGCGCCGGCGACGATCCGGGCGACGACCGGGCGAGTCCAGCGTCGGCGGTCGATCGACCAGGCACCCGGTGCCGTTCCCGGTCTGGCTGACGCTGTTCACGGCGATGTTCCTGCACGGCAGCCCGCTGCACCTGGCCGGGAACATGCTCTACCTCTGGATCTTCGGCGACAACGTCGAGGAGGTCCTGGGCACGGTCCGCTACGTCGTCGTCTACCTGGCGTGCGGCCTGGTGGGCACGCTGGCTCCAGATCGCGGCCAACCCCGACTCGGTGATCCCGACCCTGGGGCCTCGGGGGCGATCGCGGGGGTCATGGGGGCCTACGTCGTCTGGTTCCCGCACAACCAGGTGCGGGTCCTGGTCTTCCGCTTCATCACCGCAGATGCCCGCGGTGCATCGTGATCGGCGTCTGGATCGTGCTCCAGGTCTGGGAGGGCCTCGGCTCGTTCGGCAGGCCGAGCAGGTCGGGCGGCGTGGCCTACCTCGCCCACGTCGGGGGCGCCGCCACCGGACTGATCGTCGGCCTGGATCTTCTACGACCGCGGCCCAGTACGTCCACGCGATGAATGAAGCGCGAGACGGGTGGTACGAAGAATCCTGAAACCCGGACCGCCATTTCCTCGCCAAGTCATAAAGTCGGGTATAATTTGCCCAGACTAGCCAGTCGGCGAGTTCGCTCGTCGTCCGTTGGCAAGGAGCGTGCATGCATCCTAGTGGCTGGAGCGACATTGCCATGTGTGGAATCGCCGGAGCCATGGACCTGACCGGGGCTCGAGAGTTTTCCGTCCCCACGGCTCCTCGCGATGACCGGCGCGATCGCCCATCGCGGGCCCGACGACGAGCAGATCCACATCGAGCCGGGGGTGGCGCTGGGTGCCCGGCGGCTGTCGATCATCGACCTGGCCGGCGGCCGTCAGCCGATCGCCAACGAGGACGGCACGATCTGGGTCGCCTTCAACGGCGAGCTCTTCGAGTACCCCGAGCTGCGGCAGCGAGCTGCTCGCGCGCGGCCATCACCTGGCGACCCGTTGCGACACCGAGGCGTGGGTCCATCTCTACGAAGACCATGGCGAGGGGATGTTCGAGCAGGGCCCGCGGCCAGTTCGCCGTCTCGCTCTGGGACCGCCGCAACCGGACCCTGATCCTGGGCCGCGACCGCGTCGGGATCTGTCCGCTCTACTACACCGAGGTCGACGGCTGGCTGCTCTGGGGCTCGGAGATCAAGGCGCTTTTGGCCTCAGGGCTGGTGGCCGGCCCGGCCCGATCCGAAGGGGATCGACCACTTCTTCAACTTCTTCTGCGGCCGGCACGACGCGGACGCTCTTTCGAGGGGATCAAGATCGCTCCCGCCGGGCCATTTCCTCAAGGTCGAGACGGCCGCGTGACCCAGCAGCGCTACTGGGACCTCGACTTTCCCGACGCCGGCCACGAGCGCCGGCTCGACGATCCGACCCCGCTGGTCGACGAGCTCGAAGCGCTGCTGCGCCAGGCCGTCGAGCGCCGGCTCCGGGGCGACGTGCCGGTCGTCAGCTACATCAGCGGCGGGCTCGACTCGACGGTCGTGCTCGGCCTGAGCTCGCGGCAGCGCGGCAAGCCGTGCCCGTCGTTCACGATCGGGCTCGACAGCGCGGGTCCGGACGAGCGGACCGCAGTCGACCGAGTCGGCCGACGTGCTGGGCTCGCCACTGACGACGGTCACGATGGATCGGTCGAGGATATCGCGGCCGCCTATCCCGAGCTCGATGCGCGCGGCCGAGGGACCGGTGCTCGATACGTCGTGCGCCTGCCTCCTGCGGCTGGCGCAGACGGTGCACCAGCAGGGGTACAAGGTCGCCCTCACCGGCGAAGGGGCCGACGAGGCGCTGGCCGGCTACGTCTGGTTCAAGTCGCAGAAGATCCGCAATGCGATTCGGCGCGCAGGTTCGGCACAGTTCCTCCGAATGTTGCTTCGACAGCTCATCCTCCGCTCGATCGGCGGCGATCGGTCGCGGTGGCCCGACCGACTCCCGATCGGCGGCGTTCGCCCCGCCCAGCAAGACCTCTACGACATCCTCGGGCCAGACGCCGAACGCTACTCTACTCGAACGGGATGTGGGACCGGCTCGGCGATCATTCTGCCTACGACGACCTGGAGATCACCAGCGACGCGAATCGAGCGCTGGCATCCGCTCAACCAGTCGCTCTACGTCGGCTACAAGGTGATGCTGGCCGGTCTGCTCCTGCACTCCAAGGGGGACCGCATCGCCATGAATGCGTCGGTCGAGACGCGTTATCCGTTCCTCGACGACGATGTGATCTCGTTCTGCGCGGGGATCGCTCCGGAATACAAGCTGCGCGGGATGACCGACAAGTGGCTCCTGCGGCAGGTGGCCGCGCGGACCTTGCCGCCGCAGATCGCCAACCGGCCCAAGACGATGTTTCGCGCCAGCATGTCAGGCACGTTCCTGGGCGCGCACCGGCCGGCGTGGGTCGACCAGCTCCTCAGCCCCGAGTCGCTCCGCGCGACCGGGCTACTTCGATCCCAAGCGGGTCGCTCACGGTCGGTTGCCTGCGAGCGCATCTTCCCGCGGATCACGCGCCAAGCAGCTCGGGCTCGACATGAGCCTGACCTGCGTGGTCTCGACCCAGCTCTGGCACCACATCTACTGCGGCGGCGGACTCTGCGACCTGCCCACCTGGTCGCGACCCACCCTCGACGAGACGGGAGGATCCGACAGTCGGGCGACCGTTGAGCTCGCGGGTACCGTGTGAGCCGGCGGAGCCGAATCGCACCGGTAGGGCGTATGAAATACGCCGTTCACGGCAAGATCGGCGTGTTCCGTACGCCCTACGCGACTCCACCGCATCGATCACTTGAGCGCTCTCGTCCGCACCCACTTCCGCGCATTTCTCTCTACCGGCGATGATCGGCGCGATCAGTCGTTCCGACCTGCGCACGCGCCACGCTCCGATGGGGCTGATACAGTGGAGGCCATTGCACCTGGGGAGCGGCTCCATGCAAGATTCGCGGCGCGGATTGACCCGGATTCTGCTTTCGATCCGCCCGAACCGAAGTAGGCTTGCCGATTTGTAGCAGGCACGCTCCGTCGTGCCGTGGTGTGCGGCACGCACACCGCCAGAGGGCCCGTCCTACCGGACGGCACGGCACGACGGAGCGTGCCTGCTACATCACCCAGACCTTTCGGCCCGTCGATAGTCGCGACGCCTGCCGGATTCACGCCGCGGCTGAAGCGGTTTCCGTTTCGTTGGCGTGCTCTGGTACAGCACTTCGTCTGCCGGAGTCGCCTGCGTTCGAGAACCAGGCCGATTCCCTGGAAGCGTCGCCCACCAGGACATGCCGTAAATCAAGTAGCTGTCGTTCGGGAAGAGGGCCATGGCAAGCCCCGTGAAGTACATTTGCACGGCCGGGACAAAGAACCAGAGGTTCGTCACGTAGGCCGTGGTGGCGAACCCGAACGTGCTCAGCGTCGCCCAGACGGGTTTGAACCAGTCGATGGCCCAGCCCGTCAGGGTGTTGAGTGAGGCGACGTTAAACGAGAGAATCAGGAACGTCGCCCAGATCCGGGCGAGGACGCCGGCGAGGGGGGTGGTTCGGAAACCACCCGCGGCCCGCAATGCGCCGAATCGCCCAGAGATTGGCGGCGAATTCGCCAGCCCAGAGCGCGAGGAAATGAGTGCTTTTGCGGTCGCCCATCCAGAACAGCGTCTGGCAAACCGCGAAGAATCCCAGGTGGATCCACCCGACCGCCATCAGGGCCAGGCCCCATCGGTCGCGGAGCGCGACTCGCTCCAGTTCGCGAGACCAGCGATGCTTTCCAGCTCGAGCGAGATTCCGGCTCGGGAGAATCGTCCATCGGTACACCAAGCTAGGGGCTTGAGGAAAAGAGTGCCGATTACATCAAGACTATGGGCCAGAGGCGGCGCTCGGTCAAGCATCATCAATGCCGAAAACAACGGGGTGAGTGATGAAACATCGACGGTTGGGGCGGTCGGGCTTGAAGGTTTCGGAGATTTGCCTGGGGACTATGACCTTCGCCGGTCAATGCGATGAAGCGATCTCGACCCAGATCCTCGATGTGGCGACGGATCGCGGGGTGACGTTTCTGGACACGGCTGACGCATACCCGATTCCGCCCGACCCCGACACTGCGGGATTGACCGAGGAAGTGCTCGGCCGCTGGCTCAGCAGGCATGGCCGACGCGACAGGTTCGTGGTTGCCACCAAGTGCCGGATTCGCGTCGGCCATGGGCCGAACGACCAGGGGCTGTCGCGGCGCCACATCCTCGCCGCGTGCGAAGCAAGTCTTCGCCGACTCAAGACCGATTTCATCGATCTCTACCAGGCTCACATGCCCGACCCGGAGACGCCCATTGACGAGACTCTTCGCGCATTCGACGACCTGGTTCGCGCTGGCAAGGTCCGCTATGTCGGTTGCTCGAACTTCGCTGCGTGGCAGTTGGCGCTCGCCCTCGGCGCGAGCGAACGGGCCGGGTTCGCGCGATTTGACTGTGTCCAGCCGCGGTACAACCTCCTGTACCGGGAGATCGAGAATGAATTGCTCCCGCTCTGCCTCGATCAGGGGGTGGGTGTGATCGTTTACAATCCTCTGGCGGGTGGACTGCTCACCGGCAAGCACCGCTCCGGTGCTCCCCCCGAGCCGGGGACTCGTTTCACGATGGGTGCATCCGGCGAGCTCTACCGCGAGCGCTACTGGCACCAGGCGCAGTTCGAGGCGGTCGAGTCCCTGCGCGGCTACTGCCGGAACCTCGGACTCAGTCTGGCGACGTTGAGCATCGCCTGGGTGCTTCAGCAACCCGGGATCACTTCGGCGATCGTCGGCGCAAGCAGTCCCGAGCAGTTGAACGACACGCTCCACGCAGCCGAACTGGTCCTTGACGAAGAGTCGCGAGCGGCCTGCGACTCGGTCTGGTGGACGTTGCCCCGCCGTGCCGTCGGGCGCTAGCGCAATCGCAGTGGATGTGCCCTGACTTCCCGCAGTCGCACACCAACCCGAAGCGCAAGCGAGGGATCATACATAGGAATACCCTCGCTTGCGCTTTTTGATGTTCGCTATTGGCTGTCAGGAAGGATGGCTCGGACGACGCGAGGTCGTGTAAGGCCCACCGCGGCTCCCTCAGCTCCGTTCACGGAGCTTCCCGCGCAGCGGTAATAGACCCGCCGTTCACGGCGGGTATGCGGCGCTATACGACACTCCCGTACCCCGGTTCACCGGGGTTCTCGCTCTGCGGCTTGAGCCGATGCGCGGCACTCGGCTCAAGCCGGGATCACGAGAAGCCCCGTGAACGGGACTCCCGGAGAAGAAGCGAACGAGCCCTCGTCCACCCGCCGTAAACGGCGGGCCTATTACCGCTTCGCGGGAAGCCCGCTGAAGCGGGCTGGCAGCCGCGATTTCGCCATCGCACGTTCCCGTCCAGATTGCACAACCGACGAATGCGCAACATCAAAACTTGCGCTTCGGGTTAGTGTGGGAATATCGGCAGCCAGACCGTTCACGAGCCCGACGTAGTCCCGACTTCTTCGATATCCTCAGGCGCGACGGCGCGATCGAGGGTCAGGATTCCGTCGAGATGGTCGATCTCGTGCTGCAGAACCCGCGCGTAGAAGCCGGTCGCATCGATCTCGCCGTCGGTGCCGTCCATGTGCACGAACCCAACGCGGATCGACACCGCGCGCCTGACACGAACACGGAACTGCAGGAAGCTCAGGCATCCTTCCCAATCGGCCGCCGTCTCTTCCGAGGCCCACACGACGCGCGGATTGGCCAGGATCAGCGTCGGGACGTGAGGACGATCCGGGGCGCGTGGGGTTGGAAACGAGCCCGCGAGGATCAGCCGGACGGATTCACCCACCTGTGTCGCGGCCAGCCCAACACCGCCCGAATCGCTGAGCGTTTCCCGCATGTCGGCTGCCAGCGCGAGGATCTCGGCCGCGGACAATTCGTCGGGCTCAAGCGGCGCGCCCGGGCTTTGAGGACCGGACTACCAAGCAGGACAATGGATCTGATCATGCGATTTGGAGGCTCGCGTGATTCACGCCTCGCGCAAACGCGGCGGTTCCGGCGATCCGGCAGTTCAGAGTTGCCTGGGCGTCGGGAGGTGGAATACCGTGGGAGAGAGCCGGACAATCTCGTTCCAGAGCCCCGGTGACACGTCGCTAGGGTGGAGTCGAGTGACCCGAACTAGCCAGTCTTCCGGAGGCTCCCCGTGGATGAGCGCGAGGGCCGCCGCAACCACCGCCGGTGATCGGCTCATGCCCGCTCCGCAGCGAACCAGCGTGCGCACTTCAACGGCCGCGAGTCGGGCAACCGTCCCGATGGCGAGCGCGAGCGTCGCGGGATTGTTGCCGGGCCCATCGATGAGCGGAAACCGGCACGAGACCAAGTCGCGCGGCAATGCGAACGCGGGCTCCTCCGCCGCCAGGTCGACTACGGCCTCGATCTCTTCGTCAAGGATCGGAACAAAATTCGGGCCTTCCGTCGCGTGTCCGATCCAGACTGGGTAAGGCGCGATCCGATTCATGGCGACGCTCCGTACGATTCGAGACCACGGCCAACTCACTAAAGGGCGTTCGCTCCAAACGACCAAAGGCGATACCCGGAACGCAATCCGTCCAGTGGTCCATGGTAGCTATTGCCGCCGCTTTCCGTAAGTGAAACGGTCAGAGCCGAACAGGCGGCGGGGCTTCTCAGTGATATTCTCCGGAGCAGGGAACCATTAAGATCGGCGCCCGGCGGGCGAATGCTCTGCAGGAGAGTCGCGACACGTTGTCGCAAGGAGATGCGGCCTGAATGGGTGTCGGACTGATCGAACCATTGGAACAGCTAGGGCGGTTCGTCGACTTCACGTTCCGTGTGCTCCTCGCGATTCCGCGCGCGCGCTCACGAGGGCGGGCGAGGTGCTTCGGCAATTCGAACGCGTCGCGTGGGGGAGCCTGCCGATCGGCATTGCGGCCGGGGTGAGCGTCGGCCTGGTCACGTGGATTCAGAACCATCGCCTGCTCGCGAACTACGGCGCCGAAGCGGCGCTGCCGAGCGTGCTGGCGGTCGCCGTGCTGGTCGAGGTCGGCCCCATGCTGGCCGGGCTGGTCGTCGCGGGCCGGATGGGAGCCGGACTCGCCGCCGAGCTTAGCTCGATGACCTTGACCGAAGAAATCGATGCGCTGCTCGTCCTGGGGGCGGCCCCGTTACCCAGCCTGGTCGCGCCCCGGGTCCTGGCCTGTGCTCTGGCCGTTCCGCTACTGACCGTGGTTCTCGACGCCGCGGCGATCCTGGGCGCGATGGCCGCCGAACTCTCCGCCGGATCGCTCTCCGCGCTGTTCTTCTGGCAGAAATCGCTCGAGTTCCTCCGTCTCTCCGACGTCATTCCCGCGACTCTCAAGACGGGCGTCTTCGGCCTGCTTGTTGGGCTCGTCGGCTGCTGGACCGGCCTGAATGCCGATCGATCGACCGAGGCCGTTGGCCGCGCGGCCACCCGCGGGGTCGTCCGGTCGATGATGGCCGTCTTTGCGGCAAACGTCGTCATGGTGCCCGGGATCCAGGCGGCTCTGGCTGCCCTTGACTGGAGGAACTAGAATTGCATGGGGGAAAACAAGGATCCGGTTCCCTCAAAATGCCGAGAAGACCGAATGTGATCGCATCGCAAGGGAATTCTCGAGGCAACGTCTGCACGCGGCAACGCATGAGCCGGATCCGTTGGGAAGCCGTTCGCGACTTCGGGACGTGATCGACTCTTTATCCCAGACCATCTTCGGGTTGTGATTCTTGTCGGGCTGAGTGGTCGGAGCTTGGTCTTCAGCCCGGAGCCTCGCGAGGTGGTCGCGGTGGTTTTCGTCTCTTTTCCCCAGGGCGAATTCCGATGTGGCGAGAGATCGGGCGGTGGCGAGCGCTGGCCAATGCCGGGTTTGTGCTAGGGGTCCTCGCGCTCGCGGGCTTCGGCGTGGTCCAGGTTGCGAGCCGGCAATGGCGGGTCCAGGAGACCTTCCGGGTCCGTGCGCGGTTTTCGACGATCAGCGGTCTCCAGGCGGGCTATCGAGTCCGGGTGCAGGGGATCGATGCCGGGGTCGTGGAGATGATCGAGCCCCCGGGAGCGCCGGGTGAGCCGGTTGTCCTGGTTCTCCGGGTCGATCAGCGGCTTCGCCCGCTGGTCCGGTCGGACGCGGTCGCGCGGATCGTCACCGAAGGGGTCGTGGGCGCCAAGGTGGTGGAAATCACCCCCGGACAACCGGATTCCCCAGCGCTCGCCGACCGGGGGTTCATTGCCGTCGAGCGCCCCGTCGAGATCGCCGACCTGCTTCGTGACGCCCGGGCCTCGCTTCAGCGCGTGGATTCAGTCGCCGTCGCCGCCGAGCAGGGGCTGGGCGAGGTCAACACGATCGCGCGGTCGATCCGCAACGGAGAAGGAAGCATCGGCAAGTTTGTCCAGGATGACGAGGCTTACCGAAAGCTCGTGGCCCTCTCAGAACGCGGTGAGCGCACGCTCAACGACCTGGAAGAGAACCTTGCCGCCCTGAAACGCACGTGGCCTCTCTCGCGCTACTTCAACGACCGAGCCTTTTTCGACCGCGACCGCGTGCTCTACCACCCGAACGCCGAACGCGACTGCCGTACGGTGCGGGAAGAGGACCTCTTCGAATCCGGTCGCGCTGTGCTCACGGCCGAGGGACGATCGAGGCTCGACGAGGTCGCCCGCTGGTTGAAAAAAGTCAGCCGGCCGAATTCCGAGGTCGTGATCGCGACCTTTACCGACCCTGCACGCGACCCCGAACTTGCGCAGGTCTTGACCCAGGAACAGGCCGACGCAGTCCGCAAATACCTTGTCTCACGGCACTCGATCAACTCCGCCGGTTGGTTCGCAAGCCGGAAGGTCGCGGCGGTCGGTTTCGGGACGCAGATCCCGCCGGCCCCCGCCGACGAGACGTCTCAACCGCCCACCCGTCGCGTGGAAATCATCCTCTTCACGCCGCAGGCGTGAGTTTGTCGCGCATCCACGCATTCTCCAAAAAACGAATTGTTCGTAATCTTTGGAGACGGGAGGCGAACACCTTCCGAATCGTTTCGTACGTGCCAACTTTTTGGCTCACGCTGGCGCAGTTCGCGCTGAACTGCAACGCTCGCGTGGGGTCCTTTCTCCCCCGGAGACCTGCTTCATGTTTCGCCGCGTCGCCCTAGTTGCAGCCCTGATCGGCATCTGGATGACGTCCGACGCCTCGGCCCAGGTCAAACTCGAGTACAAGTTTCCCGAAGGGTCGTCGACGACCCAGAAAACCGTCCTGAAGTACCATCAGAATCTGTCCGTCGGGGGTATGGACAACGAGACCGACCTCGAGGTGGAGTCCAACTCGTCGACCGCGATTGGCAAGCGGGCCGCCGACGGGACGCTGCCGCTGACACAGAAGACGAACTCGATCAAGGTCCACATCACGGCTGGTGGTGCAACGTACGACCTCGACTCGGCCGACCCGAACGCGAAGCTCGACAACCCGGCGCTTGAGAGTGCCAATTCGATCCTCAAAGCCGTCACGAGCAACGAGTACACGGTCGTGCTCAACGATAAGAACGAGTACAAGGCGGTCGAGGGCATTGATAAGATCCTCGAGAAGGTCAAGGACAACCCAATGGCCGCCGACCAGATCAAGGCGCGGCTTTCCGACGACGTTCTCAAACGCGAGTTCGACAAGGACCACGGCAATCTTCCCAAAGTACTCGCCAACAAGGGTGAGAGCTGGGAGGCTACGGAACCCGACGATATCGGTAGCGGACAGACGCTGACGTTCCGGAGACGCTACGAGTACCTCGGAACGAAGGAAAAGGATGGGCGTACGCTCGATGAGATCGGCATCAAAGCGCTCGACGTGTCGTACAGCGTCGACGCGGATTCGCCGATTCCGCTCAAGGTCGTCAAGAGCGACCTCAAGATCGACTCTTCGACGGGGACCATGCTGTTCGACCGAGAGCGGGGCCTCGTGGTCGAGCGGAAGACGAAGGACACGATCAAGGGCGAGTTGGGCCTGAAGATCAACGACATGGATCTCCCCGCCAAGCTCGACTTGACCGTCGATCAGACGGTGTCGACGCAAGAACCGAAGCCGGGTAAGTAAAGAGCTTGGGGATCGCTCGAACAATGTTCGAGGCCCTGGATATTTGTCCAAGCGCAGGCGAGGGAGAAAGAGAGTCTCCGCCTGCGCTTTTTTGATGCTGGGCCTTTCCTCCGGTCCGACAGGCCGTCACGGCGCAGTATTGATCGCCTGCCCGAACGGGTAACGACCCGTCGGCCGCCTCTCAGGAATCGCCTGTTACCATCCTCAGAAGCCGGCCTGGTATTACCGAGGGCCGGCTGCCGGGTTGACGGTCGGGGTGGGGTCGATTAGCCTGAAGCGGAAGAAGGCCTTCGCGACGACGCCCCAGTGCCCAGGAGAAGAGATCCCCGTGGCCTCCTTGTTCGTGATCCAAGGGGCCGACCAGGGCAAGCGGTTCGAGCTCAAGTCCAGGCCCATGGCTTTGGGCCGGGATAACTCGAACCCGATCCGGCTCCATGATACCGAGGTCTCCCGGCGACATGCCGAGGTGCGGCCGGTCGACGATTCCTCCTACCGGATCGTTGACCTCGGTTCGGCCAACGGCACCTTCGTCAATGACCAGCCTGTTGACCAGGCGCCCCTCCGCTCGGGCGATCGGTTGCAGCTCGGCCAGACCGTCATGCTCTTCTCCGCCGGCCCGAATGCCGGCGAGCGCGACCTGACGGCTCGGGTCGACATGCTCAGCCGTACGAGCCCGTCGGACCGATCCGCCATCCTCAAGAGCATTCCGGCCGGAGAAGGCTCTCGCGTCCTTCAGGCCCAGGACGTCACGGGCGGCTGGCTCAAGGACCGCCTGCTCAACCTCTCGATCATGTATCGAGCGACGCAGGCCATCAGCGACGTCCTCGATACCGAGACACTCCTCCCCCAGATCCTCGAGCTGGTCTTCGAGTCGATTGGCGCCGACCGCGGTGCAATCCTGCTCAAGGACGAGGGCGGGAGACCTCGTTCCCAAGGCCGTCCGATGGCGGGGACCCGCCGATCCCGACGACCGGCTCAAGATTTCCCGGACGATCGTCGACCACGTCCTCGAACAGGGTCAGGGGGTCATCACCTCCGACGCGTCCGGCGACAAGCGGTTCGGCCCCGCGCAGTCGATCGTCGACTACGGCATCCGCGAGGCGATTTGCGTCCCCGTTCAGGGCCGCCACGTCACGCTCGGCGTCATTTACGCCGATATCCAGGCCGACAGCGGCTTCAGACTTCGGCAAGGAGGGGTCACGCGGGCGGTTCTCCGAGGAGCACTTGAAGCTGATGGTCGCGATCGGTCACCAGGCCGGCCTCGCGATCGAAAACACGACCTTTTACCAGGCCAAGCTCCAGGCCGAGCGGCTCGCGGCCGTCGGGCAGACCATCGCCACGCTTTCGCACCACATCAAGAACATCCTCCAGGGCATCCGCGGCGGCAGCTATCTGATCGACATGGGCCTGAAGGAAAAGGACGAGGCGATCGTCCGCCGCGGCTGGACCATCGTCGAGAAGAACCAGGGCAAGATCTATAACCTGGTCATGGACATGCTCTCGTTCTCGAAGGACCGCGAGCCGGCCCTCGAGCCGGCGGACCTGAACGAGACGGTCGCCGACGTGGTCGAGCTGATGCAGTCGCGAGCCGAGGAGCTTGGCGTCGAGCTGCGCTGGGAGCCCGGGCCGGCGATCCCTCAGCTCATGATCGACGCCGACGGCATCCATCGCGCCGTTCTGAATATCGTGACCAACGCGATCGACGCCGCCGAAGGCGTCACGGGGCGCGGGTGTCGCTGTCGACGTCGTGGGACGCCGACGCCGCCATGGCCCGGATCACGGTCTCGGACAACGGCGTCGGGATCGCGGAAGCCGAGATCGCTTCGATCTTCCAGATCTTCGCCTCGACCAAGGGGTCGCGCGGGACCGGTCTGGGCTTGCCGGTCTCGCAGAAGATCGTCCGCGAGCACGGCGGCAAGATCGTCGTCACTTCCAAGATCGGTCAGGGCTCCCAGTTCGTGATCGAGCTCCCGATGAAGCGGCCGGAGCACAAGGCGACGGCCGAGCTGCCCGTCGTTCCGGATTGAGCGCACGCGGCGACACCATGTCTTCATGAAGACATGGTGTCGCCGGGGCGTGGCTTCGGTTCGCTCGGAGCGAGCGTCTGTGTCAGGCAGCGACCGCTTCACTGAAGCGGGTCATCCGTGGTTGCTTCGATCTCCTGAAGCTCATTGTAGATTCCGTTCACCGAGCTGATGATCAGTACGCCCTCCTTCACGCAATAGGCGAGCTTGACTTGCTTCAAGAGCAGCCTGAGGGTCGTCTTGAGCGGTACCCCCTCAAGATCAAGTTGCACGGGCGTGGTCATTTTCGTTTCCGCTTCCTGCAAGCCAGCGGGGTCGACGTAGATCGGAATCCCCGAGTCGTTCGCGCCCTGCACTGCCGACTTGATGTATTTGATCACATCGTCCAGCGGAGTCTCGTGGGCGAACGACATTGAGACCGGCTCTTCGAGCTTTTTCAAGATCGCCTTGTTTTTGGGTGACTCGTCGTCGCCGGCAAGTTGCTCCGAGATTCTGGCGATCTCGACTCGCTTCCCTTGCTGGACGCGCTCGAGGGCAACTTTTCGGTCGACTGGGCCGCCGGCCATACCCATACCGCGCCCCATACCGCCGCCCATTCCGCCGCCGCCCATTCCGCCCACCAAACCCCCCGCTGCCGAGGTTGGACCTCCGGCAACCGCGGGATCACTCGCCGGGCCAGACGAGGCTGTCGCCTGAACTGGCCCTGCCGAAGCGGCGTTTTCGAGAAGCTTCTGGGCCCGGATGACGTAGAAATCCGCTTCCGCGACCTCGACCCTTGCTGCGTGGCCCGCATCGAACCGTTTCCGGGAAGTCTCCAGGAGTGATTCCATCCGTTTGAGATGGGCCTTCGCGGCCGGTCGCCGACCGGCTTGTGAGTGGCTCTCGGCCTCTAGGACGCGAAGCGACCACGTGTTCGCACGCTCCACGTCGTTCATCTCGCCGTCCCTATAGAGTCGGTACAGGTCATCGAAGACACCCTGGGCAAGCGAGCGCTCTCGCTCATCGAGACCTCCAGGCAGTTGAGGCGTGGTCTCGGTTGCTCCGGCCTTGGTGGACGCCTTCTCCTGAGCCTTCTGAAGATCGCGAGCAACCTCGGGATTGCTTGCAATCTGCGCTGACTTGCGAATCTGTGACACGGGCGCGGACTCTGTGGTGACCGGCTGTCGCCCAGGTCCCGGTGCCTGGTAGGCAACGACGCCCGCGCTGGTGGTCAAAAGTCCGGCCACGAGAAGCAAAACTCCGACGGTCTTCAATTGAGTCATGAACATTGTTCGCAGTACTCCTTCCGAGAGTGCGACGGCCTGTGCCGAGATGAGCCCGACGGCTACCCGGCCAGACGAGGCCGCGGTCGCGGCTCGGATCGTGGATTCAACCAGGGAATTGGGAACGGTCGCCGAGGCGTCTCGCGCGAGCTCGAGAAAGAGGACACCGCTCGAGAACGCCATTCCGCGGCGAGTGAGCCGCGACCGCAACATTTCGCGGGCCCGGGCCAGGCGGCCCTTGACCGTGCCGAGCGGCCAGCGGAGCCGTTCGGCCGCTTCCTCGTGCGTGAGGCCCTGGAGGTAACAGAGCACGACCGGCGTTCGGTACTTTTCCGGGAGGCGCTGCACCTCTTCGTGGATCCAGGGCTGAGGCTGATGACCGGCGTGATCTGGGCCCATGGCCAGTTCCTCGACGCAAGGCGTCTCGGTCGCGTGCCTCCGGGCCTTGACCGTCCGCGCACGGTGGGCGACCTTGTAGGCAACCCCGTAGAGCCAGTTGCCAAGCAAGTCGCGGTTACGGAGCGTCCCTGCTTTCCTCACGAGCACCAGGAATGTGGCCTGAAACGCGTCGTCAACGTCGTTCGGGTCGTGGAGCATCTGCCGGCAAACTCCGAGCACCATCGGCCCATACCGCGCCACCAGGGCCGCGAAAGCGGCCTCGTCGCGACGCGCCACGAACCGCTCGAGCAGTTGCCCCTCGTTCATCGCCGTGACACTGCCCGACGGTGAAGAGCCGCTCGAGCTGCCGGACAACCGCACTCACCTGCCCGCTTGCCATGGATCGGTCCCCCACCACATTGGCTGGTCAACGAGGTACTGCGACGAAGGAATGGTTTGGATACAGTTTTTTCCGCGGTCAGCGGTCAGCCAACCGAACGAAGCAACGAAGGGATCCAGCAACCGTCGAGGCGTTCGGTTCCGACCAGGGCGCACTCTTGCCTAACTTCGAATCGCGAGAAGCCGGAGTGCCCGTTCACGGAGTGTGGACCAGGGTGCTCCGAGTGCGATCGAAACTTCGCCCGGCCCCTCCTCGAGCGGCTCAGGTCGTCCCTCGTCGTCGACCTGGACAAACTGCATCAGGCTGTCCATCCAGGGGGACGATCGATCGAGCAGGGGAGTGCCCCAGAGCGCGACGACCACCTGGGCGCGCGCTCGATGAACTTCTCGCCCGCGGATCTCGACAATCCGGCCGATCGGGACTGGCTCGTAGCAACGCAGGTCGAGCACGCGTTTGAGGACCAGGTTCGCATTCAGGCCAGCGGCCCGGTAGGCCGTTGCATAGCCCGCCTCGAGAGCCAGTGAGAGCAAGACCCCCGCGTAGAGCGTGCCGTGGTGGTTGGCGTCGCGAGGAAGTATGAGTCGATGTGTTACAGTTTCTTCGTCGAGCGGGGCGGCCATGCGCATCCGACCTCATCTCGCGGGAATCGGCGGATTGAAAAACGGGTACAGGATCCCCTGAAAGTTAACGCGCCGGCTGTCCCCTCCCGCAACCGGCCCACTCGGTCGATCAAACCTCATTCCGCGAATCTTTGACGGCCGCCCCCGCTCATCGGGTCCGTACCCGAACTCCTCCGCAATCGTTACGACGGATAAAATCTACAAGTGCCAGATTGCTATATTCTCTTCTTTACTTTCATTTTCTATTTTCTATTTTGCATTTGCCATCTTGCATTTCCCATTCTTTCCTCCCCTCGCCCCGACCAACCGCCCCACCCCTCTAAATGGAGTTGCATGCTTCGGGGACGCGCTTCGCCGGCGTCCCGTTTGGACGACGGATCGATTCCACACTAACCCGAAGCCGCGAGCGAGGGGCTTCACACTCGACACGCAAAACACGCCCTCACTTGCGCCTCGGGTTAGCGTGTGTCTGTCCGTCGGCTCGAGTTCCCAGAATCGCTCACGGTCATGTAGCGATTCCCACGTCATTCAAAGAGCAGCAACTGCCTGCCGCCCGGCCTGCGGAAGGAGGCCGTCGAGAGATGAATCGCGCGCGCGCTGCAGCCCGGACTTGCGCATTCCGGCCGCGAAGAGCTGCTCGATCACATCGGCGAAGGGCCCAACGCCCTCCATCCGCGAGCCGAACCGCGGGTCGTTCAGCCGCCCGCCGCGGCATCCCGCGGACACGTTGGAGCACGCGGTCTCCTTGACCGGGGATAGTGCCGGGTCAGCCAGTCTTCGAAGAGCGGGCCGACGCCGTGCGGGAGCCGAAGCGGGACGAAGCCGGCGGACTTGGCTCCCGGCCCTGGCCGAGGCCGCGAGGATCGCGGGGATCTCGTGGTCGGTCAGGCCCGGGATCACGGGTGCGACGAGCACTCCCACCGGAATCCCGGCTCGCGGCCAGTGCCTCGATCGCCTCGAGGCGAAAGTGCGGAGGCGAGGCGCGCGGCTCGAGCCGACGCGCCAGGTCGGCGTCGAGCGTCGTGACCGACAGGAAGACGAGCGGCCGCGTCGTGTGCAGGCGAGTTCGCCGAGCACGTCGAGGTCGCGCGTCACGAGGCGGTTCTTGGTGACGATGCACGACCGGGTTGCGAAACTCCGCGAGCACCTCCAGACAGCGCCGCGTGAGCTGCAGCTTGCCGCTCGACCGGCTGATAGGCATCGGTGACGCCGCTGATGCGCGATCGTCTTGCGGCTTCCACTCGGGCGACGACAGCTCGCGTCGCAACAGCTCCGGCGCATCCTCCTTGACCATGATCTTCGTCTCGAAGTCGAGGCCCGCCGAGAAGCCGAGATACTCGTGCGTAGGGCCGGGCGTAGCAATAGATGCAGCCATGCTCGCAGCCGCGATAGGGATTGATGCTGGCGTCGAAGCGCGATGTCGGGGCTGTCGTTGGTGGCGATGATCGTACGCGGAGGAGTCGCGAAAGAACTGAGTTGCGGGCGCGGGTCGATCCTCGGGCGGTCCGTCGTCGGGATCGAGTTCGAACCGGGAATGCTCGAACCGATTGGCAGGATTTTCTCCCGTCCCTCGGCCTCGCACAGGTCTCCGGTCATCACTCATCGCGGTATCCGGTGCGCGTTGTTGGAGGATGCAAAAAAACGTTCGCCCCAACCCTCCCTGAAGGCCAAGGCGAACGTCTCTCGTGCGGTGTTCTCGCGATTCAACGCCGCACACGTTAATGCCATTGTATACAAAGTATCAGAAACGTCAAGGCCGTTTCTTTCGATTCGCGTCTGACGGTCTGTCAGGCGTCGGTGAGCGCGCTCGACGCGTTGCCTGGCACGCCGAACCTTGTCCGCCCGACGGTGGCCTTGCCCTCTGGACTTCAGCAACGCATCTGCCTATAAAAGAGAAGAATGTTTTACCAAAGTTTGCCCAAGCCCGATCTCCCGCGGTGGCGCTCTTTCGACTGTACTGGCCAGCCGGAATCTGAGAGTGAGGACCCGAGTGATGACTTTTCGCTGCCTCTCGTTAAGCCTTGGATTGCTGGTGTACCTGTCATTTGCGGGGTGTGTGCCTGCTCAGGACGGGGAGGGATCGACCGATTCCTCATCCGCGGATCAGGTTCAGTCCGACAGGGCGAAGAGCGGCGTTCCGCAGGCAAAGCGGACGACGAAAACCGCGAGCGCGAAGGGCAAGACGGCGAAGGCTGATTCATCGAAGGCGAAGAAGGAGTCCGAGTCCTCGGCCGACGAGAAGCTCGAGAAGGCCACGTTCGGCGGCGGCTGTTTCTGGTGCCTCGAGGCCGTTTTTGAACAAATCCCCGGTGTGAAGACGGTCGTCTCGGGATATGCCGGCGGGAACCGTTCCACCCCACCTACGAGATGGTCAGTGAGGGGATGACCGGGCACGCGGAGGTCATTCAGATTACCTACGACCCCAAGGTCGTGAGCTTCGAAAAGTTGCTCGAGACCTTCTGGGAATTTCACGACCCGACGACCCTGAACCGGCAGGGGCCCGATGAAGGGACCCAGTACCGCTCCATCATCCTCTATCACAACGACGAGCAGAGACAGGCCGCGCTCAAGTCCTATCAGCGCCTGACCGAGGCCAACGTGTTCGGCGCTCCGATCGTGACGCAACTCGTTCCCCTGGCACGGTTCTACCAGGCCGAGAAGTATCACCAGGACTATTACCGCCGGCACAGGAACTACGAGTACTGTCAGATGTACATCGTGCCCAAACTCGTCAAGCTGAAGATGAAGAGCAAGGCCGATGCATCGGCTCATCATTGACGGAGCCTCGATCAGCTCCCTGCCCAATGCCGTGCGACCGCGGAACAAGCTTTCTGGTCGCGCGACGGTAGCTTCGGTCGTCAAAGTCCTACGGAATGCGGGGCGAGCGACTGCCGGAGACGATCTTTGGGTGGTTCGACAGGAAACCGGACGGTGACGCGGGTTCCCTGCCCCACGGCCGACTGAAGGGTAATTTCACCCGCCATCTGCTCCACCATTTCGCGACAGACGGCAAGTCCGAGGCCGGTCCCATCATTGCCGGTTCGATCGCAGTGCGCAGACCCGAAAGAACGGTTCGAAGACCTTGGCCAGGGCATTCGACGGAATACCTGGCCCGGTATCCGATACCGTGACGAGCCAGTGGCTGCCCAGATGCTCAGCGAGGACCCTGACCTCTCCCCCCTCGGGCGTGTACTTGAGAGCGTTCGCCACGAGGTTGCCGAAAATCTGCCTGGCAACGCGACGCGTCGGTCGTGACTGTGACGTCAATTCCCTTGAAGAGGCATTCCCAGGAAAGCCGCCGCACGGCGGCGGCGGCGGCGAACTCGCGATCGATCTCGCGAACAAGCGCGCTGATGGTGAAGGCACCGAGGCAGAAGCAGCACGCTCCTGAATCAAACCGGCGTGGTCGAGGTAGGTTCGGGTCACGCGGAGCAGGTCGTCGCAGAGGACAACAGCAATCTGGCACTTTCTTGTCGTCTCCTGACGGTTGGTCTTGCTCGACACAGGAGTTGACGCTTGTCCTCCACGAGCACGGATGCCGACAGCATGGCCAGGTAGCGGTCAGCCTCCCGCTGGTCGACAAGCTCCATCGGGGCCTGCAATGACGCTGCGGTGTTCATGCTCGCTCGGCACCGTCCCAGACAGCGATGCAGACTGGGCTCCCGGTCAAGCCGCCGCTGCAGCTCGTCTTGCTTTGATGTCCAGAACTCGTCGTAGAGGTAGCAACCTTCTTAATCCCCAGCCAGGCCGCGGGGTCAACCGGCGCGATTTGCGTGAACAGCGCGAGATGCAGCGGCACGCGCGACTAACGCCACGCAGTTCCGGAGTGACGTGTCCGCTGGCCACCCCGAGTCGGCCGAGCGTCTCGTCGACCTGATCGGGGCTCAGCTCCCCGATCGAGACGGTGTGGCAATCGTGGCCGATGAGTCGCGGCCGAGCAGGCGTCTTTGCGGGCGTCGAACTGCCGGCAGGCCAACGCCGCCGACATCTGCGGCCGCCTCGCCGCGAGTCGCGTCGTCGTCGACGCGCTTCGACGAACTCGCCGTTGCGGCCCGAGGCGCTACTCATGGCGTCGAGCTGATCGATGATCAGTACGCACGGCTTCTCCGGGCTGATAGCCGCGAGCACAGCGGGCGGCGAGGCCGGCAGATCCATCTGGTCGGCCAGTGCTCGCGGCGAAGCCGTGGGCTGCCAGCGGTCGAGGCGAAAGCAGGTACGGCACGCCCTGGCGGTCCAGGTGCTGCGTGAGCTCGTAGAGAACGTCGCTACTGCCCAACCACAACTCCCTCGACCAGGACCACGGGATGCTCGGGGAGCGCGTCACAGATCCTGGCTGTCTCCGGCCGGGAGATGGGCTCGTTCAGGATGAGGGTGGTCTTGCGCGAACGGCGAAGTGCTCGTTGACTGCTGGCGCCCGCGCGACGAGCTCTGGAGATGATCGCCGGGGTTCGGCCTCAACCCATGCTCTGGAGATCCTCCGCAGAGCATCGAGGGTCACCCGCTCGCCGACCCGGTCGCGGAGGATCGCGATGAGCGTCGCTGGTGCCGTGTCGATTGGCCCTTCGACGGAGCTCTGTTCCAGAAGACGCAGCAGTGCGTCGAGCTGGCGCTCGCCGATCGTCTCCACCTGCACGCGCCGCAGGGACTCGAACGTCCAGTGCTCCACTTCCCAGATATTCAAGACTGCTTGGAACTGGCTGTCACAGGTATCATACCTCGAGTTTTTCCCCTTGCTGAACACGTCCCACAAACCACCTTTACCAGTTTTGGTATTTTGTTTTGTTTTTGTTTTGTTTTGTTTCGTTCAGGCGTTGC